>JANSYI010000038.1 GCA_024742475.1 bacterium | reverse complement strand
ACTCGGCTCCGCTCAGGCCGCTCGCTTGAAACTTCCGCGCCCACTCTCGGCGCTCGGATTTGCTACGACGTCGACTCGCCATGCCTTTCGGCTACACCAAGTGCGCCGGCTTGGGGGGGAGGCGGCCCGTAGAGGGCTTACTTCGCAACGACGGTTTGCTTGGGAGCGCCAGACTTCACCAAGAAGTCGTTGAACACGGTCATAGACACTTTCGGCATCCTGCTTCCTTTCGACAAGGATACCTTCATTCCGCTCGCACCAAGAGACGACGCCGAAAACGTCGTTCGCACCGCCCCGGTCCCCAGCCAGATGGACGGCCAGTCAACGCTGGTCCGAAATGCGCCCCACCGGGGCGGCCCTACTGCGCCCATGGTCGACATCGAACGAGCCCGCGATTTCGCGATCCGTGCCCGTGCCCAGATGCCCAGATGCGCGAGGGCAACAACCGCGTCACCGCGTCGCCATCGTCCTACTCGCCCGAGCCTTCCACGCCCTCGAGCACGCGACCGGCCTCGCCCCCTGAAACCCCGACGCCTCTACCACTGGGCCGTAAACAACCTCCACACCGACGCCGAGCGCCACTGCGCCCCCTTCATCCTCGGCGTGTGGAACCAGGACGACTTCGATGAACTCGACGCCAAGAACACGACCAGCTCGGCCCCTTCGATGCGCTCCGAGCCGTCGCAGCAGCGGACCACCCGCACCGGGCCGCCTTCGCCGTCTGGACCCTCGATCCCTGGTGGCCGTGAGACGCCGAGCTCGGCACGGATGGGCCCAAAAGCGACCGAATGCTCCTTGCCAGCGCGTGCGATGGTTCGACCATGGAAGAAACGAAGCACAAAGCTGCGGCCTTCACGAGCGCCAAAGGAACAGCCGGAGATGTCATCATGGATCGCCGTCCTGACGGAAGATGGACTTTCTGCTGGTGGTGCCCGATGCCCAGTGGAAACCGGCCCGCCGAGTTTTCCCACGGCAACGGATTCGCAGGCACAGAGGCAGAGGCCATCGACCTCGCGCGCAAGCAGGCCGACGACCAAGGGCGCTAGAGAGCGTAGCGCGCCGATCTCGGCTTGCTCCGGTACGGATGTCCTCGACGAGCAACGAGCGGCGGTTCTCCTGTAGCTGGGCAAGTCCCGCCGGACCCCGCCTCGACTCGACTCGCTGACGCTGCTGGACGCGCTGATGCGAGACGGCACCATTCGGCTCAGCCGCAAATAGGCACGGGACGCGAAGGACGACCAGGATCGCTACCATCCGCGCGCGCGCACAACCGCCTTCCGCAGGTACTTGTCGGTCGACTCCAGCGATGCGTGCCCCAGCTGCACCTGGATCAGCTTCTCGGCCACCCCCTCGCGGAACAGCTCGTGCGCGTGGGTGTGCCGCAGCGCGTGGGCATGCACCCGCTTCGACAGGCCCAATTTGGTCCGCAACCGCCGGCACATGTGGCGCACGTAGCTCGACTCCACCGCGTTCCCGGTGAACGTGCAGAAGACCGGCCCGGCGGGATCCAGCCCGAGCTCGCCGCGGAGTTCGAGCCACGGCTGCAGCGCCTCGAACGACTCCGGGTCCATCCCCGCGAGCCGCGGCTTGCCGCCCTTCCCTCGCCGCACCCAGACCCCGCCCTCGTTGGGCCGCAGATCATGTACGCGCAGGCCGAGGGCTTCGCTCACCCGAAGCCCCGCCCGCCACATCACCACCAACAGCGCGCGGTTCCGCGTCCGGGTGTTCTCGTTGCGCCCGAGCGGCCCGTCGAGCAACCGCTGCACCTCGGCCCGCGTGTACACCTCGGGCGGCCGCGTCGAGCCCGACGAGGGGGCCTGCGTCGCGGACTTCGACGCCGAACCTCGAGGACGCACCGAGAAGTCGATCGCCAGCTGCGTCATGACGACCATGATCGCACGCCGCGATCGCGATTAAAAGGGCCGACCGCCCTGCCCTCTCCGCTCCGCCGTCCTATCCTGAACCCGTGCCCGACGTGGAACTCAGACCGACGGCGGCCAACGGAACCCCCGGCCCACAGCGCTGCTACTGCTGCGACGAGACCGCCTCGCGGTGCACGGAGGCTCGCCCGTGCATCGGCTGCGAGCAGCCGACGTTCCCCTTCGAGACCTCGACGCCGGGCTACTGCCCGCGCTGCGTGAGCGCCCCTGGCACGTACGAGTTCGTCGACGTCGATGCCCAACGCCGAGACGTGCTCGTCGACGTCGAGGGCGTCGAAGACGTCTGCATCGACGGCGCCTGACCGAGGTCCACGTCGGCCGCGAGGCCGCCGGCCCCGGCCCGCGCTTCGATCACGAGATATCGCCGAAACGTGATTGAAGGTGTTCTCGCCCGCCACCGAGCCCACCAAGGAACGCCGTATTCAAGAAAAATGGAGATTTCTTCGTGAGGCAGGAATCGAAATCGAATCTCGTGCGACTACATCAAGCGAGAAGATGCTGGAAGCATCCCGAAAGGAGAGATCTGTGGAGCCCATCGACATCATGAAAGCTGGTACGCGCCCCCCCCTAGGCACTTGCTCGACCTACGAGCCGCACCTTGATGACGATGGACTCTGCTTCTCTGGACTCGCGAGGATTTGCCCGAGAAAACTACGCCGACCCTGACAGCAAGGGAGAAGCTTTGTTCATCAAGAACAGCCTGGTCTCAGCCGGGCTGTTCTTGTTCGTTAATGCGCTCGCGCGTCCTGACGGCGCCTTTCTTCATCCACTCCTTGTCTCCCTTCCTCGCAGTCGCAACCGATCGACGACTCACCGAATACGGTGCGGCAGCCTTGTTCAGCTCGTCATACCTGCGACGCAGCTCTTCCAGCTTTTCGAGGAACTTTGCCTCCTCAACCCGCCCGTCAAGCGCCTCAGCGAGAAAAATCTTCCCCTCGCGAAATAAGGACGCGTACTCGTTGCCGACGTCCCTCTGCCCTACGACCGTCTTCTCAAGATGGAGGAACGTGACCAGGCCTACCAAGACAGAGGCCATCGAAGACGCTACGACGCTCAGATGGCTCAGGACCTCAAGCTCCGCATCTGGCTGGAACCCCCCTACGGCTGCGGCAAGCGAGCTAAGAAGGAAGCTCGAAACCCCTAAGGCCATGTGCCACATGGCCTTCCCTCGGGCGGCATCGAGATGCTTCGCCTTCCCGCGCTTCATGTCCTTGAGCAGGTCGCAAAACTCGTCCTCCGAGTGTCTGGGCCACGTCATTCGGCAAATGGTACTGCCGCTAGCGCTAGCTCCGGAGATTTCGACACCGGTCAGGACCCCGACCTGTACCGGCCAACCGGCCAACCGGGCGCCAAGGACCGAAGACCTATTCGGCGACTCTTCACTTGGTCACGTTTCAGCCCAGAAACGTGACCAACCACCGTTCATAGCTCATAGTGCCCGTACCGGGCACCTTGATCGCCCGCGAGGAGATGGGATCTGCGCCCACTACGGGGAAAAGGAAGACCTCCTGCCATGGCAGACCTTGCGTGTGCCGAGCTCGCCCTGTCGCGCAAGCCAAGCCACTCGCACGACAGGTCCGACCTCGACAGCCGCCTCGAACGCGACCGCGTCGTCAGGTCGACATCGTCGTCGGCCGTTCGGCCGTAGCACGCGGAGCCCGCACGCCGTGCGGCGTCCTCAGCGCTCGGACCAGTCGGCCGCCTCTGCGCGACCACATCGCCCGCAGCAGAATTCACTTTGCCCGAGATCGGCCGCCGCACCATTCTGGGCGGATGAATCCCTCGGCCAAGCTGCAGTGGCGTCGCAAGACCGTCGTCGACTTCAACCGCGTCGCCGACCAGAACTCGACGAAGCCGCGAGCCGCCTGGTCCGACCTGGACACGATCGTGGCGATCCTCGACGAGGTCGCCACCGAGGCCCCGAACAACCACATGTTCTTTCCCCTCTCGGGCGGCCTTGACCTGCGCGGTGCACGGCGCTCCCACGAAGACGGCTGCATCGAGCTCGAGACCGATGGGAGCACCGTGGTGATCGCGAAGCCTGCGAGCCTGCAGCTCGAACGGTTCGACAACGACATCACCGGCGACTGGACCTACCTCCGCCTGAACCTCGACCCCCTGGCCCCCACCGAGTTCCACCGACATCGGTCGAGGTTCGACTCGGAGGAGGTCGCCGAGCTCGAGCCGGGCGTCTACGACAAGCGCTCACGCCTCGAGGACGACGACTGCCCCGCCGATGCGCGCGCGATCACCCGCCTTCTCCGAGGCGCCCTCGTGCTGTTCGCAAAGGGCTCGCTCTACAACCAGATCCCCGAGACCTACGACGGGCGCCACTCCTTGGGGCTCATCAAGAAGCTCGGACAGGAGACGACGCCGGCGATGTTCCGCGCCATCATCGAAACGACCATCGAGCAGCTCGACCAGCCTTGATGCGCCGTGCCGACGGCTGCGCATCAGCGGTCGGCGACGTGCGCGGCTTCGCCATCGACTCGCTTCAGGTTCCCTCCCAGCGCACGAATCCCCTCCGGAACCAACGCCCGCTAGCGCTAGCGCTAGCCTGTCCCCACCAACTCACCCATCGCCCACCTCCCGCTGCTGCTGCAGCTGCTCGATCGCCGCCTCGGCGTCTTCGAGCAACTCGAATGCGTCGCCGGGCTCGGCCGATTCGTCCTCGAGCATTGCCAACACCTGACGAAGCCGCCGCTGCGCCGCCATCTTCCAGTGCCGAGACGAGTGTCCTTCCCCTTGCGTCGCTGGCGACCTCATCCTCACGCTCGAATCTCGTCATCATCACCATCCTGGGCCGCCTCGGCACGGAACCGCTCGTTGTAGACCAGCTCGAGCAACGATCCCGCGTCGGTGCACAGCACTCCCGCGTCGGTGAGCGCCTCATGGCCCGGCGGAGAACCGCCGACGATCAGCGCCGCCGCGGCTCGCATATTCTCGGCCGCCGCCTGTAGAAGCGCTCGCTCGAACGCCGCCCTCACTTCCGCACTCTGCAGCTCCCCCATGCGCTCCATCTTTCTACAGAGGATGGATCGAGGTCGAGGGCTTTGAAGGCGAAAGTCCGGCCCGCGGCGAACGCCGCGGGACACAAGCGGGCTGGACCGAGCCGGCCCGAGCGATCGATTTCGATCATCGACGAAAGCAAAACGGGGAGGGATAGAGGAACTATCGCTCTCGTTCGCGATCCTCGCGCCGGACCTGGTCGGTCACGACTGGGGGTCTTCGTTCACCGCCGCCAGATCGGACCGCGTCCGCGTTGGCTTGTGGGTCGGAGCTGGCCCTCCCCGCTCGCCGAGTTCCTCGCGGATGAGCGATCGAACCAAAGCCTCCTCAAGCTGGAAGCGTTGCGAGAGTTCCCTCGCGATCCGGTCCAAGATCTCCGAAGTCCAGGCCCGGGTGAAAACCGAACGTCGTCGCCGAATCTCGACGAGAAGCTCATCCAGCGTCTTGCGACTGACCATCGACCCCCCGCGAGTCTACCAGCCGCTTCGCGAAGGCCGGAGGGGGTCACGCTTCTCGGAGCCACTTCTTCGCGTCATTCTCGTCTTCGAAGACGAGCGCATCGACCCCGTCCGCGCGAAGGTGGCGCCGAATCTGCATCGCGCCCACCTGGGTCTTGTTCAGCACCGCCATCGCATTGCCGCTGCGAAACAAGCGCCTGCGATGCGGATCGATCGCGGCCTCGAACTCCGCATCGTTCCGTCCGTGAGCCGCGCGGAGATCAACCAGTACACGCAGAGACCCACGCTGCTCAGAGATCCGGTCGAGTTCGTCGTTCAGGGCTGCAAAGCCTTCGACGAACGCCGCAATGTCAGCGGCTCGGTGCTCGGTCCTGCGAACCTGCACTGCACTCCCCTCGACCAACACCTCGAAGAACTTCACGCCCGCAGCTCGCTGAGCTTAGCACCCTCACTGGCTGGCTCCCCAGCCGGAACCTCGGACCGTGGCCATCGCTAGCCATCCACGCGTGCGGCGTCTAAAGTCGGAGCCTGAGAGGTGCCTGTAGAACTCGACGATTCGACCTGGCCGCTGGTGACACTGAAGATCAGCGGCACACCATCATCGGAGGAGGAGGAGTACTTCACCAACACCTCGGTCCGCTTCCCCGAGCGACGCGAGCTCTACGTGGCGGTCATCGACCTGCGCGAAGCTGCGACGCCCACGCCTCGCTTCGTCCGCCGACAAGCCGCAGCCCAAAAGGCGCACCTCGAGGAGCTGCGCTCCTACTGCCTCGGCGTTGCGTTCGTCATCCGCTCCGCCATGCTTCGCGGCGCCCTTCGCGCCATTTTTCACCTACAGGAACTGCCCAGCCCGTACATCGTCGTCAAGACGATCGAGGAAGCGCACTCATGGGCGTCTTCGAAGCTCGCGCGGAAGGGCCTCGACGGCGACGACGCCTGAACCGTCCCGGTTTCGCACTCTCGACGTCCGTGCTTCGGGAAGAAGCATCGAATAGGAGGTTCGACCCAAGTCCGCCCTTGCTTTTCCCGGGCGCGGCGCGACGAGGGTTCAGATGAACGCGCGCAACCGAGACCTCGTGCATTCCGGTTTTGGAGCATGGTCGTTTGCACCGCTGCAGATCCGGCTCGCCGACCCGCTCTGGTGCCCGCTCGAACTCCTGTTCTCCGGAGTTCCCTCCGACGACGACTGGCAGCCAGAGTCATGCTCC
This sequence comes from bacterium, assembly GCA_024742475.1. Classification (GTDB taxonomy): domain Bacteria; phylum Myxococcota_A; class Polyangia; order Nannocystales; family Nannocystaceae; genus CAJXVA01. The sequence goes on along the minus strand of JANSYI010000038.1, from coordinate 73,456 downwards.
AGCCCAGATTTCTCTGCCGCCATCACGGACTCGGAGGCTGCATTGGAATGATTCCAGCGCCCCGCAAGGAGTCGCGTCTCCTCACGTGCCGAGGAATCACGACGGTTCGGATCCGCTCACGCTTGGGCGCGACTACCGTCCACGGATGCACCCGCGATGGGCATTGAAGAGCGCGGTGTTCCTCTCCGCGTTGGACCTACTGACCGCATGCGCTGAAGTCGAGCCAGACGACCTGGAAGTTCCGACCGCCGCAACCGAAACCGACGGAACCACCATCGCTGACGCGGGGGACTCGGGTCCCGACCACGACAGCAGTTCGGGCACCAGCCACGGCATCACCGACAACGGCACCACCGGAAACGGCACCACCAGCGGAAGCGCCGACCTCTCCACTGGGGAGGGCGTCGAGGAGAGCAGCGGCAACGATCCCACCCCGACCGTTCCGCCCGGCGCCTACATCCGCGGCACGATCGAGCTGCTCGACCGCCCCCTCGTCGACTTCGACGTTCCGTCAACCTACGCCATCAACTCCTTCACCGAGCAACACGTGTGCGAGGCAGAGACGACGATCGATGGCAACGAGTATGAGGTCGAGCTGCTCTGGCCGGACACGAACACGCTCGAAATCGGCAAACAATCGTGGTCGCCACTTTCCACGGACGGCCCACAGCTTCGCGTCAGCGTTCACGGCCGAGTGGGCAGCGAGTCAAGCCTGTCGACCGCCGGATGGGTGCACTTCGTCGACGTCGGAGACGACGACCCGCCAACAGTGGCTGGGGTCGCTCACATCGACCTTGCCGGACCGGGCCGCGACGACATCCTGCAGTCGATGACCGACATCGAATTTCGGTGCCCACTCGATTGAACGGCGCGCAGGAGACTCTGATCGGACAGAAGACGACCGCCAGGTCGGCCCCCGCCCCAACCCATCACCCTCTGCGGCTCAGCCGTCCTGAGAGCCTCCGCATTTCCCCGGCAGAGGAAAACTCTAGACCTCACAGACACCGCATACGACCCTCGCCCGGTGGCCCACTCTGAGAGCTGGCAGGACTTCTACCGACGCAAAGTTGCCGAGAAGGAAGGCGTTCCCGAACGGGATGTTCGCGTCGTCCAACGCCACGACCATGTCCCGGTCCCCCTGCAAGATGGCACGGCCGAGACCTTCGTGATCGAGCTGGCCTTCGAAGAAGGCGGCGAAACCGTGACAGTGCTCGCCTGGACCACCGACACCAACGCTTTCCGCTGGATTCGAAAGCAGCCGAACATCGAGACTCCTGCCGACGCGTACCTCGCGATACTCGTGCATCTCCAGCAGAGACGACAACAAGGCGAAGAGTGACCGAACCAAAGCATCTGGCTGGGCGCTCTCGCATGCATTTCACGACCACTCCCCCGTCGCCTGCCACCGCTCGTAGCGAAGCAGGGTTCGCCGAACGAAGTTCGCGGCCGTCACCATCCCTGCGAGCGTCATCGCCTCGCACGCCCGCTCGAGTTCGTCCGCCAGCCGGACGACAACGGCGAGCTCGCCTCGCGATACTTCGGGCTCATCGCCGCGACGGGACTCGCCCTCGCGTCGCGCGGACCAACCTGACGATGTTCGCCCCTCTCTCCAGCGCTGAAAGCGACGCAACGTGTCTCGACCGGCCTGATGCTCGAGTGCATCCCCCCAGCCTTCCAGTGCACCGCAGGCCCGCTCCAGAGCCGCAGCGAGCTGCGCCGCGACGACGCCGGCGCGCTCGTCCAGCGCCGTGTCCATGACCGAGTTCGAGTCTCCGTCTCGCCCCAGGAACGTGCTGCCCAAGAACCATCGGCCATCCCCTTCGCGCCGCAGGTCACCGCACGACACGGTCCCCGGGGGAGCATCGGCAGGAGCGGTCGAGTTCGTCCGGCGCGTGCGCGCCATCATCGGCCTCCTGCTCGGGCCGCGAAGTAGCCCACCAGAGCCCGCACGAACGTCCGCTCGGCGGCACCGAGCGACCGCCACCCGACGAACGGTCCGGCTTCGCCCCCCTCGCCCAGCAGCACGGCCACCGGGACCTCCAGAGCCTCGGCCACGCGCTCGAGCACGGAGAGCGTGACCGAAGGACGTCCCGCCTCGAGCTTCTGCACCGTCTCGACCGCGACCCCGGCCTCATCCGCGAGTCTGCGCTGCGACCACCGCCGCTGCTTGCGTGCCTGCACCACGTTCTCCTGAAGACGACGGCTCGTCTCGCTCACCGTCTTTCCTCCTTTCCCATGCTCCCGCGCGCGGCACAACGTGCGAGACCAGGTGGGGATAGCCTGCTTTCGCCCGGCCGGTGACGCCTGCGCAGCGTCTGGGATATCGGCCAGAGTCCTCGTCTCTCGAGGACTCGCCGCACGGTGGACGCCCCCACCCCGTAGCCGGCCCGACGAACGACGCGGGCAATCGCCTCTCGGCCCTCTCCGGGGCTCACCGAAAATGCGGCCCGAAGCACCTCGCGCTCGATGCGGCTCCGCATCCGATGGCGCACGGTCCGGCGGGCCCGACGAAGCATGTGCACCAGCCCCTCGCGCCCGGCCAAGACGTCCTGCACCGCCTTGGTCACTTCCTGGTGGTTGTCGATCCGGTAGCGAAGCAAGGCGTCCACTCGGGTGGTCCGCTGGGCGTAGCGCGCCATCCGAAGCCAGCGTCGCCACAGCTTTAGGGCGCAGCGTTCGAGGCGGTCTCTCATGCGACCTCCTGCTCGCGGCCGAGGCTGCTCGTCGCGATGACGATGTCGAGGGCCCGGGTCGCGCGCATCCAGTCGATGTGGTCGGTACCCGCGGCGGGTGCGGTCAGGACGACGTCCATGGCCGCGCCGTGCTCTTCGCGCTGGACGACCACCACGACGACGTCGCCCGCGGAGCACTGCCCGAGCGCCTGCCATTGGCCGACCCAGCCGGGGACGTGCGCCTTCAGCTCGGGACGGGAGGCTTCCAAGAACCCGCTCAGCGAGCCGCCGGCCGCCGCGGTCTCGCGGCGCAGCTCTTCGAACATCCGGCGGCGACGCGCCACGGCCCCCTGCCCTGGCGCCAGGGCCTGAACCTGAATCGCAAGCGTTGCGCCCCGCTGAACGTCGCGGTCGGGCATGGCCGCCCAGGCGGCGCCCTCCGTGTCGTCGCTCGGCACGCCTTGGCAGTCCCACGAGCCCGGCAGGCCGAAGGACAGCAACGGCCCGTCCCAGGCTACGAGCGCCTCGACGCTCCCGCGCTGCGGGGCCCCGAGGTCGAAGCCCTGCAGCGAGGCCCACAGCGCGTCGTGCCACGCGGGCCACTGGGCCATCGTCGCCTCGGCATCGCACCGCACCAGCCTTGGGCCGCCGCGGACCGCCATCGTGCGCCGAACGAGAACCCCGCCGTCGTGCTCGCGCATCGCTCCCACCTCGTAGCGGGGGCCATCCGGCCCCGGATGCGAGCGGGCGAGCGCGATCGTCCAGCCCGCGTTGGTGAACAGCCACCGCAGCCACTCGAGGGGGTCGACCTCGTAGACGAGCGTCTGCGCGCTCACGAGCAGGCGCGGGCCGCTGAGGTCGGGGGGCAGACCCGCGACGGCGAGCACCTCGGGCTGTCCGCGCCGGCGCGGTTGCTGCACCTGGGGATGGGCCAGCCCCATCGCCCTCGGCACCGGCAACCCAAAGCTCACCGCAGGGTCGTGGGCGACCTCGACGCGGCGAAGCTCGTGGGTGCGGACGAGCTGCTGCGCGTCGAGTTCGGGATGGCGGAAGAGGGCATCGGTTCGTGGGTGGCTCATCAGCGTTCGTCCTCGTCGGGAAACTCGATGTCGAAGTCGGGGGTCTCGCAGTCCGTCTCCATGTCCCCCGCCTCGGCGTTGCGGGGGTTTTGGGGGTCGAACTCGGCCGACTGCTTCGCCGAGCATTCGTTCTTCATCCGCAGGCGGGCACGCTCGTCCTCACCGTCGCCATCGAGGTCGCCCCGCAGGTCGGCGTAGTGCTCGGAGGTGCCCTCGAGCTCCATCTCGATGCTGGGCGGGTCGGTGTTCTTCAGGATGAGGCCGGCGCCCCAGCGGCCCAGCGGCGACCCTCCGGTCGCGACCATCACGCCTCCGGCCGCGCCCGCGGCCAGCATGCTGCGCAGGTTCCAGCGCGCCGAGCCAGTCACCTTGATTCGCGTGCCCTTCGAGCCGATGCGCTCGAGCGGCCCCGGAAGGCCCAGGTAGCGAACCTCCTGGGTGATGCAGGGTCTCGCGGGAGGCCCAGCCTTCACCGTGGGCGCGCCGCCGATGAGCGGGTTGCAGCCGCCGAAGTGCTCGAAGATCCAGTCTCCGGCCCGCAGCAGCGGCGCCCCGTTGACGAACACCGAGCCGTTGGTGGTCTTCCAGCTGCCGGCCTGGGGGATATGCGGGAGTCCGACAACGTTCGTCTGAGGGCACGTCGCCACGGCGTGCTGCACCGTCAATGCCCCACGGCCACCGATGTTGACGTTGGCCGACCCCGGCCCCGGCAAGGCCATCCCACCGTGGAGCATCGGCTCACCGACGCGCGCGGCGTATTGCGGACCCGGCGTGTGCAGGACGTCGACCGTCCACGGGATGCCGTCGATTTCCCAGCCGGGCAGCTCGAAGTCGAGGTCCTCGGACACCTCGATGGGATGGTCGAGCGCTTCGTAGACCACGGTCCCGACGAGCAGAGCCGCCACCCACGGCCACCAGCGCCCCTCGCTGCCCTTCTCGATGAGGGGCGTGGCCGCGCCGCCTTCGATGCCCCGCCCGAAGCGACCGCGGCCTTTCGTCGCGGCAGGCATCGGACCCGGTAGCCCCATCGCCTGCTCGAGCGGACTCCCCGGCGGCCCCGAAGGCCCGGCGAACGCCTCCCGCGCGCGCCGACGCACCGCCTCGCGCTCCGCCGGCCCCGGCAGGCCCATGGTTTCGTAGAGCGTCGTCATCGGCCTAGCAGTTGAGGTTGATCGGTTGTCCCTTGACGTCGACGAGGCCGTCGGCATGAAGGTCGATCGCCGCGCTCGTGATCCCCACCGACGTCCGGCCGGTCACGGTTGCGGTCGCGCCCTCGATCCGAACGAGGTCCGTGCCCGTGGTGACCACCGAGGCACCCGCATGCTTGACCATGCCCCGCGCCTTCAGCTCGGCTTGCGGGGCCCGAAGCCGCAGCAAAGACTCGCTCTTGGGCCCACCAAACACCTCGGCACCCTTGGTGCTCAGCGAAACGCGCCCAGCCGGGGCGGCCAGCCACATTTGCCGCTGGGCATTGGCGGTGATCAGCTCGCCCTGCATCTCGATGCCCTTGGGCGTCAGCCGCAGCGAAGTCTCGCCGACCCGCAGCTCGATGCTCTCGAGCGCCTCGAGGGTGGCGCGCTTGGGCTCCAGGGTGAGCACCGAACCGCCCGAGGGCGGACGATCCAGCGCCTGAGACCCGGGCGTGCACGACCAGCACACGCGCTCGACCGCATTGGCAACGATCGCTTCATCGGCGGTCCAAAACGCCGAGGTCGTCTCCAGGGCGTGAACATCCCCGATCTTGCGAAGCTCCCCGCCGGTGACGAACACCTGCAGCTCGCCCTTGTGCTCGGCGTTGAGCGTGCCGACCTGCACCGTTTCGCTCCCGCCGATCGATCTCTGGGAGTCCTTGCCCACGCTCAGGCTTCGCGAGGCGCCGACCCGGGTCGACTGGGCCGCTCGCACCACGCTCCGCTGGTTGCGCTGGGCGTGCAGGTACACCTCTTCACGGCCGACGGCGTCTTCGAAGCGCAGCTCGTTGAAGCCCTCGCCCCCGGGCGTGCTCTGGGTGCGCAGAACTGTCTGGGTCTTGGTCTCGGGCAGCGCGCCCGGTGGCACGTTCGTCCCGGTGTACAGGCATCCGGTCACGACCGGCCGGTCCGGGTCGCCGCCGAGGAACCCGACCACCACCTCCATGCCCACCCGAGGGATGAAACTCGCTCCGTATCCCGGACCCGCCCAAGGCGAGAGCACCCGCAGCCAGCAGGTTTGGCCCTCGTGTGTCCCGGACACCTCGTCCCAGTGGAAGCGCACCCGGACCCGGCCCCGGGCGTCGGTGTGGACCTCCTCGCCCTGCGGGCCCACGACGGTCGCGGACTCGATGCCCGAGACGTTCGGCTTGGAGCGCAGCGGCGGCCGGACCGGGCCTGCGTCCAGCGGCGTGACCACGAAGCGATTGGTGTAGGTGGGTGCGGCCTCATCGTGCCCGGCCTCGACCTCGGGGAAGTCGGCCTGATGGACGACGCTCAGCAGGGCGTAGCGCTGGTCGAGATCGGCGTGGGGGTGCCCCTGCAGCTCGAAGGTCGACCCGGCGAAGAAGTCCGCGACGTTGCTCGCGCCCGTGACCTCGACGGCACCGGCCCGCTGCTCGTCCAGCAGACGCGTTGCCCAGGCTTCGGTCTCGTTGTGATGCGGCCCGTCACTGCCCTTCCCTTCGTCGAGTCGACCCGGATGGTAGGTCCAGGCGTGTCCCACGCGGCCCGGGTCGTCACCGAGCTCGATGCGGGTCTCGTAGCGGGTGGCCCCGGCCGTCTTCCAGTCTCGGGCTCGAACCGTGACGCCCTGGGCATGCAGGCCGTCCCAGCGTCCGAGGTACTGCACGCTCGGTTCGTCGGCTTCCTCTTCGGCCTCGGGCTCGAACGCCACCACCAGCAACGTGGACGGGTCCTCCGCACAGCCCGGAAACATGGCGTTCTTTCCGACCAGCATATAGACGTGCTCGCCGTCTTCGCCCTCGCCGTGCAGCAGGCACAGGCCAGCCTCGCCGAGCAGGCGCAGGACGAAGTCGAGGTCGCTCTCGTCCCACTGCACGACGTAGTCCCGCGACGGCATCTCGACCCCCACCCGCGAGACGTCCCAAGAGCCGCCGTAGGCGGCGAACACGGGCGCTGCGACGGCCTCCAGCACCTCGGGCAAGGTCAGGTCGGAGAAGATGCGGCGCCGGGTGCTGTGGCGCAGCAGCGCCAGCGACGGCTCCACCGTCGCCCGGAGCATGAGCTGCGCGTTTCGGGTCGTGACGTATTCGGCTCGCGTCACGACGCCGCCGAAGCTCCGCGCGGTCACGCCGGGGCGGTCGAGCTCGACGAGCGCCCGAGCGCCCAGCAGCGAGCGGACCTCGAGCTCGAGGTCGTCGCTCATCAGCTCGAGCGTCAGCTCGAACGGATGGTCGATGCGCTCGACCAGCTCGAAGCGCCGCGTTGCCAGCAGCGGCTCGTCGCCGCCTGGGGTCCGCATGCGGGTCATGACGCGAACGGGGTCGAGGGTCATGCGCCCACCGTCCCCACGAGCATCAGCGTGGCAACACTGCCCGCAACCGCTCCGAACACGACGGCGGCGACGAGCCCCGCGGCGACCCACCGTCGCCGCCGAACGACCGTGCTCCGAGCGGGGCGCCACTGCGCCCGGACCGGCGGCGGCCAGACCCCGACCTCCATCCACATGCGCGGACGCTTCACCGTGCGGCCTCCTCGACCAGCCGGGCCAGCTCGAGCAAGGAGACGCCCACCGTTTCGTCACGGTCGATGGGAGGCGTGGGAGGCAACGATGCCAGCCGGGGGCATGCGACGGAGCGCGAGAGGCCACGAGCCTGCGCGCGCATGAACGCAGGGAGGATGCTGCGCGTCTTCATCGCGGCATCTCCGTCTCGATGACGCCGCTGACGGCGTCATCGACCGTCAGGGTTCCGTCCGCTCGGAACACCAACCCTCGCGGGGGTGTGTGCCTAGATGTAGGCGTCGTCCAGCGACCCCTGCTCGAGGCCTTGTCGTTCGCGCGTTCGATGAGCACGGTCGCAACAGGAGCAAGTTCGAGTCCGCATACGTGATCGCAGGATATCGACAACTTGAACTCCGCCGCGTGCACAGCCTCCTTCGCACGTGCCCACCACGCTGGGCACCGGCCCAACGAAATCTACGGCTCTCTCCTTGAACCACCTCCAGACATCTGGAAGTCTGAGACCGCAACGTGCCTTCCGCATCGAAGCCCCGCACCAAGAGGCGTAAAGCGGTCGCTGCGACCGCATCGAGCGACCGCATCCAAACGACCCTGTACCTCCCCGAGCAACTCAATCGCGAACTACGCGTGCGAGCCGCTGAGCTTGGCGTACAGCAGTCTGAACTCGTCGCCGACGCCCTCGCTGCCTACTTCGCTTCGAAGCCCAACAGGAAGTGAGCAGGCATTCGCATGGACGAGTTCGAACGATTCACTCAGACGCTGACCCAGCTCTCCGAACGCGAGTTCGCGCAAGAGCGACCTCGTCGTCTTGCGCTCCACATCGTGGAAGGCCAGCAACAACGAACCCTGGAGCGAGGTGGCACCAGGATCCTGATCGGAGCCCATCCAGACGCGGACATTCAACTCTCGAGCGACTCTGCGAGCACCGTGCACTGCGAGCTGGTGCTTTCCGACTCGGGGAACATCCTCCTGCGCGACCTCGGCAGCAAGAATGGGACATGGGTCGGCCATGGCATCAGCGTTCGCGAGGCTGTCCTCGAGCCGGGTGCAACCTTCTCCGTAGGTTCGTCAACGATCACCGTGGCCCAAGTCGGAGACGAGCGTGTCTTCTACTCGACCCGGCCGAGCTTCGGCTCGCTCATCGGCCGAGGCTCGGCCATGGCTGAGCTTTTCGCCCGTCTCGAACGCATCGCCTCGGTCAACATTGATGCGCTCGTGACGGGCGAGACCGGGACAGGAAAGGAACTCGTTGCCAGGGCAATCCATGACTCTTCGAGCCGATCCAGCGGGCCCTTCGTCGTCATCGACGGAACGACACTGAACAGCGGCAACGTCGAGAACGACCTCTTCGGCCACCGGCGCGGGGCGTTCACGGGCGCAGAGCAAGACCAGGCCGGGCTGTTCGAGCACGCCAGCGGCGGGACCTTGTTCATCGACGAAGTGGGCGAGCTTCCCCTCAACCTCCAGCCCAAGCTCCTTCGGGCACTCGAGAACCGCACCATCCGGAGAGTCGGAGACCCCTCGTACCGCTCCTTCGATGCACGAGTCATCTCGGCCACCCACCGAGACCTCCCCAGGATGGTCAACGAGGGCACCTTTCGCGAGGACCTCTACTACCGCCTTGCCCGCGTCCAGGTCACGGTTCCGGCGCTTCGGGAACGTGACAAGAGCAACATCAGCATGCTTGCAGATGCGTTCCTCGAACGGTTCTCCGTCACCCGAGATGATGGAGTACCGCTGAGTTTCGATCGGGACGCCTACGCGGCGCTCAAGGGGCACCGGTGGCCTGGAAACGTCCGCGAACTCAAGAACACGATCGAACGCGCAGCGGCCTTGTGTATCGGCCCAATCGTGCGGCCCACGGACCTCGACCTTGCGCCCACCGTCGCCGGTCCTCGAGCCACAACGTCTGCCCTGTTCGACAAGCCGTGGAAGGACTCTCTCGCGGAGTTCGAGCGGAGCTACGCCGAGCGCGCCCTGACGGAAGCAAGCGGCAACCGCAGCGAAGCTGCGCGAAGGGCTGGCATGAGCCGCAACGGGTTTTCCAACCTTCTCAAGCGAGCGGGGATCGGGTGATGACCAGCAGGTGCCAAGTGCACTGGGCAGGGTGCCAACCACACTGCCCCTTGCCGGGGCACCAAGTGGTCGACTTGCCCTCGCACGACATTGGCTCGCCATTTGCGTTCCACCTCTCCATGGACGCACCGAGGCACAGGCGATGGAGGAGCTAGGACCAGGAACCAAGCTCGGTCGCTACGTGATCGAAGAGCGGGTTGGGCAAGGGAGCGGGGGGCGCGTCTTCTACGCTCGCCAGCTCAATGTCGCCGCCGAGAATGGAATGCCGTGCGTAATCAAGGTCGCGAAGGATCTCGATCATCAGGGACGTCGACACTTCCTCGACGAGGCTCGCATCGCGATCAAGCTCGGCCCGTGCGCGAACATCGTCCGGGTCTTCGATGCGGACGAGGTCGACGGGACTCCCTTCTTCGTCATGGAATACGCCGACGGCATCGACCTGCGCCGGCTCCTCTCGCACCAGCAGAAGAACGAACGCCGTCCACTGCCTCTCCCTGTCATCTACACCGTCCTCAAGGGCATGGCAGACGGTCTTCACTACGCCCACGCTCGGCGCAAGATTGGCGGCAAGCCACTCGGGCTCATCCACCGAGACATCAAACCCGCGAACACGCTGATCACCACGGACGGAGAAACGAAGCTGCTCGACTTCGGGATCTCCACGCGAGTCGATGCCGACCACTCGGGGCGGCACTTGTTCGGGACGTTCCGCTACATGTCTCCCGAACATGTCCAGGGCAATGTATGCCCGGCGATGGATCTCTACAGCCTCGGCGTCGTCGCCTGGGAGATGCTCGAGGGAAGAGCGTTTCGGAAGGGGCTCACCCAAGAGCAGCTCCTTCCCTTGATCCTGACCGAGGGAAACACCCCACCGCTCGAACGAACCGACCTCCCCGAAGAGCTGAGGGACCTCGTCGAGCGGACGCTCAGCTTCGACCCGAGCGAGCGTCCCACGGCAGAGGAGTTCGCAGAGGCGCTCAGCGCGTGCCCGGGCTACGTGTTCAAACCCAAGCTCGTTGCCGACCGCGTACAGCTCGCCTTGGGCCGTATGCCCCGTTCTCGCGAGACCGAGCACTTCGAGATCCCCGAGGAGCTTCGCACCAGCACCGCATCACAGCCGACGCTGCTCCGAGGAGACGACGCGCCGACACTGCCAAGGCACGCACCAGCGCAGACGACCGACGACCCGCCCACGCGACGCTGGTCGCCAAACGACTCCGAAGAAGAAGATGCGCCAGTCGTACGCAGGCGACACCCTCTCGCAAAACCCATCGTCATCGCCCCTGAACTCGCCCCCACTGAGCGACTGACAGAGCAACGTATTTTCGCTCAACGAACCCAACCCTCCCCATCTGCGTCGGCTTCATCCGCCCCCCACCGCGCTGCCACAGAGCAAATGGAGGCGCCCGTCGAGACCTCGATGAGCGCCCCCATCGCTAGGCGGACTGGGCTCCCTGCATGGACGCGCGTTCTCATCGGCGTCGCCCTCAGCTGCATCGCTGCAGGTGGCGTCGCGTGGTGGCTCATCACAGGTAGCGCCCAGTGAGCTTCGCGCGTCGACAAGAGGCGGAGCCCGAACTCTGCGCGGGAGACCGCGTGGGCGACGCAACGGTTGAAGAGCGGATCGCAATCGGAGCGACCGCGATCGTCTACCGCGGCCGCCGTGCGGACGGCTCCCAGGTCGCGATCAAGGTTGGGACAGCAGCGTCCGATAGCGACCGAACAGAGCACCGCTTCGTCAACGAAGCGCGTCTGTCCAGCGCCGTCCCCCACCCCTGCATCGTCCCCTCGATCGCCTACGGAAAACTCGATGGGCCCACGGGATTCGAGGGGCGCATGTTCGTGATCTTCCCCTTCGTCGAGGGAAGCACCCTGTCGTCGGAGATGGTCTACCACCACCAGGGCATGCCCGAGCCGCGAATTCGCGTGCTCGGGAAGCAGCTCGTCGACACACTCGGGGCGCTGCACGACGCCGGGATCGTCCACCGGGATATCAAGCCCGCCAACCTCATCGTCAGCGACGCGGACGATCTACATCTCGTCGACTTCGGCCTGGCCTACGCACTGGGCACCGGCGGAGTCGAAAAGACCGACGATGTGACACTGCGAGGCGCCGCCCCTGGAACGACCTCGTACATGAGTCCCCAACAGCTCGTCCACGCGGAGGCCTCCACGAGCTTCGATGTCTTCGCCCTGGGCGCCACGTTGTTCGAGTTTCTCAGCGGGTCCCCCCCCGAGGACGAACTGAGCGAAGACGAGGTTGCAAGCCGTCGCCGCTCCGCAGACTGGAGCCCACCGCGCCTCGATGTCGAGGCCTCAGAAGAGCTCGTCGAGATCACCATGCGGTGCCTCGCCTATGCCCCACAGGAACGACCGGGCATTGACGAGCTGCGGGAGTTCTTCGAAGACGTTGCTCCGACGACCAGGATCGTCCTCGACCAGTCCGCGGAAAGTGAGTCTTCGAGCCTGACGAGTTCGACACAACGCCCGCGCATCGTCGCCGACGGCGCTCGACCTGCCGGAGACGAGACTCTGGCAAAGCTCGTGAGGGACGAAGCGCAGCTCCCTTCGGTTCGGCGCGTCCACACCGAACTCGAAAAAGCTCGACGCGACGAACGCATCGAGCTTCCCAAGACGCAGGCGATCGCTGCTCTCGAGCTGAGAACCGCAGAACGACGTGCGAGGGCAGAGAGAGACGCCCCCTCCGCGACCGGGCCTGAGACAAGGCCGCGGGCGATGACGCGCAAGCACGCCATCGCGTTCGCGGGAGTTCTCGTCGCGCTGTTCGTTTCTGCGGTCGTCGGCACTTGGCTTGCTCTTCCAGCGGAGGAACGCAGCACGAACACCGAAAGCCGGGGCAACGACGGAAGCTCGCCGGCCTCGATGGTCCGAGAAAGCACACCGCCGAGGGCCGAGCCCAGTCCAAAGCCGGACCTCGGTGACGAGGCGAACGAGGACACGCCAGACTCCGAGGCGCGACCGCTTCCAGCGCCCGCGCCGGCACCAGAACCCGTATCGGAGCCTCGGAAGAGGCCAAATCGAAAGTCGACCAAGCTCAAGCCGAGAACACCCGCTCCCGCGCTCCCCGAAGTGGAGCCTCCGTCCCCGGAGGACTCCGCAGCATGCGAGAAGAGCCGATCCACAGCGCAACGAGCGGGGTCTGCACGAGCGGTGCTTCGTGCGACGAGTTCGGCGAAATGCTGGAGAGGACACGAGGAGAGCCGTCGCTACCTCCGGACGCAGGCGTTTCTCGACGTTCAAGACTACGAGGCGTGCGTTCGCGCGGGGCAGCACTCAAACGAGGCCGACACTCGAGCTTTCGTCCGCATCTGCAAGACCAAGCTGAAGGACTCCCCATGATCCTCCCCCTTCTCCTGTTCGTGTCTCCCTCCGAACCCGTGGACGAGTACCCCGAGCCGCCCAGCCCATGCGTGGTGACGTGGTCCGAGGCGATCAGCACCCGTTTCTCCGAGGGCACGACCCCACACATCGAGAGACGCTGCCGTGAGCTCGTCGACGCCCTCGACGAGGAGGTCCCCCCGGGGTCGATCCAGATCGAGGTTGGAGGAGAGACAGCAGCCTTCACGGTCAACGTCAGCCTCCTGGATGCCGAGGAGGTCGTGTTCGAGCAAGAAGCAGACGGAGAGGTCTGTGAGTGCGGCCGCGACGCCTTGACCACGTTCACGATGAAACAAGTCGCCGCCGCGTTCGAGCAGCGCGACGCCGCCAAGAACGCCTCTGCACCACAACCGGAAGAGCCGCATGGCAAGCCCGCGGGGCCTTCGACCGATGGCGCCACGCCCCGCGAGATCAAGCCGATCGGTCCGCTGGGGATCGCCGGCGCCGTGATTTCGGGCGTCGGCGTCGCCGGAGTCATCGTCGGAGCCGTCTACCTCCCTCGCCCAAACGAGTCATCTCCCATCGAGTCGTCGTACCTCACGCTCGACCGCACCAACTACAGGACCCCCGCCATCGGCGCTCTCGTTCTGGGTGGCGCGATGGTGGTCGGCGGCACCGCCATGCTGGTGACCGATGTCGTTCGCCGCAAGAAGCAGCGCCGCAAACAGGCAACGATGGTCGCGCCCGTGCTCACCCCCCAAACCGCAGGAATCGCGCTCTCAGGAAGGTTCTAGACGATGAACAGCACCACAACCACCTTGCTCCTGCCTCTCGCGAGCGCGCTCGCTCTCTTGGCGAGCGCCTGCACCGTTCAAGTCGTCAACGGCGACCACTGCGCCAACAACGAAGGCGATGCCTACTGCTCGGAGCTATTCCCCGAGCGCCCGTTCTGCAACAGCGGGCTACGAAACGATGAATGCGACATCGGCCACCTCGGCGAAACGATCGCGCTCTATGGCTGCGTCTCGGCCGAGGAGTTGCGCTGCCCCGAGCCGTGCGGCGTCGACCCGACGTGCGAAGGCCCGGAGTCGTCTTCGAGCAGCGGAAGCGGGAGCGAGACAGGATCGGACACGACGACGGTCGAGCCGAGCACGACGGTAGAGCCCGAGACCGACACCGAGGACCCCAGCACCACGACCGGCCCCGAGTGCATGGGCAACGAGGCGTGCATGGACCCCGCCCTCCCCTTCTGTGTGGATGGTGAATGCTCGCCCTGCTCGGCCGTCGTCGAAGGCACGCCCGACGAGGCGTGCGCGATGCTGGACGAGGCGACGCCGCTTTGCGTCGACGATGCCTGCGTCCAGTGCACGGCCGACAGCCCCGAGGCCTGCGGCGGGACGACGCCGCTGTGCGACGCGGAGACGAACGTGTGCGTGGCCTGCGAGTTCCACGAGCAGTGCCAGGACCTGGACCTGCCCGCCTGCAACATCGCGACCGGGGCGTGTTTCGACGCGGCTGCGGTGACCGAAGTGGACGCCGGAGACAATGGTGCCATTCAGACCGTCGTCGACGAGCTCGACGACGGAGCCGAGCACGCCATCGAGCTGACGGGCGGAGGTGGCCTCCACACCATCACCATCGACGGCGGTAAGACCATCGCCATCGTCTCGGACTCGAGTACGGTGCGCGTGGTCGGCGGGAACACGGCGTCCCCCATCGTCACGGTCAGCGGCGCAGGCTCGACCGCCTACCTTCACCGTCTGCGCGTTGACGGCAGCAACGGCGTGGGCGTCTCCGTCGGCACCGGCACCACCCTCTACGCCGACTCGACCCAGGTCTCCGGCAACGACGGCGGCGGCATCACGCTGGCCTCGGGCAGCAGTGGGTTCGTCAGGAACTGTATGGTCGGGGGACCTCTGGATGGAGTAGCCGTCGACGCCTCCTCGGCACAGCTCGAGCTGGTGTACTCCAGTGTTCTTGGCTCTCTCGGTGATGCCGATGCACTCCTCTGTTCGAGCGGGGCCGGGGTCGTCGTTCGCAACTCAATCCTGGCTACTCGCGGAGACAACCCAGCGCAGGGGTGCTCTGGTGCGTCTGTCTCCACGACCGCGGTTGAGGACGATGCAGAGACGGCGTGGTTCTCCGACTACAACGGCGGCGACGCCCGCCTCTCGGCCGCCGGTCAGACGCAGTTCGCCGACATCGCCATCTGGGAGGTCGGCGACCCGCCGTTCGACTTCGAGGGCGACGCGCGCCCGGCCACCGACGGCGCAACCGACTACCCCGGTGCGGACACCGTCCCATGAGCGCGTGCACTTTATGGCACCGCTCCTCGCGGTACCGCTGAGAGCAGGAGCACGGTTCCCGACACCCAGGCCTTCCGACCAGGACGTTCAAGCGCTACAACAACTCCCACGGCGGGGAGTCTCTGCGCCGTCTACTCCTGAAGGAAGCTCTCTACAGCCTGCTTAAACAGAGACTGCATCCCCTCCCCTGTCGTCGCCGATCGAATTTTCACTTTCCGATAGAGCGTCTCTGGAAGAGGGAAGGTGCAGCGACGCTCCTTCTCACTGAGAACTGGCGCGGCTACGCGCCCACTTTCATTCGAGGTCGGGCTCTGGCTTGCGGTCTCCACCGGAGGCGATGCGTCGTCCCGTTGCTCGTTCCTGATCCAATCCTCCATGCTGGAGGGCGGCGGGGTCACACTAAGCTGCGGCGTCGTCTTCTTTGGCATTGCAGATTTCCTCGATTTCATCGACCAGCGACATGATCTCTTTCGCAGCAGCGGACTGCGGCTCGTAGGTGGTCACGCCTTCGCCGGCAGCCATTGCCTGCTGGAACGCGGTCCGAAGTCCAATACGAGTCTTCAACACTCGAACCCCTGTCGCCTCCATCGTCGCCACGGTCTCTCGCGTCATCGAGGTCCTCTGATGTCGATTGAGGATCACCCCGACCTTAAGCTCGGGGCGAAACGCTTGGGCCTCGCGGATAAGCCGCAGCGGCTCAGCAAACGCCCAGGTCTCCGCTGGACCAGCGGAGACGGGAAACAGAGCAAGAGTGGCGATCGCCAGCGCTGAGCGCTGAATTGAGTCCAACCGGGGCGCCGTATCGATGACGGTCCGATCGAACTGTTTTGCGACGGTCGGCACCTGACCAGGCGCATGAAACCCCTCCGGCAACCCAAGCACCGTTGGACGTTCGGTCGCGGCTCCCTCGGCAGCCGCGGCCCATGAAAGCGATGTTCCCTGAGGATCGGCATCACCAAGAAAGACATGGCGGCCACGCCGCATGTACTCCGACGCGATGCTCTGGCTCAGGGTGCTTTTTCCCGAGCCGCCTTTCTGACCGCAAAGACAGATGATCACGGCCCGACCCTGCCCTATCGCGTTCGTCGGGCCAAAAAAGAAGAAAATCTGGAAGGGTGCGCGGCTGCGCGCGCAGACTCCCACCCTCGCAGGTTCCTGCCATCGCAGGCTCCTGCGTTTCTGCGCGCGCAAACTCCCACCCTCGCAGGTTCCTGCCATCGCAGGCTCCTGCGTTTCTGCGCGCGCAGACTCCCACCCTCGCAGGTTCCTGCCATCGCAGGCTCCTGCGCTTCTGCGCGCGCAGACTCCCACGCAGGCTCCTGCGTTTCTGCGCGCGCAGACTCCCACCCTCGCAGGTTCCTGCCATCGCAGGCTCCTGCGTTTCTGCGCGCGCAGGCTCCCGCCCTCGCAGGCTTCCGCCCTCGCAGGCTTCCGCCCTCGCAGGCTCCTGCCATCGCAGGCTCCTGCCATCGCAGGCTCCTGCGTTTCTGCGCGCGCAGACTCCTGCGCAGCCGCCCTCCTGCGTTCGCAGGTTCCTGCGCCGCTATCCTCAAGGAAAGCTCTACTACTGGCTCTCCGCTTCTTTCGAGCCGAACATGGCCGAATGCGCCGCGGAGATCAGCTCGGAGAAGAGCTGACGGTCGATCGTCTCGGGTACGGGTGCTCCACGGGCTCGTCTTCGTCGCCAGTTTTCGAGCTGGGCTTCGGAAATCGGCGCGCGTTTTGCACTCCTGTCCAAAGCCCGCGTTCGATCGCCAAGGAGGTGTTCGAGTGGGGCAGGGGAGTCACTGTCGTTTGCTGACCAGGGCGAAGGCGGAGCCGAAGCTAGAGTTTCGTCGCGGAGCGACACGTTTGAGCTGGGGGGTGAAGGGGGTCTCCCCCTTCGAGCCCTAAGTCCCCCTTCCCCTGAAGGGGGGGGGACGGGGTTGTCGGCATTTTGTGCCGGGCAATTTAACTTCGGCTGAGAGTGCCCCTTCGAGGCCTGTTCGCGCCGCTCCCGAGGTGGCTCCACTCGTCGCTCCACAACCTCTCCTCGAACTCGTCGCACCGCTCTCTCTCCCAGGTCGAAGCGAGCACGACGAGCGTCTTGCCGAGCTTGGGCCGCGACACGCCGCGCCGAGCTTCGCGTGTAGCCCGAGCGCCGAGGCACCCGGTCACCGCGCTGCGCCCTGCGCTCGCAGGTCAGCGGCAACAGTAGCTCGACCAGGGACGGGCCGGCCTGCAGGAGCAGGTAGTGGTGGTCGCTGGGCCTTTCTCCCGAGCCGCGCTTCCACGTCTGTCTCCGCTTGACCAGGCCGAGCTCGACGAGGCCAGGGGGGCGGTCCTTGCCGCCGTTGAGGGCGTACCGCAGAGCCCGCTCGCTCATCCCAAGGTCGGAGGCGAGGATGGGCTGATACTCGTAGAGACCCATCGCGCCGCTCATGTAGGCCGTGACCACGGCTCGCAGGAGCGCCCACTGACTCGGAGTCAGATCGGGGTGCATCCCCCGCAGGCAACTCGGCATGTTGTCGGGCCGGTCGCCCAAGTCCCGCACGGTGAAGCACTGCGCCTCGACGGACTCCATCGTCCGGGATGCCGCTAGCCCCTCGTCCCAGGTGCTTGCCCGGCCAACCCGGCGCTCGATGCCATCGAGCTGCAGCTCGAGCTGCTCGCAGGGCACGTGCTCCCCGGTGCCATGACGCCGGAAGCTCGCGCCGGGAAAGAACCCCAACTGCTGAGCATGAGCGCGATCTCGGGCTCGCTGGGCTTCGCGTTCGGCCGCTCGCTCGGCCTTGCGACGCTCCAGCTCCTCGGAGGGAACGCAGTCATCCTCGTAGCCGGCCCATGTCTCGGCAAGGCGCTCCTCGGGAGGCGCCTCGGTGGAGACGAGGACCTGCGGCACCTCGGGGAGGCCGGCCTGATCTTCGGCGTTGATGAACGCCGTCGGCGCATCTCCCGAGGACTCAGCGGGTGGCTCGGGAGAGTCCGCGAGAGCCGTCGGAGTCGCACTGAAGCAGGGCAGGGGGCCCAGGCAGGTCCGAACACCCGGACCGGTCGTCGTCCTGGCCGTCGGCTCCTCGCAGGCCGCTCCGTGCTGCTCTGGCAGGGCCGAGGTCGTCCAGCCCGTCGGTCCCGCTCCTGAAGCCCCACAGAGCCCCTGAGGCGCCTCGTGGGATGCGGAGTCGGCGTCTCGCCGGGCCAGGACCCCTTCGAGCTGGCGGGCCAGCTTGGGGTCGAGGCGGCGGAGCTTGTCGAGGTCGCCGCGCCTCACCGTGAACCCCCTGAGCGGGTCTTCGCAGAGGAGATCTCCTCTGCCGCGGCGCGCGCTTCAGCGCACGACGCACGTCGACATGCACGACCGTGCGATGCCCCCAAGAGGCACGCACGGCCGCAGAATTCTGCGGCCAACATCCGACCCAGACCTCAGCGACGCGTGACGAAGCTGTTGACGGAGAAGGGTTGGGGAGCGGACGGGGGTTGTGCTACGTTGTTCACGTCGTCGTCCTCCTCTTTCAGGACGGCGTAGGGCGTCCGGGGATCCCGGTTCGTCCGGGGGGCTCCAAGCTGTAAACAAGGAGTCCTTATCCCTGGGAAGGTCAGCATGCCACTGCTGGCCTTCCGTCTTTCTACAGGACGCGGTTGATGAGGGCCCTATGGCACCAAAACGGCTGCTTTCTGTCCAGAGCTATCCACGCGTGGTTTGCACCTGCCCTTAATGGTCAGGAGTGAACCGTAGGGGGTCTCCGCACCGCGCCTTGCCAGCTTTCAGCTCTCGAGCGCGGCCCGTGGGCTCGTGATGCGATCTCCTCGACTTAGGAGATCACTCCTGCCTCGCGTCGACATGCTGCTGCGCCAGGGTCTGGATCTGCAACAGCGGCCTTAGATGCCTCTGACCCAGCCGGGACATCAGGCCCATCCAGTTCATGCTGCGAAGCAGCGCGGCCTTGAAGTCGAGCACGGCATCGGCAACCTCGGCGTCGCTTCGCGCGGCACGGACCCGCTGCAGCTCCTTGCGTTGCTCGGGGGTCAGCATGGAGAGGAGCTCGATCCCCACGTCGCCGTCCACCCCCTGAAGCCATGCCTGCGCGGCCTGGTGAAGCGGTCCCTCCGCGCCCCCGTCAGCTGCCCGCGGCGGCAAGCACAGCACCGCCTCGACCTTGTCTCGAGGCCCCGAGGACCTCGGCGGCGGGGGCGGCTGCGGCGAGGGGTCGGCCGGCTGTGCTTCGTCCGCGGGCGTACCGTCGACCTCCCCGAGATGCGCGTCGGCCTGGGCGTAGAGAAACCGGAAGAGGTCCCGTTCGTGCTCGTGGAGCACGCCGAGCAATACAGGGACCTTGCCTGCAGCGCTCAGCCTCGCCCCAAGCTCCATCACGGCCTCGGCCGCAGCGTCGTCGGTCTCCGCCACCCGAACGGCCTGCAGGAGCGCGCGCTCTTCGGCGCAGAGCTGACCGGTCAGCTCCATCACCCGGTCTCCGTCCATCGCCCCCAGGCACCGCCGCACGCTGATGACCAAGAGATGCTCCGACTCGGGCTCGGAAGGCTGGTCCACCTCCACGGGTCGAGCCGCCTCCGCCGACGACGCGAACCGACACACGAGCGTCTCGATCCGCGCCAACGCGGAGCGCTCCGGCTCGACGAGCTGCTCGCGCAGCGTCGTCCAGCCTCCGGTGCGCTGCATCACGAGCACCGCTTGGGCCGCCTCCTCGTTCGTCGTCGCCGCACGCACCGCGCGAAGGCTCTCGCTGTGCGCCGGGCCGATGGCATCGGTCAGCGCGAGCAGCTGCAGCCCATCCATGCCTCCGAAGAGCGCCCGGATGGTCTTGACCAGCGTTGCTCCTCCTCCGGCCTCGGCAGTCTCCGGACCCCTCGCCGATGCATCGAACCCGAAGCGGACACCTGACGTGGGCGCACTTCGTGGGGGAGGGGCCGCGGATGTCGGTTGCGGTTCTCGTTTCGGCGGAGCCTCAGGCTCGTCGGGACTCATCCCAGGCATGGGTGGCGCCGGCATCCTCCCGTTGGTGAAGAACTGCATGAGCGCCGCGGCCACGACCTGCTGCAGCGCCCCATCGCCATCATCGTCGCCATCCCCACCGCCTTGGCCAGCGAGCATGTGCGTCCCATCGAGCCCGCCCTTCGACAGCATGGTCTCGCGCAGGACCCAGACCGCCTGCTCGAGGATGCCCGACATCGCGCCGTGCGCCTTCAGCAACGGCTCGGCCTGCGCTGCCGCATCCAGCAGCTTGTCCGAGAGCTTGTCGTTGTAGGACATCAGCTGCTGCTCGCGTGCCTCCAGCATCGACATCAGCCATCGAACCACGGGGATCCACGGCTCGAGTCCCGCCGGCACGGAGGGCATCGCCGCGAACGGCCCGGGCGACGACGCATCGTCGCTGTCGGTGCTCACCTTGAAGCATGCGTACTTCCGCAGGCTGCGTCCGCTGGCATCGGCGCCGCCCATGTAGCGCGCCCGAAACCGGTTCGACTCTCCGGTCTCCTCTACGTGGTCGATCGCCACCTGCATGATCGCGATGTTCAGCTCGTCCTCCTGCACCGACGTCCGCGAACCGACCGGCCAGCCATCCAAGTTGATGGCGTTGAGCTTCCGAAAGCCCGAGCTCGCGCCGGGGTCTTTCACCTCCACGACGACCCGGTTGATCTTGTGGAACCACGCCGAGGTCGCCTTCTCGACCCGAGGGGCAATCGCTGGCGCTTCGTCCTGGCCCAATGACGCGTTTTCGATCCTCATGTCCTATTTCGCCTTCCCGGACGCGGCTCGAGTGAGCGTTGCCCCGTCACGAACGTCGTCAAGGTCGAGCTCGACCACAGTCCGCGAAGCCGGCCCCGAGCCGCGGCCCGAGCACCTCGGTGTAGAGCACGGAACCTGCACCCAAGAGTTCCATCCCATCGTCCCTCGAGTGCTGGGGTTCGAGCCTGCTGGCCGGGTCAGCGCAGATCCCGAACGGCCGCCGTGGTCAGGTGTCTGTCGTAGCCCGCTTGTCATCCTCATTCGACCAGCCTGCTCCGAGCCTCTCTGAGATCGCAACGAGCATCGGCCTTCAGGGACAGGGTTCGTATTCGTTCAGGGACCCGGACCTGCGGCGCGCCGCGCCGCGCCGCCAGTGATCGCAGTCCGAGTTCACCTTTTTTCGGTGGATCTGCAGTCGCTGCGCCGTCGCTCCCACGTCGTCTGAGGTCGACGCGACGTGGATCACAGCGACACCGGTGATCGATGCCCATCGTCACGGCCGCGTAGCGCCCCGGCGACGACGATTTGCTCGAATGTAGATCGTCGATCCGGTGTGTCGTTCGAGGCATCGATCAGCCGTTCGCGGGCAATTTCGAGGTTTCAGCGGACTCCAAGCCGACGATCGTTGCGTCGTCGAGTGATCGTCATCGTCGGCGATATGCCGTCTACGGCCTCGCAGCGCCACGTTTGCATTTCCCCACGACGATCGAGGAATCGATCGACCATCGATCACCGCACGCTCCGGCGGCAACATCCCCTGCGGTTTCCGCTGCTTGGCTGATCGATGGACGACGATCGATCACCGTCGTTGGCGTCGTCGCGGCTCGCCCTTCACGGTGGCAAGGCGATGGCAGCGAAAGACCTCTCCCACCGTGAACTGATGGCGCTTCCCAAGCGCGAGCTGGCCGAGGAGACCCTCAAGCTCGCGGAGCGGATCCAAAGCATCACGACGAAGACCAAGGAGAAGACGAAGGCCATCGCCGAGGCCAACGCCGACTACATGAGCGCAGCAGCCGGTGCGGCTGCGGCGGGCTGGATGATGGGCACCGTCCAGAAGGAAATCGACGCCGGCACCGAGGGCTACTCCGAGGAGAGCAAGAAGATCCTGGGCGTCGACAAGGACCTCGCGTTCGGGCTCGGCTGCGCGGGCGCCAGCTACGTCAAGCAGCTCAAGAAGTACAAGATCTACTTGCGAGGGGGAGGCATCGGTGCGCTGGGATTTTTCATCGGGCGCAAGACCTTCGAGCACGCAAGAGCGCCCGACGAAGAAGACGTCGCCTGAGCGCGCCTGCTCCATCCCCACCGGCTTCCTTTCGACGGGGCTGGGACCAAGACCGCGGCGGACGATGCACGGACTTGGCCTGCGCCTCCATGCCCGCACGCGTCCGCGTGCAGGAGACACGACATGGCAGACGTTCACGAACTGCTCGCCAAGTACCGAACCGACAAGAAAGCTGCGACTGCGCAGCTGGCCCTCGCACCCAGCTTCGGGGTGGGGGCGTACCAACGCCAACCTGGCGGCCGAGTCTGGGCGCCCTCGCGCGCCGCGGCCCCCAAGCCTCGGCCCGCACCGAGGCAGGCACAGCAAACCTGGCGGTCCCCCGCGCCCGCCTACAACTACGGGTACCCGCCGCGCGGTGGGTACGTCGGAGAGGCCTCCGCCAACGGGACCCAGCAACAGCCGGCCCCGCCTCCGACGCCACCGACGTCCGACCCGTACTACCCCAACGGCAATCCCATCGACCCACAGAACCCTCCGGGGTCGGGGCAGTACCCGCAGGGGTACCCCAACGGGGTGCCGTGTTACCCACCGCCGCAGCCGCCCCCGCGCGACTGCGACCCCTGCGGCCACGGGGTCACGATGCACTGCGAGACCCCCACACCGTGCGGATCCAGCGTCATCGGACAGACGACCTTCGGCACCGAGGGCATTCAGCCCGGCCAAGTCTTGCCACTGTCGATCACCGCCGGTGATGCCAAGACGTTCAAGCCCACCCGGCTGTTCTTCGAGGCCTTCCCGTGGGCCGGGCCCGAGCTCATCGACATCGGGCGCATGCCGCCGGGGGCGACCAGTCTTCCGGTCTTCATGGTCGACGCCTTCGTCGGCCGGCAGTCCCAGATCCGTCGCGGTGGGTCGACGTCGATGAGCATCAGCCAGTCGGCGTACGCCAACAGCAAGCCGATCGAGGTCGTGGACTGGCAGGAGTTCACCTCCACCAACGAGCACACGCTCGCGATCCACCTGCTCAACCCCAACAAGGACATCCCGATCCACGCGTCCGTGACGCTGTGGGGGGACATCTAGCACCGGGGCCAGGGGAGGGCGGCAACCGGGGTCGCCCTCCCGCTCACGCTTCTCTCGAACCGGGCACCACCCAAGCACCTCCCGACGACCGCCTCTTCATGGATCTCCCCGCCCCACGCACCGCCCTCCGCGAGACCGCACCCCAGCTGTTCTCGCTGTGGAGCGACGATGCTCTCGCGAACAAGAGCGCGATCAAGGTGCTCAGCACCCGCGACAGCGAGCACGCTGGGTGGACCGTGAGCATGAGCGCTCTCGAGGTTGTGAGAGCGCAAGCACAGGCCACGGCGCCGCTGCCTCGCCATGCGATCGTGGCCGAGGGGCTGCCAAGCTCGCGCCTGCACGCACGGGTCTCGTGGATGCGAGCAGGGCAGGGGACCTTCGTCGAGCTCGACATCGGCACTGGCTTTCGGCTGTGCGTCGAAGGCTGCGGGCTCGAGGTCGAGGTTCTCGGACCTGCGGGGCTGCTCCGCGAGACCACCAAGAACGACGCTCGCCGCCTCGGCGCTGGAGGGATCTACCTCGACACGCTGCTCAGCGGCCAAGCGCTGGGATTCGCGGCCGACCCTGCGCACCCCAACACGCTGACCCAGACCTTCGTCGTGCCCGCCGGCACGGCAGAAGTCGCCCTGCAACTGCCTCGTTTCGCCAAGCGCCTGCAGGCCTACGCGCCGCAGGGCCCCTTCGACCGGCTGCACTTCCGGCTGGGCGAGGCCGGCCCAGTGCTGGCCGACTGGGCCTTCATCTGGCCGCACACCACCGGCGACGGCGTGCTGCCGCAAAGCGCCACCCACCTGACCACCGGCGCGGCCTCCAAGGCCGATCGCCGACTCACCCTCGTGTGGACGCTCGAGCTTTGAGGACCCCCGCCATGCGTCAGATGCAGTTCAACCTCGAGATCGACGACGACACGCTCTTCGGCCCGGCCTGCGCCGAGCTGGCCGAAGCCCTCGTCAAGATCAACATGCTCGAGCTGCAGGCCACGCCCAGCCTGCCGTGCTGCCTCGGATGCGGCGAGGTCCGCTACACGCTGCCCGTGCTCTGCGAGAGCACCGCCACCATGGCCGCGCCCGCCTCCCCCGAACCCGTGCGGCGCATGGCCCCGGTGGGCTTCAGCTCCGTCCGCCGCAAGCGAGCCTCCACAACGCGGGCCGTCACGACGCGGGCCGCCACCGCGGGCCCCGCCCACAGCTGCCAAGCCCTCCTCGATGCCCGAGGGATCTACACCCACAAGCGCGGCACCTGCTTCGACCTCGCCTGCGAGCGAGCCGCTCGGCTGCGTCTGGCCGGCAAGGACGCCACCGTCGTCATCCAGCAGCGCACCTACGGCGGCGAGCCGCTCCCCGGCCAGTTCCACGCCGTCGTTCGCACGGCCGAGGGCATCCAAGACCCCGCCGCCGAGCTGCAGCAGCACCCCGGCCAGTGCAGCGGGTCGGCCTGCAGCTGCACGGGGGGCCACGGATGAGCGCCAAGAAACTCATCCCCTTCGCCCTCATCGCAGGGGGTTTCTGGCTGTTTTCACGGGACAAGAAGAAGTCAGGCTCCTCCAAGACCCCGGCTGCGGACCTGCCCTCGGACAGCTGCGGCCTCTACCCCTGGCTGCCCCGCGAAGTCGATGCGGCCATCGTCGCCCGCACGAACGCCGGTGAGCGGGACGCCGAGGCCCTCGCCCTGCACGCAGCGCGCACCGTCTACGCCACGACCCCCGAGGGCGGCACCCAAGACTGGCCGCCAGCCCAGGGCGACGCGCGCGCCCAGTGCATCCTCGGCCGGATCCGGATCCGGGTGAACCTCGTGCTCGCGCAGCTCGCCGACGACGAGGCCGACGACGACGAGCCCGATCCCGACCCCGACCCGCCCGGCCGCACCCCCGCCAACACGATCGCCCCACCGCCGGGCACCTGCCCCCCGGGCTACCGGTACGACGAGGTCCTCGGCTGCATCGAGCGGGAAGACCCGCCCGACGAGTGGGCGCCCTGGGACAGCGATGGAGGTCCCGCGCCCGAGCCTCAGCCCCCCGAGCCGCCGCCCGAAAACGATGACGATGGGGACGGGCAGTGGCCCGACTATCCGCCTCCGGGTCCGGTCGACCTGGACCCCTGGACCGATCCGGCCAACTACCCCACGCCCGGCATGTTTCACCAGATCGGTGGCGAGAACTCCGGCGTCACCCTCAAGGCGATCGCACGCAAGGCCCTGACCACCGCCTTCTACCTGGTGCTGGGCGACCTCGAGTCCGCCGACCAGCTCGCGAAACGCTCGGAGAACTGGCGGGCCTACCGACAGGTGATCAACTGCTGCCCCTGGAACCATCTGCTCTACGGAGCGCCGAGCATCCCGGGCGAGACCGGCTTCTATCAGACGCCCAGTGGGGACTCGATTTCGCTCTACCCCGTACACGACCACGTCGCGCAGCGGCTCGCCAACGGTGACATCCCCGACCGGCGAGTCCGCGACAACAACCGCAAGCTCCCCAAGGGCGGCAAGCATGCCTTCTTGTGGCTGCCCCCTTTGGACGAGCTGGCGCTCAGCGAGGGCCGGGTCGAGGTCAAGCGTGACTACTGGGAGACGGGCGACTGGGTCATGATGCCGCCGCCGGCGGTGCTCACCCTCGGCGTCACCACCGGCAGCGACCAACGCGTGTGGGGCTGTGACGGCTGGGAACTCGACTTCGTCGGCGAAGGCACCGCAGACCGGGCTCGCCTCTGGTTCCACCCGCGAGAACGGCTGTCGCTGCGGAGGTCCGGATGAACACCGCGGCCCAGCGCACCCGGGCAAAGACCGCGGCCGGCTACGTCCGCCTCTTCGGGGACACCAAGGCGATGCTGCTGCGCGCCAAGGACGAGGCGGTCGCACTGGACGCGCCCGAGCTTCGGGTGCTCGCCATGCAGGCCACGCTCGACATCCTGCGCAAGCTGATCAACCTCGCGATCAGCCAGCGCGGACGCCTCGAGCTCGGCGAGCACGGCCTGGGACAGCTCGACCGCGACCTCGCCGGCCTCAGGGCGCGCTATGGGGGGGTCTACGGCCGGTGGGTCCCCTCCGAGATGGACCCGCCTGCGCAGTGGGACGCCGAGACCTGGGAGGACTTCGAGGAGTCCCTCGAAGGCCCGGTGCTGACGTGGTCGATCGAAGACTGCCGCGCGCGATGGGGCCTCCCGTTCTTGCCGCCCTGCCAAGGACCCGACCTTCTGCTCGCCGTCCAGACCGTCAACGGCATCGCCGAAGCCCAGGCGGCCGAGCTCGACATGAAGAACCCGCTGATCTCTCCGGTGGGAGCGATCTACGCCCACACCCACGCGTTCTTCCTCTCGGCGGCCGAGTTCGCCGAAGGCGAAGTGCGCAGCGCCATCCTCGAGGCAGCCCGGGCTGCCGACGACATCGCCCAGAACGTCGGGGGGTACTTCGGCGTCTCGGCGGCCGCGGTCAAGGCCGCCTTTCCCTGGCTGCTCGGCGCCGGTGTCGGCCTGGGCGCCTACGCCCTGTGGAGGTCCGCATGAAACCGCATCACGTCCTGCTCGCCCTCGGTGCTGGCTACGTCCTGTACGAGCACGCCCAAAAGAAGAAGCGGCGCAAGGGCAATCGCGGCACCCAGACGACGCCCACCACGCCCGATGCTCCCCCGGCGCGCCCCGTCCTCGACATCGCCTCGGACTGCGAGAGCTGGACCATGAGCGATGCGTGGATCATCCAGGTCGCGCAGCCCCGCTTCGCCCTGCTGCTCCGCGAGCGGGTCCGTGGACAGATGCAGGGACGCTCCACCGAGGCCGACCCGATCGCCATGGCCTACCGGATCCTCGAAGGCGAGCACCCCGGCTGCCCCGCGCCGCTGGTCACAGCCGAAGACGGCGCCGTTCTGCGCTTCGACGCCCTGCAGGCCGACGTCCCCGGCATGCCCGACCACTACCCGCACGCGTCGATCTTGAACCTGTACGCCCACATCACCGAGGCGGTCCTCGATGCGCTGGAGCGCTTCGAGATCTCGGGCAATCCCGACGAGCTCCTCTTCCCCCTCTAACCCCCCGGAGACCACGACATGGACCCACTTCTGATCGGCGGCGGCCTCGCCCTGGGCATCTACCTCGTCACCCGCAGTGACAAGAAGACCTCGAAGACCACCCCCGGCGGCGGGGGCTCGGGAGGCGGCTCCGGCGGATCTGGACGCGTACCGGGGGGCGGCGGCGGAGGCTCGGACGGGGGCACCATCCCCAACGGCCCGTTCGACCCCTTCGACCTGCCCGACATCGACCCGCCGGACCAAGGCGGCGGAGGCAGCGGGGGCGGCTCCGGTGGTGGCGGCGGCCAGAACGTCCGCCCCGACGACCCGGCCCCGATCCCCGTCCCCGAGGGCACGACGCTCGACGACATCGGCCCCTTTGCCCTGGCGATCACCTACGACTGCCAAGAGGTTCTCGAAGGCGCGCGCTGGTACGACGAGGTCTTCTATCCGGCTTGCGTTCGCCTCGTCGAGTACGACGGCGACACCTTCAACCATCCGTGGATCGTGATGCGGGCGCTGCTGCTGACGGCGACCGACGCCTCGTGTCCGCCCGACGCCCCCGAGTGCAACCTCGAGCCGGGCTGCATCCTCAACTGGACGTACTTCTTGGGGCCGATCCTCGACGTCCCCGGCGGCGAGTGGGACGCCAGCACGAACGAGGGCTACGCGGCGTTCTTGGCCTACTCGGACTGGTACGCCCAGAACTACGCCGCCGTCGATGCCTTCTTGCAGAGCGTCGAGTCCCGGCTTTGGGCCTCCGACCTCGCCGCCCACTTCAACCTCTACGCAAATGAAGCGGTCGTCTTCGTGCCGCCCGGAGAGGTGGCGTGAAGCTCTTCGGCATCGAAGACGCGCCCGGCGGCGTCCTGTTGCACCTGCCCTCGGGACGCCACGTCACGGTCGCGCTCGCCCACGACTACGCCGGCGCCCAGGCGCTCGGCCGCCACGTCCTGGCCGCCTTTCGCAGCCCCTCGGAGCCGCAGGCCGCCGTGAAGGCGGACGGGACCACGGCGCCCGGCGGCGGCCGCTGGACCCAGGCCGCGGCCGAGCACCTGCGCACCGCGGCCCTCGAAGTGCTGCGGCCCAGCCGTGACGAGAGCCTCGAGGCCTACCTCGAGCGCCTGCAGGTCAGCACGCCCACCGTCTTGTTCCGAACCCTGCAAAGGATCGTCGGCACATGAGCACCCAGGGCCCCGAGCTTTGGATGCTGGGCGCGGCCGCGGTCGGCCTCGTGGCGCTGTCGAGCCGGGGCCGCCGGCCGTCAGCGCCTCGCGGCACTCGTCCGATGCCGCCGGACACCGACCACGGCCACCACGGCGGCGACTCGCCCTCGTCCCGACCACGCCCGCCGGTGCCCGATGGCGACGTCGAGTTCGGCGCCTACGTCTTCCCGCCCCCGCGCGCCCCGAAGGACTGGGATCGCATGCGCACCTTGGCCGCGGTCGCCGAGCGCGAAACCGGGATGCACAACCTCTACTCGTTTCTGCTTGCGGCGGCCCGCACCGAAAGCGGTGGTCGGTCCTCGGCCATGAACACGGCCACCGACGCCAAGCCGGCCTTCTCGCTGTTCTGCCGCGACCAAAACTTCGCCCGCCGCTACGCCCAAAACCCCTGGCGCCCCTCGACCTGCACCCCGCAAGCCGCCGGCGCTGCTCGCTGGGCCTACAGCGGCGGCTGGTTTCAGATCATGCCCGCCACCGCGCTGGCCACCGCCGACAAGCGTGCCCACACCCACGACCCGGCGCGAGTCTTCGACCCGCCCTTTGCGGTCGCCTACGCCGTCGACCTCGCCGCGAGGATCGCCCGCAACTACGGAGCCCGCACGTGGGGCGACGTTCGAGCCGGCTGGGCCCTGCCGCGCTGGGCCCGGCCCGAGGCGGTCTCCGAGGGCAAGACCAGGAACCAAGAGCGCTTCCGCCGAAGCGCCGCGGCGCTTCGCTCCTTTGGGGTCGCTCCCAACATCGACCAGCTCCCGGTCAAGACCGCCGGCTACCCCGGATTCACCCACGTCCTGCACGCCCTCTTGGCAACCGAAGGCCGCACGCGTCTGAGCGACGCGCCGCCGCTGCTTGGCTCGGGTGAGCCCGAGGTGCCGCTGGCCGGACGCTTCATCACCGCCCCGTGGCGATTTCCCGACCTCTTCGTCGACCCCCTTCCCGAGACCCCCGCCACCGCGGCGGCCTGACCCGAAAGGACTCCCATGGCCACGACGCTCCGCATCGTCCACCAAGGCACCGAGCCGCTCGACGGCGCCACCCCGCTGCCACCGAGCACCCTGCACACGCTTCGTGAGGACCCCAAACTCGGCCTGGCCGTCTTGGTCCTGCCGCCGGGCGCTCGCTTCGGCCTGCTCGACCCCGGCGTCTTGCGCCGCATGGGTGGTCCCACGGCCAGCAACATGCTGCGCAGCCTCACCGTGCTGAGCCGCGGCGGCCCCATGCACGCCCCCGGCTGCCGCGTCGCCCTGCGCCCACCGGGATTCGGCAACCCTGCCCACGACCGACTCCTCGCGGACCTTGGCGTGTTCGCCGAGGGCCTCGTGCCCCGCATGCCAGCGATCCCCGCGCCCCCGGGCCACAGCTTCGTCTTCGACACCCACGCCGATGGAGAGGCGCCCGGCCCACACCTCGTGCAGCTCACCTTCGAGCCGGCACGGCTCCCCAGCGAAGTGGGCGAGGTGCTGCGATGACCACGATCCGGATCTACGTCGAGCACGACGGACCCCTCGATGGCGCCTCGCCGCTGCATCCCGAGGCCACCTCCGCCTGGAACGCCGAATTGGGCCTCAAAGAAGTCTGGGTGCCCGCCGGTATGCCGCTGGGTCGCCTGCATCTGGGCACACTCGCGCCGGGCTCGGAGCACTGGGTCGAGCACCTCACGCTCGTCAGCGCTTGCGGGACGCATGCGCCCGGTGCCTTCGTGGGCCTCGCCGGCCCCGAGCTCGTCGAGGTCACCCCGGACTCGGCGCCAACGATTCCCCTCGTCGACCTGGGGAGCATCGAGACGAACACCGGCGTCCTCACCGAGGGCCTGAGCATCCCGATTCCCCCCGAGCACGCGCTCGTCCTCGACACCCGGGCCAACGGCTCTCGCCCCGGGCCACACCTCATCCAGATCACCCTCGGTCCCCCGCCGCGGTTTCTTCAGGACTCGCTGCCCACGCTGCAGCCGATGCCCGCCCCCGACGGGCCACCGCCAGACGCATTGCCGCCGGATGACGGTCCTGCGAAGGACGAGCCCGAGAAAGACAAACCTGCGAAGGATGGGCCTGCGAAGGATGGGCCTGCGAAGGACGAGCCCGCGAAGGACGAGCCTGCGAAGGACGAGCCCATGCAGACGCTCTCCAAGGAGCGGATCGCGGTGTCGCTGGCGATGACCCTGCCCAAGGAGCCCGAGACGGATGAGGAGTCCTCGTCGTGAAGGCCGGTCCTCTCATCGTCGTCGGCGTCGTCGCCGGGATCCTCCTGTCGCGACGAACCAAACGTACCTCCAAGAAGCCCTCGCGCGTCCCGATCGGCGGCTGGACGGCGGCGCCGCCACGGCCGGTCCCCGTCGCCCCGACACCCCAGCGCGCCAACCCCAGCACCCCCAGCCGCACCACCCCCTGAAACGAGACCTGCATCATGGCCACCGAACCCCAGCGCGACTGGAACCACTTCCTCGTCAACACCGTCCTCTCCGCCGCAGTCGGAGCCGCCGTCTCCCACTTCCTGCGCGAGCACATGGGCGGCAAGGCCCAAGCCGAGCGTGACGCCATGCAAGACCGCCAGGCCGACCTGCTCCGCCAGCAGCAAGCGCAGTTCGAGCAGTTGCTCCGCAGCACCCGCGCGCGCCCCTTCGCACCGACGCCACCTCCGACCATGCACGGTCTCTCGCAGGCGCCCGCCGGCTACGCCCATCCGTATGCCCACGCGCGGCCGGCCTACGCCCCTGCCTACCCCGCGCTGCCCCCCGGTGGCCTCTACAGCGAGGAGAGCTGAGCCGTGGCGTCCTCGAACTTCGCTCCGATCGCTTTGCTCGGCATCGGTGGCGCCGTCTGGTACAGCGAGCGGCAGTCGAAGAAGAAGGCCAAGGCGAAAGCCAAGGCCAGCTCGACCGACACCGCGCCGCCCGATGATGCGGCCACGCCGCCCGCGCCCGAGGACCCGCCGCTGAGCCCGTTCGTCGCGGGGTCGAACTGCACCCAGGTCGTCGACGCAGCCGTCCTGCAGCGCTGGCTCGAAACCACCGCGACCACCGCCTTCGTCGAGGTCATGGGAGCGAGAGGGGAGGGCGCCCTCGAGCAGCGCGCCCAGGTCTGGGACGTCGTCGATGCCGTCTGGGCGCGCGCTACCCCGCCGTGCCTCGACACCACCGGGGACGCCTATGCCCAGGCCTACAAGGCCACCTGGTGCCTGGTCGTCAGCCTCCTCAGCGCCCAGGGACGGATCTCCGCGGATACCTTCGACGTCCTGCACTCCTGCGACGACCCGGCCTTCGACCCCCACCGGGCCCGGCCCTCGCGACCGCCGACGCCCGAGGACACAGAGGGCGACGGCGACATCCCGGTCGAGCCGCTCCCGCCCGAACCTCCTCTGCCTCCCGAGCCTCCTGGCCCACCGGAGCTTCCCGACCCGGTCACCCCACCCACGCCCCCGATCCCCATGCCGCTGGGGAACGAGGAGGACGAGACCCCGCCACCACCGCCGGGCCCCCCCGAACCTCCCGAACCTCCGACGGGGGACGAGCCGCTGCCGAACATCGCCAGCCCCACCACCGCCGCGGGCATCGAGGAGACGTCGCTACTCCGGCTGGTCGCCGCCGGCGAGCGGGACGGGGAGACCCGAGCTCGGGCCAGCACCGTCGTCCTCGCCCTCGACCCCGAATGGGAGCACGCCGAGCAGGCCATCGCCGGCCTCGAACATCAAGCCGCGGCCCACCCCGAGGTCATGTTCTACGTCGTCAGCTTCTGGGACACCCAGCAGCACTTCGGTCTCCCCCAGCTGCTCGGCGGCCTCAAATACATCCTCAGCTCGGCCGACGCCGAGGGCTTCGCTGCCCGCGACCCGATCGTCGGCAAGAACACGACGATCCCGATCCAGCCAACGCAATGGAACGCCGTGGTCGGCCACGCCCTCTCGGGAGGGGGCGATGTCATCGGGGCGATGTGGACCTCGCCCCCAGCAAGCCTCGCCCAGCGGCTGCCGCAGCCCGGACGCAGCCTGGGCGCCACGCTCTTGGGCCTGCGACGCACCGCAGCCAAGCCCTCGTCCAAGCCCCGTCCCGCTCAGCCACGCCTCACAGCCACCCAGGCCCTGCGCGCGTCCTCCATTCCCTACCAGCGTTTCGCCAACGTTCGCCTTCATCGCAGATCGACGTGAAGGACGAGACCCCATCGGCGCCGGTGAGCGCCGAACTGCTGTGGAGCCTCATCGAGCGCAAGGCCGAGGCGGATGAGGCCTTTCGTCTGCACCTGCTCTCCTACGTGGTCCTGCAGTGCCAGAGCACGACCGCCGCCGGCCGACTGCTCGACCTTCTTGGCGTGCCGCGAGGCCACAAGCACCCCGAGCCGATCAACCCGCTGTCGATGCTCTACCAAGTCGGCGTCGGAACCCTCGAGACGACCGCCACCGCCGAAGACCTCGCCCGCGTCCGCCAGCTGCTCGCCGGCGTCCTCGACCTCGTGCTCGCCCACGACGCCCCCGCGCTGCTCGATGCACTCCGCCAAGCCGCAGCCGAGTCTCCCGAAGCATCCCCGCCAACGACCACCGCCACCACCCCGACCTCCGAGTCATGAGCCCCGCACGCACGCTTTCCACCACCCGCGCTCGCCCGCGGGTGATGCAAGACCCCGGCGACCTGGCGCTCTTGGGCACCGTCCTCGAGCTGCAGCACGAGATGCCCGGCGGCCACGCCCGCCACCACGCCTGGACCGTGCGAGACGCCCCCAAGCTGCTGTGGTCGCCCAAGCGCCAAGCGCTCTACCTCTTCCCGGGCCTGAGACTCCCCCGACCCAAGGCGCTGCGCATGCCTCAGGCCGCCGCCGCACGCAGCACCGACGATGCGCTGGCCTCGTGGCGCACCTGGACCGGACGCACGCCTGCCCACAGCCGCTGCCTGCAGCTGCCTGCGCCGCAGATCCAAACAGCGGGGCAGGGGCACCACATCGTCTATCGCTCCGACAAGTGGGGCCCCATCACCGACTACATCCACCACTTCGCCGCCGGCACCACCGTCGACCTCGCAGCATCCCCCCGGCCCAACCATCCTGGTGGCGGCCACGAGGGCGAGGCACCCGCAGTCCTCATCGTCCGCGGCCCTCCGCTGCGGCTCACCGCGAGAGGCCTGGTGGACTGATGGGACGTCGTCACGAAAACCCCGCAGGACGCCCGCTCTCCGGGCCCGAGCACGATGGTCTAGTCGTTTACCGACCCAGCGACGACGGGTGCCGCAGCACCGTGCGGGTCACGGCCGATGACGCCGAGGCCATCAGCGCCGAGCCCTCGGTCGCCGAACGCCACCGCATCGCCGAGGAGCGAGGCCTTCGGGGACGTGTACCTCGAGCGCGAGCGGTCCTCGTCGACCCCGCCACCGGGGCCCGCCGCGTCTCCGGAGACCTTGGTGCCCTCCCGACCGGCCGCTACGAGGCCATCATCGACGGACAGCGGGTCGAGATCGACTCCGAGGACGTCCTCATCCCGACCCGCAGCAGTCCGCCGACCCGCGGCGGCCTGCGCTTCGACTACGGCGCCCCGGCGAACTACCTCGCACGCGCCCGGAAGCAGAAGGCCGAAGCCGAAGCGAACAAGACCAAGCGAGGACGCAAGAAGAAGGGCAAGGCCAGCGCCAAGGCCAAGACCCCCAGCTGCCCGCCGCGCGCGCCGGGGATCCGCGCCACCTTCTCGTCCTCGGCCGAGGCCGCCCGAGTCTTCTACGAGGGCAACACCCAGTTCTTCGACCACGTCCGCGACCCCTACGACGGCTTGCGCGACGTCTTCGACGGCATCGAAGTCCGCGTCGGCAAGCGCCACCAAAAGCTCGGGCACACCAAGAAGGGCCAGGCGATCCTCGACGCGTCGCCGGCCGAGGCGATCCGCAAGACCCTCCAAGCGATCTTCGGACGCACCCGATCGCGGCGCTGGGACGAGGTGGACTGGCCGCTCATCGAGCGCTTGGGTGAAGCGCTGCAGCCGTACTTCGAGCCCTATGGCACCGCCGAGCCCAGCCGTTCGGGCCTGTATTGGCGGCCCTACCTCGGCGACCTCGACGCCGACGCGCTGGCCGAGCTCGACCCCGACACGCTCCGCGAGCTCGCCGACTGCGAGAGCCGCCGCGAGCTCGCGGCCGCCTTGGAGAGCCTGCGCGAGACCTACGCCGCCAACCGCTCGTGCCTGAACCCGCGGCTGCGTCGTCTCGTCGAGCGACGTCTGCAGGAGTGGGAGATCTGGCGGGACGACCCGGGCACCATCCCAGTCTCGGCCTGCGCCCCCGACCCGCACACCGGCGGCATGACCTGCGACTACCCGGCGCTCTTCGGAGAGCTGCGCGAGCTTCGAGCGGCCTGCGAGGTCGGCTACACCCCCCAGTGGGCGACCGCGCACGTCCGCGAGGGCGCCCCTGGCTTCCCTGACCTGCACGGACCCCTGCCGCAGCCGGTTCCAAACCCCGATGAGCCCCCGCCCGAAGCGGCCGCCGCTGCGGCGGATGACAGCGACAGCGAGGCTCCCCTGCGCGTCGTCTACAGCTACGAGGCGGGGATCCTGATCTGCGGCGACACCTATCCGCATCGCCAAGCGATCAAGTCGCTTCGGCACAAGCGTTTCAAGTTCTCCCGCCGACTGCCGGACGACTGCGCCTGGTACGTCCCGCGCTCCCGCGACCGCCACGCCTCGCGAGCCCTCGTCGAGCAGATCGCCGACGAGCTGCGCAAAGCCACCGGCGTCGCCGTCGACGTCGACTACACCGCGGTCGACCCCGGTGCGCTCACCTCGATGGACGCGCGAGAGGCCGCCGCGGCCGACCGCGCCGAGGCCCGCATCGACCGCCTCGAGTCCCGAGCGCAGAGGAAGCAAGCGGAGTCCGACAGCGCCTACACCCGCTCCAAAGCCCTCGTCGATCGCATCCCCTTTGGACAACCGATCCTCGTCGACCACTACAGTGCGAAGCGCCACCGCCGAGACCTCGAGAAGTTCGAGAAGGGTCAGCGCAAGTCGTTCGCACTCCAAGACGAGGCCAAGCAGCTGCAGCGCCAGGCCAAGGCCAGCGAGCGCACCGCGGCGCAGCGCAGGGACCCAAACTTCGCCCAGCGGCGCATTGCGGAGCTGCGCACCGAGCTGCGCGGCCTCGACGTCACCCTCACCGGACAGATGCCCGAGGGATGGCGCGGCCTCATCCCCGAGGGCCCAGCGACCGGCGAGTACAAGATGCAGCTGCAGGTCCGTCGTGCGGAGATCCTCGACCAGCTCGACTACTGGCAGCGGCTGCTCGAAGAGTCCGGCGCCAAGATCTGGGGCCCCGAGAACTTCCAGCCCGGCGACGTGCTCGCCTCCCGAAGCGGCAGTTTCGAGATCGTCGTCCGGGTCAACAAGAAGAGCCTCAGCGTCGACTCGCCCCCGCACATGTGGAACCTCAAGAAGGCGTACACGGACATTCGGCAGGCACCCGTCCGCGGAACGCCGGCGTGGCGCGAGGCCATCGAGTTCTATGCGAACTGGCTCGAGACTCGGCAGCCCCAGCCGCGGGTGTTCCCCAAGCGGGCGAAGCTCGCCCGAGGCTGGCTCGCTGCACACGATGCCCGCGTCGCAGACGATGGGGCAGGGCGGTCGAGCACGACGTCGGAGTCCTGGGACACCGAGGACTTCGAGCCCGGTGACGTCGTGCACGATGATGCCGGCCAGTCCGCGGTCGTCGTCGAGATCAAGCCGCACACGCTCGTCGTCGAGGCCAAGAACCGAGACACCGGCCGAATGCAGCGCTACCGGCTCAGCCCCAGCCTCGTTCGCGGCACGCTGGAGCGTGGCAGTCAGCCCTGGCGAGACACCCTGCAGGCCTACCTGCAGGACATGCCCAACACCGCCGACCACCGGGCGCGTCGCGCAACCGCTCGCGGGTGGCTGGGCCTGCCCGAGCCTGTGGACACCGACCCCGCGGACGTCGACCCCACGGACGCCTACCGCAAGAAGCTCGAGGCGTACCTCGATGCGCTCACCGAGGCCGAGGCGGATGCGCTCGTCCGCGCCACGACCCACGGCACCGTTCCCGACCGCGAGGTCGTCCAAGCCCTCGCCGCGCGCAAGCTCTTCCATCCTCAGCTCAATCTGCCCACCGGGCTTGGCCGGCAGATCGCGACCATGCTCCGCGAGCGAGGCCGGAACGCGTCCGAGACCGCCTCGCCCACGCGCGCCCAGGACATCGCCGCAAAGCTGCGCGACGGTGAGGCCCGGGCGCTGACCCGAGCCCATCGACTCGGCCGCGTGGGCCAGGTCTTCGGAGCGTTCCTGCGACGGGCCCTGCACGAGCGCGGCCTGTTCGACTACGAGTCTGCATCCCTGACCCCGCTCGGACACGAAGTCGCCGAAGCCTTGCTGCGGCAACACCCCGAACTCGGCGAGGAGAGCACCCCAGCCAACACCCGGCCCCCCGAGCCGCCGGGCGCCCTGCGCACACTGGTCGGTTGGCCCGATGCGGACATCGCCCGCAAGGACATCGCCGCGGCCCTGCGCAAGCTGCTGCGGCATCGCCACCCCGAGGTGGCCTTC
The DNA here is from genome assembly GCA_024742475.1 of bacterium. GTDB lineage: Bacteria > Myxococcota_A > Polyangia > Nannocystales > Nannocystaceae > CAJXVA01. The sequence goes on along the minus strand of JANSYI010000038.1, from coordinate 36,548 downwards.
TCGATCCGGACGCCGAACTACTCGATGGCCAGCACCATCGAGATCCACCCCAAAGGCGAGCGGCGGCGATGGACCGAGGCAGAGCGCGCGGTGTTGCGGGCGGTCTTTGGGCCTCAGCTCGCGGTCTCCGGCAACGACGCCAGCATCTCCCCCTGGGACCGCGTGCACAAGGGCGGCAGCGTCCTCGCCGAGCCCTACGTCGAGGACTTCAAGGCCCTGCTCGCTGGCAAGAAGCCGGTCAGCGCGCGTCCCCGCGCCTCCAAGGCCAAAGCCACATCGGCCTCGCCCGAACCCCGCCCCCGCGAGGTCGCCTCGCCCAAGGCGGCTCTACCCTCACCACCCTCGCCACCTTCGACCACCGACATGAACCAGCTCAGCATCTGGGAGGTCCCCGTGCCCAACCGCAAGAAGAACCCCGGCCGCCCGAAGGCCAAGTCCGCAGCCAAGACAAAGTCCAAAGCCAAGCCCAAGCCCAACCCAAAGACGAAGTCACGCGCGAAGCCCAAAGCCAAGGCGAAGCCCAAGACGACCAAGGCCGGCACGAAGCCACGCCCGCGCCGACGCGCACCCAAGGAGAACCCCAGCCGCAGCTACCATCTCGTCGCCGCCCACCAGGCCCTGGAGAAGGCCGAGCGCATGCTCGCCCTGGCCGAGAAGGCGCCCAAGGACAGCATCTCTCAGCGCTCCGCCGCCATGCAGGCCCACGCCGAGGCCGTCCTCGCGCACCAAAATGCCGGCTTCGTCCTCGATGCCGGACCCATCGCCCCCTCCGTTCGCGACAACATGGCCCAAACCCGTCGCAAGGCCGCCAGCGTTGCCCGCCAGGCCCAGGTCATCGTCGGCGCCGAAAAGCGGCCACGTCGCCGCGCTCAGGCGCCCACGCCAAACCCCGGCCGTCGCCGTACGGCAGCGAGCACCTCGAGCTCTGCAGCCGAGCGCGCCCGACGAGCGCTGCGGAGCTTGTAGAGGACCACAGAACAAGGACACGAGATGGGCTACCGCGTCACCGTCGTCAACCCCACTGGATTTCCACTCTCGGCCGAGCCCGATGACCAAGGCCACGTCGAATACCGCCCCCGCATTGGAGGCAAGCGCGTCACCGTGCACGTTCCCGACGCCGATGCCGATGACCTTCGGCGCCAGCACGACCGGGCGATCGCGGCTCGGCACAAGCAGGCGCTGGGCATCCGCGAGGCTGCGAAGAAAAAGCGAGCAGCCGCGTCCAAACGCGCGAAGGCCAAGAAGAGCGCCAACAAGAAGCCCGCGGCCACGAAGCCCTCGAAGACGACGGCCAAGCGCTCGCCTCGCGCGTCGAAGCCGAAGCCGCGGGCCGCAGGCGTCACCGAATACGCGCTCGCGGTGAAAGGCCCCAAGTCGTCGTGGCCCACCGTCACCGGGGCGGCCGTCGGTGAGCACTTCGGGGTGCACAAGCGCGAGGACGGCCAGTTCATCCTCACCCACCGCCCAACGGGCCACGCGGTCGCGAAGAGCCGGACGAAGAAACGCCTCGTCGAGGTCGGCGAGACGATGACCTCGCTGCTCGGCAAGGCCGCAGGCACCCGGGCCCCAAAGACGCTGGCCACCAAGATCCATGCGACCAAGAACCTCTCGTGGTGGGTCAGCGCCCTGACCTCGGGCGAGACCACCGTCGCCTTCGCCGACTACGCCGCCTCGATCGGGCGCGCTTGAGAAGGCGAGGGGCTCGTGCTGTTCAAGCCAGACGACTTCGACAACCCGGGCTTCGACACCGACTTCAAGTCCGCATTGCCCAGCGCCGACCTCCTCTCCGACTCGACGCTCGACGGGGGCCTGTCGACCTCGTTCTCCGGCCTCGTCGGCGCCTCGCTGCAGCGGCACCTCGTCGAACTCTCGGCCACCGATGCCCTGCGGGCCCAGCAGCACGTCGTGCGGGGCCTCGCCCTGACCACCGGAGTCCTCAGCCACAGCGCGCCGACGCTCCGCAAAGCCCTCAACGGCTTCGACGTCCGCGGCACGACCTCCGAGGCCGAGCTCGCCGATCGGCTCGTGAGCACCGCGATCGGGACCGCGACCTCGATGCTCTCGGCGATCCCGACGCTCTACACGCAGGTCGCGGCGGCCGTGCTCGGCCTGGGACAGATGCTCTACAGCATGTTCCGCGCGCCCAAAGGAGAGCTGCCCGCGCACGCGCTGCCGCTGCAGACCTACGACGATGACACCGACGCCGGGCACATCCACGTGCACATAGGCCGGGCCCTCAAGGATCGGGACCTGACCAGCCTCTTCCTGCCTCGGTTCGAGGGGTCGCTGACCGTCCAGACCCGAAAGGACGACGCGGGTCGGTACGCCCTCGCGTTCGGGCTTGGCAACGGCGAAGTGGGGGAGGGGGCTGCCTTCCATCCGACCGGACACCTGGGCTTCATCCCCGGCGGACGACGCATCACCTCGCTGGTGCAGACACTGCTCCTCGAGCCGCCGCGCAAAGAGGGCCCGCCCTTCTTCGACCCCCGCTGCGGCGGCTGCGAGTTCTCCGGTGGGCCCAAGGTCGTTGGACGCGACGTCGGCTCGTTCTACCCTTCCACGAACAACGCAGCGCTCACCGTCTGGAACCACGTCATGCAGGTCGGGCCTGCGATGTACGAGGTCGACGCCGTGGCGCTGCAGCGGGCCTGGCAGGACCACGCCGATGCGTGGGGCGATGGGCTCGCCTGGCTTTGGAACCTGGACTCCCAGACCTCCTACTGGGGGACCGGGATGTGGCGCTGCGCCCTGACCGAGGCGTCCCGCCTACAGACCGTAGGGATTCACGACGAGATCGGGGCGCTGTCCTGGGCGCCGTTCGACGGCTGCGACGACCTCTACCCACTCGGAGGCTTCCTCGACAACAGCATCTACGCCGGTCTTGCTGACCGGGCTTCGATGATGCTGTGGCTCGCGCAGCACTACTACCTCCTGCACACCACCATCGCCGCCTACCTCCATCCAGACGTCGGCTCGGCGCGCAACGACCCTTCGATGCGCGCCGCCATCGACGACGCGCGGCGCCGTATCCTCGAGGGGCCCGAGAAGTACGAGGTCCGCAATAAGGATGTGGTGGATTCCGAGTACAAGGCGGCGCTTCGCGAAGCGGGGGCTTTCACGCCGAGCTTCGAGCGGACGTTCGCGCTCAACCGGACCAAGAAGCGAAGGTTTACGCCTGTGGGCCTTCCGTTGAGCGATGCGGCTCCCGAGCCGCCTGAGCCGCCTCTTCCGGGTGGGGGAGCACCGCTTCCAAGGCCGCCGGAGAATAAACGCCGTTCAAGCCATGTCAACACGGGGCTCGCGCTCACGGCGTGCCTCGCCGCGGTTTCTCTACTCGATTCTAGTAGCTAGCCTGCTCGTAGCCATCTACACCGAGTCGAGCGAGGGGGCCAACTGGGCCAACTGACCTTCCCTGAATTCGGTGGACACCTCCAGAGCGAACCAAGCAGGCGAGGGTCGAGTCGACCTGCTGCACTACAGTGCCCGCGCTGGGTTCTGCAGCGTCGCATCGGGACCGTTCCGTACACCCTTCGAGGGGCCAGGCGCACCCGCAGCTCACCTCATCGGCCTCGACTGCGCCCACGGCAACCTTCTGTTTCCTATTCGTATTCCTGGGCTGCAAACCGATGCTTTCCTTTTTCGGAACCGTTTGGCGAACAGAGCACCCTCCACTACGTCCCGTTTCCTCCGGAGGAGTCTCTCACGGACGATTGGGAGGGCACCGAGCTGCTGCAGTGGCTCGAGGCCCCCGCTCCGTGTGGCGTCGTACTCGGCCATGCTGCAAACGTGCGCGATGACGACAGGGAAGAGGCACTGCTGCTTGCGGACGAGTGCACTGATGACGGGCAGTACGGCCTCTTTGCGCACGTACTCGATGACGAGCAGCAGCTTAGCGATGCTCCCATTCGGATCGGTGACGTTTCCTTGCCGCTGCCGCCGTTGAGCTGGACGATTCTGCCTGGAAGCGACGGTGGATACTCGCGCATCGTCGTTGCGGGACCGGGCTACACCATGCTTCTTTCGCTTGATAGGGGTGGCCCGCTCACCGCCTCGGACCTCGGCGCTGAAGCGGTGCCGCTTGAGTTCACCGACGATGACGGCGCCGCGGAACAAAGTTCGAGATCTACAAGGACAACGCAGGCGAGACCCGCTTCCGCCTGGTCGCCGGCAACAACGAGAACCTCGATGAGGTTCCGGATCCGCACCAACATCAGCGATGGTGCTCCGTGGGATTGAAGCCGATCCACCTTGTTGAAGACCGTGTACGACTAGCTCGGTGACCATTGCGCGCGGGCGAGCTGTTCGGCCATCGGCCGCTCTTCGCAGATGTGGCGGACGAGGGCGGTGACCACTTCCTCACCCACCAAGGCCGAGGGCGGCTCGGGCACGCCGACATCGGGACGACGATGCGTTATGCGAACCTTTGCCCGAGCGCCGCGGCCAGGTTCGCCGACAACGTCGCTGGCGAATCCACCGGGCCACGGCCCCCCGAACCAAAGAAAAAGCCCACGCGAACGTGGGCCTTCGAGAACCCCCCAAAGTGGATCTGAGACGCACCGCGGGAGCGGGCCCCTGGCGGGCGGTGTGGTCCGGTTTCGTCGGCCGGTGCGCTGGACGGATGCCCGTTTCGTCGAACGGCCCAAGCGCAGGCGTCGCGGCGAGATCAAGGCGCGGCCATTCTACGATGGGGCCGCCGACGCGCTGAGGTTGGCCATGTCTTGGCGGGTCGAGATCGACGCAGGCGTAACGACGCGAGCGACGATTGCACGGCGCGAGGGGTGGTCGCGGGCTCGAGTCACGCAGTTGATGAAGTTGTTGGACTTGGACCACGACCTGCGCGAAGCGATCTTGTCCGGGGCGAGAGCGTGCAGCGTCCGTGCGGCGATCGCCGCGGCTACGTCCGCATAGTCAGCGGCCGCGGGTGGCTGGCTCACGTTTCGGTTCGCGGCGAGAGCCCGACCGATCGCGGGGACCGCGAGCGGGTCAGCGGCTTTTCCTGCGCCTAGAAGTTCACGACCCCCCATAGGTACACGAAGTGCGCGGGCGGGAGCGGAAGTAGGTTCCGTGCCGCGGCACTCCTGACGAAAACGGCGTAGCCCGGTCGAATGCGCAGGTACTCCAGTGGGCGGTAGTCGAGTTGCACGTCGATCTCGTGGCCGAGGTTGTGATTGGTATTCGTTGGATCCCAGCCCCGGCCCCAGGTCGATTCGCCGTCGATCCGAAACCAACGGCCCGACGCCGCGTGCAGCTGGAAGAAGTGGTACGTCGCGACGAAGTCGAGTTGTGCCGACGGTGAGACGAAGGCGCTGACCGCAAGGTCCCGCAGGTTCGAGCCGGCCATGAGGTCCATCCACCCACGGTACAGATGTCGGGCCCCATCGAGCTGGTCGAAATCGCGATGCACGTCGTTGCCGCATGGCTCATCCGCGTCGGGGTCGCCGGCGCACGCAGAGCCGCTGAGGATCTCGTAGTGCACCCTCGCGCCCGGCCCGTGTTCGATCGGCGCCTTGTAGGCGATCGATGCCGCGGCCATCCATGACTGCAGGTCGACGGACCGCTCGGTCCCTCGTTGCAGCCAGCCCTCCGCATCGTAGCTGAGTCCGCTTCCCGCCGTCCCGGTGACGCGACCCCCTGGCATCACGAAGAACCGCTCGCGGGAAGGATCACCCTGCGTGGACCCCAGCCACTGAAAGATCGTCGCGACGTGGATCTGGAGCAGGTCGTGGAAGTCGTATCCGACATCGGCGTATCCAACGTGGTCGCCGTCGCCGCGAACCTCGACCTGCGTCCCGTCGTCTCGTATCACGTCGAACGTCTCTGGCGCATCGAGCAACACGTACGACAGCTCGAGCGAGGCTCGCCAAAAGTCGAGATGCCCACGCGCGGCATCGAAGGCCTGACCGGCTGGGTGCCACGGCGCTCGGTGAAAGTGTCGACGGCTGCCGTACACGATCTCCTGCCGCCCCACGCGGAGCCAACCATCAACGCGCCCACTCTGCCCACCACCAACTTCGACGTAGCCCTGGTGGAGGCCTGTGAACGGATTGTTCGAGAAACCCGTCCCATTGCCGTGGCCCCAGGCGCGAACGTCCTGAAGCTGGCCGACGGCGGTGAGGGCCCGGTAGCGTGCCGTCACCCCGACTCGCACGCTCTCATGCACGGCCCATGCGTCGGCCGCAGGGTCGCGTCCGACTCCCGCGTTCGTCCGAGCCTCGGGCCGCAGCAGCAAGCGCAGAGTCGGGGTGAACGTCGCGTGCGCTTGATCCGGGACGGTACGGCCGGGCTCGGCGGCAATAGCCGGAGTCGTGGCCACGCACGAAGCCACGAGTCCGACGATGCATCCCCAGTTTGTTCTCCCCGCCCGCGTCACGCGATGCCGCAGCCCCTGCTCGGGATCTCGCTCACTTCGACAGCAGTTGCGTCGTCATCAATCGTCGTCGTGGTCATCGTCGTCATGATCATCGTCGTCATGGTCATCGTCGTCATGGTCATCGTCGTCATGGTCATCGTCGTCGTGACCGTGCGCTTCCTCCTCGTGGTGCTCGGGGCTGCCACCGACATCGACGGACAGGACCGACCCGTCGTTCGGATCGACGTGCACGGTCCGGTAACCATCGGAGGTGCGCACGAGGACGTCGAGCTTCAGCGTGCCGTCTTGGACGAGGTATTCGACCTCAATCGTCTCCTCGCCGTGGACGTGCTCGCGCGCGATGTCGCCGGCCTCGACGAGCGACACCTTCGCTGCCTCCACGAGCGTCTTGCCCCGACTCGCGAGGTCTTGCTGGGCCACTTCGCTCCCGTCCTCGTCCTGGATCGCGATGACGTCTCCCGTGGCGGGATCGAGGTAGACCTCGCGGATGACGCCGTCGACGAGCAGCTCGACCTCGAGCACGTCGCGTCCGCCGGTGCGCATGATCTCGACCTCGACGGGCACGCCGTCCGGGACCTTCTGCTGGGCGATGGACAGGGCCTCGGCGAAGGTCACGGCTCGGACACGGTCTGCGGATTTCTCCGGTGAGTCGGTTGGTTGCCCTTCGGAACCGCATCCGAAGGCAGTGACAACGGTGAGGGCGAGCAGTGCGTTGCGCATGCCGGCACGATACCGCGCAACGATGAGCGCTATGTGACGGCAAGATTAAGGACGGATGAAGCCCGAGCGTCCCCCGAGGATGGGCTCGGCATGCCCGAGCGCCGGGTCGCGAGGGCTCAGCCGACCTCGAAAGCCTCGCCCGCTTCCGCGTTGGGCTCACCGGTCGCCGCCTGGGCGACCGTGAACCGCACGTGTCCTTGTGGTGTGTTGACGACGTCGACCGTGTATTCGAGGGATCGGCACAGCGCCCGAACCAGCGACAGGCCGATACCCGCGTGCGTGCCGGCCTTCGTCCTCGCCTGGTCACCCCGCCAGAATCGATCGAACAGATGCGCGAGCGCAGTCGCGTCGATCGGTGGACCACTGTCGGTCACCTCCACCACACCGGTCTCGGCGCAGGGGACGGCGACTTCGATCCACCCGCCCTCTTCGGTGTACGCCGCCGCGTTCGACAGCAGGTTGCCGAGCACGAGTCGGAGCTTTTCACGGTCCGTGACGATGCGGTGACCGGGACGGACGCGGTTCGAGAAGGACAGAGCACGCGCGCGCGACGTGGCCGCGTACGGCACCCAGCTTTCCTCGACGAGGGCATGGAGATCGACGGGCTCGCGAACGGTGTCGACCTGGCCGGCCTCGGCACGACTCAACAGCAACAGCGTCTCGGCAGTCGCGACCATGTCCTTGGTGATCGCGAGCGCATCCGCGATGGCCGCTTCGTACTCCGCGGGCACGCGCGGCTTCGAAGCGGCGACCTCGAGCACGCTGCGCAGTGCGGCCAGCGGTGTGCGCAGCTCGTGCCCGAGATCGGCGGTTATCCGCCGCTCGCGTGCGAACGCCTCGTCGAGGCGGCCGAGCAGGTCGTTGAGGCGCGTGATGGGAACCGAGACCTCCGACGGGTAGTGGCGGACGTCGAGTCGTTCGTCGAGGCGCGTATCGTCGAGCCGCTCGATCTCGTCGGCGAGTCGCCCGAGAGGTCGCAGGCCCCGCCGGACGTTGACCAGCACCGCGCCGCCGGCCAACACGACGCAGAGCGCGCACAGTCCAGAGAGCCATGCGGCGAGCGCGAAGAGCGTGCGCTCGAGGTCCGAAACGTCGCGGGCAACGGCCAGGCTCACGTGCTCGGAGAACACCTTGTCTTGGTGGTCGACGTCGACGCGAGGCTTGAAGTCGTAGTAGACGATGCGCCCCGGGCGGCCGCCCGACAGCTCGATCGACTCGATGGCTGGCTGTGCCATTGATCCGGACAGCCGCGGCAAGTCGCGATCGCCGAGCGCATCCGACTTGCCGCGTACGGTCCCGTCGGGCAGCCAGATCTCGAAGTACGCGAAGCCGCGCGGATCGGAGAACTCCGGGGCGAGGGCCGCGTCGAACTCGAGCTCGTACCCACTCGGCTCGTCGGGGTCGCGCTCGACCACCGATGCGAACGCGTTGGCGGTCGCGATCAGGGCATCGTCGACCTGTCGGCGCAGGTGATGGCCCACCACGACGTAGATGACCGCCGACAACGCCACGACGATCGGACTCAGCGACACCACGACGCCGAGGGTCAGTCTTCGGCGAAGCGAGGTCATGGCTGCACGTCGAGCGTGTAGCCCTGCCCGCGTCGGGTGTGTAAAAGTGGCCGCCCGCCCGCCTCGCGGAGCTTCTTGCGCAGCGCGCTGACATGCACGTTGACGACGTTGCTGATCGGCTCGGAGACGAAGTCGTACAGGTGGTCGTGCAGCTCCGCGCGCGTGACCACGGCGCCACGGCGGACGACGAGGTATTCGAGCAGCGCATACTCGCGCGCGGTCAACGACAGCTGCTGTCCGCCGCGGGTCACGCGACGCGTGACGGTATCGACCTCGAGATCGTCGACCCGAAGCACGCGTCCCTTCGTTCCGTACTCGCGGCGGACCAGCGCGCGCACGCGCGCCAACAGCTCCCGGAACGCAAAAGGTTTGACGAGGTAGTCGTCCGCCCCGGCGTCCAGCCCCGCGATCCGCTCGTCCAGCTGATCGCGCGCCGTCAGGATCAGCACGTGCGTCTGGCACCCCTGCGCGCGCAGCGTTCGTAGGACCGTCATGCCGTCGAGTTCCGGCAGCATGAGGTCCAAGATCAGCGCATCGTAGGCCTGCGCACTCGCGGTGCGCAGCGCGGACTGGCCATCGCGACACGTGTCGACGGCAAAGCCGGCCTCACGCAGCCCGTTGTCGAGCGAGCGCAACAAGGGCTCGTTGTCTTCCACGACGAGGATCCGCAACGGTAGGCAGCCTATCACGGAGCTGACCGCGGCGACCCGACGCACGCGGGCAAGGCGGCGACTCGCGGACGGTCTCGACCGCGTCGCGGACACGAAGGTTAAGATCCGGTGAACATGGACGCCATCGCCTTGCGTGCCCTCGTCTGCGTGCGCGAGGATCCGCCGACGGATGAAGACGACGCGCCGAACCATGCTCGAGCAGACGAGCCTCGCGACGGTGGGCATGCTGCTGCCGGGTTGCGCGACCACTCAGACTCCGACCCGAGCTGCCCCCGCAACCGCCGAGACGAGGTCCGTGATGTCCGAGTACGCCCCGAAGCCACTGTCCTTCGACCCCGCCACGCTCACCGGCTTGTCGGAGCGGTTGTTGCGGTCGCACCACGAAAACAACTACACGGGCGCGGTCAGCAAGCTCAACGCGGTTCGGCAGCGCCTCGCGGAGCTTCCCGCCGATGCGCCGGGGTTCGTCCTGCACGGGCTCGCGCAGGGCGAGCTGGCGTTCAAGCACTCGGTCGTCTTGCACGAGCTGTACTTCGACAACCTGACCGGCGGCGGATCGAAGGCCGACAAGACCCGCACGCTGCTGTCGACCCATTTCGGCAGCGCCGCGGCGTGGGAGGAGCGCTTTGTCGCGTTGGGTCGGAGCCTCGGTGGCGGCAGCGGCTGGACGATCTTGGAGTTCGACCTGCACGAGAAGGTTCCCCGCCTGTACACGGCGGCCGACCACACCCAGGGGCTTTCGTCGGGAGTTCCATTGCTCGTCTTGGACATGTACGAGCACAGCTATCACATGGACTACGGCACGGCGGCCGCCAAGTACATCGACGCTTTCCTCGCCAACCTCCACTGGGAGGAGATCGATCGGCGCACCGAGCGAGCGCTGGAGCTGGCCAAGGTGTTTCCTTGATCGAGCAACCCGTTTCCTTGCGGGAGGCGACGCGCGTCTGGACGACGGTCGCGCTCAACAGCTTCGGGGGACCGGCCGGCCAGATCTCGGTAATGCACCGGATCCTCGTCGATGAGCGCAAGTGGATCAGCGAGCGCCGATTCCTGCACGCGCTCAACTACTGCATGCTGCTTCCCGGGCCCGAGGCACAGCAGCTCGCCACGTACGTTGGCTGGTTGATGCACGGGTATCGCGGGGGTCTGGTGGCGGGCGGATTGTTCATCCTGCCCGGTTTCCTGTCGATCCTGACGTTGAGCCTCCTGTACACCGCATTCGCGGACACCACCTGGTTGCTCGGGATGTTCGTCGGGCTCAAGGCAGCCGTGCTCGCCGTCGTGCTGCAGGCCATCGTCAAGATCGGCCGGCGGGTGCTGCACAACGCCGTGATGGTGTGCCTCGGCGTGGCCGCTTTCGTCGCGCTGTACGCCTACGCGATCCCGTTTCCTGTCGTCGTCCTCGCGGCGGGAGTCCTCGGCCTCGTCGGCGCCGGGGTTCGCCCCGACCTCTTCGCCCTGATCAAGGGGCACGGCGAGACTGGGGAGCAGCCTGCAGGCGAATCGCTGCGATCGGGGCACGCTCCCTCGTGGCGACGGGCGGTCGTAGTCGCCGCGGTCTGCCTGCTGCTGTGGCTCGCCCCGGTGGTGCTGCTCATCGGCGCGCTCGGGCCTAACCACGTGTTCGCGGCCGAAGCGGTCTTCTTCAGCAAGGCTGCGACCGTCACGTTCGGGGGGGCATACGCAGTGCTGGCCTACGTCGCGCAGCAGGCGGTGGATGTATTTGGCTGGTTGCGTCCCGGCGAGATGCTCGACGGTCTCGGCATGGCGGAGACCACCCCCGGACCGCTGATCCAAGTCGTGCAGTTCGTCGGCTACATGGGGGCGTACCGCAACCCGGGTTCGTTCGACCCATGGGTATCGGGTGTGCTCGGCTCGATCCTCACGACGTGGGTGACCTTCGTACCGTGCTTCTTGTGGATCTTCCTCGGTGCACCCTACGTCGAGGCGGTCCAAGCCAACCGCCGACTGAGCGGCGGGCTGTCGGCGATCACCGCCGCCGTCGTGGGGGTCGTCGCCAACCTCGCCCTGTGGTTTGGGCTCCAGGTCTTGTTCTCGACCACTACGCTGCTCGACGTCGCCGGTGGGACGTGGACGATTCCGGAGCTCTCATCGATCCAGTGGGTGTCCACTGCCCTGTTCGTCGGCGCCGCGCTGGCGCTCGTGCGATTCAAGGCTCCGATGCTCCCCGTTTTGCTCGTGTCGGCTGCGGCGGGAGCCGCTGCGACGCTGTTGCTGCCGGCCTAGGTGTTTCGCTTCCGCAGCCGACCAAAGTTCGGCCGTCGACAACCCCATGGGGATCACGCGCAGCGCGCTGCGGCGAGGACTGGTTGCTCCAAATGGGTCGGTGGCCGTGGCCGCCGATTCCGCCCAGGTCTCAGCGAGCGCGGCGATGGCGCTGCAAAACGGACAGCCCGACGGTCAAGTCCGAGAACGTGACCGACCAAGCAGCGAGCCTCCATCCCATCCTCGATCCCGATCACGTTGGCGTGCCCCGAGAGGTCCTCGGCCTTGTTGGGCACGCCGACGCGGTTTGGCGCGCAATGGTCGACGCCCGTGACCACCATGGCGTATGCCGAGCCACGCTCGACGAGGTCGCCAAGGCCGCCGCGCTCAGCCTGACGCAGGTTCGCCATGCGGTCGAGCGGCAGCTCGCGCCCATCGGTCTCGTCGTCACCCTCGATCGGGACGTGCGACCGGATCAGCGATCACACCGCAGCGAGCGTCGCGTGGTTGGCCACGACGCCGGCTCCGGCTCCGTGCGTGTGCCGCGCTCGGTGTACGAACGTGCCATCGCCAACTTCGAGGCGGCGGCACGACCTTCGCCACGTCCTTCGTTGCTTGCCGATCGAACGCCGCACCGTTGCCAAGCGCCGGTGGGCATTGGGATCCGCTGCGCGGGTTCCGTGGTCGGCGGTAGTCGGCCGACCGAAACGCCGACCCTCGACCCCACAGCGTGCGACGATCGGGGACTTCCCGAAGCGGCGGACCGCCGTGCCCCTGGAATAGGGGGCGCGCCGGAGGCGACGGAGCACGATGAGTGCGAGTCGGCGATGCAGGCGCGCCCCCTGACCATGACAGCCAACGGCTGTCATCTCGACCACGACGTGGCCGAGGGAGAGGGCCAAAAGCCCGAGCATAAGCGTGGCAAACCCAGCGCCCCCATCGCCGCGGGAGCCGATCCCAAGGTCCAGTGTGTCGCAGCCCTCCAGATCGATGGCGCTACCTCCTTCATGGCCAACGTCGGCGAGGCGATGTGGCATCCAGACGTCCAAGACGCGCTTCGTGCAGCCCGCCGCGGCGGCCTCGTCCGCCTGCACGACTCGCGCGGTCGCGCGTTCGCGCTGCCGGTGCAGTCCGCAACCCCCGGACGGATCGAACTCAAAGTTGAAGGCCGCGTCACGATCAAGATCGACCGCTATCGCGAGACCGTCGAGGTCATTGCGGCCAAGGAAGAGGTGTGGACGTACGGCGGGATCGGGCCGTGGGCAAACACGTGGCTACGCCTCGCGTCGCACTGGTTCCTTGGCCAACGTTGCACGGGGCTCACGGATGCGGGCTCAGCCGGCTGGCGGGTTCATCGACTGGAACTGGCGTCGGACTTCACGGGCTTCCCGTTCCTTATCCTCGACGAAGCCAACTTTCGTTCACGGCTGATGGCCGGCGCATTGCGATCTAGCCTGCCGAAGAACGGCGAGCGCGAGACCATAGAGGCCGGGCGGCGGGGCCGCGGGCAGATCACGATCAGCGTCCACGACAAGCACGCCGAGATCCGTAAGAAGCAGAAGGTCGAGCCCATCGACTCGATCTATGCGCCATTGTGGAAGGCTCACGGCTGGCGCGGGCGGCTGCGTGTTCGCCGGGTCGAAGTACGCGCCGACGGAAAGGCCCTCAAGCTGCAAGATGCCAGAACCGGGCAGGTCTTCGACCTCTCAGAGCCGTCGGCCCTCCTCGACCGCGACATGCTGGCCCGTTTGTGGCACGAGGGCACCCACCGTCATCTGTTCGCCCTGCCTGCCGAGGGCGTGGGCAAGGGCAAGAAGCCGGGCACCTGGATCGGGCCCAGATCGAGACCGCACTTACGGCGCTCGGGGCGTTGGCGTTTGAGGCCGGCGAGACCGTCCGCCTGTTCCTGGTCGGAGGTGCGCGCATCGTTCTCACCACAGCGCACCGCGAATCGACCCGAGACGTGGACGCGGTCGTCCTCGCGCCAGCCCCGGCAGCGCTTGTGAAGAAGTACGCCGCGCGCGTGGCCGAGGCCCTCGGACTTCCCGAGGACTGGCTGAACGACGGCGCGAAGGGGTTACAGAACCTCCTCGCCAGCGAGGGCTACACGACCAAGGCCGGCGCCGAAAACGGCATCGCCTCGGTCAAGACCAACGCCCCGATCGACGCCCGGTACGAGAAGAAGACCTCCACCAACGGGAAGGCCTACTTCGTCCTCAAGGCCGCCAACCACGAGATCATCGGCACCAGCCAGATGTACATCTCCACCACCTCGCGCGACCACGGGATCGAAGCGATCAAACGCAACGCGCCGTCAGCGGAGACGAAGGACCTCACCCGTCTGATCTGAGCCTCGCACACTCGAAGACCTCGGTTCGATCGAGGTTCTCGATCGCTGCGCCTGGACGCTCGAAGTCGATCGCGGGACCTCACGTCGGCTGCAATGCGATCACAGAAAATTCGACAGAGTGTGACTCCCTGCCTCGCAGGGACACCTCGAAAAGGCTGTTAATCGCCGATCGGCCGTGGCAGGGTAGGAGGGCGATGCAGCTCGCGCTCTTCCACTCCCCGCCCGCCGAGGCCCGGCGACGCTCGACCTCGGCCCGGGTAGGGGGGGCTTCGACTCGCACGAAGGGCAAGCGGGGCCGCCAGCTCCGGCGGAGCCGGCCCGCCAATGCGCCAAAGCCGGTCGGGAACCCGGAGCTGTCGTTCCTGAAGCCGCCCCCGAGCTCGGCCGAGCTCGAGCTCAAGCTCGAGCCCGCGGTCCTCGTCGACATGCCCGCGGGCGCCGCCCAGGAACCCCTCGCGCACCCCACCCGCGGCAAGCTGCTGCCGCCCGAGGTGTTCACCGAGGCCGAGGTCCGGGCGCTCATCGGTGCGTGCTCGACCCGCGGGGTGACCGGGCATCGCAACCGGGCGCTCCTCGCCGTCCTCTGGCGGACCGGGATTCGGATCTCCGAGGCCCTCGAACTGCGGCCGCACGACGTCGACCTCAAGAACGGCACCGTTCGGGTTCGGCTGGGCAAGGGGCTCAAGCCCAGGACGACGGTGCTCTCGAACCTCGACGCACTGCCGCTGGTCGAGCGCTGGCTCGAGGAGCGCGCCAAGCTCCCGGCGGTCGGGCAGGGGGCACCGCTGCTGTGCACCCTCAAGGGGACGCCCACCGACCCCAGCTACGCCCGACACCTGCTGCCCCGGCTGGCCAAGCGGGCCGGCCTGGAGCGGCGCGTGCACCCCCACGGGCTGCGCCACACCCACGCGGCCGACCTGGCCCTCGCCGGTGTGCCGGTGCTCGCGATCCAGCAGCAGCTCGGCCACACCTCGTTGGTGACCACGGCGAACTACCTCCGACGGGTCGGCGTCAGGCTCGATCTCGCGCAGATGATCCGACCGCCGACCGCACGCTCGGCCCGGTCGACATCGCGATGATGGGGGCGACCTTCACCCTGCTCCTTTCGCGAGCCCCTGGGCGTCCTGCGCGCTCTCGATTTTTCGTCGCAACACTCGAACTCGACGGTCGACCTCTTGGGCGATGGGACAGCGAAACCGGGAGGCAGACCTTCGAGACCACGTGATGGAGAGACTCGGCGAGGCGTTGGAGTTGCTCGAATCCGGCGAAGCCAGCGAGCAGGCGCTCGTGACGGCCCCCGCGCTGGCACAGGCCCTCTCCGCACTCTGCTTGGAGGACATCGCCAACACCTACCGCGTCCTCGCCTACGGCCCCGCTGAGGACGAGCCCACCAACCCCAACCCCCTGTCGGTCAGAAACTGAGCCATGTTCCGCACGATCGTGGGCTCCCGCCGCCGCCAGCCTCGCCCTACCAGCCCCCGAGGTCTGATCACCACGCTCGACGAGGGTGGCTCTCTCCGAGGCACCCTCTGTTTCGGCAACACCGCCGGCGGCGAGTTCATCGTCGAAGACGACGCCGTTCGATGGCGTCGCGGCCACTGCCGCTGAGATGGCGAGTACGAGCGCGCGAGCCCGAGCGTCGAGCGCGAGGCCCTGATCTCGATTCTCCGGCCGTCCGGCCGTACGTCGTCCGAACACGCGTGTTCATGTGACCCCAGCGTTGCGTTCAGTTCAGCAGCCCTGCGTACCGCCGTACGATTGCAGCCATGGGCGACGAGTACCGCGACCGCGTCGCGCCGAAGGCCGAGTCGAGGTGTCCGTACGGACACGATCGGCAAGAATCGGCGTGTCGACCTGCTCGTGCTGCGCGAGCGCGACCAGGTCGCCTTCGCGATCGAGTGCAAGTTCCAGCAGTCCAGCAGTCGAGCGGAACCACCGACGAGAAGATCCCCTATGCGCTCGCCGACCTCGACGCGATGTGGATTGAGGGCGCCCTGGTGTACGGAGGAACCGGCTGGTCATCGGGCGTCCTGCACACGCTTCAAGCGGCCCAACGCGCCGTGCGATGCGACCCGCCGGCAGGCTTCTAACGAACGAGCGACCCCCTCGAGCTCGACCACGCCCTCGCCGCGGTGTTCGGCCTCTGGTCGGTCATCCTCCCGCGCTCGAAGATGCTCCGCGCCGACCCGCGACTTGCACTCCCGTCGGCAGCGTTTGCCCGGCCGGGAGCCGCTCCCAAGCTGGCGAGACGGACGCGTCGCAGAAAGAAAACAGCGGAGAGTAGCAACCGGCGAGGCGACCCAAGCGGGGCAGCCCGAGCGCTGTAGCATCCCACGATGCGAATCCGTCGCTTCCTCCGACACTTCGGAGTGCTTCCGGTCCGACCAGTGCCCGAAGGACCAGACTTGCTACTCATCCGCATCCTCGACCTTTTCTCCGAAACGACTGTAGATCGCAGGAAGCACGAACAGCGTGAGCGTCGTGCAGGTGATGAGTCCGCCGATGACCACCGTGGCCAGCGGGCGCTGGACCTCTGCACCTGCGCTCGATGAGAAGGCCATCGGGAAGAAGCCCAGAGCGTCGGTCAACGCGGTCATGAGCACAGGGCGGAGGCGACTGCTCGCACCCTCTCGTGACGCCTCTCGCAGTCCTTTTCCGTCGCTCTGGAAGTCACGGATCGTCGAGACAAGCACGACACCGTTGAGCACGGCAATCCCGAACAGGGCGATGAATCCGACCCCGGCACTGATCGAGAACGGCATCCCGCGTGCGACCAGCGCGAACACACCCCCCGTCGCCGCGAACGGGACGTTGAGATAGACGAGCAGCGCGGGTCTCGCTGCGCCGTAGGTCATGAAGAGCAGCAAAAAAATGAGGAGCAGGGCGGCGGGAACCGCGATCATGAGTCGATCCGTGGCGGCTTGCAGATTCTCGAACTGCCCGCCCCAACGCGCGATATATCCCGCCGGCATGTCGACTTCGGCGTCGATGCGACCTCGCGCCTCCTCCACGAAACCCGCCAGATCTCGCCCTCTCACGTTCACCTGGAGCGTCATACGCCGCTGAATGGCTTCTCGGCTGATCGTTGCCGGGCCTTCCACTCGCCGAATACGCGCAATCTGTCCTAGCGCAACGGTTCCCCCAGCAGGTCGCGCAACCGGGAGATCGCGGACCCGTCGCACATCGTCGCGAAGCTCGGGCGGCAGACGCACCTGGAGCGCGAAGCGCCTCTGACCCTCGAAGATCTGTCCGACCTGTCGACCGGCGATCGTTGCGACCGCCTCTACGACTTGCCGAGCGTCGATACCGTACCGCGCCAACGCGTCGCGATCGACGGTGACATCGAGCGAAGGCAAGCCGGAGAGTTGCTCGGCCTGGACATCCGCCGCGCCGGGAACCGTCTGCAGCACCTCGACCATGGCATCGGAGATTCTTGCGAGTTCGTCGAGATCGTCGCCATAGACGTAGATCGCGACGTCGGAGCGTACGCCGCTGATGAGCTCGTTCGTGCGGAGCTCGATCGGCTGACTGAAGAGGTAGTTCTGCCCCGGGACCTGCTCCTCGAGCGCCTCTTTGATCGCATCGACCAGCGCCTCCTTGCTCTGGACCCGGGTCCAGGCCTGCGCGGGCTTCAGGATCACGTAGATGTCCGAGATCTCGACACCCATGGGGTCGGTCGCGATCTCGGCTCGTCCGGTGCGCGAGACCACGGTCTCGACCTCATCGGGAAACAACTCGAGGATGACGCGCTCGATTCGGCCCGTGGACTCGACGGATTCTTCGAGCGACACCGAAGGCAAACGAACGGCTTGCATGGCGATCGCCCCTTCGTCGAGACGCGGAATGAACTCAGCACCCAGGGTGGGGACCAGTGCCCCCGCGCCGCAGAGGATCAGGATCCCACCCACGATGGGCAGCCAGCGATGGCGCAGTGTGAAGTCCAGCGCCGGCTCGTATGCCGCTCGAAACAGACGCATCAACAGCGTCTCCTTCTCTTTGACCCCCCCTCGGAATACCAGAGTCGCTGCCGCGGGCATCAGCGTGAGCGCGAAGATGACGGACGCAGCGAGCGCGAACAACACGGTCCACGCCATCGGACGGAACATTTTGCCCTCGATCCCCTCCAAGGAGAGGATCGGTACGTACACGAGCATGATGATTCCGACAGCGAACAGGACCGGTCGAGCGACTGCGCGTGCGCTTCGGCGGATCGTTTCTCGCGTACTTTCGCCGGGTCGTCGTCGACCCAGCGAGGTGACGATCTGCTCCACGATCACCACGGCGCCATCGACGATGATCCCGAAGTCGAGCGCACCCAGGCTCATGAGATTCCCCGAGACCCCGAATGCCTTCATTACGATGAGCGCGGCCAGCATGCTCAGAGGGATGACGCTCGCGACGAGGAGCCCCCCCCGAACGTTGCCGAGCAGGAGGAGCAGGATGACGATCACTAGAACGCCTCCCTCGATCAGGTTGGTCACCGCCGTCCGGATCGTTCGATTCACCAGCTCCGTTCGGTTGTAGTAGGTGTCGATGGTCACTCCGTCAGGAAGGGTCGGACGGAGCTCATCGATGCGTGCGTCGACTTCTCGCGAGACCTGCCGCGCGTTCTCTCCAATGAGCATCATGACGATGCCCGTCACGGCTTCCCCCCGCCCGTCTCGGGTCACCGCGCCCTGACGAATCATCGGCGCGTTGACGACCTCCGCAACGTCTGCGAGCCGAATCGGAACGCCGGAGTCGCGGGTCGTAACGACGACGCGGCGAATGTCTTCGAGGTTGCGCAGCAGTCCTTCGGCGCGAATGAGCCGCTGCTCACCCGCATGAGCGATATAACCTCCACCTCCCGTCAGGTTGTTTCGCTCCAATGCCCCGAAGACGTCTTCGAGCCCCAATCCAAGCGCGCGTAGTCTCGACGGATCAGGTCGAATCTCGAAGGTCTTAAGTTCACCACCGAACGTGTTGACCTCCACGACGCCCGGAACGGATCGGAGCTGATACGCGACGTACCAGTCGAGCAACGTCCGCAGTTCCATCGGCGTGTAGCAGCTGCCGGTGTCGGCATCGGTCCCGCACATCGTTTCGGCGCGGACCTCGAACTGGTAGATCTCGCCTAGACCGCTCGAGATCGGGCCCAGCTCCGGACTCCCGTAGTCGGACGAAATCGCTTCTCTCGCGCCCGCCAGCCGCTCTTCCACCAGCTGGCGGGCGAAGTAGATATCGGTTCCCTCCTCGAAGACCAGAGTGACGGCGCTCAGACCGAAGCGGGATACGCTGCGCACTTCCTCGAGTCTAGGGAGTCCGCTCATCACGCTCTCTACGGGGAACGTCACGAGCTGCTCGACCTCCAGCGGCCCCAGCGAAGGCGCGTTGGTGAGGACCTGAACCTGTACGTTCGTGACGTCCGGCACGGCGTCGACGGGCAGCTGCTGCGCCGCTCGGACGCCGAGCGCTCCGGTGAGAAGGACCAGGAGGATGACCAAGAATCGGTTCTTGACCGAAAAGTCGACGATGCGTTCGATCATGGGCTCGTCTTCAGTGCGCGTGGCCCTCTCCGAGTTCTCCGCTGAGTTGCTGCGACTTGAGAACGAAGGTGCCCTCGGCGACGTACCGCTCGCCGACGGCAAGACCTTCGAGGATCTCGACGCGCCCCTCGTCGCGTCGGCCAGTCGACACCGAGCGAATCTCGAACTCACCCTCCTCGTCGGTGGGGACGAACACGACCCCTCCTCCGTCGAGCTCCACGAGACCGGTATCAACGATCGTCACGATCTCTGCGTCGTCGGTAGGAACTAGAATCGTCCCGAACAGCCCAGGTCGGATTGTTCCCTCAGGATTCTCCAATACCATCCGGACGGGAAGCGTTCGGGTGTCTTCGTCGACCATCGGTGAGACCCAGGCGAGCGGCCCGCTCCACGTTTGCCCGGGGAGGTCTGGGGAGAGAAAGGTGACCTCGGCCCCCTCGTGGACGGTCGCGATGTCCTGCGGATACACGGCGCCCATGACCCAAACCGGGCTCGGATCGACGATCACGAATAGGGTGCGGTCGGGCCCGACGACCTCGCCGACCGTTGCGTGTCGCTCCACGATCTCTCCGGCGATGGTGCTGCGCAGGAAGGTCGTGGCCCCGCTCCCACCGCGGCCGTAGACCCGGGTACGGTCGCGGAGGCCCTCCACCCTCGCGCGAGCCGTTCTGAGCGCCCCTTCGGCCTCGACGAGGTTTCGGCGGGCGCCGATTTCTTCCTTGACGAGATCTCGCTGACGCTCGTAGTTCGCCTTGGCGACCGAGAGTTCCGCTTGCGCCTCTGCCATGGCCGCGCGCGTCTCTCCAAGCGCGACACTGCGAAGCACCGCGAGGAGGGTGCCCTCCTCCACGTGGTCGCCGACAGAAACGCGGACTTCGGCGATCTGACCTTCCACCAGTGGGGCCGCATGAACGACCTGGTCAGGGTCTGGCGTCACCTCTGAGGGAACACGCACGCCTCCGCTGAGTGGAATCTGCGCGGCGACCTCGATTCTCACGCCTGCACGCTCGAGGGCCGCGGGGCTGATGCGGACGGTGCCTTCGGCGTGCTCCTCCTTGTCGTCCTCGCGTTCGGCATGCTCGAGCTGGTCTCGCTTCGGCTCGCTCCTGTCCGTGGGACATCCGGCGACGAAGCAAAGTCCGAGCACTAGGCGGGGGGTCCGGTCACCGAGGATTCTCAGCAGGCCACCACTGTAGTGTTCGGGAGCGAAAATCTGGTGATTCAAAGGGAAACCTCGGGTGGTGACGCGTGGTCGAGTCGTTCTTCTGTCCAGACGTCGGTACCGACCGCGCCTTCGAGTTCAGCCACGGCTTGGAAGTAGTCTCGGTATGCCGCCAGAGCGTCCGTCTGAATGCCGAGGAAGCGTTCGCGTGCAACCGTCACCTGGAGGATGTCGATCTCCCCGAGTTCGAAGGCGCGCTGCACGAGCCGGAGGTTCTCCTCGAACTTCGGCAGGATCTCGGCGCCGTAGGCAGCAACGCGGTCGGCGGCTGCGGCGACCGCGGTGCGATGTTGCTCGATGCGACTGGGGAGCAGCGCGCCGAAGGAACCACGCTCCGCATCGGCAATGCTTTCTTGGGCTCGTGCCGTTGCACGTTCGCCCTGGTTGCGCCGCACCACGGGGATGGGAACGGAGAGGACCCCGAGCATCTGCGTCTCTGGTGGCCCGAACCGAAAGTTCTCTCGCATGACTTGAACGCCGATGGTCGGCTCCGGCCACGCCTCGCGGTCGGCGGCCCGGGTTCGTGCCACGGTCTCGTCGTGGGTGGCCTGCAGGGTACGCAGGCGTGGCTGATGGTTCCGTGCCAGCTCGAGGAGGGTGTCCGCGTCCGGAGGCTTTCGTGGGGGATCTAGTATGCCTGCCGGTTCGGGGGGATGGCTCGCTGGCCACCCGCCAATGGCTCCAAGCTCGAGCCGTGCTCGTAGGTAGTCCTGCGTCGCCGCGATGTGGGCGACCTCGGCTTGGCTTCGATCTCCTTCAGCGAGTCGAACGGCAAGCCCCGAGACATCCCCGGCAGCAAGCCTGCGGCGAGTGATCTCGAGTAGACGATCTTGAAACTCCAGCACGCGCACCGCCACGAGCAGTCGTTCGCGAGCGACCAAAGCACGGTGAAATGCTGCGTGAACGTCCCTGTGCACCTGCCATCGCGCCTCGTCGAGCTCCGCTTCGAGACGATCGCGGACACGCTCGGCAGCCTCGGTCCGGAGTCGGCGCTCGCCAGCAACCTCGAGTCGTTGGGACAGCGAGCCCGTGATGTCGACATGGTTGCCCCCGGAATTGAGTCCCGGTCCGGCGCCCAGCGAGAGCGTAGGGTTGTCCGGAAGTATCGGCACCTCGCCCACGATGGCTGCGTCGCCCAAGCCGACACGCGCGCGCGCGACCTGCAGAGCCGGGGCGTGGCGGTCCGCGTACGCGAGAATCGCGTCGAGCGTAACCGAGTCGGTCGCTGTCGGGTCGGGGAGTGGAACGTCCGGAACGTGGACCTTCTCGTAGCCTCCCGGGGGCGCTGCGAGGGCGCTTGGGTGGGTCGAGGATTGCCTCGGAGGAAGCGCGTACACGCTGGCACACCCAGCAACGAGAAGGACCGCCGACAAGGTACTCACGGTCATCAAGCAACTATCACAAATAGTAAATAGAGATACTTGAGTCATCGGCAGGCCTGCCGGGCGAATCCGTTGGAAGGGTTTGGGGTCAGACGAAGAACGCTACGGCTCGGTCCATGACGAGATGAAACGAGTCCAGAGGCTCGGAACCAACCAAGTGAGGGAGGGCGACGACGACCATCAAGGCGGCCGCGGTGAGCGAAACCCCGCGCCGCGATCCGCATCCGCACGCCGCTTCGTCGGGGTCGAGTAACAAACGGACCCTCAGCTCCAAACCCAACAAACGGGAATCGGCTAGCTGGGGAAGGGGACTGCGTGCGCCTGCGGCACGCGCAGCCAGGACGAGCGCGTGAGCGAGAGCGGGAGGGTTGGCCCCGGCGGCAACTGCATGCCGGTCACATGCGATCTCGCGGGCGAGCCTCCAGCGCTCGAACCCCGGACGCAGCAGGAACCCCAGCGGATTCATGCGTAGAGCAGTCTCTGCGAGGACGCCGCGGAGCGCGTCGGCACAGCGCAGATGCTCCAACTCGTGGAGCACCACGGCAGTGAGCATTGCGTCGTCGAGCGATTTGGCGAACGCTGCGCTCAACTGGATTCGAGGCCGGAGTAGGCCGCGGACGCAGGCGGGGACCGAGGGATCCGCGACGGCGACGATCGACGATCCGAATCGAGTCAAGGCCGGCGTGCGGCGAACGAGGACGTCAAGGCGTCGCTGCTGGTCGACGAGGATGCCGGGGACTGCACGCGCGACGCCTCGGCTCGAGCCTCGGAGCGTGGACGCCGTCGCGACGGCGGAGAGCCCGGTGCAAAGCGAGATCGCGAGTGCGAGCGCCCCGAGACAGACCGTCTCTACCGGGTGATCCGACAAGCATGCGCCGAGGCCGCGCCCCGGCTCGGATTGATGCAGCGCCGCTGAGATCGCCCAGAGCAGCGGAACCAAGACCGGAGCTGTGAAGTAGGCATAGCCGTACGACGATCCGTAGCGGGTGATCTCCGAAACGCAGTAGAGTTCTCGAAACCTCACGAGTCCCTTGGCGGCGACTGTCGCGAGCGGTACCGCGACGAGGAACACGACCGCGACGGCCGAGGCCGCAAACACGAACTCACTCATCTCGCTTCTCTTTCCGTCGCTTCCGAACCATCGCCTCGAGCCGCGCGAGAGCTTGGTCGTCCTCCTGCGCGGCTTCGTCGACCAGGGTTGCGAACGCTGCCGCCCGTCCCGCAGGAGGCAAGCTTCGCATCAGGACGCGCGCGAGCTCTTCGTGAAACTCGCGGCGGCTCATTCGCGCCAGGTAGAGATATCGCTTCCCATCTTTCGTGCGCGCGAGAAGCCCCTTGTCGAAGAGCCTTCGGACGGTCGTCAGCACGGTCGTATAGGCGACGTCGCGGTCGCGCGACAGTTCGTCGACCACGTCCTGGACAGAGACGCGCGCATCCTCTTGCCCCCAGACGAACTCCATGATCTCGGCCTCGAGGTCGAAGAGCACGGCCTCGAGGCCGCGCTTTTCCGGACGGATTCGGATGCCCTTCATGCCGGTTTCTCCTGCGCGCGAGACATACCAATGATGCGCACCGCAGCGATGCCGACGATGAGGGCGATGAGAGACCCGACGATCAAATCCGGGACTTTCGAACCGGTCCAGAGCACCATGGCACCCGCAACGATCACGCCGAGGTTCGCGAACGCATCGGTGGATGTAAAAATCCAGCTCGCCCGCAGGTGGACCTCCCCCTTGCGGTGCTTGCGGAGCAGGACAACGCAGCCCAGATTCGCCGCGAGAGCGACCGCGGACACTCCGATCATGGTTCCCACCTCCGGAAGCGACTCGCCGGTCGCTCGACGCACGACCTCGACCGCAACTCCCAGGGCGAGCACCATCTGAAGCCAGCCACTGAACCGAGCCGCACCTCTCTTCCGGGAAATCGACTTGCCCGAGGCCGCGAGCGCGAGCCCGTAGACCATGGAGTCAGAGAGCATGTCCAGCGCATCGGCGAGTAGGCCCGTTGACCCGGCCACGATCCCAAAACCCAGCTCGGCAACGAACATTGCTCCGTTGATCGCGAGAAGTTGCTTCAGAACCCGACGCTCGCCCACGGCGTCGGGCGCTTCGCCGAGGCTGGCACAGTGCCCCGGTTCGGTCCGCTCGATCGTCGCTCCCAGCTGCAACGGTTCGAGCCGCTGCAAGAGCACCGACGCAGCGCCGCGATGAACCACTGCCACGGTCCGGTCGTCGAGGTCGAAAGCGAGCTGTTCGACCGCGCCGGTCGCGTCGAGCGCCATGCGGATCAAGTTCTCCTCCGATGCGCAGTCCATCTTCGGGATACGAAGCCACGTCGTCTGCGTTTTCTCGGAGGCTGTCTGCTGCACGGAGCTCCACTTCAGCTCGGTTGCGGGAACCTACCATCAGGGGTAGTAGTCAGCAACATGGGACGCGATCACGACCACGCGAAGGGGTCCGACCACGGCAAGGCGTTTGCGATCAGCGTGGCACTGAACGTGGTGTTCGTGGTCGTCGAAGTGGTCTACGGGGTGCTCTCCGGATCCGTGGCGCTGATCGCGGACGCCGCGCACAACCTCAGCGATGTACTCGGCCTCGTCCTTGCGTGGGTCGCGATGCGGCTTGCGGCGCGGCCTCCGAGCGACCTTCGGACGTACGGCTGGCGCAAGTCCACCGTGTTGGCCGCCTTCCTCAACGCGGTGCTGATCATGGGTGCGGTGGGAGCGGTCACGTGGGAGGCCATCGGGCGCATCGGCAGCGAGTCTCCCATCGATGGCTGGACGATGATCATCGTGGCAGCGGTCGGCGTCGTCATCAACACCGCATCGGCGGGGCTGTTCTTCATCGACCGTAAGTCAGACGCGAACATTCGCGGCGCGTTTCTGCATCTCGCCGCCGACGCAGCCGTCTCGGTGGGCGTGGTCGTCGCAGGCGCACTCGTCCTGTGGACTGGGTGGGACTGGATCGATCCGGCCACCAGCTTGCTGATCTCGGCGGTCATCGTCGTGGGCACCTGGGGCTTGCTCAGGGACTCCACCAACTTACTGCTCGATGCGGTTCCAGACGATATCGATCTGGAGGAGGTGAGGAATCAGATCCAGAGCATCGACTCCGTCGTCGGTGTTCACGACCTCCACGTGTGGGCGATGAGCACCCGAGAACCGGCCCTGACCGCGCACGTCGTCTACGAACCCAGCGCCTCTTCGGAGACGGTCCTGTGTGCCATGGAGGAGATGCTCCACCGTCGCTTCGGCTTCGAGCACACCACGCTGCAAGTCGAACCGGAGGGCGTGGCGTCCGATTGCAAACAGGGCCGAGATGGCAATGTCTGAGAGGCGGGTGCACCGTGAACCCCGTGAAACATCATGTCTATCCAACGAGCGAAGTGTGGGCTGCAAGCTTGCGCCTTTGCCCCTGCGTATGGTTCCAAACAGACCTGCAGGCCATCGCCTCCCATCCCACGCGGCACGGTTTTCTGAGGCCACCGAGACCACCCACTGCGGGATGATTCCCGGGGCGGTCACCTCGAGGCGGCGCTTCGCGCCGTCACTCGAAACGCCGGCGCAGGATCCCGGTCGACGCTCTCAATGGTCGCGGCGAGCGCATCCACGTTCGTCTTGCTCGGCTCGAACGACACGGTTGCCGTCTCAGACTGGAAGTCCGCCTCGGCCGAAACAACGCCGGCGGTTTTCTCGAGGGCCTGCTTAACTGCTTCGGCGCATCGCGGGCAGATCATGCCCTCGATGGTCAGCGTGGCCCGGTGCAACTGTGACGACCGCGGTTCACGGCCGGCCAGCGCTCTCCCAGCCGGCTCGTGTTGCGCCGGCTCCCCGGAGGCCGAAGCCGCGGCCCGGGAAGAACCGTTGCAGGCGGCCATGCCCCCAAGGAGCAGGACCGCCGCAAGCAGTCGGATCATGCCGCGCTCCCCACACCCGCGGCACGAAGGCCAGCCTCCGTCGGCCCGCGCCAACACAGCATTCTGCGAGCTTGCCGCTCACGACGACGGCCGGAACGCGGGTGATACCCAGGTCCTTGGCGCGCTT
This sequence comes from bacterium, assembly GCA_024742475.1. Classification (GTDB taxonomy): domain Bacteria; phylum Myxococcota_A; class Polyangia; order Nannocystales; family Nannocystaceae; genus CAJXVA01. The sequence continues at coordinate 10,469 of JANSYI010000038.1, read as the reverse complement.
GATGACAGCCGGGTCCTTCATGTCGAGGATGCTCACCTCGCACGAGGGGCACGCGATATCGTTGACCAGCTGGATGGTGTCCTCGCACGCGGGACAGCCCGCGCTGAATACTTCTACGGTTCTCTTGCTCATGCCTTCTTCTCCTTGTTGTTGGGTTTCTTCATTCGGTGATAGGGTAGGGGCACGTTGAACAACTCGGCTCGATCATTCGCCGGGGCCAGGCGTTCCAGATGCAGGCGGCGATGAGCGCGGCGATGCTGATGCAGACGCTGACGGTCGAATCCAACACAAACTTGCCGACGAGCACGCCGACCGCGGAGACCGCCCCGACACCGAGCGGACCGTATCCGCGTCGAGAACGCGCTCGCCACGTGTTGAGGTTCACGCTGGGTGATCTCGAAGCGCTCACGCTGGCTGATCCCGAGCACGAAGGACGGGCGGCGTGAGCCGCCCGTCCTGTCGGACGAGGTTCAGTCGAGCAGCGTGTCGGCGTCGATGATGTCCTGCAGGAGCTCGCGATCGACGAGCTTGAGCTTGCGGCGGCTGGCCGTCCGCAGCGCGTTGGTGGCGATGCGGTCGATGTCGCGAAGCTGTCCTGTGGTGACTTCGTGGATCAAGGTCAGGGCGTCGGAGGCGAAGAGCGTAGGCTTGCCCGACGCGAGCGAGAGCCGATGATGGATGTACTCGGTGGTGTCCTCGGGCTGGGCCTGCTCGAGCGACATGCGGCAGTGGATGCGGCTCCACAGGGAACGATGAACACCAAGGCTGAGCCGTCGCCAGAGGTCCGGAAGACCGACGAGGACGATGGAGAGCAGCGGTCTCTGGTCCCACTGGTAGTTCGACAGGATGTGCAGATGCTGCAGGACGTCGTCGCGCATGAGTTGGGCCTCGTCGAGCAGGAAGACGGGGTGCACCTTGCTGCGGGAGAGTTCCTCGATCTGGTTGGTCAGGGCCCAGAAGACGCCGGCGGCGGTGGCCTTGGCCGGGAGACCCATGGCCAGGCTGAGCTGGCGGTAGAAGTCGCGACGGCCGAGCGTGGCGTTGTGGCAGTAGGTCAGCTGGAAGTTGGCCTCTGGCAGTCGCTTGCGAAGCGCTCGAAGGGTGCAGGTCTTGCCGACGCCAGGTTCGCCGACGACGACGGCGTGGTTGTGCTCGTGCAGCGCCTCGACGAGGTCGTCGACGACTTGTTTGCGCGAGGACGGTAGCCACAGGTCGTCGTCGGCCAAGTCCTTCGAGAAGGGTGTGTGCTTGAGGCCGAAGTGGCGTAGCCATGCTGGCTTTCTCATCGTGCACCTCCGTCGCGAGGTCGTCGCCCCATGGCGTGGTCGAGCAGGACCTCGACGGGGTCGAAGTCCACAGCGTCGAGTCCGGGTTTGGGCTTCTTGCGCTTGGGCCGACGACCGTTGGCGACGGGGTCGACGGGTCGCAGCGCGTAGATCCGGTCGTCGTGCTCGATCCACGGAGGACGCTGCGGCTCGGCGAGCGTGCGGGCGACGGTGAGCCTGCGACGGGCGAGGAAGGTCTCGGCAACCTCCCAGTCGACGTTGCCGACGCTGAGCGTGCAATCTCCGCGAACGCGACGGGGCGCGCGAACGGTCAAGGCTTCGACGAGTTCGTCGTCGGTGCGCGTGGTCAGCGTGCGCTCGACCCAGGCCTGGGCCGGGCTGCGGCCGACCAAGCTGGCGTGGGCGGCCGGCCTTGTGGTAGCGCTCGCGCAGCCACGTGAGCAGCCGGACCTGCACGGCGTGCAGCGAGTCCTGCTTGCCCATTACGCTCAAGCAGCCCTCGCGCATCGTTCTCCAGAACCGCTCCATCTTCCCGCGAGCCTGCGGGTCGTACGGACTTGCGTGCACGAGGTTGATGCCGAGTCGACCGCAGGCGGTGTCCAGGACATCGCCGCGGTAGGTGCTGCCGTTGTCGAGATACAGCCGTTGCGGCGCTCCGTAGAGGCGGAGCGCCTCGAGCATCAACTCGAGCATCGACGACTCCCGCTCGTTGTCGAAGACGCGCAGCGCCAGGACGTAGCGGGACTTGTCGTCGAGCAACGCGTGGATCCGAAGCGGGATCCGGCGGTCGCCGAGGACGAGCGTTGGGCCGTGGCAGACGTCGGCGTGCCACAGCTCGCCGACGTGACCGGCTTCCCACCGGCGACGCTCGCCATGAGGACGGTTCGCCTTCGCCTTGGTCAACCTTGGGAGTCCGTGGTTTCGGTAGAAGCGGCGCAGGGTCTGAGCGGAGAGGCGGCCGCGTTCGAGACGGCCATCGAGGAGCAGCGTCTCGAGGATGACGTTGGCGGGCACCGCCGGATGCTCGCGGCGGATCTGCAGCAGGAGTTCGCGCTCGGCCTCGCTCAAGGCCTGAGCGTCCCCGACTCTCCGCGACGCCGGCCGGAGTCCGTCGAGACCGCGTTCCAGGTAGCGCAGGCGCCAGCGGAGCATCGTCGGCACGGAGAACGTTCGGGTCGAAGGACTCCCCGGCGGTCGGAGCCGTCGCTTCGCGAGAACGCGAAGCTCAGCGAGGAGTTCGCCACGCTGAAGCTCACGGTTGAGGACGGGGCCGAGGACCTGCATGCGGAACAGCGCGACCTGTTCCGCGTGGTCCTTGGGACGTAGTTGGGCTGTCATGGCTGGATCTGACGACCGCCACGGCAGCTCGGGCATGGGCCTTGGATGGTGGGACGCGCGACGTCTCGCGCTCACGCTCCGATCTCGATCATCGAACGAGGGCGCCTTGGACGGCGCGACGGTGTTCGTCGCAGTTGGGTGGACCCCGTCCGACGAGGAGGTGGCCGATGCGGCGGGCGAGCTCCCGATCGTTCTCTGCGACGAGGTCTGAAAGTCCGAACAGGTCGCCAGAGCGGCAACAGTCCTCGGCTCCAGCGGTCAGGCCACCGACGTCCACGCCGTCTACGAGGATGGTGGGTGAGCCGAATCCGCGAACGCGTGTCGGAGCTTCCGCCGAGCCGATCTGGTGTTCCTTCCAGCGCGCCGAGAGGCCGGTCCGCGAAAATGCCCTCATGAGGTTGGCGCGGGCCACCTTAACGTTCGGACAGTCCTGATCGTAGACGAAATCAACCGTCGGCATGGCTGTCCTTTTCAATCGCATCGAGGATCGGGCACTCGCTCGTCGGTCCCTTGCCCCGGCAGACCTTGGCGAGCTTCTCGTTGGCGAGACCCGGGCGCGGACCTCCGCAGTCACGCTCAGACCCCGCGCCTCGAGCACGGTCAGCACAGAGGCAGCGGCCCGACGTAGGTCGCCCCGAAATTCCTCGCGCTCGATGAACGCGATCAAACGTTCAGATTTCCGCGGTTCCTGGCGACCATCAACACCTGGTGCGCTACTCGGCTCTCCTGAACGCAGAATGATGCCCGCCGCGCCGAAACCTCAGCTGTTCCGGCCCGCAGTTTGGCCCTCCCAGGCCCCCTGCCCGCCGCTACACCGTTCGCCGATAGTCGGGACTACGTCCATAAAGGACATATGCCCTACCAAGACATACCGTGAGGGCAGGGGAGGGGTCACCCCTCGAAGATCTGGTCTGCCGACGCAACAGCAACCGCGCGCGTCAGCCAGTACTGCAGAACATCGAGGTCCTGACAGCCTTCGATCCGCGAACGAACCCCTGCGGGCACGCTTAGCCCTCGCGCCTCGAGCACCGTCAGGACAGAGGCGCCGGCGCGGCGCAGCTCCCCCTCGACAACCCCCTGGGCCTTTCCCTGGGCGACGCCCTTGGCCATGCCCTCGGCAAGAAGCTGTTCTGCGATGGTCATCGTGATCGACTCCGTAGCGGGCGCTCGCTCCTTGAGAATGGCACGAAACTGCTCCAGTTGCAGGTCGGACGAAACGCGGACAACGTAGGCTAGAAGAGGGGCCAACGCGCGCTCTCCGCCCGGCATCTGCGCCAGCTCCTCGAGCTCGCCGAGCCAGTCCAAGAGCCGCTGAAGGAGCAGGGCGCCGTCTCGAGCATCTCGCATCAGCCACAGCGCCAGCCGAGCCTGGTGGGCTACGGCGCGGGCCTTGAGGTCGACATCGTCGACCCGGTGAAGGTCGTCGACGGCATACGAGAAGTCCGGCAGCACCGCGTCCGCCAACGGCCCGAGGTTCTGCGAGAACAGCCCCGAGAACCGCGTCGCCGCCTTCCAGCCGCCGACCACCTGCGACAGCACCGCGGGCACGATCAACGGCAACGGCAACGCCTTGTTGTTCTCTTCGTCCGAGAACCGCTCCCAGATGCTGACCATGTAGCTCAGCAAGCGCAGCGCCATCCTCGGATCCGCCGTCGACTGATGCTCGAACAGCAGGTACACGAACACGCGCTCGCCCGAGGCCTGCGCCGTGGCGGAGAACAGCAAGTCGCTGTGCTGGTCCGCCAGCGCCTCGTCGACGTAGCTCCCGGGCTCGAGCTTCAGCGTCGACCAGTCGATCGCCGCGACATGCTCGGCCGGCAGAACGTGCCGCAGCTCCGCCGCGGCGTTCTCCGGCTGCTGGAACACCGACTTGAACAGCGCGTCGTGCGGCGTTTTCGTCACGGGCCGGCGGACGATACCACTGCCCGGACCTGAACACCCGTCGTCACGGAAGAGCGTTCCGGACCGTAGATCGGCCCGGCTACGGCGTTCGCCGATAATCGGACTTATGTCCAATTAAGACAGGATGTCCCTACAAGCCACGTCAGACTCAGCACACAACGGTAGCGCGTGGAACACACAGGCGCAACTCCAGAGGCCAGCACCGTGAACCGAGGGCTCGGTGTCTGAAGATGGTTCCGGCGCGTCGTCGAACACGGCCAGCAGCGTGCGGAAGCCATCAGCTACCCATGCCCCAGGTCCAGAATCCCCCCTCGACCGAGCGACACAGTTCATTCATTCGGTCGAGGGCTGGCGCTTCTCCAGCGCTCCTCGACAGTCGCCTTCATCGGGATCGCAACGTTCTTCACCGGCTCGGATACTCTCTGCGATCGACTCAACCACCTCGACCGCGGCGTCCATCGCATCAACCGTTGCGCCGGCGAACGCCTCCTCAGACGTCTCTGCGCGGACCCTGGCTTCTTTGAGGATGGTCACCGCCTCCGTCAAAGCAGCCAGCCGCGCTGCGTCTCTCTGCGCCAAGATGAGTTCACGGGTCATCTCGATCACGTCGATGACCGCCGCTTGATAGGCTACGGGGTCGAGCTTGCCATCTGCGTCGAACCCTCCGTTCAGAGCCATCTCGCAGATCCTATACAGGCTGTGCTGCATGAACAGGCTCGCGTCAGACTGCTCGTAGAGTTTCTCGACCTTGTGGTCGGAGCTTCCGCTCCCGCCCACCTCAACAGTGGTCGCCTTCGGGGCCTTCACGACGATCTTCCCGTCCCCCTTCCCGGTCCGCATCCGAACCCCCTGAGCAGGAGGCATGACACACATCGAGTGGCGACTCTTGACCCCACCCTTGATCACCACGCCGCCCTCGGCGGTGTAGTAGGTAACAGAGTTTCCATCGTTCCTGACTTTCCTGAGCACCGGCGAGCAGGCAAGCGAAGGCAGAACGAGGACGACAGAACAAAGAACGCCGAGAGCAGCACGCATGCCGGCGACCTACCACGCGCCCCTCCTCAAGGGAGCGACACCACGGTTTCACCGCCGCAGGCCGAGCAGCCGCTGTCCGCGTTCTCGGTTCCACTTCGCCCCCAGCGTCTGCGATGCAGGACGCTATCCGACTGGCCGGCATGGAGCCGAGGGACCATCTTTCTGCGCCCTCGGCGTCTGCAACCAACAAACGTCGTTCAGGCAGCCTCCGCACGGAGGACCGAGTCAACCTCGAGAGGCGAGCGGAACCGAGTTCGGTGTGTCGCTGCCCGCGACGGCACTGCGCTTGGTCAGTTCACGCCGCAGCAGCGCTTGTACTTCTTGCCGCTCCCGCAGGGGCACGGAGCGTTTCGGCCCACCTTCGGCTGCGCATGGCGGAACGGTACCAGCCCAGACTCGCCCGCTCCCGCCGGCACCATCGCCCGGCGCACCGGCTCCCAATACTCGTGCATCGCGAGCGCGCACTCGATGGCCAGCGACGCCGCCGCGTCGGCGCTGTCGAGGCCTTCCATTCTTGCCTTCACTCGCTCGGCTGTACCTTCTTCGGCTTCGAGGAGCGCGGCGAGCATCGAGACCGAGTCGAGCGCAGCGAGGGCTTCTTCGTCGCTTGCCCAGGTCGCGTCCCGCATCACGATCTCCAGATAGCCGGTGCACCACTCGCAGACCTGCTCGAGGGTCTCGAAGCCGGAGTGGTCGAGGCGACCATCCTGCAACCCGGTGACGATCGCGTTGTAGACGGCCATGATCGACTGCACGGCCGTCTGAGCTTCTTCGGCATCGGCCAGGCCATCCTCGCGGAGCAACGCCGTCAGCCGCTCGGACGGACGCGTCAACTCCGGCGCGCTGACGACCGCCGTCATGATCCCCATCGCCTCGTGGACCGAGATCGACAGCGACGACTCGACGCGGCGAAGCTGCGCGAGCGCCGAGGAGAACTCGAGCTTGGCGACGCGCCCCATCAGGTCGCCCAGTACCGCCGGGCGGAGGTGAGGCCGGCAAAGCGAACACGCTTCGCCGCCACGAGACGCTTTAGGGCCGCGCGCACCCGCGGCAGAGTTGCGCCGGTGGCGTTGGCGAGGTCTCTCCCACCGACTCCGTCCGATGCACCCTCAAGGACCCCGAAGATCTGCTCGTCGAGCTTGTGAGTGCGAGTACGGGAACGCGATGGTTTCCGAACCGGCTGACTCGCCGGCCCCTTGCTGCCCTTCCCTGCCCCGCCCTCGCAGAACAGAAGCAGCTCATCGATCCTGCGCCCCGTTCGGCTGCAAAGCTCAGCGACCGTCATCTGGCCTACGAATTCTTCCAGCGGTTCGACACTCATCGGCGAACTCTACGTGGCGGATAGATCGGGGTCCACCTCGCTTGATGCTGCCCGCCGAGAGTCACTATCGTCGACGTGCCCATGCCCGAGCCGACGGTCGAGAACAAGCGGAGCAAGAAGAAGCCCAAGGCGCCCCCTTCCCCACCGCCCAAAAAGAAGGTCGTCGACAACCGACCTGAGGTTCTCGTGCAGAAGGCGGCCGCCGCAGCCCGGAAACTGGCGGCGAACGGAGAGCACACCGAAGCCCTCCAGATGATGGCGCAGGCCTTCGAGAAGCTCGACGAGGCAGAAGGCATCGACCCCTGGGAGCCGGGGACGCTGCTTACATGGGCCAGTAGCCAGCCTCGCCCTGTCGAGCTGATGGCCCGCTTCGTGGTGAGCCTCGAGGATCCCGACGATGCGAGGTTCCCGATCCATGAAGCGTTGAAGTCCTGGGACGAGTTGAGCCGCCTCGCGTTCGCGACCTGGGCAATCCGGGCCTGGTGGGCATCGTAGGCGAGCGCCTCCCCCACCCGAGGCGCGAGCGCGGCGCCTCGCGCCTCGTGGTACAGGGGATCTGATGCTCACCCTTACCCGCAAGGTCGGACAACGCACCCTCATCGGGAGCATCGAGGTCGAGGTTGTCGAGGTGCGCAGAGATGGTGTCGTGATTCGCCTGCATGGCGTCGAGGACGAGTCCACGGTCAACCTCGTCGACACGTCGTTCAGCGACACCTCCTCTCGCCCAGCCACGCGTCGACGTCGAGTGGTGCCGACTTCCAGGGAGAACAGCCCGGTCGTCATCAAAAAGCGGCGATCTCGGGGCTGATCACGCTCTGCAGAGACAACCAGGACCCGCTCGGCATCGTCGGGTCTGTTCATGCTGGCCCGACAGCGCGGTCGAGAAGCTGACCAATGCGCGCGCAGACGAGGAATGCTCCAGCCGCGAGAAGCATCCACTCGAGACTCACCACGGGCGCGACAACGAAGGCAACGATGCCGCCTCCGAGGGCTCCAAAGCCCTCCGCGAACGTGGCCGTCCTTGCATACTCGTGCACGAACCCCAGCAAAGCACCGAGTGCGGCCCAGAAGCCCTCTCCTTCTTTTCGATCCATGACGACTGACTTGTCCCTCTTCCGTTCGGATTCTGCGTTCACCAAGCCTGACCAGCTGCGACGACAGCCGGAGACTGTGGCGCTCGTCATCGAACGCCTCCCTTCAGCCCTGGGCGTGCGCGAATCGCGAGCGCCAAAAGTGCCGTAACAGGGCCGAATTCCGAACTTCAGAGGAACTATGCGCATGAGACGCCACGCGCCCGGTTGCGCAGGGTGAGGTCGACAGCGCACCCTTTGGACCGCCCCTCGCAATGACGCAGGAATCGCTCAGCCTCCCGAACGCCCTGCTCGGACGCACGGTCTCCCCCTTCTTGGAGATGGGCGCGTACGAAGCCCTGTGGGCAGACGAGCGCGCGACGCAAAAACGCGTCGCCGACCGCTTCCGCGACAACCCCGGCGCCCTTCCCTCAGAGCTGGTGCCCCTCGAGGACGCCGAGCGATACGCACGACTGGTCACGCAGCTGCACGTCGACCACGGGCTCGAGCGCTTCGGCGTCCGTGTCCACCAAGCCGGCGACTACCCGGCCAAGCTCAGAGACGCGAGGCACCCCGTCGAAGTTCTCCAGTACGCGGGGATCTGGGAGCTGACCGAGACACGATGCGTCTCGGTCGTAGGCGCCAGAAAGGTGAGCGCGGACGGGATCCGCCGCACCCGAAAGGTCGCGGCTCTCCTCGCGAGCAACGGCTTCACGGTGACCTCAGGGTTGGCGGCTGGGGTCGACACCGCAGCGCACCGCGCCGCGCTCGAGCTCGGCAAGCCGACGATCGCGGTCATCGGGACCCCACTCTCCGCGACTTACCCCTCCGAGAACGCCGAGCTGCAAGAGCGCCTCGCCCGTGACCACCTCGTCATCTCCGAGGTTCCGGTGTGGCGGTACTTCCAGCAGGACTGGCGAGCCAACCGAGGCTGGTTCCCACTCCGAAACGCAACGATGAGCGCGCTCACCGAGGCCACGATCATCGTCGAAGCCTCCGACACGTCGGGCTCCCTCATCCAAGCCCGCGCTGCTCTCCACCAGCGCCGGAAGCTGTTCATCCTCAACAGTTGCTTCGAACGCACCGACATCACCTGGCCCGCGCGCTTCGAGGAGAAGGGAGCGATCCGCGTCCGTCGCATCGACGATGTACTCGACATCCTTGGCAGCACGGCGGCAGCCCCCGAGGTCCACGCCATGAGCCTCGATTCGTGACCGTCCTCTTGCGCCAGGTCGACGACTCTTCACGGGGGGATCACCACCACCTCGATGAGGGCGACCAGGTGTACTTCTTGCGCGAGTACACCTCCCGCAAGGGCTGGCAGCACGGCGAGACGAACAGTCTCATCAGCAACCTCAAGAAGACCATGGACCTCGCCGGCACGCCTCAGTGGCCGTACAAGGCGCGTGCGATCGCGCAGTGTGCCGCCGAGCTTCGGCGCAACGTCAACCCGCTTCGAGACCTCAGCTGGATCCCCACGCCACCGTCGAAGGCCCCGAGCGACCCGCTCTACGACGATCGTCTGGTCCAAATTCTCCGCCAAGCGTTCCCCCAGGGGGACGTACGCGAACTGGTCGTCCAACGAGCATCGACGACCGCTGTCCACGTGACCTCAGCGAGCAGGCCACCCCCCGCCCAGCTTTCGGCCGGCTATCAGGTGGACGGGCAACTCGGCCACCCGAAGCCGGCCGTCATCGTGTTTGGCGACATCGTGACCACCGGGAGCCACTTCAAGGCGATGAGCTCACCTTGCTTCAAGCCTTCCCCGACGTCGAGATCTGTGGCCTGGTCATCGCGCGGCGAATCTTCCCCGACGACGAATAAGATGGAGGCTGCTCAGAGGTGGCTCCACGCAGTGGCAAACCCTGCCGCCTCACCATGAACGAGGGGCATCAAACTTTTCTTCACGCCGGAGAACGACCATAGGGCCCCACGCTGTACGTCGACGAAGCTCACCTCGGTCCCTGTTTTCGGAGCGAGCGCGGTCTGCATCAACGTCAACGATGCATCTACCATGAGCTTCTTCGGAGCCTCCTTCTTGAAGTAGAGCTTGATGAGATGACGAACAGGTGGCTGCCCCTTCGTCGCCCACTCGAGCCCCAACTCAGGATTGACGATGACCTCCAGGCCACCCGAACTCCAGTTCGTCCGCGATGGCTTGAACCACTTCACCTTCTTCCTGCCGATCCACTTCTTGTAGCCCGCGATCGCCGCCGGATATGCCGCGACCTTCGGAGGATGATGGATCCGCTTCTGGACCTTCGTCAGCTCCGTCACAGATAGGCCCCCGGTGTGCATCTTCACGATCGCGTCCCGCAACTCCTTCCAGAAGTCGTGAGCTGGATCGTACTTTCCTCCCTTCTTCGCGTTCGCAACGTAAGCCCTTTACGGACAGCCTACTCCTACGCGCGGCGCGACCATGCCATCCTGGCCGGCCGCCTTCACGAGCTCGTCAACCGCGAGCGGTGGCCCAGTTCTGCGGAAGAAGCTCCGTCAGGCGCCGGGCAGGCCAGCCGT
>JANSYI010000050.1 GCA_024742475.1 bacterium | reverse complement strand
TTCCTCGATCGTGTGCCCCTTGCCCGGATCGCCGTAGGGCGAGAGAAACAGCCGCCGGTCGTGACACCGCCGCGTGACCAGCACTCGCGCGCCAGGGATGATCGGCCGGGCCCGCACCCGCTCGTGCGTACGCTGCGACGCGCGATCCCGGTTCCGCCGACGCCGCTGCGCGCTGGCCTCTTTGCGTGACTGCGCCACTGCAGGGGGGGTCGACCGTCGGCGACTGTTGTTGCAGGGACTTCCGAACCCGCGGTGGCGCGGGGACTCTCATCGAGAGTCCCTAGTTTCTCGGTTTCGGAGACCCCGGGTCCGGGCGCCGCGCCCATTTCCGGGTCCGGGCGCCGCGCCCATTCCTTCATGCCCGCACTGAGGCGACGGGAACTTCCCATCCGAGCACCTGCAGCACGCCCGGGTCGGGTGAGGCGGCGACAACCCGCACGTTTGGGAAGTTCGCCGAAGCGCCTCAAGAACTGACGCCGGCGTTTGTCTCTAGGAGTAACCGAGTCGCCGCTTCGAGGCCTGTCCCAAGGAGCCAGGTGCAAGACCCCGACGTGCCGCTCGCGTCCTGCGCGAAACTGCTCGCGACACTTGCGCAGCCCCTCGGCGACTTTTCTCGCCCGGGCCAGCAACATTCTGTAGGTCCAGGACACAGACTGTCTGACAGCCATCAGAGGCCGCTCCCTGCCAGGCGGGCGTCCGAGAGCGCATCCGTGCAACCGAGGCGAAGTCGCCGCGGCGCGATTCTCCCTACACACTGGCACCCAGGCGCACGAGCGCTCCGAAGCGGAACCGGACATGAGCACTTTCTCCACCTTCGTCTTGGGCAGTCGACGCGATGCGAACGACTGGGAGTCCGGCTGCCAAGGGCTCGGCTTGCGGCGCAGCAAGTCGGTGCGAACCGGGCTCGTCCCGATGTCCACCGCCAAGAGCTTCTTCTCCCACAGCCCCGAGTGGCTCTACCTCGCGGGTCACTACGCGGGGAGCCTCTACTCCGAAAACGGCGAGACCGACATCTCGTTCTCGGACACCGGGGTCACGATTCAAGCGAGCAACCAGACCGCGACGCTCACCAAGGGTCGCGACTTTCAGCTCCATCGCAACGTCAAGGTCGTCATCTGGGGCGGGTGCTCGCTTCTGGGCGATGAGACCGAAGTGCAGACCATGAAGACGCTCTTCGGCGAGGAGCACGTGATGCTCGGCTTCGGCGGCATCACGGGCTGGCGGATCGTGCAGGCGCTCTTCGGGGGCGGCTTCATCCCCAAGAGTGGTTCGTTCTTTGGGCGGCTGCGCGCCAACCCAAGCCCCGAAGACATCGTGCAGGCGTGGATGGGCGCGGCCAGCCAGGGCTATGGCGGCAACGCATCGATCGACCACCTGTTCCGAGCGGTCGATCACAAGGGTCAAGCGTGGAAGCTCGCGGGCAAGCAGATCGTCAAGGCGTAGACCCTCAACCGCACATCGGCGAGCACATGTCCTCCAGGTTGTCCTGACAGGACAGCACTGGACTGCCGACTTGCTCCGCCAGCTCGACCGCGACGCAGTCGGGCAGCATGGGGTTGTTGAAGATCTCGATCGACTTCGAGAACACCAGGCTCGGGAGGTCGATCGACGACAGGCTCTCGTTGTCGCCGATGAAGATGTCCGCGGCCTGCGAGAGGGCGGGGGCCGAGACGCTCTGGAGGTTGGGGCTCACCCCGATCGCGAACAGACCCGCCGCCTCGAGGGCGGGAACCTCGATCGTGCTCAGCGGGCTCTCGATGATGACGAAGATGGTCGAGACCTCCCGCAAGCATGGCAGAGACGACACCGTCTCGACGTTGCCGGAGATGTAGACGTCGCCCTGGATGACCGAGCAGATGCGCATCGGCTCGAGCTGCGCATCGGACCCGATGTCGAAGTCCCCTTCGCACGGCAGCTCGGGGGGCAGGCAGGTCTCGCCCGGCGGCAGCTCGGGGATGTAGACGCCCGGGTCGCCACCGGTCGACGAGCTGCCCCAGCCGGTCGACGAGCTGCCCCACCAGCCCGTCGATGAGCTGCCCCAGGTGTCCCAGCCGGTCGTGGCCTGCGGGTCGTCGCACTCGCACGGCAGATAGGTGCCGTCGAACCCGCACTCTTGCGCGCCCGGGAAGCCGCTGGGGCAGTCGCAGGTGCCGATCGTGCCGGGCACGCAGCCCCCGCCGCTGCCCGGGTTGGTCGTCACCGGCGTGGTCGGGTTGGGTGGGACGCTCCCAGGGCCTCCTGAGACCCCTCCGCCGGGCGATCCGGTGGAGCTCGAGTCGGAGTCGCCGAGGTCGACCAGCGGGTCACACGCAGCAAGCATCAAAGCCATCGCGCCCATCCATGGCAACGTCTTCATGCCATCGAGGATGACACAGTTCCGTGCTGCCGACCTTTTTTCCGAGGTCGACCCGTCACATCTGCAGGGTCCCGCATCTGCCCAAGCGAGACCCCGACGATGACGCTTTCCAAGTTTTCCCTCTTCGCCCTCGCATGCTCCTTCTCGCTCACCGCCTGTGACTCTGGCGGTGGTGAGTACGTCAAGGCGATGGAGGGCTTCGCCGAGCAGGCCTGTGCCTGCAAGGACGCCGAGTGCACGACCAAGGTCGCCAAGGAGCAGGCCGACTGGCTCGCCGCCAACGCGGAGAAGGCGGCCAAGCTCAGCCCCGAGGATGCGCAGAAGGTCACCGCAGCCACCACCAAGCTGACCGAGTGCACCGTGAAGATCACGACAGAAGCCGCAGGTGCAGCGGCTTCTCCCTAGCGAGGACGCAAGGGGCCCCGTCGGCGAGCGTGCCGGCGGGGCCTCTTTTTTTGATGGGGCGGTCTACCCGATGTCGTCGATGGCCTCATCGAGGATGGGCAGAAGATCGGACTGGCCGAGCGCAGCTTCCAACTGCGAGATGAGGTCACGGGCCTCGCCAAGGTCTACCTGCCCAGAAGACAGCAAGGCCCGAATGTCATCCTGGTCCTTCCCGCGGCCGGCGAGCACTTTCATGACCACGAGGTCGGTCGCGCACGCCACGGGAACGGGCACTCCGTCGACCACCACTCGTTCCGCTCGGTCGAGCGCCAGCATCTCGAGTCCTGGACCCGCAATCACGAGGTCAACCTCCATCGCGGAGTGATGCCTCATCGGGAGTACCGCTCCGGAGGACAGGAGCTCCTCCGCGATGTCGGGGTAGCGGTGTTGAATCCCTCGCCTCTCGAGCTCAGAGGTGAGATGAGCAAGGCGGGCTCGATCGACCTCTACTGTGATGTCCACGTCCTGTGTCGCTCGCGGAGCGCCGCGCACGTTGACTGCTTGAGCGCCGAACACGTACCAGCGAAGACCCTCCGCATCGAGAACCTGAGCCAGCGCTCGAAGAGTGTCACCGAGCGCCGACATTGGGAGCCTGGTCGAGCAGCGTCCGCATGCGTTGGTGCATCAGGAGGTCGCGTCGCCGCGTTTCGTCATCGGGCCAATCCGGCCGGGTCCTGCGTGCCGCTTCGTAGAGTTCGATCGAGATCCGAACCCGTTGTTCGACGGTTGCAGCTGCTCGCTCGACGCGTGCGAGACGACCGGGAGCTCCCCAGTCGCGAGCTGCGAACGAACGAAGGGCGTCGGGGTCGATGCGCGGCAATGCGCCATCAGGCTAGCAGCCTGTGCCGCAACTCGCACGTAGGCTGTCCGCCGGCCCGGCTCAGCCGACGGGTTCGCAGCCCTCGACGGGGTCGCTCTCGTTGTTGTCCTCTGCACACTCGTTGAACGCGCCCGTGCCCATGCCATCGTCGTCGACGACGACGGTGAACGTGTAGGGCGGGTCCGCGGGCGGTGCGATCGGCAGGTCGAGGGTGAGCGTTCCGCCGGCGGGGATCGCCACCATCGTTTGGAACGTGGCGATGAGGCTGCCCGCTTCGTAGAGCGAGACGTTCACGCCCGGGCCCACGCCCAGGCAGCCCTGGTTGATGATCTTGACGGAGAGGTCGAGCGCATCGTCGGTACAGCTGAACTGGTCGAGCGTGAGGTCGGCTGCGACGAGGTCGGGCGCGCAGAGGGCCTCGAGGCTGCCTTGCCCGTTGCGGCGGTAGCTGTTGTAGGGGTTGCCCACCGGCGTGGACCAGTTGGGGTCCTCCATCGCGGGGATGGTGCCGTCGGCCCGCACGTTGGTCACGTGATAGGTGTGCTGGTTCCAGATCGGCAGCGTGCCGACCCAGTTGTCGAGCCGGTCTTCGAAGACCTCGATGCCCGCGTCTCCGATCGCGCCCTGGGACGACTCGTTGTTGGTGCTGATGACGATCTCCGCTTTGAAGTCGCCGTCGACGTCGGCGACGATCGGATACTCGGTGCGCGTGCGAGAGCTGTTGATGTCGATGAAGAGCACCTCTTCGTCGGTCATCACGCCGTCGCAGCCCGCGCCTCCGGGGCAGTCGGGCTCGGTGCCCGGGTAGATGCGCAGGTACCACTCGTCGCCGTAGACCACCTCCGAGCGGCCGTCACCGTCGAAGTCGAACACGGAGGAGCCGGTCCGCTGCGAGGAGCCGTCACGGGTGTCGGCTTCCCACAAGATGGTCATCTCGCCCGGGGCGACGTACTCGACGACCACGTAGCGATCGCCGCCCGCGGTGCCGAGCTCGGGGAGGCCGTCGCCGTCGAAGTCCGCGATGTTGGGTGGCCCACCTGCGCCTCCGCCCGGGATGGAGATCGACGCCAGCTCGGCGCCCGTCTGGCCGTTCCAGATGGTGATCGTGTTGCTGTTGACCGTCGCGACCTCGGGCATGCCGTCGAGGTTGAAGTCGGCCACGCCGCAGAAACCGCTGGGCGAGGCGGCCTCCCACAGCTCTTGCCCGGCAAAGTCGACGCCGACCGTTCCGGTGAAGGTCCAGGTCTTCGCGCCCGAGATGAGCTCGGGTCGCCCGTCTCCGGTGAGGTCGGCGACGCACGACAGCGGGCCGAACCCGCCGTTGGTGCCGTCTTCCCCGGTGCCTTGAAACAGGCGCGTGCCGTCGTTGGCCCAGACCGTGTGCCCGTAGGCGATTTCGGGCGCGCCCTGGCCGTCGAAGTTGGCGATGGATGGGGCGCCCGCGTCTTGGCCGTTGTCGTGGCCCTCGGAGGTCCAAAGCGGCGTGCCGTCGTGTTCGAAGGCCAGCATCTCGCCGGTGCCGCTGGGTGCGATGATCTCGGGCATGCCGTCTTCGTCGATGTCGCCGATCGCCGGGCTCGCCGAGGGGTCGACGTTGTAGGCGGGGTCGACCACCGTGAAGACCTCGGTGCCGTCGTCGCCTCGAATCGCACGGAGCAGGCCGCTTCCGTTGGCGTAGGCCGAGCCCGCGTAGGTGTGAAAGATGATCTCGGGGATGCAGTCGAGGTCGAGGTCGGCGACCATCGGCGACATCACCACCTGATAGGAGTCCGGCTCGGTGACCGGGTCGACGTGGTTCCACGTGGGCTCGCACAGGTTGGAGACCGCGTTGCACGTCTCTTCGACCTGGCAGCCCAGGTCGCACGCGCGCTCCTGTCGAACGCCCCACGTGAACCGGGGGACGGGGTCGAACACGCCGACCTCCGGTTCGAAGGCGCAGCTGGGGTCGGAGAAGTCGGGCACGCACTGGCCCAGCTGCGGGTCGCAGACCTCGCCGTCGCCGCAGTCGGAGCCCACCTGGGTGGCGCAGGCGGCCGCAGAGCACGCGGCCCCGGGCACGATGCACTGTCCGACGTAGCAGATCTCGCCGCCCGCGGCGTCGCAGCAGGTGTCGTTGCACGGGTCCTCGGCGCCGCAGTCCAGCACGCACCCGAGCATCTCGTCGCAGCGCTCGCCCGCGTCACAGCAGACGTCGCCGCAGACCTGCTCCGCGGAGCACGCGGCGGCGGTGGAGCTGCCGTCCGCGCTGTCGGAGGTCCCCGAGCTCGAGGCCGTGTCGTCGGTGTCGGTGCCCGTGCCCTGGGTGGTCAGGGTGAGCGAGCTGCCCGAGCCTTCCGTGTCGCTGTCCGCTGTTCCGCCGCCGCACCCGACCAGGGCGCACAGCACGGCAAGAGCTCCGCATCGAGATGGATGTGGCATGGGCCCTTAGACCACGCCGACCACGAGTTGTCCGAAAAAAAGAAATCAGCGTCGGCGCCGCAGACCGAGCAGACCTAGCGGCAACAACAGCCACGTGGCGGGGTGCGCCGGCGCGTCGGTCGTGCAGCCGCACCCTTCGGCGTCGTCGCTCTGTCCGCCGCTGTCGCCGTCGGTGTCGGCACCGTCGGTGACGTCGCCGTCGGTGGCATCGGAGCCGCCGCCCGTGCCCGCGTCGGCGTCGGTGCCGGAGCTGTCGCCTGCGCCGGTCTCGTCGGCGCCGCCCGACTCGTCCCCGCCCGTCGAGCCGCCCTCGGCGTTGCCCACGGTGAAGAGAATCTCGTCGGTGCCGGTTTGATCGGCGTGATCCTGGACCATCGCGATTGCGCGGTAGGAGCCCTCGGGCACGCCGATGAGCTTGAACTCGAGCGCACGGTCGTAGTCGACGGCTTCGGCGAGCACCTCGCCGGTCTCGGCGTCTTCGAGGGTGAGCTGCCAGCCGTAGCCGCCGACGTCGTCCCACGGGTCGACGGTGATGATGACGTCCTGCCCCGGCTCGTACGTGGTGCCATCGGGCGGATCGGTGATGACGATGGTCGGCTCGACCATGTCGACGCCCGCCTCGGCGAAGGTGGCGAACATGGTGTTCTTGTCGTGCTGCAGGTCGGGGTCCCCGCAGTGGCAGCGGTTGACGCCCGTGCAGGCGCCGGCCTGACCCTGCACCGTGATGATCTCGGCGCACGAATCGTTGAAGCCCAGGTCGCCGCCTTGGGTGGGCGCGTAGCCGGAGGCCATCACCGAGTCGGACGCGGTGGTGTGACCCAGCCCGAGCGTGTGGCCGATCTCCTGGCTGGCGATGTTGGCTTGCGTGACCGCGGGCGAGGCGTTCTGAAAGACGTAGCAGACGTTGCGCTGGCCGAAGTCTTCGCAGTCGATCGGCGCGACGCCGCCGCTGGGCCCGGCGGTGGTGTCCGACCAGTGCCCGCCCATCATCACCATCGTGTAGGGCAACACCTTGGGCGGGCGCTCCTCGTAGACGACGCGCACGGCCCAATCGGCGAAGTCGACGGCGACCGCTTGCGCGGCTGCGATGGCTCGCGCTTCGCCGCCCGCGTAGACGGGGTAGGGGTGGCCCGAGCGGGCGATCTGCGAGAGGTTCTCGGCCGAGTTCTCGGCGCCCGTGCTGAGGGTGCCGCCGAGGTAGTTCATGTAGACGGTGGCGAAGCGGGGCGTCTCGCCGCCGGGTCGCGCGTCGTAGTCGTAGATGCCCGGCGGGACCTCTTCGGGGAACGCACAGATCTCCTCGATGTCGGGTGCACCCCCGCCGCCGGCGACGGGCCCCATCTCGGCCGAGAGCACGTGCGCTGCGTCGGGCACCATCTGCGCACCCTCGAGCATGGCCTGCGGCATTACCATCGACCCGACCTGCACCAACCCGTTGCCGAGCGGATGCGGCGTGTCGTCGGTGTCGACGACGGGGTCGGGCGTGTCCTTCGCGTAGGCGTCGAGGTCCGAGAACGACGGACCCTGCGCGGGCGCGGCCGGCTTCGCGGCCCCAAGATCGATCACCACCGCCTCGGGCGAGGGGTTGTAACTCGGGTTCTGGACGACCTTGGGCCCGGGATTCGCCAGCGCCGTCGCCGGCAAGGCGAGCGCGACCACAGCGAGCACGAACGACGTGGAGCGAGGCTTCGATCCGACCACGACCGCAGAGTACCGGCTTCGGTGTCTTTAGGGGGAAAGTGCGTTCGCCGCCGCGCCTTGGAGGGCCTCGCGGCACAGCGCGAGTTCGGACGCTTCGCAGACCTTCCGCGCGGCGGGGTTTTCCTCGCCCGATGCACGCGCTTCGGCGAGCTCGGCCAGCGCAATTTCGTCCTCGGGCCGGTCGTGTTCCCGCAAGAAGCCGGCCGCCACCTTTGCGGCCCTCGCCGCCTCGTCGCTGTGACCCAGCGGGACGAGTGCGTCCGACATCACGACGAGAGCCCGGCCAGCATCGGCGCTTCCGGGGCCGTTGATCCGGTCCCACACCGCGAGCGCGTCGTTGATCCTGTCTAACGCCGCGCGATGCTCCCCGTTCTTCAGCGCGAGGCGAGCCTGATGGTAGGCGACGTTGCCAAGGAGGGGATGCTGGGGGTCGACCGAACCGAGCAGCTCCGCGGCGCGGCTGAATCGTGCCTCTGCCCGCTCGAACTCGCCTTCGAGCATGGCGATCGCACCTTCGGTGATCTGAACCGACCCCTCGATTCCTGGCGCCAGTGGCTCCGCATACGCTTCGCGGCCTGCTTCGACCGCGGCAGCCGCTTCTCTTGCCCGCCCCATGCGTCGAAGGCTGACGGCGCGGTTGATGTGCGTGCGGAGGCGGTCGAACGGGTCGGCCGTCTCCGGTTCCGCCAAGAGTTCGTCGTACAACGCCACCGCTTCGCCGAAGCGGTTGCGGTCTTGAAGTACGTCCGCGAGCAGTCCGCGTGCGAAGCGATGGTGGGCGTCTCCTTCGGGAAACTCGGCGATGAGCCGCCGCAGCTCCTCGATGCTCCCCTTCGTGTCCCCAGTCGCCGAAGCGATCTGTTGTCGGAGTAGGTCTCGCTCCAGCTGATCTTGGGTCACGGGAGCGACGCCGAGTCGAGCCAGGACTTCGGCGTAGTCCAAGTGCACGCTCGCTTGGGCGTACTCGTCGTTCAGCACGGCCAGCGACCCTCGCTTCTCCGCGACGTCCGCGAGAAACTCCGGCGCGGGCTCTTCTCCAGCTGCGGCGACGGCTCGATCCAGCAGCGCCGTTGCTTCGGCGGGAGACTCTTCCGCCGACGCGAGCAGCAAGAGCGCTTCCGCCTCGATCCCCGCGAGTCCGTTCGCGTCCGCAAGCTCGATGACCTCTTGTGTCAAGGTCTCGAAGTCCTCTCCCCGGAGCGCGCGCAGCTTTGCGCGTGTCAGGAGTCGGATCGCGCGAACGTTGGCGGCGTCCTGGGTTGCATCGTCGAGGCTCGATTTCGATGCCAGCGCGTTCGCGTAGCGCCGCAGCGCGACGGTGTCAGTGCACTTCTTTGGCGCGGGGAGTAGGTCGCCAACGTCGGCAACGTCGCGGGGGGATGCGAGCAGGTCGTCGACGAGACCGGCAAACCGGGCTTCTGCGCGGTCGAGGCACGCGGTTCTCAGGGCGAAGTCGACGTCGGAGAGGTCGCTTCGCAGCGTGTGTGCTTCACATGCGGCGACCCGTTGATCGACGACGTCCTCTTTGTAGCGGGAGAGTCGCTCGAGGGCCTGGCCACCCGCGCTCGACTGAAGCGTAGCCCGTGCGGACTGGGTCCATACGCTCTCGATGCTCGCAGCAAGGTCCTTCCGCTGGCATGGAGGTTGCGCCTCTGGGGCCGCCGCGTAGCCGATCGCCGTCGCAGCAAGGACTCCGAGCGTCAGCCCCGCCCACTGAAGCCGGCGCCGGCGTTGGTGGAGCACACGCCGCAGCTCACGGGCCACGACGTCCATGCTCGGGTAGCGCTTGGCAGGATCGGCCTCCAGCCCTCGCTGGACGACTCCGATGAGTGAGCGGGGCATGCCCGGGTAGGCATCCGGCGGCCCCGCTTCGATCCGGTTGATGAGATCGAGAAGCGTGTTGCCGTCGAACGGGCGAACCCCGCAGATGGACTCGAACAACGAGACGAAGAAAGCAAACTGGTCGGCCGCGGGCGTGGCCGGGTCCCCCTGGGCCTGCTCCGGCGCCATGTATGCGGGCGTCCCCATCACGGCACCCGTGCGGGTGGTCGTGCTCGAGCGAAGGAGCCGGATCTCTTGGGTATCGAGCGGTCCCTCGCTCCGTGCGAGGCCGAAGTCGGCAATCCGCGGCCGGCCTTCTAGGTCGAGTAGGACGTTGGCGGGTTTGAAGTCGCGGTGAACGACCCCGGCTTCGTGTGCCGCCGACAGGGCCTCGGCCATGCTGATGAACATGGAAACGGCGTCTCGCCACCCATGTGCGCGCAGGTCGATCCAGTCACGAAGGGTTCCGCCGGGAACGAACTCGAGGGTGATGTAGACGTCCTCGCCGGAGGCTGCGGCCTCGAATACCGTGACGATGCCGGGGTGGGAGAGTCCGGCCATCACCGTGGCCTCCTGCTGAAGCCGCTCCAGCTCCGTTTCTGCTCGTCGGCCCAGCGCGAGCTTGAGCGCGACCTTCCGTCCGAGCTCGAGATCCGTGGTCAGGTAGACGGTGCCCATGCCGCCTCGACCCAACTCGCGCTCCACTCGATAGCGCCCCGCGAAGACATCGTCCGGAGCGAGCGTGGGTGGACGGTACGGCGGCGGCGACGACGCGAGCGCGGCGAGAAACGACTCGAAGCGGTCGCCCGAGCCGGAGTCCCCGCCCGCGCTAGACGCGCCGAGCGTATCCTGCGCGCCAACGTCGGCTCGTTCTTCGTCCTCCATCACCCTGCGGATCGACGGCTTCGAACCTGATTGTGACGGTTTCTGAGCGTTCTGCGGCTTTTTTTCCGACCGGGCTGTCACATCGTTCGAGGGGTGCATCCAACGAACATTCCCGGACGTTCACCATGAAGAAGCTACCAATCCTCGCGCTCATCCCTGCTTCCACTCTCCTGTTCGCCGCCTGCGATGACGGCGCGGTCTCCGAGCCAGGGGACTCCCTACGCCAAGGTGAGATTCTCAAGAGGAAGACCCCGACCAGCAAGAGCTTCACGCTTCACATCACGCCGAACCCTGACGAGGACGGCGGAGGCGGAGTCGGGCCCCTGTTCGAGCAGATCATCCAGAATGCAGACGCGATGTTCGGCGCTGCGTACCAGGGGTCCATCGAGGCGGAGGAGTTCTGTCCTGAGGCATGCGCTGGGGCAGACGCTGCTTGGACCGAGAGGGTGAGCGCCGAGGGGGACTACGCGATCGTCGAGATGAACGAGTACGAGTACGATGACGGCACCCTCGCCGTCGAAGCGCTGGTCGAGGGCGAGGTCGCGATGGCCTGCCACTGCGCGCAGTAGGAGCTCAACGCCCCGCCTGCATCTGTTGGCGCAGGCGCTCCTTGAGCCGTTCGAACCGCTTGCGTAGCGCGGCTGCGCGCTGGCTGTTCGAGCGGCTGTCGTCGTCTTCGCGCATGACGTCGGCGATGTCTTTCCAGGACATGGTGCGATCGATGCGCAGGATCAGGAGCGTCTGATCATCGGGGTCCAACCCGTCGCGAATCTGTTGCAGGCGATCCTTGGCGCGCGTGCGGATGTGCGGCGGCGTGCTGCTGCGGAGTCGGTCGGCGAGCTTGCTGATCTCCGAGCTGCCCAGGGGGTCGATGCGTCCCTTGGGGCCTCGGGCGGAGCGGAAGCCCGTGCGGAGCAGGTTGCGCGCGATGACGTAGGTCCACGTTCGAAGGCTGCTCTGCCAGCGGAAGTCCGGGAGCTTTCGCCACAGGCGCTCGCACAGCTCGGCGAACAGGTCGTCGGGCTCGAGAGGCGGCCGAGCCATCGCGTGAAGGTAGCCGAGGAGCTCCTGCCCATAGCGCTCGAGGGCGAGCGTGGCGGCGCGTTCGAACGCGTCTTCGTCCCACGCCTCGCGGATGTCCGACTCTTCGGCCCCGTCGCTACGCTCCTGTTCCACCCGCCGAAGCGTAGCACCGGCTGGCGACCCGGACCGCGCGTCGAACCGGCCTCGCATCGATCAAACCGATCGGTGCTCGCCATCCGTGGCCTCCGAGCGACGCCTCGTCGCGGCACAGCGGCGGTGGCATCGATCGTGCTGATCACACACGCGCCCACCTGATCGGATTGATCGCTACCCGCCGAAAAAAAGCGCGCTCAATCGGCGCGAAAGGCTAGACAGCGATCTCGCTTTGACCATAATGGCCGCCCATGCAGTTTGCTTCGGCTGCTGCCTCGGTTCGGTCGTTTACGCCGTGCTTGAGGCTGCGGAGCGAGACCCTGTTGATCGACCAGTCGGAAGGCTTCGGTGAAGACTTCCGCGAGGTCGAGAGTGCAGTGATCGACCTCCGCTTCAACTACTCCGGTCTCGAGGTCGAGGCCGACGAGCCCTTCTCGCTCGAGCAGTGCTTTCGCGACGCTCGTGGCGAATCCGAGGTCCGTCGCGTGGTCGAGAGCTTCGGGGCCGTCGAACTCTCGGAGGTCGAGGACATCGCCCTCCTTCCGGGGGCCACGGCCACCTACGCGGTCAATCTCGAGGGCGACCCCGACGCCCTCGCGGCGTTCTCGACCCAGGCCGTCCCGCGCATGCGCGAGATGGGCTGGGAGGTCGAGGTCGACGCCAACTATCCGTGTCACGTCGTCGAAGACGCCCGCTGGTACGCCTCGGTGAACCACGACGCGGGGCCCTCGGACGACATCATCGACGAAGGCGAGGAGCGAGGCTGGTTCGAGCTCGAGCTCGGCGTCGAAGTCGAGGGCGAGCAAGTCGATCTTCTCCCCGTGCTCCTCGATCTCATCGAGGCCCGCGGCATGCAGGCGCTCCTTCAAACGCCTCGCCGGCGCCAGATGGCGCTGCCCTTGGGCGGCAAGCGGTACCTTGCCGTGCCTCCCGGTCGCATCAAGACCGTGGTGCGTGTGCTGTCGGAACTCTACGAGATCGAGGGCACGGGCCCCGGCGGTGGGCTCAAGGTGCCCGAGTTGGCATCCGACGTCCTCGACGAACTCCAGACCGCCTTCGAGGACGACAGCCTCAACTGGTCGGGTGACACCGAGCGCGTACGCATGAGGGTCCCCCGCGACGAGCCCCCGCCCGTCGACCCTCCCGCCGGCCTCAAAGCGACGCTGCGACCCTACCAGATGGAAGGGCTCGCGTTCCTCCAGCACCTGCGAGCGCATGGTGCCGGGGCGATCCTTGCCGATGACATGGGGCTGGGCAAGACGCTCCAGACGATCACCCACATCCTCAAGGAGAAGGAGTCGGGGCGGATGCACGACCCGGTCCTCGTGGTCGCACCCACGTCGCTGGTCGGCAACTGGCAGCGCGAGATCGCCAAGTTCGCGCCCGCGCTCGAGGTGCACGTGCACTACGGCAGCCGTCGGCGGCACGTGGTCCGCAACGTCAAGTTCTCCGACGTGGTCATCACCACCTACGGCCTGCTCATGCGCGACAGCGACGTGTTCGAGTCGCAGGCCTTCTACATGGTCGTCCTCGACGAGGCGCAGACCATCAAGAACGCGCGGTCGCAAGCACACGCGGCCGTCAAGGCCGTCGACGCGCAGTACCGCATCGCGCTCAGCGGTACCCCGGTCGAGAACAACCTCGACGAGCTGTGGGCGCTGTTCGACTTCGCGATGCCGGGCCTGCTCGGCGACGCGCCGCAGTTCCGCGCCGCGTTCCGGGTCCCCATCGAGAAGCAGGGCAACACCGATCGCATGGACACGCTCCGGCGTCGGGTCGCGCCGTTCATCCTGCGCCGGCTCAAGACCGACGTGGCCACGGACCTGCCCCCCAAGACGATCATGACGCGCCCGGTCGAGCTGTCCGGCGAGCAGCGCGACCTCTACGAATCGATTCGCATCGCAGGTCACGCGCTGGTGCGCAAGGTCGTCAAGAAGAAGGGCATCGCGGCCTCGACCATCGACATCCTCGGGGCGCTGATGAAGCTGCGGCAGGTCTGCTGCGATCCTCGGCTGGTCCGCATGCGCACCGCCCAAGCGATCGAGCAGTCGGCCAAGTTCGAGGCGCTCTTCGAGATGCTGCCTGACATGCTCGAGCAGGGCCGGCAGGTCCTCATCTTCTCGCAGTTCACCCGCATGCTCGCGCTCATCGGTGACGAGCTGCGCGAGCGCGGCATCGAGTTCGTGGTGATCACCGGGAGCACCACCGACCGACAGGCGGCCGTCGACGCGTTTCAGTCGGGCACGGTCAAGGTCTTCCTGCTCAGCCTCAAAGCCGCGGGCACCGGGCTGAACCTGGTGGCCGCCGACACGGTGATCCACTTCGACCCCTGGTGGAACCCGGCCGCGCAGGCCCAGGCGACCGATCGCGCCTACCGCATCGGCCAGAAGCGGCCCGTCTTCGTCTACAACCTCATCGTCAGCGGCAGCGTCGAGGAGCGCATGGTCGCCCTACAGCGACACAAGCAGGCCCTGGCCGACGGGCTGCTCGCGCAGGATGAGGACGGAATCGAGCTCACCGCCGAGGATGTCGACGACCTCTTCGCGCCGCTGAGCGGGTGACCCGCCAGCCCGCGAGGACCCCGCGAATGGCTCTGTGGAGGACGCTACACCCCCATAGAGAGCCGGCCGGGAGTCCGTGACTTGGCCCACGAGCGGCGTGGCGCGCCACGGTGTACTCCCCTTGCTCCGGATCGGCCTCGCAAGTGCGAGGGCCCGCCGGGTGAAACGTGCAGCGTCCACTGCTGCGCAGCGAAGAAGAGAACAGATGACAGACAAACTTTTTGTGGGTGGCCTCAGCTGGGACACGAACGACGAGAGCCTCGCCAGCGCTTTCGAGCAATTCGGACCAGTCAAGGAAGCCAAGGTGATCCTCGACCGCGAGACCGGCCGGTCCCGTGGATTCGGATTCGTGACCATGGGCGACGCTGAGGCTGCGCAGAACGCTATGAAGGAGCTCGACGGGTCCTCGCTCGACGGCCGGAACATCCGCGTCAACGAGGCGACCGATCGCCGCGGCGGCGGCGGCGGCGGCGGTGGTGGAGGCGGCGGTGGCCGTGGTGGTCGCGGTGGCGGCGGCGGTGGTGGTCACCGCGGCGGCGGCGGCGGTCGCTGGTAAGCACCCCTCCACGACTGAAAACGAGGCCCTGTTCGCATGTCATGCGGGCAGGGCTTCTTCGTGGGCGCGGCTTGACACCTGCGCCAGGCGCGGCACCCTCGCGACGTGAAAGGTTTCTCCCGGGTCAGCGGCGCGGTCACCGAGTGCGTCGTGGCCGACACGCGGGCCAACGCCGAACGAACGATCGCGCTGCTGCGAACCAGCGACGCGCAGGGCGACGCGGTCGTCGTGTTTCCCGAGCTCGGCCTCACCGGCTACACCGCGCGCGACCTGTTCGCCGACGGTCACCTACTCGCCGAGGCCGAGGCCGCGCTCGGTCGGGTCGTCGACGCCAGCGAGACGCTTCGCCCCCTCGCGCTCGTTGGCATGCCCATGCGCCACGGGCCGGGCGTCTACAACGTGGCGGTCGCGATCCAAGCGGGGCGGGTCTTGGGCGTGGTGCCCAAGTCGTATCTGCCGACCTACCGAGAGTTCGAGGAAGCGCGGTGGTTTCGACCCGGCACCGAGGTCGCGCCGGGCAGCACCACGCGTCTGCTCGGGCAGGACGTACCGTTCGGCACCGACCTGCTCTTCGACGCCGGAGCGCTCGTCGTCGGCGTGGAGATCTGCGAGGACCTATGGGTGCAGGTACCGCCGCACGCCACGCTGGTGGGGGCGGGCGCCAACGTCATCTGCAACCTCTCGGCGTCCAACTTCACCGTCGGCAAGGCGCGGCTGCGTCGTACGCTGGCCACGTCGGCGAGCGACCGGGGCAAGTGCGCCTACGTCTACGTCGCTGCGGGTCCGGGCGAATCCTCGACCGATCTCGCGTTCGATGCCGACGCGTTCATTTGCGAGAACGGGCGCGTGCTCGTCGAGTCCAAGCGCTTCGACCGGGGCGCGCAGCTGGTCACCGCCGACCTCGACCTCGAGTTCCTCGCCCACGACCGCCGCGTCACGGGCACCTTTGGCGATTGCGCTGCCCAACACCAGATCGCGGTGCGCACGGTCGGCTTCGACGCCCCGGCACGCGTCGAGGCTCCGCTGCGGCGCGTCGTGCCTCGTCATCCCTTCGTGCCGCACGACCCCGCCACGCTCGGGGATCGGTGCTGGGAGATCTTCGAGATCCAGACCCACGCTCTCGCCACGCGGATGGAGGCGATCGGCGAGCCGACGCTCGTGCTCGGGCTCTCGGGCGGGCTCGACTCCACCCAGGCCGCGCTGGTGTGCGCCGGCGCGCTCGATTTGCTCGGCAGGCCTCGAAGCGCGCTGCGGTGCGTGACCATGCCCGGGTTTGGCACCACCGCAGGCACGCGGGGCAACGCCGAGCGTCTCGCCGAGGCCCTCGGCGCGCAGCTCCAGGCGCTGTCGATCTCCGAGGTGAGCCACGCCGTCTTGCGGCTCGTGGGGCACGAGGCGGCCGACGAGGCGCCCACGCTCGAGGCGATGTTGGAGCGGCTGCGTCAGCACCCCGAGCTCGGGGACGTCTCGCTGGAGAACGTGCAGGCGCGCATGCGGACGCTCGTGCTCATGACCCAGGCCAACCGACATCGGGGCATCGTGGTCGGCACGGGGGACCTCTCCGAGAAGGCGCTGGGCTGGTCCACCTACGCGGGCGATCAGATCGCGATGTACGACGTCAACGCGGGCATTCCCAAGACGCTCATTCAGTCGGTCATCCGCTGGGTCGCCAACGAGAAGGTCGCTACGTGGTCGGTCGCCGATGCAGCCGGCCTGCGGCAGACGTTGTTCGACATCCTCGACACGCCGATCTCTCCCGAGCTGCTGCCGGCCGATGCCAACGGGCAGATCGCTCAGCTCACCGAGTCGTCGATCGGGCCCTACGAGCTGCACGACTTCTACCTCTACGCGGTGGTTCGTCATGGCGCACGTCCCTCGCGCATCCTCGACCTGGCCCAGGTCGCCTTCGGAGACGACTACGACCTCGACACCCACAAGCGGTGGCTTCGCGTGTTCATCGGTCGCTTCTTCCGGTTCCAGTTCAAGCGCTCGTGTACGCCCGATGGCCCCAAGGTCGGGCAGGTCGCGCTCTCGCCACGGGGCGACTGGCGAATGCCCTCCGACGCCCGGGCGCGCACGTGGCTCGAGGAAATCGACGCGTACGAGGGATGAGGCGCCTCGTCCTGCTCGCGCTGCTGGCCGCCTGCCGCCCCGAGCCGGTGCCGATCCAGGCCGCGCCCACGCCGTATCGTCGGGACCTCGAGCTCACGCCCGCCCAGGCGCGCACGCTCGGCGGGTTGGCGGCCGAAGCCGACGCCAACCCCGGCGATGTCGATGCGCTGCGGCGCTCCGGTCTCGCGCACATGCGATTCACGCTCAGCGGCGTGCTCCCGCTGCGCGACCGCGCCGAGCGAGACCTCGAGGCCGCGTTCGCGCTCGACCCGTCCGACGAAGATCTCACGCGTGCGCTCGGCCGCTTCTACAACCTGCGGGCAGTCGGCGGCGACGACTCGAAGGCGCAGATGCAGGTGAAGGTCTATGCGGCGCACCTGGGCGACACCCCGGTGGAGCAGATGACGACCGCGCAGTTCGTGGCGTACAGCTTCTCGCGGCTCGGCGCGATCCTCTCCGACCGCAACCGCGGCCAGCTCGTCGGGGCCTTGTCGAAGATCAAGGCGCTCGAGCAGGAGCTTCGCGAGGCCACGGTACGCCGCCCCGATGACGTGGAGCTGCGGGCGTTGGCCGGCAACTTTGCGTTCTTCTTCGCCGGCAACGTGCCCTTCGGCAAGCGCGACCGCGTCGAGGCGGCGGTCGAGTACTTCGAGGTGGTGCGTGCCCGGTGGGACGAGCTTCGCGCCGGTGCGCGTGACCCCGGGCACTGCCCCAACACCTACGAGAACTTCATGTTCGAGCTCGCCGAGGGCTACACGGCGCTCGATCGCGTCGCGTCGGCCAAGGAGATCTACGGCGAGCTGACCGTGATTCGCCCGCCGCGGACCCGGGCCAAGGAGCAGGTCGCGTTCGTCAGCGCCGAGCGGCTGCGCAACCTCGAGCGGTACGCCGGCGACATGGACCTCATGCCGCCGTGGCCCAGCGACGTGGGCAACTGCGTCGTGTGCCACAGCTACGACGCCGACGTGCCGATGACGTCGCTGCACGCGGTCGAGCCGATCACCCTGGGCGACATTCCTCGGGGACGGCTGCTGCCCAAGCCCCTATAGTGCCCGCGTGACCGAGTTCGTCGACTTCGCCCATCGCCTCGCCGACGCCGCACGTCACGAGACCCTCCCGCGCTTTCGCACGGCGCTCGCGGTCGACAACAAGGAGGACGACGCGTTCGACCCGGTCACCGACGCCGACCGCGAGGCCGAGCGGGCGATTCGGGCCCTCATCGAGTCCGAGCAGCCCGAGCACGGCATCTTGGGCGAGGAGTTCGGGCTGCATCTGCCGGGCGCGTATCACCGTTGGGTGCTCGATCCGATCGATGGCACGCGATCGTTCATCTGCGGCGCGCCCACGTGGACGACGCTCATCGCCCTCGAGGCGCAGGAGCAGCCCGCGCTGGGCATCATCGATCAGCCCTACATCGGCGAGCGCTGGTGCGGCACGCCCCAAGGCACCACCTTCACGCATGCTGGCAGCGTCCGCGTGGCGCGGACCAGCGGCTGCACGCGGCTGGCCGAGGCGCGCATCTCCACCACCGACCCGCGGTCGTTGGCCTACTTCAGCAAGGCCGAGGGGGCCGCGTTCGACCGACTCGCGGCGGTCTGCAAGCTCGCGCGCTTCAGCATGGACGCCTACGCGTACGCCCTGCTGGCGGTGGGGCAACTCGACCTCGTCGTCGAGTCCGGCCTCGCGCACTACGACTATGCCGCGCTCGCGCCCGTGGTCATGGGTGCCGGGGGCGTCATCTCGAACTGGAGCGGCGAACGGTTCGACGCCTCTGCGGGTGGCCACCTGCTCGCGGCTGCAACACCCGAGCTGCACGCTGCTGCGCGTGCGGTCTTGGCCGGCGCGTAGCGGCCGATCCGGGGCCGCCTGAATGACGATCGGTCGGTGACGATGCGCGCTTGGAGCACAGGTGCGACACGCACCGACCGTTGTGGGACGTCCACGAACCGAACTATCGTGTCGAGCGGAGCGGGACGACGATGCGTGGATACGAATGGATTGGTTGGGTTGCGGCGATGGGATTGGTCGCGTGCAGTGATGTCGAACCTCGGCAAGACGCCGACAGCACGGCGACGGGCGGCGTCGTCCCGATCGACCCGGAGACCGAGGGGGCCGACGGCACCGATGCACAGAGCGACACCGAGAGCGACACCGCGATCTCGGATTCGTTCGGTGGCGAGTGTCTGGTCGACGAAGACTGTCCCGACGGTGAAATCTGCGACGGCCAGGGCTTTTGCATCCCCGGCTGCAGCGACACAAAGCCGTGCGAGATGGGCCTTTCGTGCTGCGACGCGCAGTGCGTGGACCTGACCGCGTCGACCGAGCACTGCGGATCGTGCGGCGAGGAATGCGAGGGCGAGATGTCCTGCGTCGAGGCGCAGTGTGGACTGGGCGACTGTGCCGAGGGCACCAACGACTGCAACGGTGACGCCTCCGATGGCTGTGAGACCACTGGCGAGTGCACGTGCGCACCCGGCGAGACGCAGTCCTGTTACTCGGCCGACCCGGACACCCTCGACGTCGGCGCGTGCGTTGGCGGCGAGCAGACCTGCAATGACTCCGGCACCAGTTGGGGCCCGTGCGTCGGCGAGGTCGTACCCACGTCGGAGATCTGCGGCAACGCGATCGACGATAACTGCAACGGCGAATCCGACGAGGACATCGACGCGGACGGTGACGGGTTCACGACCTGCGGTGGCGACTGCTGTGACGTGGCCGGCCCCGACTGCTCGTCACCCGAGCTGGTCAACGCGGGCGCCTTCGAGGTGGACGGCAACATGGTCGACGACGACTGCGATGGCATGGTCGACAACCCGCTGCCCGAGTGCGATGCGGCTTTGGCGAGCAACTCGAACGACGTGTTCGACTACGCCCGCGCCATCGATTTGTGTCAGATCACCGAAGAAGCCCCCGCCAACCCCGAGGACGCCGTCTGGGGCGTGATCGAGGCCGAGCTGCTGCTCGCCGACGACTCCGGGTCGCCCGACCCGAACTCTCGTTCGCTGCGCGATGGCTTTGGCAACAACGTGTCCACGCAGTTTGGCCAGAGCCTCGTCGTGCTCTCCACCGGTCATGCCGCCGACAACGCGGGCGATGCGAACCCGGGCTTCAACGCCTACCAGGTCGGTGTCGACCTCGGCGAGTCCTCGGGCGTGCCGGCGGGGTGGCTCGCGGCCAACGGGGGCAACCTCCCCAACGCGCCGGGGTGCCCCGACCCGCTCAACTCGACCGCGTTCAACCCCGTCAACCTGCATCTGCGGGTGCGCGCGCCGACCAACGCGAACTCGTTCTCGGTCCAGATGTACTTCTACTCGGCGGAGTACCCCGAGTACGTTTGCACGCAGTTCAACGACTTCTTCGTGGCGCTGGTCGACAGCGCCGACCCGGAGAATCCGGCCGACACCAACATCGCCATCTACGACGACGGCATGGGCTCGACCTGGCCGGTCGGCATCAACCTCGTCTCGGCAGCCGATGGCTTGTTCACCGCCTGCGAGAACGGCGGCATCGCGCAGTGCGGCACCTCGAGCACCTACAACGGCTGCACGGGGACGGGCGAGCTCGACGGCACGGGCTTCGACCTGACCGCGTCGGCATGCGGCCACACGGGGCGGGCCGGTGGGGGCACCGGCTGGCTGACGCTCAGCGGCAACGTCGAGCCCGGCGAGGTATTCGACGTTCGGTTCATCATCTGGGACACCAGCGATGGCGTGTGGGACTCCACGGTCCTGCTCGACAACTGGGTCTGGTCGGTCGATGCCTCCGAGCCGGGCGTAACGCCGAGCTAGAGACTCTCAGCGTTCGACGAGGTAGCGGACCACCTCGAAGCCGGCGCGCGGATGCACGAAGGTGCCCGCGTAGTGCATGCCGCACTTCTTCATGACGCCGATGCTCGCGGCGTTCTCGGGCATCGTGCACGCGTCGACACAGGTACGATCGAGCTCGCCGAACGCGTAGTCGACGAGCGCCCGGCTGCCTTCGGTCGCCAGGCCACGTCCCCACGCGTCGCGTCGCAATCGATAGCCGAGTTCGAGGACCGATGCGTCGGCGACGGATGGCCGCAGGTGGAACCAACCGACGAAGCGGTGCTCCTCGTACGCTGCCGCGTAGCCGAAGGGCTGGTCGCCGAACGCCTTCATGCGCTCGAGCAAGGTGTCCTCGTAGAGCGAGCGAGGCGTTGGGCTGCCGCCGTTGATGAAGCGCATGACCGCCGGGTCGCTGTCGAGCGCCACGAGGTCGTCGAGGTGGCCGTCGTCGATGCGTCGAAGGTGAAGGCGCGCGGTGTCGAGCACGAACGGGACGGTCACGAACCGAGCCTACGATGCACCCCCGGCGTGTTTGGGTGGGATCCGTGCGTTGCGCCGTTCGCGAGGCTTGTCAACGGAAGAGGGGTGGTCCATTGTCGTACACCGCAGCGAGGTTTCAATGACGCAGCACGATGAAAACTGCCCCACCTGCGGAAGCCAACTGACGGCGCTCCATCGCGTCGAGCTGCGTCGCTGTGGCAGTTGCCGCCGCAACAATCCCGCCGGGTTCCTCTACTGTGGCTACTGCGCCGCGCCGATGGAGCACACCGAGATTCGGCCTCGGCTGGCCGAGGTCCCCGCACCGCCGGGCGGCTGGCCCAACCTCGCCGGTGACCTCACCGAGGTGAAGTTCTTCCTCAAGCAGGGGCAGCTCGACGAGGCCTACGACCTGCTGTCGATCCTGCAGCGGCGTTATCCCGGACACCCCGACCTCGCCGACTTCGCCCACAGTGCTGAGGCTTCGCCGCCGCCGGACGCCGAGGTCGAGAGCTTGGTCGACTCCGTGCTCGCCGAGTCGTCTACGCTCGGTGGCAAGCTGCCCCGACGTCGCGCGACGCCTTGGGATGCGCCCGCGTCCGACCCGATCGAGCGACGCGGCCGCAAGCTGACCACCGCGCACGAGGTCGTGCGTGCGGCCCTCATCGAGGACGTCGAAGAGGACGATCCCGAGACGAACCCTCGCGCCAAGGTCGTCGTCGCCGACTACGCCAAGAACCCTCGTCCCGCGCGCAAGCCGAAGCCCAAGGTCGAGCACACCACCGCGTTCGCGGCCATCCCCCCCAAGCGCATGCCGAAGGTCAAGCTGCGGCAGCCCAAGGGGAAGATGCCCAAGCCGAAGCTGTGGCGAGACTCGGTGGAGAAGGCGCGTGCCGTGGGGGCTGCCGCCGAGAAGGTGAAGGCCGCGATGGAGTCCGACGCGCTTCCGCCCGTGCCCGAGCCCACATACGCGGACAAGGGGCGTCCGGCGACGGTCCACATGCCCCCGGTGCGGGCTGAAGCCGGATCCCCGTCCGCCGGGATCGCGCTCGAGGCTGCCCAAGCGGTCTCGGCCGAAGATGCGCCGACCGAGATCAAGCAGGCCAAGGTCCCCGAGCGACCGCCGGAGGGGCCGACCAAAGAGGCCGCGCCCGCGAAGCCGCAGCACACGATGGTGGTCGATGCGCTGCAGCCTGCAGCGCCCTACGAGCAGGGCAAGGCGCAGCCGCAGCACACGATGGTGGTCGATGCGCTGCAGCCTCCGGCGCCCTTCGACGGCGAGGCGCCGATCTTCGAGGCGCGCAAGGAGCAGATCAAGCGCGCCACCAACCGCACGGGCCGTCGCCGCCGGGTCACCGGGGCGAGCAAGGTCGTCGAAAAGGCCAGCAACAAGAAGCGGCCCAGAGGCGTGCCGCCGCGACGCGAGCAGCCAAGCGGCGAGGAGGAACGCAAGCCACGCGGCACGGCCTTCGGCGCTGGAGTGCTCTCGCGCTTTGGTCGCTGAGGTCCCTGCACGCCCCCGGCTCGCCGATCACGTGCTCGCCCGGCGGCACGTGTCGGGCGGGCGCGAGTTCGTCATCCTGCACGACGAGGCACGAGGCGAGACGCTCGAGCTCGAGGCTGCAGCGTGGGCCGTGCTCTCGTGCGCCGACGGCACGCGGGACGTCGAGGGGATCATCGCCGCGGCGACGCGGTTGGGCGCACGCACCACGGCATCGGTGGTGGGCGAGCTCCTGGCGGCGCTCGCAGAACGTGACGCGCTCGTGGATGGCGCGCCCGACCACGAGCCCGACGTCGTGCGGATTCGGACCCGTCCTGCGCGCGTGCTGGATGAGCCGGTGGTCGCGCTGCCTGGGTTTCGCTACGCCTGCGATGGTACCGGCGGCTGCTGCCGATCCTACGGGTCGGTGCTGCTCACGCCCGGCGACCGCGACCGCGCGCGCGCGGCTCTCCCCGAGCACGCGATCGCCGGCGTCCCCATGACGCGATGGTTCACGCCCGACCGCGGCAGCGCGCCGACTCCGTTGAGCGTGCCGGTGACGGTCGATGGTGGGTGCGGTTTCCTGGGGACGGACGGGCTGTGCGAGATCCATCGCAAAGTCGGCCTCGAGGGCAAGCCGCGCGCCTGCTCGGCGTTTCCGGTGACGGCGTGCAGCGATGGAGTCGAGGTCCGCGTCTCGGCGATGCCCGAGTGTGCGTGTGTGCTTCGCCCGGTCGAAGAGGGCGAGGGCGATCCGCTCGGCGAGGGATGGCAGCGCGGCGCCGATGTGCCGCCGATGTTGATCATCGACACGCTGCCCGAGTCGATCCGCGTGGACGCGTCGCGGACGGAGTCGCCGGCGTGGCTGCGCGCGGCCGTCTCGCGAACGCTGCGTGCGCTGACCGAAGCCGCCGACCTGGCGCAGACGTGCTGGCAACATGCCGACGCGTGGTCGCGGCCCAAGGAGGCGTCCCTCGGTGCGTATGTCGAGGCGCTCGGGCGCAAGGCCAAGGACGCGATGCGCCGCCGATCTACGTACGTCGCGGCCGATGACTGGGTCCTGGCGTCGATGCAGTGGCTCGTGGGCACGCTGCACTTCCTGGGCGAGCCCGCGCTGCAGGCCGCGGCCATGGAACCTACGCAGGCGACGGATGCGGTCGAGCTCCGCTACCTGCAGTGCGTGCTTTGGGGCTACCACGGGTTCGGTTCGCGGGCCGCAGTCGACGTCATGCGGGAGCACGCGATCAAGATCTGGATCGCGCGGGCGATGGCCGAGGTCCCGCTGGCTCCCTCGACGCACGCGATCCCGCTGGCGACGCTGAACATGCTGCTGCGGGGGCATGCCCTCAGCAGGGCGTGGGAATCATAGGGCGTGCTGCTACGCTGACGCGGTGACGCTCCGACGGATCGCGTGGGGATGGATGATGGTGCTGGCGGCTTGCACGAAGGTCGAGCCGAGCGCCGTCGACCCTCCTGCGCCCGCAAAGGCCCCCGAGGTCGCCGCGCCCGAAGGCGAAGGGCTGGAGCTGGTGGGCATGGTGCACGAGGGGGGCGTGCGGACCTGCGACGCGTCGGGCAAGGAGTTCTGGGGCGACTCGTACTGGGCCGTCGGGTTCACCCCGGTCGTGCACGACGACGCCCTGGGCGAGAGGCTCGCCTCGCTCGAGGGCCGCATCGTCCGCGTGGAGGGGGTGGTCACCGAGGCTGCGCCCACGATTCACGGCGGGCAGCCACCTCCGTCGGACGCGATGCCGTGCCCTGAGCTACAGATGCGCTTCGACTGGGAGCTGTGGCCCAAGCGCATCCGCAGTCGTCGCGGTGACGAACCCGATGTCGGCACGCTGCACCTTCGCGCGGTCGAGCCGATCGAGCCCCTGCAGGCGCGCGTCGACGCGGACGCCGTCGTGTTCGGCCTGACCAACCCGCTGAGCGCTCCGATCCGCGACGCCAAGCTCATTGCCCACTACGAGGGCTGCTACGGAAAGCCCGGCACCGCGTCGCAACCTCGCCCGCTGGGAACGCTCGAGCCCGGCGCGTCCGTGGGGGATATCTCCGTGCCGCGCATCGAGCAGCACGAGGGCCCGCGCGGTCACGACCACCGGCTGTCGGCCGTGCGGGTTCGCGGCGAGGTCGACGGCGCAGCGCTCGACCTCGACGTGCCGGTGTCGTCGCTGGGCGTCACGGTCGAGTGCCCCGACGACGGTCGCAAGTAGTGGCTATCCCTCGTCGGGAAACGACCATCGGTACCGACGCAGGTCGACCGTGCCGTTGGGGCGAAACTCGACGCCTTCTCGCTCGAGCAGCCGGCGCTGGTCGTGGTCGGGGTCCGCGTCGGGCCGGGTCGAGATGCCCCCCTTGGCGTTGATGATGCGATGCCAAGGAACGGGCTCGTCGTGCTCCACTCTCCACGCCCCCGCCAGCGCGAAGCCGACCTGCCGCGCGACCCGGGGTGATCCGAGCTGCGCGGCGATCTGACCGTAGGTAGCGACGCGCCCGCGGGGCACCCTGCGCACCATCGCGAACACCTTCGCGTGCCACCCGGGGCCCACGACCCGAGGTTCCTCGGAGGTCATGGGCCGCAGTGTCTCAACCTCAGAAGCTGTAGTCGATCGACTCGGCGCCGCCGATATTGATGCTGATGGTGCCGCTCTCGGCGTACAGCTCCTGGTACGACTCACGCAACGGGGTGAGGTCGATGTCGACCGAGTCGGACGGGTAGGCCTCGCACGCCTCGCCGAGGTTGTCGTGCGCCACGTCGAAGTTGACCTGCACCGGCGAAGACTCGGCAAACATGCCGTCCCAGCAGGCGCCCAGCGGATGTCCGGGGCCACAGCCGCTGTAGGCGACGTCGATGGTGAGCGTGTCGCCCTCGATCGAAGCCCCCTCGATCGCGAGGTCGTCGAACGGCGTCTCGGGGCTGCACGACGAGACCTCGGGCCCGTCGAAGGGGTCGGTGTCGACGTCGCCGGGGTCGCAGTCGGCTTCGGTGCAGGCACCGATGGTGCCGTCATCGTTGCACTCGCACGTGTTGCAACCGTCGGGGGCGGGCACCGTGCTGCCCGGCTCGCACTCGCCGGGGTCGCAGTCGATCAGGGTGCAGGCACCGATGGTGCCGTCGGCGTCGCACTCGCAGGTGTTGCAGCCGTCGGGTGCGGGCACCGTGCTTCCGGGCTCGCAGTCGCCCGACGTGTCGCCGGGGTCGCCGTCGGTCTCGTCGACGCAGCCGATCTCCGTGCACGAGAGCGTGCCGTCGTCTTCGCAGTAGCAGGTGTTGCAGCCGTCGGCCGCGGGGACCTGGTCGCCGGGCTCGCAGTCGTCGCCAGGCTCACCGCTGTCGCCTTGGGTCTCATCGCCCTGGGTCTCGTCCCCGATGTTCTTGTCGGGGAGGTCGCAGGCCGTCGAGGCGCAGAGGGAAAGGCAGGCCATCATCATCCATCGCATGTTCATTGAAAGTCTCGCTCGTTAGGGCGCGCCATCGTGGCGGCAATGGGTAGTGGTCCGCCGCGCGCCCTCGTCGTGACGCCGGCGGAAAAAAAAACTATGGCGCGTCGGGACACGCGCTCTGCACTCGCGTGCGGAGTGCGGAGCGCGGGTGCGATGTGACGAACGAGGCCGCGGCTTTGCGACCCGCCTCGGTGCGGCCCGCGTCGCACAGCGCGACCACGCGGAGCGCCGCGCGTTCTTGGACCAGCACTCCGCCGGGAAACCTCGACGCGGCCTCGTCGAGGATGGACAGCGCCTCTGCGGGACGCTTGCGCGCGACGGCTTTGCGTGCGCGGTCGAGCATGCGGGTCTCGGCGGCGAGGGATGAGGCCGGCTCGAGTTGAGCATCGGCGGGTGGGGGAGGGGCTGCTGCACGTCGCCGCTTTGCGGGGAGCTGGGGCGGCGTGGGCTCGACGGGGGTCGCGGTCGACACCGGCGCGGGCTCGGACGTCGGCACGGGCTCGGGCGGCTTCGCTCGGAGGCGCGCCGGCGCCGGCGGTGTCTTCGCGATCGCCCGCGCGTCGTCTTGGGTGGTCTGTGGGGTGTCCACCGCCTGATGGGCGTCGCGCTGGCTCACCGCGGTCGCCTCTGCGCCTCCAACGCCCAGCGCGAGCACGGCGGCCGCGGCCGCGGCGATGACCGCGACGCCGGCTCCCAGCGCCCAGGGCCCCTTGATGATGGATCCGGTTGGCGGCGCGACGGCCGTGGTCTCGAGCAGACGCGCGCGCACGCTCTGGACCGCCGCGGGCGGCGGATCCTCCTCTGCCCGAAACGCTGCCAGCATCGCGAGGTCGCTCTGGTCGAGCACAGGAAGTTCGTCGTGCTCGCTCATGCGGTCTCGCTCGTGGGTTGGTCGCGGCGAAACTCGGCCGAGGCGCGCTTGAAGGCGACTCGGGCTGCGCGCAGCCGTGCATGCGCGGTGTTGACGTTGACCTTGGCCAGTGCCGCCGCGTCCTTCACCGACAGGCCCTCCACGTCGACCATCGCGAAGATCTCGCGCTTGGAGGGGTCGAGCTCGGCCATGAAGCGGCGCACGAACGCTGCGGCCTCGCGTCGCTGCGCGGCGTCGTCGGTGGGTGGCAGCGTCTGAGGCTTGGGCTGCGCGCGCTCGATGCGACTTGCTTCGCGGGCGCGACCGCGGCGGTGATTGCTGGCGACGCCGCGGGTGATGCCATACAGCCAGGAGGTGAGCGCGGCGCGGCCGTCGTAGTCGTCCAGCCGGCGATGCACGATGACGAAGACGTCGTGCATGACGTCGTCGAGCGAGCCCTCGGGGACACCGAGCCGTTTGGCGACCCTCCACACGAAGTTCGCGTGTCGGTCGTAGATCGTTGCGAGATCGAGCCCACTCGAGGTCCCCTCCGTGATGCCGCTGGCAGCGCTGACCGCACGGGACGTCACAGGAGGTTGTTGTCCGCCCCGGGTCACGGTCGTGCGTCGAGGCTAACGCAGTGCGGGTGTTTTTCGTAAGTGTCTGGGATTGCCCGCGTTTCTCGAGGCGAAATCAGCGGAGGCGGACACCCAGGAGCGCACCGAGCTGGGCGCCGACCAGGCCCGCCTCGAAGACCTCGGTGGAGGACGTGCCTGCGGTCGTCGCAAACCCGGGCCGGGTCAGGGAGAGGGACGCCTCGGCGCGCAGACCCAACAAGAGGCGCTGCTGCGCGACCGCGGCCGGACGCCAGAGCAGGGTGGGGGCCGCGGAGACGGCGACCCACGGCGACGCGGCGGAGGTTCGGACCTGCACGCCGCGACCTGCACCGTGCATGAGCCCCGCTCGCACACCGAGGCAGAGTGGAACGGTCACGGCGTCGCGCCCGAGAACCGGGCAGCCCCGGACGTCGACCGACCACAGCTGGAACGAGCCGCGGACCTCGGCGTCGGAGGGGGCCGCGGTCTCCCGCGGAGTCTCGTAGGTTGCGCCGAGCTCGGCTCGCCAGCGGCGGCCACGCACGGCGGCATGCAGGCCGAGCGCGCCTCCGAGGCCTGGAAGGGTGCCGAGACCGAGCCCGCCGAAGACGGCGAGGTCGACGGAGAGGGGAGGCGCGGCCGGCTGCGGCTCGGGTGTCGGGAGTGGCTCCGGCTCCGGCTCCGGCTCCGGCTCAGGGAGTGGCTCCGGCTCCGGCTCCGGCTCCGGCTCCGGCTCCGGCTCCGGCTCCGGCTCCGGCTCCGGCTGGGGCTCCGGTTCAGGGATCGGCGCTGGGTCGGGTGCGAGCGAAGCGGCGGCCTCGGGATCGATCGCGATCGCGACGATGAGCACCGCGGCGTCGGTGACCGCGGCGCACGTGGGTCCTTCGAGCGTGCGGGTGCCCTCGGGCTCGCCCTCGCGACCCAAGGCGAGGCTCAGCGAGTACGTCGCGTCGTCCAGCGCCGTGATCTCGACGCGTGCGCGCACCGGAGGACCCCCGGCATCACCCACCGCGGCGGAGATGCGCGAGGCCACGGCGTCGACGCTCGGGCACTGCGCAGGCGCGTTCCACTCGAGCGAGAACGGTTCGGCGGAGAGGACCAGCCCAAGAAGCGCGGCGGTGCTCATGCGTCGTCTTCACCGGATTGCAGCGGCGCGGCGAGCTTGCGGCCCACCGCCACCAGAACTCCGATCGCAACGCCCCACTGCATGACGCACGTGGCCACCGAGTAGGTGTCGAGCGGATTCCACCACGTGTCGGGGGCGTAGGCGGTGGCGGAGAGGTAGAGCCACCACGCCAACAGCACCACCGCGAGGGTGGGCACCGCGTACTTCAGGATGAAGACCCACGCGCGGCCTGGGTCCCACTCGCCGTCGCGCGCGGCGAGGCGCTGCCGAATCGTCTCGAGCCCGGCGTCCCGGGCCAGCAGGGCGACGAAGAGGCCCGAGATCATCAGCGCGACGCCCCA
This sequence comes from bacterium, assembly GCA_024742475.1. Taxonomy (GTDB): domain Bacteria; phylum Myxococcota_A; class Polyangia; order Nannocystales; family Nannocystaceae; genus CAJXVA01. Next base: position 24,188 of record JANSYI010000050.1, on the reverse strand, counting down.
TACGAAGTCTTGGTTGCCCAGGATGTCGAGATCGAGGGCGGAGGGCACGCCGAGCAGGAAGCCGACGAGTCCCGTGATGACCACCGCGCGCCCTCGCTCGATGCCGTGGTCGACCAAGGTCCGTGCCGCCAGCTCGACCATCGAGAGCAGAGACGAGAGCGCCGCGAACGACAGCCCCAGGAAGAAGAGCACCGACAGGGGCTTGCCCAGGGCCATGCGTGCGAACAGCTGGGGCATCCAGATGAAGGTGAGCCCGGTGGAGGCGGGGCCGCTGTCCTTCATGACCGCCAAGATCTCCGGGCGGCTCATCTCGGCGCCCAGCACGGAGAAGACGGTGCCGAAGACCGTGATCGCGGCGATGAGGGAGACGACGTTGTTGGTCAGGCCGGTGATGAGTGCGTTCTTCACCACGCTGTGGCGCGCGCTCATGTAGGCCGCGTAGCTGAGGATGAGGCCCCAGCCAGCGCCCGTGTCCCACGCGTTTTGGGTGAGCGCCTCGAGCCACACGTTGGCTTGCCCGAGCTGGCTCCACTGCGGCGTGAACAGGTAGGCGATGCCGGCGAACGAGCCCGGGAGGAGCAGCGTCCGCAGCATGCACAGCACGACGACGCCCAGCAGGGTCGGCACCAGGATGCGGTTGAGCTTCTCGATGGAGGTCACGCCCCGCCGCACCACCAGCACGCTGGCCAGCATGGCGAGGCCGTGAAAGAGGAGCGGCAGTCCGCTGGTCTGGAAGCTCTCCCACACCTTGGTCGACGCCTCGGTCGTGGTGGGGAGGTCGTGCAGCAGCGAGGCCCCCAGGTAGTGGACGCACCAGCCGGCGACGACGGAGTAGTAGAACATGATCGCCGTCGCGGTCAGGGCCACGAAGCCGCCCATCCACGCCCGCTTGCTGCCGCCGTGGTGCACGAAGGTGCCCACCACGCCCTTGCGAGCGGCGCGGCCCAGTGCGTACTCGGCGATGATCAGCGGCACGCTCCAGACGAAGAGGAACACGATCCACGCCACCAAGAACGCGCCGGCGCCCGTGTCTCCACCGTTTTGCGCGGCGATCCGCGGGAACCGCCAGATGTTGCCGGTGCCGACCGCGATTCCCAAGACGCTGAGGATCAGGCCCCACCGGGATTTGAATCGGGGTTCCGCCAAAACGCCCGGAGTATAGGCGGCCATTCCACGAGAAAGAAATCGCCCCGCGGGGAACCTTCCGTAGGCCGGGCTGTCAAACCCTCACGAGACCGCAGGAGTCCGCCCGCCCGGCGGGACGCTCACCCGGAGCTTCACGTGGAGTGGAGATGTTTGGGGACCGTCCGCACCGGGGGCCGGCGCCGCAGCGGCCAGAGGAACCCATGTCCCGAGCCATTCGATTCGAAGTGTGGCGCGACGAGCAGCTCGTCGACACCACGACGCTGACCCAAGACGTGATCAAGATCGGCCGCCTGCCGTCTTCGCACCTGTGCATCGACGACGAGTCCGTCGCTCGCATGCACGCGGTGCTCGAGGTGCAGGGTGACAACCTCCGCCTCGTCGATCTCGGCAGCGCAATCGGGTCGAGCATCAACGGGCAGCGGGTGCACAAGAGCGCCGCGGTGAAGCTGGGCGACGCCCTGGACTTCGGGGCGTACCAGATTCGCCTCACCCCCGCGCCCGTGGCCGTAGCGAGCCGGCCCGCCGCGGTCCCGCCCGCGGAGGCGTTCGAAAAGGTGGACGAGCCGGACATCGCCGAGGTGATGGCGGTCTACGGCGACACGGTGCTCGACGTGCAGCACGTGGGCAAGAAGGTCGACCGCACGATGGCCTACGGGTTCCTCGCCCTGGGCGGCGCGATGCTGCTGGGCGGCGTCACCTACGTGGCGTCGCAGACGGTGCTTCAGGCCGAGGCCTGGGCGGCGCACGAGGTCGCGGCGGCCGACGCTGCGGCGACCGGGCGTCCGGCTCCCGCGGCGCCCGGATCGGCCTGGTCCGGCTTCGGCGTGGCGCTGGGCATGTTGGGGCTCGTCCCGCTGGGGATGGGGCTCGTGCGCATGCGGGACCGCGACCCCTCGCGCTACACGATCGGCGAGGGCGACGCGGTGTCGTTCGCGACGACGACGGCGGCGCTGCCCGACCCCGCCGGCTTCCCGCTGGTCTCGTCCAACGATTCGGGCGACACGAGCGTCCGGTTCACGGGGGGCATGCAGGGCCACGTCACGGTGCAAGGCCATCGCTACTCCCTCGAGCAGCTCGTCGAGTCGGGCCAGGCGGTCGCGCAGGGCGCTGCCTTCGCCTTCCCGCTGCCCTCGGGCGCTCGCTGCCGACTGCAGCACGGCGACATCACCTTCCACGTCAACGCGGTCAAGCCTGGCAAGGTCGTCGCGGGGCGCGGTGACGCAGACAAGCCGTTTTGGCTGTACAACGCCGCGGCGTTGGTGGGGCTCGGCACGCTGCTCGGGCTCGCCCAGCTCGCGATGCCGCCCGAGGGGGACTACGCGCTCGACGACGCGCAAGCAGACAACCGGTACGTCGGCTACATCCACCAGCCCAACCTCGAAGAGGAGGAGGAGCCCGACGAAGAGGAGTACGTCGACGGCAAGGAGAAGAGCGAGCCTGGCAAGCCTGGCAAGCGAGCGCCGGGCACCGAAGGCAAGATGGGCAAGCCCGACTCCAAGAACGCGCAGCCGCGGCGCTACGCGATGCGAGGACCCAAGGACGCGGTGCCCACGATGTCGCGCACGTTCTCGGCCGACGTCGACGCCCGGCAGCAGGGAATCCTGGGTATGATTCAGCAGGACAGCGGCCACTTCCTCGCGAGCCCCAACGGTGGGGTGTTTGCGGTCGGCACCGACGACGAGGACCTGTGGGGCAACATGGTGGGTACCGACATCGGCGAGAGCGTCGGCGCGGCGGGCCTGGGCCTGGCCGGCACGGGACGGGGCGGCGGCGGCCAAGCCGATGGACTGCTGGGCTTGGGCGCCGTGGGGCTCATGGGGTCCAAGGGAAGCTGCGACGGTGGCGACTGCGGCGGCATGGGCTACAGCCGCGGCGGTGGTGCGGGCGCGCGTTTCAAGGGACGTGGAACGAAGAAGCCCCGCCCGCGCATCGGCAAGGCGACCGTCCGTGGCGCGCTCGACAAGGACATCATTCGCCGGGTCGTCCGCAGCCACATCAACCAGGTCACGCACTGCTACAACCAGGGCCTGGTCCGAGACCCCACGCTCAAGGGGCGCGTCGCGATTCAGTTCACGATCGGCAGCACCGGAAAGGTCCCGCTGTCGGTGGTCAGCTCGACCACCCTCAAGGACAAGAACGTCGGCAACTGCATCGCCAAGGCGGTCAAGCGCTGGAAGTTCCCAAAACCCGACGGCGGCGCCACGGTGATGGTCACCTACCCGTTCATGCTCAACGCGAGCTGAATCGGCCGAATCGGAAGACTCGGGAACCTTTCGAGCCGTCCGCCGTTGCCCGGGCCCGCAGCTTCGCGCTGCGCCCGGGCAGAACCTTTGGTTTCGCGGCGCGCACTAACCGGGCAGGTGGCGCCGCTCATGTCTCGCTCGAACGCATCGCTTCAGGTCGTCGCGTCCTACAAGGGCACGGTCCTCGACGTGGCGCACCTTCGTGCTGGGCGGGGCACAGGGCGCTACACGGTGGGGGAGGGCCAGGGGGCGAGCTTCGCTGCACCGCCGGTCGACTCGTTGACGCCCGAGGGCTTCGAGCTCGCGCGGATCCTGCCCAGCGGTGCGTGCTGGGTTCGTTTCGTGCCGAGCATGCGCGGGGAGATCGTCGCCGAGGGCCGGCGCGACTCGCTCGAAGACTGGATGGCGGCGGGGTGGACCGTGGCCGAAGACGGAGCGCACGGGACCACGCTGCCCGCGGGGGCGCGCTGCGTCATTCGGCACGGCGAGCTGACGTTTCACCTCTGCGCGGTCGAGTCAGTCGAGGCCCCGACGTGGCGCCCCGAGGTCGACGCGCCGTTTTGGTCGATCTGCGCGGCGACGTTCGTGGTGTTGACCTCGCTGCTGGTGCTCGCTCATTTCGCGGCACCAGCCGCTGCGCACCTCGATCTCGAGCAGCACGCGCGCACCAACAGGTTCGTCGGATACGTCCGGGCCGCCGATGCCGCGCCGAAGCCCAAGCGGTCGCGTCCAACGCGATACGTCGAGGACTCGCCTCGACCCGAGCGCTCGACCCCGACCCCGCCCGCTCGCCCCGAGCCGGTCGCGGAGCTCGGGCCCGCTGCGGACCCCGATCCCACCATCGGGACTGAGCGCCCGGATCGACGCCGAGGCGCGGCGAGACCGATTCGTGGTCACGGTGCGTTCGCTCGGTCCGACATGCGGGCCGCCGCCGACCTCATGGCGCGCGGCGACGGACCCATCGAGCGAGCGCGGCGTGCGGGGGCGCTGGCGTTCGTCGACACGCGCCCCCTGGTCGACAACGCGTACGCGAGCGCCTTCTCCCCCGACGCCGACGACCGGGCGATGTGGGAGGCCCAAAAGGCGCTCGACCCGACCACGCGTTCGATCGCGGGGCTCGACCTCATCGGCAAGGGCCGCGGCGGAGGACCCGGTTCGGCCGACGACCTGGCGAGCACCGAACCCGACGACGCTGCCGAAGACGTGGGGGAGCGAGACCCGACCCGCGTCATCGTTCGGGCCGGTGCTGCGCGGGTTCGGGGTCCACGCGCCCGCGATGCCGTTCGGGGCGTGGTCTTGCGCCACGCCGCGGCGCTGCGTCGCTGCTACGAAGACGGCTTCGAGCGCGACCCGGAGCTCGGGTCGCGGGCCACCGTGGAACTCGACATCGACGCCTCTGGAGACGTCGTCGGCGCGAGGGTGTCGCGAATCAGCCGCCCGGCGGTCGGCGAGTGTATGACCGCCGAAGCCAAGTCGTGGCGGTTCGGCGAAGTCACCCGGCGCGCCACGTCGCACGTGACGGTGCCGCTGACGTTTCGACGGCGCTGAGTGTCGCCGTGGCGGCGAGCACCGTCGATCAGCCCGCGATGGACTTGCACTTCTCCTTCTCGTCGTCGGCCACTTTGTAGGGCCCCTGGGAGCGCGCCATCATCCCGTCGCCGTTGCTGACGAGCAGATAGGCGTGGCAGTCCTCGCCCTTGACCGCGGCCCACCAGTACTCGTTGCCGTCGACCTCGTTCACCTTGCCGAGCTGAGCCTCGGCGGCCTTGACGGCCGCGGGGAAGTTCGCGGCGTTCTGGTTGACGAGGTCGTTCTCGAACGCGTCGAGTCGCTCGACCGTCACGGCGCCCGCAGCAGCAGCGGGTCCGGCATCCGCGGCCGCGTTGTCGGACGCAGCGTCCTTCTTGCCGCCATCGTCACACGCGGAGACGGCGAGCAGCCCGAGGACCAGGAACGAGAGGAGGGTCGAGGTCTTGTGGTCGGTCACTTCGGCCTGCACAACGCGCGAGCGCGACGATCGCCTCAGTGCTCGTGTTCGAGCGCACAGGGGCGTATCGATTGCGAAGCCCGGGGGATGCTGTAGGACGCCCTCGTGAGTGACGTCCAAGCAGCGCCGCCGGACGCCGGAGGCCACCTCGGCAGCCTCACGCGGCCCGAAGAAGTCCTGATGCGGCCGAGCGAACTGCAGCGCCATGAGGCGTCGCCTCCCTTGCACCGCATGCACGCCCCCCGGTCGGGGCGCCGAGGAACCTTGGCTCAAGGCTTGGTCGTCGGCGCGATTGCCTTCGGTCTGCTCGGGGCGTTCGTCTTCGGCATCTGGCCCGCGGTTTAGTGGACGCTCGTCACCCCGGCGTTGCCGAGCCCGGATCCCCGAGGTCGGAACGATAGGGCCCGACCTTCTCGCGGAAGTCGTCGCTCCACGGCACGGGACGCTTGGTGTCGGGGTGGACGCGCACGATGACGCGCGAGCCGTTGGCGTGGTCGAGGTCTTGGTCGAGGGGCATGACCCTCAGCCCGAACGTCAGCGAGGAGCGACCGAGCTTTTCGACCCACACGCGGATGCGGACGTCGCCGGTGCCCTCGACGGGCCGCTCGTACTCGATGTGGTTGGCGCGGACGAGGTGGTACTGGTCGGGGCTGCTGTTGAAGTTCAGCGGTCCGCCCCAGCCCAGGTGACTCCAAAACGACCCGATTGCGTGCTCGAAGAGCAGCAGGTAGCGGGCGTTGTGAAGGATGCCGAACGCATCGAGGTCGTCGAAGTAGACCCCGTGCGTGCGCTCGTGAAATCGCATCAGTCGTTCCGCCGGCGTACGAGGCCGAGGGCGAACAGGGCCGCGACCGCGGGGAGGCCGAGGTCACCGCCCACCGAGCAGCCCTTCTTCTTCTCGGCGACCGGCGGGGGGCCCTCGGGCTGCGGTGCGTCGCCGACCTCTTCGTCGGGACCGGCAAGCGTGTCGAGCTCGTCCTGCGCGGCCGTGTCTCCGTCGGTGTCACCGCCCTCGTCGCCTTCCTCTTCGGCTTCGGCCGGCGGCTCGGTGTACTCGAGCGTGATGCTGCCCGTGGCGAGGATGATGTCGGGCTTGCCGGGCTTGGTGTTCCCCTGCAGCACCTTGACCTTGTAGGTCTTGCCCTTGTTGAAGCCGAGGTTGCCCTCGAGGTCGAAGCTCAGCGAGACGAACTTCTCGCCGTCGTAGCTTCCGTGCTCGTAGCGGTAGGTGACGTACTCCTTGCCGCCGGGCAGCTTGCCGATGAACTCGACGTAGAGCGGACCGGGGCCGCCCTTGTCGATCTTGGCCCACAGGTGGAAGGGCCACACCTCTTCGCCGGGCTCGCTCGGAATGGTGTTGACGGCGGCGGACTTGCCCTCGGCGGTGATGTTGCCGCCATCGTCGACGGCGAGCGGCTCGGTGCCGAACTTCACGTCGCCGGCCCAGGCGGTGGCGGGGCCGAGCAAGGCGGCGCCGAGGAGGAGGGGGGAGATCCAGCGAAGTCGAGGTGTCGAAAAGGGCATCTGGAGCTTCTCGGGCCGAACGTAGCGCAGGACACACCCTAGGCAAAGGGGGGCGCCGTGGCGACGCGTCGGGCGGTCCCCTTCGCTCCCGCGGCGGTGTAGACTCGAGCCGTGGAGGTGGGGCGATGCGGCGCAAGGTTTGGTTGATCGGCGCGATTGCGCTGCTCGGATGTGGGTCCGACGGCGCGAGGGCAGGGGGTGGCACCGACGGCCCCTTCATGACGGGGCCCTCGGGCGAGACCGACAGCGGCGACTCCGACGACGACGACGCGACCGGCGACGATGACGACGACGACTCGGGGGACCCGTCCCAGCCGTACGAGCCGGGCCAACAGGTCCTGCCCCGGCTGACGCAGCGCCAGTACCGCAACTCGGTCACCGATCTGCTCGGCGCGCCCCTGCCCGAGGTCGAGCTCGAGCCCGACACCAACCCCTACCTCTTCGAGTCGATCGGCGCGACCTCGACCTCCCTCTCGGAGCTGGGCACGCAGCAGTACGAAGAAGCCGCCGAGACGCTGACCCAGGCGGTGTGGGCGGACTCGGCGCGCCGCGACGCGCTGATCGGGTGCGCGCCCGCAGCGGCCGATGACGCCTGCGCCCAGGAGTTCCTGGCTCGGTTCGGTCGCCGCGCGTTCCGCCGGCCGCTGAGCGCCGCCGAGGTGGCGCGCTGGTCCGAGGTCAGCGCGACGGTGGCCGACGGCGATCCGTACCAAGGCCTGCGCTACGCCACCGCCGGCATGCTGCAGTCGCCCTACTTCCTCTACCGCGTCGAGCTCGGCGAGGAAGACCCCGACGACCCGGCGCGGCTGCGCTACACCGACTACGAGCTCGCCTCGCGGTTGTCGTTTCTGCTGTGGGACTCGATCCCCGACGAAGAGCTCTTGGCCGCGGCCGACGACGGCGCGCTGCTCGACCCCGACGGCCTGGAGCAGCAGGCGCGGCGCATGATGGCCGACGCCCGCACCCGACTCTCGGTCGCGTCGTTCTTTGCCCAGTACTTCGACCTGCGGCGGCTCGACGGCGTCAGTCGTGACCCCGGGCTGTACCCGGACTTCACCTCGAGCATGGCCGACTCCATGCGCACCGAGGTCGAGCTGCTCGTCGAGGACCTGGTCTACCGTCAAGACTCCGACATTCGGCGTCTCTTCAGCACCCGCAAGACCTTCGTCAACACCGAGCTGGCCGAGCTCTACGGCATCGAGCCGCCGCCGGGCGCCTCGGAGATCTCCTTCGCCCCGGTCGACCTGCCCGAAGACGGACCGCGCGCAGGCATGCTCACCCTCGGCGCGTTCTTGGCGATGAACGCCCACGAGACCGAGACCTCGCCGACGCTTCGCGGCAAGTATCTGCGTGAGCGCGTGCTGTGCATGGAAGTGCCCGCACCGCCCGACGACGCGGACACCAACGTGCCCGACCCTGCAGAGGGCGGGACGCTGCGCGAGCGGCTCGAGCAGCACCGGGTCGACCCCGCGTGCGCGTCGTGCCACGCGTTCGTCGATCCGCCCGGCTTCCTGTTCGAGAACTTCGACAGCGCGGGCGCATACCGAACCACCGACAACGGCTTCCCGGTCGACGCATCTGGCGAGCTCGACGGCGTTCCGCTCGCCGACGCGCGCGAACTCGCGGACGTGCTGGCCGACAACCCGTTCGTGGGTCCCTGCGTCGTCAAGCAGCTGTTCCGCCACACCAACGGTCGCCTCGAATCGGGCGGCGAAGAGCCGGCGCTCGAGGATCTCGCCGCGAGGTTCGAGCAGCGCGGGCACAGGTTCAGCGAGCTGCTCGTCGAGCTCGTCCGCCACGAGAGTTTCCGCTACGTGACCCAGCAAACGGAGGAAGGCGAATGAAGCCGCGCAAGTTCTTGTCCCGCCGCACGATGCTCAAAGGCGCCTTGGGTGGCGGTGTCGTGTCGCTGGCGCTTCCGCCCCTCGAGGCGATGATGGGCTCGAACGGCGCCCTCGCCGACGGCACCACCGAAGGGCCGATCTTCGGCGTGTTCTTCTGGGCCAACGGGACACCGTGGCATGGAGGACACGGCGGGGTGCAGGGCGGCCAGGGCAGCCAGGGTGACGTGTGGACTCCGGCGGAGGTCGGCCCCGGATACACGCCCTCGTCGCTGCTCCAGCCGATCGCGGCGCATCAGCCGAGCATCGCCACGGGGCTCACGCCGCACACCGAGGTTCCCGCCGCTCCGCCGGGGCAGTCCGACGGTCACATGCGCGGCTTCATGGTGGCGCTCACCGGGGACCGCATCCGCCCCGAGGGCTTCGACCACCCCTCGCACACGCTCACCGCCCTGCGGCCGTCGATCGACCAGGTCGTCGCCAAGCACCCCGAGTTCTACGGCAAGAGCCCCGCGCCGTACCGCTCGCTGGTGCTCGGGGTCAGCGAGGCCCGCTTCCACGACTACGGCCACTGGAACGCGATCAGCTACAACGGCCCCGACTCGCTCAACCTGCCCGTCAGCAGCCCCGGCCAGCTGTGGAACCTGCTGTTCGACATCCCCGACGACTTCGAAGCGCTCGAACGCCGCGCCAACGTGCTCGACGCGGTGCTCGAAGACGCGAACGACCTGCGGGCCAAGCTCGGCCCTCGCGACCAGGCCCGCCTCGACGACCACCTCGATCACATCAGCGAGGTGCAGCGGCGGCTCGAACTCAGCGGCGTGACGTGTGAGCCCGGGGCCCAGCCTGCCGAGCCGACCGACCTGATGGAGAAGACGCAGGTCATGAGCGAGCTGCTCGCGATGGCGCTCGGCTGCGGCATCACGCGAGCGTTCAGCTTCATGCTCACCTCGCCCGCGACCACGCACATCTTCTCCAACCTCGGCGTGCCCGACGGCATGCACAAGACCTGCCACGACGGGTACTGGCAGCGCGTCAACGACATCACGCGCTACCAGATGGAGTGCTTCGGGGCGTTCATGGACCGGCTCGAAGCGGTCGCCGACCCCGCTGGGGTCACGTTGATGGATCGCGCGGCGATCCTGGGCACCTCGGAGTACGGCGAAGGCTGGCAGCACAGCGTGGCCGAGATGCCGGTCGTCATCGCCGGGGGCGCGTGCGGCAACCTCAACCGCGGCGTGCACGTGCGGGAGCCGGGCGGCAACTACTCGATGGCGCACGTCACCGTGCTGCGGGCTCTGGGCATCAACACGCCCTCGTTCGGTTGGAACGGCGGCGAGACCTCCGACGCGCTCTCGGGCATCTTGGTCTGATGCGACGGCTTGCCCTCCTCTCTTCGTTGGCCGCCGTGGCCGGGTGTGCCGACGGTGGCGGAGCCGGGACGCCGTTCGCTTCGGGTCCGGGTGCTGCCGAGGCCACGACGGCCGGCGATGCCTCGGGAGACACGTCTGGAAACGCGACGGACGAGGGCGCCTCGAACAGCAGCGACCCGACGCTCGACCCCACGTCTGCGACCGACGACGACCCCACGGGCGAGCTCACCTCGACCGGACCGGGCATCGACTGTCCCGCCGGCGAGGCTGCGTGCGGGGTGCTCTGCGTCGACCTGCAGACCGACTCGACCAACTGTGGCGACTGCGGCATCACCTGCGTCGTGCCCAACTCGGACTCGTCATGCGTGGCCGGCTCGTGCACGGTGGGCAGCTGCACCGCCGGGTGGTTCGACTGTGACGGCAACGCGGCCAACGGCTGCGAGGCTCAGATGGGGTGCAGCGCGGGAGAGAGCTGCACGACCGAGTGCGGGAGCACGGGCATCACGAGCTGCAACGGTTGCGACACCGTCTGCGACCTTCCAGCCGAGACGTGCAACGCGATCGACGACGACTGCAACGGCGCCTGCGACGAGGGGGCGCTCGCGGGCTGCCGCGAGCCGGTGCATCGCGCCAACGGTCCCAACGGCCACTACTACACCAACGTGCTCGCCGAGACGTCGCAGGAAGGGCGCAGCCTCGAGTCGGAGAACTACTGGTGGATGTACACCGAGCAGCACGACGGGCTCTCCGCGCTCTACCGCTGCGACCTCGGGTCGGGGCGCTACTTCCTGACGACGAGCAACGTCTGCGAGGGCGCCAATCAAGGCGCGGGCTCCATCGACGACACGCTCGGCTACCTCGCGCCCGGCGCCTCGTGTGGTGCCACCGCGCTGTACCGGCTACGCAGCCCGGCGGGGCGCCACTTCTACACGGTGAGCTCGACCGAGCGTGACAACGCGATCAACAACCTGAGCTACATCGACGAAGGCACCACCGGCTACGTGTGGACGGCGCCGTGAGGACTCAGTCCTCACCCAAGACGTCTGCGCGTTCCCGGGTGAACGCCTCGCCGAACGGTGTCGGCGAGGAGGCGTCGGCGATGCCGCCGGTCGACAGGCCGAAGCGTTCGATCTCTGCGTCGGTCATCCAGTGGATCGAGTCGCTGGGAGAGGCTTCGATCGCAAACCAGTAGAAGTCTCGAGACCCCAGCATCTGCGCGGTGTATTCACCGTGTAGCGCATGGCCGGGATCGTCGCGCGGGTGGTCCATCGCTTGGCGACAGCCGGGCTCTTGCCCGTCCGCGTCGCCCCAGCAGTGTTGCCAAGAGTGAACGCCGATCTTCGCGCCGCGTTCTACGACGCGCTCGGTCCCGGACAGGAATAGGCTCACGCCGCCCGATGCGATGACGCCGTCGGCGACGACGCGGGTGCGAATGCCCCGAGCGCGCAGTCGACGTCCGAGCGCCAAGGTTGCGTCGTCGTCGACGGAGCCCCCGTTGGCGGTGAAGACGAGCGTGTCGATATCCGGGGTCGCCTCGAGCGCTCCCTCGATGAGGGCGGGCGTCTCGCTGTCGAAGGTGCCGAGCAGGAACAGTGCGTCGCCCTCGACGACCACCTGCGTGCGAGACTGGGTCTCCTCAGCGTCAGGTGGCGCCGCGGGGGCGCCGGCCGGTGCGGTCGGTGAGGCGTGGCAGGCCAACACACAGCCCACGGATGCGAGGCATCCGATGCGTCGAAGCCGGTTCATCGAGCCGACGGTAACACCGTGCTACGCTCGTTCCTTTAGCACCGCGGACGGGCGCCTCAAACTCGGACTTCTTCGATGGTCGAACGCGTCACATATTCCTCGTCCCCTCTGTTGATGTGTCTGTTCCTTGCCGCCTGTCCTGCCGACACGCTCGACGAGGGGTCGTACTCCGACGCTCGTGTCGAGCTCGACTGTCAGGCTCGACTCGCGTGCGGGGAGGTCTCCGAGGAGAGTGAATGTCCGACCGGGTTTGGCGGCAGTGGAGCGTGCGCCCGCTACGACGCCGAGGCGGCGCAGCGGTGCATCGATGCCCTCGAGCAGCTGCTCGACGAGGTGGAGGCCGACGCGGGGGCGTGCCCGGATCCGTTCCAGGTCGCCGCGTGCGACGAGGTGTTCGTCCCCACCGGAGGGCCGGAGTGCGGCCCGTCCGTCGGCCGACCGCTGACCATCGATGGTCGGCCACGCCTGGTGCCAGTGCGCCGGTGGGTCCCGTCCGAGGGCGTCGACGAGACTCGGCTGCGCGCGGCGAAGCGCTGGCTCGAGTGTGCGCGAGGCGAGGCCGCGTCGGTGCCCGCGTTCGAACGCCTCCACGACGAACTGCTTCGCAACGGGGCCCCGAAGCCGCTGCTGGCGCAGTGCCGAGACGCACGCCGCGACGAGGTCGAGCACGCGCACCTGTGCGCGGCGATAGTCGGCGAGTTGTCCGGTGCGAAGCCCGAGCTCGGCGCGCTGCCGCCCGTCTCCGCTCGACCCGGTGCAGGCCTCGAGCAGCTCGCGGTCGAGGCGTTGCTCGAGGGGGCGATCGGTGAAGGATCGGCTGCGGCGTGGGCTGCGGCCGCAGTCCCCGGAGCCGACCCGCCGTGTGCTCGCGTTCTGCGCCGCATCGCGACGGACGAGCTTCGTCACGCCACGCTCAGCTGGCGGATCCTCGCGTGGGCCCTCGACCAGCGACCCGAGCTCGGGCCGGCGCTCCGCGGGACGCTCGATCGGTGGCAGCCGCGAGGGACGGCAGAACTTCGCCTCGGTCTCGCGCGCTTCGGCGTGCTCGGTGTGGGACAGGAGCAGGTGATCTCGCAGACATTGGTCGAAACGGTCGTGCGGCCGACTTTGGATGCGCTCTGCGCGAGGTACTGCGCGGCGCCAACGATCAGCGTACCTTCCGCCGGATGTTGATTCGAAGCTCCGGCCACGCGCTCGGTTTCGTCGTCGCGCTGTCTCTCGGCTGCACCACGGTCATCCGTGCGGAGGACGAGCAGGACCCCAACGGCAGCGGTATGACGACCGCCGCGCCCAGCGGCGACGGATCGACGTCGGGCGGGGGGACGACGGAGCCGGTCGAGGACGACGGGGCGATGCCTTCGACGACCGACACGGACACCGACACCGACGCAGAGTCGGGATCGACCGGGTTCTTCCCCGGCGGCGCGGCGTGTGGCAACGGCATCATCGAGGGGTCTGAAGACTGTGACTGCGGAGAAGGCAACGTGTGCGCCGAGAAGGAGCTCGGCGGCATCGGGTGTGTCGCGCTCGGCAGCCACCCCGATGTGCCGGGCACGCTCACCGGCGGGGTCTTGCTGTGCAGCGCCACGTCGTGCCGCTACGACCCGGCCAACTGCTTCTACTGTGGCGACGGCACGATCAACGGCAACGAGACGTGCGAGCCGGGCGAGCCGCTCGAGACCTCGTGCGCCGAGCTCGGGCTGGGCCTCGGCGAGGTCGCCTGCGGCGATGACTGCCAGGTCGACACCCGCGGATGCAACGCATGCGGGTTCGTCTTCGACTTCGACGACGGCGGCTGCGACGACGGCTGGACGACGGGGCGCACGACGAGCGCCGCGGCGCAGTCCAGCTGGGAGTGTGGTGCGGCGGGCGGCTTTGCCGGTGGCCCGGGCTTCAACGTCAGCCTGATGTGGGGCACGGACCTGGACGGCGCCTACCAGGGCAACGAGAGCAGCTACCTGGCCACGCCCGCGCTGGACCTGGCCGTCTGCGGCGGACAGGACGTCACGATGACGATCCGCCACTGGTTCCGGTTCGAGGTCAACGACGGCGCGGTCGTTCAGGTCGCCACGTCCAACCCCGACGCCGAGGGCTCGTGGACGACGATCGAACCGTTCGCGGGCTCGTTCTACACCGCGACCGTTGCGGCCAACCATCCACCCGTAGCGGGCAACCCGGCGTTCTCCACCTTCGACGCGACCGAGGGCACGTGGGTCGACGCCGAGTTCGACCTCACCGAGTACGCCGGAGAGGAAGAGGTCTACGTCCGCTTCGTGTTCGGCAGCGACGATACGCTGGCCACGGGCGGCTGGTACATCGACGACGTGCGCATCCTGGGCAGCACCGCGGGCGGATAGCAGCCTACGCGCAGATCATGCCGATCGTCAGGTTCTGACAGGTCATGCCCGTGGGGCACGTGGCCCCGCCCGAACAGTCCAGCGCACAGGCGTTGGTCATCGCGCCGTCGAGCGTGACCGGGATGCAGGCGGGCAGGGCGGTACCGCCGGGGGTCGGTACGCAGTCGACCGCCGCGTTCGTACACGGCGTGATCGAACAGAACCCGTCGATCGGGTTCTCGTTCATGTCGTTGATCGTGATGCACAGCGCCGGGATCGGGTCGCACTCGCGGCCGGTCAGGCAGTGAGAGTAGAGGCCGTCGGCGGGCTGCATGCCCGTGGGCACCTCGCCGGTCTCCTCGGCGGAGGTCGTCGTCCCCGACGTCGTGCCCGGGGCGGTGGTCTCGGCGGTGGTGGGATCCACCGAGGTGCTCCCCATGCCGCTCGTGCTGCCCAGGTCGGTGTCGGCGTCGGTGTCCGAGGTGGACCCTGTGCCCTCACTCGTGCTCCCGCCGGACGCGCTCGCCGTGACGGTCGCGGTCGCGGTGGGGCTGGTCCCGACACCGAACGGGCTGTTGTTGTCACCCTCGGAGCCGCACGCCAGCGCGAACGCCCCGAACCCGAGCAAGATCCACCGCACCACGGGGGAAGTCTATCACCCGCAGATCGACATCGCGCCGAGGCTGTAGCAGGTCATGCCGGTTGGACACGTCGCCCCGCCGGTGCAGTCGAGCACGCAGGCGGTGTCGGCCATGCCGTCCACGTTGACGTCGAGGCACGCGGTCGGTGCCGTGCCTCCGGGCGAGGGGTCGCAGTCGACGGCCGGGTTGACGCAGGTGGTCTCCGAGCAGAAGCCATCGAGCACCATGCCATCCATGTCGCTGAGCGTGATGCACAGCTCCGGGGCGAACCCGCAGTCGCGTGGCACCGTGCACGGGGAGTACATGCCGTCATCGGGCTGCATGCCGCCCATCATTCCGCCGTCGTCACCCATGTCGTCGCCCGCCCCGCTGCTGCTCGAGGAGCTGCTCGACGACGCCTCGCTGCCGGTGCTGGTGCTCCCCCCATCGTCGCCCGAGGTCGTCGTGCCGGTGGTCGGCTCGACCCCGGTGGTGGGCGAGGCTGTCTCGTCCCCGCTCGATCCCGCGCTGGGGTCGGGGCTCGAGGAGTTGTCGCCATCGCCGTCGCCGTCGGCATCGCTGGCGCTGATCGAGGTCGTCATGAAGCCACCGCTCGAGCCTCCTCCCGTGCTCGTCGCGGTGCCGGGCGCCCCCGAGCCCAACGTGCCCGCGCCAAAGAGCTCTCCGCCACCCTCGGGCCCACAGCCAAAGAGCAGGGCGACGAAAGCGACAGTCCAGCGATCCATGGGGATCAGTCTACCATCGAGGGGGTCGGGACCTCATGCGGCTCAGCGGCTCGCGCTGCGCTCCAGCTGGGAGGCGAGATTCTCCACCACCTGATCGAAGCCCGGCATCGCCGGCTGACCGCTCGCGCTGTGTCGTTCCTCGAAGTAGTCGATGTAGGAGCGAGCGTTGGGCTCCGAAACGCCCTGCGGCCACGTCCTGCGCGCTTGGGCGGGGGTCACGTCGCCCGCCAGCAGTCCGCGAAGGATCCCTGCAGCAGCCGAGTCGGGATGGCCACCCGCCGCCCGACCTCTGCTGGGCTGCGGCCGTGCGGAGGGCGGTACCGAGGGGTCGGGTTTGGGTGGCGACGCGGCGGCGGCGTCGAGGAGCTTCTCTTCGCGGCGGCGCGCGATCACGAACCACACCACGAGGGGCACCGCGATGCAGAGCACGACGCCGAGCACCATGAAGAGCACCTTGCCGAACGGAGTCAGGTTCATGGCGCGATGGTAGCCTGCGTCGGCAGGAGCGATGACGCTCATCTCCGACGCGGGCGGGTCGTGGCTCGCTCCCGAGTCGGGGGGCGATGTATTCTCGTCTCGTGCGTAGGTTCATGACAGCTGCCGTCTTGTTGCCTCTGGGGTGCTCCACGCCGGCCGAGACGACGGACGAGGCGCCCACGAACACCTCGGAGCAGACGACGGGAGGCACCCGCGGTGATGCGCAGACGGGGTCGACGAGCGGGGTCGCCGGGACCACGCACAGCGAGACGTCGGGTCGAGATTCGCACGGGGCCGACGGGTCCACGGGGATGACGGAGACCCCCGAGGACGGGCTCTACACCGACGCGATCGACACGATCATCGTCGAGGTCGACTACGAGTCGGGGGCGCAGCCCGAGACGGGAAACCGCGTCGGCTTTGGTGCGGTCTGGGACGTGTTCGAGACCAACGCCGAGGCGCTCTTCAGCGAGAACCCCAAGACGCTCGTCGTCGACCGAGAGCCCGGGGATCAGCAGGACATCGGTGCGCTCGACGCAGAGTCGTTCACCGCGTCCGACCTTCGAGCGTTGGCCGACGAACACCGAGACGCCGTGCCGACCGAGGGGACGCGGACCTACTACGTGCTGTGGGTCGATGGGACGTACGCGGATGACTCCGGCCCTCGGCCCTCGGTGCTCGGCGTGAGCGTCGGCGACAACGTCATCGGCATGTTCAAGCCCACCCTGCGCAACGGCGGCGGCTTGTTCGTCGACCTGCTCGAGCAGGCGGTGTTGGTGCACGAGTTCGGCCACGCCTCGGGGCTCGTGAACGCTGGCGTCCCGCTGCAGTCCGACCATCAGGACGAGGAGAACGGGCGCCACTGCACCAACGAAGACTGCGTCATGTACTGGGCGCTCGACGGCGTCGAGTCGGCGCTCGACCAGGTACTCGCCTCGGTCGTCGCTCCCGACACGGTGCTGTGGGGCGAGCTCTGCCTCGACGACGTGCGCGCCGCGGCGCAGTAGAAGAGGCCGCGGTCAGGGCTCCCAGCCCGCGCCCATCGCTTCGGCGCCGCGCATGATGATGCGGACCTCGCCGACGATGCGTTCGACGACCTCGGCGCGTTCGCTGGCGCTGCGGTCCAGCGCGCTCGCGCCGAGGTTGAACGCGATGGTGACCATCGCCTCGGCTGCCAGCGCGGCGTGGGCGAGGGGGCGCTGCTGCTTGTCCGCTTCCTGCTGCAGGCTCTCGATGAGCTCGGACGTGAACCGCCCGACCTCCTCGCGGACGGCGTTGCGCATCGTCAGGGAGTTGCCCGCGCCCTCTCCCAGAAGGAGGCGAAAGAGGTTGGTGTTGCTCGTGGCGAACTCCATGAACGTCTCGATGGAGGTGCGGACCACGCTGCCGCTACCTGACTCGGCGACGCGCCGGCGAGCCTGACGAACCACGCGCCGCAGCTGCGCACCGACCTCGTCGACCAGCGCGAGGCCCAGATCTTCGAGGTCGTCGAAGTGCCGGTAGAACGAGGTCGGCGCGATCTCGGCTTCCTTGGCGATCTGGCGCAGGCTCAGGCTGGAGAAGCCTCGCTCCGCGCTCAATCGCAGCGCAGCGTCCATGATCGCGCGCCGAGTCTGCGTCTTTTGTTCCGCTCGGGTGCTCACGGGCGGCCTCTACGCTCTGACGATCGCAGAGCGCGTCGGGAGACACAACCCCGCTAGCGCCGGCGGAGGCGTCGGGCCCGGCGGAATGCTCGGCGGGCGGCGGTGCGATCGCCGTTGAGGGCGTAGGCTTCGCCGAGCAGCGCCTGGTGGCTGGCGTTGCGGGGCTGCGCCGTGACGGCCTCGAGCGCGTACTGGAGCGCGATCGCGTGCTCGTTGCGCGCGATGTGAAGCTGGGCTCGCTCGGCCGCGGAGGCGGGATCGAGCGCGTCGTCGAAGATCACGATCTCCTCGTCTTCCGCTTCGTCTTCGCCTTCGTCCTCGATGATGATGACGACCTCGGCTTCTTCCTCGTTCGCCTCGCGCATCGTCGCCTCGAGCAGCGCGGGCGCGGCCTTGGTCATCGGGGACATCATCGGCTTCGCGCGGGTTTCGATGCGGGCGGCCTCCGAGGGGGTGGCGAAGAAGAGCAGACCACCGGCCACGGCGGCGATCGTCGCGGTCGCTCCGCTGAGGCGAAGCACATCGGGGAGCATGCGGTCTCGCCAGCGCAGAGGTCGAAGGCGCAGTGTCACCGCGTCTTCGTCCACGAACGCGTGGTTGCTGAATCGCGGGGAAGAAGGGGTCTTGAGCGGCGCTTCGAGTTGCATGTCGGATAAACTCCTACCCCCACCATGCAGCCGCTTCGGATGAAATCCAAAAAAGCGACGTGCCGTGTGCGCTCCCCGACGCGCCCGGTCTCTTAGACACAACCATGACACTGCGCCCCTTGTGAACGGCCGAGGTCCACGCGCATCCTCTCTGCCTGGGTTCCAGCGCACAGTTGTGCGCTCAATTTCGAGGCAAACGAGGCGTCCGCGTGCAGACAATTGGAACATGGGTTGGGCCAGAAACGGCTTCGGCCTTCTCTCCAGCCGGAATTTTGGCCGTTTCTCAGGGCTTTCGAGAGCCCGTGCACGTGGTGGTGGATCCGAGCGGTGGATCCATCGGCGTCGCGCAAGGCGGAACGATCGCTCACTCGGGCGACGGCGGTCTGCCGCTGCTCGCCAGCCTGCCGCCCACCTACCCCGAGTGGCTCGGTGACCGGAGCTTCGGCGAGACCCACGGCGTCCGGTTCCCCTACGTCGCCGGCGCGATGGCCAACGGCATCGCGTCCACGCGGCTGGTCATCGCGATGGCCCGCGGGGGGTGCTTGGGCTTCTTCGGCTCGGCAGGCCTCAGCCCGGGTCGCGTCGAGGCGTCGATCGTCGAGCTCGGCCGAGAGCTCGGGTCGCAGCACGCCTGGGGCGCCAACCTCATCCACTCGCCCAACGAGCCGGCGCTCGAGGACGCCGTCGTCGATCTTTATTTGCGCCACGGCGTACGGAAGGTTTCGGCCGCGGCCTACATGGCCCTCACGCCCGCGATCGTTCGGTTCGCCTACAAGGGCGTGCGGCGAGGCCCGGACGGTCGCATCGAGCGTGCGCATCACGTGTTCGCGAAGATCTCTCGTCCCGAGACCGCCCGGCACTTCCTCGAGCCCGCGCCCTCGAAGATCCTCGAGGGACTCGTCGCGTCCGGGGGCCTGACTGCCGCCGAAGCCGAGCTCGCACGCGGCCTCCCGGTGGCCGAAGACATCACCGTCGAGTCCGACTCGGGCGGGCACACCGACAACCGCCCGCTTGCCGCCCTGTTCCCGACGATCGCCAGGCTTCGCGACGACATCGCAGCGCAGCGAGGGTACGCCCGGCCGATCCGGGTCGGCGCTGCCGGGGGCATGGGCACGCCCGCCAGCGTCGCGGCCGCGTTCGGGCTCGGTGCCGCCTACGTCGTCACCGGCTCGGTGAACCAGGGCGCGGTGGAGTCGGGGCTCGACCCCGAAGGCAAGGTCATGCTCGCGCAGGCTGGCATCGCCGACGTCACGATGGCGCCGGCGGCCGACATGTTCGAGCAGGGCGTCGAGGTGCAGGTGCTCAGTCGCGGCACCATGTTCGCTGCCCGAGCGCGCAAGCTCTACGAGCTGTACCGCGCGGCCCCGTCGTGGGAGTCGATCGCTCCCGCCGACCAGCAGCGCGTCGAGCGAGACCTCCTGCGGCAGTCGTTCGGCGATGCGTGGGCTTCGACCGAGGCGTTCTGGGCCGAGCGTGACCCCGAGCAGAACCGCCAGGCGCACGCCGATCCCAAGCACAAGATGGCGCTCGTCTTTCGCTCCTACCTCGGTCGATCCAGCCGCTGGGCGATCGACGGGGTGGGTGAGCGTCGCCTCGACTACCAGATCTGGTGTGGTCCCGCGATGGGTGCCTTCAACGCCTGGGCCAAGGGCAGCGTGCTCGAAGCGCCCGAGAACCGCAGCGCGGTGCAGATCGCCTACAACTTCCTCGAGGGCGCGACGGCCATCACCCGCGCCTCTCAGCTGCGCAGCTTCGGGGTGCCCGTCCCCGCTGCTGCCTTCGATTTCCGTCCTCGTCGCATCGCCTGAGATCTTCCCATGACCAAACCCGCTCGTACTCCCATCGCCATCGTTGGCGCCAGCGCTCTCTTTCCGGGCTCGCTCGACGCCACGGGCTTCTGGTCGAACATCCTGCACGGCAACGACCTCATCACGGACGTTCCGGCGTCGCATTGGTTGATCGAGGACTACTACGACCCCGACCCGTCGAAGCCGGACAAGACCTACGCGCGCCGTGGTGCATTCTTGCCGCACATCGACTTCGACGCGATGCGGTGGGGCGTGCCGCCGAGCATTGTCCCCGAGACGGATACCTCGCAGCTGCTGGCGCTCATCGTGGCGCAGAGGGTACTCGAGGACGCGTCCAAGGGCGCACCCGAGACGCTCGACCGCAGCCGCACCTCGGTCATCTTGGGCGTGACCTCGGGGCAGGAGCTGCTGGGCTCGATGGTCAGCCGACTGCAGCGCCCCGTCTGGGTTCGGGCGCTGCGTGAGGCCGGCATTCCCGAGTCCGAGGTCACGACGATCTGCGATCGCATCGCCGCGAGCTACACCGACTGGAAGGAGTCGACCTTCCCAGGGCTGCTCGGCAACGTCGTGGCCGGGCGCATCGCCAACCGCCTCGACTTGGGCGGCACCAACTGCGTCAGCGATGCGGCGTGCGCCTCGAGCATGAGCGCGCTGTCGATGGGCATCAACGAGCTGCTGCTCGGGGACTCCGACCTCGTCATCTCCGGCGGGGTCGACACCATGAACGACATCTTCATGTTCATGTGCTTCTCCAAGACGCCGGCGCTGTCGGCCTCGGGGGATTGCCGGCCGTTCTCCGACAACGCCGACGGCACGATGCTCGGCGAGGGCCTGGGCATGGTCGCGCTCAAGCGCCTCGAGGACGCGCAGCGTGACGGCGATCGGATCTACGGCGTGATTCACGGCTGTGGGTCGTCGTCGGATGGCCGTTCCAAGAGCGTGTACGCCCCGGTCTCCGCAGGGCAGGCCAACGCGCTGCGCCGCGCCTACGGACAGGCGGGTTACGGTCCCGAGACTGTCGAACTCATCGAGGCCCACGGCACGGGCACGCGCGCGGGCGACAAGGCCGAGTTTGGCGGGTTGGAGATGGTCTTCGGCGAGACGGACCGCGAAGACCGGCAGTGGTGCCAGCTGGGCTCGGTCAAGAGCCAGATCGGCCACACCAAGTCGGCCGCCGGCGCCGCGGGCCTGCTCAAGGCGCTGATGGCCGTGCACCATCGCGTGCTGCCGCCGACGATCAAGGTCGAGCAGCCCAACCCGGGCCTCGACCTGGCCAACTCGGCGTTTCACATCACCACGCGAGCCCGGCCGTGGGTGCGCAGCCCCGAGCACCCGCGTCGCGCGTCGATCAGCGCGTTCGGCTTTGGCGGCTCCAACTTTCACGTCGCGCTCGAAGAGGCGCCCGGATCGGAGACCGGCCGAGGCGCGCCACGGCTTGCGGCGCAGGGCCGTGAGCTGGTCGTGCTCGCAGCCGACAGCGCATCGGCGCTGGTGGAGCAGGCCAAGGCCATGGCGGCGCGGTGCACCAAGCCAGGTTCGCTCGCATGGGAGGCACGGGGAGCCGAGCGCGCCCGCACCGGAACGCACCGGCTGGCCATCGTCGCTGCCGACGAAGCGAGCCTGGTGCAGCAGCTTCAAGACGCGGTCACCCGCATCGAGCTCAGCGGCACCGAGCCCTTCTCCACGCCGGCGGGCACTCGCTACGGCCACGGCCCGCTCGAGGGCGACGTGGCGTTCGTGTTCCCGGGCCAAGGCAGCCAATACGTCGACATGGGCGCGCAGCTGGCCATGCAGTTCGACGCGGCGCTGAGCGTGTGGGACCAGGCCGCGGCCACGGGCATGCGGCTGCACGACGCGGTGTTCCCGATCACCGACTTCGAGCCCGACGCCGACGCTCGGGCCGCGGCGCGGCTGGCCGCGACCGACGTGGCTCAGCCTGCGATCGGGTGCACCAGCCTCTCCCAGCTCACGCTGCTTCGCGCGGTGGGGCTCGAGGCGGCCTGCGTCGCTGGCCACAGCTTCGGCGAGGTCACGGCGCTGCACGCCGCCGGGGTCCTCGACACCGAGTCGTTCCTTCGGGTCGCGCAGACCCGGGGCGCGACCATGGCCGAGGCCGCGTCCACCCCAGGCGCGATGACGGCGGTGAGCGCCACGGTCGAGGTCGTCCGCGAGGCACTGGCCACGCTCGACACCGACGTCGTCGTGGCCAACCACAACGCGCCCGAGCAGGTCGTTCTCTCCGGCAAGACGCCGTCGATCGAGGCCGTCGAGGCGGCGCTGAGCGAGCGAGGCCTGCGCTGCAAGCGACTGCCCGTGGCCACGGCGTTTCACTCCGAGGTCGTCGCGGGGGCGTCGAAGACGTTCGCCGACGCGATCGCCGACGTCGACATGGCGGCCGCGTCGATTCCCGTGTTCGCCAACGCGACCGCGCAGCGCTACGCGAGCGATGTGTCGACCGTGCGCGAGCAGCTCGCGGCCCAGCTGGCGCAGCCGGTGCGCTTCGTCGAGATGATCGAGGCGATGTACGCCGAGGGCGTGCGCACCTTCGTCGAGGTCGGCCCCGGCTCGGTGCTCACCGGACTCATCGGCCGCATCCTGGGTGACCGACCGCATCGTGCGCTGCATCTCGATCGCAAGGGGCGCGACGGCGTGCGGACCCTGCTCGAGGGGCTCGCGACGCTGGTTGCCGACGGCCATACGCTGCAGCTGGACGCGCTGTGGGACGGCTACGCGGCGCCGGTCGATCCCGCCGCGACGCCCGAGCCCAAGGTGTCGCTGAGCCTCAGCGGAGCCAACTACGGCAAGCCGTATCCGCCCGCCCGCGCGTCGGACAACCCGCCGCCCAACCCCGAACGCGTCGAGACGCCCGCACCGCAGCCCGCGGTCGCGGCTCCGAGCACGACGCCCGCACCCCGCAGCCCCGAGCCTACCGTCATGAGCCAACCCCCCACCGCTCCGCCCACCGTCGTTCCCTCGGCCTCGATTCCATCGGTCCAGGTCGACGCTGCGTCCAGCGCTCCGATCTCACAGGGGTGGGGCGCGCTGTGGGAGGAGACCCAGCGTCAGACGGCCCAAGCCCACGCGGCATACCTCGACGCGATGGCGCAGAGCCACAACGCCTACCTTCAGACGGTCGAGCGAAGCATGGCGACGCTCACCGGCGCGCCGGTGGTCAGCTCGACGGTCCAGGCGGTGGTGGCGCAGCCGATCGCGGCCGCTCCCTTGGTCGCGCCGCCGGTCTTCGCGGCCACCCCGCCCGCGCCGGTCGCCGAGGCGCCCGCGCTCGCACGCCCCGCTCCGGTCGTTCCAGCACCGGCGCCCGCGGTCGAGCCCGTCGCCGCGCCGGCGCCCGCGCTCGACCTGCAGGCGGTGATGACCGCGGTGGTGTCGGACAAGACGGGCTACCCGCCCGAGATGCTCTCGGCGGAGATGAACCTCGAGGCGGATCTGGGCATCGACTCGATCAAGAGGGTGGAGATCCTCTCTGCGGTGCAGGAGGCGGCGCCCGGCATGCCCGAGGTGGACCCGAACGCGCTGGCGAAGCTGCAGACGCTCGGGGAGATCGTCGAGCACATGCAGAGCCTGCTCGGGACGCCCGCGCCGACTCCTGCGCCCGCAGTCCCGTCGGCGCCGAGCGTCGATCTGCACGCGGTGATGACCGCGGTGGTGTCGGACAAGACGGGCTATCCGCCCGAGATGCTCTCGGCGGAGATGAACCTCGAGGCGGACCTGGGCATCGACTCGATCAAGAGAGTGGAGATCCTCTCGGCCGTGCAGGACGCGGCGCCCGACATGCCGGAGGTGGACCCGAACGCGCTGGCGAAGCTGCAGACGCTCGGGGAGATCGTGGCGCACATGCAGAGCTTGATGGGTCCGGTGTCTGCACCCGCGGCCGCTCCGGCGGCGCCGAGCGTCGATCTGCACGCGGTGATGACCGCGGTGGTGGCCGAGAAGACGGGCTACCCGCCCGAGATGCTCACCGCCGACATGAACCTCGAGGCGGACCTGGGCATCGACTCGATCAAGAGGGTGGAGATCCTCTCGGCCGTGC
>JANSYI010000023.1 GCA_024742475.1 bacterium | reverse complement strand
GTATGCAGAACGGCGTCATCGCCATGCAGAGCAAGGCGGGAAGAGGGAGCTGGTTGGGCACCAGTGACCGATGACCAACGAAGCTATGCATGGTGAGGGCGCCGTTATGCACTGCGTGGGACTTCTTCCACAGCCTGCTAGCTCTGGCTGTCGTCGGTCTTGGCGTCGTCGGGTCCGCCGGCGTGGGCCTCGTCGCCAGGCTCGGCCAGCTCGCCGTGGCCCCAGCCGCCTTCGGGGGCGTCGAAGATGCCGCTGCGCAGGTTGTCCTCGGCCGTGATCGTCTGCATGTCCAAGAACTTGCGCAGCGCAGCGTCCATCTCGTCGAGGTTGCTGCTCTCACTGACGCCGCGGCGATGGGGCGCGGCCTCGAGTCGCGCCGTGGGGACGGGCGGAGGGGCAGGGGCAGAGGGGGGGGTCGCGCGCGGTCGTTGTGCGCCTCGGACGGCAGGCTTCAGCCGCGGCGGCCGGGGATCGGGTGCCTGCAGCTTCGGCGCGTCTTCGGGGCCGTAGATTTGCGTGCCGCCGTCGACGGGGCCAGGGGGGGTCGCGCGCACGACGGGGCCCGCGGGTGGCTGCGCGGGCTTGGGCGGGGGAAGGCTCGCTTCGGGCCGCGTGGTGGAGCCGCGGAGCAGCGGAGCCCACGGCGTGGAGTCGGGCTGCATCTGCCGATAGACGCGCTCGAAGGCCGCAAGGGCGGCGGTCGCCGTGGGTGGGCGGTCGTCTCGCTCCTTGGCCATCAGCGCCATCACGAGGCGCTGCACGAGCTCGGGGACGCTGCTCGGGAGCGGATCGGGCTCCATCGAGACCTGCTGGAACAGCAAGCCGCGTGGGTCGGCGGCGCGAAACGGAGCCGACCCGGTGAGCATGTGATAGAGGATGACCCCGAGGGAGTAGAGGTCGGCTCGGGCGTCGATGCCGGTGCCCATCGCCTGCTCGGGGCTCATGTACGCGGGCGTGCCGACGATCGCCCCGACCTTGGTCTGCAGGCCGTCGGTCGCCTGCTTGTCGAGCAGCTTGGCGATTCCGAAGTCGACGATCTTCAGGAGGTCGCGGCGCTCGTGGTCGAGGCAGACGAAGATGTTGTCGGGCTTGAGGTCGCGGTGCACGACCCCGTGACCGTGGGCGTGCTCGAGCCCGCGAAGCAGCTGGATGCCGAGCCAGACCGCCTGCAGCGGCGGCAGGGGATCGCCGAGAACGGAGCCGAGCTCCACGCCCTCGAGCAAAGGCATGACGATGAACTTCAGCCCGTGCTTCGTCTCCCCGCAGTCGAAGACCTCGATGCAGTTGGGGTGGTCGAAGTTCGACGCGGCTCGAGCCTCGCGGTCGAAGCGCTTCGAAACGTCGGCGTTGAGGCTGTACTCGGGCCGCATGAACTTGATCGCGACCTTGCGATCGAGCGTCGCGTGTCGTCCGCTGAAGACGACCGCCATGCCACCCATGCCGAGGAAGCCGTCCACGACATAGCGCTTCGCGACGACGGACCCCAGCAGCGGCTTGAGCGCTCGGGGAAGTTCGGCCGAGTCTGGGGGCATGGACGCGCCACCCAGGGTATCAGCTGTTGCCCGAGGCGTGGTGGGTGTGGCGGCGAGGTGAACGTTTGTCGCGACAGCGTTCACTCGATCGCGCGAAGATCCGTGCGGTCGGCATCGCGCGAGAAGACCGGGGGGCTCCCCGCAGGTGCGGCGATGTCGACGCTCTGGCCCCCTTCATAGGCGTCCCCGGTCCAGATGTGGAACCACGTGGCTCCAGCGGGGAGATAGACCGTTCGCGCGCGAGCGCCGGCCTGCACGACGGGGGCGACGAGGAGGTCGGGGCCGAGCAGATAGCTGTCCGAGATGCCGACGCACAGCGGGTCCTCAGGGAACTCGAGCATCAACGGGCGGACGATGGGCGCCCCCGATTCCACTGCGATTTCGGCGAGTGCCGTGATCTCGTCCACGAGCGCCATGTGGACGCGGGCGAAGCGTCGCACGTGCTCGATCGTCTCCTGGTCGGACTCCCATCGCCAGTTGTTCTCCTTGTCGCTCCCCTCGTGGGTGCGCATGATCGGGGTGAAGGCGCCCAGCTCGGTCCAGCGCAGGAACAGCTCCTTGGTGCTGGGGCCGCCGCTGAACCCGGCGATGTCGTGAGTGACGAACGGGATGCCCGAGAGCCCCAGGTTGAGCATCGCGGGCACGACCGTGGGCAGGCCATCGTGGACCGAGAAGTCGGCCTCTTGGTCGCCGATCCAGTAGATCTGGGCGACCGCGTGCACGCCCGTGCTGCCGCTGCGGGCGAAGACGGCAAAGTCCCCGTCGGGGCGCAGCTCATCCATCACCGCGCGCCACTGGGCGTGCCAACGCAGCGGAAAGGTCTCGTGGTACGCGATCGGGTCGGTGCCGTCGGCCACGACCGCATCCAGTGGCGCCCACTCCCCGAAGTCCGCCATCCATCCGTCCATGCCGATGTCCTCGACCATCGCGCGCAGCTCGGCTTGAACGTACGCTTCGGTCTGCAGCGCGGTGAAGTCTGGGTGCGCCGACTGGATGTTGGGCGCGAGCGTGACGTAGTCCTCGCCAGCGGGGTTCTTCAGCAGCATGTCACCCGAAGACATGTCTCCGAAGTGGTCGAGATCCGGGTCGATGAACGGGTTGGCGTATCCGAGGAAGCGCTTTCCGTTGGCATGCAGGTCGGCGACCATGCCCGGGAGGTCGGGGTAGATCTCCGTGTCGGTGCGCCAGCGGTACTCGACGCCGAACCCGCCGTCGAGGTTGGGCCGGATGCCGGTCCAGTCTTGCACCCAGACGGCCCCGTAGGGGATGCCCGACATGTCGAGCCGGGCGATCTCGGCTTCGACGTCGTCTTGCCCGCCCTGCATGGCGATCCACGGCTCCCAGGCCCACGCGGGCGGAAGGGACGGCCGACCGATGTCGTCGCCGAGCTCGCGGATCACGTCGTATCCGGTGGGGCCCGCGTAGATGCTCAGGTCGATGCCGTCGCGGACCTCGAACCAGGCGAGGTCGGGGTCGGAGGCGCACAGGTCGACCTCGACTGGCTGCTGGGTGCGAAACAACCCTCCGAACCCGCGCGGATCGAAGTAGTAGGCCATGGGGAAGTATGTCGTGTGGCTGTTGCCGTTGGTCGGCAGCAGGGGGAGCGTGGGGTCGCGCCCGATGCCCTGTTCGGTCAACCACAGCCGAAACGCCTCCCCGCGTTGATCGGTGGCGCCATACTGCTCGCCGAACCCGTGAAAGCTGGCCCCCTCGTCGCACCGAAGCGGGAGCGCCAAGGCGTCGACGTCTGGGACCGCGGTGCTGCGTACGCGCAGGGTCTCGGCGGGGACCTGGACCGAAATGTCGAGGGCCAGCGGGTCTCCGTCGGCGCTCGTCCATCGGACCTGCACGACGTCGTCGGTCATCGAGGCGCTCTCGTACGCCAGCGCGAGGTCGGGCTCGTCGTCCCGGAAGACCGACCACAAGCCGATACCACCGCCGTAGGTCTCGACGAAGCGGCGGCCGCGAGGACCGGGGTCGCCGGCGAGGGCGAAGACCCTGCGGTCGCCGCTCCACACCGAGACGCTGCCGTCGTCGGCGACGTGAACCTCGGTCCCGTCGCTGAGCGTGAAGACGGTGCCCGTCGTCTGCGCGGTGGAGGCGTCGGCCACGGCGGTGGACGCCTCGGCCCCGGTCGTGCTGCCCATCGCCGTGCTGGCGCCGGCGCCCTCGGAGGTCGAGCTGCCCGCCGCGGGGGGCAGCTCGCTGCCGCACGCCGCACCGAGCAGCGCTGCCGTGCCGAGCCAAACGCGTGTCGTTCTCACGCGCCGGACACTACTACTTCGGGGCTACCAGCCGCCGCCGACGCACATGCAGTCCGCGAACGCGCCCGTGGAGAGGCAGATCTGCTCCGACTCGGTGCCGTCGTCGCAGGTGCAGACGCGGGTCTCGCCGATGTCGACGAGCTCGCCGTCGTCGGGGCAGCCATCGACGACGGGCGGGACGTCGCGCGAGGCCTGCTCGTCGGCGGGCTCCTCGTCTTCGTCGCATGCGCCAGCGGAGACGAGCACGCCGATGAACAGGGCGGGCGCACTCAGGCGAAACCACTTCATCACAGGGGAGC
Source organism: bacterium (assembly GCA_024742475.1). Taxonomy (GTDB): domain Bacteria; phylum Myxococcota_A; class Polyangia; order Nannocystales; family Nannocystaceae; genus CAJXVA01. The sequence continues at coordinate 154,176 of JANSYI010000023.1, read as the reverse complement.
GTAACACGCGCGGAGGGGCTCACTGCAGGGGGACGGGCGTGCGCACGTAGTCTTGGCCTTGTCCGTGGCAGTTGCCGCAGCCCGCGTTGCCGGTCTCGTCGGCGTAGGTCGTCCCCTCGAACGACTCGTACCAGTACCAGCTGTCGGCGCTGCTGCCCGGGGCCACCTTGACGATGACGGCCCAGCCTCCGAGCGCCTCGTCCGCGCCGTACAGCTCCTTGACGGCGGTGGAGCCGAGCGGGTGGTCCTCGCTGCCCGCTTCGAGCGACGTGAGAAGCGTGTCGTTGACGAAGGTGCGCACAGCGGTGAAGTGAGGTCCGGCCGAGGGGTGCGTCGCGCTCTCGGCTGGCCAGCCGGCGTACGATGCCGCCTCGAGCCAGGGGAGCAGCTCGGCGCTGTTGGGTGGGGCGGCGTCCGGAGGCAGGTCGGGGCCGGTCGAGCCCTCGGCAGTGTCGCCCGAGGTCGTCGGGGCGCCGGTCGAGGCGTCGCCGGACGACCCGGTGGTCGCCGGGGCCGATGCGGACGTCGTCTCGGTCGCCCCCGTGGACGCGCTTGGCGTGGTGGTGCCGGTCGACGCGTCGCTCGAGGCTGCAGACCCCGTGGATCCGGCGCCTTCCGTGCCGCTGCTGTCACAGCCGAGCGCGAGTCCGGCGGAGGCGAGGACGACGGCGCAGACGCGGGGCAGGTACATGGCCCCTAGAGTACGCGCATCGACCGTCCGTGGATCGGAGCCCGGGGCGACGCGGCCCAAATGATGTCACCGCGCGCCGAAATCAAGCGATATGCTCGTCCGCAGGCATGCAGTCTCCGACCCGGGCATGGACCGTCGTCCGCGCTCTCATGGGCGTCGTGGTCGCCTTGATCGCGTCGGTCGCCGTCGTCACCGCCCTCGAGGGCAACCCCGTCTCCGCGCTCGTGCTGGTGGCGGGCGCGCTGATGCTGCTGCCTCCACTCGTCTTCGGTCCCCGCATCGGCTCGCTGTACCCCGTCGGAAACTCCGTCGCTGCGGTGATGGTCCTGATGCTCGTGGGGTTGGCGTGGTTGCGTGGGGGCGTTGCCATGACGATCACCGCCTGGCTGGCCATGGTTCCGATGGTCGTCTCGATGTTCGGTCGGCGCGGACCCGCGCTGATCTGGTCGGGGGTAGTCCTGCTGAGCGTGGCGGTGCTCGGGGTCGCGGAGGCCTCGAGTTGGGCGCCCGCGCCCAGCCAGCCCCCGCTGCTGGTGCGCTGGATCTCCGCCTCGGCACTGGTCGCGGTGTCGCTGTGGCTCGCGCTACGAGCCCGGTCCTTGGAAACCGAACGCCAGCGTGTGCTCTCGGAGAGGGCGGTGGCGGGTCAGAAGCTGGAGAGCCTGGGTCGGCTCGCCGGGGGCATCGCGCACGACTTCAACAACGTGTTGGCCGTCGTGCTCGCGCGAGCGGACGACGCGCTACAGACGACCGAACCGGGCGCTCGCGAGTACGCCGATCTCCACGCGATCCGCACCGCGGCCAAGCGGGGCGCTTCGTTGGCCAGTGAGCTCGTCGCCTTCAGCCGCCGAGGCCCCGCCACCTATGACGTCATGAAGCCCTACGACGTCATCGCGGGCGCCGAGCAGGTGCTCGGGCGGCTCGTCCGCGAGAACGTCCAGGTCTCCATCGAGGCCGAGGACGCCGTGCCGCCGATCGAGGGGGATAGGGACCATCTTCTCCAGGTGTTGCTCAACCTCGCCCTCAACGCGCAGGACGCCATGCCGCAAGGAGGGCACCTGCGGCTGAAGCTCACCTCGGCGACCGTCGTCGAGCCCGCCGCCGGGGCCACGGGCATCATTCCGCCGGGCCAGTACGCCGTGCTGTCGGTCCACGACGAGGGCACTGGGATGAGCGCCGAGGTGCAGGCGCGCGTGTTCGAGCCGTTCTTCACCACCAAGGAGCGCGGGCAGGGGAGCGGCATCGGGTTGGCGACCGTCAACGCGATCATCACCCAGCACGGGGGGTATGTCAGGCTCGCCTCCACGCTCGGCGTCGGGTCGACGTTCGATGTGTACCTGCCGCTGACGAGCCGCTCGGACGAGCTGCGCGACACCACCGACGACGTCGACGGAGCGCAGACCCGCGAGAGCTGCCGCTTGCTGCTGGTCGAGGACGACGCGCTCGTCCGGCGCGCGCTCGAGGTCACGCTCTCGCGGGCCGGGCACAAGGTGGTGCCCGCGGCCAACGGTGCCGAGGCGCTCGCGCGCTGGGAGGAGACCTCCGAGCCCTTCGACGTGGTGCTCACCGACGTGCTCATGCCGGGGATGACGGGTCCCGACCTGATCCGGCAGCTCCGCGCCGACGCGCCCGCGCTCAACGTCGTGTACATGTCCGGGCACGTCGAGGACGCGATGCGGGACGTCGACCTCGAGCAGGAGCGCTCGGTGTTCGTGCGCAAGCCAGCCTCGCGCGCGGCCCTGCTCCGTGCGCTCGAGGATGCGGTGCGCGAGGGCGGCCCCGCTCAGCCCGCGCAGTAGCCGACGTTATCGTAGTCGGGCAGGGGAGAGCCGTAGCCCACGCAGGTCTGGCCCTCGGCGCAGTCGGGGGCGTCGAGATCGCAATAGGGCGCGCAGCAGCCGTCGAAGAACCCGTCGTCGCACTGTGGGGCTTGGACGCAAGCAGATCCGGACACGCACTGGGCGTGGCCGTCGCAGCCCTCGTCGGTCCCTTCAGGTACCGCGGGATGACAGGCGAAGCCGACGCCGACCGCGGGCATACAGGCGTGGCCATCCGCGCACGCGGGATCGAGGGGGTTGCACTGCTCTTGGCAGATCCCGACATCGAGTGCTGCCGGGATCACGCACAGTGTCCCATCGAGGCAGGGTCCGGCGTTGCAGATCTGATGACAGATCCCGGTCAGACCGCGCTCATCGTCGGGGTTCTCGGGGCCGCACCACAGGCCGCTGGCACAGCTGTCGATGCCGGACACGAAGGAACCCTCCACCGTACAGGCCTCGCCGAGACCCGCCGGGGCTCGGGCAAGGGGAACGCATCGAATGCTGGTCCAAGAGAAGCCTCCGTCGTTCGCCCACGGCATGCATTTCTCATCCTCGCCGCACCCGGCGTCGGTAAAGTTGCAGCTCGGTGGTGGCGTGGGAGGCTGGGGACACGTGAACCCACAGCCTCCGGTGGTCGCGTAGCCCTCGTCCGCGCCTTCGGTCTCCCAGTCGATGGCCGACGACGTCGTCGTGCCGTCGTCGCTCTGGGCCGAGGAGACGCTCGTCGTGGTGTCGCTCGGCGGCATCGAAGCGCCAGTGCTGACGGCCGTCGAAGCGTCGCCGCTCTCGGAGGAGCCTCCTGCATCGGTGCCGACGGCGGACCCGCAGCCCATCGACAGCGCGAAGGCAGCGAGCCACGTCCTCATCCTCATCCTCATCCTCATCCTCATCCTCATCCTCATCCTCATCCTCATCCTCATCCTCATCCTCATCCTCGGCGCCTCCTCAGGCCTGCGAGTCCGAGGCCCACCAACAACGCCAGCCAGTCGGACGCACGCCCGCCCGTGCGGCAGCCGCCGTCGTCGTCGAGCCCTCCCGCATTGCCGCTGGAACTCGTGCTTCCCGCGCCCCCGCTCGTGGTGTCGCCGCCGCTGGCCGTAGGCCCGCCCGAGCCGCCCGAGCCGCTCGAGCTTGGGCCGGAGTCGGGGTCCGCACCCGTGTCCCCACCGGTCCCCGTGCCACCGCAGTCGCTTCGCACGGCCGCGTTGTGGGCCGCAAGCTCGCCATTGATCGTCGAGAGATTGTCGACCTCGTTCGCGGGTGGTGCATCGGGCTGGTATTGCTGCACGACGGCCGCGTAGGGCATGTCATTGGACCATCCCGGCCACGCACCCGTCGCTCCGAGTCGAACCGTCGCGCCGTCGGGTAGCACGACGCGGTCTTCGCAGCACGGATCCGTGTTGCGCTGGGCCCCCCAGATGTTCGGCACCACGCTCAGCCCGGGGACCTCGGCGAACATGGGGTCGAACGCCATCTCCGAGGGGGACATCCTGGTGTAGAGGCGCGTGAGGTAGGGCCACGTCTGTAGGAGGTCGGCGGCGTGGTCCATGGGGTCGCTGATGTACTCGCGGTACCGCGCGATGAAGGCGTCCTCGTCCCACGCGTCGAGACTCAAGACGTCCTCGTAGCAACTCAGGCAAGCGTACAGGACGTCTGGATCGATGCCGTCGGGTGCGGGAAGGAACTCGCGCAGTAGCAAAGGGACCAACTCGTGCGTGTATCCGCAGGAGTCGGTGCATTGCACGAGGCCCTGTTGCTGCAGGACGGCGACCACGGACAGCGGGTCCACGCCTTCGAAGTCGGTCGCATCGAAGCCGGTCGCGTCGAGGGGAGTCGGGTCGACGATGTCGCTGTCGCCGGCGTACTCGGTGACGAACGCACGCCCTCCTGCCTCATCGAGGGCGCGGGAGACCACGGTTGCGTAGTTGGACGCGCTCTGCAGCCACTGAAGTCGAAGCTGGTTGAGGCGAACGTGCCTGTAGTTCGTAGGGAGGACGCGCTCTTCCCCGAGAAACAACGCTCGAATGTCCATGTCGTCCCTGGCAGCGACGGCGGTCAGCCGCAACGGAATGCACGGCTCGGTCCCGGCGTAGCGGATGACGACGGGATGCAGGTCTTCGATGCCGGCGAGGTGGTTGAGTCGGAACGCCACGAAGACCGAGCCCTCGTCGATGTAGGCGTCGAAGATGGCCGGTGCGATAGGGCTCGGTGCGTACCCGTTGTCCTCGAGCCACTGCATCATCGTCGTCGACGTTCCCCCTTGGAGGATCACGTACTCGAAGGCCCCGGCGGTGGAGAGTTCGACGACTTCCGGATCGGGATCCACCGACACACCGCCTCCGTCGGGGTCGGTGATGAAGCCGCTGCTGATGCCCGTCTCCGTGGGTTGTGCAATGCACTCGTTGGTCCCGCTCGTGATCCCGAAGCTTGGCACCGTTGCGCTGCGAAGCTGGTCGATGAAGTCGAGCGACCCGACCTCGATCTCGGGCACCGCGGGGACCGGGACGATCCACGAGAACTGCGAGGCGTCCCCGCCGTCGTAGTTGATCTGAACGTGGGCCTCGACGAAGCCCCCGCCCTGCGCGAACACGATGGTCTCGCCCGTTTGGTCGACGGGCATGCCGCCCTGGCCTCCATCGCAGAAGGTCCCGCCACACGCTGCTGCGGTCGCAGGGGCCATGAGATGGGCGAAGAGCACCAGCGCGGGCGCCGCCATCGAGGCTATCCAGTAAGGCCGGGGCATGGCGCAATCAAACACGATGATGACATTTGTTGTCAATGTTGGATTTGGTGCTTTGAGTGAGGGCCGTCGTGCGTGGGTCTCGGGGGCCAGCGCGTGGGGTAGGCTGCGCGCGCGATGGCATTCAAACTCGAGCCCGGGATCGTCACAGGCACCGCCCTCACCGACCTCTACGACTACTGTCAGGAGCACACCTGCGCGCTCCCGGCCGTCAACGTCATCGGGTCGCACAGCGCCAACGCGGCGATGGCCGCGGCGAAAGAGGTGGGCGCTCCGATCATCATCCAGGTCTCCAACGGCGGCGCGCACTTCTTCGGCGGCAAGTTCTTGGACAAGACCGAGGGTGCGGTGGCCGGCGCGGTCGCGGCGGCGCACTACGTCCGCTCGATCGCCGAGGCCTACGGCGTCGCGGTCGTGCTGCACACCGACCACGCAGCCAAGAAGCTCATCCCCTGGGTCGAGGGCATGGTCGCCGCCGGCGAGGCGCACTTCGAGCAGACCGGCAAGCCGCTGTACAGCTCGCACATGCTCGACCTGAGCGAAGAGACGCTCGAGGAGAACCTACAGATCAGCGCCGACATGCTCGCGCGTCTGACCAAGATCGACATGGCCCTCGAGATCGAGCTTGGCGTCACGGGTGGTGAGGAGGACGGGGTCGACAACTCCGACGTCGACAACGCCAAGCTCTACACGCAGCCCTCGGAGGTCCTCGCCGCGTACGAGAAGCTCCAGCCGATCGGTCCGTTCTCGGTGGCCGCGTCGTTCGGCAACACGCACGGCGTGTACAAGCCGGGCAACGTGCAGCTGCGCCCGGACATCCTCGAGAACTCGCAGAAGGCGGTGGTGGCCAAGCACGGCAACGGCCCTCATCCGCTGCACTTCGTCTTCCACGGCGGCTCGGGCTCCACGCCCGAGGAGATCGCCGAGGCCGTCTCCTATGGCGTCGTGAAGATGAACATCGACACCGACACGCAGTGGGCGTTCTGCAAGCCGGTCAAGACGTACATGGACGACAAGGACGCGTACCTGCAGTCGCAGCTGGGCAACCCCGAGGGCCCCGACAAGCCCAACAAGAAGCACATCGACCCCCGCGCCTGGCTGCACCTGGGCGAGCAGGGCATGCGCGACCGCCTCGTCCGTGCATTCGAAGACCTCGGCGCGCGCGGCAAGTTCGGCGGGTGAGAGGCTGTCCGTGACGGTGCGCTGGGCAGTCGCAGCCACGCTGAGCGTCGCGGTATTCGGCTGCGGCGACGACGGGTCGGGCGCGGCCGGTGACGACGTCTCCTCGACCGGCGCGGAGCAGGTCGCCTCGAGCGGGACCACGCGTTCAGATGGGTCCTCGGGCGTCGGTACGATGTCACCGGGCACGTCCTCGGGCGAGCCCGAGCCGAGCACGGGAAGCGGCGTCACGGACTCGTCCTCGAGTACGGGCGGCGCCCACACCTCGTCGAGCACGGGCAGCGACCCAGGTGGTCTCGGCGAGCTGATGGGACGCTGCGGCGTGCTGGGCGACATGCAGCTGACCGGCGAGACGCCCGGGTTCTTCGTCAACGCGATCGACTTTGGCGACGCAGGCTTCGACTACGACCTGCTCACCCCGGGCGGGCAGCAGATCTTCGACGCCGACAATCTCGGCGGCAGCTCGTTGTACTCCGAGGTCGTCGCCTACGAGGTGCTCGCGCGCTGCGAGGGCGCGGAGCTCGTCAAGACCGAGGCGGAGATCGTCTACGACGAGGAGGGCCCACGCACCGACCTGCTCGTCGACTTCGGTGGCACACCGATCGGGGTCAGCGTCGTGCGAGCACAAGGCTTCCCGCTCGATGACCCCTACACCGTCCAGCAGGCGTCCACGATCCTCGCGGACAAGCTCGCCGACATCCCGCTGAGCACCGCCGCCGTGTCCGAGCCCGACGCGTGGACGAAGCAGGTCCTGCACGTGGTCGCCTACGGGCCGATGCACGCGCAGAGCCTGCAGACCGCCTACGACGCGCTCGGCCCCGAGCTCACCCTCGACACGATCGTGGTCGTGACCGTGACCGAGGGCGACGACCTGTTCATCTACACCGAGTGATAGCGTGGCCCCGATGGGGTCCCTGCTCTGCACGCTGTGGCTGACGCTGACGGTGGTGATGGCGCCCGCGGCGTCCGCTCGCCCGCTCGAAGTCACCGAGGTCACCCTCGACAACGGCTTTCGCGTGTTCTTGACCGAGAACCACGAGCGCCCCGAGGTGTTCGGAGCGGTCGTGGTCAACACCGGGGCGAAGAACGACCCGGCCGACAACACCGGCATGGCTCATTACCTCGAGCACATGCTCTTCAAGGGCACGACGGCGCTGGGGACCACCGACTGGGCCGCCGAGCAGCCGCACCAGCGGCGCCTCGAGGCGCTCTACGACCAGCTCGCGGGCGCCGACGAGGCCACCCGCGCGCGGGTGCAAGGCGAGATCCGTGCGGCGGTGAAGCAGACGTATCCGTACGTCGTCCCCAACGAGCTCGACCAGCTGCTGCGCTTGCTCGGCGGGCGGGGCGTCAACGCGTTCACCACCTACGACGAGACCGTCTACCACAACACCTTCCCCGCCTCGCAGGTCGAGCCGTGGCTTCAGATCTACGCGCATCGGTTCGAAGATCCGGTGTTCCGCCTCTTTCCCAGCGAGCTCGAGGCGGTCTACGAGGAGAAGAACATCGCGCTCGACACGACCGGCTACACCGCGTTTCGCAAGGCGCTGCGGGCCGCGTTTCCCGACCACCCCTACGGCGGCACGGACATCCTCGGCGAGGTCGAGCACCTCAAGCGGCCCTCGATCTCGGCGATGCGCGCCTACTTCGAGACCTACTACGTGCCGCAGAACATGGCGCTCGTGCTCAGCGGCGACTTCGACACCGAAGCCGTCTTGGCCACCGCGCGGCGCACGTTCGGCAGTTGGGAGCGGGGTGCCGATCCTCCGCCCACGCCGGGCTCCGTCGCGCCCTTCGAGCCCAACGAGAAGCTCTCGATGCGCGCGACGCCGATCCGCGCCGGCGTCGTCGCGTACCGCACGGTGCCCGAGCGGCACCCCGACTTTGCGGCCCTGGCCGTGATTCGGCGCCTGCTGTCCAACCCGCAGCGCAGCGGCTTGGTCGACCGCGCGTCCGACGGCGGCAGGCTGCTCTTCGCGCTTCACCTGCCCGCCGACTTCGCCGACCACAACCTCGACGCGGTGGTCTACGTGCCGCGTCTGCTCACCCAAACCTTTCGTGGCGCCGAGGCGGTCGCGACCGAGCCGTTTTCGGCCATTGCCGCGGGCGAGTTCGACGAGGCGACGTTCCGGGCGATCAAGGCCTCGCTGCTCGACGAGGAGGCCAGGCGCCTCGAGGACAACGAGGCCCGGGCGCTCGCGGTGGCGCACGCGTTCGTCGCCCGCGGCGGGTGGCAGGGCTACCTCGACTATCTGGGCCGCCTCGAGGCGCTGACCAAGGAGGATGTGGTGCGGGTGGCCGGCGAGCTGTTCACCGAGCGCAGGCTTCGCGTTCGATCGCGCATGGGCTTTCCCAAGAAGGTCCGACTCGACAAGCCGGACGTCGCGCCCGTCGAGGTCAACCCAGGCGCGCACTCGAAGTTCTATGAGACGATCGCCCTGCGGCCGTACGAGCCCCCCACGCTGCGCCCGATCGACTTCGGCGCCGACGTGCCCCGGATGGCGCTCGAGGAGGGCCTGACGGTGGAGGCGGTGCACAACCCGTTCAACGACCTGTACGCGCTCGAGGTTCGTTTCGGCGTCGGGCACCTGCGCATGCGCCCGCTGCCGCTCGTCGCCGAGCTGGTGCCGCGTCTGGGCACCTACCGGCGCAGCGCGCAAGCCCTTCAGGAAGCCTGGTTCGCGATCGGCACGACGATGACCGTGGCCTCCGAGCTCGACACCTTCATCGTGCGGCTGGAGGGGCCCCAAGAGCACCTGCCCGAGGCGCTCGCGCTGCTCTCGGAGGTGCTCGTGTCGGCCAAGCCCGACCCCGGCGTGTGGCGCAAGGTTCGTCGCGAGCGTTGGGGCTTCCGGCGCCTCACGCTGCGCGACCCCAGGGCGCTCAGCGAGGCGCTGCGCGACCACGTGCTCTACGGCAACCTCTCGGAGTCGTATCGCGACTACGGGCCCGCGGGGGCCCGCAGGTTTGCCGCCGACGATCTGCTGCGCTTCTGGGAGGGGGCCCAGCGCCACGCGGTCACCGTGCGCTACGCCGGGCCGGCGCCGCTGGCCGAGGTGGCCGCGAACGTGCAGCGCGATCTGGCGCTGCGAACCCACCGAGCCCCGGCGGTCGACCCGGTGGTGCTACCCCGCCGCGAGCGCGCGGAGACGACGGTCTTCTTCTTGCCTCGACGCGACGCCGTGCAGACGCACCTTTGGTTCATCGTCGACGGCGAGGCGATTCCCATCGAGCAGGCCGCGGCGGCGGACGCGTTTGCGGAGTACTTCGGCGGGTCGATGGCGGGCCTGGTCTTTCAGGAGATCCGCGAGTTTCGGGCGCTGGCCTACGCGGCAAGCGCTCGGCTCGAGCGCGACACGCGGCCCGAGGGCGCGGGGTGGATTCGCGGCTACGTCGGCTGCCAGGCGGACAAGACGTTCGACGCGATGGACGTGATGCTCGGCTTGCTGCGGGACATGCCGCGCCATCCGGGCCGCATGCCCGTCGTCAAGGCGTCGCTGTCACGGGGCCTCGAAGCCTCGAGCCCGGGGTTTCGCGAGCGCGCCCAGACCGTGGCGCAGTGGAGGCAGCGTGGCTATCGGGAGGACCCCCGACCGAAACGGCTGGCCGCCTATGCGTCGCTGCGCTTCGAAGACGTCGAGCAGCACTACGCACGCCACGTCTCGGGGCGACCGATCTCGATCGTGGTCGTCGGGGATCCTCGCAAGGTCGACCGCACGCGGCTGAAGACCTACGGTCCGGTGGTCGAGGTCTCGGTGCGAGACATCCTGACGCGCTGACCCCTTGGGCCCGCACGATGCCGCGGTAGTCTCCGCGAATGCAACGGATCGCGTGTTGGCTCGCCGCCCTCGGCGTCGCTTGTTCGGCGCAGCAGCCCCAAGGCGAGAGCTCCACGGGTGCGGATGACGGGGGCGATTCGACGAGTTCGCTCGCGACGGCGTCGACGAGTACGGGCACGAGCGCGCAGCCGGACACGGTGACCTCGGACGCATCGACCACATCGGCGGCCGCCGACGACTCTTCGTCGAGCGCCGCGGAGCAGACGAGCTCGGGCGGCTCGCGTGAGGCCGACGTTCCCACCTCGGCGTGGTCACGGGGCCTGGCGCCGCAGCGCGTGCTCGGGCCCGACCTCGTGGACCTGCCCGGCGGCCTCGAGGGCGACCCGTTGTGGGTGAGCAACAACCCCGAGCGGGTCTTTGGCCCCGGATGGCTCATGCAGCACGCGCGGGTCGACGCGCAGCGCGGGGGCTCGGCGCTCGGGCTCACCGCCCTCGTCGCGTACATGTTCCACCTCAACGCTTCGGGAGCCCCGCTGGTGTTCCACCTCATCGCCACCAACCCCGGTGAGGCGGACGTCGACCTCGAGGCGCACGGCTCGCTCTACGACAACGCGCGCTTCCCCATCACGCCCGGCCAGGGCCCCTCGGTGGCGGTGGCCGAGGATGCCCTGACCGGGAAGGGCAGCGTCGACACCACCGTGGTCGTCTCGCCCGGCCAGGGCGTCGAGCTCGCCAGCATCGACCTGGCGCCCGGCGGAATCCTCGACGGCCGGGTGCGCATCGAGGCCAGCGGAGAACTCTACGTCTACATGGTGGCGACGGCCTCGGGGTCCACGGACGAGGCGATCAACCGCTCGCAGGGCGAGCCCGCGCCCGGGGAGATCCTGCAGCCGGGCCCCAACGCGTTCGGACGCATGGCGGGGGTCTACGCGAACGCGCGCTGGGCCGGGGCGTTCGAGGTCGACGTCCCCGCCGCGCCCGCGCACGTGGGGCTGGCGCTCAACACCACGGACAAGTTCCAGCTCGACGGGGCCACGCTGCAGAGCCAGAGCGCGCCTGCGATCGTGAACCTCTCGGATTCCTCGGACGAGTCCTTCGGAAACTATGGGATGGCCTACGACCTCGTGCTGCGGCTGTGCGCCGACGAGGGGGCGCGCACCGTCGCCCTGCGCTTTGGCTCGAACTTCGTCGCCGACGACGACACGCCCTCGTTCACGTGGGCGGGGCCAGTGCGGCTGCTGGGCGAGCTCGTCGACGTGCTGACGACCCCGACCGCCCCGAGCATGGAGCTGGGCGAGCAGACGCTCGCCGCGCGCTCGTGCGTCGACGTCGATCTGAGCTTCGTCGTGCCCGGGCTGATCACGGGGGGACAGCAGCTGGTGCTGGAGTCGCGCTAGCTGCGCGAAGTCCTCGCGGCGCGGGCGTGGTCGAAAAAGAGCATCGACGACCCGTGAAAACCCTGGCATGTGGTGTCTGAGCCACGGGCCCGGCATGCGACCTTCACCAACCTTCGTTTCGCTCGTTCTTCTCCTCGCGCCCGCCGGCTGCGACTCCGAGCCACCCAGCGAGAGCGCGTCCGACGCGGGCAGCGCCAGCATCGGCACCGTCTCGGCCACCGGTTCGTCCAGCTCGCAGGGCGCGACGTCGGACGGCAGCGAGACGGCGTCGGCCAGCGGGTCGACCGCCGCGCCCACGACCGCCGGCGGCGAGGACTCCTCGGGCGCCGTCGGAGGCACCGATCAGCCGCTGTTCGATCTGCCCGCGAGCCCCGACGCCGGAGGTGGGGGCTGCGCCGACGGAGGCGGAGGCGGAGGCGGAGGCGGCACCAGCTTCTCGAACATCTGGGTCGCGAACGCGCCGCAGGGCACCGTCTCGAAGATCGACACCGAGACGGCGATCGAGGTTGCCCGCTACCGCACCACGACCACGCCCTCCAACGAGCCGTCGCGAACGTCGGTCAACCAGTTTGGGGACATCGCGGCGGGCCACCGCTACGCCGCGCGGGTCGTCAAGATCGCCGCCCAGCCCGAAGATTGCATCGACATCAACGGCAACGGCGTCATCGACACCTCCACCGCGCCCGATGACATTCGCGACTTCGGCACCGACGAGTGCCTGATCTGGGAGACCGACCTGCCGGCGTCCACGTACGGCACGCGGGCCGTCGCCTGGGAGGGCGGCACCATCGACCCCGCGACGTGCGAGAACACCAACCCCAACCCACGACTTTGGGTCGCGTACGGCAGCAACCCTCTGCAGGTCTACCGACTCGACGGGTTCACCGGGGCGCAGCTCGACTCCACCACCATCGCCTCGAGCGGCTTCGTCTACGGCGGAGCGGTCAACGCCGAGGGCGATTTTTGGGTCTCCGACCGGTCCGGCCTCACGCTCAGCCGCGTCGACGCCGACGACCTCTCGGTCACGACCTATACCGTGCCGGGCAGCAACGCCTACGGCATGGGCGTCGACGGCGAGGGGCAGCCGTGGTTCGCCACCTACTCGGGCGGTGCCGGGGTCGACTTCATCTACCGCTTCGACCCCCTCACGGAGACGTTCCACTCCGCAGGGGGCGTGACGGGCCGGTATCGCGGCTTGGCGATCGACCGCGAGGATCGGGTCTGGGTCGCAGGCAACTCCCCGTGCCGCCTCGCCGTGTTCGACCGCCTGGGCGACAGCGTGATCGACGACGCCATCGCGCTGCCCGGCTGCGCCGACCCGGTCGGCGTCACGATCGACCGCGACGGCTTCGTCTGGGTCGTCGACCGCGGTGCATCCGTGGCCTGGAAGGTCGACCCGGTCGCCTACACCATCGTCGCCACCGTCACGGGGCTGACCAGCCCGTACACCTACTCGGATTTCTCGGGCTCGGGCCTCGACCTGGTCATCAACCCTCCAGGCTGAATGTCGGCGGGCCCGGCCACAAGACGGGCCGCACGAGGGGCCGCATGACGGGTTGGGCGAGTCACTCGTCTCACGCGTACGGATCGCGCCACCCGGACGCCACCGTCCGGGCGGCCTCGCCCAGCTCTCGGCGGGTGTCGACCGCCCACACGTAGCCGCCGAATCCGAGCGCGCCGAGCACGGCTCCGCACAGGATGCCGAGCCCCACGGGCCACGACAGCGCGAAGAACGAGGCCGCCCCCACGCCGCCTGCGAGGAGGGACGCGACGACGAACCCGGCCAGCCGCCGGCCGATCTGGGCGAAGGCGCGGCGCACCGGTTCGAGCAGCTCTCGCTTGGCATCGTGGGCGAGCGCCTCGCGGCTCGTCGCCTCGGTCCCGGTCCACGCCGTGAAGCGAGGCGGGCTCAGGGCGGGCGTGAGGACGCGAGCGACGGCCATCAGCCCCACCAGCGAACCGGCGAACACCGAGACCATCAGCGAGCCCTCGAGCGGGAGGATGTTCGCGAGGCCGACGGTCAGCGCCGCGGCGAGTCCGAACGCGCCGAACATCAGGCGCGTGCCCACCCGCGCTCGCCGGCGATCGTCGGCATCTTCCATCTCGATGCGCACCGCTTCGACCGCGGGGTCGAGGAGCGGTTCGTCGGGGTGCACGGGACACGCAGAGGTCTCGTAGGCCCTCGCGCATTCCATGCACACGCCGCCGCTGGCCGATGGGGCCGCGTCGGTGTGCATGCCGGCGGTCCAGCGAGAGAAGCGCTGCGTGCCCGCCTGCGCGTCGAGGTCGAGCAGCTGGAACCGAACCGCTTCGACGGCGGGGTCGAGCAGCGGTTCATCGGGGTGCACTGGGCATACATCCGCGGCGTAGGTCTTGACGCACTGGACGCAGAGCAGCTCGCTCGCGCCCGTCTGCGCGCGGGTCATGCCGCCGGGTCCGGAGGGGACGGGGGCCGCGGCCGGGGAGGCGACCGGCCGCGTGCACGCGGGACACTGCAGCAGTCCCCGTGTGCGGACGAAGACGTGGCCGCAGTGTGGACAGTCGGACTTGCCTGCGGCCTGCTCGAGTCCCAGCCCGACCGCGTAGCTCAGCCCGGTGCTCGCTGCGGTCGCGCCGACGAGGCTGACGCACAGCAGCAGGATGGGTCCGCCGACGAACGCGGGGCCGGGCCCCGTCATCAGCAGGCGCCCCGAGGCGAGGGCACCGACGTCGAACTCGACGCTCAGCGCCCACAGCAGCAGCTGCCCGATCGATGCCGCGCCCAGCCCGAGCAGCACCTCGCGGGAGCGGCGAGCGCGGGCGAGCGCGGTCCCGACGACCCCAGCGACCAAGAACGCAAGCATCGTGGGCAAGAGGGCGAACACCCCCCCGAGCCCGAGCACCGTGGCCTGGTCTTCTGGAGGCAGGCGCGCCCGCAGGCTGTTGGCTTCGCGTTCCGAGAGCGTGCCGCCGTCCAGCTCGGCCCGGGCGCGTCGCTCGGAGGCCAGCTCGACGAGCAGGCTCACCGCGGCTGCTTCGTCGATGGCCTCCTCCTCAATGAGGCTCTCCATCCGGCTTGCCAGCTCTGCCTCGCTCGCGTCGGCCGGGAGCAGCCGCATCGAGAAGCCCAGGCCCGAGGCGTGCAGGAGCGCGACGAGCAGGACGCCAATCGCCGCGACGATGGCGCTCGTCTTCGCGTCCAGGGGCGGCGCGGGTGCCGAAGGCGTCTGCGCGGCGGGGTCGAGCACGTCCGAGCAATGCACGCACCGGATCGCCTCGACGGGGTTCTCCCCGCCGCAGCTCCCGCAAAACTGTGATCGTGGCCCTGCCTGCATCGTGTCCCGAGGGCAAAGCACGAAGCGGGCCAGTCTGCGACGCCCAGCGATCTCGACAGTGTCGTTCGAGCCGGGGTGTCGATTTGGGAGCCGCGTCCGCCCGAAACGGGAAGGTCGCTCAGGACGGGGCGCGGGGACGCATCGACGAGGGCGGCCGACCGAGGGCGGACTTGAACGCGCGGCTGAACGCCGAGAGGCTCTCGAACCCCAGCGAGGCCGCCACATCCCCGACGTGGGCGCCGGGCACCGAGAGTCGGTGGGTCGCCTCGATGATGCGAGCGTCGTGGGCAAAGCGGCGCCAGGTCGTGCCCGTCTCGACCGCGAACCGGCGGGCCATCGTCCGGGTGCTCATGCCTGCGGCGCGGGCCGCTGCGGCAGCGGTCGCGCGCGCGCCGAGGTTCTGCAGGGTCCAGTCCATTGCGCGCTGCAGCGCCGCGGACTCGGCCCGCGGCAGGCATAGGGGCAGGGGGTCGCGCATCCACTCGAGGCACAGGTACGCGAGGGTCGAAAAGAAGCTGCGGGCCTTCGGCGTGGGAGGGTCCGCCGGTCCCATCCGCACGGCGTGGGCGAGCATCTCGCGGGCCAGGGGTGGCGCGTCGAAGACGACGGGCGCCGCGGGGGCTTCACGGACGCGTCGCGTCGGCAGGTAGACCGTCTGGAGCTCGAGCCTCGAGCAAACGACGCGGTGTCGGACGCCCGCGGGCACCCACGCGGCCCGGCCGGATGGAAGCAGCCACATCTGTCGCTCGACGTACACGCGCATGCTCCCGCGGCACGCGTACAAGAGCTGGTGCTTCGCGTGCGCGTGCCAGTCCGTGTCCGCGCGGTCGAACCGCTCGTGCAGGCCGAACGCGGGGGCACGGGTACAGTCGACGTCGACGACTGGCATTGGCGCAAAATAGCAAGTCTGAGTCTGAATGTGCGTCGATTGCACGCCGCCGCCGAGCTAGGACCCAGGGCGATGCAGCGACGAACCTTCCTCCTGGGCGCGAGCGCGTTCGCGACGTTGGCCTGTGCCAGCGCCCCCGCTCCGGGGACCACCGCCGGGTCGTCCGTCGGCCGGTACACCTCGTCACCGTGGTCGTTCTCCACGGCGTCGTATTGGATCGAAGGTCCGGGCGGGGTCGTCGTCATCGACACCCAGTTCCTCGCCAGCGAGGCGCGAGCGGTGATCGACGCGGTACGGCGGGCGACCGGCAAGCAGGTCGTCGCCGCCGTGGTGCTGCACGCCAACCCCGACAAGTTCAACGGCACGGCCACGTTCACGCGGCACGGGGCGCGCGTGCTGACGTCCGCCTCGGTCCGCGATCAGATCCCGGCCGTGCACGCCCAGCGTCTGGCGGCGTTTGGCGAGCGCTACGCGCCCGACTTTCCCCTGGCGCCGGCGCAGCCCGAGGTCTTCGGGCACGCCACGACCACGCTCGAGCTCGCGGGGCTCTCGCTGAGGGCCCACGTGCTCGGTCCCGGGTGCGGCCGGTCGCACGTCGCCCTGCAGTGGCGCGACCACGTCTTCGTCGGGGACCTCGTCGCCTCGGGTGCCCACGCGTGGATGGAGCTGGGATTGCTCGACGAGTGGCTGACGCGGCTGGACGAGCTCGAGGCCATGGCGCCCGCGCACGTGCATCCGGGCCGCGGTCCTTCGGGCGGCCCGGAGCTGATCGCGATGCAGCGCGTCTACCTGCGTGACGTTTCGGAACGGGTGCAGCGCGTCGCGAAGGCGGGTCCACCCGGCGAACACGCGGCGCGGCAGCTCGTCGCGGAGATCACCGCGGCCTATCCGACGCACCGTTTTCCGGTGTTTCTCGAGGTCGCCATGCCGGCCCTCCTGCGCAGGGCTACCGACACAGCGCGTCGCGGAGCTGCGTGAGGGCGGCGATCGTCTCGGCCGCGATCGCGCAGACCCGCTCCGGGTCGGCCACCACGGCGGCGGAGAAGTCGACGGGGACCTCCGCGTGCACGCCCGTGTCGACCAGCTCCCACCGCAGCCTCTGAATCCATCGCTGCGCCCGCTCCACCATGGCGGGGGCATCGGCGGGCACGCGGCGCAGGAAGGTCAGCGCGTTGTCGAGGGTGTGGACGGCTTCGTCCCTGGCAAACGCCTCGGTGCTCTGGGGAGCGGCGGCCTGCGGCACCGCAGAGGGCGTGTTGCCCTCGATCGCGCGCGCGAGCCGGGTGGCGTCGCGCGCGAGATCGAAGCGCATCTGGGCCAGTGCCGCGTTGGGCACGACCTGCCCGGCCAACGCGCGTCGCAGCGCGTCGGCGGCCGGGGCACACGGCGGCAGCGCGGCCAACCAGGTTCGCAGGACGTCGGCCTGGCGAACCCAGCGGTCGCGCTCGAACGCTCGCAGTGCGGCGTGGGGTGCCTCGTTCGTCCCTTGGCTCATCCCGCGGCGGGGAAGGGGAGGCAGACCGTCGGCGTGGGCGCGAGGCTGACGCCCCAGGTCAGGTCGTCTTGAAGCACCGCCGAGGCGGCCGAACCCACGTCGGCGACGTCGACGGCACCGGCGGCACCGGTCTCGTCGAGCAGGCCGTTGACGTTGTTCTCGCCGTAGATGACGGCGTCGATGGGCACGGTCGCGGCTCCGATCATGTCGGCGGTCACGTCGAAGAGCGCGACGGCGTCGGCGGTGGCGCCCGAGTTCTGCATGCCCGGGCTGAACGCGACCGCTTGGTCGAACATCGGGGGCCCCGCAAACCCGCTGTCGGCGTCGCCGCTGGGCCCGCCGACCAAGAAGCACTCGCCGGCGCCGATCGTGCCGACCAGCTGCAGCTGCGCGTAGGTGTAGTCGGTGCCGCCGTAGCCCAGCGAGTACGTGGACAGGTCGATGTCGGCACCGGTGCCGTTGAACAGCTTGACCCACTCGAAGTCGTCGTCGCCTCCGGTGTGGTTGTAGTAGACCTCGGCGATCACCAGGCCGACCGGTGGCGTGTCGACCACGTTGATGGTCGCATCCGAGGTCGCCCCGGCGATGTCGGCGGTGATGACTTCGGTGCCGACGGTGTCCAGCGCGGTCACCTCGAACTGTGCCGACAGGGCGTCGGCGGGGACGAGGACCGTGGCGGGCACGGTCGCGAAGGTGCCGGGCGCGGCCGACAGGTTCACCACCTGGCCAGCCGCCGGTGCCGGCAGGTTCAGCTCGACGCTCAGCGTGGCCGAGGTCGAGAGCGTCACGTCGAGCTCCGTCGGCGTCAGCGTCGGGATCCGGGCGTCCGCGTCCGCGTAGGCGGTGATGATGGCGTCCACGTCGTTGCCGCCAAAGCTGGCGGTGACGCTCGCCGTGCCGCTGGCCACGCCGGTCAGGGACACGTCCACGCTGTCGCTGCCCATCGGCACCGTGACGCTCGCCGGCCCATCGACGATGCCCGTGTCCTCGTAGGTCAGGGCGATGTCGGTGTCCGCCGTGGCGGTCGTGGTGAGCTGGACGGTGAGCCCGGGGATGGGGATGTCGGTGACCCCGACCTCGATGAACCCATCGGGGCCGAACGAAGCCAGCGCGACCGGAAGATCCTGCGGCCCGCGCGGCTCGAGCTTGCTGTAGCTGTTCGCCCAGCGGAGCACCCCCGACAGCTGCGGGAAGTTCTGCCCCACGGTGGGGAAGGGGTCGAGCGTGTAGAAGAGGTTGTCGACACGAAGGCCGCCGTCGACCTCGAACTCGCCGCCGGGGTTCATGTCCCCAGGGCCCACGGCGGGCATGACGTCGGTGACGTCGAGGTCGGCGATCGTCACGAGCGCGGCCTCGAGCTGCTCCTGACGGCTCCCACCTTCGACGACGTCGGCCACGGTGGCCGGCTCGGGATCGGGCAGGGGGTTGTCGACCGACTCGATGGTGACGCCGCCGGAGAGGACGACTTGGGTCTGGCCGAAGAAGTTCTGGACGTTGCCGCTGATCGTCACGCGGTCGCCGGCCTCGGCCGTGAAGCCGCCGCCGACGTAGACGAACGCCGCGCTGTAGTCGACGTCGACGTAGTCGTCATCGTCGGGGTGGGTCTGAATGAAGAATCCGAAGCCTGGTGCGGCCGCGGTGACGACCTTGTCCTGCAGCAAGACGGCGGTGCCCTCGGGCAGCGTGCCGTCCTTGACCTCGTAGATGCTCGCCGGGCACGCGCCGTTGCCCGGGTTGGGCACGTTGGGGCAGACGTCACAGACATCGCCCACGCCGTCGGCGTCCATGTCTTCTTGACCTGGGTTCGCGTCGGCCGGGCAGTTGTCCTCGGTCGCGCCCACGCCATCCCCGTCGGCGTCGAGGGGGTCGGGGATCTCGCAGCCGTTGTCGGGGTCGAGCGCGCACAGGTCACACGCGTCGCCGATGCCGTCTTGGTCCTCGTCGGCCTGGCTGCCGGCGTCCATGGGGCGCAGCGGGTTGAAGATGGATGGGCAGTTGTCGTCCGCGTCGGGGATGCCGTCGGCATCGGAGTCGGTCACGCCGTCGCGGGCGGGGAACTCCATCGGTCGGAAGGGGTCGCAGCTGGGCTCGAGGTCCGGCTGGCCGCAGGCGAACAAGTCGTAGCTGTCGGGGTTGACCGCCCCGGTGATCTGGGCGAGCGAGAGGCCGGTGTCGAGCTGAACGCACACCCGCTTGTCCTCGCCGCACATCTCCAGCACCTCGCAGCCGGCGAGGTCGTCGGCGGAGACGAGGCCCTCGATGATGGTGTCGTCACCGAACAGCGGGTCGCCGCCGCGCATGACCAGCTGCACGCCGCTGGGCTCCCCGTCGATGATGGCGCGGTAGTGGGCGTTCTCGCTGCCGTCGAAGATGGCGACGTCGGCGATGAACCCCTCGGCGAGCAGGCCGATCTGGCTGCCGGCACCCTGCGAGGCGGCGGCCCAGTACGTGGACATCATCCACAGCTCGTAGTCGGAGAAGGCCTCACCGAGGTGGTTGTCGTTGAGGTAGGCCGCGCACGCCAGCTCGCGCATGACGTTCATCGAGCCGGAGGCTGACCAGTCGGTGCCCAGCGCGATGCCCACGCCCTGGTGGTGGTAGGCGAGCACGTCGGCGGTGATGCCGTACAGGTCGATGTTCGAGCGCGGGGACCAGACGAGCTTGGCCCCGACCTCGGCCATCTCGGCGATGTCGCTGGGGCGGACGCCGATGCCGTGAATGACCGCCGTGTTGCCGGCGATGAGATCGTTGCCGGGCTGGCCCGAGAGGCAGGCGAACTCGTTGTTGGCCTCGTCGTTGATGCCCTCGGAGACGTGGGGCATGTAGACCGAGGCGTTCAGCGCCGACTCGTTCTCGATGAAGGGGTAGTCGCACCCCTGCGAGAGGAGGGTGCCGTCGCTGTCTCCCAAGGGGAAGGTGGCGTAGTCGACGTCGACGCCGGCGAGCCCTTCGGTGTCCTCCCCGCGGTCGAGGTTGCGAATCAGGCCCGAGGCGGAGCCCGAACCCGAGACGCTCGTCGCGGCGCCGAAGAGCATCCGCAGCTCGCCGTACAGGACACCTTCGGTCGAGTTGTTCGAGCCGGGGTAGGTGTCGATTTCGGTCGAGTCGCCAAGGCCCAGCCGCCACTCGTGACGGTGGTCGTAGCGCTCGTCCCCGTGGGGCTGAGGCTGCGAGAGCGAGAAGGTGATGTGATCGTGCGGGTTGATGAGGCCGGGCGAGACGACGCCCTGGGCACAGTCGAGCACCGCAGCGTCCGCCGGTGCCTCTTCGGCGCAGTCGCAGCCCACACAGCTGATGCGGCCGTCCTCGACCAGCAGCGTACCGGTCTCGTAGATCGTCTGGCCCGAGAGCACGGTGCCGCGGATCAGCGTCGCGTTGCCGCTTCCGGCGGTGACGTCACAGACCTCGCCGGCGGGCGCAACGGGGATGTCGTTGCGGCAGTCGACGACCTCGCCCTCGGGGGGCTCGGGGGGGTCTTCGCCCGTGTCGCTGGTGTCCGTGTCCGAATCGTCGGTCGACGACCCGGTGTCGGGGTCGACCGACGTCGTCCCGTCGGTGTCCATCGTCGGGTCGACCGTGGTCGTGTCCGTCGAAGGGTCGGCGGTCGGGTCGTCGGTGTCGGTACCTGTGGACCCGCCGGAGGCGCTGGTGGTGTCGTCTCCGCAGCCGATGGGGCCCGCGGTGACGGCGAGAAGCGTAGTGGTGATGGCAACGAAGCGACGAAGCATGGGCGAGGCGCCCTCCTAGGGGACGCAGCCTCGGGGTGGACCCCGGCGGTGTCAAGCGGCGCGGGAGGCTGTCACCGAGTCGTCACCGTGCTGCGCGCGCCCGAGTTTGCTACCGTGCGCGGATTCGATGACCGCGCTCGAGCCCGAGACGCTGCGCGTGCTCACCACGGGCGACGGTTCGCCGACGCTCCAGCGCGTGGACACCGGTTGGACCTATCGCTCGGACCGCGGGGCGCTACGCGAGTCTGCACACGTCTTCGTCGCCGGCGCCGACCTCCGCGGTCGCGCCCACGTCCGCGTGCTCGAGCTCGGCTTTGGCGTGGGCACCAACTTCGCGGCGCTCGTCGTGGCCGCGCGCGCCGGCGGCATCGACTCCCTCGACGTGCACGCCGTCGAGCGATCCCCGGTGCCCTCGGCGCTGCTGCCCGTGTTCGACGCGCAGGCCCACGCGCTCGCGGTCGCCGCAGCAGCGCACGGGCACGCCGCCGCCCATGGGGTCTCGCTGACCCTGCATCCGGGCGAGTTCGAGGCGCACGCGCCCCAGGGTGTGTTCGACGCGGTGTGGCTCGATCCCTTTGGGCCCGACGCGGAGCCGGAGAGCTGGAGCGTGGACGTGGCGAAGGTGGTCGCGCGCGCGCTGGCCCCGGGCGGACGCGCCGTGACCTACAGTGCGGCCGGTTGGGTGCGTCGCAACCTCGCCGCGGCCGGGCTGTTCGTGGCCACCGTGCCCGGCCCCATCGAGGGCAAGCGCGAGTTCACGATCGCCGCGCACACGCCCGAGCGGCTCGGCTCGGTGAAGGTCCGCAATGCCCCCCGCTGACGTGGTCGTCGTGGGGGGCGGGCTCGCGGGGGTGTTGGCCGCCGAGGTCCTGCACGCGCGCGGTCATGCCGTGCGGGTCATCGATCGCGCCGAGCGTCGTGCATCCGATGCACCGTGCGCCATCGTGCACCCGTTCGTCGGGGGCTCGTTCGCGCCGCGCCCGAACGTGGAGGCGGCGTGGGGGGCCTCGCGGGCGTGGTTTCTCGCGCGGGCTTCGTTCGTGCGCGAGGAGGTGGTCCGCCGGCACCTCCCCTCGACCAAACCCGGCGACCGACTGCTCGCGTCGTGGCCCAAGGTCGAGGCGCTTGCGCGGCGGATGTTCGCGCACGTCGTCCCGCCGAGCTCGGATCGCTTCGTCGAGTACGGGCCGGTGCTCGCGGTCGACCTCCAGAGGCTGCTGGCGGCGGAGCGCACGCTACAGCGCGCGCGGGGGGTCGACTGGCTCGAGGGCGAGGTCGTGGGCCTCCGATGCGATGGGTCGTCGTGGCGGGTGTCGCTCATCGGCGGCGATTCCCAGACCGCCTCGCGGGTGGTCGTCGCGGCGGGTGTCGGCGCGCTGCCGCTGCTGCGCCGATTCGCCGACGTCGGTGGCCTCGCGCGGGCAGAGGGCACGCTGGCGTGGGCGCACGGTGACCTCGACGGGCCGTTCCTGATCCACGGAGGCCATGCCAGCGGCGCCGCCGGTCGCCTCGCCTGGGGCGCGACCTATCGGATGCTCGAGGGCGACCCCCGATGTCCGCGACGGGCGCTCGCCGAGATCGACGCCAGGCTGCGCGAGGTCGGGGCGCCGCTGCCTCGCCTGCAGGATGCGCATCGATGGACGGGGACCCGGCTCGTCGATACCCAGACGCGGACGCCGTGGGTGCGCGAGCACGCACCCGGCCTGTGGTCGATGTGCGCGTTCGGCAGCCAAGGCTGCCTTTGGGGCCCGTGGTCCGCGCGCAGGCTGCTCGCGCCCAAGACCGAGACGGTTGCAGGATGAATACAGCTGGCCTACATTGGCCGACATGTGTGCGGCAGCCCTCGCACTCTTCGCGTTCTTCGCCGGCGACCCCGCGCCCAAGGCACCCATTCGGGCGGAGCAGGAGCGCTGCGCCGCGACCGGGGTGCCCTCACCGACCGTGCTTCGGGGGGCGCGTATCGGCGCGGACGGCCGCCGGACCCTACGCCCCGCGGTCGCTTGGGCCAAGCCGCCCAAGCCCTCGCGGCCGGTGTTCCGGCTGCTCGACCCTGCGCAAGACGCTCTCCTCGACGCGGCCGGCGAGCGGCTTCGCTGGGTCGCGACCGACGCGGGGACGGTCGGTTCGGCGGGGGGCCTGGTGCCCGGACGCGCGGAGGCGCCGGCCGTGCGGACCGACCTGGGCGTGCGGACCGAGCTGAGCTTCGGCGTCGTGCGCATGTTCGCCGAGGGCATGGCGAGGCTCGATGCGAAGGGGACGACCGATGCCGCGACGGCCTCGATGCGGCTGAGCCCGCGGGCCCGGGTGCAGCTCGAGGCGCGCCCGCACGCGCGGGTGCATCTTGGCGTCGAGCTGTGCCATCGCGGCGCGCGGGGCCTCGACGCGCTCCCGCGCTACACCCAGGGCCTCGCCCGGGTCCGCTTCGGATTCTGAGCGGGGCCGGTGGCCCGTCCAGTGGCCCGCAGGTGGGCCACCGCGTGGCGCCCGGGCGTGTAGATCGTGGGCGGGGCGGTTGGCCCGGGGCTTGCGATGCGCGGGGTCATGCTCATCGTGCTCGTTCAGGCTCGGCTTCACACCGCGTCGGTGCTCGGCGCCGGACCTCCGGCGGCGGCGCTGTGGCAGCGGCTGCGCAGGTCGCTTCCGTGGACGGTCGCGGCGACGCTTCGCACCCGCAGCGTCGTCTGGCTGGGGCGGGTCCCCTCGGTCGAGCACGCGCGCCGCACCATGGAGCAGGTGCTCTCGCCCACGCGTCGGGGGCTCGGGTGGCCCTCGCTCGACGTGCACGCGCGCGAGGTCGCAGCGCCGCGGGTGGGCGTGGTCTCACGGCACGTGCATGGCCTCGGCGACGCGGCCGCGCCCGACCCGGTCGCGCCGCTGCCCGGCTGGTCGACCGCGCGTGACCTGCTCGGCGGTGCCGCCGATCCGTGGGTGCTCCCTAGGGTGCATCGCGCGCTGACGTGGGGGCGGGGCGGGTGCTGGCAGCCCATGCCGCTCCCCGGCGAGGGCCTGGACCGCGGCCCCTGGCTGTCACCGGTCCGCGCGGCGCTTCGCGCTCCGTGGCTTCACGCCACCGCCCCGACGGTCGCGGGCCTCTTGCGCGGCGTGAGGGCCCGCGTGCGCGCGCAGGGGCCGGGTCCGGTGCCCGAGCGCTGGGTCGACGCCGCGCTGCGATGCGCCCTCGACCCCAGGCTGCGCGGTTTCCCGCAGCCCCCCACGCCGCCGGGCCAGCGTCGTGACCACGCCGGCTCGTCGCCGCCTCCGTGGGCCGGGGTTCAGCGGCGTCGGTGAGCGTCCGCTGGCACGCCGGGCGTCCTTGCAATGCGGCGTTGCAGGTGGCATTTCGGCGTCCCGCGCCTGCGCGCGGCAGGCAGACCCCATGGAACCGCTCGGCTTTGGCGCTCGTCTCTGGCTCTCGTTCATCCTCCCGTGGAAGGTCCTCTTCGACGGTGTCTTCGCGGCCAAGGTTCAGGCCGCGGAGTCGGGGGTGCCCGAGCCCGCGTTGGCGCCCGCCCGCGACGTCGAAGAAAAGGACGCCGAGCGAGACCTGGCGCCGGCGCTGCAGCTGCTCGCGATCCTGCAGCGCGAGGGCCGCTTCGTCGACTTCGTGCAGGAGGACCTCTCGGGAGCCTCCGACGCAGACATCGGCGCGGCGGCCAGGGTCGTGCACGAGGGCTGTCGCAAGGGCTTGCGCGACTACGTCGAGTTCGAGGCCGTTCGCACCGAGGACGAAGGCGACACGGTCGAGCTCCCCGAGGGCTTCGACGCCGTGCGGCATCGCGTCACCGGCAACGTCAAGGGCGAGCCGCCGTACAAGGGCACGCTCGCGCATCACGGCTGGCAGGCCGCCAGCTTCAAGCTACCCACGCTCTCCGATGCGCACGATCCCACGGTCATCGCCCCGGCCGAGGTCGAGCTGTGAGCGCGCCGCGCTTGTGCGTCGGCATCGATCTGGGGACGACCCACTGCGCGTTGGCCACCGCTGACGCCGAAGGGGACGACGCGCCTCGAGCACTTCCCCTCCCGCAGGTCGTGGCCCCCGGTGAGGTCGACGGCCGCGCGCTGCTGCCTTCGTTCCTGTTCTTTCCCGCGGCCGCGCAGTTCGCCAAGGACGCCCTCGCGCTGCCGTGGTACCCGAGCGCCCGCGACGTGGTCGGGAGCTTCGCGCGCAGCCAAGGCGCGCGCACGCCGGGGCGCCTGGTGGCCTCGGCCAAGAGCTGGCTCTCGCATTCGGGCGTCGACCGCAGGGCGGAGATCCTGCCCGTGGAGGCCCCGCAGGACGTGCCCCGCGTCTCGCCGCTGCAGGCCTCGGCGCGCTACCTGGCGCACCTGCGGGCGGCCTGGGACGAAGCCCACCCCGACGACCCGCTCGAAGACCAGGACGTCGTGCTCACCGTACCCGCGTCGTTCGACGCCGTCGCGCGGGAACTGACCGCCGAAGCCGCCGAGCTCGCGGGTTTCGCGCAGGCCCCCGTGCTCCTCGAGGAGCCGCAGGCTGCGCTGTACGACTGGGTTGCCCAGCGGGGCGACGCGTGGCGCGACGATGTGACCGTGGGGGACATCATCCTCGTCGTCGACATCGGGGGCGGCACCACCGACTTCTCCCTCATCGAGGTGTGCGACCACGATGGCAGCCTCGCGCTCGAGAGAATCGCCGTCGGCGACCATATCTTGCTCGGCGGCGACAACATGGATCTCGCGCTCGCCTACGTGGTCCAGGCGCGGCTCGAAGACGAGGGCAAGGACCTCGACGAGTGGCAGCTGCGGGCGCTCACCCACGCTGTGCGCGGCGCCAAGGAGACGCTGCTGCAGGGGGATCAGGACGAGGTTGCCCTGTCGATCCCAAGCCGCGGCAGCAAGCTGGTCGGAGGGACGATCCGCGCCACGCTCACCAAGGCGGAGGTCTGGTCGATGGTGCTCGATGGGTTCTTCCCCATGACCGACGCGCACGCACGCCCGCAGAAGGCCGAGCGCGCGGGGTTGACCGCGCTGGGGCTGCCCTACGCCGCCGACGCGGCGGTCACCCGGCACCTCGCCGCGTTCCTCGGGGGGGCGCGAGAGGAGCATCCCGCGGGGCACTCGTTCGTCCATCCCACTGCGGTGTTGTTCAACGGCGGGGTCACCCGTGCGCCCTCGGTGCGCGAGAAGGTGCTCGAGGTGCTCGGTGCCTGGGTCACGGCCGAAGGCGGGCGAGCTCCGTCCGTGCTCGAGGGCGTCGACCCCGAGCTCGCCGTGGCCCGCGGCGCGGCGTACTACGCCCGCGCACGACGCTCGGGGGGTCTGCGGATCCGCGGCGGCCTCTCGCAGTCGTACTACATCGGCATCGAGCGGGCCGAGCTGGCGGTGCCAGGCGTGCCGCCGCGCATGGACGCGGTCTGCGTCGCGCCGTTCGGCCTCGAGGAGGGCAGCGAGGTCGAACTCCAGCGGACCTTCGGCATCGTGCTCGGTGAGCCGGTGTCCTTCCGCTTCTTCGGCTCGCCCACGCGCCACGACGCGCTGGGCACCAAGGCGCCGCTGCGGGAGGTGTCCGAGCTCGCTCCGATCCAGACCACGCTCGACGGCGAAGCCGGGACGGTGGTCGAGGTGCGTCTGCGCGTGCGGGCCACCGAGGTCGGTACGCTCGACATCGAGGCGGTGCCGGTCGATCCAGCGGTGGCCGATACCTCGGGGTGGGCCCTGCGCTTCGACGTGCGGGGGGCCGGCGCATGAGCACGCCCGCGCGCTTCGTCGTCGGCATCGACCTGGGCACCACGCACTGTGCCTTGGCCGCGTCGGCGCTTGCCGACCCCAAGGTGTTCCTCGTGGACATCCCGCAGCTGATCGCGCCTGGCGAGACGGCCGACCGGCAGCTCTTCCCCTCGTTCATGTACCTGCCCGCGCCCGGCGAGCTCAGCGACGACGAGCGGCGACTCCCGTGGGGCCCCAGCACGCAGGTGGTCGGCGAGCTGGCTCGACGCCTCGGGGCCAAGGTCCCGAGCCGACTCGTGGCGTCCGCCAAGAGCTGGGTGTGTCACGGTGGCGTGAACCGCCGCGCGCCGATCCTCCCGTGGAACTCTCCGGACGACGAGCCGCACGTGTCGCCCTTCGAGGCGCAGGTCGCCTACCTCGAGCACCTGCGGCACGTGTGGGAGCATCGCTACCCCGACGCGCCCCTGTCGGACCAGGACGTGGTGGTGACCGTGCCGGCCTCCTTCGACGAGGGCGCGCGCGCGCTGACCACCGACGCCGCGGCGAACGCCGGCCTCGGCGAAGTGCGGCTCATCGAGGAGCCGCAGGCGGCGTTCTACGACTACCTCGGCGCGCACACCGAGGACCTCGAAGCGCAGCTGGGAGACGCCCGGCTCATCCTCGTCGTCGATGTAGGTGGAGGCACGACGGACCTCACCTTGGTGCGGGTCCGACCCGAGTCGGACCGTGCCGATGACGACAGCCGCCTCGAACGGGTCGCCGTGGGCGGGCACCTCATGCTCGGCGGTGACAACATGGACGCCGCGCTGGCCATGTTCGCGCTCGACAAGGCGGGCATCGAGCGGCCCGCGGACGCGACCGTCTGGTCCGCGATCGTGCAGTCGGCTCGCGCCGCCAAGGAGCGGCTGCTCGACGCCGACGGCCCGGCGGAGGCCGTCATCTCCTATCAGGGGCGCGGCTCGAGGCTGCTGGCCAACACGCGCAGCATCGCGGTCACGCGCGACGAGGCCCTCGGGGTCCTGCTCGACGGCTTCTTGCCTCGCTCGGGACCCGACGAGGTCGCCCAGAAGGCCTCCCGCGCCGGTCTAACGACGCTCGGGTTGCCCTACGCGTCCGATGCGGCGGTGTCTCGACACGTGTGCAGCTTCCTGCGGCGCCACGTCGAGGCGGCGATCGAAGCCGGCGCCGACGTGCGCGAGGGCTTGCCGCGCCCCGACCTCGTCCTCCTCAACGGAGGTGTCTTCAATGGGCATGCGCTCATCGAGCGATTGCGCGAGGTGTTCGAGGGGTGGTTCGGGCCGGGGCAGGTCCGCTTTCTCGACCACACCTCGCTCGACACGGCCGTCGCGCGCGGGGCCGTCGTGTTCGGCCTGTCTCGCCGCGGCGTCGGCGAGGCGATCGGCGGCGGCACGGCGAGGGCCTACTACATCGGAGTCGAAGGCGAGGGGGGCCGACGTCAGGCCCTGTGCGTCGCGCCCAAGGGCATGGACGACGGCGCACAGGTGGCGGTGCCCGACCGCGTGTTCGACCTGCGCCTCGACGCCCCCGTGGCATTTCCGCTGTACGTCTACACCGGCGACCGCGCGGACGATCCGGGAGCCGTGGTCGCGCCCGACGCGGAGCTCGATCCCCTGCCGGCGCTCGAGACTGTGCTGCGCGATCGGGGGCGCGCGGGCAGCAACGTGCCGGTGACCCTGTCGTCGTCGATGACCGAGACGGGGGCGCTCGAGATCTATCTCGCCACCGTCGAGCTTCCGCCGCGCAAGTGGAAGCTCGAGTTCGTGCTCGGCCGTGAGTCGCTCTCCGAAGCCAAGGCCCGGCAGGAGGCGGCGGCGATCGAGTCGGCGCCCGTGCACGACGACTTCGATCAGGCCGCGGCCGCGTTCTCCAAGGCGATGGGCAGCGACGATCCCAAGGTTGCTCGTGGCCTGCGGCGCGCCATCGAGAAGGCCATCGGCCCTCGCGGCCAGTGGTCCGCGGCCACCTGCCGCGCTCTGTGGGCGCTTTGCCTCGAGCATGAGCCGCGCCGGGGCGTGTCCGATCAACATGAGCTGAGCTGGCTCGGCCTCGCGGGGTGGTCGCTGCGCCCCGGCTACGGCGCCCCCGAGGACGCCGCGCGCATCGACACGCTGTGGAGCCTGCGCGACGCTGGCCTGCGACGGGTGAGCAAGGCGACGTGGCCGCAGTGGTGGATCTTGTGGCGGCGCGTGGCCGCGGGGCTCGACGCCACGCGGCAGGTGGCCTTGTTCGAAGAGCTCGAGCCGTGGCTTTGGCGCGAGGGCGGCAAACCTCCGCCGGGCCCGGCAAAACACGGCCCCGTCGAGATGATGCAGCTGCTCTCCGGCCTCGAGCGCATCTCCAGGGAGGCCAAGGAGCGCAGTGGCGATCTGTTCCTGGCCAAGGCCAAGAAGATCGGCTCCTACTGGCCGCTTGCGCGGGTGGGGGCCCGGGTGCCCGTCGGCGCCGACCCCGAAGACGCCGTCGATGCGTCCGTCGCGGACCGCTGGGTCGAGGCGCTCTTGGCCCTCGACTGGGGCCAGGCCGAGGGCGCAGCCTTCGCCGCGGCGTCGCTCGGCCGGCTCACCGGCGACGCGAGGCGCGACCTCTCCCCCGAGCGCCGCAAGGAGGTCGCGACGCGCCTGACCGCCGCGAAGTCACCCGCGAGCTGGATCGACATGGTGTTGCGCGGCGGTGCCATGGCGGCCTCGGACATCAAGCGCGTGTTCGGCGAAGGTCTCCCGGTCGGTCTCAAGCTTTGAGGCCTCGTCCGTTCCGACTTGTAAACGCAATCGAGCTGCGAAAGCGGGGCGTGGGAGGGGAGGCGCGGTGGCCTTTCACGCTCGACCCCGACCACCGGGTTCATACGGGCGGCCGATTCTGGCCGCCCGCATCTAATTTGGGCCCTTCGTCGCGGGCCCGAGTCCCGGGTTCGCACTCAAGCGCGCCGAACGCCGGTGCGATGAAGATGGGGATGACAGTCGATGTGCCCCGGTGGTGGAGAACGCTCGTGGCCCAAGGCGAGAAGCATGGATCGACGCCTCGCGAGGCGCGGCGGATTCGGATCCTCAACGCGGTCGCCATCGTCTTGAGCGTGGTCACCGCACCGTACGCTCTGATCTTCTACCTGATGGACGCGCGGATGCTCGGCCTCCTCGTGCTCCCCATCGCGGGGTTCTACGCGCTGCCGCCCTTGCTCAACCGTCGGGGTCACTTCACCGCGTCGCGGCTGCTGGT
The DNA here is from genome assembly GCA_024742475.1 of bacterium. Lineage (GTDB taxonomy): Bacteria > Myxococcota_A > Polyangia > Nannocystales > Nannocystaceae > CAJXVA01. The sequence continues at coordinate 124,225 of JANSYI010000023.1, read as the reverse complement.
CTTCACCGTCTTCAACGGCGCGATCACGCTGTACACCGCGTGGATGGGGCTCGCGACGGGAATCGGCCTGCTGTATTTCGCGAGCGCATGTCTCCCGCTGGTGTTGTGCGACCTGCGGGAGCGAGCGCTCCTCGTCTACGGGATCGCGCTGCCGATCGCGGCATGCTTCGGGCTCGTGGTCGTCGGGGCGCCTCCGGTCGATCCCCTCCCCGAGGCCGTCAGCCACGTGCTGCACGCGTTGCTCGTCCCGACGACGTTCGCGATCTTGCTCAGTCAGGTGCTCAGCTTCGCGGTCTCCAACGCACGAGCCGAGCGCGCGCTCGACGTCCGCAACCGCGGCCTGCGGCTGCTCCTCGACAGCACGGACCAGGGGTTCTTGAGGCTCGACGCCGAGGGGAGGGTGCGGCCCGAGCGATCGGCCGCCGTCGACGCGTTGCTGGGGCCCGTGAGCCCTGGAACGTCCTTCGCGGACGCGCTCGGCGGCGAGGTGGGTGCGCAGTTCGAGTGCGGCTGGGCGCAGGTGGGTGCAGGCATCCTGCCCCTCGACGTCGCCCTCGATCAGCTCCCCACCCGCGTGTCGCGGCCGGGGTGCGAGCTCGCCATCGCGTACAAGCCCATCGCGAGATCGGGCGGTCACGAGGACGTGCTCGTGGTCGTCACGGACATCACCGCCGAGGTCGAACGCGCCCGCGCGCAGGCCGAGCGCGAGGAGCTCGCGGCGTTGCTCTTGCACGTGTCCCGAGATCGCGCGGGCACCTCGGAGTTCATCGAAGAGACGTCCGCGGTGATCGAAGCGCTCAGTGGGAACGCCCCGATGGACCGAGCGCGTCAGCTGCGGTCGATTCACACCCTCAAAGGGAACTTCGCGCTGTTCGACCTGACGAGTCTCTCGGGCGCTTGCCATGCGCTAGAGACCGCGATGAAGGAGGAATGCAGAGGTCCGAGCCCCAGCGAGGTCGCGTTGCTTCGCGGTCATTGGCGTGCGTTCGCGGGTGAGGTCGCGCCTCTGCTCGAGCATGGACGCGACGCCGTGGTCGTCTCGAAGCAGGAGCTGCACGCCGCGCTCTCGGACGCGCACGAGGGGTTCGATGGGCGGGTGCGTGCGCGGCTGCAGACTTGGGCCCTGCAGCCCCTCGGGCCGCGGCTGCAGAGGATCGGTCGTCAAGCGCGAGAGCTCGCCGGGCGGTTGGGGAAACCGGGCCTGCTGTTCACGGTCGAGGACAACGGTGTGCGGGTCGCCGCCCACGAGTACGCGGCGTTCTGGAGCGCCTTCACGCACGTGGTGCGAAACGCGGTGGACCACGGCATCGAGAGCCCCGAGGAGCGCAGGGCCGCCCAGAAGCCACCCGCGGGGCGCGTGAGGCTGACGACGGTGCTCGAGGACGGTCAGCTCCTCGTCGAGCTGCAGGACGACGGTCGTGGCATCGACTGGGGAGCGGTGGAGGCGATCGCAAGCGACCGAGGGCTGCCCTGCTCGACCCGGGAGGACCTCGAGCGCGCGCTGATGAGCGACGCTCTGAGCACCCGCGCCGAAGTCACCGCGACTTCGGGGCGTGGTGTCGGCCTCGCCGCGGTCCGCGACGCCTGCTACGCGTACGGGCAGGCCGGCACGATCGAGGTCGAGTCTGCGCCGGGGCGAGGGACGACGTTTCGCTTCCGCCTCCCCAGCGCTCGGCTGTGCCTGCGTCGCTCGGGCTGAGCGTCGTGGTCGTCGTGTCTTGGACTTGACGTGGACACGGACTGATCTAGGCCGCCGGTGGCCACGATGAACCGCTTCACTCCGATCCTCACGGCCTCGTGCCTCCTGCTGGCTGCCTGCCCCAAGCCCGATGAACCCCAGCAGCGCACCACGATGCCGCAAGGCTTCCCCGATGGTGGTCCGGGGCCGAACGCCAACTGGACCGCCGCACAGTGCGAGGCCAAGGGCGGATCGGTGGTGGGCGACATCGGCGACGGGGCGATCTTCAAGCCGGACTACACGTGTCCGAGCAGCGGCAAGGCACCGCTGGCGACGATCGAGCCCGAACCCGGGGGTCCGATCGCCGTCGAAGGGTCGGTCTGCTGCGGGCCGGCTGCCAAGGAGTGAGGCGCCGGGGAGCTTGCATGGGCGCTTCGCCGGCGCAGACCGTGCGTATGACCGAGCTTTCCACGCCGCGCCGCGGTCCCGCCATCGACCCCCGCCCCGAGCCCGCACCCCGCCGGGAGCCTCCCGCCGAGCGGCCCAAACATCAGCCGCCGGTGGGGGACCCTGGAGAGCCCGCCCCTGCATCGGACCCCGAGCCTGATCCCGATGAGACGGACCCGGGCAAGGCGCCCGTCGTCGGCGAGTCGGAGCTGCGAGCAGGCTGTGGAAGAAGTCCCACGCAGTGGGACTTTTTCCACAGCCTGCTAGACTCGGGCGCCGCCGCTGCACGATGGTCGTCTACGCTCGACAGTTCACGACGCCCGCGGGGACGCAGCCTCGGTGGTTCGCTGCGCTCAATCGCGCGACGCAGGGTGTGCCGATCTGCAGGGCGAACGCGGCGGCCTGGATGCGCGGGGCCGTCGACGCGGCGGGCGTCGAGCCGGCGCCCGACGTTCGCGAGGCGTTCGAGGCCCTCGTGCAGTCGATCGAAGCCGACGCCGCCCTGGGCATGATCGGCCGCCTCGCAGCCCGCAAGGACAGCCGCCGCAAACTGAGCCAGCACCTGCACGCCCGCGCGCTCGTAGAGGCGGGGCAGCTCGAAGCGCCCCTCGACATGCCCGAGCCGATCTACCTGCTCGGTTGGATGCGCTCGGGCACGACCGCGCTGCATCGGCTGCTCGCGGCAGACCCCGACAACTGGTGGCCGCATCACTACGAGACGATGTTCTGCGTCCCGCCCCGCGCCGAGGACGACCGCGCGGCGAAGACGGCGGCGGTGCTGGCGGAGCTGAAGCTCTACTCGCCCCACTACCAGGCGATTCACCCGATGCAGCCGGGCAATCCCGAGGAGTGCGTCAACCTCTTCACGCACGTGTTCCGGACGCCTCAGTTCGCCGTGCAGTACCGGGTGCCGTCGTACTTGAAGTGGCTTGCCGCCCAGGATGCGTCGGTCGCCTACGGTCGGTATGTCGAGGAACTCGGCATCCTTCGGTATCACCGCGGCGGTGGCAAGCGCATGGTGCTCAAGGATCCGACCCACATGGGCTTCTTGCCCGCGCTGCTCGAGCGGCTACCGCGTGCGAAATTCGTCTTCATTCACCGCGACCCGGTCGAGGTCTTCAGCTCGATGAGCAGCATGTATGCGTACACGCGAGCCATCTTCACGCGCGACGTCGACCCGCGCGCCATCGGCCCCGAGCTCTTCGACGACCCGCTGCTCGGCGCACACGCGCAGGGCCTGGCCGTCTGCGACGGGCTCGGCCCGGGGAGGGTCGCCCACGTGCGTCACGTCGACGTTCGCGCCGACCCCGTTGCGGCCGCGCGGGCGATCTACGAGACCCTCGGCCTGCCGTTCTCCGAGGCGGCCGAGCAAGGGATGAGAAGGCACGTCGCGCGGCGTCCCGCAGCGCATCACCACGAGCACACGCCCAACGCGTTTGGGCTCCGGCCCGAGGCGGTGCGCGAGCGTTTGGCGGACTACATCGAACGCTTCGATCTCTGACGCCTCGCGCGAGGCGGTTCAGGGCGCCGCGGGTCGATGGCCCGGCTTGGGTGGGGAGAGCGGCAGCACGTACTGACGGTTGGCGCGGCGGTCGAGTTCAGGGTCCTCGCGCCGGGCTCGCTCGGTCGCGACCTTGTCGGCCGAGGCCGGGCGTACGCGATTCCACGCGGCCTCGTGGCGCGCCGCCGCCTCCTCATCGCCTTCGGCCGCTCGAATGCGACGCAGCAGTGCGTGCGCAGTCACGTGATCGGGGTCGATGTCGAGGAGGGCCTCGAGGCGCTGCGCGGCTTCTCCGTCGCGCTCGAGTTTGAAGAGGATGTTCGCCTCCATCGCGAGAAGCTCGCGGTCCCGTGGAAATGCGGAGCGCGCGACTGCGAGGGCTTCGAGCGCGGCGACGTGGTTGCCCTGGGCAGAGCGGACCCGAGCGAGAAGCCAGGCCGCCGTGGGATGGCCGGGCTCGATGGCGTCGGCGGTGCGGACGTGGGCGAGCGCGTCGTCGAGCGCCCCGTCACCCAGCGCTGCGCGGGCGAGGTCCATCGGAGGGCCGGGGTCATCGGGCATGCGCTGTGCGGCGGCGCGTGCTGCTTCCTGGGCGAGCGCAGTGTCCCCTCGGAGCAGGTGTCCGATGCCGAGGTTGCGCAGGCGAGGGCCGGCGTCGGCGGCGGGCGGGGATACGGCGGTGGGCCCGGGGCGCAGGGCGAGGCTCGCTTCCCCCATCACCACGCTCGGCAGCACGCGGCTGTGCTCGCCGAGCGCGAAGTCGACGTAAAACTGCGGAAACTTTCGGTGCAGGACCCGGACGGTGAGCGTGGCGGGCGTGGCAGGGCCGGCGAACTCGAGCCGAACGACGTCGCTGGCTCCGAGCATGATGCGGCGGGCCGTCAGGACGACCGAGGCTCGCTCGACGTCGTGCAGGGTGACCCGCTCGCCCTCGGGGGTCAGCAGGACCGAGTTCCATCGGTGTGCCGAAGGGTCGAGGTTGCCCGCGTCGTCGACCCATCCGCTGACGAGCAGCGCGCCGTCGCCAGAGGCGAGGGTGGCTTCGAGCCAGACCTCGCGCATGTCGGCGATACCGCCGGGGAAGAGGTGTCCTGACCCCACGTTGCGCACGACCACGTCCACGGTGGCGACCGCCTCCGCCGGCACGGTGAGGGGTCCCGAGGGGGTCAGCACGCGCGCGTGCCCCACTTCGACCGCGCCGATGTCGACCGTGACGACGCCCTGCAGGAACTCCGCGTTGCGCCGCGCCCACGCGTCGTCGCCGAGCGCGACGGGCAGCGCGGTGTTGGCTCCCAAGAAGGCATGGTCCGCCACCTGACCGTCGCGCGCCGCGGGGTCGTCGCTGTCGATCTTGGGCATGTGGCAGTCCTGGCAGCGCTTGGGCTCGGCCGCGGGCGGAAAGAACGTGCGCGCCGACTGGCCACCGGCACCGCTGTCGAACCATGGGTCGTAGTCGTTCTGCCCGGCCAGCCAGCGGGCGCCGTTGAGTGCCTCGGGGATGTGGGCCTTGTGACACGGCAGGCACGCCTCGGCGCTTCGCAGGTGCTCGGGCGCCATGCTTGCCTTGTGCTGCGCGGGCTTGGTGCGAATCAACCGGGCCCCGAGGGCGCGAGCGTCGGGATCGTCGGTGCCGAACCCGGGATAGTGCTCGACCGCTCCGATGCGGTAGCTCCCGTTGCCAATGCGAGAGTCCACCGCTTGGACGGCGTGGCACGCCAGGCACGTGATGCCCTCGTCAGCGCCGGGGGTCTGCGGTGTCGGGTGCGCGTCCATGCGTCCGGTCAGCAGCAGCGCAGGGTCGTGGCAGCCGCCGCAAAACTTCATCTGATCGGGCGTACGGTGCCGCTGCCCCAGCTCGAGCGTCGCGAGATAGAACGGGTTGTGCAGCGAGCTGTGGCGATGCGCCGACGACTCCCAGCGCGCGGCCACACTCGGGTGGCATTCGGCGCAATAGTCCGGGTCGGTGAGGTCGCGCGGTGAGAGGAGGTGTCCGTCCTGCAGACGCGCGTTCGAAAGTCCGGGCTCGAACACCGTCGAACGCGCCTGCTCCGGGGCCTCTTCGGGCAGCGCGCGCTGCAGGAGCCACAGCCCACCGGCGAGCGCCAGGACGACCGTCGCGCCAAACCACTCGGCACGCAGCACCGGCGTGACACGAGCGCGCAGACGGTGCGCGAGGTAGGCCGCCAACGCTGCGACGAAGGCACCCTCGTGCAGGAGCAACACGCCCCGCGCCCCCGGCCCGGTCTTCATCGACCAGAGCACACCGCCCGCGACGCAGCCGACGCTGGTGATGCCCGCGACGACGAGACCGACGTTGCGTGCCGACGCGTTGCGGTGCCTTCGATGCAGCCAAACGTGGCTGCCGATGAACGGCACGAGCACGCCGGTGAGCGCCCACCCCAACCACACGTGCGCCGACTGCATCGGCGCGACCAGGCCTGCGGGGAGCCCATGGGTGACGAGGAACACGCTGTTGGCGACGAGCAGCACGACGACTCCGGCGAGCAGCCACCCCGCCGCCCTCTGCAGCGCACGAAGCCGCCTCGGTTTCACGGGGCGCGCACCGCTTCACCCGGCACGTAGGCTGCCGGATCGCGGCCCTGCACGAGGTGGTAGTGGGTGTCGACCGACGGCAGGGAGACAGCCTCGGTGGTGCCGTCGGGCCAGCGGATCTGGACGGCGTCGACCGACGTGTCGGCGCCGAGCCCCACGTGCAGGCGCCGGTCACTGACCGACAGATACGACGTCGCCCCGCGGACCTCGCGGTACTGCGTCGTACCGCCGTGCGTGACGGTGACCACCGCACCGATCGCCGAGCGGTTCGCGCTCGTGCCCTCGAGCCACAGGTTCACCCAGTGGCCGCGGTCCGAGGAGGTGTTGCGAGCGACCTGGACCGCGTCGTCGTTGTCGACCACGACGTAGTCCACGCCGCCATCACCGTCGATGTCGCCCACGGCGAGCCCCCTGCTGACGCCCACCTTCTGCAGCGCGGGGCCGGCTTCGGCGGAGACGTCCTCGAACGTGCCCTCGTCCACGCGCCGGTACAACGAGTTCGGCTGCGCGAAGGTGACGGTGTCGCGGAACGTCTCGATGTTGTCGTTGATGTGTCCGTTGGCGACGAGCAGGTCTTCGTCGCCGTCGTTGTCGGCGTCGAACCAGTCGATGCCGAACGACAGGCGGGCGCGGGAGCTCGCGCCGATGCCCGCCGCGTCCGAGCGCTCGCGGTACGTTCCGCGCTCGCGCAGCGCGTAAAGGCTCGTCGGCTCGCTCTGAAAGTTCGTCACGGCGATGTCCCACCCGATCTTGCCCTCGGCCTCCGCGTCGGTCTGGCTGATCGCCACGCCCATGGTCGCCTCCTCGCGTCCGAGCTCGGAGTAGGCCACGCCCGAGGTCACCCCTTTCTCCGTGAACGTGCCGTCGCCATCGTTGGCGAGCAGCATGTTCTGGGAGATGTCAGCGCCGACGTAGAGGTCGGTGTCGCCGTCCTCGTCCAGATCTCCGGTCGCGACGGCGAGACCCTTCGCCGCGATCGTGTCCACGCCCGCTGCGCTCGACACGTCGATGAAGCGGCCGCCCTCGTTGCGCAGGAGTCGGTCGGGCTGCGCCTCGTACATCGCGGGGGTGCAATAGATGTGGATGTTTCGAAACCAGCACTTGATCGCGTCTTGCAGCGTGTAGTCGACGTATCGCGCGATGTAGAGGTCGAGGTCGCCGTCGTTGTCGGCGTCGAGGAAGGCCGCGCTGGTGCTCCAGCCCTGCGGTTCGATGCCCCACTGCTCGGTGGCGTCCACGAAGCCCTTGCCTCCATCGTTGCGCCATAGTGTGTCGGTGGCATCGAACGAGGTGATGTACACGTCGACCCAGCCGTCGTTGTCGACGTCGCCGGTCGCGACCCCCATCGCATAGCCCTTGTGTGTCAGTCCCCAGCTCTTCGTGGCGTCGCGAAAGCCTCCCTTGCCGTCGCCGAGCAACAGCCGCGGCCCCGAGTCGGGTGGGGCGTCGTCCACGACGCTCCCGGAGTCGACGAGCAGGATGTCGAGCGCGCCGTTGCGATCGACGTCGAGCAGGGCGACGCCGCCGCTCATGATCTCGGGGAGCCAACGCTCCTCGTGGCGACCGCCGTGGTGGCGCAGGGAGACGCCCCACGCCTGCGTCACATCGTCGAACCGAAGGGAGGCGTCCGGTCGCGAAGGCGTGCTCGAGGTCGGCGGAGACGGGCTCGGGTCGTCCTGGTCGAACAGGCTCGGAGCCGGTGGCGCGGCGGGGGCGGGGGACGTCTCTGCCTCGCACGCGCAAAGCAGCCCGAGGGTTATGGCGAGGGGCAGAACTCGTGGCGTCATGGCGTCGGTCGTGGGTCGGTGTTCATCGTTGCAGAGAGCGCTTCGGCCCGGGCTCTGTCCGCGTCGGCCCGGTCGTCGAGCGCAGCGTTTGCGTAGACGCGCGCACGCGCCTGCAGGAGCTGAACCCGGAGCTTGCGCGGAGCGTCGTCCCACATCCGCTCGAAGATGCGCTCGACTTCGGCGACGTCTTGGGCTCTCGCCGCGCGCTTGAACGCCGTGGCGTTGGCGGCGAGCCGCATGGTCGTGCGCTCGGCGAGCGCGCGGGCGTCGTTGGCCTCGAGCGCGCGGGCCTTGGCGCGAGCCGCGTCCTCGACCCGGCCCGAGGCGGCGTAGGCCCTCGACAGCGCCGACCAAAGCGAAGGGTCGTCGGTGACCTGCTCGACGCCCGCTTCGAGCTCCGCGGTCGCGCCGCGCAGATCCCCCTCGTGCAGCTTGCACAGACCGATCAGCAGCCACGCGTCCGCCCGTCCCGCCGGCGCGTGGCCTCGCGCTGCTTCGAGCAGGGGACGCGCCCGCGAGGACGCGCCGGCGTGGAAGAGCCCGAACCCGGTGAGCCAGGCCGCCTTCGAGGAGGTGCCCTCGGACTCGACCAGCGGCTCGAGGACCGCGACGGCCTCCTCGTAGCGCGCCGCACGAAGCCACGCTGCGCCGACGCGAAGCTTGGCTTGCGTCGTCGCGCCCGGGGGGAGGGTTCGGGCGAGGAGGGCCGCGTCGGCGAGTGGATCCTCGCAGACCCGGTAGGCCAGGCGCTGGGCCTCGATCAGCGGCGGAGGATCGCCGTGCGTCCGCTGTAGCGCTCGAATGTCGTCGAACGCGGTCCCCTCGCACCCCGACGTCTGCAGGGTTTGGGTCGCCGAGCGCAGCCGCGCCCGCGCTTCGGCGTCCAGGGGAGTGGTCGGCGGGGCCCCGACCTCCGTGCGCGCGGTGGGGGCCGTCTGCGGCGTGACCTGGGGCGCTGGAGCACCGCTCGCCGCGTCGGTCGTGGCCGACGAGTCACACGCCGCAACGACCGCGGCCACGGCGAGGAATCGACGCATGCACCGCGACCCTACACCGCCTGCGCAGAACACCCACAGCCCCCTCGGTGTGCGCGCAGGCGCGCGCTCTCATGACCTCATCGCCGCCATCTCGCGCTTCAGCTTCGCCTTGAGGCGTTCGAAGCGCTTGCGGAGCGAGGCCGCCGCCTTGGCCGGGTCGAGCTCGGTGTCGGCCTCACCGTGCATCACAGCGGCGATCTCGCGCCACGCCATCCCCCGGTCGACGCGAAGGATGAGGAGCGTTCGGTCGTCGGGGTCCAGCCCGTCGCGGATGCGCTGCAGGGCGTCCTTGGATTCGGTGCGCAAGTGCACGGCGGTCGTGCTGCGGACGTGGGCTGCGATGCGCGCGGCGTGGGTATCGCGCAGGCCCTCGACCCGCCCGCGGGGCCCAGCCGCGGCCCGGGCCTCGGCGCGTAGCAGGTTGCGCGCGACGACGTACGCCCAGGTGCGGACGGTGCTCTCCCACCGGAACGTCGGCAGGTGCTTCCACAGCTGCTCACAAAGGCGGGAGAAGAGCTCGTCGGGGTCGGCGCGCGGGGTCGCGTTCGCCATCGCGTGCAGGTAGCCGAGCAGCTCGGGCCCGTAGCGGCGAAGCGCCACGGTGGCGGCGTCCTGCATGTCGCCGGCGTCCCACCGCTGCCGAATCTCGGCCTCGAGCAGGTTGTCGGTGGAGGACCTCTCCTGCGGTGGGGCACCGGTCGTCACGACGGCATCGAGAGTACCTCAAAAAAAACGAGGGCCCCGGCGCCGTAGCGTCGAGACCCTCGAGTGAGCCCGGTAGGGTTCGAACCTACGACCCGCTGATTAAAAGTCAGCTGCTCTGCCAGCTGAGCTACGAGCCCTCATCAAGTGATGATGATGAAAGTGGTGACCCCACAGGGAATCGAACCCTGGTTTCGAGGATGAAAACCTCGCGTCCTAACCGCTGAACGATGGGGCCAGAGGCTGCCGCCGGAGGGGCAGCCGTTGAAGTGGGGGAGCTTTTACGCGCCGGGCGTCGGCGATGCAAGCAGAAAATTGAGTGCGGCGGGAAAAAGCGAACTGGGCGACCCCAAGAGGACTCGAACCTCTGTTTCCGACTCGAATGAAGCCGGCGTCCTTGGCCGCTAGACGATGGGGTCAGGCAAGCGCGGGTCCCGGAGGGCCCTCGATGCGGACTCGGTGTGTAGCCGAAACGGCGATTCTCGGCAAGATCTCCCGCGCGCACTCAGCGGGGCTTCTCGCCGCGCCCACGAAAAAGGAGATCTCTGCCGAAGCAAAGATCTCCCTCGAGAGGGGGTGCGGACCCCGACGTGCTCGTCAGGCGTCGGGCGGGAGCACGATGAGGCTGGCCGCCGACTCTTGGAAGGTCGGCGCGAGCACGTCGAACTCGGCCGGGCGGGTGACGAACACCGTGACGAGGGTGTTGTCGTAGAGCTTCTTGACCGAGACGTAGACCTTGGCGGGCGGGGCCCCGTCGCCGGCGGGGTACTCGACGGAGGTATCGACCTGCGTGGCGGACTCGACGAAGTTCTTGCCCCGCGTGCCGTCCTTGTAGCCGGCCGCGACGAGCGCCCCGTCGATGGTCTCGGTCATGTAGACCGACGCGTCCTTCTTCTTGTCGTTGGGAAAGACGAGCAGGTACATCTTGTCGACGGTGGCCTCGCAAGCGCTCACGAAGCCGCCCGAAGCGTAGGTTTGGGCCATCGTGGGGTTCTCTTCGACCAACTCCACGTTCAGCGGAGGGCGAATGAGGACCTTGTCGCCAAAGAGCGCCGTGGGGGTGTCGGCGACCTTCGCATCGCACTTGGGCGCAGCGGGCTCCGTGGTGCCGCCATCGCCACCGTCGCCGGCATCGCCGGTGTCGCCGGTGTCGGCGCTTCCATCGCTGCCGCCGTCAGTCGTCGCGGCTACGGCGTCTGCGCCGGTGGGGGGCTGGGCAGCGCCGTCGGGCTTGTTCTTGTCGCAGCCGGCAAGCGGCGCGAGGAGGCCGAGGCTGAGGACGATGCTTGTGAAGGATCCGATGCGCATCACGGGCATGATTTCGCTGAACTTCTCCCACGCCCGTCGGCCACGCGCAAGCCCTGCGATCGAGGTGTGCGCGCCCGTTTTCACGCGGAACTGGCCGATTCGGGGTGCCACGTCACGGCTCCGTCCGGCAGGAAGTAGATCAGGAACATCCGCCCCCCCTCGACCGTGGGGACGTGCTTCGACCCAGGAGGCATGAAGACCCACCCGGGGGGATGCCCGTCGAAGCGCGCGGCGCCGTCGGCCTCGCTGGCGGGAAATCCTAGGGTGACCTCTCCCTTCGGATGCGTGTGCTCGAGGGCCCCGCCCACCAGCGAGACCACGTCGACCGACAGGCCATGGGTCTGCGGACCCGCCTTTGCGAGCCGGCTGAAGCGGGCGTCGTCGTCCCCGCGGTTGCAGATCGAGCCGTCGGCGACCCCAGCGGCGAGCGCCTCACCCAGCGCGCGCACCGACGCCCCGTCGGGGGGGAAGGCCTCCTCGAGCGCCGCGAGCAGGGCGGCCTGCGCTGCGTCGTCGCGGGCCGAGGCGGGATCGAGCTCGGCAACCTTGGTCAGGAACGGCGGGAGGAGGTCCATCACGCGCTGCGCGGACATGCGCGGAGCGTATCAGGAGCCTGCGGGCACGGTTTGCCAACCCTGGGCGTCCACGCGGTGTCGGCTCACGCGGTCGGGAGCGTCGGCCGTGGCTCCGGGCGTGAGCAGGGCGCCGGTGCGGACGACGAGACGAACCGGGGCCTCGTCGAGCTCGGAGGCGATCTGCCCGAGGCTGGGCGCGCCGAGGTCGGAGCCGCGCTCGGCAAGCCGTGACGCGACCGCCTGCGCCCGGCCGGCGGGGACGAGGAGGTAGGCCGAAGCGCCGTAGGCGATGAAGTCGTAAGCAAAGGCGACCTCGTCTCCGGACGCGTCGCTGGGGACGAGCCCGACCGCCCCGTAGGGCGTCGAGCGCACGCGCATGCCCCAGGCGGTGGCGAGGTTGTCGGCCAGCGTGGGGAGGTCGCAGCTTTGGGGCCATGCCCAGGCCGAGGCGCCATCGGGCAGCGAGACGTGCACGAGCTGGGCTGGATCGAAGCCCGCCGAGGCGAGCGTGGTGCGCAGCAGCGGGACCTGCCACGTCCACTGGCCCAAGGAGAACGCCAGGCGGATCGGGAGCTGGCGATCCGGGCTCTTCGCGCCCTCGGAGAGTCGGCGCAGGGTCTCGTCCAGCGCGTCGGCGCGTAGATCGACCACCGCCACCGACTCTGCCGACGGCGGCGTCCAGCCCAGCGTCGTGAAGGGGGCGTCCGCAGGGCAGGCGAGCACGGCGGTCGCTGGAGGCTGCGGGTCGGGCTCGGGTGCCTGCGGGGCGGGCCGCTGCGTCGGACACCCCGACAGGGCGCCGAGCATCGCCACGCACGCGCACCGTGGTCGGCGCATCAGCGCTCTCCCAGGGTCCGCGCGTCGTCCGGGTTGGCCTGCAGGCGCCCGACGACGATGGGGCCCTCGACGCTGAACGCGACCTTCTTGGCCAACGCCGCGAGGGCGTCGGTCTCGAGCGACAGGTCGCGCTCACGCAGGGACGCGGCGGCACGGGTCGCGTCTTCCATGGGCGCGAGCTGCACTTCGACCTCGAGACCGCGCGTCTGAAAGGGGCGGGCACGGACGGCGTACTGCAGCAGGTCCTGCCCGAGGTCGAGGTGCAGCAGAGGCCCCGCGGCGACCGCCTCGAGGACGGTGCTGGGGTCTTGCTCGAGGACCTTGGCGAGCTCCTCCTCAGCCCTGGAGGCGGGCAGGTCTCGCCCCGCCGTCAGCGGGCTGAGGCCGCTGCCGATCTCCTTGACCGGGACGAAGGCGACCACGCTGTCGTCGAGGAAGGCGACCTTCCAAGGGAAGGGCCCCTGCGGCAGGTAGACCTTGAACCCCTCGATTTCGTCCGCCCGCATCGACGCCCGCTCGAGGTAGCCCTCGACCTCGGCGCGAGGCTTGGCGAGCGTGAGCAGCACGTAGGTGCCCGAGGACACGACCGAGGTGGACGCGAGGGCTTCGGGCCCGAACCAGGTGTCGGGGCCCGGGTCGCCGGCGTCCTTGATCGCGTCCAGTCCCGCCTCGACCGCGGGGACGTCACGCAGCATGCGCGCGAGCTTGGGCGGCACCGCAAAGGCGGTGGCGAAGGCCTCGGGGTCGATGTCGACGTTGCGCTTGACGTAAACGAGCGCGACCGCGTCGGGGTCGAGCCAGGCGAGCAGCGCGTGGCCACCCTCGCGGTCGGCGGATGGGGTGCCGGCGTCGTCCTGCGCGGGCTGGGCGGGCGCAGAGCCGCTTGGCGTCTTGTCGGAGGCGTCTTTCGAGGTCGAGCCGTTGCAGCCCAGGGCGAGGCTCAGTCCGAGGAAGAGGGCTTGGAGGCGGGCGTCCATACGCGTTCGAGGCGGGTGAAGCGGAAAGGCAGGTCGTGGGCGCGAGCGGGCGCGGGTGCGGCCTCGCCGGGGAGGTCCGCGTAGCCCCGGTCGTGGGGCATGACGATCTGAATGCCGTCGGTGCTGGCGGCGACCTTCGGGAGGATGACGCCGCGGGGGTTGAGGGTACGCAACGTAGCGCCCGCGTCGAGCCCCAGCGGCGCGAGGCGGAGCAGGGTGGCGAGGGTCGGCGGCGGGAGGTCGATCTCCTCGGCCTTCCAGCGCTCGAGGTGGGCGGCGGCGGTTGCCCAGCGGCCCTCGTGCGTCTCGTGCCCGTCGGCCTGCGCGCCCTCGCCCGCGTCTCGCTCGATGCAGGCCCAGTAGAACCGCGTGAGGTAGCGCCGACGGCTCTCCGCCGACGGCGTGAGCCAAGTGTCGAACCAGAGGATGTCCGCGCGAAGATCCACCCCGGTCTCCTCCGCGGTCTCGCGCCGGGCCGCGCGGTCCCAGCTCGCGTCGTCGGCGGGGTCACCGTCCTCGGGATCGAGCCGTCCGCCCGGAAACACCAGCGTAGAGGGCATGAACGGGCTCTTCGCGGACCTGATCACCATGAAGATCTCCGCATCGTCGCCCCCGGGGGTGGGGCGCGCGACGACCACCGTGGACGCGTGGCGGAGTGCTGCGGGCTGAGCGTCGGCCATGGTGCGCTTCGCAGTACCACGTGCGGCTTGCGCATGCTTACGGTACGCTCCGAGGCAGCCCAGCAGCGGCGGCAAACTCCACGCAGCGCCTCCGCGGCCCAGACGATGGACAAGCACCCGCACATCGACCCCGACGAGGAGGGCACAGTCGGCATCCGTGCTGCGCTGTCTACTCCGAGTGAAGGCGGCATGCACCGCGAGGTGGTCTCGAAGCTCCCGGTGGCGACGCTCGTCCTCGACTCGGCCGGCCTGGTCATCGACGCCAACAAGGCGTTCGCCGATCTCCTCCACCTCACGCCCGAGGCATGTGTGGGGGAGCCGTTCTTGCTGTGGCTCTCGCGCGCCAGCGAACGCGAGGGGTTTGGCCGCGCGTTCCGATCGCTGCACGACCGCCCCGGTGGGCGAGGCTTCGCGCTCGAGGTCGGACTCCTGCCGAGACTGGGGCCTCGCGTCGACTGTCTGGTGCGCAGCGCGAGCCTCACCGGCGGCGCGGTCGCGGTCACGTGTCATCCGACCAGCCCCTCGCGCATGGGTCCCGAGGCCGAGCTCGGCGTCGCGGTCACCCGCAGCCTCGACGCGCTCGACCAGGGCGTCCTGCTCGTGGACAACGACGGTCGCGTCGTGCACGCCAACCCGTCGGCCACCGCGCTGCTCGGCGAAGGCATCGTCGGGCGCAGCGTGCTCGAGCTCGCCAGTCGCGGTGACGTGCCCACGCTGTCGCGGGCGCTGACCGTCGCGCGTACGGGCAGCTGGCAGGGCGAGATGACGCTTCGACGACGCGACGGCGAGAGCGTCCCGGCCGAACTTTCGATCGCCGCCGGGACCGGGCCGGCGGTCATGCTGATTCGCGACCTCAGCGAGCGGCGGCGGCGGGCGTTCGAGGAGCGCCTGGTCGCGCAGGTCGACCGGTGTTTGGTGCAAGCCGACGACCCCAGGCTCTCGGTGCTCGCGGCCTGTGCCGCGCTCGGCAACGCGGTCGGGGCGGAGCGGGTGAGCTTGCTCGCCAAGACGGCCGCGGGGTGGCAACGCTGGGGGCTTCTCGGCGAGCAGCCCCAGCCCATCGTCGAGCTCGACGACGCAGACGTGCCGCCGCAGTCGTGGTCCGAGGGCCGCGACGTCGTCATGGGTGCACCCACCGAAGCCATTCGCGCCGCGTTCGGGGCCCCGCTGGCGCTGCCGCACGTCGCTCGGGTGTCGCTGCGCGGGCCCTCGGGGGTCGTCGGTCACCTGCTGCTGGCCAGCAAGGACAGCGGCGCCATGGACGAGCGAGACCGTGGCCTCGTGGGCACCGTCGCCGCACAGATCGCGTTGGGCCTCGCCTCGGGCCTGCTCACCATCGAGACCCGCGAGCTCGCGGCGTACCAGGCGATGCTGCTCAACCAGACCACCGTGCTGCTCGGCTCGGTCGACGCGGCGGGTCGCGTGGTGACCTGGAACCGCGCCAGCGAGGCGCTGCTGGGAATCCCCAGCGCCGAGGCCGAGGGCCGCCGCTTCGGCGTGGAGGTCGGCGTCGCCCAGGTCGCCGAGCAGTGGTCCGACCTGTGGACGACGGTGATGACCGAGGGCGAGGTCGCCCGCGAGATCACTCTACGCCACCGCGGCGGAGACGAGATCCCTCTCCACCTCGAGGGCCGACGGCTCGACGCGGGCGGAGAATCCGAGGGGGCGGTGTTCGTCGGGCTCGACCTCCGCGATCGGCGGGCACTCGAGTCTCAGATCCTGCGCAGCCAGAAGCTCGCCGCGGTCGGGCTGCTCGCCGCCGGCATCGCGCACGAGATCAACAACCCGCTCTCGGGCGTGGTGGGCTACTCGAAGCTCCTGCTCGAGAAGACCCTGCCCGAGGGGGTGCGCGAGAAGGTCGAGAAGATCTCCCAAAGCGGCGAGCGCTGCCGGAAGATCGTCGAGGGCGTCCTGCTGTTCTCTCGCCAGCGCGAGGGGGGGCAGCGCGCCCCGATCGACCTGCGCGCCCTCATCGATCGGGTCGTGGGCATCGGCGAGTATCAGTGGAAGATGCACAACGTGCGCGTGATTCGGGAACGCAACGACGCAGCGGTCGTGCTCGCCGACGCCGACCAGCTCGAGCAGGTCGCGCTGAATCTGCTCTCGAACGCGGTCGATGCCATGCCCCGCGGGGGCACCGTGC
This sequence comes from bacterium, assembly GCA_024742475.1. Classification (GTDB taxonomy): domain Bacteria; phylum Myxococcota_A; class Polyangia; order Nannocystales; family Nannocystaceae; genus CAJXVA01. The sequence goes on along the minus strand of JANSYI010000023.1, from coordinate 108,000 downwards.
GGATCAACCTCGCGCGCGAGGGCGACGAGGTCCGGCTCAGCGTCGCCGACGAAGGCCACGGCATCCCCGCCGAGGTCCTGCCGCGCATCTTCGACCCTTTCTTTTCGACCAAGGAGATCGGAAAAGGCACCGGGCTGGGCCTGGCGATCTCCTATGGCATCGTGCAAGACCACGGTGGCGACATCGTGGTGGAATCTCGCGCCGGGTTGGGTGCACAGTTCAACGTAGTCTTGCCCGCTCAGACCGTCGCTTCCAGCCCCAACGACACGCCGACCTAGGACCGACCTCCCCATGGCTCGCGGACGCCCACCTGTCAAAGACACCTACTCCACGCACGACGTCGCAAAGATCTGCTGCGTCACGCCCACCACCGTCATTCGCTGGATCGAAGACGGGCTGATTCCCGCGTTCAAGACGGTGGGCGGCCACCGCCGCGTCCGTCGAGAAGACCTCGAGCGAGTCTGCCGTGAGCGGAACATCCCGTTCAACGTCCCCACGGGCACCGAGGTCGGCCGGATCCTCGTCGTTGACGACGAGCCCGTCGTGCTCGACCTCGTGCGCGACGTGGTCAAGGAACTCAACCATCAGTTCGAAGTCGAAGTGGCCAAGGACGCCTTCGACGCGGGGCGCCTGGTCGTCTCCTTTCGGCCGCAGCTGATCTTTCTCGACCTGATGATGCCCGGCGTCGATGGGTTCGAGGTCTGCACGCGCCTCAAGAAGGACTCGGCGACCAAGGACACCGAGGTCATCGCGATCACCGGCTACTACACCGAGGCGAACACCGAGCGCATCCTCGCGGCGGGCGCGGCCGGTTGCCTCCGCAAGCCGCTCGACGTGATCGAGGTGCGGCGCAAGGTCATCGACGCCTTCAACCTCAAGGAAGAGGTCGGGGAAGACCGGGGCTCGGCGAATCCGGCCGACGAGGTTGCCAAGGTCCTGGTGATCACCCAGAACGCCGACTTCCGCTCGAAAGTGCGCGACGAACTCGCGCAGGCCCAGCCTGCGGTCGAGGTGATGACGGCGCAGACCGGCGCCGACGCGCTGCTCGTGGCGCAGTCTGCCCCGCCGCGCTACGTCATCCTGAGCATGTCGGTGCCGGACGTGGCGTCCTCCAAGGTCATCGAGACCCTGGCCGGCAAGGGCAAGGGCGGCGCGCAGCTGATCGCCGTGCACGATGCGCCGACCGATGAGATCCGCGCGAGCGCCCGAAAGGCGGGCGCACGGATGTGTCTGCCGACCGTCGCGGTGACCGGGAGCGTGCGCGAGCTGCTCGGCGTGTGAGCCCACGCGGAGTCTCGGCCCCGCTGCGTGGGCGCCATCGGTGGTAATTTTCTGCCGATGGATTGGACGGTCGGACAATGGGGTATTGCGGCCCGCGTCTTGGCGCTCGGCGCCGGGGTCGTGGTCGCGGGTTGTGTAGAGCCTCCGCGCGAGGATGAGGCGGTCGAACAGCCGACCGTCGGCAACAACAGCGAGACGAGCAGCGCGAGCGGCCCGAGTCCGGGGACGACCGGCGGCAGCGGCCCGGTGACATCGGGTGCCGCCGAGAGCTCGACCGGCGACGGAGACATCAAGCTCGACGTCGGGCAGCAGACCACCGGGCAGACGACGGCGAACCCCGAGGGCGACGAAGGCTGCAAGAAGGTCGACTTCTTGTTCATCATCGACAACTCGGGGTCGATGGGCGACGAGCAGGACAACCTGATCGCCAGCTTCCCCGGCTTCATCGACACGATTCAGAACACGCTCGACGAGGCGCAGGACTACCACATCATGGTGCTCGACTCGGACCCGTGGGTCTACGAAGGGTGCCAGGGCGCGTGCGACTCGGGCTGCTTGCCCGACGGCTGCGGGTTCCCGCCTGCCTTCGAGTGCGTGCTGCCCTGCACCCTCTCCTTGACCTGCATCGGCCAGTACACCTGCGGCGTCACGACGCCGTTCGAGTGCGAAGACGTGCTCGGCGCGGGGGTGACCTACCCCCGCGGCGCGCAGTCGAGCAACCAGGACTGCAACTTCAGCACCGGCGCCCGCTACATGGACAGCAGCGAGCCCGACCTCGCGGCGACGTTTGGATGTGCGGCCGATGTGGGGACCGGTTCGACCTCGGGCACCGAAAAGCCGATGGAGGCGATGGTGCAGGCGGTCACGCCCGGAACCGAGGCGTTCGGATGCAACGAAGGCTTCATCCGCGACGACGCGATCTTGGTCGTCACGTTCGTCACCGACGAGGACGACAACAACGACTCGGCCGGCACGGTCGAGGGCTGGCGACAGGCCCTGATCGCGGCCAAGGGAGGCGACGAGTCTGCCGTCGTGGTCTTGGGGCTCTTCGGTGACAACGACCAGCCTGGCGCCATCTGCCCGCCGCTCGACGAAGACTCCAACGACGGCGCGGAACCCAGCGAGAAGCTGCGCAGCTTCGTCGACTCGTGGGGTCCGCGCGGGTTCGCGGGCAGCGTCTGCGCCCCCAGCTACAACGACTTCTTCCAGGAGGCGGTGAACATCATCGACAACACCTGCGAAGACTTCACACCGCCGGAGGGCTGAGCGCTCGTGGTGCGCCTTCGTTGGGTGTTGGGTGTGCTGCTGCTCCACGCTGCGGCATGCGGTGGAGACGAACGTGACGACGAGCCGGGGCTGAGCGTCGGGTCACTGACGCAGTCGAGCGTGTCGGCGGGGACCGAGGCCGAGGACCCGGGCGAGACGGGCGACGCGAAGCTCGACGTCGGGTTCGACAGCGACGGGCCCGACTCGGGAAGCCCCGACGGCCCCTCGGAGGGCTGCGAGAAGGTCGACTTCTTGTTCGTCATCGACGGCTCGGGATCGATGGGGGACAACCAGGACTCCCTGATCGCCAGCTTTCCGGGGTTCATCGAGTCGATCCGCACCTCGCTCGATGCGGCGCAGGACTATCACATCATGGTCGTCGACACCGACGCCGCATGGGGCAGCGCGTGCGGTGCCTTCTGTGCGTTGGGCACCTGCCCGATCATTCCGCAGTACCCCTGCGAGACTGGACCACCCTCGGACTGCGACACGCAGCTGGGCGCCGGGGTCAACTACACGATGGCCTCCGACGCGCCCAACGTGTACTGCAACTTCGCCGGCGGGCGGCGGTTCATGGACAGCACCGAGCCCGATCTGACGGCCGCCTTCGAGTGTGCGGCCAAGGTCGGCAGCGACGGCGACAGCTCCGAGCGCCCCATGGGCGCCATGGTCGCCGCGTTCTCGGAGGACCTGGGGCAGCCCGGCGGCTGCAACGAGGGGTTCGTGCGCGACGACGCGATCTTGGTGGTCACGATCATCACCGACGAGGAGGACAGCAACTCCAACGGCACGCCCGAGGGCTGGTACGCCAACATCATCGCCTCCAAGGCCGGTGACCCCGAGTCGATCGTCATGCTCGGTCTGATCAACGACGTCGACCAGCCCAACCCGCTGTGCCCCGCCGAGTCGCAGGACCCCGTCAAGCTACGCTCGTTCTTCGACATGTTCCCCAACGCGATCCGCGGCAGCGTGTGCGAGCCGACCTACAACAGCTTCTTTCAAGACGCCGTCGACCTGATCGCGACGACGTGCGAGGAGTTCGTCCCGCCGGAGGGCTGAGAGCTTGGACTGGGACGACGTGCGGCACTTCTTGGCGCTTGCGCGCACGCGATCGGTCCGCGCGGCGGGGGCGAGCCTGGGCGTGAGCCACTCCACCGTGGCGCGTCGGGTCGAGGGCCTCGAGGCGCGGCTGCAGACGCGCCTGTTCGACCGCAATCGCGACGGCTACCTGTTGACCCAAGCGGGCCGCGACATGCTTCCGGGCGCCGAACGGGTGGAGCAAGAGATCGCCCAGATCGAGCGTGGCCTCGCGGGCGCCGATGCCCGTATGCGCGGCGTCGTGTCGCTCACGTGCTGCGATGCCTGGGTCTCGTCGATGCTCGTGCCCTCGTTGGCCGCGCTGTGCGACGAGCACCCGGGGCTGGAGTTCGCGCTGTCGACCGATGCGCGGTCGTTCGACCTCGCCAAGCGAGAGGCCGACATCGCGCTGCGCGTGTTGGGCCTGTCGTCTTCGCCGCCCGAGGCGCTGATCGGGCGGCCCTTGGTGCCGGTGACCGTCTGTAGCTACGTCGCGGCCGAGCACGCCGAGCGTCTGTGTCCGCGCGGCGGCGCGGCGCGCTGGTTGGCCTTCGACGACCGAAGCTCGATCGAGATGATGGTGGCCGGCTCGAGCCACCCCGACGTGCCGCTTTGGGGGTCGTTCGCGTCGCTTCAGACGATCGTCCAGGCGGCGAGCGCCGGGCTGGGCTGGGCCATGTTGCCGACCTACGTGGGCGATGCGGAGCCCTCCTTGCAGAGGCTCGATGCGCCGGACCTGCGTCACGTCGCCAACTTGTGGCTGCTGTACCACCCCGATCTTCGCGACAACGCCCGGGTCCGTGCCGCGAAGCGGTGCGCCGAGGAGGCGATTCTCGCCCAGGCGGCGCGCTTCGAAGGCCGCTGACGGTCCTCGGGCCGGGTTTCAGTCCCCGTGTCTCGCTGCCGTGACGCAGGGTCCGAAAGACGCACCGAGCGTCGGGGCGTTGTGCGCCCTACGTTGAGCGGGTCCCGATGAACGCCACCGTCGACCCGAACTTTTGGAATGCGCTCGCGGATCGCTATGCGGCGCGACCCGTGCAGGACCCCGAGGCATTCGACCGCAAGACCGCGATCACGCGCGCGCTCGTCGAGCCGAACCACACCGTACTCGACATCGGGTGCGGCACGGGCTCCTTCTGCTTGCGGCTCGCGTCGACCGGGGCAGACATCCACGGCCTCGATCTCTCCGACCAGATGCTTCGCATCGCGCGCGACAAGGCCCGGGCCGCCGAAGTCGACAACGTCACCTTTCATGTCGGGCCCTTCGACGACTCGTTGACCGCGTTCGCGTCCGAGAGTCTCGATGGCGCGTTCGCCTACAGCCTGCTGCACCTCGTACCGGACCGAAAGGCCGCGCTCGCGCAGATCTACCGCCTGCTCAAACCAGGGGGCTACTTCGTGGCCTCGACGGTGTGCCTGGGCGAGAGCTGGATCCCCTACGCGCTGGTGCTACGCGTCATGCGATGGCTGGGGAGGGCGCCCTACTTGGACGCCCGCCTGAGCCGGGCGAGCCTCCATCGCGAGGTGCAGTCCGTGGGCTTCGAGGACGTACAGGCCCCCGATGTCGGCGCAAAGCCGATCATCGACTTCTTGGTCGCGCGCAAACCCAGCCGCTGAGGTTCAGCTCGCGGCTTCGACCGGCTCGGGATCCAGCAGCGCGATCTTCAGCACCTCTTCGACGCGGTCGACGTAGCAGATCTCGATGTCGCCGCGGACCGCTTCGGGAATGTCCAGCTCGTCCTTGCGGTTCTGCGCGGGCAGGATCACGGTCTTCGCCCCGGCGCGGTGCGCCGCGAGGACCTTCTCTCGTACGCCGCCGATCGCCAGCACGCGGCCGTGAAGGGTGACCTCGCCGGTCATGCACACGTCGTTACGCACCCGGCGTCCGGTCAGCTTCGAGACGACCGCGGTCGTGACGGTGATGCCTGCGCTCGGACCGTCCTTGGGGACCGCCCCGGCCGGCACGTGCACGTGCAGGTCGACCTTGCGCAGCTGCACCGGATCGACGCCGAGGACCTCGGCCCGGCTGCGGATCAGACTCAGCGCGGTCTGCCCCGACTCCTTCATCACCGACCCCAGGCGCCCGGTCAGGCGTAGCTTGCCTTCACCCGGGGAGCTCGACGCCTCGACCACCAGGAGGCGACCGCCCGTGGGCGTCCAGCCGAGTCCGGTGACCACGCCGACCGGCGGGTCCTCGTCGAGCGCGTCTTCGTGGTAGCGCGGGGGGCCCAGGACGCGCTCGACGTCGGCCGCGCCCAGCTCGATCGGCGCTGCCCCCGAGGTGTCGTTGGCCTCGACCACGTTCATCGCCACGTCGCGCAGCATCGCCTCGATCTGCCGCTGGAGGTTTCGAACCCCGGACTCGCGCGTGTACTGCGTGGAGATGAGCTCGAACGCCTCGTCGGCGAAGCGGACGCGGCCGGCGTCCATGCCGTGCTCGGTCAGCACGCGCGGCACGAGGTAGTCGCGGCCGATCGCGATCTTCTCGGGCAGCGTGTAACCCGAGAGGTGAATGAACTCGAGCCGGTCGCGCAGCACCGGCGGGATCTTCGAGACGTCGTTCGCGGTGCAGATGAAGATGACCTTGGAGAGGTCGTAGGGCGTGCCGAGGTAGTGGTCTTCGAACTCGTCGTTTTGCTCGGGGTCGAGCGCCTCGAGGAACGCCGAGGCCGGGTCGCCTCGGTTTGCGTCGCCGCCGAGCTTGTCGATCTCGTCGAGCAGGAACACTGGGTTGGTGGTCTTGGCCTTGCGCATCTGCTGGACGAGACGACCGGGCAGGGCGCCCACGTAAGTGCGCCGGTGCCCGCGGACCTCGGCGTCGTCGCGCACGCCTCCGAGCGCCATGCGGACGAACGTGCGCCCGAGCGACTCGGCGATCGACTTGGCCAGCGAGGTCTTCCCGACGCCGGGGGGTCCGGCCAGACACAGCAGCGGGCCGCGCTTCTTGGGCGCCAGCTTGCGCACGCTGAGGTATTCGATGATGCGCTTCTTGACCTTGTCGAGCCCGAAGTGCTCGCGCTCGAGCAGCGCGCGCGCCGACTCGAGGTCGAGCTTGTCTTCGGTCGAGTCCTGCTCGCCCCACGGCAGGTCCGCCATCAGCTCGAGGTACGTGCGGGCGGTGTTCGCCTCTTGGCTCTGCGGGTTCATTCTCCGCAGTCGGTTGATCTCCCGGGCGACCTCGTCGCGGGCGTGCTCGGTCAGGGCCTTCTCGTCGAGGCGCGCGGCGAGCTCGTCGAGCCACGCGTCTTCCTCGACGTCGTCGGCGAGCTGCGACTGGATCGCCCGCAGCTTGTGCCGCAGCAGCGCCTCCTGCTCGTGCTTGCTCAGGTGGTCGCGCACGTGCTTGTCGAGGTCTCGCTTGACGTGCAGCACGTTGATGCGGTGGCTGACCCTCTCGAGCATCTTGCGGAGCCGCTCGGTGATCTGCAGCTCCATCAGCACCTCCACGGCCTCCTCCGATTCGAGGTCGACGTGGGTGGCGGCCAGATCGCAGATCGAGCCGGGCGCGCGCTCGGCCGAGAGCACCGCGAGCGTCTGGGCACGGTTGCGGTTCTTCGACGCGGCGGGCAGAGACTCGTCGTGCTGACGAACGAGGTCCTGCAGCGCCCCTGCGAGCGCGTAGGCCAAGGTGGGGTCGCCCATCGTTTCGTGCGCCCGCTGGTACTGCACCGTCGTGACGTCGGCGCCGCGATGCAGCCCCAAGATCCGCACCCGATGCAGCCCTCGAACGATCGCCGTCATGCGCCCGGGGACACCGTGAAGCGCTTGGGTCACCTCGGCGAGCAGCCCCACGGGGTAGAGGTCGTCGAGCTCCGGACGCTCGACGAGCGCGTCGCGCTGGGTCGCAACGACGACGAGCTTCGCCAGCGGATCCCCCTCGCGACGGCTCCGCGCGCGCTCGACCGCGCTCACCGACGTCGTTCGCCCAAGCTCGATCGGCTGCGGGAGCCCGGGCAGCAGCGACATCGATCGCAGCGGCAGCAGGGGCAACTCTCCGGACGCGGGGCGAGACGGCGGCGCAGCCATGGACGTGACGTTATGCCTCGGCGGGCCTTTGGGAAAGGGCTCACCCCTCAACGCCTTCATGGGGGCCCTGCGCGTCGTGCCGCGGCCATCTGCTGCGCAGATGGGGTAGAACAACGCACCCGTGACCGCCTCACCCGACGCCGCCAGGACTTCAAAGGCCGCCGCCGTGGCGCTCGCCGCAACAGGCGCGGTCCTGCTCGGCCCGGCGCTGCCGATCGAGCGTGGCTGGGGCCTGCCGGTGCTCGTGATCTTGGCGCTCGTCGGGGTCTCGGTGTGGCGTGACGCGGGCGGGGCCTACCGCGACGACGAGACGCTCGGCGCGGCTCGTCTGTCGGCGGTCACACTCGTGTGGCTCTCGGCCTCCGTGCTCATCGCTGCAGCGGTCGGCATCGCGGCGGCCATCACCATCGCGTTTCCGGGCGCGGTCTGGGCGGTGCCGGTCGTCGTGTTGGGTACGTTCGCGGCCGGACGGGCTGGACCGCGGGCTCGTCTCCCGGTCGCAATCGGCATGGCGCTGCTCGTGCCCGCGGCCGGCATCCTCGGCGCGCGCTACGAGGCGGGCGCCGAGCATGCCCGAGGGTGGGCCCACAGCGGGCCGATCCACGGGATCCATCCCTTTCAGATGACGGCGGTCAGCGTCGATGGCTACGGGCCGTTCGATCTGCCGATCAACGACTACGTCGAGCCCGAGGGGACGCGGGGGTACAGCCCGCAGACCTACGCCGATGCGGTCGAACGAGCGCTGCATGCCATCGCCGACATCCACTTCGTCGACGGACCGGCCCGGGCGCGCCTGGCCTTTGCGGGCGCGAGCGTCGAGGCGGTCTCACTGCCGGCGGTCGAGGAGACGTTGGGCGTCTCCCCGGGGGCCGACGTGCAGCCGCGCGTCCTCGTGACCTCGGGCAGCTGGGGGCAGCACAGCCGGGTGGAGTTCATGTGCCCCGGCAAACGCGACGAAGCTGGCGGTCCCGAGCCCGACGATCTGCTCGACCGCATGTGCCCGAGCAAGTACGCCGCCGAGGCCAGCGCGGGCCTGGGCGTGACCGGTCGCTGGCCCGGCTACACCGAAGGGCGCGGGCAGCCGCGGGTGGGGCTGGGCCCCGCACGCGGACAGACCCGGACCCGCGACGCGCAGGGGGTGCGCGTGCGTCGGGACGAGCGCGTGCACGCCACGTTCGCTTGGCTGGCGTTCGCGCTCTTGCTCTCGTCGGTGGCCCCCGCGCGCGCGTGGGTCCTTCGAGGTGCGTCTCGGTTCGCCGCCGCGGTCGGGGTGGCGGCCCTGTCTGCCGTCGTCGTGCTGGCGTTCGAGGCGGCGCCGGGGGTCGGCGGCGTCGGCCTTCTCGAGTCCGGGCTGCCTGCCGCGGGGTGGACCGCGTGGTTGCCGGCCCTGCTGGTGTTCGCGGGCATGCCCGAGATCCGCGCGCGGGCAGGCGTCAGCGGCTCGGCCTGGACCGGGGTCGCCATGCTCGCCGCCACCGCGGCCGTGGCGGCTTCGGTCGCGCGGTTGGGATGGAGCGTCCCCGAGCTGCGGTGGGGCAGCGACGGCACCCAGCCGCTGGAAACTTGGATCATCGGCGCGGGGGATCTCCTCGCACGCGCGCGTGGCCTCGACGTCCTGCAGGCCGAGCACGGCGTCGCTGCGATGCTCGTGGCCATGCTCACCGGTGGCGCGTGGGCGATCCTCACGCGCGCGTCGACGTCGCTAGCCCTCGCGGCCCCGTGGGTTCGCGACCGAGGCGATCGCGTTCGGATCCCCATCGCCGGCCTGGTGCTCGTGCTCACCGCAGCTTCGTTGGCGGTCAGCCGTAAGACCTTCGGAGGCGCCACGTTGGTGCCAGGTGCGATCGGTCTCACGGTGGTGTTGCACAGCGGGCTGGCCTGGGCCCGCCACCGCACCGCGTGGCGTGGGGTCCTCCTCGCCGCCTCGGCGCTCCTCGTCGCGTGGCTGTGGCTGGACGCGGTCGGTCACTCCTCGGCCCCGAGCCACCTCTGGCCCAAGATCTACGCCGCCGTGGGCATCCTCGCCTCGCTGTCCGGGCTCGCCTTCTTCGCTTCACGGCGCCCTTGAGTGGGGTGAAGGGGGCCGCTATCATGCCGCGGCCCAAGAGACCGGAGCGGATCGCGCACCCAGTCTCGAACCCCCGCTTCCGTGATGTCCTCCAAGACTTCAGCTCCTTTCGCGTCCCGCATCCTCAGCATCGCCCTCACCGCGGCGGTTGGCGTTGCGGCGCTTCCCGTCGCGCCCGCCTCGGCCGCCGATGCGCTCGACCTCGTCGTCGCACCCGCCAAGAAGGCGGCCAAGGAGGCGCCCGCGACCGACGGCAAGACCGTCGCGCTCATGCGGTTCACGGGCGACCCCGCCTCCGCGGACCTGCGCGTCGACATCCAGTCCGCGCTCACCGACGGCGGCTACACGGTGACCACGGTCGCGCTCGACGTCGCCGACGCGGCCAAGCGCATCAAGTGCAAGGACGAGCCCACCAGCGACGGCTGCCTCGAGGCGCTCGGCAAGTGGCTCAACAACAGCCCCAAGACGGCCGCCGACTACATCGTGTTTGGCACCGTCGACTCGGGCCCCGAGAAGCAGGCGGAGATCGTCATCTACTCGGTCAAGGACGACAAGCGCGTCGAGACGCTTCGGCCCATGCTGGGCACCGGCGACCTCATCCTCCCGATCGTGCTCTCGGGCGCCATCGCTCGCGCGCTCGACGAGGCCGCGAACCCGCCGGCGGCGGCGACCGCCGAGGAGCAGAAGATCCTCGACACGCTCGACGAGCCGGAGAAGACCCCCGAGGAGATCGCCGCCGAGGAGAAGGCCATCGAGGACGCGAAGAAGCGGGCCGAAGAAGAGATCGCCAACGGTCCGGTCAACATCGAGGACGTCGAGGTCGACCTCAAGGCCGACTTCAACGACTTCTGCCGAGAGGGCAAGCGCAAGAAGCGAGAGAGCCGCGAGGATCCCAAGGACCTGCGACCCAAGTGCCAGCGCGGTCCGTTCTGGGGCTACTGGCAACCCCGCGCCTGGGTGGCGCTGGCGCTGACCAGCGGCGCGGCCATCGGCACCATCGCCTTCTACAGCGCGGCACTGGCCGCTCGTGGGCCCTACAAGGACGCCGTCGACGCCGTCGACGCGTACACGGCCGAGGTCGGCGGTGACCCGGCGACCGACCCGCGCCTCGCGAACGACAACCAGTACGTCGTGCTCGCGACCGAGGTCAGCGCGACCGGCACCACCATGCGGCGGCGCGCCGTGTTCGGCGACGCCTTCCTCGGCGGCACCGTACTGCTCGGTGGCGTGCTCGCCATCATCATCTGGCAGGACCGTCGCGACGCGAAGAACTACATCAAGACCGAGAAGTCGCTTCGCGCGGTCTCCGACTTCACCGTCGCTCCGATCGTCACCCGCGACACGCAGGGCATCGGCGCGCGGTTCAAGTTCTAGGTCGACCCCCCCAATCGTCGGGCTGGTAGGCTTGGGGCGTGGCGTCGACCCTACACGCGTTCTTCGAGCGGTACTCCCGAGCGTTTGCGGCCTACGACGTCGATGCGGTCATCAAGCTCGTCCACAACCCATGCCTGGTCGCCTCGGGCGCGGACGTCATCGCGCTGACCACGGAGGCGCAGCTGCGCGAGCGCTTCGAGCGTCAGTTCGCGCGGCATCGGCAGGCGCAGGTCGGCGAGGCCACCTTCGAGGTGGTGTCTTCACGTCGCCTCGCGCCCCGAATCACGCGGGCGGACGTGCAGTGGACGTTTCAGACTTCCGCCGGCGAGGCGCTGCCCTCGTTCGGCCTCAGCTACACGCTGGTCGACCCGGAGTCGGGCTGGGCGATCGCCACCGTGTTCCCGCTGGAGCTGTAGGCGCCGCTTCGCGCCGGGGAAAAGCGTCGCCCGTCGCGGCCGCGTGGTGCATCCTTGGGGGCGCATGACGCTCGTGCTCTTCATCCTCTCGGCCCTGGCGTACGGCGCATCGACGTACGCGTACGGCGCCGAGCGGACGGACCCGCGGGTGCGCGAGGAGAGCCCCCCGCTGTGGGGGCGGCTCGCGCTGGCGGTCGCGGGCGCGCTGCATTTCAGCGCGATCGGAGCCCAGTGCGTCGAGGGGGACCACCCGTTCAAGAACATCTTTCTCGCGACGAGCTTCGGCACGCTGATCGCCGTCGCCAGCTACCTGCCCCTGTCTCGCAAGGGTCGTCTGCAGCCGCTTGGGGCCGTCATGGCGCCGCTCGGGCTCGCCGGCCTCGTGCTCGGCGTGGTGTTCAGCGGGCTGGGCAAGGGCGCCGTCCCGGCCGCCAAGGGCATCGCCGGGGCGCACATCGGGCTCGCGTCGGTGGGGTTGGCGGGCTTCGCACTCGCCGCCGGCGTCGCGTCGCTCTACCTCGTCGCCGAGCGCCGGCTCCGCAACAAGGTCTTTCGCCCCGGCCGCAAGGGCATGTCCCTCACGGGCCTCGATCGCCTACACCACCGGCTCGTCCTGCTGGTGACGCCCATCTTCACCCTCGCCATCGTCACGGGCGTGCTTTGGATCCTCGAGCTGGGCGGGCCGTCCTCGCTCGAGGGACGCGCGTTCGAGCTCGCGCTGGCGGGCATCGCCTGGCTGACCTCGGTCGGCCTGCTGATCGCGCGGGCGGCTCGCGGCACGCGAGGGCGGGGTGCCGCGATGCTCACGCTCACCGCCTTCGCGGCGATCGTGGGGATCGTGGTGTGGTACGGGGTCAACGCATCGGGAGGGGCGCCGCGCGAGGCGACCCTGCAGGAGGCGCCCACGTCATGACCGACCTCGTCGCGCTCGGCATCAACCACACCGGGGCCGCCGTCGACCTGCGCGAGCGCTTGGCCGTCTCTGATGACGAGCGCTCTGCGCTGCTCGAGGCGCTCGAGCACGAGGCGCAGCTGCGCGAGGCCATGGTGGTCTCCACGTGCAACCGCGTCGAGATCTACGGCGTCTCCGACGACCCCAAGGGCAGTGGGAGCGCGGCGCTCGAGGTCCTGGCGCGGACCAAGTCGGTGCCGAGCACCGAGCTTCGGCAGGCCGCCTTCGTCCGGGAGTCGTTCGACGCGGCGCGGCACATCTTCCGCGTCGCCTCCAGCCTCGAGTCGATCGTGATCGGCGAGCCGCAGATCCTCGGGCAGGTCAAGGCGGGGTACCAGCACGCCAAAGACCACGGCCGCGTCGGCCCGGTGCTCGATCGCTGCCTCTCGCTGGCGTTCAAAGGTGCCAAGCGCGTGCGGACCGAGACCGAGATCGCGCGCGGCGGAGCCAGCGTCCCCTCGGTCGCGGTCGACCTGGCCACCAGCATCTTTGGCGAACTCTCCGACTCGGCCGTGCTCGTCGTCGGAGCCGGAGAGATGGCCCAGGCCGCGGCCGTGCACTTGCGCGCGGCTGGGGTACCCGAGGTCGTGGTCGTCAACCGCTCGGTCGAGCGCGGGCAAGCCCTCGCGCGCGAGGTTCAGGGGCGTTTCGAGCCGTGGGACCGACTCGAAGCCGAGCTCGCGCGGGCCGACGTCGTCATCAGCAGCACGGGGTCGCGGCTGCCGATCATCGACCGCGCCATGCTCAAGCCGGTCATGAGCAAGCGCCGGCAGCGTCCCCTGTTCCTCGTGGACATCGCCGTGCCGCGCGACGTCGCCTCGGACGTCACGCGGGTCAACCACGTCTTCCTCTACAACGTCGACGACCTGCAGAGCATCGTGCACGACAACCTGCGCTCGCGGCAGGGCGAAGCGCGGCGTGCCGAGGCGTTGGTCGACGAAGAGGTGCAAGGCTTCGTCACGTGGATGCGCTCGCGCGCGGTCGGCCCCCTCATCGGGTCGCTGCAGGGCAGGGCGCGCGGCATCGTCGACGCCGAGGTCGCTCGGGCGCTGGCAAAGCTCCCCGACCTCGACCCGGCCGGGCGCAAGGTGGTCAAGAAGCTCGGCGCAGCGATCGCGCAGAAGCTGATGCACGCGCCCATGGCCGCCGTGCGCCAGGGTGCCAACGGCCCGGTCAAAGGCCGTGATGGCGCCGACCTTGCCGACGCGCTCTCCATCCTCTTTGCGCTCGACGAGCCCGACCCTGCCGCGCAGGCCAAGGCCAGAGCGCGCGCCCAGTCGGCGAAGGACCAAGCCACCGCCGAGCCCGCCTCCGCCAAGGCAGCCGAGCCCTCATGAATCGAGAAGAACTCCTCGCGCAACCCGTCCAGATCGGAACCCGTGGATCCGCCCTCGCCCTGTGGCAGAGCAACCACGTCCGCGACCAACTTCGCGCCCACTGGGGCGAGGGGCTGCAGGTCGAGCTGAACATCATCAGCACGAAGGGCGACCAGATTCAGGACCGTCCACTGCACGAGGTCGGTGGCAAGGGGTTGTTCGTCAAGGCCATCGAAGCGCGACTGCTCGACGCGTCGGTCGACCTGGCTGTCCACAGCATGAAGGACATGCCAGCGCTCGGTCCCGAGGGGCTCGAGATCGCATGCACGCCCGCCCGCGAGGATCCCCGAGACGCGCTCGTGGGCCGCGTCGGCGAGTCGGTCACGCTCGAGGGGTTGCCTTCGGGCGCCCGGGTCGGCACCGGGTCGCTGCGCCGCGGCGCGCTGGTGCGGCGGCTCAACCCGCGGGTCGAGGTCGTGCCGATCCGCGGCAACGTACCCACCCGCGTGGGGCTGGTCGACAGCGGCGAGGTCGACGTCGTCATCTTGGCCGCAGCAGGGCTTCGCCGCCTCGACATGGGGAGCCGCATCAGCGAGCTGCTCGCCGAAGACGCGTTCCTGCCCGCGCCTGCGCAGGGCATTCTCGCGCTGCAGTGTCGCGCAGCCGACTCGAGGGTGAAGGCATTGCTGGCGCCGTTGGCCGACCCCGACACCACCGTTCGCGCGGCGGCCGAGCGCGGGTTCCTCGTCCGGCTCGAGGCCAGCTGCACGGTGCCGCTGGCGTGTCACGCGACGCTGTCACGCGACGCTGTCACGGTCCGCGGCATGGTCGTCGACCCCAGCGGAGAGCCCTGCTACGAGGCCACGACGACCGGCGCGCGCGACGACGCGAACGCGCTCGGGGTCGCGGTGGCCGAGGCGCTGCTCGACCAGGGCGCCGGGGCGATCGTCGAGCGCCACTGATTGCGTCTGCTACGCTCGCGCGCCATGGGAAGGGGAGCCCTGCTCGCGCTGGTCGCCTTGACCAGCTGCATCGCGCCGGCACAGACGATCGGTGCCGTCGGCTACGACGACGTCGTCACCGAGACCGCCGACCCGGGCACGACGGGCACTGAGATGAGCACGAGTTCGGGCGCATCTTCGGACGCATCGAGCTCCACGGCCGCCGAGGTCTGCTTGCCAGCCTGCGTGGAGACGCAGCCCTGCCACGAGTCGCTGTGCATCGATGGCGAATGCCTGATCGCCTACCGCGATGAACGCTGCGGGGCCGGCGAGGTGTGCGGCCCACTCGGCTGCGTCCGGCAGCCGTTGAACTGTTCGAGTGACAGCGTGCTGCTGTGCGAGGACTTCGAGATGGATGGCTTCGCGCCCGAGTGGGCCGGGGGATCCGTCGGTCGCACGTCCGCAGATGCCCACACCGGGATGTTCGCCGGGGAGGTCTCGCTAGCCCCCGAGGAGCGGCAGCAGCTCAACTTCGACATCGACCCGCCGGTGGCCGAGGGCACCCTCGCGGTTCGGTCATTCGTCTGGGTGCCAGCCGCCCCGATGGTGCAGGAGTGGATCATCTTTCACGAGCTCTCCGGGCGGATGGACGTGGGGACCGAGCGCTACTCGCTGGACCTCAAGTCGATGTATGGGCTGCAGTACGTCGCGCTGCCGGGGTCGATGTCCGGGCCACCCAACCCCAGCGCGATCCCACCCGAAACGTGGGCTTGTGTGGAGCTTCGTATCCAGATCTCCGACACGGCGGGCAACATCGAGATCCGCGTGAACGACGTGGTCGTCGACAGCAACGACATGCCGATCGACACCTTGCCCGTCGACGGCTTTGCGAACGTGAACGTGGGGGGGTTGGCGTCCACCGCTGAGTCCGACCCGTACACGTTCCTGTTCGACGATCTCGTCATCGCGACCGAGCCGATCGGCTGCGCAACCGACCCGGGTGTAGCCCCGGCTACGGGATCGACACCGGTGCAATTCGGCGGATGAGAACCGGCCCACCGCGTCACCCACCATCATGCGAGGGATGGGAAGCGCGGTCCTGCTCGGAAGCGCGCTGTGCACAGGCTGCTACAGCGGCGTGAACGTCGGTGCCGGAGGTGGGGGAGACACTGATGGCGGGACCGCGAACCAAGGGGACTCCGACGACGGCTCGGGCGGGTCGGGGAGCGACCCCGACGCGCCCGAGCTGACGTGCGACACGGTCGGCACCCAGCCGCTGCGGCGACTCTCGTCCGCCCAGTACTGGCAAGTCGTCGACACGCTGCTGCCCCCGGCGCTCGCCGAGCAAGCGCGTGAGGTCGGCGTGTTCCCCGAGACCCTCATCGAAGACGGCTTCACCACCTTCGCCAGCGCCAACCGGGTCTCGACCGGCGAGTCCGAGCGCATCGAGGACAACGCCGACAACATCGCGAGCCTGTTCCGCGAAGACATCGGGACCTATGCCCCGATGCTCGTGCCCTGCATCGGGGACAGCCTCGCCGCTGAGACGGTCGACGGCTGCATGCCCGACTTCATCGACGCGTTCGGGACGCAGGCGTTCCGCCGCGCGCCGACCGAGGCCGAGCGGGCGCTGATCCAGGGGCTCTACGAGCAGGTGCGCGACGATGACGGGGTCGAGGAGGCTCTCACTGCGGTGCTGCAGTTCTTCCTGCAGGCGCCGGGAATGCTCTACGTCACCGAGCCCGGGCTCGCGACCGACGACCCTTCCGTCGTCGCGCTCTCGGGGCACGAGATTGCGACCCGGTTGTCGTTGCTGTTCCTCGACGGTCTGCCTGACGCCGAGCTGCTCACCGCCGCCGAGGACGGCAGCCTGTTGACGCCCGAAGGTGTCGAGGCACAGGCGCGACGCCTCGCCGGACGGGCCGAGGTCGCCCGGGCGATGACGACGTTCCACCACGAGTGGCTGCGCGGCTTCAGCCTCGACGGAGCCGATCGAGAGCACCCGCTGTGGGACGAGGACGTCTCCGACGCCCTTGCGGTCGAACTGCGGGAGTTCGGGCGATGGTTCATCGAGGACACCGACGGCACGTTCCGAACGCTGCTGGCCACCGACGCCTTCCCCAGCGATGGCAGGCTCAACGAGGTCTACAACGCCGGAGACCCCACCGCCTCGCCCCGACGCGGTCTGCTCACCACCGCCGCTGCGATGGCGGCCGCCGCTCATAGCGACTCCACCTCGCTGGTCGAGCGAGGCGTGTTCATTCGGCAGCACGTGTTGTGCGCTCCGGTGCCCGCGTTCCCCGGCGACATCGATATCGAGGGGACGCTGGGCGACTACGGCGACCTTCCGACGGCCCGCGAGCGGCTCGAGCCGCTGATGCTGGAGCCGTCTTGCGCAGGCTGCCACGTCGGCATCAACCCGTTCGGCTTCCCGTTCGAGGCCTACGACTGGGTGGGCGCCCATCGTCTCGAGGAAAACGGGGCGACCATCGACACCACGACCGACATCGACATCGGGGTGTTCGCCGGCGACTTCGCCAACGCCACCGAGCTGGTCCTTGCGCTCTCCGAGTCGGAGATGGCCGAGGACTGCTACGCGACCCACTGGTTCCGCTATGCAATGGGTCGTCACGAGACCGACGAAGACGTCTGCTCGCTCGAGGAGATTCGAGAGGCGTTTGCCGCCAGTGAAGGAGACGTTCGGGAGCTGCTGGTCGCCATCGCGACCTCCGACGCATTCCGCTTTCGCAGCACGGGAGGTGCAGAATGAGACGACGCCGCTTTCTTCAGGGCCTGGGCGGAATCACCGTCGGCCTTCCGTTCCTGTCCAAGTTCGCGACCCGCTCCGCGAAGGCGGCGGGGGACCCCAACGGCCCCCGGCGCGCCATCATGATGGCGTACCCCATGGGCACGCACGTGCCGTTCTTCAGCCCGACTGCGACCGGGTCGAGTTTCGACTTCGGAGCGATCACCGCGGCGATGGAGCCGTTCAAGGACCGCACGCTCGCGGTGACGAACTGCCCCAACGGGGTGTTGGATCTGGTGAGCGACTACGTCTACGGGCACCCCGGCAAGAAGGAATCGGTGTTCACCGGCACCCTCATGCGCCACGCGTTCGGTGGAGACGGCACCAACCATGTCGACAACGTGATTCAGTCCTCGCCCGACGGGCACCAGAACACCGCCAACGGCCCCTCGGTCGAGCACGTCATCGGACAGTTTCTCGCCGACGAGTCACACATGCGGGCGTCGGTTGATCTGGGCATTCCAGGACGGCAGGTCGGAGAGATCGTCGACAGCGCGTTCTTCTACGAAGCGGCGGAGAACCCCGTCTCGCTTCAAGCCAACCCAGGCGTCGCGTTCGCCAGCTTGTTCTCGGGTGTCACGCCCGACGGTGAGGTCGACGAGGCGTTCATGACGCTGCAGCGCCGCCGCAAGAGCGTGCTGGATGCCGTTCGCGACAGCTTCACCGATCTACGCCAGGGGCTGCCACCCGCCGACCGAGCCGTGCTCGACGACCACGCCGACAAGATCCGGGAGATCGAGCTCGACCTTCAGCCCCCGCTGGCGTGCACCATTCCCGATGCAGCGTCCGAGGACGAGTCGGCCTACGAGGGCTGGTCGATGGGGGATTTCGCCGACCTGCAGATTCGGCTCATGGCCCATGCGATGGCTTGTGGTGTTGCGCCGGTCGGTCGTCTCGAGTTCTACGACCAGCAGAACCCGTTCTTCGGCATTCCACTCGTGGACGACGCCGTCGCCACCGTCCAGGACTGGCACCACCCGGTGGTGCACGCCGCGGACGGTTGGGAGAAAGACGGCGAGGTCCGGGTGACCGGGCTTCGCTTCTTCGTCGACAAGTTCGCGCTGCTGTGCGCGGAACTCGATGCGATTGTCGAGGGTCCCGACGGACGGACGGCGCTCGATAACAGCCTGCTCATGCTCGGCTCGGACCTCGCAGAAGGCGACGGCCACGCGGCTCGAGACCTGTGCTTCCTCATCGCCGGCGGCACGGGCCCCGGCGTGCGCCAGTACCACTTCGACGGCTCTGGCGAGAACGTCAACCGCCTGCTCAACACGGTGCTTCGCATGGCGTGCGTGACGGACGAGGGCGGTGCACCCGTCGACGATTTCGGTCTTCAGGGCTTCGCTCCGGGCGCCATTTCCGAGCTGCTGGTGTGAGGGTGAACGCGTTCCGCGATACTCTCGACCCGGGGAGGACAGTTCTACGTACGGAGCGGGGATGGGCGCGATGATACTGATGCAGGCCGCGGCGGGAGCCGACGCGGTCTCCTGGGACGTGCCCGAGCAGTGCCCGACCCAGGACGTCCTGCAGGCCGAGGTTCGTCGGTTGCTCGGCGGTGCAGAGCCAGATCTGAGCGATGTGCGCGTGGAAGGTCGCGTGACGCAGTCCGGCGATGCGTTTAGTCTTCGGCTCGTCGTGAAGACGTCCGACGGGTCGACCGAGCGTCGGTTGGACTCTCCAACGTGCGAGCCGCTCGTCGACTCCGCCGCGCTCTACGTCGCGATGGCCGTCGACGCAGTGAAGACGGTCGAGAAGACGCAGGAGCCAACACCAACCCCGCCGGTCGAGACTCCGGACGCCACGCCGACGCAGCCGCCTCGTCAGCGCGCGTTCGACCTGCGCATCTCGGGCGGCGCGAACGTGGCTGCGTATTCGCGCACCGGAGGCCTGGGCTCTCTCACCGCCTCATTCTTGCGCGGCGGGGTCCGTCTGGAGGTGGGGGCGACGTTCTCCGGTTGGGCGCCGATTCCACTGAGCGCGAACGCATCGCCGGCGGCCTCCATCCTCGCCGGTGGTGGTGACCTTCGCGTGTGCCCGTCGTTCCGTCGCGACGAGGTGGAGCTGTTCGGCTGTGGTGGGCTTCACGTGGGCGCACACCGTGCGCGTGCCGTGGGGGTCGATAGCACGACCGTTGCGCGGCGCGTGTCGACCGACGTGCTCGTCGGCACCGGTGTGGCGTGGTGGCCCGTACCGCGCTTCGGCCTCTGGCTCGAGCCGAACATGGCGCTGGCGCTTCATCGTCCCCGCTTCGTCATCAGCGGCCTCGAAGGCTCGTTCACGCAAGGCGCCGTTTCGGCCCGTGTGACGCTGGGGTTCGTCATCCGGTTGCGGTCCAACTCGAGCACGCAAGGGAAGGGCGAGCGTGGCTGAGCTGACCCTGCAGTCGGTCTATGAGGCCAACTGGCGCTTCGTCTGGCGATGCGTGCGCAAGATGGGGATTCCCGACGCGCGCATCGAGGACGTCGTGCAGGACGTGTTCATCGTCGTGAATCGCCAGCTGGCCGCCTTCGAAGGGCGCTCGTCGATTCAGACGTGGCTCTACGGCATCGCGTTTCGGGTCGCACAGGAAGACCACCGCCGACGTGAGAGGGAGGAGCGACCCGCGCTCGCCCCGGCCGAAGCCCCCGCGAGGCCCGACGCGTATGCGGAGCGGGCCCAGGCGGCGCGGCTGCTGCACGAGCTTCTGGCGGAGCTGCCCGAGGAACAGCGCATCGTTTTCGTATTGGCCGAGCTCGAAGGCCAGTCGCCCAAGGACGTCGCCGACGCGACGGGCGTGGGCATCAACACCGTCTACTCCAGACTCCGGCGGGCGCGGGAGCATCTGGGGCGGGCAACCGAGCGACTGCGGGTCCGGTCGCAACGAGAGGGACGAACGAGGATGGCTGCGGGATGACGCATCTAGACGAACTCGTGTCTGCGGCGAACTCGCTGGACGAGACGCCACCGCCCGAGGCGGGGGCACGCATGTGGGGCAACGTGGCGGCCAAGGTGGCCGCCAACGTTGCAGGAGGTGCCGCAGTCGGGGTTGCGGTTGCGACCGCGGGCGCGAACTCGGCATCGGCGGCTACGGCCGCAACGTCGTCGTTCGGCCTCACGCTGGCGAAGGTCGGCGCTGCCGTGGCGTTGACCGCGGGGATCGGCGTTGGCGTCGCTGCCGTGACGGCCGAGCCCGAGCCTGCCCCGGTCGAGTCTGTCGCCAGCGTCGGGAGTCACTCGAACCCGCCGACGCGTCGCGGCAAGACCGTGAAGCGAACTGCTGCGCCCGAGGAGACCGCAGCCGAGCCCGAGGCGGAGCCTGAGCCAGAAGAGGTCCTCGAGGTCCTCGACGAGGCCGTGGACGACGAAGTGGACGAGCCTGCCCCCAAGCCCAAGGCGCGTCCCCGCAAGCGTCCGCAACGGGCGGCCGAGCCCGCGTCGGTCCTGGCGGACGAGTCTGCGTTGCTCGGCAAGGCGAAGGTCGCCGTCTCGGCGGGACGCAACAAGGATGCGTTGGCCGCGATTCGTGACCACGCGTCGAAGTTCCCCGGAGGCGAGCTTGCCGAGGTGCGTCGCGCGCTCGAGGTGAAGGTGCTGTGCAATCTCGGCCGGACGGCGGAAGCTCGCAAAGCCGCGGACCGCTTCCTTCTCCGTCACCGTCGATCCGCGCTCGCCGGCCAGGTTCGGTCGAGCTGCGCCTACGACTCGGACGCGTCGGAGTAGGACGCGAGCAGGTCGTCCGCGAGCCATCGCTGCAGCCAGCCGGCCACGTCTGCAGGCGAGGCCTCATTCGCGAGCGGACCCGCCGCGGCATCGCAAGCCTCGGCGAAGGTGCCGCCCGCATCCAGGGTTCGGAGCGCGCGGGCTTCCGCCGGATTGAGCGTTCGCTGGTAGACGTCGTGGTCGGCCTGCCGCCAGACGAGCACGGTGACCGGCGTGCGTTCGAGTACGGGGACGGGCTGCTCCGCTGCCCACGCCTGACGCAGGGTGGAGTAGGGGAGCGTGCACGGCAGCAGGGCGGCCGTGCGCGTCAGGCCGAACCGAGCGGTGGGCCACGCCGGTGCAGGAATGCGCTGCAGCACCGCGACGCTCAGCCGCTCCTCGTCCACCCGATCGACGGCATCGCTGATCGCCCAGTCGACCGCGGCGACCTCGGCGAGCCCGGGGTGTGTGCGCTCGAGGGGGTGTGTCCGAAGCATCGAGGCCAGCCCGGTCGCGAACCGACGAACGTCGGGCGTCCGCGAGGGGTGGGCCAAGACGAAGTCGGTGATCAGATCATGAAACGGTACAGAGCCGGCGATCCACGCGGTGACCGGGTACTGGTCGACCGCAACCTCGTACAACCGCCAGAAGTACGCCTCGGCGTAGACCTGTACGCGCGCCGCCCGTGAAAACGCGGGCGTGTCGGCGAAGGTCTCGGCGAATGCCTGGCGGGTCTCCACGTCGGCCTGAGCCAAGAAATCGTCGACGCCAGTGGGCCACGCGATCGCCCGCCACAGCAGTGCCTGGGTGTCTCGCAGGTTCATCCCAGCACCTCTGCCTCGATCGCTGCCGCCTTCTGCGACTCTCCCCGCAGGATGTCCCAGGCAGGCACGTCCTCATCCCACTCGATCAGCGTCGAGACCTTGCCGAAGCGTCGCAGCGCGGCGCGGTAGACCTCCCAGACCTCGTCGGAGACGGCGCCCTCATGGCTGTCGAACTTGTAGTGGCCGCGGTCGGTGTGGTTGGCCAAGTGGAACTGCCAGACCGCGTCCGTGGGGATGCCGCCGAGGTAGTCGAGCGGATCGAACTCGAAGTTTCGAGCGCTGACGACGACGTTGTTCACGTCGAGCAGAAGCTTGCAGCCGCTGCGACGGGAAACCTCGGCGACGAACTCCCACTCGGGCATGGCGCTGGCTCTGTACGCGACGTAGCTGGAGACGTTCTCCAGCAGGAGCGGGCGTGCCAGCGCGTCTTGGACTTGCTCGACCCGCTCCACCACGAGGTTGAGTGCCTCCTCCGTATAGGGCAGCGGGAGAAGGTCATGGGCGTGGTGGCCATCGATGCGGCCCCAGCACAGGTGGTCCGACACCCACGCGGGATCGACCTCGTCCGCGAGCTCGCGGACCCGCGTCAGGTAGGGCTCGTCGAGCGGCTCTACCGATCCGATGCCCAGCGACACGCCATGCAGTACGACGGGCACCTGCGCTCGCGCTCCGAGCAGCACGGCGCGCGGCCGGCCGCCTAGACCCAGGAAGTTCTCGGTGATCACCTCCACCCAGTCCACGTCGAGCGTGCCTGCGAGGGCTCTTTCGTAGTGGGGGACGCGAAGGCCCACACCATGACCGAGCTGGGGCCGGTCCCCGTTCATTGCGAACAGCGTAACAGCCCGCCATCGAGCCTGACCGCCGCGGCGGGTTGAATCTCGTGCCCCAGCCGCGTAACAAGGTCGCGGTCCAGGCGTTGACGTCTGGCGAGACCGAACCTACGCACCTCCGAGTTCCTCGATGCACGCCAAGCTTACGCTCGCGACCCTCCTTCTGACCTCCTTCGCCGCCGCGGCGTTGTCCGCCTGTGACAAGGGCGCCCAGCCTGCTGCGCCCACCGACGCCGCGGCAGCGACGCCCGAGACCCCCGATGCCGCCCCCGCCGCCGAGGCCTCCGCACCCGAGGCGGGTGCCCAGAGCACCGAGCCCGGGGCGCCGGGCGTGAAGTGGGCCGACAAGACGTTCAAGCAGCGCCAGGAGTACATGGGCATCACCTTTCTCAAGGCCATGAAGAAGAGCTTCAAGGCGCACGACGAGGCCGCCTTCTCCGGCTTCAAGTGTCAGACCTGCCACGGCGACGACATGAAGGAGACGAACTTCGCCATGCCCACCGACTCGCTACTCCCGCTCGACGCCGAGAAGCCGGTCGAGATGGCGATGGAGTTCGACGAGGAGATCACCAAGTTCATGGTCGAGCAGGTCGTGCCGGAGTCGGCCAAGCTGCTCGACATGGAGCCCTACAACCCCGCGACTGGCCAAGGCTTCGGATGCTTTGGTTGCCATCCCAAAGAGTGACCCCAAGGAGCACCCGACCCATGTCCTCGAGCATCCCCACTTCGCTTGCCCTGGCCGCCGCCGCGATGTTTCTCGGCGCCTGCGACAAAGACAACGCCACCGCTGCCCCCGGAGAAGCCGCGCCCGCTGGCGGGGACAAGGCCGCCGCGGCCAAGATCAAGTGCTTCGGCGCCAACGAGTGCGCGGGCCAGTCCGGCTGTGACGTCCCCGAGGGACGCGTGGAGCCGGGCTCCAAGGGCCACGCCTGCGGCGGCCTCAACGAATGCAAGGGCAAGGGCTGGATCCTCCTGACGGCGGACGACTGCGCCGCCGAGGGCGGCGAACCGCTGTAGCTTTAGAGGGGCCTTTCGAAGAGGCCCCTCGCTGCGGCCGGCGAAGCCGCCCTTCGCTTCACCCCCCAAACGGTCGCCCTGTGGGGCTCGACAGTTCGTTTAGAGGGGCCTGCGCGCGGCCTTGCGGGCGTGTCTGGGGTCGGCGCCGAAACCGACGAGCAGCGACTCGAACAGCGCGTCGAGCAGGGCGTCGCTGCGGTGCTCGGCATCCTCGAGCCGGTCACGGCTGCGCAGGTGACCCAGCCCGTGGGTGGCGCTCCACAGCAGCAGGGTGCGCGCTCGGCTGTCGCCCTTGGCCAGCACGCGAGCTTCGGCGGCCCGGTCGAGGCTGGCCTGGGCGCGCGCGAGGATTGGACCGAGCACGGTCTCCACCTCGCGCGCCTGGGCCTCGCTCAGCGCGGGGTCGAGGTTCGAGAGCATGATGTCCATGAGCCGGTGCTCGTCGGGGTCGACGAGCGCGTTGCGAGCGTAGAAGTCGAACGGCGCGAGGGCGTGGCGGAGCAGGGCCACCGCGCCGCTCGAGCGGGGTGCGCCGGGGACGTGCGCGTCCAGGCGCGACGCAAAGCGTTCGATCGCGCGGATCTGCAGGCCTGCGACGAGCGCCTCCTTGCTGGAGAAGTACCGGTACAGACCGCCCACGGCGACGTCGAGGGCTTTGGCGACCTTGCCGAGCGTCAGGCCCTCGAGGCCGTCGGCGATCACGATCGCCATCGCAGCGTCGAGCACGGCCTCTCGCTTGGCGGCGAACTTTCGCGCGCGGCGAGGCGAGCGTTCGAGCGAACTCACAGGGTCATTGTACGCGATCGATGTTGAATGTGTTTCAAAAAGTGAATATCATTCACGCATGAGCCGACACGACATCGTCATTCGCGGAGGGTTGGTCGTCGATGGCACCGGGGCGCCGGCCCGCGCTGCCGATGTCGCGCTGCGCGGCGACCAGATCGCGGCGGTCGGTGTCGACGTCGGCGCAGGCACCCGCGAGATCGACGCGCGCGGCATGCTGGTCACCCCCGGCTTCGTCGACATGCACACCCACTACGACGGCCAGGCCACGTGGGACCCGCACTTCTCGCCCAGCCACGGCCACGGGGTCACCACCGTGGTGATGGGCAACTGCGGCGTCGGCTTTGCGCCCTGCCGGCCCGAGCATCGAGATTGGCTCGTCGGCGTGATGGAGGGCGTCGAAGACATCCCCGGTGCCGCGCTGCACGAGGGCATTCAATGGGACTGGGAGTCGTTCCCCGAGTACTTGGACGCGCTGCAGCGGCGCCCGCACGCGCTCGACTTTGCGACTCAGGTTCCGCACAGCGCCATCCGTGGCTACGTCATGGGCCCCGAGCGCGCGGAGCAGGAGGACGCCACCGCCGAGGAGATCGCCGCCATGGCCACGCTGGTCGCAGAGGCGGTCGACGCGGGCGCGCTGGGCTTTTCGAGCTCGCGGACCCCGCTGCACAAGACGGCGCAGGGCGTGCTCGTAGCGGGCACCGACGCCACGATGGACGAGTTGACCGCGATTGCGCGGGTGCTCGCCGACAAGCAGGCGCTCTTCGAGATCAGCTGCGACAACGACCGCATCGGCGACGAGGTGCAGTGGCTCGACACCATGGCGCGGGAGCTGGGCACGCACGTGCTGTTCAACCTCACCCAGACCGACCCCAACCCGCAGGGCTGGACGGAGGCGCTGGCGGTGCTCGAGCGGGCCGCGGCCGACGGCGTCTCGCTCACGGGGCAGGTCGCCGGGCGCAGCATCGGCCTTTGCATGTGCTGGCGGGGCACCGCCCACCCGTTTGCGCTGCACCCCTCGTGGCAGGCGCTCGCGACCCGGCCGTGGCCCGAGCAGCTCGCGACGCTGCGCGACCCTTCGTTCAAGGCGAAGCTGCTGGCCGAGACGCCGACGCGCGTCGGGGCGTTCGAGTCGTTCGTCACCCAGACGTTCGCGAAGATGTTCCCGATGCGCTCGGGGTTCGACTACGAGCCCGAGGCCTCCGGCAGCCTCGCGGCCATTGCGTCGCGGACGGGGACCACTGCGCTCGCGCTGGCCTACGACGCGATGATGGAGCGCGAAGGCGAGGGCATGATCTACTTTCCGCTGTTCAACTACGCCGCGGGCAGCCTCGACCCGCTGCACACGCTGCACGGCCACCCCAACACGGCCTTCGGGCTGGCCGACGGCGGAGCGCACTGCGGGGCGATCTGTGACGCAGGCATGCCCACCTTCATGCTCACCCACTGGGCGCGAGACCGCAGCCGTGGGCCTCGCCTTCCGCTCGAGCACATCGTCAAGCGACAGACGCGGGACACGGCCGCGCTGTACGGCCTGCGCGACCGCGGGGTGCTCGCTGCGGGCATGCGGGCCGACGTGAACGTGATCGACTACGAGAACCTGCGGCTGGGCCCGCCGCGGATGGCGTGGGACCTGCCCGCCGGAGGCCGGCGTCTGCTGCAAGACGCGACCGGCTACCGCTACACCGTCATCGGCGGCGAGGTGGTCTACGTCGACGGGGAGCACACCGGAGCGCTGCCCGGCCAGCTGATCCGGGGGCCTCGCGCATGAGCGCCGAGAGACCAGGCGGCGCGGCGCTGCAGGGCAAGGTCGCGCTGGTGACGGGCGCCTCCAGTGGCATTGGCGCGGCGGTGGCGAAGATGCTCGCGCGCTCAGGCGCCATCGTGGCCGCGTGCGCGAGGCGGCAGTCCAGGCTCGAGGCGCTGAAGGCCGAGCTCGAAGCCGATGCCCCCGGCGCGCGCATCTGGACGCACACCTGTGACCTGCGCAGCGTCGAGGCGATCATCGCCATGTTCGACGCGCTCGAGCGCGAGGTCGGCCCGGTCGACATTCTGATCAACAACGCGGGTCTGGGTCGTCCTGCGCCGCTGAGCGAGCGCGGCGAAGGCCGAAGCAGCTACGCGGGCTGGGCCGAGATGCTCGACGTCAACGTCATGGCGCTGAGCGTGTGCACGGCCGAGGCGCTGGCGCAGATGAAACCACGCGGCGTCGCGGGCAGCATCGTGCACATCTCCTCGCTCGCGGGCTACCGGATCCCGAAGGAGGGCGGGTTCTACGGGGCCACCAAGCATGCCGTGCGCGCCTTGACCGAGGGCCTGCGTCGCGAGCTCCAGGCCGAAGGCAGCCCGATCCGCGTCAGCGCCATCAGCCCCGGCGTGGTGCAGACCGAGTTCGGCGGCGTGTTCCTCGGTGACCCAGACCGCGCCGAGGAGATGTACGCGGGCCTGCAGCCGCTGACCGCCGCCGACGTCGCGGCCGCGGTCGAGTTCGCCGTCACCGCGCCGCGTCACGTGCAGGTGCACGACATCTTGCTGCGGCCGCTCTCCCAGCCGGACTAGGCGCAGGCCTCCCGGCGGGTTTGCAGGCGCTCGCCGCCAAGTTGGGGGTGGTGGGGCGTCGCGCACACCGCTAGCGTTGTGCGCATGGACGCGCGCCGTGCCTTCGAGTCGCACACGGGAGCCTCCGTTCCGCTGATCTGCGGCGCGATGTACCCCTGTTCCAACCCCGAGCTGGTCGCCGCGGTGTCCGAGGCGGGGGGCATCGGCATCGTGCAGCCGATCTCGCTCACCTACGTGCACGGCAGCGACTTTCGCGAGGGGCTGCGCACGATCCGGCGTCTGACCGACAAGCCGATCGGCTTCAACGCGATCGTCGAGCAGAGCTCCACGGTCTACCTCGACCGGATGATGAAGTGGGTGGACATCGCGCTGGAGGAGGGCGTCCGCTTCTTCATCACCGCGCTGGGCAACCCGCGCGCGGTCGTCGACAAGGTGCACGCCGCCGGCGGCTTCGTCTATCACGACGTCACCGAGCGCAAGTTCGCCATGAAGGCGCGCGACGAGGGCGTCGATGGGCTCATCTGCGTCAACGCGCGCGCCGGAGGCCACGCGGGGAGCCAGACGCCTCGCCAGCTGTTCGACTCCATGGCAGATCTCGGGCTACCGCTGGTGTGCGCGGGCGGCATCGGGGACGAAGCGGGCTTCACCAACGCGCTGTCGATCGGCTACGGCGCGGTGCAGATGGGCACGCGCTTCATCGCCACGACCGAGTGCACGGCCCACGCCGACTACAAGGCCGCAATCGTCGACGCGAAGGAGGACGACATCGTGCTCAGCGAGCGCATCTCGGGCGTGCCGGTGGCAGTCATCAAGACGCCCTACGTCGAGGCGGTGGGCACCGAGGCGGGCTTCCTCGCCAAGCGCATGCTCCGTCACCCCAAGCTCAAGCACTACGTTCGCACGTACTATTCGCTGCGCTCGATCTGGCAGCTCAAGAAGGCCAACCTGCACGGCGGGGGCTACAAGAACTACTTTCAGGCCGGACGCAGCGTGGACGGCGTGCACGCGGTCGAGCCCGCAGGCGACATCGTGCGACGGTTCGCGGCGGCGCTCGAGGCCGAGGCCGCCGCGAGCTGACTTCTCGCGAGCTGACTCCTACTGGGGCTCGAGCTCGCTCTCGGCCACGCCGTACATCGGCTCGGCCACGTCGTCGCTGATCGGCACCCCGTACTCGGGCTCGTAGCCGGGGTCGGGCTCGGGCTCGGCGAAGCCCGAGTCGGCGTCGGGCTCGTCGTCGCCGCCCGGCGGATCGGTCATGGGCGCGCCGTACTCGGGCTCGGCGAGGCCGCCGGAGTCGGCCGGAGGCGTGGTGTCGGGACCGTCCTTCTCGCAGGCCAGCGGCGAGAGGCCCATCAGGGCCGCGGCCGCTGTGAGCGCGAGCGTACCGCCGCGGCTGCGGAGGCTGCCGTCGCAGTGAGGGCAGCGCGTCTCGGTGGTCAGGACATGCTGTTGGCAGTGGGGGCAGGCTGCGAGTCTGGGCATCGGAGGCTCCACGGTATCAGGCGGATGTGCGGCTCAACGCGCGAGCGGCCGGCTTCGGTCTGCAGCGGCCGATGGGTCGGTGGCTCAGCCGTACTTGACCGAGCAGCCGTACGGCGGCGTCTCGGCGGTGCTCACCGGCGTGCCGGCGCGAAGCTCCTCGAGCGCCGCGCCGAGGTAGTTGACCGTCTCCCCGCCGCCGTCGACCTCGCCGAAGGGTGCGTTGTCGATGGCGCCGCGGTAGCGCAGCGTGCCCTCGGCGTCGATCAGGTAGACGTGCGGGGTCTTTTGGGCTCCGTAGGCGCGCCCGACCGCGCCCGTCTCGTCGAGCAGGATCGGGTGCTGCAGTCCGAAGGTCGTCTTGCCCTCGGTGTTCGCCTCGGCGCCGTGGCCCTGCTTGCCCGGCGCGCCCGAGTTGACGGCGAGCCACACGACCTCCTTGGCCGTCTCGTCCTTGGCCATCGTGACCAATGACCCCTCGGTGTGCGCGTGTTTGACGAAGGGGCACTGCGGGTTGAACCACTCGAGCACGATGGTCTTGCCCGCGTACGCCGAGAGCGTGTGGGAGACGCCGTCGGTGTCGCGCAGGGTGAAATCCGGGGCGGGCTTGCCGACTTCGGCCTTCGCACCCGCGGCGATGGCAGGCTTCGCGGGGGCCGGCTCGGCGTCCGCGCCCCGTGCGTCGGCCTCGGGGGTCGCCCCCGGCGCCTTCGCATCCGCGGTGGTCGCGTCGGTCGACTTGTCGCAGGCGAGCAGCAAGACGGCGAGGGAGAGCACGGTGGTGCGGCGCATGGCGGTGAGCGTAGCAGCCCCGGCGGGGCGAAGTCGGATACGCTGCCCGCGTGGAGCCCTCGAACAGCCCTGGCTTCAGTGGGGCGCGCATCGAGCTCGTGCAGCTCGAACGCGACCACCCCGGATTCAACGACCCCGTCTACCGCGAGCGCCGCAACGCGATCGCGGCGATGGCCCAGCGGTATCGCGAGGGCGACCCGCTGCCCAACGTCGAGTACGACGCGGACGAACAGACGGTATGGCGCACCGTCTGGGCCGAGCTCGACGCCGAGCATCGGCGCGTGGCGTGCCGCGCCTATCGGCAGGCCTGCGAGCGCTACCCCTTCGACCACCACACCATCCCGAGCTTTCGCGAGGTGAATGCCCGCCTGCAGCCGATGCAGGGGTTCTCCCTGCTTCCCGTCGCCGGGTTGGTGCAGCCCCGGGTGTTCCTCGAAGAGCTCGGAGCGCGCCGCTTCCTGGCCACGCAGTACATGCGGCACGGCAGCACGCCGCTGTACACCCCCGAGCCCGACGTGGTGCACGAGTACATCGGTCACGTGCCCTGGCTCGCGCACGCCGAGCTCGCCGAGCTCAACCACGCGTTCGGACAGGCGGCGCTTCGCGCCGACGCGCGCCGCATCGAGGCCCTCATTCGCGTCTACTGGTACACGATCGAGTTCGGCATCCTGCAGGAAGAGGGGGCGCTCAAGGTGTACGGGGCCGGCATCCTCTCCTCGTTCGGTGAGATGCGTCGATTCGCCGACGCCGAGCACCGCACGTGGGACCTCGAGGCGATGGCGGATGACGACTTCGACCCCACGGACTATCAGGATCACCTGTACGTCGCGCCCAGCTACGCGCGCATGCGCGAGGACCTGCTGGCGTGGCTGCGGGCCTGATGCGTCGTGCCCGTTGACCTCGACGTTGCATTCGGGCCGTTGCTGCGCAGGCTGTCGCCACGATGACGCGAACGTTCACCAAGGATGGCTCCGAGCGCATCGTGTTCGGGGCGGGCTCCGAAGACGCAGCGGCCGATGCTCTGCGTGACCTCGGCGCACAGCGCGTGCTCCTGATCGCACAGCCCAACCACCGCGACGGAGCCGACCGCGTCGCGGCCACGCTCGGCGATCGGGCCGTCGGCGTGTTCACCGAGATCACCACGCAGGTGCCCCTCGAGGTGGCCGAGGCGGCGCGCGCGATGGCGCGGGACAGCGGCGCCGACTGGGTGCTCGCCCACGGGGGCGGCACGGCGATCGGGGTCGCCAAGGCGGTGGCGCTGACCGAGGACGTGTCGGTGGCCGCAATCCCCACGACGTACGCGGGGTCGGAGCGCACCGACATCTGGGGTCTGACCGAGGACGGCGAGAAGACGACGGGCCGCGACGCGCGGGTGCGCCCGAAGCTGGTGATCTACGACCCCGCGCTGAGCACGAAGCTCCCCGTGGACATGAGCCTGCAGAGCCTGCTCAACGCGATGGCCCACAGCGTCGAGGCGCTCTACGCCCAGGACGCGGACGAGGAGATCAAGGACGCCGCCGAGCAGAGCCTCGCGCCCCTGCTCGAGGCGATGCGGGCGATCGCCGACGACCCGCAGGGGCTCGAGGGACGAGACGACGCACTCTTTGGCGCCTACCTGGCCGGCACCGCGCTCGGTGGGGCCAGCATGGCGCTGCACCACAAGCTCGCCCATGTGCTCGGCGGGACGTTTTCGACGCCGCACGCGGGGACCCACGCGGTGTTGCTGCCGCACGTCTTGGCCTTCAATGCCCAAGGCGAGGCGCTTCGCCGCATGCAGAGGGCGCTCGGTCACGATGACCCCGCCCGGCTGATCTGGGACGTCGCGCATGCGTTGGGTGTCCCGACGGATCTGGGCTCGTTCGGGCTGAAGGCCGACGACGTGCCGCGGGCCGCCGCGCAGGTGATGCAGAAGCGCTACGCCAACCCGCGCGCGTACGAACAGGACGACGTCGAGGCCCTGCTGCTCGACGCGTTGCATGGACGCCGCCCATCATCGCGTGCGGGCAGGCTCGACATCGGCGCGCCGGCGCCCCACGACCTGCAGGCTGCGACCGCAGGGTCCCCGCTGTCCTCGGCACGGGTCGCCGTCGTGGCGGTGCACGGGCGCGGCGCCACCTCGGAGCGCTTCATCGACGAGGTGCAGCGCGCGATCGGCCGGAGGCGCGACGTGGCGATCGTCGCGCCGCAGGCCGCGACGCGCAGCTGGTACCCCAACGGCTTCGAGGCGCCGGCGCAGGACAATCAGCCGCATCTGGACGCCGCGCTGGGTGCCCTCGACGCGGCCTGGCAGGCGGTCACCGCCCACGTGCCCGCCTCGCGGGTGCTGCTCGTGGGTTTTTCTCAGGGCGCCTGCTTGGCGCTGAGCTGGCTCGCGAGCCGCGGCCGGCGGCCGGGCCACACGATGATCTGGAGCGGCGCCAACAACCCCGACGTCGCGACCTTCGAGGACGCGGGCGAGCTCGCCGTCACGCTGTCGGTGAGCGAGGACGACCCCTGGGTTCCTCTGGAGACGTTCCGCGCCACGGTGGCAGCGCTCGAGGCGAGCGGGGCCGACGTGCGCGCCCGCGTGCGACCGGGCGAGGCGCACCACATCGACGACCACGAACGCGCCGCGCTCCGCGACGCACTGCAGACCCTCATGAACGACGACGACGCGCTGACCTATCAAACCGGCCTGGGCAACACCTTCGCCACCGAAGCCGTGCCCGGCACGCTGCCCTTGGATCAAAACTCGCCGCGCAAGGTGCCGCGGGGCCTGCACGCCGAGCAGATCAACGGCACCGGCTTCACGGTGGAGCGGGCGCACAACCAGCGCACGTGGATGTATCGCCTGCGGCCGCAGATTCACGGCAACGCGTTCGAACCCTACGAACATCCCCGGTTCACGGGGCGGTTCGAGCAGGGTGTCTCCAGCCCGCAGGTCCGCCGCTATCGGCCCATCGCGCTGCCCGAGTCGCCGACCGATTTCTTGGACGGCCTGACCACGTTCGCGGGGGCAGGGGACCCGTGCGCGAAGCGTGGCATGGCCATTCACCTCTACGCGGCCAACCGCGACATGGACCGCGCGATGGCCAACATCGACGGCGACCTGATGATCGTGCCCGAGCACGGGCGCCTGCGCATCGACACCGAGATGGGGCGCCTCGAGGTGGGACCGACCGAGCTGGCGATCATCCCCCGCGCGATCCGCTTTCGCGTCGCGCTGTTGGACGAGGCGGCCCGGGGGTTCGTGGCCGAGATCTTCGACGCGCACTTCCAGCTCCCCGAGCGTGGGCCCGTCGGCGCGAACGGGCTGGCCGACGCGCGCCACTTCGAGGTGCCGGTGGCCTGGTTCGAGGACCGCGACGTGCAGACGAGCATCGTGGTCAAGCAGGGCGGCGACCTGTTCCAAACGCAGGCGCCCTACGGCCCCTTCGACGTGGTGGCGTGGCACGGCAACTACGCGCCGTACAAATACGACCTCACCAAGTTCAACAGCATGGGCAGCACGACGTGGGACCACCCCGACCCGTCGATCCTCACCGTGCTCACGAGCCCGGCGGACACGCACGGACGCAACGTGATCGACGTCGCGGTGTTTCAGCGCCGCTGGGAGGTCACCGAAGGCACGTTCCGACCTCCGTACTTTCACCGCAACTCGGCGATCGAGTTCAACGCGATCGTCGCCAGCGACGCGACGAAGGGGCCGTGGCAGTCGGGCGCGTTCACGTTCACGCCGTATCTGACCCCGCATGGCGTCAGCGCGCAGACGGTGAAGCACACGCTGGCGCTCACCGACGCGGAAGCCGACCGCCACGAGCTGCTCAGCGAGGACAGCATGTGGGTGCAGTTCGAGAGCACGTTCGTGCTGCGGGTGATGCCGTGGATGATCGACCACGATGCCGCCGACGACGAGTATCTGTCGTCGTTCACGGGGTATCCGGTGGGCGACGCGGCAGATTGAGGCCGGTACACTGCGCAGCATGAAGCGCGCCGTGCTCGTGGTCTGCCTGGGTCTGTTCGGATGTGACGACGAAGGAGGCGACGACGCGTCGTCGTCGAGCACGGGCGCGGGCAGCACGGGGGCTGAGGGCTCGACGGGCTCGTCGAGCAGCACGACGGACGCGACCACGACCGAGGCCGGGTCCTCGAGCACGGGCGAGGCCGGGAGCACGGGCGGGGGCTCGACGGGCGGAAGCACGGGCGCGGACGAGAGCGGGAGCAGCAGCACGGGCGCGGAGGCGGTCGTGTCGTTTGCCGACATTCAGGTCGACCTCGAGAACGTGCGCGGAGGGCAGGGCGACTACCCCAGCTGCATCGACGGCGGGCCGTGCCACAACAACCCGCAGCGCAACGTGGTGCTGGTGGCCGACCCGACGCCCGAGCAGCTGATGGCGAACTACCAGGCCATCGTGAACGCACCGGCGACGCCCTGGGTGACGCCGATGGACGACACGGCGCAGATGCTCAACGAGGTCCCGATCCCCGCAGACGTCCGCGCGCGATGGCTGGCGTGGATTCAGGCGGGCGCGCCGTTCGAGTAGCTTCGCGCTCGGGCCGCTCTCGAGGGTGCCGCACGCGGAACGTGCACGGATGCAGGTCGGCCGCAGCGTAGGTCCACGAACGCCACAGCGGCGGATCGCGGCTGTAGCGATGTGACTCAGACGTGCGTTTCGACTTGCAGGTAGAAATCGCCTGCCTACACTCGCGACACGAATGAGAGCCCGCTTCACAGCACTTCGCTCGGAGCTGATGCAGCTCGAGGCCGAGGCGTCCGCGATCCGCCTCGACTACGAGCTCGACCCTGGCAGCCTCTGTCGACGCACGAAGCACTTTGCCCAGCGCACGCGGCTCCCGCTGCTGGTCTCGCGGAGCCTCGTGCTGCAGGCCGTGGGTCTCGAGGACGAGGTCAGGGCTGAGCCCGCCTCGGTGCACGACACGATCGGCGACTAGGTCCTCACGCCTCCAGACCAAGCCGGGGTTCTCCAGGAGGCCCCGTTGGGGCGAGGGCCCCCCTCCGAACCCCTTCGGCCGGCGAGTTTGCGTTCATCCCTTTCTTCCGTTCCGCTCCACGTCCCTCCGGGACGTTCCGCTCTCTTGCTCCGGGGCAGCAGCGCCGACCGCGACTGCAGAGGGTGTTCAGCGGAGCGTTTCGATGAGCGCTCGGGTCGCGCGGGGGTCGTTGGTGAGCACGGCGTCGACGTCCATCGCGAGGTATCGCGGCAGGCGTCGGTGCAGGTCGGGGTCGAGTGGACAGACGCGCTGCCCTCGTCGGTGCGCGCGCGAGACGTAGCGCGGGTCGAGGGCGAGCCAGGGCCAGTAGGGCCCGAGCAGCTCGGTCTCGGTGTTGGCGTAGGGCCGCGTGATGGCGATGTGTCCCGCGACGAGTTCGGGCGCCTGACGCTTGACCGCGCGCAGCAGTCCGAGGTCCTCGGCGATGACACCCGCCCGTTGCGTGGCGACGCGCGGCCCGAGGACGCGCAGCAGCCCGGCGAGCGGCCCGGCGTGGGCGAACAGCGGGTCCTTGAGCTCGGCGACGATGACCACCTCCGGCGGCGTCTGCTCGACGAGCGCAGCCAGGGTCGGAATGCGCTCGCCGGCGATGCCGTGTGCCGTCTTCAGCTGCAGCGCTTCGAGCTGCGCGAGCGACATCCCGCCGACGCGGCGTGGGTCGCCCGTCATCCGCTCGAGGGTCGCGTCGTGATGACACACGATCTCCCCATCGGCTGTCAGCCAGATGTCCGTCTCCAGCAGATCGGCGCCGTGCTGCACCGCCAGGTCGAACGCCGCGAGGCTGTTCTCGGGCGCGAGGTCCGACGCGCCGCGATGCGCCATGATCCACGGCCGAGGGCCATCGAGGCTCAGGCGTTCGAGGGGCATGGGGCGGAGGCTAGCAGCAGGTGGCGCACCAACCTCTCCCACTCCGCAGCCATGCCGTGAGACGGCCACGACCTGAGCAAGACACAGGGCGCCCGAGCGTCCCCGACCCGGAAGTTCGAGCCGTCTGAGCGAAGTTCAGCGCGCACGAACGTCCGAATCCCGGACGTTGGGTCGCGCTGAGTTTCGCACCGACGTCAACGGGCGGAGCTCTGGCAGACCCGCCGAGCGTCGTCGCACGCGATCGCCGGAGGCGCTCCTGAGGCCCACCTCGACTACGGTGGAGCCCTCATGTTCGACGCCCCTCTCGCTCTCGCTCTCGCTCTCGCTCTCGGCTGCTCCTTGGCATGAGATCGCCGTGCCTGCCGCGGGCTGATCAGCGTCCGTAGCCGCCGCACAGGCGGCTCGGGCGGACATTCGGCCCAAAAGCGGGCTGGCGCGAGGGCGCCGGGGGGCGCATGAACAGGGCGTCATGGCTCTGCGGACATTGGCGGACTACTTGAGCCTGTATCGCCGATCGAGCGGTCGCGGCTTCCTCCCGCCGCACGCCCACCCGTTTCTCGTGGGCCGCCGCGTCGACCTGGCCCAGCGGGAGTTTCAGACGGCCGTCATTTCCCTCGACGACGTCGTGGGCGGGAGCCTGCGCGAGCAGGTCCCCCTCGACGCGATCGTGCTGCCGGTCGTCAAGCGGCCCGACGGGGCCTTCCCGGGCCGCGTGGGCGTCGGTCGCGTGTCCACCGTCGACATCCGCATCCCATCCGCCGAGGTGTCGAAGTACCACGCCTACTTCTCCTGCGATGCAGACGGGTGGACGCTCACCGACGCCTCTTCGCGCAACGGCACGTGGGTCGACGGAGAACGGCTGATGCCCGGCCGGCCCGTGGCTCTGTGGGACGGCGCGTGCGTGCAGTTCGCCAACGAGTCGTTCGTGCACCACAGCGCCGAGGGGCTCTACGGCTACCTGGCCGAGCTAAACGTCTCCGCTGCGGTCTAGCAGCCTAGCCCCAGCTACGCTTCGTCGCGACGAGACCGCCAGCCGAGCACGACGATCGCGAAGATGCACAGCCCGTTGAACAGCTCGCCGGTGACCATGTAGGGCGTCTTGGCCTCGGGGTCCATCATCGGCACGTCGGCCACGAACCCGTCGGGCTCTTGCGGGCCGTCGATGTCGGGGTCGGTGACCTCGGTGCGGTGGACTTGCCGACCTGTCGGGTCGACGTAGGTGCTGATGCCGGTGTTGACCGATCGCAGCATGCCCTTGCGGTGCTCGACCGCGCGGAAGACCGCCAGGCCCAGGTGCTGGGCCGGCTCGTGCGTCTTGCCGAACCACGCGTCGTTGGTGAGGTTGACGAACGCGTGCACGCCTTGCTTGGCCGTCTGCCGGACGTAGCGGGGCAGGATGTCCTCGTAGCAGATGAAGGCGCCCAGCCGGTGCTCGCCCAGCGTCAGCGCCTTGGGACCCTCGCCCTGTTGCAGGTGCGAGGCGCTGGGGATCTGCTGCAGGTACCACTCGGGGTCGACCAGCGGCGCGTACTCGCCGAACACCAGCCGGTAGACCTTGTCGTAGCGGTCGATGATCGTGCCGTCCGAGTCGATGAGCAGCGCCGAGTTCCAGCACTTGTGAATCGACCCGCAGTTGGCCCCCCGTACGTCCTCCCGGGTCACGGCGCCGACGATGAGCGGCGCGCTGAAGCCCTGGTGCAGGCGCCACGGGTGCCCCTCGGGAGGCTCGTGCTTGCTCTGTCGGTGGAAGATCCGGCTGTTGGGGTAGGCCGTCTCTCCCCACAAGATGACCTCCGCGCCCAGCGCCTCGAGCTCGCGGCTCTTGCGGACCTCGCCCATGAAGGCCCGGTCGCGCTCGCGGGGCCGCGTCATCTCGGCGATGCTCATGTTGCCCTGGACCACGCCGACCTTCATGTGCGGGGCAGCCTGCATGGTCGTCTCGACCTGAGCGATGCGCACCGCGCCGTAGGCGGGCACGACCACCAGCAACACCCCCACGGCGATCGCCGCCGGGCGGTCGAGCGTGCGCTCGCGCCACAGACGGGCGATGAGCACGTACAGCGCCGCGTTGGTCGCGACCATTACGAAGCTGACCGTGGTGACCCCGCCCAGCTCGGCCATCTGGATGAGCGTCGGCGCGGCGGCCCAGCCCTGCGCCATGTAGATCGGGAAGATGTTGGGCAGCGTCGCCTCGATGGCCACCCACGAAAGCGGGGCCGTGACCCAAAGGGGCAGCTTCGTGCGCGCGGTCAGCCACACCGTCACCATCATCGCCAGACCCCACAGCAGCCCGTGATAGCTGGCGAACAAGAAGGTGATCGGGGCGCCCAGCGCCACGGGGAAGCCGGCGAATTTCACCAGCAGCTCGGTGATCCAAAAGAACCCCCAGAACACGGTGAACGTGCCGACGAGCCACCCCCAAAACAGCGCCTGCCGAGGCCGCGTGCCGTCGATCGCGGCGAGCAGGGGAATCCACGCGACGTAGCCCAGGACCCAGATGTCCCAGTCGGCCACGCAGAGCACCATCGGCACCACCGACAGCGCAGCGAGCAGCAGCCGATGCT
The DNA here is from genome assembly GCA_024742475.1 of bacterium. Lineage (GTDB taxonomy): Bacteria > Myxococcota_A > Polyangia > Nannocystales > Nannocystaceae > CAJXVA01. The sequence goes on along the minus strand of JANSYI010000023.1, from coordinate 70,092 downwards.
TGCGGCCCAACCGCGAAGGGGAGGGCGCGTCCGTGCTCGCGGGCGTGTCCATCGGCTACTCGTCCGTGCTCGAGGCCGGCAGGTCGCGGTGCGTGAGGTACAGCTCGGCCAGCTGCGGGTCGTCGGCGATCGTCGGCGCGCCCGTCATCAGGTCCTGACCCCGCTGCGTCTTGGGGAAGGCGATCACGTCGCGCAGGCTCTCGGCGCCCGTCATCAGCATCGCGACGCGGTCGAGCCCGAGCGCGATGCCGCCGTGGGGCGGGGGGCCGTACTTGAACGCCTCGAGCAGGAAGCCGAACTTGAACTGCGCCTCTTCGTCGGAGAGGCCCAGCGCGGTGAAGACCTTGGCCTGCACGTCGCTGCGGTGGATCCGGATCGAGCCTCCGCCGATCTCGTTGCCGTTGAGCACCAGGTCGTAGGCCTTGGCTCGCACCGCGGCCGGGTCGCTGACCAGCATGTCCACGTGTTCGTCGCGGGGCGAGGTGAACGGGTGGTGTGCCGCGACGAACTGCCCTGCGTCGTTCTGCTCGAACATGGGGAAGTCGGTGACCCACAGGAAGCGCCACGGGTTGTCGTTGCCCTCGAGCAGGTTCAGCTGGTCGCGCAGGTGCAGCCGCAGGTTGCACAACACGGTGTGCGTGGTGTGCCACCCATCGGCGATGAACATCAGCACGCAGCCTGGCTGTGCGCCCATGGCCTCGGTCAGGGCCGCTTGCACCTCCGGCCGCACGTTCTTGCCCACCGCGCCGCTCCACGTGCCGTCCTCGCCGATGCGCGTCCAGGCCAGGCCCTTCGCGCCGCCGTTCTCGCGCTGCTTGACGAACTCGGTGAGGTTGTCGATGACCTTGCGGGACAGGCCGCCGGCCTTGTCGGCGGGCACGCACAGGCCGCTGACGCACTCGGCCCCGTCGAACACCTTGAACCCACTGTCACGCACGTGCTCGGTGACGTCGTTGAGCTCGAGGCCGAAGCGAATGTCGGGCTTGTCGGAGCCGAAGCGCGCCATGGCCTCGTCCCAGCTCATGCGCAAGAAGGTGTCTTCGAGCTCGACGTCCAAGATCTCCTTCCACAGCGTCCGCATCAGCGCCTCCATCGGCGCGAAGATGCGCTCGGGGGTGGCGAAGCTCATCTCCACGTCGATCTGGGTGAACTCCGGCTGGCGGTCGTTGCGGAGGTCTTCGTCGCGGAAACAGCGGGTGATCTGGAAGTACTTGTCGAACCCCGAGACCATGAACAGCTGCTTGTAGATCTGCGGCGACTCGGCGAGCGCATAGAACTGCCCGGGGTGGATGCGGCTGGGCACCAAGAAGTTGCGCGCGCCGCCGGGCGTGTACTTGACCATGTACGGCGTCTCGAGCTCGTAGAACCCGGCCTCGGCCAGGGACTTGCGGGTGAGATAGCCGATCTGCGAGCGGACGCGGAAGTTGTGCTGCATCACCGGGCGACGCAGGTCGAGGTAGCGGTACTGCAGGCGCAGGTTTTCGCCCGCGTCGAGGCGGTCGTCGTCGGCGACGACGAACGGGGGCGTCTGCGACTTGGAGAACACCTCGACCTCGGTGACCTTGATCTCGATCTCCCCGGTGGCCATGTCGGCGTTGGCGTTCTCGCCCCGGTCGGCCACCTTGCCGCGCACCGCGATGCAGTCTTCGCTGCGCAGGCTCTCGCCCAGTGCGTACGCTTCGGCGCCCAGCTCTTCGGCGAAGTCGAGCTGCGTGATGCCGTCACGGTCGCGGAGCTGAATGAAGATGCGGGCGCCGAGGTCACGGCGACGGTGCACCCAACCAAAGAGGACGACGGTAGCGCCGGCGTGTTCGCGGCGCAGCTCACCGCACGTGTGGGTGCGGCCGACTTCGAGCAAGGACATGTCGCGGAGCGTATGCCAACGGCCGCGGCGCCGCAGCGCCAATCCTGAGCGGGCGACCATACATGTGAGGTAGCTCTGCTGCTCGGCAAGGCCCCTGCCGGGCTGCTACAACCCGTGGCGTGCTGCGGTTCCTGCACACCTCCGACATCCATCTGCTGCGGCTCGATGGGGTCACCCCCTGGCGCTACTTGAACAAGCGCCTCACCGGGCGGCTCAACCTGGCGCTGCACCGCGGCAAGAAGCAGGACCAGTCGCTCTTCGACCGTATGGTCGAGCAGGTCGAGGCGCTCGCGCTCGACCGATTCGTCGTCACCGGCGATCTGACCAACCTCGCGCTCGAGTCCGAGTTCGAGCTGTGCGTCGAGAAGTTCGAGACGATCCCGGTCCCGCTGACGGTGATCCCGGGCAACCACGACACCTACACCCGCGGCAGCGAGCGGACCCAGCGCTTCGAGCACTACATGGCCCCCTACATGCAGGGAGAGCGCGAGGGCGGCGATTACCCGTTCGTGCAGCGTTTCGACGACGTCGCGCTCGTCGGCGTCTCGAGTGCGGTGGCGACCCCGCCGTTCGACGCCACCGGGCAGTGTGGCGCGGCGCAGCTGGGGCGACTTCGGCGGATGCTCACCGCGCTCGGCGAGGAGGGGCTCGCCCGGGTGGTCCTCGTGCACCACCCGCCCGTCGACGGCCTCTCCAAGCCCAACCACGCGCTGACCGACCGCGCCGCGTTCGGCGAGGTGATCGCCGCCGCCGGGGCCGAGCTGATCCTTCATGGGCACGAGCACGTGAACTCCGAGGCGTCCCTGCCAGGCCCGGACGGCCCGGTCCCCGTGCACGGCATCGCCTCGGGGACATCCCGGCTTCAAAAACCGGGACGCGCGGCCGCTTTCTCGGTATACGACGTCTCCTCTTCCGGCTTCACCCGCGAACTGTACGAATGGAACGGCACACGCTACGCATCGCCCAACGCCTGACCCGCCAGACCCGGCGGTGGATTGTAGGCGCAGCTCTGGTCACCGCGCTCGGGGGCACCGGTTGCTCCACGCCGCTCGACGACGCTCGCCTCGCGTGGGCCGACGGGGAAGGGCAGCTCGACAACGCCGACGCCAAGTACCGCGAGGCGATGAACGACCCGGACCTCGGGGACCTCGCGCGCGAAGAGCTCCGTGACATCTACCTCGAGCTGGGCAAGGCCGCCGACAAGGAAGGCAAGGCGATCAAGGCCGAGGAGTATTTCCGCAAGGCGCTCGAGCTCGATCCCAAGAGCGAGGACGCCTACTCGGGCCTCGCCGGCGCGCTGCAAGACCTGATGCGCTACGACGAAGCGCTCGCCATCGCGACACGCGGCTACGAAGACGCGGGCTGTCGCAACTGCCACCGTCAGATGGCCGTGCTGCTGATCCGCCGCGGCGACGCGTACATGCAGGAGTCGCGCTGGAGCGAGGCCGAGGTCGACTACGCCGCGGCACTCGACATCATCCCCGACGCCGCCGTGTGGCTCGCCGTCGTCCGCGCTCGTTACGCCCAGAAGGACCTTGCAGGCTCGGCCAAAGGCCTCAAGTCCGCGACCGAGCTCGTCCTGCAGAACGACCTGGAGAACCGCCGCCAATACCTCGAGCTGCGACGCGGCGTGGTGCTGCTCGCGCTCGAGCAGGGCGACGTGCCGCTGGCCGACGAGCTCCTCGACCTCGCGCCCGTGGGTGTCGAGCCCGAGGAGCAGGTGGGGCTCGCCATGGAGGTCGCGATGGAGTTCAACCGCCAGGGCAAGCCGGATCAGGCCCTCGCGCGGCTGATGGCCATCGTCGACGCGGCCGCCGCGGGCAAGCTCAAGCTCACCCCCGAGCGCCTCGAGCAGATTCGCGATCGCGTTGCGACGATCTATGCGACGCGCGCAAAGATGCGCCTGGCCGAAGGGGACACCGCGGGGGCCGACGCCGACATCAAGGAGGCGATCGGCATGCGCCCGGGCAAGTCGTCGCTCCTCCTCCAAGAGATCCTGCTGCTCGCCGGCAAGGGCAAGCTCACCGACGCGCGGGCCAAGCTCGCCAAGGTCGACACGTCGGCCAAGGGGCACAAAGAGGTCACCGCCATCCTCGCCGCGCTCAAGGCGATCGAATACGCCGAGGCCGGCAAGCTCGACGCCGCAAAGACCGAGCTCGCGCTGGCCAAGCGCAACGGCAAGGAGCTCCCCGAGGTCCACATCGCGATCGCGGCCTACCTCGCGGCGAGCGAGCCCTCGCTGTACAAGAAAGAGAAGAGCGCGCTTCGCAAGTCGGGCCTGGTCAAGTACCCCGGCGGCAAGATCGTGCGCGCCGGCGAGGCGCTGTCCGAGCTCGACTGGTCGCGCCAGCAGCTTCAAGGCCTCGGCGCGGGCTACCCTTACCGGGCGCCGGGCATCGAAGCCAAGCTCGAGGCGCTGCACAAGCAGCTCGTGGCGTTCTACCCGTTCGCGGTGAAGTTCTTCGGGGAGCCCAAGGCAACCCTGCTCATCCGCAACCAGGGTGGTGCCGAGCTCTCCGTCGAGATGGTCGGGCGCTCCTGGAAGAAGCGGGCCAAGGTCGCACCAGGTGACACCGCCACCGTCACCCTGAAGAACCCCGGGTTCTTCGAGATGACCTACGGGGACCAGACGGCGACGTTCGTCGCCGAGCCCTACACCGAAGTCGCGTTGACGCTCTAGCGCGGGGACCGGCCCGCGGGACGCCCCCGCGGACGCTGAGCGTGCGCGAGACACGCTCGTGCTGGTCCCTCCGCTGTGGCGGCGGTCTTGATACTCTCGGAGCGTGCCGGGCTGCCCCCACCGCAAGGTCCGCCCTCTCGGAGAGGGCGCCGTGGGGGACGTGCACCTTTGCGTCGACGTCTTCGCGAGGCGGCTCGTGGTGGTCAAGTGGCTGCGCGCCGAGGTGCACACCGGCAGTGAGGCCAGCGCCCGGTTTCACCTCGAGGCCAAGCGCATGGCCGGGGTGCAGTTCGATGGCGTCATCAAGGTCGAGGACTTCGGCAGCGACGACTTCGGCCGCACCTGGATGGCGATGGAGTTCGTCGACGGGGTCAACCCGGCCGCGGCGATCCCCGAGGGGGACGGGTGGGGGGTTCACCGCCTGATCCAAGGTGTTGGTCAGGCGCTCGACGAGCTGCACGGCCTGGGGGTCGTGCACCGCGATCTCAAGCCAGACAACGTCTTGTTGCGCGCGGGGGCCACCGGCTGGGAGCCCGTGATCATCGACCTGGGCATCGCGAAGTGGCTCGCCCACGAGGCCGCCACGGCGACCGGCTCGGTGTTCGGAACGCCGCACTACATGAGCCCCGAGCAGTTCCGCGACACCAAGCACGTCGGGCCGGCGACCGACCGCTACGCGCTGGCCGTCATCGCGTTCGAGCTGCTCACCGGTCAGCTCCCCTATGACGGTAGGACGCTGCCCGAGCTCCTGCAGCAGCACATGGAAGCCGACATCCCCGGCCTCCGCATCCCGCAGCGGGCGCCCCGACGTGGATCCACCGTCGAGAACGCCGCCGGGGCGCAGCGGGGCTATCACGAAGTGCCGTCCCTCGACGCGTTCATGCGCCGGGCGATGGCCAAGAACCCCTCGGAGCGCTTCAGCAGCGGCGCCGAGATGGCCGATGCCTTCAGCGGCGCCGCGCAGCGTGACGGCGTTTGGCAGCCGGTCGTCGATCCCACGCCCCTGTTCGAGCCGATGATGCTGCCGAGCATCGAGCTCTCCTTGGCCGGTCATCCGCCGCAGACCTTCGACATTCGCCGCGGCCCCGTCGTGCTGGGCCGCCACGAAGCGTGCCAGTTCATCGTTCCATCGCCGCGCATGAGCCGGCTGCACGCCTGCATCTATCCGCATCGCGGCCGCGTCTGGGTGGCGGACCTCAAGAGCCAAAACGGCAGCCAGTACATGGGTCGCCAGCTCACCCCGGGGGTGCCCGTGCCGCTGCGCAGCGACAGCGGATCGGCCACGCTCAAGCTCTACGACCAAGAGATTTCCGTCCGGGCGCTTCGGGGATGAAGCCCGCCACGGCGCTGCTCTTCGGCCCCCCGATCGCCTGGATGCTCGCCGCGGCGGTGGGGCTGGCGTGGACCGCAACGGATGCGACCGCCTGGGACCCCGTGCCCGCGCGAGGCCCCGCGGTCGGGAGCGCGTCGTGCCGCAGCTGCCACCGGGCGCAGCACGAGACCTGGCACGCGAGCTACCACCGCACGATGACGCAGGTCGCGACCGATGCCGAGGCGATCGTGCTCGCGCCGTTCGAGGGAGAGACGCTGCAGACGGCGGGATTCACCGCCACCTTCGACGGCGGGGCCGCGCCGCACGTGCGCGTCGTGTCCGATGCCGATGGCTCGGTGCTGCTCGACGTCGACGTCGAACTCACGGTCGGGACGCACCGCTACCAGCAGTACGTCGCCCGCATCGACCGGGGGGGAGGTGCGCTCGAGCGCTGGAGGCTTCCGTTCGCGTACCACCCCGAGGCCGAGCGCTGGATCCACCTCGGCGGAGCGTTTCTGTTTCCCGACCTGACCGCAGGGGACGCCGACGCCTATCTGCGCCACCTGAGCCGATGGAACGACAACTGCGTCTTCTGCCACAACACCGAGCCCAACCCGGGGCTCCGACCCGATGGAACGTTCGCGACCGAGGTCGCCGAGATCGGTATCGGCTGCGAGGCGTGCCACGGCCCCGCCGGAGGGCATCGCGATCGGCAGGGCAACCCCTTTCGGCGGCTCCTCTCCGCCACGGGCGACACCGGCGACCCTGCGATCACGCATCCGGGCCGCCTCGCGCCGGACCGGCACAGTGAGGTGTGCGGCCGCTGTCACGGGCAGCGCATCGGCAAGGACCTCGCCGATGTCCTCGCCCATGGCGACCGATTCCTCCCCGGCACGGCGCTCTCCGAGGTGTCTCGCCCGATCCTGGCCGATACTCGTCTTGCGTCGGATCCTCCCGGCGCGCGGCCGTTCGCGCCGCGGTTTTGGGCCGACGGTACGCCGCGCCTGTCGGCGTACGAGTACCAGGCGCTGCTGCTCTCGCCCTGCTACGACCAAGGCAAGGGCCTCTCGTGCGCCGACTGCCACACCATGCACGGCCCAACGCCCGCGATGCAGCTGCGACCCCAAGCGAAGGGCGACGCCGCGTGTCAGGGGCGCTGTCACGACGTCGAGGCGACACACGGAGGGCACGAGGACACGACGTGCCAGGGCTGTCACATGCCTCGCATCACCTACGGCCTGCTCCGCGGCATGATCAGCCATCGCATCACCACGCCCGATCCGGGCGCGCTCGCCTCGCGGGATGACATGCCCGACGCGTGTACCCAGTGCCACGTCGCGCGGACGCGGGCGTGGGCGGCGAGCTCGATGCGGACCCTGGGCCTGCGCGGGACCGCGGCGCAGGGTCCCGAGGGGCGGGTCTCTCGTGTCGAGCGAGACCTCATCGGCGGCGACCCGGTGCAGCGTGCCCTCGCTGCCCACGCGTTGGCCCGCCCCGAAGCGGTCGGCGATCGCCAGCGCCGCCTTCGCGCGCTCGTCGACGCGCTCGAGGACGACTACCCCGCCGTGCGATGGTTTGGATACCGGGCGCTGCGCTCGCTCGCGCCCGGGTCGCTCGCGCCGGTGCTCGACCGCTACGACTTCATGGCCGACGTGGCCGAGCGCGTGGTGGTCGTCGACGAGCTCCGCGGCGCACTCGGGCCGAGCGTGGTCTGGGCCGACGAAGCGCTGCTGCAATCCTTGCTGTCGCACCGCGACGACGTCGCCATCGCGATCGGAGAATGAGGGGGTAGACTCCGCTCATGTCGCCGGGCGCACACCTGCGGGCCTCCTTGTGGAGTCTCGCTGCGTTCTTGGGCATGGGCATGTGGCTCGAGGCGATGTTCGGGCTCCGAGTCGCGGGCGTGCTCGACGACCCGCTGCGGCGCGAGTTCCTGCGGCTCGGGCACGCGCACGGCGGCCTGCTCGCGCTCGCGAACCTGGGCATCGGTTGGGCGCTCGAGCGTCTGCAGACGCCGCCGGGCTGGGCCACGCGGGTGCGCCTGGCGAGCTGGCTCGGGGCGCTGCTCGTCGGTCTCGGATTCGTCGGCGGAGGTCTGTGGCACGGACCCGCCGATCCCGGTCCGCTGGTGCTGCTCGTGCCTGCGGGTGCGTTGATGCTCGTCACCTCGCTCGTCGCCACCGCGATGGTGCGTCCCGGCGACGCCGCACGGCGTCAATCCGGCGACTCCAACCCGGGCAACGCGAGCTGAGCGTCTTCGTCGTCCGGGGTCCGTGGCGGGCCGAGGAGCTGCGCAACGAGGGACGACTCCCGCGCGAAGAAGCCGTGGGTGTGCATCGAGTCGTCGAGCGCGAACTTGTCGTAGTCGAGGTGATGACACAGCTCGTGCATGACCACCCGGACGAAGGTTCGAAACGCGACCGGGCGCTCGTGGGCGGCGGTCCGCATCCACACCCGGAGGATCGGTCGCTTGCCCTCCTCGCGTTCGTACAGCCCATGCAGCTCGGCCGTGGCGTCGCTGGGCCGCCGGGCGAGCACCCGCAGCACGACCCGTGGCACCTGCAGGTCGTCACACAGCACCCGCACCAGGGCTGCGGTCGCCGCCTGCACGCGCGGCCGGTCGTCGTGCTCGAGGCCCGCCTCGACCTCGGCCAGTGCCGCCCGGGTCGCCGAGGCGTCGCACCGCAGAGGGACCTCGCGGATCGCGTCGGAGCGCCTGTAGACCGCGCGAGCCTTGCGTCCGAGCCGGCTGTAGTAAGGGAAGCGCATCACAACAGGGGGGAGAAGACGCGGGCGGAGTTCTCGCGGAGCTGCTCCCACAGCGAGGGGTCGAGCCGGTCCTCGCGACGGATCTCGCTCGCCTGCTGCAGGTCGGCCTCGTAGACCTTGGCGAGGTCGTTGGTCACGTCCGCGTCGTAGAACATCGCGGTGATCTCGTAGTTGATGTGAAAGCTGCGTACGTCCATGTTCGCCGACCCGATCGCCGAGACGTCGTCGGCGATGAGGTACTTCGAGTGCAACATGCCGCCGCGGTACTCGAAGATCCTGCACCCGGCGAGCAGCAGCTCGTCGTAGTAGCTGCGCGAGGCGTACGCGACCACGCGGCTGTCGTTGAAGGCGGGGCTGGGGACCAGGATGCGCACGTCGACCCCACGCAACGCCGCGGTGCGCAGGATGAGCATCAACGGCTCGTCAGGGATGAAATACGGCGTGGCGATGTAGGCCCGCTGGTGGGCCGCCGCAATCGCGGCGGAGAACTGGGCCGCAATCGCGCCGGCCACGGGCAGATCCGGACCGCTGGGGATCACCTGCACGAGTGGCCCGTCCGATCGCTGCGGGGGCGCGTCCTCGGGCGTGAACGGGTTGGCGCGTTGCAGGGCCTCTCGCGGCGCGGTCTGGCTCCGCCGCACGCGTGCGTCGAGGGCGTGCGTGCCCTCGGGGCGCTTACCTTCGAGGTCCACCACGTGCCCGGTCGTGACGAGCCAGTCGTCGAGAAACGTCGCCTCGAGGCCGAGCACCGCGTCGCCTTCGAGACGCACGAAGAGGTCTCGCCAGCCTTGCGCATCGGCCCCGCTGCCGAAGTACTCGTCGCCGACGTTGAGCCCTCCAACGAAGCCGATGCCCCCATCGACGGTGATGATCTTGCGGTGGTTGCGAAAGTTGACCCGCGATCGGCCCAGCCGGATCGGTACGCGGACGGGCCCGAAGATCGCCAGCTCTCCCCCCGCGGCGATCAGGGCCTCGAAGTGGTCGCGTTCGAGGCCCCAGCTGCCGAGCTGATCGATGAGCACCCGGACCTGCACGCCCGCGCGGGCCCGCTCGGTGAGCGCCGCGGTGATGGCACGTCCGGCGTCGTCGTCGCGCCAGATGTAGAACTCGGCGTGCACGCACCGGGTGGCGCCGCGAATGGCCGAGAGGACCGACTCCCGCGTCGCGTCTGCGGTGTGCAGGAGGTCGACCCGCGCCGCCCGACGCAGTGGCGCCGCGGTACTCCGCAACGCCAACCGCACCAGGCCTCGCTGATCTTCGGGCAGGCCCTCGGGGAGCTCGTCCACGTTGGCCATGCCTTCGGTGGCGGCAAGGGGGTCGATCTCTCGCCGGCGCCTGTCCTTTCGCTTCCGTCGCACCTTGCGGCGCGAGAACACGACGTAGGCGATGAGCCCGACGACCGGGAGGAAGAGGAGCGAGAGCAGCAAGGCCAGCGTCGCGGTCGGTCGGCGGCGCTCGAGCAGCACGACGACCGAGACCACCACCGCGTAGGCGACGAACCCCAGTTCAAGGACCCAGCGCGGGATCTGCTCGATGAAGCCCACGGAGCCGGGCGACTATACCGGCTCCGGTGGGACCGATCCGCTCAGCTGCAGTGGCTGCTGTCGGGTGAGGCGTCGGCGCAGCTGGGCCCCGCGAGCCCGGACAGATGGTCGATGCGGCACTCGACGGTGTCTCCTTCGCCCTCGAGCGTCTCTGCACCGCACCACGTGAGGCACTTGGCCTCGCTCTCGAATGCGGAGTGGTCTCCGCACGCGGCGTCATAGAGGTCGCAGTAGCGTTCGCAGGTGATCACGTACGCTGGGCCACACACCTCCGAGACGGTGCCCGCTTCGTGGCAGCCCGCGCTCAGCGATTCAGGGTCGCCCGCATCCAGGCTCCAGAGCGCTTTGCGGCGGCATTCGGCGGTCCAGTTCTCCTCGGTGTCGGCGTCCTCCCAGTACGAACACAGCGCGGCGCACTCACTCGTCGAGGCGTACGTGAACTGGTCGCTGCACAGATCGCGATACTCGTCGCAGTAGCTGGCGCACAGGTCTGCGCCCAGATCGCCGCCCGCGGGGGGCTCGGGCGTCGGACGGGCCTTGGCGTGTTGCGCGAGATCCACCGCCACATCGGGGTCGCATCCGGGCAGGGGCAGGAGAAGCAGGGAACACAGGGTCAGTGCACGTCGCATGATGATTTCGAACTCCGGGGTGGACTACCCAGGCACCATCGGGCGGTTCGCTCTGGGGGTTGAGGACACGGGCCCGGCAGTCGGTCCCGGCCTGGTTCAATCGGGCGGCGCCGGCGCGAAGGTCTCCTCGGGTCGCCGGCGGGCTGATATCGTCTGGGCGCAATGCCGTCCCTCCCCCAGGTGCTGCACGAAGCGAGCATCCGCGGCGCGACCGAGGTCACGCTCGAGTCGGACCAGCACCCGATGGTGAAGACCGACGCTGGCTCGGTCACGGTCGGAGACCCGCTGTCCGAATCCGAGCTGTTCGACGCACTCGCGCTCGTGCTCGGTCCTGACCAGCAGGCGGAGTTGGCCCTGGGCAACACCGTTTCCTTCAATCTCGATGTTGGCGGACAGCAGTGGGGCTTGGTCGCCGAGCCCGCGCTCGACGGCATCCTCGTGCGCGGTCGCGCATCGACGGTGCGGGGCTCGGGGCCCGCAGACGAAGACGAGGCCGGCGCGTCGTCCGGTCCCATCGACCTCCCCAAGCTCGACTCGTTCGAGCCCGATCGGCAGACCGTGCCGTCGACGGGCAAGTCGATCCTTCGCCCGACCAAGCGTCGCACCCAGTGGGACATCGGCGTGCCCGAGGCGCCCGCGTCGGAGCCGGCTGCCCCATCGCCGCCGCCGTCGAAGCCGAGCTGGTCGAAGCATCTGGGGGACGACGCGCCCTCCGACTTCGAGATTCGAACCCCGACCGGAGAACAGCCCGCGAATCTCATCGACGCGCACGACGACCTCGTCGGTGAAGCGCTGGCCCGCGAGATCGTCGCGCAGCACCCCGTCACGACGACGCCGACCCGTGGCGCAACCGAGGTTCGGCCGGCGCTGCAGGACTTCGCCGCCTCGATCGGCCCCGGCACGCTTTGCATCGTGCAGGGGGAGGGGGGCGCAGAGACGCTGGCCGCAGCGCTCGGGGGCGGGGACTATGCGCTGATCGACGACCCGACGCCCGATGGTGTGCTGCAGGCCGCCGCCGAGCTCGACATCGGCGCTCGCTTCGCCGTGCGGCTCGAGGACCCCAGCGCGGTGCTCGGCTGGATCCTTCGCCGTCTCGAAGAGGGCGCACGGGTGGTCGTGCAGACGCGCGCCCGCACCGGGCCCGGTGCGCGACGCATCCTGCTGGGGACCGGCGCGACCGAGCGCGCCGAACAGTGGCTCGGCGTGCACCCGATGCTCTTCTTCGCCGACGAAGACAGCGGCTGGACCCGCTACGAGTTCTGAGCGGCGAGAGCTGTCTAGGCGGCCTTCTCGTCGAACATCGGGTCGAACTTGCAGACGCAGTTCCGCCCGGAGTCCTTGGCCCGGTACAAGGCCGCGTCGGCAGCCGTGAGGATCGCGTGCGGCGAGAGCTCACCGGTCAGGATGTCCGTCCCGGCGGCGCCGATCGAACACGTCCGGGTGCCAGCGGCCGTCGCCGCGCCGCTGGTTCGTTGAAACGCCGCGCGGACGCGCTCTCCGAGGCTGCATGCGTCGTCGGTGGTGGAGTTGGGGCACAGCACCGCGAACTCCTCGCCACCGTAGCGGTACGGGACGTCACATGCACGCGTGCTCTCGGCGAGCAGGCGGCCAAACGCGCGCAGGAGCTCGTCGCCGACGGCGTGGCCGTGGTTGTCGTTGACGGACTTGAAGTGGTCGAGGTCGAGCAGAAGCACCGTCAGCGGTTTGCCGCTCTCGGCCGAGATCTGAAGCTCGGATCGAAGACGCTCGTCGAAGGATCGACGGTTGCCGATGCCGGTGAGTGCATCCATCGCGGCGAGCCGGCTGAGGGTGCGGGTCTTCTCTTCGAGCGCCTGCGTCAGCGAGCGGATCCGCAGCATCGCCTTGATCCGCACCTGCAGCTCGAGCGGGTGGATCGGCTTGGTCAGGAAGTCGTCGCCTCCAGCCTCGATGCCCTTGACGCGGGCGTTGTCGTCGGCGAGGCCGGTGAGAAACACGATCGGCACGTACGTGCGCGCACGGGAGCGGATGATGCGGGTCAGCTTGAAGCCGTCCACCGCGGGCATCACGGCATCCATCAGAATGAGGTCGACGTCGCCGCGACCGAACGCGCGGAGGGCTTCGGTCCAGGTGTGACAGGCGGACGCTCGGTGTCCGCAGGACTCGACGATGCGTCGGATGTGGGTCGCGACGGTCGGCTCGTCGTCGATGATCAGGATGTGCGCGGGCGGGCCGTTCGCGCTGGTGAGCTGCACCGAATGGTCCTCACCTTAGGCGGCTTTGCGGGCCCCGAACTCGGCCTGAACGTCGGGAAGCAAGCGGATGCGGGGGGAGAGGATGACGCGGGGGATTTCCAGGGCGAAGCCGAGGCGCCCGCCGTGCTCGGTCAGGACCAGCGCGCCGCCACAGGCCTCGATGAGTCGGCGGCAGTGCGCGAGCGTCGGATCGACGTCGTCGCTGGTGCCGCGAGGGTCGAGGGCCCGGACGAAGCGGAGGGGAGGCACGCCGTCGGTCGTGACCGAGATTCGAACGGTCGACCGCGCCGCTGCCACTTGCACACCGACGTACTCACCGCGCTCTTCTTCGACGATGCGAAGCGCTGCCCCGAGAATCGCGCCGACGACGAAGGCGAGCTCCCCGGGTTCGGTCGCGACGGTGGGGTCGCCCGCGGCGAGGCGAAGGGCAATGTTGACCCGCTTCGATTGAACTCGAGCGGCGACTTGCCCGACGACGCCCGCGACCAGCGTGTTGACCTGATGCGTTCGGACGCTGAACGCCGCGCCCGAATCGTTGGCCGGAGCGTCCGTCGTGACGGAGCCGACGGGAAGGACGCGGAAGGAAGGAGCGGCGGGTTGGGTCGAAACGAGATGCATGGCGGTCCTCAGTAACTCGGTAGGCGTGGATACCTTCTGCGTGAACCGTGCCAACCGTCCGAGTGCTCGTTCGAGTCGAAAAGTTGACCTACCTAGGGATTCGTACTTGGATGCCCTCCAGCTGCCAAGACTGCGTCCAGCCGGCTTCTACGCCGTCGTGTCGTCGTTTCGGGGCCCTTCGCACCCCGCGGTGTTCGGGGCGCGAGCAGGTGGGCGGATGTCCGGCCATCGGCGGTGGTCTGCGGGGTCGTCGGACGCCAAGAAGCCGGCGATCGACGTTGTGGTGGCGTCGTGACGTTGTTTGGCTGACGATCGTTGCGGCCGGCGACGCGAAACGGGCCAGCGACCGCCCGGCTGTCCGGGGATGGTCCACTGGCCCGTGAAGGGGCGCGCGGGATCTCGCGAGTCGTCAGGGTTTCGACGTCAGCAGGTGCAAGAAGCGCTCTTGCGACCCGAATCCCGACTCGTGCACGACGACTTGCGCGCCGCGGCGTGACCGCTTTCCGATCCCGATGGGGGAGAGGAAGTTGGCCGTGGGCTCCTCGGTCTGCGAGACGGTGCACACCACGAGCACCACGAGGTCCTCGTCGGGGTTGATGCCTGCGAACGAGGCGGAGCGCCGCACGAGGTCGAGGGGAAAGTCGGGGGCGACCTCGAGGGGATCGATGACGATCAGGGCGAGGTCGGGGCGTTCGAACGCCTGGAGCCAGCGGAAGGGCGTGTCTCCGTGACCGTCGATCAGGACGAACGTCTTGGCCTCGGGGAAGCCGGGCAGGCCCATCGGCAGCGTGATGAGCTGCGTTTCGGGAACCTCTATTCGACCGAAGCGAGTGCTTTCCACTGCGCGTAGAGCCGCGCCAGCTCGTCCGGACTCGGCGTGTTCGCCGCCTTGATGTTCTCGTCCGCGATGCCCTGGTACAGCTCCTCCCGATACACCGGCAGACCCGCCGGCGCCGAGATCCCCAGCCGGACTTGCCGACCCCGAACTTCCCGAACGACGATTTCGATCCCGTTCCCGATCAGTATCTTTTGTCCGATCTTCCGCGTCAGTGTCAGCATGGGCGTCTCCCGAGGGGTCGGTCGAAGGGTTCGGCTTCTCCCGTGTACTCATCGTGTTTCAGGTCCGTGGGTGCGCACCGCCACCGAATCGAGGGGTGCTCGCGCCATCGCCGAAGTTGGCGATGGGGTCACTGCTGCCGGGAGTATGACACACACCGCGTTTTTGCGACGGCAATTGCGCACGCGATCACGGCGGCAGCGCCGGGTCGTGTCACCGCGCGTCGGGGCGCAGCATCGTGCGGAGCTTCTGCGTCGCTTCGCCCATGATTTGGCAGATTCTCGATTCTGTCACTCCTAGCTCGAGTCCGATCTCGCGCAGGGTCATTTCTCGTTGGTAGTACATCTCGAGCACGCGCTGCTTGCGGGGGGGAAGGTTGGAGATGGCGTGGCCGAGCCTGCGGACCATCTCGCGCTTCATGCTCAGCTCGTCCGGACGGGGGCTGGGCGAGGGCAGCTCCATGCCTCGTCCGCCGTCGTCGTCACTGCGGGACATCTCGTCGAGGCTGAGCATCCGCACGCTCCCCACCCGCGCGAGCAGCTCACGGTAGTCGCCCACGGCCATGTCCAGGCCCGCGGCGAGTTCTTCCTCGACCGGGGGACGCCCGAGCTTGGCGGTCAGCTCCTGCGTCTTTCGAGCGATGCGCTTGGTGGCCAAGCGCGCGTTGCGGGCCATCAGGTCGTAGCGACGCAGCTCGTCGAGAATCGCGCCCTTGACCCGAAACTCGGCGAACGTCTCGAAGCGGTCGGACTTCGCCGGGTCGAAGCGCCGGCTGGCGTCGATGAGCCCGAGCATGCCCGCCCCGACGAGGTCGTCGAAGGAGACGTGCGCGGGGAGGTTGCGGGCGAGGCGACGGGCGAGCCGCCGTACGAAGTCCATGTACTGCGCGGGGTCGACCGCGGGCGCTTCGTTGGCCGCCGGCGACCCTTCGTCGACACGCGGCAGGACGATGGGCGCAGAGTTGGCGGCTGTCGCCGCGGGGTCGCTGGCGGTGTGTCGGTGGGATCCTTGGTTGAGTTTTTCAGCGGCGCTCATCATCCTGCTCCGTGTTCGCGCTGGCGCAGCAGTCGGCGCCAGAAGATCTGCGACGTGCCGGGACGCGCGTCGCGTTGGGTCGAGGCCATGAAGCGACCCGCGATGCGGGTCACTGCCTGACCGTAGGGACTGTTGGGATAGGCTTCGCTCACCGGCTGCCCTCGCATGACCGCCCGGCCAACGTGAGGGTCGAAGGGGAGCGCGCCCATGTACTCGAGTCGCACGCTCGAGCGGCGACTGCACAGGCCGCGGAACCGCGAGAACGCGGCCTCGCCTTCGTCCTGTGAGCCGACAAGGTTGGCGACGACCTTCACCTGACGGACGTCGTGGCGCTCGTGCAGGGCCCGAAGCATGCCGAGCCCATCGGAGAGCGCGGTCGGTTCGGGCGTGATGACGAGCATCACCTCCTCTGCGGCGCCGCAGAAGCCCAGGGTGCTCGGACCGAGGCCCGAGCCGGTGTCGATCACCACGGCGTCGAACCGCTCGTCGAGCGTGTCGATGGCCGTCATCAGCTCGTAGCGCCGCAGCTCCTCGAGGTTGCTCGCCTCCACGTCGCCGGCGCATCCGGGCAGCAGCCAGACGTCGTGCGTGGACCGGACGAGCACGTCTTCGATGTCGAGGTCGCCCCGCAGGAGGTCGACGGCCGTGTGCGGTGGCGCGAGGCCCAAGACGATGTCGAGATTTGCGAGACCGAGGTCGGCGTCGACGGCGAGCACGCGCACTCCGAGCTGACCGAGGGCCAAGGCGAAGTTCGCGGCGAGGTTCGTCTTTCCAACGCCGCCCTTGCCCGAGGCGATCGCCACCACGCGTGCTTGAGCGGGAGTCCGCGTCCGCAGGGGGATGACGGGCGCGTCGTCGGACGCGGAGGAGTTCGTCGGTTCGTCGTTACTCATCGCAGTGAAACGGGGTGCCCCGCACACTGGGTTGTGCAAGCCATGGGCCAGCGCAGTCGCCTTCGAGCGCGTCGCGAGACCGGACCCCTCTTGGGACGCCGCACATCAGCGCCGGTCCCGTCTGACGGTCTCCGATCTCCGCGTGTGGACCGAGAAACTCGCGGCCTGGCCGAGCTGCGCCGCGCTGCGGCCCGTTCTCGCCACGGCGGGAGTTTGTCGCTCCGTCAATGCGCCCGTAGCGAGCCGTGCGCGGCCGTCCGCATCTCGGACGCGCGCGTCAGGAGGCGTCTCGAGCGGACCCGCCGCCTCAAGAGCCGCCGGCCTTGCGCTTGCGCTTGCGCAGCTTCTCGACGAGCGTCGTGCGGTTCATGCCCAAGAGGATCGACGCCTGGTTCTTGTTGCCGCCGGTCCTCTCGAGCGCCTGCTGAATCAGGCTCATCTCGAAGGCCTCGACCGCTTCGCGAAGGTTGAGGCCTTCTTCGGGGAGCAGGAACCCGTCGGGGCTGGTCGCGACGCGTCGCGCGACCACCGATTCGGAGGGGTCGGGAACCGCGGCGTACTCGCCGCTTTGCTCGGCCTGGGGAGGACGGGGCTCCGCGCTGGCGATCGGGAAGGAGAGCACGCTGGGCGCAGCGCGCTGCGCGGGCCGCCGCTGCCCGGCGTCCGTGGGGGCAGGGGAGGCCTCGGCGGCCTGTTGCTCGCCGGCCCGTCGCACCTTGGGCGGCAGGTCGTCGACGTCGAGCGTGCCCGAGCCCTGATGCAGCAGCACCATGCGCTCGACGGTGTTCTCCAGCTCTCGGATGTTGCCGGGCCACCGATAGCGCTCCATCAGGTCGAGCGCGCGGTCGCTGATTCCATCGACCCGGCGGGGGCGCTTGTCGGCGTCTCGGCCCAGAAAGAACCGCACCAGCAGCGGGATGTCGCTGGCCCGCTCCCGAAGCGGGGGCAGGTGGATGGGGATGAGGTTGAGCCGGTAGAAGAGGTCTTCGCGAAAGCCGCCCTCGGCCGACATCGCCTCGAGGTTCTTGTTCGTGGCGGCGAGGATCCGGACGTCGCACTTGCGTGGCCGCGTCTCTCCGACGGGCACGAACTCCTGCTCTTGGAGCACCCGCAGGAACTTCACCTGCACCGACAGAGACATCTCGCCGATCTCGTCGAGAAAGAGGGTGCCGCCGTCGGCGACCGCGAACCGGCCCTCGCGCGCCTGCGTGGCGCCGGAGAACGCGCCCTTGGCGTGGCCGAACAGCTCGCTCTCGATGAGGGTCTCGGGGATCGCTCCGCAGTTGACCGGCACGAACGGGTTGTTGGCTCGCGCGGACGCGTGGTGCAGCGCTCGCGCGATCAGCTCCTTGCCCGTGCCGGACTCGCCTGTAATGAGGACCGTGCAGTCGGTGCCCGAGATCCGCTCGAGCACCAAGAAGACCTCGAGCAGATTGGGGTGATCTCCAATGAGGTTGGGTGCGTGCGCATCTCGCCACAGCGCGCGGGGGTCGGGACCCGCCGCCGCGCCTGCGCGACCCGAGCCGAGCACGCGCGTGACCGTGTCGTGGAGCTGTTCGAGCTCGAAGGGCTTGACCAGGAAGTCCTTGGCGCCCAGGCGGATGGCTTCGACCGCGTGGGAGATCGTGCCTTCGGCGGACATCATGATGGTCGGCGCGTCGTGTCCCTGCTTGCGGGCGCGGTTGAGGACCTCCATCCCGTCGATGTCGTCCATGCGCAGGTCGAGCAGCACCACGTCGAACTCTCGCTTGGCCAGCTGCTCGAGGGCTTCGGTGCCCCCGCCGGCGCCGGTGCATTGGCACCCCACTGCGGTCAGGTAGTTCTGCAACAGGGTCCGATGCGGCTCGTGGTCGTCCACGATCAGGACGGAGCTCCCGGGGAGGATCGAATCTTCGGACGCCGTCACCCCCCGATCATTCGACCCCGGGACCCCGGGGTCAATCCGCTGACGCTTTTGGGCGCGTCCCGTTTCGGTTCGTTTGGTGAGAACCTGCAGGACCGACGCGTCGGGTGATGTGGTTGCGCGCGCAACGGCGCACGCAGGGCTGCGGTGGCCGAGGTCGGGACGCCCAAGCGCCTCAACCGAGCGGCGAGTCTGCCGATGCACTGGGACGAAGAGGCCCCGATGACCGAAGCAACCCGTCAGAGCACCCCGATCCTGTTCGTCGATCCCGCGCCGGCCTCGGTCGACAATCTCCGCGTGGAGGCGGCCGGGCTCGAGGATCCGCTGGCCGTCACGATCTGTGGGACCGTGGCCGAGGCGGTCTCGGTGTTCGAAGGCGGCGCGGACCTGGACGCGGTAGTCGTCAACCTGGACGTCGGTTCGGACGCGGCGACCGAGCTCGTGGCCGAGATCGAGACCCGCTTCCCTGGGCTGCCCGTCGTCGCGTACGCCGACCGGCTCGACGACGACCGGGTGGCGACGGCGTGCCACCTTGGAGCCGCGGGGCTTCTCGCGCGTCCGTTCGACGCCAAGCAGCTTCAAGACCTGCTCCGCCAGCCGGCGCCCGACGCGGGCTTCTCGGGGACGACGACCGGCGTCCCGACGCCGATGCTGCTGACGCTGCACTGCGCCGCTGGTGCGAACGGCGCGCTGCACCTGCGCTGCGCCGAGACGGCCAACCGCCCCGAGCGGTTCGGCACGATCTACTTGGACGCTGGGCAGCCGATTCACGCGACCGCCGGTGAGCACGCCGGATCGCAGGCCGTGCACGCCATGCTGGGCTGGATGGACGCCGAGGCGACCTGGCTGCCGGGCAAGACCCGCTGCGCCCGGACGATCGTCGGGCGCTGGGAGGGCCTGCTCGCGCGTGGTTTCACCGCCGGGGCTGGGCTCTCGGGCGGGCCGGTCGAGGACGTCGTGGCCGTCGCCTACCCCGAGGTCGTCGAGAAGCTCTCGCGGCTGTCGCAGACGCCCGACGTGCTCGGTGCGTTCCTGCTCCGACACGCCGAGATCGTGACCGGGCGCTGCGTGCCGGACGTCGACGAGGCGCTCGCCGCGCGAGCGCTGTGTCGACTGGCCCACGTGTTCTTCGACGTCGACGCCCAGCCGGCCGAAGACGCCGGACGCGAGATTCAGGCCGTGGTGGGGTCGGTCCGCCTGGTCATCGACCGCATCGGGCCGCCCGAGATTGGCTTTCAGGTCGGGGTCTTGGTCCGTCAGGCCGCGCCGGTGTGCAAGAGCTTGCGACGGCTGCTGCGCCAGATCGACGGGACCTTCCAGCGCGCGGCCAAGAAGCGTCGCGCCCAGGTCGCGGCCTCCGACGGCGCCGTGAACTCCCCGCCCGGCACGCTCGGCGTCGCGTGAGCGCGCCGCCGGGGGCGCACTACTCTTCGCACAGGCGCTGCTCGGCCGCGCGCCTGGCCTCGTTGGGGGCCAGCGGCGCGAGGTCGCAGTGCAGGGTGGGGATGAAGGGGTTGTTGCGGACCGCCCGGCCGAGGGCCTCGGCCGCACCGTCCCGATCGCCGCTGCGGAGTCGGGCACGACCCTGTGCGGCGGCGAGGTTGGCGTCCTCGGGCTCGACCGCGGCCGCGATGTCGAGCAAGGGCACCGCCTCTGCGAAGCGCTCGAGCTCCACGTAGAGGCGACCGAGCCGCTTGGCGAGCGTCGGGTCCTTGCGGGCCCGCTTGTCGGCGGCGCGCGCCTTTTCGTACTGCGCGGCGGCGGCCTCGGTGTGGTCGCGGGCCTGAAGCAGCGCGCCGAGGCGAGCGTGCTGCCGAGCCACGCCTCCGCCGAGCGCGGAGAACACGTCGCCGAACTGCTCGGGCGACGCGTCGCCGTCCTTGAACTCCGGGATGTCGAGCTCGCCGTCCTCGCCGCTGGCCGTGCGCGCCTTGGTGACCCGCTTCCACTCGCCCATGAACGCGTCGAAGTCGTCTCCCCAGGCGAACGCGAGCGCAGCCTCGGCGTCCTCCCCTGCGGCGACCTTGTCGAGCAGCCGCGCGATGCCCTCGTTGCCTTTGCGCTCGTGCAGCAGGCCCAGCATGGTCTCGACCTCGGCGTAGGCCAAGGCGGCACGCTCGGCGCTCGGCAGCATGGCGACCGAGGGGTACATCTCCGAGAGCGTGACGAGGTCGTCGTCCTCGATCGCCCGGTGGAGCCGGTAGGCGATCGAGGGCGCGAGCGGCTCGGGGTCGGTCCGGCGCCAGCGCGTCTCGAGCATCTTGGCGAGCCCCTCTTGCAGCCACACCGGCGCGAGGTTGTCGGTGCGCATCGTCAGCACGTAGTGGACGTATTCGTGCACCGCGGTGTCGAGCCAGCCGTACCCGTAGACCATCGTGCGCGGCGTGATCATCATGACGCGCCGGTACTTCGTGACGCCGACCGTGCCCGTCGTGCGGATGTTCTCCACCGACAGCGGGGTGACCAGGGCGAGCTTGGTCGCCTTGTCGAGGAACTCGAAGCGCACCGTGTGCTCGGGGACGACGCCGATGATGTCGCCGATGCGCTCGCGGGCGTCCGCCATCGCGTCGAAGAGATAGGGCGCGAGCAGGGCGTCCTTGTCGCTGGAGAACACCGCCTCGAAGTGGCCGTCGTCGCTCGTGATGGTGATCGCCTCGGCGAGGGCCTTCTGTGCCCCGCGGGCCAGCCCCAGGTAGTGCTGGGCCTCCTCGAGCGCGGCGCTGCCCTCGGCCAGCGTGTCCTCGGCCAGCACCTCGGCGAGCAGCGCCTCGGCCTCGGCGTAGTCGGCCTCGTACACCTTGACGACGCCGCGCTTGACCTTGGTCTGCGGCGTGTCGGGGGCGCGCTCCAGCGCGCGACGGGCCGCGGGCAGGTCCCACGCGACCAGCGCCGCGTCGACGTCGTCGAGCGCGTCGTCGGCGAGCAGCGCGACCGATTCGGTGCTCAGCGGAAGCGGGCCCAAGACCGCAGGACCCACGGTCGCATGGGCGGGTGAGGACGAAAGCCCAGCCAACACGACGCCGAGGAACAACCGTTTCATCGCAACAACTCCTCGTAGTAGCGTTTGACCGGGGCATCGTAGCCCTCGGGCGTCTTTTCCTTCATGGCCTCCATCAGCGCGTCGCGCAGGCTCCGATCGCGCTCGGCCTCGGTGCTCGCGTCCGCGGACGAGCTCTGCGGAGGCGGAGGCGGAGGCCCCTGTCTGAGGCTGTCGATCGCCCGCTGAAGCGCGTTCCAGGCCCCGTTTTGGGCGTCGAGCGCCTGCTCGGTGCCGTCGCGGTCGAGCGAGTCGGCGCTGCGCTGCATCGACGCGTCCGCGTCTCGCATGGCGCGTCGGCCCTCCTTGGGCAGGATCTTCGCCGCGTCGGACTCCATCAGCGTCGATGCGCGCTTGCGCAGCCCTTCTTGCCGTCCTTGCAGCTCCTCGAGCTCGGCTTGCTGGGCGGCGTCGAGCACCTCGGAGGTGTCGGGCAAGGGCGCGCGCGTCTGCTTGCGAAGCTTCGTCGCCTTGCCGATGGCCTTGCCGATCGCCTTGCCTTCGCGCTCTGTGGCCTCGGCGCCCGCCTTGGCGCGCTGCAGGCCCGATGCGGCGGCCCGCGCGGCGTCGTCGAGTTCGAGCTGCGTCGTGTCCTCGTCCTTGGCGATCCGCTCGAGCCGCTCGAGCGCTGCCCGGGCGTCTTCGAGGCCGCGCCGCGCGTCGCGTCCGAGCCGGGCGTCGTTGACGTCCTCCAGGGAGGCTCGAAGCGCCTCTGCGGCCTCCGCGGCGTCATCCTTGGCCGCATCCGTCGCGGCTTGATCGCCGGCCCCGTCGCGGTATGCGTCCTCCAGCGCGCGGGTCTGCGCGCGCACGGACGACTCCTCGTCCTGCAGGCGGCTGAGCTCGCGGAGCATTTCCATGCGCTGGCGCTCCTCCTCGGTCAGCACGGGGGCATCGCCTTGCGGCTGGCCGAGCTTGTCTTGCACGGCGTCCCGGAGCTGCTGGACCTCGCCAAGTTGGCCCTTGGCGGCTTCGAGGGCCTCGTCGGTCTTGCCCTGGCGGAGCATCTCGGAGAGCTGCTCTTGCTGCTTCATCTCCTCGAGGGCCTCGAAGGCGTCGAGGTTCATGAACTCGGGGTCGAGCTCCTCGCGTAGCATCGCGCGGGCCTCCGCGATGCGCCGCAGGTCGTCCCGGCGGCGCTGTTCGAGCTGTTCGATCTGCGCGCGCGCGGATTCGTCCCCTGCCTTGAGCTGCTCGAGGAGGTCGACGAGCTTGCGCTGCGTCGCCTCGAGGCGCGCGACGAGCATCTCGAGCCGCTCGACGACTTGGCCGTCGACCAGGTCGTCGATGCGGATGATCTCGTCCTCGAGCTGCGTGATCTCCTGCGCGTTGTGTTCGGCCAGGGTGCGCAGGGCGGCCCGCGTGGCGTCGGGGTCCTTGCGGGCGAGCCCGCTGGGCATCTTCGTGTGCAGCTTCAGCTCGTCGTCGTGCAGCGCCTTGAGCCGCTCGTGCACCTTGGTGAGCACCGCGACGTCCCGCTCATGGGTGAGCGTGTCGACGGTGAGCGCGTCGATCGCCAGGGCGAGCATGGCGAGCAGTCGCCCTCCGTCGCTGAGCAGCTCCCGGGCGCCGGCCGCCTGCACCGGCAGGGGGATCTCGAAGCCGGTGGGGTCGGTCGGCGCGTCGTCGAATGCCCGCGTGGTCATGCGCGCCGCGAGCAGGTCCACCGCGTGGTCGCGGAGCTCGGCCAGCTTGACGATGTTGGCCGCGTGCTCGGCTTCGTCGTCTTGCACCACCAGCGACATCGTCGCCGACCGCGTCATCTTTCCCGGGGGATCGGCCAGCGGCGTCAGGCCCAGACCGGGGTCGTTGTCGCGGACCTCGACCCAGTAGAGGACCTCGCTGCGCTGCTCGATCGGCACCGCCGAGAGGTCCCAGGTGTAGCGGTGTCGCCAGGCTCGACTCGATCCGCTCGGTTCACCCGCCAAGAGGCGGTGCGTCGTGCCGTCGGGCATCTGGTAGACGAGCTCGGCCGAAGCCACGCCGAAGTCGTCGCGGGCCACGAAACGGACGTCGACGCTCTGCCGCTCGCTGACCTCTCGCTGCGCGGCGGGCAGCGGGAGCAGCTCGACGTCGGGGGCTCGGTCGTCTTCGAGCACCAGCGGCATCGGGGCGCCGCGCCGCGGTTCGTCGTCGTCGTCGAGCAGGACGACGGTCCAGGTGCCACTCCCGCGTGCGACGAACGACCCCTCGAAGCGCAGGCCCGCGGGCGCCTGCGGGTCGGAGTCGTCGGGCGGGGTGTGCTCGAGCGAGACGATCTCGGGCTGTGGGTGCTCGAGATCGGGCGTAGGGTCGTAGTTGAGGACCGCGCGTGCGCCCGCGGCGGGGCGCCAGGCCTCGAGTGAGAGCTTGACCTCGGTCCCGGCCACGACACGCAGCGCCCCGCTGGGGTTGGGCACGACGCGTGCGGGGCGGCGGGTGTGCTCGGGGTAGACCAGCTCGAGCGTCAACGAGGACCACGCGGGCTCGGGAGGGTCGGGGGGGCGGCCGTCGTGTCCGGCCAGGAGCAGGGCCATGCCGCCGACGGCGGTCGGGGCGAAGGCGCAGGAGAGGACGAGCGCACCGACGAGCGCGCCCGCCGCCGCGCGTGCTCGCCACGGCGGGCCTGGCAGCGCGAGCGCGGGGTCGATCCGAGGCTGCCCGATCCTGCGGGCGACGTCGTCGACGTAGGACGCCGCGAGCATCGGGGAGGCGACCTCGGCCCCCTGGGCCAGCTCGAGCGCGCCGAGGACCTCGTGGCGCAGGCTCCGATCGCCCTGCGCGTGCAGGTCGGGCTCTGTCCCCAGCGGACCCCGGTGGCGGGCCACCGCGCGGGCTGTTCGCAGCGGTCCTCCGTGGGTTCGCCAGGCCAGCCAGGCCAGCCGACCCAGCCAGCCCAACGCGCCGAGGGTGGCGGCGGCGATCGCCAGCGGACGCACCACGTCTCCGCGCAGGCTCAGGCCGGCCAACCACGCGCCCAGGCTGACCGATGCGCATGCGATCAGGGCGGCGTCGAACGATCCGGCCGCTGCCACGCGCAGCGTCGCGATCCGGGAGACGGAGGCGAGGAAGCGCGTCAGTGGCGCGGCCGCATTCGAGGGTGTGGAAGGCAAGCGGAGCTCCGAGTCGCACGTCGGGCGAACCGAGGGTTGGCGCGCCGGGGGCGAGGAAAGGTATAACCGCGCTTCGACGGGCCGTCACTGGCCGGGCCGCCCGTTCTGTTCTGCGCCATCGCTGCGCGCAGCCCCTTGGGACAACCCCACGCCCCTGAATAGTCCCGAACTCCGGCCGTCGAAGCGCGAGGCAATACGTGGTTTCCAACGATGCCGACGACCACGAACTGGTCGAAGCCTGCAAAGCAGGGGATCGGCGTGCGTTCCAGGCCTTGTTCCAGCGCTATGAGCGCAAGGTCTACGCGGTTGCTTACGGATTCCTCCGGAACCCCGAAGATGCACTCGACGTCACCCAAGAGGCCTTCATCAAGGTCCACCGATACCTGCCGAAGTTCGAGGGTCAATCGAGCTTCTACACCTGGCTGTATCGGATCGTGGCGAACTTGTGCATCGACCACCTGCGGCGCGCTGGACGCAAGAAGGACGTCGAGTTCGACGACAAGCTCCGGCACGACGGAGAGTCCGACGCCTCCTCCGATCGCCTCCCCGTGTCCACGTTGGGCGACCCCTCCAAGGCGGTCCGCAACAAGGAGATCCTCGACGCCGTCGAGGCGAGCCTGGACCAGCTCAGCGAGAAACACCGGATGGTCATCGTGATGCGTGAGCTTCAGGGACTCTCCTACGCCGACATGGCCAAGGCCATGAACTGCTCGAAGGGCACCATCATGAGCCGCCTCTTCCACGCCCGGCGGAACATGCAGAAGCTTCTCAAGGACCGCCTCGACCACGTTCCGGCCAGCCAAAACGACGGCGGCAAGGACGACGGCGGCCCCGACGACGGTGGAACACCACGTGGAGCAAAGAAGCGCGGCCGAAATGCCGCAGCAAAAGGTGACGGCGAAACGAACACGAGCCCCTCGGGCTCCGTCACACAGGAGGCAGCATCATGACGAACCAAGTCGGAACCTCCGGCGTGTCGCGCGAAGAGCTCGCGCTGCACTTCGATGGCGAACTCACCGGGGCCCAGGCCCACGAACTCGCCGCACAGATCGACGCAGACCCCGCGCTGCGTGACGAACTCGCGCAGCTGGGCATGGTCCAGGGGCTCGTGCAAGAGACGCTCAAGCGCAAGGCGGCCCAGGTGCCCTCGGCGCGATTCGAGCAGATCTGGGACGAAATCGATCGACAGCTCGACATGGAGGCGGCGGCGACACGCCCCGCTGCCGGGTCGTTCTGGTCCCGCATGTGGGAGGCGGTCCGACCTGTCCGGCTTCCGCTGGCAGCAGCGGCCGCCGCAGCGGCCGTGACGCTCGTCGTGGTGTCGGTCTCCGGCTCTACGCCCGAGGCGTCCGGTGTGACGAACGCGGAGAATAATCCGGGCGCGGTCGCGTCTGTGGAGAAGCCCGCTGCGGAGCCCTCCGCAGCCGAGTCCGAGCCGAAGCCATCGGCTCTCCCCGTCGGTGAACGCATGGCTGCGGCACCGATCCCGACCCCGCCTCCGGCCTCGGATGTTTCACCCGAGTCGGATCTGCCCAAGCCCAAGAAGGTGGAAGCAGAGATCCATGGGGTCGAGTTCTCGGGACACACCGGGCGCATCTCCAAGACCGGAACCGTCACCGTTCTCTACCTCGAAGAAGAGGCTCAGCCGAAAGACACCGAGCGTTCGCTATGAAGACCCGCAGCATCAAGAGCTCGATCTGTGCAGCCCTGTGCTCCGTCCTCGCTCCCGCCGTCGCGTTCGGGGCCGTGGCCATCGCCGCGCCCGCAGCACACGCGGCGCCCGCCAAGGGAGCCCAGGACGGTGCCACCAAAGGGGCCACCAAAGGGGCCACCAAAGGGGTTTGCAAGGTACACGCCGTGCTCGCCTCGAAGGAGGGCGACGGCAAGATCCCCAAGAACCTCGAGTTCATGAAGGAGTGGCTCACCGACGAGCCCTACGATCGCTACAAGTCCTTCCATCTGCTCGGCTCCAAGAAGGCCGAGGTGGTCCGGGGAAAGGCGACGCAGACCGACTTCAAGACGGGTCACAAGATGAAGCTGAGCCTTCTCGGTGGAGACGAGAAGAAGCTGAGGCTGCACCTCGACCTGACCCATCGCGATGGCAAGAAGAACCTCGTCGCCATGGACTACAGCATCGAGGACAACGGGCTGTTCTTCGTCCAAGGTGGGGAGCACAAGTCCGGCGAGGTCACCGGGCGCATCTTCTGGGCCATCCAGTGCGCGCGGCGCTAGTCGCCTGAGCCCGGCGCCGAACGCATAGAGGAAGCCGTACCCCGCAGGTACGGCTTCTTCTCTTGGTTCTCCGCCGGGTGCATCGACTACCATCCGGGGCGACCGCCATGGAATCCCCGGTGTCGCGCCTGCGTTCGGGGTCGGACCCACCGCGATGCGCACGCCTCCCTCACCGGCACCCAAGTCCCCACCCAAGCGGTGGCCCGTGGTGCTCGCCGTGCTCGTGGTGTTGCTGGTGGTGCTCGGCGGCGTGGTGGCGGCCGTGCCCCTGGTCGGCATCCCCTACGCCGAGGCGCAGGTGAAGGCGCGGCTGCGCAAGCGCTTGAAGGTGCGCGTCGAGGTCGACGACGTCGAGCTGCGATGGGGGCAGGTCGTGCTCTCGTCGGTCACGGTCGGTGGTGGCGACGGGGAGCCCACGATCGCGCTGGATCGGATCGAGGTGGCGCTCGAGGAGTCGTCGCTGTGGAGCGGCGTCGCCGAGGTGACCGCCGTCCGGGTCCGTGGCGGGTCCGCGGAAGGGTCGGTCGCGAGCTTCGAAGATCTCATCCGCCGGATGCGAAGTGGACGGAGGCCAGGCGCCAAAGCCTCGACGGGGCGCGTGAAGCTTCGCCCCTCGGAGATCCTGGTCGACGACCTCGCGCTCGACGTGACCCAGGGCGCGCGAGCCCTTCGCGCGCGCATCGACGCCAGCGTGGACGTCGACGCGCTGCGCATCGTCACCGCCGCGCGCGAGATCCACATCGACAGCGGGGTCGGGCAGGAGATCTTCGCGCGCAACGTGAGCGCGACCGTGCAGGCGGGCAGGACCGAGGCCGGTTATGCGCTCGCGTTTCCCCAGCGTCTCGAGGTCCGAGGCCTCGCGGCGCCGATCAACGAGAACATCGCCGTGGCGGGTGTCGACGGCTGGGTCGAGGTCTCGGACGCGGGCGCCACCGAGATCTCGCTCGAGCTGGCGGGAGCGTTCGGAGACACCAAGACCGAGCTGCAAGGCGAGAAGCTGTGGTCGGTGGGCGGTCGACTCCGCCGCGACCTGTCCGAGGGGGAGCTTCGGGTCGACATGGATGCGTTCGAAGTCGTACGCGTGCCCAGAGAGGTCATCGAGTCGCTGCCGCTGGTCGAGTCCGACGACGCGACGGTGGGCGGCCACTTGGCGGTCGTGTTTGGCGATGGTGTGGCCGCGCTCGAGGGTGATCTCTCGCTCGAAGGCTTTGGGGTGTCGTCGCGGACCCTCTCGCGGCAGACGGTGCGCGATCTCGGGATGGACGTCTCGTTCGCTGCCGAGGTCGACCCAGCCGCGCGCCGTGCCGTGCTGCACTACGTCGACGTCGAGCGCGGGGGCGTGACGCTGAGCGGTTCTGCGGTGGTCGAGCACCCCGAGCGGACGCGAGGACGCCGCTACGAGCTCTCGCTCGAGGTGCCGCGCGTCGCCTGCCAGCGGGTGATGGACGCGATCCCCGACGGGTTCGCCCCCGGCCTCGAGGGGTTCCGACTCGGCGGCGAGTTCGGGGCTCGCGTCACCGCGCACATCGACTTTGCCGACCTGGAGACGCTCGCGCTCGGCGGCCTGGTCGACATGGACGGCTGCGAGGTGCTCGCCACGCCGATCGTGGCGGATCGGGACCGCCTCGCTGGCGGCTTCACCCATCGCGTGCTCATGAACGACGGCGGGACCGCGTCGGTCCAGATGTATCCCGGCGCCCGTGGCTTCGCGTCGATCCGTCAGATCTCTCCGTACGTGACCGCAGCGATTCGGACGACCGAGGACGGGGGGTTTTGGAAGCACGATGGCTTCATGCCCTCGCAGTTCGAGGTGGCGCTGCGTCGCAACCTCGCAGCGGGGCGCGTCCGTCTGGGCGCCTCGACCATCACGATGCAGATGGTCAAGAACGTGCTGCTCGGCCACGAGCGCACGCTCTCGCGCAAGTTTCAGGAGATGTTTCTGACCTGGTACGTCGAAGAGGTGCTCTCCAAGGATCGCATCATGGAGCTGTATCTCAACGCGATCGAGTACGGCCCTGGGATCTACGGCATCGTCGATGCGGCGAGCTACTACTTCGGCAAGCACCCCGCTGATCTCGATCCGCCTGAGGCCGTGTTCTTGGCGCTGATGCTGCCCAGCCCGGTCAAGCGGAGCGTCTACTACTGCAACGGCGAGCTGTCGGAGCGCTTCGCGATCAAGGTCGCGCGGATCCTTCGTCTGATGAACGAGCGGGGTCGGCTCTCCGACCTCGAGTACGAGCTGTGGAAGGAGCAGCCGGTGGTGTTCGATCTGCGTCGGCGCGGGTCACAGAAGACCTGCCTCGCTCGCATCACGCGGATGCGGGAGGGCACGTTCACCCAGATGCCGCTGTCGGGGCTGCTCTCGAGCGAAGCGGTGCTCGATGAGCCTCCGCCGCCGCCGCGCGAGCTCCCCGCGCTCGACCTCGACCCAGCGGATGAACCCGCGGATGGACCGGAGCATGGCGTCGATCTCGAGGGCCTCCCGGGCAGCGAAGACCCGGCGAACGTGGACGATCGCGGCGTTCCAGCGATGGACCGCTGACTGCGCGGAATGAAGCGCCTTCGCTGGCGCGTTGGTGGGGTGTGCAACCCGCGCTGCGCATGCCATGGTGTCGCCGTTCGATGGACGATCGCACCTACGCGCGGATCACCGAGGTCCACTCGCCGGAGCACGTCGCCCAGACGCTCCAGCCGTACTTGACCGACGCTCGGCGGGAGAAGATCGACCGCCTGCTCGCCGGTCGATTGCCCTCCATTCAGGTCGCCATCGAGGCGCCCAGCGACCCGCACAACGCGGCCGCCGTGGTGCGCACGTCCGAGGCGCTCGGCGTGCTCGGGGTGCACGTCATCGCCACCGAGGGCAGGGCGCTGCACGCCAAGGCGACCACGCAGGGCTCGTATCGCTGGGTCCGCACCCATCATCACGACACCCTGCAGACCTTCCTCGACCACGAGGCGCTCGCGGACGTCGCGGTCTATGGGGCGTGGATGGACGCAGAGCACACGCTCGGCGAGCTGCCCGTCGACCGCCCGCTTTGCTTGCTGTTCGGCAACGAGAACCGAGGGCTCTCGGCCGAGGCTCGGGCCGCGTGCACGGGGGGCTTTCGCATCCCGATGGTGGGCATGAGCGAGAGCCTCAACCTCTCGGTCAGCGCCGCGATCAGCCTCTACGACGTGACCAACCGGCACCGCGCCGCGGGGGCGGCCCGTCTGTCCGAAGCGCAGCGGGCCGAGATGATGGCTCGGCACTACCTCGACAGCGTCGATGACCGACTGTGGTCGTCGCTGCTCGGGGTGCCCAGGGAGCGCCCATGAAGAACGTCTGGGCGCGGCGGCTGATCATCGCCGCCTTCTCGCTGTGCGTCCTTGGGTGTGTCGCGGGCGTCGCGAGCGTGGTCGGCATCTTCTGGTACTACGGCCGGGACCTTCACGCACTCGACGAGGAGGCGCTCGCGAACTATCGGCCACCCCAGGTCACCCGGATCTACGCCCGTGAGGGCGAGCTGATCGGCGAGGTGTTCGAGCAGCGGCGCACGGTCGTGCGCTACGACCAGATCCCCAGCCACGTGGAGAACGCGTTCCTCGCGGCCGAGGACGCCGACTTCTACCGCCACGAGGGCATGGACTACATGGGCATGGTTCGCGCCCTGATCGCCAACGTGCGGGCCGGCAAGGTGACCCAGGGCGCGTCCACGATCACCCAGCAGGTGGTCAAGACCTTCATGCTCAGCCCCGAGCGCAGCCTCGAGCGCAAGGTTCAAGAGCTCATCTTGGCGCGCCGCCTCGAGCAGGCGTTCGGCAAGACCGAGATCCTGATGCTCTACCTCAACGAGATCTATCTCGGGCACGGCCGCTACGGCATCGAGGAGGCCAGCCGCTTCTACTTCGGCAAGAGCATCGCCGACATCGACATGGGGCAGGCCGCGCTGCTGGCCACGCTGCCCAAGGCGCCGGGCCGAGACTCGCCGCTGCAGAACCCGCAGAAGGCCAAGGCGCGTCAGATCTACGTGCTCGAGCAGATGGTCAAGCATGGCTTCGCGGCGCCTGAGGACGCGCAGCGCTACATCGACGCGCCGCTGAACCTCGTCGCGCCGTCCGAGCGCGAGGTGGTCGAACGCGGTGCCGAGGAGTTCGTCGACGCCGCGCTGACGCTGCTCGAGGAACGCTATGGCGACGAGCTACCCACGCTCGGCGCGGCGGTGCACACCACGGTGTCGCTGCGAACGCAGGCGCAGGTGCGGCAAGCCGCGGTCGAGGGGCTCGCTGCGATCGACGGGCGCAACGGCTACGCCCGAGGTCTCGAGCCTGCCGACGAGGCGACGCGGGCGAAGGTCGCGGCGCAGGCCGAAGGACCGCTCTCGCCGGGCCGGGTGCTCGACGTGGTCATCGTCTCGTCCAACGAGCACGTCATCGAAGCCACGGCCGCCGGTCGCCCCGTGCAGGTCGAGCTCGGCCCGCGCGAGGCCGTCGTGCTCCCTGACGCGAAGAGGGACGCGAAGAAGGACGCGGATCGGTTCCCGCCTGGCGCGGTCGTTTCGGTGCGCATCACCAAGGCTGCGCTCGGAGACGTGCCGACGCGTGCTCGCATCGCGGCAGGCCCCGAGTCGGCCGTCGTCGTGCTGGACGTCGCGACCGGGGACGTCTTGGCGATGATCGGTGGCAGCGTCTATGAGCGCGGCGACTTCAACCGCGCGATGGATGCGAAACGTCAGCCCGGGTCCGCGTTCAAACCCTTCGTCTACGGGGCAGCGCTCGCCGAGGGCCGCATCACCCCGGCGACGCTGCTCGACGACAGCCCCGAGGTCTACAAGGACTGGAAGCCCACCAACTACAAACGTGATCGCTACCTGGGCACGGTCCGGGCGCGCGTGGCGTTGGCGAAGTCGATCAACACGATCCCCGTCAAGCTCATCGACGAGCTCGGGCCCGCGGCGGTCATCGACTTCGCCTCCCGCATGGGCATCGAGACGGCGCTGCCCGAGAACCTGTCCATCGCGCTGGGAGCGGGCGAGGTGTCGCCGTACGAGATGGCGCGCGCCTACCTGACGTTCGCACGCGGGGGCGAGCGCATCGAGCCTCGCATCGTCGTCCGGGTCGAGCGGATCGGCGCCGAAGACTGGCAGCCCGAGCAGTCGAAGCAGCGCGTCCTCGACGAGGCTCCCGCGTTCTTGCTGACGTCGATGATGCGCAGCGTCGTCACCGAGGGTACGGGGCGAAAGGCGGCCGCGCTCGGTCGCGACGCGGTCGGCAAGACCGGCACCTCGAACGACGCGCGCGACGCATGGTTCGCCGGCTATACCCCCGAGCACGTCGCCGTCACGTGGGTGGGCTTCGACCACCAGCGACGCGTGGGCAAGGGGGAGACCGGCGGCAAGGCTGCGCTGCCGATCTGGCTGGGCGCGATGCGAGCCGTCTCGACCGGTACGCCCACGTCGTTCGTCCCGCCCCAGGGGGTGCTCGTGCGCACGATCGACGCGGCGTCGGGCCTGCTCGCGCCCACCGGGTCCGCCGCCGAAGGCTACGAGGGCAAGACGGTCGAGGAGTACTTCATCGAGGGGACGGCCCCGATCGAGGAGGCCGTGCCCGCCGCGCTCCCCAAGGGAGACGTACTGCTAGGCCTCTACGACGACGAGCCCGCAGCGACGGCCGAGGGCTCGACCGACGCGGCGCAGTAGGGCCGCGGCCTCGGCTAGTCGTACAGCGACGGGGAGATTGAAAGACCCCGTGTCACGCGGGTCTGATCCGCCAAGATCTCGTCGATGGTGTCGGTCAGGGCCGCTTCGTCGAAGCTCTCCCAATCGACGCCGTCGAAGAAGCGGTCGTACGTCTTGGTGACCGTCAGCTCGGTGGGGAAGTCCTGGCCTTCTCGAATGGTCAGCGCGTTGCCCTCGCCCTCGAGGTTGGACAGGTCGAGCGAGACGACGAAGTCTTCACCGTTCTCGAGCTGGAACTGCACCGCGTCGTCCTCGTTGCCGTCGCGCTGCGCCACGCCCCGCAAGAAGATGCTGTCGCCCTCGACGTCGTCGAGGGTGGGGATGAGGTGACGCGTGTCCGTCTCGTCGTCGATGACGGGCATCTCGTAGGGTGCGTACTGGACGCGGAGCTCGCAGTAGTCGCCTGCGGGCACCTTGTTGCCCGAGACGGTCAGCACCTCGAGGTCCGCGCGGCGCAGGTCTTCGGGGCAGGGGCCCCAGAACATGCGCATCTCGTGCTCCTGCCCCGAGCAGCTGACGAGCGTGGTGGAGGCGATCGTGACGTACGACTCCGCGAGCGTCAGCTGCCAGCCGTCCTCGAGGTCGAAGACCCGCGGCTGGAGGTCCTCGCCGTAGTCGGGGAACATGCCGTCCCGCGGAGAGGCGTGGTGGGCCGCGAAGATCGTGACGAGCTCGCCGCCGCCGCCGTCGAGGCATCCGGGAGTCGTAGCGGCGATGAGGAGCAAGGACAGTCGCAAACGCATGAGCGGGCCGGGGCACGCTATCAGATGCGCCGGCCGCCGCTCAACGGCGCCGCATGCTCCATGAGGTCGCAGAGACCTGGAACCGTGGTGGGCGGGCGCCGAGGCTGCTAGCCTGACGTCGATGGCGCATCGCCCCGTGGAAGAGCTTCGTGTCCACATCGCGGGCGGCTCGACGGGCGCGCTCGTCCGGGTGGAGGCGAGCCGGCCTGCTCGAAAAGGCGACCTTCGCAGCTGGGTCGAGGAATCGTCGCTTCCGCCCGGCGGCATGATGCTCGGCGGCGTCGGGCTGGCGCTGGTCGGCCTGGGGCTCGGCCTCGCGCTTCCCCTGACGATGGGGACCGCGACCCTGTTTGGGGGCATGGTCACCTTCGGGGGCGGCGTCGCGTTCCTCGGCGGTCTCAAGCGAAAGGCGCAGGTCGAGGCGGCGAAGGCGCTACCACCCGCACCCACAGTGAGCCCGGTGGTCCTCGCCGAGCGCAGCCGCCGAGTCCGGGACTGGCTCCAGGAGCGCGGGCAGGCGACGTTCGAAGAGATCGCACAGGCGCTGCGGTGGACCGAAGCGGCCCTCGTGGAGACCCTGCTGCACATGAAGGACGCGGGCGTCCTCGAGGAAGATCTCGACCTCGACAGCGGTCAGTGGGTCTATCGTATGCAGACCGCAACCGACACGGGGACCGCGGCGTCCTTGATGTTGTCCGAGCGCGGCGCTCGGGGACACTGAGACTCAACAGATCGAGATCACGAAAGCTCACGGATGAAGGACAAGAACGTCGCGGCAATCCTCGCGCTGTTCCTCGGGGGAATCGGCGTCCACAAGTTCTACCTCGGTCGAACCGGGGCGGGCATCTTGTACCTGCTGTTCTCGCTCACGATGATCCCAGCGCTGCTGGCCGTCATCGATTTCTTCGTGCTCGCGCTGATGGACAATGACGAGTTCAACCGGCGGTTCAACGGCGCAAACATGCTGCCGCCGGTCGTGGTCAACATGTTGCCGCCCGCCTACCCGGGGTATCCGCCCAGCCCCTACGGCGCACCCGGGTACCCGCCGCAGCAGCCTGGATATCCGCCGGCGCAGCCCGGGTACCCGCCGCAGCACGGGGCGATGCCTCCAGCGCCTCCGGCCGGCAGCGGGATGTCCCCCGACGAGCTGGCCAAGAAGCTCGAGAAGCTCAACGAGCTGCGCATCGCCGGTCTCCTCAGCGAAGAGGAGTTCAATCAGCAGAAGGCGCGCATCCTCAATCAGGCGTAGTCTCGGCCGCGCATGCTGTTCGACAGGTCCGGTCCCGGCTGGAACTACGAGGAGTTGGTCGTGCTGGGCGATCGCGAGCTCGGCTTGCGAGCGATCATCGCGATCGACAACACGCGCCGAGGTCCCGCGTTCGGAGGGATTCGACGCGTCGCGTATGCATCGGAGGAGGCTGCTCTGGCCGACGCGCTCGCACTGGCCTCCGCGATGTCGTTCAAGACCGCGTTGGCGGGGCTCGGTGCCGGCGGTGCCAAGACTGTGATCATGCATCGCGAAGGCCTCGACCTCGAGGCGGTTTACGGCCGCCTCGGTGATGCCATCGCGCGGCTTGGCGGGCGGTACGTGTGTGGTCCCGATCTCGGGACGGGCGAGCGCGAGCTCGGCTGGGTTCGCGCGCGGACCGACCACGTCAACCCGGCCGGCAACGACGCCGGCGAATCCACGGCCCGCGGCGTCTTGGCCGGGCTTCGCGCGATGTGGACGTTCCTCGACCTCGAGCCTCGCGGGAGCTCGGTTGCGGTGCAGGGATGTGGTGCGGTCGGGTTGGCGCTGATCGAGACGCTGCTCGAGATGGGGGTTCGCGTGACCGCGGCCGATACGTCGGCGAGGGCGGTTCGAGCGGCCAAGGACGCCGGGGCGCAGATCATCGCGCCCAGCCGAATCCTCCAGGCGCCTTGCGACGTGCTGGTGCCGTGTGCGGTCGGCGGAACGATCACCGAAGACGTCGTGCCCCGCCTGAACTGCAAGGCGATCTGCGGTTCGGCGAACAACCAGCTGCGCGCGGTGGAGACGGCGTTGGTGCTCGCCGAGCGCGGCATCGTCCATGCGCCGGACATCGTCGTCAGCGCCGGTGCCGTCATCGAAGGCGTGCTCACGGTGCTCGAGGGCGCCGCGACCGGGAGCGATGCGGTGCGTGGAGCGATTGGCCGGATCGAGCCCACGCTGCTCGAAATCTTGGAGGATGCTGCCCGCTTGAAGCAGCCGCCGTCCGTCGTTGCGGTCGCCAAGGCGCAAGAACGACTCAGCCGTTGACGGCCGGGCGCTCGGGCGCGACCGTCGGGTCGATGAAACTGACGCGACGTGGGTTCTCGGCGATGGCGATCGCGTCCTGCTTGACGGCCTGTCGGCGTGGGCCCGCCGGAGTCGCCGACGTCATCGCGACGCCGACGGACAACGAGAACGACAGTCGCGCAGGGGACTACTCGGCGCTCGAGGGGTTCTGCGAGGGCATCCAGGAGGTCTCGGCGACGGAGTATGCCGAGCGCGTTGCGGCGGTCGCCGACGCGGTCGAGGCCGCGGGACTCTCCGCGGTGCTCATCGAGCCTGGCCCGAACATGCAGTACGTCTCCGGCGTTCGTTGGGGCCGCAGTGAGCGACCGTTCCTCTGGATGGTGCGACGAGACGGTGAGCAGGCGTGGGTGTGTCCTGCGTTCGAGCAGCGCTCGGCGTCCGAAAGACTGCCCGAGGGAGCGGAGGTGTTGCTGTGGCAAGAGCACGAGGACCCGTTCGCGGCCGTCGCCCGCTTCGTCGGATCCGATGCCCGCCTCGGCGTCGACCCCGATGCTCGTGGTTTCATCTTCGAGGGCATCACCGCGCACGTCTCGGGCGCTCGCATCCACGATGGGCCGCTCGCCGAGGTTCGCATTCGCAAGACGCCCCTCGAGCTGGATCGCCTGCGCCGGGCCAACGAGGCGACGAAAGCTGCGATCGCCGTCGCGGCGACGCGCCTGGGGCCCGGCATGACGCAGAGTGCATTCGCCGAAGAGCTGACCGCTGCGCAACGAGCCGCGGGTCTCGACCAGGTGTGGTGCCTTGCCCTGTTCGGCCCCGCCGCGTCCTTTCCTCACGGAACTGCGGAAGACCGCGAGCTCCGCGAGGACGACGTCGTCCTGGTCGACACCGGAGGTGCGCTGCATGGCTATCGCAGCGACGTGAGTCGAACGTGGACGGTCGGTGCGCCCAGCGAGCAGGTGGCGAGCGCCTGGGATGCCGTCGCCCGAGCGCAGGCGGCCGCGTTGGCCAAGATCCGCAACGACGTGGCGTGTCGGGATCCGGACGCGCAAGCGCGGGCGGTGATCGAGGCGGCGGGTTTCGGTCAGGGTTACGAGCAGTTCACCCACCGGCTCGGCCACGGCATCGGGCTGCAGGTCCACGAGCCCCCCTACCTTCGCCCCAAGAACGGCCGGGTGCTGCGGCCGGGCATGACCATGTCGAACGAGCCCGGAATCTACGTCGCGGGGGAGTTCGGCGTTCGGATCGAGGACATCGTCGCGGTGACCGACGGCGAGCCCGAGGTGCTCGGTCCACCCGTCGGCCCCTTCGAGGACCCGCTGCGCGACCACTTCGTGGCCTGAGCGACTCGCGCCTCTACGGCGCGTCCTCGTCGCCTTCGTAGCCGATGCGGGAGAACCCGACGATGCCCAGGGACTCGCGCTCCATGCCGCCGTCGCGCTGAATGTAGCGAAGCATGGCGCTTCGCTTGCGGTTGCGACGGTCGGACAGGCGCGCCTTGAAGTCCTCGAGCGTGTGGACCTGGTAGGCCCAGAGGTCGGCGTGGGGCCACTTCTTCGAGTAGATCGTCCGAAGCACCACGCTGCGGTCGTCGATCGGCTGCGCCTCGATGTTGGCGATGAAGTCGGGCGAGTACACGAAGTACTCCTCGGCGTTGCTCATGTACACGACGCGCACCCGCTCGCCCAGGGCGGCGCAGGCCGTGGCCGCGGTGCGCATGCTGTGCTCCCCGGCGAGGTTGCCTTGCATCACGCGGACGCGACCGGTCTGGTAGAGCGCGCGTATGTGATCGTACATCTGTCGATTCGACAGCCACGTGACGTCCTCTCCGTCGCGCGTGCGGTTGATGACCCGCCGCAGATGTCGGTAGACGGTCTCTCGGTACACGCGGTAGCCCTGCAGCGTCCGCTTGATCGTGCGCGCGTCCAGCTCGTACTCGGGGAGCTTCTCTTCGAGCAGGGCCTTCGACGTCGCGGCGTTCTTGCGATCCCAATACGCCCACAGCGCCTCGGGCGTGGGCGCCTCGAGGATGAAGATGCGGTGCATCAGGTGCAGGTCGACCACGCGCCGGTCGATGTCCATCATGAACAGGACGCTCGAGCGCGCCTTGGCGGCGATGGTGAAGGTCTGGTCGGAGCCCACTCCGATCGCGCATCCGCCCACGGCGTCGATGTAGGGGAAGAAGAGATCGTGCCGTGACTCGTTGCTCTGCACGTAGTGGATCTCCACCGGGAACGGGGGATCCTCGGCTCCGGCGGACAACGCCTCGCGCTGCGCCTCGGTGAGGGCGGTGAGGGCCGCGGGGCCGTAGGTCGGCTCGGGCTCGGGGTCGGGCTCGGGCTCGGGCTCGGGCTCGGGCTCGGGCTCGGGCGCGGGCTCGGGGGGCGGCTGAGCAGCCGCCGGGCTTGGCTCGGCGGCCGCGATCTCTGGGGGCTGGGACCCGCGGGCCTGCTCGTCGGGCGGCTTGTCGCAGGCACTCAGGCCGAGGAGCAAGACGGTGGCGATGCGCGTCCGAGGCCGGAGCATGGCTCCCACGGTACGTTATGTGCCCTTCGGGCCCGGAATTTCACGCTGGCACCGCCGCGGATGCCTTTTTTCCTGGGCCCGGTTGACGCCGAACTTCGCGGACTTACAGTTTCGGCCGCGCCGCGCACGCGGCCGGGAATATGGGACACGGACCTACGGTAGGTGGGCTCCGTCTCACACCGAAGCCCGGTCTTCGACCGTGCTCGACCCCTCCCACGACTCAGGAGAAACGCGAACGATGAGCGAAAAAGAGAGCCCGTACCGGACGCCCAGCGAGCGCCCGGTCACCATCCGGGCCGATCGACTCAGCAAGATCTACGGCCACTTTGCCGCCCTCCACGAGGTCTCGTTCGAGGTCCGCAAGGGCACCGTGGCTGCGTTCTTGGGCCCCAACGGCGCCGGCAAGTCGACGACGATGAAGATCCTCACCGGGTTCTCGTCGCCGACCTCGGGCCGCGCCGAAGTCCTCGGTCTGGACCCGTCCGATGAAGACAAGCGCATCGAGCTGGCTCGGCGCCTGGGGTACCTCCCCGAGTCAGGGCCGCTGTACCGCGACATGACGCCGCGAGAGTCCCTCGAGTTCGTCGCCAAGCTGCGCAAGCTCGGCGACGTCGACCGCCGCATTCGCGACGTCGTGTCGCGATGCGCCATCGGCGAGGTGCTGCACAAGCCCATCGACAAGCTCTCCAAGGGCTTCCGCCAGCGGGTCGGCATGGCCCAGGCGCTGCTGCATGACCCCGAGGTGCTCATCCTCGACGAGCCCACCTCGGGCCTCGACCCGCTGCAGATTCGAGAGGTCCGCGCGCTGATCCGCGAGCTTGGGCAGGACAAGACGATCCTCTTGTCCACGCACATCCTCCAAGAGGTCGAAGCGGTCGCCGACGACGTCGTGTTCGTCTACAACGGCAAGATCGTCTTCACCGGAACCAAGGACGAGCTGGCCGAGGGCGGCTCGCTCGACGAGCGCTTCTACGCCCTGACCGAGGGCTCGGATGCGCCGAAGAAAGGAGCCGCATGATGGGTATCGACTTTGGCGTCGTGGCTGCCGTGTTCCGCAAGGACATGCGGCAGTATCTCGGCAACCCCACGGGGTATGTCTTCCTCACGCTGTTCATCGCCACCACGGCGGCGGCCGCGTTCCTGCAGGACGGCTTCTTCGCCCGCAACTTGGCCGATCTGGCCGAGCTCAACGCGATGATGCCGGCGATTCTGATGTTCTTCGTCCCCGCCATCACCATGGGCGCATGGGCCGAAGAGCGCCGGGGCGGCACCGACGAGCTGCTGCTCACCATGCCGGTGCGCGACGTCGAGGTGGTGCTCGGCAAGTACCTTGGTGTGCTGGGCATGTACGCCATCTCGCTGGCGTTCTCGCTGTCGAACGTCGGCGTGCTCATGTACCTCGGCGACCCCGACACCGGG
The DNA here is from genome assembly GCA_024742475.1 of bacterium. Classification (GTDB taxonomy): domain Bacteria; phylum Myxococcota_A; class Polyangia; order Nannocystales; family Nannocystaceae; genus CAJXVA01. Next base: position 30,534 of record JANSYI010000023.1, on the reverse strand, counting down.
CTCATGCTCTCCACGTATCTGGGCTACCTGATGATGGGCGCGCTCTTCTGCGCCATCGGCTTGGTCGCCTCGATGCTCACCAAGAACGCCACCGTCGCGTTCATCCTCGGCGCGCTCGGCTGTGCCGGCCTGGTGTTCGCGGGCAGCCAGCCTTGGGCCAGCGGCCTCCTGGGCGCGGCGCTCATCGGCGGCGCGGTGGCGCTGGTCGGGTTCGCGCTCACCAACAAGCCCTCCGCCGCAGGGGTGGGCGGGCTCATCGGCGGCCTCGTCGCCACGTTCGCGTGGCTGGCCGCCGGGCGCGGCTCGGCACCGAGCGGCGAGAGCACCGACGAGACCGTCGGCGCCGACGCGCTGCGCGACGAGAACGCGTTCGCCGAGTTCTTCGACGCGCTCTCGGTCACCGACCACTTCGCCAGCTTCGGTGAGGGCGTGGTCCGGCTCGGTGACGTCCTCTACTTCGCGGGCGGCATCGTCGTCCTGCTGTATCTCGCGTCCTTCTTGCTCGGCCGGAGGCACTGGTAGTCATGACCCGTCGCAACCATCAGCTGGTTCGGTTCTTCTCGTTGGCCATCGCCGCCTCGTCGGTGGCGTACATGGGGGCGCGCGCGAACACGTTCGCCGACGTCACCGAGGAGGGCCTCTCAGAGATCACGCCCGAGACCCTCGGCGTCATCGAGAACATCGGGGTCGAGCGCCCCGTGACCGTGCACGCGTTCGTCTCCAAGGAGGTGCCGCGTGAGTACGTCACCGCGCGGACCCGCCTGCTCAACATCCTGCGCACGATGGAGGCCAAGGGCGGCCCCGGTCTGACCGTTCGCATCGTCGAGCCCGAGCCCTATTCGCTCGAGGCCGAGGAGGCGATGGAGAACTTCGGCATCGTGCCGCGCCCGCTGGCCGACCGCTCCGGCGGCCGCGTCGAGGCGCTCGACGTCTTCATGGGGCTGGCGTTCGTCTCCGGTCCGCGCGAAGAGGTCGTCCCGTTCCTCGACCGGGGCCTCTCGGTCGAGTACGAGGTGGCGCGGGCGCTTCGGGTCGTCACCCAAGAGAAGAAGCGCGTCGTTGGCATCCTGCGGACCGACGCCACCATCATGGGCAACTTCGACCTGCAGGCGAAGCGGCAGCAGCCGGCCTGGCAGATCATCGCCGAGCTCAAGAAGCAGTACGAGGTTCGCAGCCTCAATCCCAAGGCGGCGATTCCCGAAGACGTGGACGTGCTCTTGGTACCGCAGCTGTCCAGCTGCACCCAAGACGAACTCGACCAGGTGCGGGCCTATGTCGACGCGGGGCGCCCGGCGCTTCTGACCGTCGACCCGATGCCGCTGTTCGATGTGCGGCTCTCGCCGCGCGAGCCGAAGCTGCCGCCACCGGGTCAGCAGAACAACATGTTCGGCGGGCCGCCTCCGGGGGAGCCCAAGGGCGACTACGTCGGCCTGCTGCGCGACTTCGGCGTCGAGTTCGCCGACGACCAGATCGTCTACGACCGCACGAACCCCAACCCGGTGTTCTCGGGCATTCAGCCTCAGATCGTGTTTGCGCACCGGACCGACGGCAGCGGTCTCGAGTTCGAGGGCGTCGATCCCACGGTCGACGGTCTCAGCCAGGTCGTGTTCCTCTACCCCGGCGCTTTGTCGGCCGCCGCGGGTTACCAGGACAAGTTCACCCCGCTGCTCGAGACCTCCAAGGCCTCCGGCGTCAACGTGTTCGAAGACCTCGTCCAGCGCCACCCGCTGTTCGGCATCTCCGGACCCGTGCCGCCGCGGGCGCTCGGAGAGGCCACGCCCGAGGACTACGTGCTCGCCGCACGTGTTCAAGGTGGCGCCAAGGAAGGGGAGGGCGAAGAGGGCTCCGGCGGCAACGCAGACCGCAACCTCATCGTGCTCGCCGACCTCGACATGCTCAGCGATCTGTTCTTCCAGATGCATGCCCGCGGCGGCGACGTCGACGGCGATGGCCTCGACGACGTTCGCTTCGACAACGTGTCGTTCCTGCTCAACGCGGTCGACTCGCTCGCAGGGGACGACCGTTTCTTGGAGCTTCGGAGGCGCCGGCAAACCTTCCGGCGGCTGACCAAGCTCGACGAAGAGACGCAAGACGCACGGGACAAGCGCCAGACGCAGATCGACGAGGCCAACAAAGCCGCCGACGCCGAGCTCGAGGAGGCCAAGACGGCGCTCGAGGCCGCCGTGGCCGCGGTGCAGGAGCGCGACGACCTCGACGAGACCACCAAGCAGGTCCTGCTCAAGAGCGCCGAGGAGACGGAGAACCGCCGCCTTGCTGCCAAGACCGACAAGATCGAGCGCGAGAAACAGCGCGCGATCGCCAAGACGGAGACCGAACACCGCCGCAGCGTCGATGAGATTCAAAACCGCATTCGGATCTGGTCGCTGCTGCTGCCACCCATTCCCGCCCTGCTGATGGGCATCTTCATCTTCATGCGCAAGCGGCTGCGCGAGCGGGACAACATCCCCGCCGCCCGGCGCAGCGGCGCTGCCTCGAAAGGAGCCAAAGCATGAATCGCGGAACGATCATGATGGTTGCCATCGCCCTGGGCGCGGCTGCCGGCGCGTGGAGCATGCGCCCGCATGAGCTGCCCCCCGCGCAGTTCGAAGACACCGGAGACCCGCTCTTCGGCGACTTCACCGACCCCGCCGCCGCCACCTCGCTGTCGGTCGTCTCCTGGGACGAGGACCAAGCCAAGGTCGAGCGGTTCGCCGTCGAGCAGAAGGCCGGGCTGTGGGTCATCCCCAGCCACAACGACTACCCGGCCGACGGTACCGAGCGCATGGGCAAGGCCGCCGCGTCGTTCATCGACGTCAAGAAGGACGTCTACTACGGCGACAAGGTCGAGGACCACGCCCGCTTCGGCGTCCTCGACCCCGAGGAGTCCGAAGGCAAGGGCGACGAGAAGGGCCAGCGCATCACGATCAAGGACGCGTCGGGCACGGTGCTCGTCGACGTGATCGTCGGCAAGGCGCCCGAGGGCAAGCAGGGCTTCTACTACGTGCGCAAGCCCGGAGAGAAGCGGGTCTATGGCGCCCGGCTCACCCTCGATGTGTCGACCGACTTCGGCGACTGGATCGAGAAGGACCTGCTGCACGTCGAGCGCGACGAAATCGTGCAGGTTGCCTACGACCCGTACTCCGTCGACGAGGCCGCCGGCAAGGTCATGGGCTCCAACCCCGTCGTGGCCGAGCTGAAGGCTGGCGACGACGGCAAGGACGCGTGGACGGCGATCGAGCCGACGGCCGTCCCCGAGGGCCAGACGCTCGACTCCGCCAAGGTCAAGCAGATGGTCACCGCCGCGGCCAACGTCAAGATTGTCGGCGTGCGACCCCGGCCCGAGGTGCTCACGCTGCAGGCGCTGGAGTCCAAGGGCTTCTTCGTCACCCCCGATGGACGCCAGCTCTTCGGCAACGAAGGCCAGGCCTCGATCATCACCAAGGACGGGCTGGTCTACAGCCTCTACTTCGGAGAGATTACCTTCGACTCGGGGCGGGCGCTCACGGCGGGCTCACCGGACGAAGGCGCCGCGCCCGAAGGCGAGGACACCGAGGGCAAGACCGCGAACCGCTACATGTTCGTCGACGTCCGCTACGACGCGACGCTCGACAGCGCCGCCGTCAAGCCGCCCGAGCCCGCCGCCGAGGGCGAAGAGCCCGCGGCCGCGAGCATCGACGAGGAGGCCGCCAAAGCCGGCGCCGAGCGAGCGGCCAAGCTCGGAGAGCGGTTCGGCAAGTGGTTCTACGTGATCTCGGACTCCAGCTTCAAACAGATCCACAAGGACCGCGGCGACCTGTTCAAGGCGCTGCCTCCGCCCGAGCCCGAAGGCTGAGGCGCGTACGCGCCGATCCTCTCGCCCCCGTCCCGCGCCAAGCGTGGCGGGGGCGCTCGTTCGTGGCGAAGCGGACCGTGGTAGCGTCGCCTCGATGAGGCGCGCGCTTCGTGGGGTCATCGTCCTCCTGTTGGGGTTGCCGGCCTGTGCTGAGGAGACGCCCGGCGAGGGCTACCTGCTCGAAGACGATCCAGACGTCGAGCTGTGCGTGGGCGAGGTGGAGGTGCCCGATCCGGCGCTGCGGGCGTTGCTCGAAGACATCCTCCCGCAGCCCGAGCCCCCCGAAGACGCCGAGGAGCCGCCGCCACCGGTCATCCTGGCCCAAGAACTCCGCGCCCTCACCGGCCTGCGGGCGCCCAACCTGGGCATCGAGGACCTCACGGGGCTCGAGTGCGCGCTGCGGCTCGAGACGCTGGGTCTGTCGGGCAACGCGATCACCGACCTGTCTCCCATCGAAGACCTGACCGGCATCCGGCAGCTCGAGCTCTCGGGCAACGCGATCACCGACCTGTCCGCGCTGCAAGGGTTCGAGCGTCTCGAGGTCGTCGCGATCGATGGCAACGGCGTCAGCGACCTGTCACCGCTCGCCTCGCTCACCACGCTCACCGGCCTCGACGCGTCGAGCAACGAGGTCGTGGACGTGAGCCCTCTGGCGAGCCTGACCGGGCTGACCAACCTGTTCCTCTCCAAGAACGCCATCCGCGACGTGTCCGCGCTGGGGTCTCTGACCAACGTCGTCTCGCTGTCGATCGCCGACAACGAGGTCGAGAGCATCGAGGGGCTGGAGGCGCTCACCGCCCTGCGCTACGTCGACCTCGACGCCAACGCGCTCCGCTCCATCTCGGCGCTGCGTGGTGCCAGCGAGCTCATCGAGCTCGAGGTCAGCGGGAACATGCTCGAGTCGCTCGACGGGGTGCAGGACAAGCCGCAGCTCATCGAGGTCTCGGCCAACGAGAACGCGCTGACCTCCACCGAGGGCGTCGCTGGGCTCACCAACCTGGTCACGCTGTCCGTCGGAGGCAACCAGATCTCCGCGCTGCCGGGGGTGGAGACGCTCGTCAGCCTCCGGCGGCTCACGCTCGCCGTCAACGCGGTCACCGACGTCTCGGCGATCGCCGGCTTGCCCGAGCTTCGCAACCTCGACGTCCGGGAGAACCCGGGGCTGTCCTCGGTGGACGCGGTCTCTACGCTGCCCTTGCTCGGGCAGTTCGCCGCCGGGGGCGCGGGGCAGACCCTGGACCTCTCGGGGCTCGCCGGGCGGGAGGTCCTGCGAAGCATCACGTACACCAATGCAGGGGGGACGTCGCTGGCCGTCGTCGAAGACCTGCCGACGCTCGAGGTCATCGACCTCACTGGCACCCCCGTCTCGGCCGCCAACGTCGAGCAGATCGCCACGGGCGCGCGACTTCAGCGCCTCGGGCTGGCCCAGACCGGTGTCGACGACCTCAGCGCTCTGTCCGTGCTGACCGACATGGAGACGATCGATCTCGAGGCGACCAACGTGCGCGACGTCGAGTTCGCGGCGGGATGGCTGCGTCTGGCCTCGATCGACCTCCGTGACTCGGCGATCCGCCGACTCGACGGGCTGGAGCTGCAGGAGAACCTGGTCGAGGTCGACGCTCGCGGGTCCTCGCTCGAGGACATCAGCGGCTTGGCCAACAACGAGGCGTTTCGTGCCAACGACCGCCTACGCGCGCGAGACACCGCGCTGGACGTCGATGACTGCACCGACATCCTCGTGATCCTCGGCCGCGACGGGCTCGTGGAGACCGACGTCGATTGCTAGCCAACTGACCGGTCAGGTCTCTGTCAGGTCTGGGGCTCGTTGAGGAGCCCCTTGCGGCCGGCTTCGTCGAGCACCGCCGAGACTTGTCGCGCGCGGAGGCCAGCCCGCGAGAGCGCGTCGTCGATCGAGTCGTGTGCGAACGTGCGCCCGCGGTTCTTCGAGAGCAAGAAGATGCCCGTCCCGATGCTGCGGGCCATCGCGCGGCGAAAACCCTTGCCCTCGATGACCAGGTGGACCGTGGCGCAGTGCTGCAGCAGATCGTCGACGGTGTCCTTCATCGACGCGCGAACGTCGTCTCCTGGCGGATCGACGTCGGGCCCGATGATCGCGAAGTAGTGCAGGTCCTCCTGACGCTGGGCACGCAGCGCACGAACGTCGTCCATGATGTTCACCGCGTCTTGGACCTCCGGCTTGATCCACCGAACGAAGTAGAGGTTGTCGATGTGGCCACGAGTGCAGGTCATGTCGGTGTCTTCTCCGGTCCGCGTGCGGGGCGGCTACCCGGCGCATGGTCGAGCGCGTGGATGTGGGCGAGGCAGTGGTGCAGCGCGTCCTTGAGGCTGCGCATCGTGGTCACTCCGGTGAGCTCGACGTCGATGCGTGCGAGCGTCTGCGCGACGTCGGGGCTGATGCCGCACACGACGCAGTGGGCACCGAGCATCGCGGCCGCGCGAACCATCTTGACGAAGTGGTCGGCCGTTGCGGTGTCGACCACGTCGACGCCCGTGATGTCGATGATCGCGCAGCGGGCTTGACGCTCCACGATCGACTGCAGGAGTCGCTCGGTCATCTCGACGGACCGCTGGGTGTCGACGATACCGACGATCGGGAGCGCGAGGATGTCGGTCCAGACCTCGAGGACGGGCGTCGACAGGTCGGCGATTGCGATCTGCTGGCGCTCGATCGTGTCGAGCTTGGCCTGGAGCTCGCGAGCGGTCTGCTCGATCTGCTCGGTGTACTGCTCGTTGGCGCGCAGCACCTCACCGAGATCGGCGGCGAGCGTTCGCAACATGGTCTCGACCTCGCCGAACGCGTCGTCGTGGCGGGCCAGCTTGTCGTCGATCGCGTCCATCTCCAGCTCGCCAACGGCGATCATGGACAGGACGTCGAGCAAGCTCGACAACCGAGAAGCGTCGACGTGAACGATGGAGGAGGTGTCATTCATGGTGGAGGGCGTCCTCGAGGAAGTCGGCGGTGGGCCGAGCGGAGCTTTGGGACTCGTGGGCGCGGCGAATCCCGAGCGCTTCGAGGGCCTGCTCGAGGTTCAAGGCCGTTTCGAAGCCGGTGAAGGAGATGTCCATTGCCAAGAGCGTGAGCGCGACCTCGGGGCGGAGGCCGGAGAGCATCGTGCGCGTGCCCATCAGCCGCGCCGCGCGGGCGATGTCGGCCAGGCTGGCGCACAGGTGGCTGTCGACGAGCCACAGGCCCGAGACCTCGATGATCAGACCCTCGCACCCGCGCTGACGGATGCCGTCGAGCACGTCCTGGGTCAGCCGCGCCGCCTGGCCGTCGCTGAGCTCGCCCTGCAAGGGCACCAACATGCAGTCCCACAGCCAGATGATCGGGAGCCGCGCTTCGAGGTCGTCGTCGAGAGGGTCAAGCATCGTGAAAATCCGTCAGGAGCAGCGAGGCGTCGTCGGCGGCCGTGGCGTGGGTGGCCATGATGCTCTCGCATGCACGCTCGAGGGAGAGGTCGCAGGTGGAGGTCATGTCGACGTGGCGAAGCCCGTCGGAGTACAGCGCGAGCCGGTCTCCGGTCTTCATCGAGAACGAGAAGGTCCGCAGCTTGCGGAGGCGCCGGCCGACGATGCCCGGGCTGGCGACGATGCCCACGCGCGTGCCACAGCTTGCGATGGCGACGTTGCCGACGACGGCCAGCTGCAGGTCCGAGCCGCGTGAGCGCCCCAGCCCGACCGCCGCGCCACGCGTGCGCGAGAGCGCCTCGTGCAGCTGGTACGTCCACGCCTCGACGTCGGCTTCGAGGTCGACCCGGCGAAGGCATGCGCTCGCCTGCTGCGCAACCTCGGCCGCGCTGGGCCCATGCCCGAGCACGTCGACGACGGCCAGCATGGTGGCGTCTCCCTCCTGGCGGACCACGACCAGGTCGCCCGAGGCGGTGAAGCCCGAGCAGGGTCGCGTTCGTTGGGCGCACGTCAGCTTCATACGAGCATCTCGAAGCAGATCGTCGTCCCGGAGGCCGAGGTCTGGATGTGAAAATGGTCGGCGAGCTTGCGGACCCCCAGCAGTCCGCGTCCAAGCCCGGTCCGGCTGCGGTAGCCGCCGGCGAGGATGAGCTCGAGGTCGTCGATGCCGGTGCCCTCGTCGCGTACGATTACGCGGAGGCGACGGTCTCGGTCGTTCATCTCGACCTTGACCCAGCCGCCCCCTGCATACATGAGGGCGTTGCGGGTCAGCTCGCTCAGTGCAGTCGCGGCGCGCACGGCCGTCAGCTCGCGTCCGCCGGCATCCCGCACCAACCGACGCACGAGCAGGCGTGCGCGTCGGCTGGAGTGTTCGTCGCGAACCTCGACCTCGTGCGGGTTCTGGTGGCCCTGTGCGACTCGAATCGATCCGAAACAGACCTGCTGCAGAGACTCGGCCATCTCGTTGTGTCGCGCGTCTTCGACGAAGAGCTTCGCCCCAAACATGACCATGTCGAAGTACGCCTCCGTGGTCCGCTTGCGTCCGTGGTGTTTCCGGGCGCGTTGGAGGATGCCGCGCGCCGTGGGCTCGGAGGTGTACTGCACGAGCGCACCGAAGAGTCGGCGCTCGAGCGATTCGTTCACGTGCATGATCGGATCGGCTCCTTACCGATGCGAGTCCGCGCGGTGACGATGAGGCCGCCCTCGGGCGAGGGTTGCAGTTCGACGCGGTCCATCATGCGTCGCACCGAGGCCTGTCCTTGTCCCATTCCGCTCGAGCGGGTTGGCGACGCGGAACCCCAGTCATGGGCGCGCACGACGATGTCGCCTCCGTCGAGCCAGGCGAGAATCTCTCCATTGCCTCCTGCATGGGACACGATGTTTTGGGCGAGCTCCGTGGTCACCGTCGCGACGACCGATGCTCGGCAGGTCGATGCTCCGGCGCGTTGAACGAGCGTGCGCACCATGGATGCCGCTGCGATCGCGTCTGAGCGATGGCGGACCCGTACACGCAGTGCGGCGTGTTCACCCGCTTCGTCCATTGACGCATGACGCTAGCAACGAAGTGTCGAAAGGGGAGCTGTCCCAAGGGACAGGAGGTGAAAGAAAAGTACGACAACCCCTCACGGAATCTTTCGAATCGACGGTGCACACAGTGCGCCCGGCCAATGCGTGATCCATGCTGGTCGCAACTGACACGAATGATGACCGACTTCCCAGGCCCAATCGACACCCCACGTTGAAACGGGCCAAGACCTCTCGGTGTCCGGCGCGCTTGCGGAGACCTTGGTGCTGGCCGGGTGCCGTCGCGCCTTCGGTATTCTCGGTGGCGCGGCGGTCCCTCTGTTCTCGGCCCTGGTCGAGCACGGGCTCGACCCCGTCCACGTTCGCCATGAGACGGGCGCCGCATTCATGGCGCTCGAACACGAGCTCGCGGGGGGCGGTCCGGGGCTGGTGTTCACGACCACGGGTCCGGGGCTGACCAACGCGCTGACGGGGATCGCCGCGGCACGGGCCGAGGGCGGACGTGTCGTCTTGCTGTCCGCGCTGACGGGGGCGTCGCTGCGTGGGGCACACGCGTTTCAGGCCAGCGACACGCAGAGTCTCGCGAACCGCGGCTTGTACGGACCCGGAGGATGGTTCGACATGGCGGTCACGCTCGAGTCTCCCGAGCAGCTCCCCCGCGTCCGCGCAACGCTGCTCGAGGGGCTGCGTCGAGCGCAGGGCTTCGTGGCTCACATCGCCGTTCCGCTGCATGTTCAATCCGCGCCCGTTCCCCCGATGGGCCCGGCGCCGCGCCACCTCGATGACACTCCCTCGGCGTCCAGCGCCGCACACGTGGCTGCCGCGCTCGGCAGGCGCGTCGTGGTGTGGGTGGGGCACGGGGCTCGTCACGCCGCGCCACAGGTCCGCGCGCTCGTCGACCGGCTCGACGCGCGCGTCATGGTGTCTCCGCGCGGCAAGGGTATCTTTCCCGCCCAGGACTCGCGCTTTCTGGGGGTGACGGGGTTCGGTGGGCACGAGCAGGTGTTCGAGCGCCGCGCCCGTTTCAAGCCCGACACCACCTTGGTCCTCGGCTCGCGGCTCGGAGAGTTCACATCGTTTTGGGACCCCCGCCTGGTGGAGGGCACGCGCGTGGTGCATGTCGACGCCGACCCTTCGGTCTTCGGTGCGGCATACCCCAACGCACCGACCCTTGGCGTACGCGCCGAGATCGGTGGCCTGCTCGAGGGTCTCCTCGCCACGCTTCCCGCTCGTCCCACGCCTCGCTCTTGCGGCCCTGTGCGCCCTGTGGCGTCGTCGTTCGTCCCCGCGCGAGGGCAGGGCGTGTCGTGTCGGGCGTTGATGGAGTCGGTGCAGCGGGTCGTGGTCGAGGGCAGTGACGCGGTGGTGATGGCCGAGGCGGGCAACGCGTTCGTTTGGGCCACCCACCTCCTGCGCTTCCAGCATCCGGGGCGGTTTCGCGTGAGCATGGCGTTCGGCTCGATGGGGCACATGGCGGCCGGCGCAGTGGGCACGGCCATGGCTCGCCGCGCTCCGGCGGTGGCTCTGGTCGGCGACGGTACGATGCTGATGACCAACGAGGTCACGACCGCCGTCGCGCAGAAGGCCCCTGCGGTCTGGGTCGTGCTCAACGACGGACGCTACGGCCTGGTCGCCGACGGCATGCAAGGGCTCGGGCATCGGCCCTACGGGCTGCAGATCCCCCCGGTCGACTTCGCGTCGGTGGCCACCGCGATGGGGGCGCGGGGCGTGACGGTCTGGGACCCATGCCGTCTCGACGACGCCCTCGTAGACGCGCTCGCCAGCGGCGAACCCCACGTGATCGACGTCGTCATCGATCCCCGCGAACCGGCGCCCTTTGGCGCGCGAAACCAGAGCCTCACCGTGCAGCAAGAACTATGAAGAACGCCGGAATGTCCGCTCTCTCGGTGGCGCTGCCTGCCACCGTCCGACCCAACGACTACTGGCGCGAGCATCACCCACAGATGGTCGCCGCAGCGGAGGAACATGCGCTTGCGCGCCTCTGGGCGGGGTCGGGGGAGGGGGGCCCGTTCGAGGCCGCGATGGCGCCCTACGCCCAAGACCCCTTCAAGGGCAGCGTGGTACGTCACGTCGCCACGGGGCCCGAGGCCAGCGTCGAGCTGCACGCCGAGGTCATCGCCAAGCTGCTCGAGTGTTGGCACGGAAGCGTCGAGGACTTCGACTACGCGCTCGTGTGTTCGATGCGTCCGGACAGCATCGCGGTCGGCGACGCGTCATGGCTGGCGCGGCGCGTCGGCCTGACGTGCGCCGCGGTCAACCTGGAGACGGCATGTTCGAGCGCGCTGATGGCCTTCGATCTCGCGTGCAGCATGGTCGAGACCGGACGAGCGAGCCGAGTGTTGGTCAGCGTTGCATGCACCTACACCCGCGACGTGCCCGACTCGAGCTCCTTGTCGTGGTTCCTCGGTGACGGTGCAGGTGCCTTCGTCGTCGAGGCGGCCGAGCACGTCGCCTCGCCGCTGGGCGCCCATCGCATCTCCACACGCGAGACCTGCGGGGCGTTCGTCCACGAGCTGGTCGTAGAAGACGGCGTCGCGAAGATGCGCATGCGCACCCGACGAGACGCGGGGGCGGTGCTGCGCGAGACGGCCGAACCCTACCTGCGATCCGCGACCGATGGCGCATTGTCGCAAGCGGGCATTGCATTGTCCGATGTCGACCTGTGTGTATTCAATACGCCGACTGCGTGGTACGCTGATTTTTGCTGCGACGTATTGGGCGTGCCGCGAGACCGTTCGGTGTCTGTCTATCCGCAGACCACCAACATTGGTCCGGCGCTGATGCCGGCCAATCTGCATGCCGCCGCGACCGAGGGCAGACTGCGGGTTGGCGATACGGTGCTGATCTATACGGTTGGTAGCGCGTCTACGGCGATGGCGATGGTGCTTCGTTGGGGGGAGCTGGCGCTTTCACCGGTTCGCTGAATGCACGATGGTGTGTGTCCCGGGGGTGGGGGTGAACGTCGGGGGCGCGAGCCCTGCGTCTTCGAACAGCGCCTCGAACTCGGCCTGTGTTCGCTCGCGTCCGCCGGTCTGAACGAGCATCTCGAGATCGAACCATCGTGCGGCCGCGGAGGCCTTCGAATCCGAGAGGACCAGCTCCACGACGACCACCGACGCCGCGGGGTTGGCGGCCCTACAGCGCGCGAGGATTTCGACGCACTGCGCGTCTGTCCAATCGTGGAGGATCCACGAAAGGAGGTAGGCGTCGGCCGTCGGCAGCGGGTCTTGAAACACGTTCGACGCGCGCAGTGTCGTGCGCTCGCGCGCCGCGTCGCCCAGGGCCGGCGCACCGGCGTCGATGACTTCGGGCCGGTCGACCAAGGTTGCCGACATGTCCGGGTGCGCGCCGAGGACCGCGTCGAGCATCACGCCGTGCCCTCCGCCCACGTCGACGAGGTGGCCGACGCCCTCGAAGGGGTGGGTCGCGACGAGGGCCTTCGCGGTCTGGGCGGTCCACGACGACATCGTGCGCCCAAACGCTGCGGCCAGCTCGGGGTGACGCTCGAGGTGCTCGAAGAAGCTCGCGCCATGGACGGCATCGAACGCGGGGGCGCCGGTTCGTACGGCGCCCTCGAGCCCGCCCCAGCTGCTCCAGGCCAGCGAGCCGAGCCCGATCGCGCGGTCGTGCAGCCTGCTGGGGTGGCCCGGGCACAGGGCCCGGCTCGCCTCACAGTGGTGCCATCGATCGCCATCGAACGCGAAGAGGCCCACGGTCTGCAGGGCGCGAAGCAGGCGGTGCAGCGCGTCCGGGTCAGCGCGGGTGGCCGTGGCGAGCGCCGCGGGGGTCATGGGGTGCTCGGCCAACCGCTCGGCGATGCCCAACCGTGCGGCCACGTAGATGCACTGCGGGGCGCGAAACCCATCGAGAAGCGCGGCGATGTGTTCGGCGCCGCCGGTCATTGAGCCACCACCCCCGCACGCGACGCGGAGTCGAGAATGCTCGCCACCGAGATCGGCACGCGTTCGCTCGCTGCGCGTAGGGCTTCTTCGACGTGGGTGTGGATCGAAAACGACGCGCGGGTGGCAAGAAGTAGACCCGCCGAGACGGACCGAATGATCGCGCGGCGAAGGCCCTGCCCCTCGATGACGAGGTGCACGGAGCTGCAGTGCACGCTTGCGTGCTCGGTCCCCGAACGCAGCGCTGCCCGAGCCTGCACGTCCGGTGGAGGTACGCCGGTGGGAATGGACGCGACGTAGACGAGCTTCGAGCCGAGTTCTCGGTGCGCCGTCTCGGTCTCGAGCCGAATGCGCGCGACGTCCTCGGGGTCGCAGCGCGACTTCCAGCGGACGAAGAGGACAGGAGGAATGAGGGCAGACTCGATCACGGGGCGGTCGATTGTTGTATCCACACCCAGGGCCGCGACGCTCGGTGGAGGTTGCGGTGAATGCGGCCATGGCGGCCTTCGTTCATGCGGGTCATTCTGAGTATTCGGGGATACATCAAAATGGCCAGGTTTTCATCACTCTTTCCATCATTCCTGATCGCTCTTTGTGCATGTGAACCGGCCGGCACGAATCCGGCTCTCGTGCCGGACGCCTGGGTGAATGAGTCACTCGCCGAGGAGGCGCAGCTTCGCGGCGGTTCGTTTTGCGATCAACTTTGGACGATCGAACACGACGTCGAGCTCGCCGACGGCGCGGTGCTCCACGTGACGGAGCGATTCTCGTCTCGGTCGGCCGTTCGTTTTCCGCGGCGGGCGCTGGTGATGCTGCCCGGCACTCTGGTGACCGGCGAGATGTATGACCTCGACACCGATCCCGCGCTGAGACTCAACGCGCTCGACGAGGCGGCGAGAGAAGGCTTCTTCGCCTACGCGGTGACCTACGAGGGCTACCCGGGCAGCTCGCTCCCCGACGACGGCAGCGTCGTCGACGCCGAGCGGTCGCTCGAGCAGGTCGCCGAGATCGTGCAGCGCATCCGGTATGCACGCGGCGTTCCCCGGGTCGACGTGTTTGGCACGAGCTTCGGCGCTTCTCTCGCCGTCGGACTTGCGGGGTCGCAAAGCCCGATCTCCACGCACGCGATCGGACGCGTCGTCGTGCAGGCAATGGTCTACGAGACCGTCACCCCGCTGTTCGAGGAGACGTTCTTCAGCCCGCAGGTGCAGGCGCTGTTCGAGTCGGCGCCCGGCGGTTACATCGAGACCGACCCGTCGGTGTACGGGTTGATCCTCGCCGGGGCCGACCCCGCGGCCGTCGAGGCGGGCGGGGAGACCTTCCCGGACGTGTACGCGACCGGCCCCACGCTCGAGGGCTTCACGCTCCCCGTCATCGATGTGACGCCGGGCGTCCGGCCGGTGCTGCAGCTGTGGGGTGACGCGGATCCGATCACGCCTCACGAAGACGTCGAGGCGTTCGCCGCCGACTATGGAGGTCCGCACGAACTGCGTGTCCTGCCCGGTGCAGGCCACGCGCCGTACATCGGAGATCCCGACACCGTCGATGCGGTCTATGGCGAGATGTTTTCGTTCCTCGACTACGGGGTTGCCCTCTATCTGGGATGCGAACCCGCTGTAGAGTCGGACGCCTGATGTCCGGCGCTCGCATCCTGTTCATCGGTCCGCCCCGCGCACGATTTCCCGGCGGGGACTTGGGGGCGCTCGACTTCGAGGTCGTCGGGCCACATCCCGCGCTCGCGGCAGCCGAGCTGCTACGCAGCGAGTCGCCCGACGCGGTGTTGCTCGACGTCGACGCGGACCCGACCGCATACGACGTCCTCGTTCAGCTGCATGAGGTGCCTCGGCCGTGCCGCGCGGTCGTGGTGGGCACCGACCTCTCGCCCGACGTCGTGCGCGAGGCGTTCTTCGTCGGGGTGTACGCGTGCCTCTCCAAGCCCGTCTCGGCCGCGGCGGTGCGCTCGGCGCTGCACCGTGCCGCGGAGGGCACGACGGTCATGCGTCGCTGCCTCGAGGCGGCCGACCAAGGCAGCGTCAGCGAGCCGAAGGGCGACCTCGACACCTCCTCGCTCACGCCGCGAGAGTTCGACATCCTGCGGCTGCTGCTCGAGGGCTCGACGACCGCGACGATGGCCGAGTCGCTCGGGGTCACTCCGCGGACGGTGAAGTTCCACGTCGCCAACCTGCTGCGCAAGCTCGGATTCACGTCCCGCCTCGCGCTGCTGGCCAAGCTCCGTCGCGACGACGCGTTCGCGCCCTTCGAGGCCCGCTGAGGTCGAGCAAAGTTTCGGCGCGGCGAGGTCGGCTGCTACGCTGCGCGTGTGCGGTCGGCGATCGAGCGGTTCTTGGAGCATCTGCGGGCCGAGGTCCGCGCCTCCAAGCACACGCTGCGGGCCTACCGCGGGGACCTCACCGCGTTCGCGCGCTCGGTGCAAGAGCGTCGCGACGCGGAGCCGAGGCTGCGCGACCTCTCTGCCCGCAACGTTCGAGCCCACCTCGCCGAGCTCCACGGCAACACGGCACCCACCACGGTCGCACGCAAGCTCTCCGCGCTGCGCAGCTTCGCCGAGTTCCTGCTGCGGCGCGGCGAGATCGCCGAGAACGAGGTGGCGCTCGTCAGCAGCCCCAAGCGTCGGCAGGCGCTCCCGGTGGCGCTGCCTGTCGAAGACATCGGCGACATGATCGACCAGCCGCAGCGGCCCGGCCCACGCGGCGTGCGCGACCGCGCCGTGCTCGAGGTGCTCTACGGCGCGGGCCTGCGGGTGTCGGAGTGTTCGGGCCTGGACCTCGGTGATGTCGAGGTCGGGGCAGGGCAGGGGCGCGTCCGCGTCGTGCGAGGCAAGGGCGGCAAGGAGCGCCTGGTCCCGCTGGGAGAGCGCGGCACCGAAGCGCTTCGCGCCTACCTCGACGTTCGGGCCGCCTTGGTCAAGCCCAAGAGCCCGCCGCGCGCGTTGTTCCTCGGTGATCGCGGCGGCCGCATGGGGCCGCGGTCGATCCGAGGGCTCGTCTACCGTCGATGCGAGGAGACCGGCGCCCGCGCACGGGTGGGCCCGCACGGGCTGCGACACAGCTTCGCGACCCACCTCCTCGAGAGCGGGGCCGACCTGCGCACGATCCAGTCCATGCTCGGACACGCGAGCCTCTCGACGACGCAGCGCTACACCCACCTGAGCCTTGGCAAGCTGCTCGACGTCTACGAGTCGGCCCACCCTCGGGCGAAGAAGGGGTAGCGCGCCCGCAGGCCGAGATGAACCCGCCTCTCTACCCCCCGACGAACACGCGGGGTCCGTCGGCGACCGGGGTGATCTCGACGGCGGGGCGCTGCGCCGCGCGGACGTACTGGCCCCGCACCGGCATCTTGTGCGCGTACCAGGTGTCGTCGACGTAGACGTGGGTCATGTCGGCGGGCAGACCGAACGCCTCCTCGATGCCGCCGGGGAGGCGGTACGAGACGTGCCAATGAATGTGCGGGCCTGTCGAGCGGCCGCTGTTGCCGACCTTGGCGACACGCTGACCGGTCTCGACGCGATCGCCCACCGCGACCTCGAGCGAGCCTGGAATGGCATGCCACATCGCCGAGTACTCGCCGAACCCGTGGTCGATGATGAGCCCGTTGCCGCCCGCGCGTCCGCGCTCGGGGGGGCGGTTCTCCGGCACGCCCTCGACCACGTGCACGACGGTCCCGGCGGCGGGGGCGAGGAGGTCTTCGCCGTGGGCGTGGTAGCTCTCGTTGCTGTGCCGGTCGCTGCCGCGTGCGCGCTGCCGACCGTCGCGCTTGACGACGAGATCGTAGGCCCAGCGCTGGTGCCGATTGCCATGGTGATAGTTGGTCGCGCGTGCGCGTCCGCCGTGCAGCACGTACCAAGTGCCGCGGGCGGGGAGGTGGAAGCGCGTCACGGGGAGATACGCCTCGGCGGGGTGCCGCAGGTTGTCGATGAACCAGTGCTCGCGGACGAGCAGCGTATCGAGCCGGTCCTGTGGGTCGAGCGAGAACTGGTACAAGACCGGCGTGAGCACGCCGCCGCCGCGCGGCTGGCCGTGCAGGACGAGCCCCGAGTACCAGCGCGACGGGCCCTCGCGGTGGACCTGCTCTTCGAGGATGCCCAGCGGCGGACCGAAGCTGCTCGTCAGCGCGTGGAGCGACGAGCGCAGCGCGTCGGCGTCCAATGTGGCGGCGAGCCGAGCGGTGGCGCGGGGCATGAGGCCCGAGGTGTCGCCCGAGCGCGCGGCGCCCAGGAGCTGGTCCATGACGGCCGCGCGGGCTGGATCGACGTGCGAGGTCGCGATGGTGCGGGTACGCAGCGTGTCCGCGGGGGAGGGCGGAGTCGGCGCGCTCGTGGGGCGGCAGGCGGCGAGGGCGAGCAGGAGCACGGCGAGCACACGCGGCATCGGGGCCATCGTGCCCCAATTTGGGCGCGCGCAGATCGACGCGCGGCCCCGGAGCGTATGTTGAAGGCGATGGCGACGCTCGAGGTGTGGTTTGGTCCGGCAATTGCCGCGGCGCTCGCGGCCACCTCTGCTTCGTCTCAGTCGCGCGAGGGGGCCTCGGCGGCGCCGACCGAGGCGGCGGCGCCGGACTCCGAAGCAAACCCCGAGGACCACGCGCCGGGCGAGGTGTTCCGGGCCCCGTCCTTCGACGACGTCGCTGACGACCTCATCGTGGGCCCGCCCGAGCCCATCGAGGCGTGTGAGCAGCGGCTCGAAGACGCCGGCGTCACCTTCGCGTCCAGCCGGATCCCCGTGCACGAGAACAAGTCCGGCATCACCTGCGGTGCGCCGCAGGCCGTCCGCTACGTCTCCGGCCCCGGAAAGATCCGCTGGAGCGGCAAGCCCAAGGTCGCCTGCCCGGTCGCGATGGCGCTGTCTCGCTTCGAGGTGGTCGTCCAGGAGGAAGCCGAGCGTCACCTCGGCCGCGCCGTCAAGAAGATCCGCCACATGGGCACCTACAACTGCCGCGAGATGGCCGCCTACCCGGGCTGGGTGAGCGAGCACAGCTACGCCAACGCGATCGACATCCGAAGCTTCACGCTCGCCGGCGGCAAGGAGATCCCCGTGCTGGGCAACTACGGCGAGCCCGGGGCCCCCAAGACCCGCGCCGAGCGATTCCTACAAGCCGTGGCGCGGCGCACCGTGGATGAAGACGTCTTCTCGGTGGTGCTCACCCCGGCCTTCGACAGGCTGCACCGCAACCACTTCCACCTCGACATGGCCCGCTACCGCGTCGACGGCACCGTTCCCGACTGAGCGGACGTTCTCCCGGCCCGCGGGCATCGGGAGCCGCCACATGTGCGCTACTATCGAGGGCCGGCGATGGCCCTCGACCCCGCGCAGCACGTTCAACGGAACGAATCGATCCCCGCGGAGCTCGAGCTCACGCCCCAGGACTACTTCGTCTTGAGCCGTGTCGAGGGCTCGGTCAAGGTCGGCGACCTCGTGCGTGCCTGTGGGCTGCCGTCCAGTGAAGCGAGCGCGATTGTGAACAAGTTGATCGACGGCGGCGCGCTCACGCTGGCCGAGGTCAAGGCCAAGCCGGTGGTCCGACGCAGCACCGCCAGCCTCCGCGCGGCCGCCGAGGCGCGAAAACGCCGAGCGCTCGCGGCCGCCTTGGCGCAGGGCGGTCGAGCGCCGACCGTCGAGGTCGCCGCGCAGGGGGAGGATGTCTCCAACGGTCAGGCCGAGGACGAGGGGACCGACAAGGACGACGAGCTCGAGCGCATCGATCGCAAGCGGGTCCCCGCCAGCGACGACCGTCTCGACGACAGCTATCCGATCGATGTCGACCGCCAGCGCTGGATCCTCGCGATGAACGACGACCACGCCCAGATGTCGCAGTTCGAGATCCTGGGGATCTTGCCCACGCACGACGTCAAGGCGATCAAGCGGGCGTATCACGAGACCAGCCGCGCGCTGCACCCCGATGCTTATCACGGCCGCGACCTCGGCCCGTTCCGCTCGATCCTCTCGTCGCTGTTTCGGGAGGCCAAGGCCGCGTACGCGGAGCTGCGCCGCGAGGACGTCCGCGCGCCGTGGGTCGATCGGCGCATCGAAGACGACGCGCGCGCGCGCCAGGAAGTGGAGGCCGAGGAAGCCGAGGCTCGCCACGCGCGTGAAGCCGCGGCCGCCGAGCGCAGGGAAGAGCGGACCCGAGCCCGGGCCCAACGGCAGCGCGAAGCCCTTCAGGCCAAGATGCAAGAGGAGGCCTCGGCGATGCTCAGCGAGGCCGAAGCCGCGGAGAAGTCCGGCAACCTGGCCAAGGCGGCGAACCTCTACCTGCTGGCCAAGCGGGCGGATCCGGCCAACGCGGAGCTCGAGGCGAAGTGGGAGGCGGTCCGACAGGCCGCGCGGGACAAGCGCGGCACGGAGGCCTACGCCCGGGCGCAGCAGCGTCTCGATCTCGGACAGTACGCCGAGGCGCTCCCGTGGCTGATCGAGGCGGCGCAGGCTCACCCGACCGCTGAACACTTGGCGCACGCCGCGTTCGCCGTCCGGGAGGGAGATCCGAACATGGGGCGCGATCTCGCGATGCGTGCCCTCGAAGCGCTGCGTTCCGCAGAAGCCTCCGGCGAGAAGGTGCGCACCGCCGAGCGCGTACGACTGCACGTTTGGATCGCGTACGCCTTCTTGGCCGCGGGACAGGTGAGCACTGCACGGGCGCAGGCGGAGCGCGTCGCGAAGGAGCGACCCGACGACCCGGACGTTCGTGCCCTTCTCAAGGCGTGCAAAGCAAAGTAGATTCTGACGCAGGGGCCGCCCGCGCAGACGCGGTTGCGTTGCCCTGACCGGAACACCTCATGGAAAACGTCGTTGGTATCGACCTCGGAACCACGAACACCTGCGTCGCGATCGTCGAGGATGGGGTTCCCACGGTCATCCCGAACAAAGGGGGCTACAAGACCACGCCCTCGATGGTCGCCATCTCGGAGAGTGGAAAACGGCTGGTCGGGCACATCGCCAAGCGCCAGGCCGTCACCAACTCCCAAAACACCGTCTACGCGGCCAAGCGCCTCATCGGGCGCCGCTGGGAATCGCCCTCGGCCAAGGCGGTTCAGCAGTCGTGTCCGTACGTCATCGTCGAGGGCCCCCACGGCGACGTGCGCATCAAGCTGCGCGACCAGGTCTACAGCATCCCCGAAGTCAGCGCGTTCATCCTCCAAGAGATGAAGCTGGTCGCCGAGCAATACCTCGGCGGCGGCACCGAGAAGGCCGTCATCACGGTCCCGGCCTACTTCAACGACAACCAGCGTCAGGCGACGAAGGACGCGGGCCGCATCGCGGGCCTGGATGTCATCCGCATCATCAACGAGCCCACCGCGGCCGCGCTCGCCTACGGCTTTGGCAAGGATCTCGAGCGTAAGGTCGCCGTCTACGACCTCGGCGGAGGCACCTTCGACATCTCGATCCTCGACATCGGCCACGGCGTGTTCGAGGTGGTCTCCACCGCCGGAGACACGTTCCTCGGCGGCGAGGACTTCGACATCCGCGTGATGGACCGGCTCACGCAGGCGTTCGCGGAGAAGAGCGGCGTCGACGTCAAGGACGACCGCATGGCGCTGCAGCGGATCAAGGACGCGGCCGAGAAGGCGCGCTGCGAGCTTTCGGTCGCGCGCGAGACCCTCATCGACCTCCCGTTCCTCTACACCACGCCCAGCGGTCAAACGTTCCACATGCAGGAGTCGCTGACCCGTGACGAGCTCGAGGAGCTGACGCGCGACCTCGTCGACCGGACGGTGGCCATCTGCGAGAAGACGCTCGCCGAGGCCGACATCGATCGCAACGACCTCGACGACGTCATTCTCGTCGGCGGCATGACCCGCATGCCGCTCATTCAGCAGCGCGTGGCCGAGTTCTTCGGCCTCGAGCCGTGCAAGGGCGTGCACCCCGACGAGGTCGTGGCGCTCGGAGCCTCGATCCAGGCCGCCGCGCTCGTCGACGAGTCGATGGACGTCCTGCTGCTCGACGTCACACCGCACAGCCTCGGCATCATGATCGTCGGTGGCTTCTTCCACCGCCTCATCGACCAGAACACCACGGTCCCCACCAGCGCCTCGCACATCTTCACCACCGTCCGCGACTACCAGACGTCGGTGAAGATCCTCGTGCTGCAGGGCGAGAGCGACAAGGCGGCCGAGAACGAGCTGCTCGGCGAGTTCATCCTCTCGGGTCTGCGAAAGGCGCCCCGCGGCGAGGTCGAAGTCGAGGTGACCTTCTCCATCTCGGCCGACGGCCTGGTGAGCGTTTCGGCCAAGGACCTCGAGACTGGCCGCGAGCAGAGCATCACGGTCACCGCGACGTCGGGGCTGACCGAGGACGAGCTGCAGAAGCTGGTCGAGAGCAGCCAGAACTACATGGTCGAGGTCCGTGCGTCGGAGGAGTTCGAGCGGCAGCGTCAGCAGGCCGAGCGCCTCATCTCCGACGTGCGCGAGCTGTTCCCGCAGGTGCAGGGCATCATGTCGGGTACGAGCTTCGGTCGCGACGCCATCGCCAAGGCCGAAGGGGTGCTCGAGCGGGCAGAGCAAGAGATCCGATCGCAAGATGCCCACAGCCTCGAGGAAGTCATCGAGAGCCTCGAGCGCACGCTGAACATGTTCCGCGGCGTCGTCTCCAAGACGGGCCTGAGCTGAACCTGCCTCCCGCGGACGGTCACGGTGAGCCCCCCCCAGCACGTCGACCCCGCCTTGGTCGAGCAGCTGGCCGAGGTGCTCACCGCGGCGCGCAGGGTGTTGTTCGTCACCGGCGCAGGTGTCTCCGCCGACTCCGGGCTGCCGACCTACCGGGGCGTCGGCGGCTTGTACGACTCGGGGACGACCGACGAGGGCGTGCCCATCGAGGTCGCGCTCAGCGGGGAGATGCTCACCGCTCGCCCGGAGGTCTGCTGGAAGTACATGCTGCAGATCGAGCGCGCGTGCCGGGGCGCGGCACCCAACCGGGCGCACGAGGTCATCGCGTCGATCCAGCGCCGCCGCGAAGGCGCGTGGCTGCTGACCCAAAACGTCGACGGTTTGCACGCGCGCGCCGGGTCGGAGCCCATGATCGAGATCCACGGCAACCTACAGTCGCTCTCGTGCACTGCCTGCGCCTGGCGTGCGCGCGTCGATGACTTTCTCGCCCTCGAGCCCCAGCTAGGGACCCCCGCAGCGCCGACGACACCACGCTGCCCCGCGTGCGGCGAGATGATTCGGCCACAGGTCGTCCTGTTTGGAGAGATGCTGCCGCAAGCCGCCATCGCCTCGCTGCAGCGGGAACTCCAGACGGGCTTCGACGCCGTGGTCTCGGTCGGCACGACCAGCGCGTTCCCCTACATCGCCGCCCCCGTTGTGATGGCCAAGCGCGCCGGCGCACCCACGGTCGAGATCAACCCGGGCGAGACGGACGTGTCATCGATCGTCGATCTCCGCATCCGCTCGACCGCCGCCACCACGTTCTCCGCCCTCGCGCAGATGATGGGGCTGTGACCACGCCGGCGACCGACGAATCGCTGATGGCCCTCTACCTCCAAGGGGACCGCGCGGCGTTCGATGCCTTGTTCGCTCGGTACGCCCCCAAGCTCCGGACGATGCTCGCGCGCCGGATCTCGCGCCGCGACGACGTCGCCGACATCGTGCAGCAGACGTTCTTGCAGGTGCACCGGGCACGCAAGGACTTCAAGGTCGGCGCGAAGCTGCGGCCGTGGCTGTACACCATCGCGATGAACCTCGCGCGACAGTACTTTCGCCGGCGGGGCCGCCGACCCGAGACCGGGTTGGGTGAACACGAGCCGGCCGAGCGAGGGCGAGAGGGCGACCCCGAGCGCAGGGCCGTGGCCGCAGAGCTGCGCGCCGTGCTCGCCGAGCTTCCGCCGCCGCAGCGCGAGGTCATCGAGTTGCATTGGTTCGAAGGCCTGCCGTTCAAAGAGGTGGCGGTCATCGTCGGCGCCAGCGAGTCGGCGGTGAAGGTCCGCGCACACCGCGGCTACGAGAAGCTCAGAGGTCGACTCGCCGGGGCTGTAACCGGAGCGGGTGGTGCGGGCTATGGGAGAAAGAGACGATGAGTCAGGCGCACGACCAAGACGGGGTTCCCCCCGACCTCGCCCGGCTGTTTCCCGGCGTGGGCGCCGATCTCGAGGAGGACGCGCCGTTCGTCGCCGAGGGGCTGGGTGCGCTGCACGCCACGCTCGACGCCGAGGGGCCTTCGAGCGCGGTCTCGAGCCTGCCCACGCGGGTGCGGTGGGGCCTTGCGCTGGGTCTGGTGGCGGGCGTGGTGACGATGGTGCTGCTCGGGACGCGGCGCGCGGACTTCGAGGTGTATCCGCGGGGGCGGATGCTGCTCGATCTCGGCCTGCTGCTCGGGCCGCTGGTGCTGGCGCTGGTGGCGGCGCTGCGCCCACTGTCCAGGCCCGCGCTGTCGACCGCGCGTCGCGTGCAGTGGGTCGCGCTGGGGCTGCTCTGCCTCGCCGTGTCGTGGGCGCTGCCGGCCGCGCATGCCCTGCACCCCGCGTCGCAGGCCGGGGTCGGTCCGGTCTTTTGGGCGCAGGCGGGGTCGTGCTTCGTCTTTGGCCTCTCCTTCGCCGCGTTCGCGGCGCTTGCGTTGGGGCTCCTCAGTCGAAACGGACCCACGCGGTGGTTTCCAAGCGCGCTGGGGGTCTGGGCCGCGGGGCTGACGGGGCTCGTCGCCTTGTACCTACACTGCCCCATCACCGAGCTGGGGCACTTGTGTGCCGGTCACTCCACCGTCGCCGTGCCGGTGCTCGCGCTCGTGCTGCTGCTGCGCGGTCGCGTGGACGGCTGAGGCCGGGGATCACAGTCCCAGTCGCACGCCGTGGGTGCGGCACTCGGAGCGGATGCCGCGGCGGGCCGAGACGCTCAGCTGGTTGAACGCCGACTTGGCCTGGGCTTCGCCCCCAAACCGGCACGCGGCCTTGGCCATGACCACGAGCGCGGCGGAGCTTCGCTTGGCGCTGCGGCTCTTGCTCGCGAGGCTGTATGCCTTGCGCGCTCGACCTGCAGCGAGCGCGGCCCGGGCATCGGCCAGCAGCGCGTCCGCGTCGGGTTTGCGTGTCGTGGGGGCGGCGGGGGCAGGGCGTGAGGGCTCGTCCGCGGCGCTCTTGGGCTTGCGCCGCCGCTTCGCCTTGCTTCGCCGGCCGGGCTCGGAGACCGGCGGGGCGGTCTCGGCGTCGATCGAATCCTCCGCGTCGGCTTCGTCCATGACTTCGATGGGATCCTCGGCCGCGAGCGCGCCGCCACCGACGTCGGGCACCATCAGCGGTGCGCCGAGGTCCAAGGCGGCCGCGACGGGCTCGGGCTCGGGCTCGACGTGGTCCTCGCCATCGACTCCATCCTGGCGTTGGGATGGGTCCGCGCCGTCGCGCTCGGCTCGTGGCCCTTCGGGGGCGCGTGCCCGCGCGTGCGCGTCGGTCCGTGCCTGGACCGAGGCGGGCGCGACGGGCTCGGGGTCGGCCTCGCCCGAGCGTGTGGCAAGGAGCACGCCGACGAGCGCCGCGGCGGCGCCGAGGCCGATCCAGAGCGCGAACCGTCGCGAGGGAGGCGGCGACTCCGAGTCTGCGGCCGGCGGCGTTACCGGGGCGGGGACGGGAACGGGCGCTTCGGCGCTGGCGGTCGCCGCCGCGGGCTGGACCTCGTGGGCGGACTCCTCACCCTCGGTCAGCGCCGCCACGGCCGAAGCGATGAGAACGTCGGTGTCCTCCCGCTGCGCGGCCTCGGGCGCGCCGGGCGGAACCATGCCCGAGGGGAGCCCCGCTGCGCTCGGGCGGGCGGCGCGGTCGCGGCGGGGCTTGGCGTGAACCGGCTGCACGCGCTTGCCTTCGGACTTGGGCGCAGGGAGGACGCCCCGTCGCGCCTTGGACACCGGGGGCGTGTCGAATCGAATCTGTGGCGGCGGGGGGCGAGTGTCCTTTGCAGGCAGGTCCGTCTGTTCGGGGGGCGCTGCGGGCTCGGCCGCGGAAGGCTGACCGGCCGCCGTGTCCTTGGGGGCCGTCGGCTCGTCCTCGATCAGCTCGAGCCAAGCGTCGTCATCGGGCATCGCCGCGGGGCCGGGCTTCGCCGCGGGGCCCTTCGCGTCACCCGGTTTGCTGCTCAGCGTGGGCGGCGGAGGAACGAGCGGCTTTGAGGGACCGTCCGAGGCCATCGTCGTGATCCAGAGTACGCGCAGCGGAGGGCGCAAACCAGCCGGCGATGTTGGGCACAGCCCGCTCGCAGGGTTCGGGCTCGCCAGCCGCACCCGGACTGGGCGTGCGCCGACCCCGACGGCCGCCCCTCGCCGCGTTATCCTTGGGCATGTCGGACGCGATCGGGATCCTGACCTCCGGCGGCGACGCTCCGGGTATGAACGCGGCCCTGCGCGCGATGACCAAGCTCGCAGCGAGCCGCGGGGTGCCCGTGATCGGCGTCGAGAACGGGTTCACCGGGCTTCTCGAGGGCCGGTTGCGCCCACTGACCCACACCGGACCCTCGGGCGAACTCGGGGTCGACGGTCAGGTCGACCTGCTCGGTGCGGTGGGGGGCACCATCCTCGGCTCCGCGCGAGAGCCTCGGTTCATGACCGCACAGGGGAGGGCGCCCGCGGTCGAGGTCCTCGCCGGACTGCGCGGTCTCGTGGTGGTCGGAGGCAACGGGTCGCTCAGCGGCGCGCATGCCCTCGCCGAGGCGTCGGGTACACCGGTCGTGGGCGTGCCCGCATCCATCGACCACGACGTGGGGTGCACGGGGACCTCGATCGGCGTCGACACGGCGCTCAACACGATCGTCAGCAGCTGTGATCGAATCTGCGACACGGCCAGGGCCCACCACCGCGCGTTCGTCGTGGAGGTGATGGGGCGAGACTGTGGTTACCTGGCGATGGCGGCGGCGGCTGCGATGGGCGCGGAGGCGGTGTTGTTTCGCGAGCAGGGACGCGACGAAGCGCAGCTGGTCGAGGCCGTCGAGACCGCGATCCGGCGGGCGTTCTCCGAGCGGGGCAAGCGAAGGGTCTTGATCCTGAAGTCCGAGGGGGTGCGCACGCCGTGCACTCGGCTGGTGCGGCTCGTCGCGGAGCGCCTCGGCGATCTTCGCGACGTCGACGTACGGGCGACGGTCTTGGGGCACCTGGTCCGCGGTGGGGCTCCGTCGTTTCGCGACCGCATGGTGGCGGGACGTCTGGGCATTGCGGCCGTGGACGCGGTGCTCGAAGGGCGCACCGACACGATGGTTGCTTGGGCACCCCTCGTCCCGGGGGGCACGCCGACCTCGGATCCTCAGGTCTTTGCGTTCCCTCTGGCGGACGTGCTCGAGCACAGCCGCGCGCTCATCGACGGCAGTAGCCCGATCACACGGCGCAGGGTCGCGATGATGAGCGCAATCGAAGGCGTGCTCGGGCTCTGAGGCGGGCCCTCATCCCTCGTCATCGTCGCGCACGACCGGGGCCTTTTGCGTGGTCGTTGGCACGACCGGAAGTGCGGGCTCGGTGCGGTGCGAGGACGGCGGGGGCGCGGGGGGCTGCGGCACGGCGGCCGCGGGGGCATCGGCCTCGGAGGGCTGCGCGGGCGCGGGCACGCGCAACCCCGGCGGGGGCGGAGGCGCTGCGCGCGTGGGAGTCCGGGCCGCACCCGGGGGCGGCGGCGGATCGATCGAGGGGTCGATGTGGGGCAGTGTGCCCACCGAGGAGGGGCGCTGCGTGCCCACGCTGGGCCGAGCGGTCGGCGTCGGCTCTGGCACCTCCGTCGGAGTGCGGCTGGGCGATCCGCTGGCGTCGGTCGGAACCTGCGTGGACATCGCGGAGGGGGTGGTCGGCACCTCGGTCGTGCGCCGCTTCGTCGCCGGGCCGTGGCCACGCGCGTCGAAGCGGAGGAAGCGCTCGAGCATGAATCGAACCTCGCGGCGCAGCTCGTCGGGAGAGCCGTCGTTCTCGATGATGTAGTCGGCGCGCTTGCGCTTGAGCGCTTCGGGCATCTGCGCGGCGATCCGGTCGCGCACCTCGCCCTCGGTGACCTGGTCGCGCTCCATCACCCTGGCGATGCGGGTCTGCTCGCTGGCCGTCACCAAGATCGTGGCCTTCATGTCCGACTGCAGGTTCTTCTCGAACAGCAGTGGGACCTCGTAGATCGCCACGGGGTGGCCGGCTTTCTCGAGCGCGTCGAGCACCTGCTCGAACCGTTCGCGGATCCTGGGGTGGAGGATCGCCTCGAGCTGCTGGCGACGGGCCGGGTCACGAAAGACGATCGTGGCCATCCGGCGCCGGTCGAGCTCCCCGCGTTCGTCCACCACGTCGCTGCCAAAGGCGCGCATCACCTCCCCGAGCCCCTCGCTGCCGGCGGCGACGACGACGCGGGAGAGCTCGTCGGCGGAGACGACGGGCACGCCGTATTCCTCGAGGAGTTCCGCGACGCTGGACTTGCCGCTGCCGATGCCACCCGTGAGTCCGTACACGTCCATGATGCTGACCGTGCCCGAGAGTACGGCGCTGGCGGTGCTCCTGTATAGTCGGCGGCCGTGGCCGAACGACCCGCAGATGGTTGGCACGTCGTCTCGTCGGAGTTCGAGCGCAGCGCCTCCAACGTCGAGCAGTCTCCCGAGGGCGACCGCCCCGAGTTCGCGATCGCTGGGCGTTCGAACGTGGGCAAATCCAGCCTCCTCAACGCGCTGTGTGGCCGTCGCGGCCTTGCGCGGGTGAGCCGAACGCCAGGCCGGACGCAGCTGCTCAACTTCTTCACCCTCGAGCTGCGCGGGCCGGGGGAGGAGAAGCTCCCCGTCCGTCTGTGCGACCTTCCCGGCTACGGGTTCGCCGCCGCGGGTCGATCGGTGCGTGAGGGCTTTGCGCCGATGATCGAGGGCTATCTCGAGAAGCGCGAGGCGCTCAGCGGCCTCGTGTTGCTCGTCGACATTCGCCGCGGCGTCGGCGACCTCGACCGCGCGATGATGGCCTTTCTGACCGCACGCGGGCTGCCGACCCTGCTGGTGGCCACCAAGGGCGACAAGCTCGGCGTCTCCGCGCGGGGGCAGGCCCGGCGGAAGCTCGCCAAGTCGGTCGGCGTCCACGCCCGAGACATCCTGGTCACGTCCGCACAGGCGGGGTTTGGGCTCGGTGGGCGTGATGGTCTGGCGGCCGACTTGGCCGCGCTCGTGCTCGACCCGCCCGCGCTCGAGGGCGACGCCGACGAGCCCCCAGCGGAGGCGTGAGTGCGCAGGCGCATCGCCACCGCGTCGGACCTCGAGGCGATCCTGCGCATCGAGTCGCGCGTGTTCGGTAACCCGTGGGCGCCTCGCGCGTATCTCGACGAGATCGAGCGGCCGATGGCGATCGTCGAGCTCGCCGTCGCCGAGGACGGGGCGGTCTCGGGCTACTCCTGCACATGGCACGTGCTCGCCGCCGGAGAGATGGAGGCGCACCTGCTGCGGATCGCGGTCGACCCGGACGCGCAGCGCCGCGGCATCGGGAGAGATCTCCTGGGCGCGGTGCTGGAGCGGGCGACCGCACATGGCGCGTCCCGAGTGCTGCTCGAGGTCGGGGCCTCGAACCGGGCCGCGCGCGCGCTCTACGATGCCGCGGGCTTCGCCGAGATCGGGCGCCGAGCGGGGTACTACAAGGCGCCTCCCGACGACGCCGTCGTGATGGCGCGTCCGGCTCGTGAGGCTGCAAAAACACCGCGGCCGGCAGGTTGTTGATCCGTGCACATTGGCCTAGAAGAGCGCCACGGCCATGGACCTGACCGCCACCGGATTGCTGAAGGTCGAGGCGCTCATCCGCCCGTTTGCGCTCGATGACGTCAAGGAGCGCCTGACCGAGCTCGGTGTCGGGGGCATGACCATCACCGAGGTCCGCGGCTTCGGACGCACCGGCGGCAAGCGTGAGGTCCACCGCGGCAGCGCCTACGTCATCGACTTCGTCCCCAAGATCAAGGTCGAGGTCGTCATCGAGGCTAGGCTCGCCGAGGAGGTCGTGCAGGCGCTGCGCGAGGTCGCCTCGACCGGTCGCGTTGGTGACGGAAAGATCTTCGTCCTCCCCGTCCTCGACGCGATCCGGATCCGAACCGGCGAGCGTGGAGAGTCAGCACTGTGAGCACAGGAAGCAACCCATGAGCAACGCGCATCCTCCCCGCACCCCCCGCGAAATCCTCGAGTACGCCCGAGAGCAGGACGTCCGCATGGTCGACCTGCGCTTTTGTGATCTGCTCGGCAGCTGGCACCACTTCACCGTGCCCACGCACGAGCTCGACGAGGGGTCCTTCGAGGCCGGCTTTGCCTTCGACGGCTCCTCGATCCGCGGCTGGCGGGCGATCAACAACTCGGACATGCTCGTCGTGCCCGACCCAGGGAGCGCCCAGATCGACCCGTTCATGGAGGTGCCGACGCTGGTCCTGCTGGGCGACATTCAAGACCCCGTCACGGGGCAAGACTACGAGCGCGACCCCCGGACGCTGGCCAAACGTGCCGAGGCCTACCTGACCTCGACGGGCATCGCCGACACGGCGTTCTTCGGGCCCGAGGCGGAGTTCTTCATCTTCGACGACGTCCGGTTCTCCACGTCGAAGAACCAGGGCATGTACGCGGTCGACTCGATCAGCGGCCACTGGAACAACGATCGCGAGGAGTTCCCCAACCTCGGCTACAAGGTGAAGCCCAAGGGCGGGTACGTCCCGGTGCCGCCCACCGACGCGACGCACGACCTTCGCACCGAGATGTGCCTCGCCCTCGAGGACGTGGGCATCACCGTCGAGCGCCACCATCACGAGGTGGCCACCGCGGGCCAGGCCGAGATCGACATCCGCTACGACTCGATGCTCAGCCAAGCCGACAAGATGTGCTGGTTCAAGTACATCATCAAGAACGTCGGGCGCCGCGCGGGCAAGGCCGTGACGTTCATGCCCAAGCCACTCTTTGGCGACAACGGGAACGGCATGCACACCCACATGAGCTTGTGGAAGGACGGGAGCCCGCTGTTCTCGGGCGATTCGTATGCGGGCATGAGTGACCTGGCGATGCACTACATCGCGGGGATCTTGGCGCACGCGCCGGCCCTGTGCGCGTTCACCAACCCGAGCACGAACAGCTACAAGCGGCTCGTCCCCGGCTACGAGGCGCCCGTCAACTTGGCCTACTCGGGCGGCAACCGCTCAGCCTCGATCCGCATCCCCGCCGCGGCGAGCGAGCCCAAGGCCGCACGCATCGAGTTCCGCACCCCGGACCCCACCGCCAACCCCTACATGGCGTTCGCGGCCTTGCTCATGGCGGGCCTCGACGGCATCGAGCGCAAGCTCGACCCGGGCGAGCCGCTCGACAAGGACATCTACTCGATGGCCCCCGAGGAGCTCGCGGACGTGCCCTCGGCCCCCGGCAGCCTCGAGGCGGCGCTCGATGCCCTCGACGCCGACCACGAGTTCCTGCTCAAGGGCGACGTGTTCAGCAAGGACCTGCTCGACGCATGGGTCGGGTGGAAGCGCGAGAACGAGGTCGACCAGGTCCGCTCGCGTCCGCACCCGCACGAGTTCGAGCTCTACTTCGATATTTAATCGATCAGGGGAACCTCTCGGTTCCCCTCGCTGCGGGGGCGGAGCCCCCTTCGCTCACCCCTCCAAGGTCGGGCGCGGGGCGCCCTCGCTCGCGGACCCGGAGGGTTCGCTCCTTCGCCTCCGGTACGTAGGTGGTTTCTCGGTTCCCCTCGCTGCGGCCGCCGAAGCCGCCCTTCGCTCGCCCTCCAAGGTCGGGCGCGGGGCGCCCTCGCTCGCGGACCCGGAGGGTCCGCTCCTTCGCCTCCGGTACGTAGGTGGTTTCTCGGTTCCCATCGCTGAGGGGGCGGGGTCCTCTTTGGGGTTCCTCTCGGTTCCCTCGCTGCGGCCGGCGAAGCCGCCCTTCGCTCGCCCTCC
>JANSYI010000025.1 GCA_024742475.1 bacterium | reverse complement strand
CCGCGCCTCCCTCCAAGGTCGGGCGCGGAGCGCCCTCGCTCGCGGGGCGTTCTTTGGGGAACCTCTCGGTTCCCGACGCTGCGGGGGCGAAGCCCCCTTCGCGCCTCCCTCCAAGGTCGGGCGCGGAGCGCCCTCGCTCGCTCGCCTCTGGCTCGCTCCTCCGCGTTCGGGTTGGCGGTGGTGGGGCGGAGCCCCGCTCGCTCGACCTCAACCGCAACCGACCGACGCAGGGGAGCGCGTTGCCGTGGTGCCTCAAAAGCCTGGGTGCCAGATGTAGCGCGGCTCGTTGCTGATGACTCGGCTGGCCAGCATGCCCGACTGTGTCGATGCTTCGACGCATCCGCAGCTGAGGTCGGTGCGGGTCCAGTCGCCGCACAAGAAGAGGCCTTGCACGTGGGACTCCGCTTGGCCGAGGCGAACGGCCATGCCCTCGGGCTGCGAGAGCACGTAGTGGTCGGAGGGGTGCACCGAGACGTTGAAGTACTGGTGGTGCAGCCGTTCTGCACCGGTCTTCCCTTCGGGCGCAGCGAGGACGCCCAGCATCTGTTCGTACGACTCGATCCGGTCGTACATCCCGGCGTAGTGCTCCTCGAGCCAGTCGCCGAAGTCCGCCGTCCAGCTGCGCAGTTCTGTGGCGGGGTAGTCCGGGCTTTCGTCTGGGTAGCCTTGGGCGACCGTCATCGCGGTGGTGCTGCCCGTGTGGTAGGCGACGCTCTTGGGCCCGCCGTCGCGCTTGGCCCAGGGCTCCCAGTCGAGCAGATGGGTGAAGTCCCCCATGCTGGGCTCGGGCAGCGCGTACGAGGTGAGCATGCCGTAGGGGTGGGTCGTCAGCGACGTCATCGGCTCGCGGAACCAAAGCTGCGCGGAGATGGTCCGGATGACCTTCATCCCTTCGACCATGTCCGTCCACTGCGTCGAGTGGCTCGGTGAGGACGCGTCGGTGAGCTGCTTGGCAATCGCCCCGAACACCGAGACCGGGACGCCCAGGATGCAGTGGTCGAAGTCGGTGCCGAGCTCGAGCACCTTCTCGTGTACGCCCTCCCAGCCCGACCACGGGCTCTCGAGGTCGATGCCGCGGGCCTGCAGGGCCTCGCCCTGCGCGAGCGCCTCGAACTTGGGCTCGGTCGGCCACGCGGGGATCGCCCGCGGGTTGCCCTGCACGTGGACCAGCGGATCGTAGGACGCTCCGTCCTTGGTCGTGGCATGCACGCGCATCTTGACGCCGCTGAGCCTGCGCTTCTCGCCGGTACCCTCGATCTGTAGGTCGAGGACCTCGTGAAAGAAGTTCACCTTCACGCCGAACTTCTGCAGCGCCAGATAGTACGGCGTCACCATCGTCTGCGGGCAGCTGTACTTGAAGAAGTAGGCCGGGTAGCCCTTGTAGAGGAAGCTGACCAACATGAACCATCGCAGCCCAACGCCCGCCGCCATGTCGTCGGGGCGCGGCGTCTGGCCGTGCGCGAACAGGGTCTCGTAGACCTGAGTGATCGCCGAAGCGTCGCGGTTGCGCTCGTCCATGCCGTTGGCGAGCAGCCACTGGCGCAGGTCGTACCGGTCGAGGACATCGAAGTTCACCGTCTTGGCGTGAATCAAGCCGATGAGCGCGGTGAGCAGCACGTCGAGGCCCTGCCAGATGAAATAGACCTCGGGATCGTCCTGCATCCAGTCTCCGAGCACCTTGCGGAGCCCGCTGCGGACGAGCTCGAGCAACCACGCGATGCCACGGAACAGCCGCGAGCCGCTCTCGATCTCGTGGGCGATCGCGTCGATTGCGAGCGTCTCGACGTAGCCGACCAAGGCCTGCAGCGCCTCGTGGAGCTTGTGACTCTCGAGGTCGACGAATCCCTCGAGCGCGTTGACGATTCGGGTCCAGGCCGAAGGGGGCTTGTGGGCCTCGAAGTGGCCGGAGTCCACCTTTGCGTGCCCGAGGATCGCCTCGGTGTCCTGTGCGACCCGCCGCAGCGCGCTCGCGATCACGTGGCCGAAGCCGGGCACCACGTCTTCGCCGCCCTCGGGGACTTGGCCGGGGATCTTTCCGTTGAACGTCTGCGGCGTGGCGAAGTACCGCCATTGGCCCTGATACTTCTCGAACACGCCGACGTCGTCGCAGCCGAGGAAGGCGTTGGCGACGGGGCCTTCGCCCGCGGCGTAGTCGTAGGGCTCGGAGCCGACCGCGATGGGCAGCCCTGCGTCTTCCCAGACCTCCCGCATCGTGCGAAAGCCGTTCTCGTAGAATCCGACGAATGCGTGCAGCCCGTGCTCCTCGACGCGGTCGTCCCGATGCGGGTTGCGGCCGGCGGCGCACTTGCCCCCCAGCCGCCAGCCCAAGGAGTACAGCTCGACCTCGTACCGTTCCGTCTGCTTGCCCAGGTAGTAGGCGGCCGCGAGTGATGCCGGTCCGCCCCCGAGGATGACGACCTTCTCCTTGCGAGGTGGGGTCGGCGTCTCGAACCGGGTGTCGGCGCACGAGCCGGGGAGGGACACCACCTGGTTGGCTCGAAGCCTGAACGCGCCGAGCACCTGCGTATCGATGCTCGGCACCTGCTGCGGTGAGGTGGGCATGCCCGGAGGCGTGAGGGCGTCGGTCAGCTCGACCGTGGCCGTCATCGGCTGCACCGTGCAGGTCTTCTCGGAGAAGTCGTAGGTGATCGTGCTGCAGAGGAACGGGCTGACGAAGTCGCGCTCGTAGAACGCGTCCTCGTCGAAGATGCGAAACATCTGCGAGACCGTCGGCATGTCGAAGACCTTGCGGACGGTGTTGAACAGCGGGACCTTCGAGGGAGGCTGCGGCGCGCCATCGACCTCGAAGCTGGCCGTCGCGATGGTCTTCGAGCCATCGGGGGTGGTGACGGTGTACTCCGAGGCCCCGTTGTTGATGCGCGCCATTTGCTTCTCGAAGCCGTAGAAGAGATTGCCCAACACCTTGGGTGTCTCCTCGTCGAGATACAGCCGCGGCATGTAGATGAAGGGTCCTCGGTTTGCGACGTGCACCGCGCTGCGCTGCACGTAGGGCACGGCGAGCATCATCTCGTTGTAGTCCATGTCGCCAAACCACGCCTCGAAGTGGTCATGCGAGAACATGACGAATACCGGGTGTCGGTCCGGGAAGGTCAGTGGCTGCGGAGCGAGCTCGAGGCCTAACGGGAGCAACGCCTCCACGACTGTCCTGGGCAGACCCAACACGACGATGCGCGAGTCGATCGTGCCGACGCCTTCGGACGGATCGCTCGAGCCCTGCTCGACCTGCGCGTCGCTGAGTCCCGCGTTGCGTGCGAGCGCTCGAAGAGCGTCGGCATCACCGCCCTTCGCGAGGCGAGCCCCGGCGCGTTCGAGGTCGGAGTCGGTGCGTCGAGTAGGACGGTGCGTCATGGCGAGGCTCGGGGGTCAGGGGACGGCCTCGGCAGAGCCGGGCGACATCATCTCGAAGAGTCGGGCTGGAGCGACGATCTGTTCTCGTTCGACGTATTCGCGCACGCGGGCTCGAAGGTCGTCAGCCTCGCTTCCTCCGATGAGGTGGGCGAGTCGGGTGCTGGACACGGCCGCGAAGCTGTCCATGTCGTGAGCGTCGAACGCATCGATGGCACGGCGGTAGTGCCCGGCGGCGACCTCGAGATCACCGCGTCGTTCGTGCACGTTGCCGAGCGTGAGGTGGCCGTAGCCGCGCTGGTAGTGGATCGGTTGAGTGGCGACGAGCTTGTGACCGTGCCCGTCTGCGATGTCGAGGAACTCGTCACGCTCGCCGGGGCGGCGTTGCGCCATCGCGATGGCGTTTTGGGAGATCCAAAACCGGTGCTCGGCCTGGCTGAACGGCGAACGCATCAGATCGAAGCCCTCGATCTCGGGCGCCCTGGCCTCGACCAGCCTCCATGCCGCTTCGATGTCCCCCTTGTAGCGGAGCAACGCGGTGGTTTGAGAGACGTAGTTTTGAATGTGGGCCTGAAAACCCCACGGCGCGCCGTCTCGGTACAGCGTCAGCTGCTCCTCCGCGTCCTCGGGCCGATCGGCGGCGAGGTAGACGAGGTGTCCGAGCAGCCCACGCGCGAACCCCTGCGAATAAGGGTGGGCGTGTTGCGTGGAGGCACGTAGCAGGTCGTGTGCCCTGGGGGCGAGCTCCTGCGCGCGACCCATGAACTGCAGACACAGCACCGCGTGCGCCTCACAGAATCCAATCTCCTGCGCGGCTCCGGTGGTCTCCTCCATGAAGATGCGGTTGCCCTCGTCGAGGCTGTTGAGCGCGTTGCGCCACTCGCCAAGGAACAGCTGCACGTGCCCTCGCGCTTGGTGAACCATCCCCCTGGCGTAGGGGCTATTCGCGTCGTCGGCGAGAGCGTCGGCGTGGGCGAGCAGGCCGAAACAGTGGTCTCGCTTGGAGACGGGCTTCATCGAGGCCGTCAGGTGTGCCTCGAACCCGAGCGCCCGTGCGAGGTGGATCGGGTCGCGGCTCGCGAGCGACAGCCGCAGATGCTGGGCTTGAAAACCGGCGCCGAGCATGCCCTCGGTGTAGATGAGCCCGCGCGCGGCCGTCCACAGCGCGTCGAGCTTCGCCGCGGTCGTGGGGTCGGCGGGCGTCGCCTTGGCCGGGTCGACATGGAACTTCTTGACGGCGAGCGCCGCACGGTTCCACAGGAGCGAGGCGATGGCGCGACCGCGGCTCTCGGGGAGGTTGACGCCTTGTGCTCCGAGCACCTGCTTGAGCACCACTCGGCCCTCTCGAGAGTGACCGCTGGTGAGCAGCAGCTCGGCCGCGGCCTGAAGGAGGGGAGGGCGCTGGGCGTCGGGTAGCAGGTCCGACGCGGAGAGGAACACCTTGGCGGCCTCGTAGAGCCGGCCGGCGCTCGCCAGTGATCGGGCGCAGCGCTCCTCGATATCCGCGCGCTGCTCGTCCTCGATCGTCTCGAGGTCCAGGGCCGTCCGGTAGAGCTCAGCCGCCCGGTCGAACGCCAGCGCTTCGGCGGCCTGGTCGGCGGCCGCGATCGTGTAGGTGGACGCGAGCTGTGGCTCTCCGGCGCGACGGAAGTGGTGGCTGAGGTCCGAGGGATCGGGATCGGTCGTCTCGAGCAATGCCTCCGCGAGCAGCCGGTGAAGATCCCGCGTGCTGCGGGCGGGAAGGTCGCGCAGCACCGTTTCGCGGATTCGGTCGTGATAGATCTCGACCGAGTCCGTGTCTTCCGTGCCGTCGGTACGCACGAGCGACTCGGCACGAAGATCGGCCAGGACGTTCTGGCTGGCACCCTCGACTTGCGCGAGTCGGGTGGCCATGCCGATCTCCATGCGGCCGCCCGCCACGGAGACGACCGCGAGCATGCGCCGCGCCGCGGGCGACATCAGGTCGAGGCGGTGGCGGATGACGTCGTCGAGGCTGACGGCGGAGTCGGTCTCGGACAGGTCGCCTCGCTGCGTGCGCTGGGCGTGCCGGACCAGCTGCGCGACGAAGAATGGCGACCCCTCGGCCTCGCGCGCCACCTCGGCCGCAAGCGTCTGGTGAATCGGCGAGTCGTCGCCGAGCATGCGCAGCGCCAGCCCTCGCGCCTCCTCGAGCCCCATCGGGCCCAGGCGCATGGGCCGGAGGTCCAGCGGGGGTTCGATTGCATGCAGGTCTGCGATGAAGCGCCCGAGGATCTGCGTGCGCTCGGGAGCGCCTTCGCGAAAGCTGCAGATCATCATCAGCGGCGGCGCGTCCATGTCGTGCAGCATCGACTCGAGCACGACGAGGCTGTCGAGATCGGACCACTGGAGGTCGTCGATGTAGACGACGAGCGGGCGCCTGTCGGCGATGCGGCCGAACAGCTCGCGCAGAGACTCGATGCCGCGGCGGCGAGCCTCGTGCGGCATCACGTCGGGGTGGACGTGCAGTGGAGCGACCGCAATGGCGGGCACGCTCAGGAGGACTGGGAACAGGCGGGCGAGAGCGGTGATGTTCCGAGGGAGCACGGCCTGCACTTCGGGGGCGGTGGGCATGGCTCGCAGGTACGCGCTGACCATGTCCATCACCGAGTCGAGCGCCTTGTAGGGGATCGACTCGCGCTCGGAGCACTTTCCCGACAGCACGAGCGCACCGTCGTTGCGGCTGACGCGACGCAGGAACTGCTCGACGAGCGCGCTCTTGCCGATGCCCGAGACGCCCTCGAGCATCACGACCACCGGAGACCCCTTCGTCAGCGCAGCAAAGGCTCGCTGCAGACCGCGGAGCTCGTTGTCGCGACCGAGGAACAACGCGGTCTTGTCTTCGGGAAAGTCGACGGGCTCGGTGCTTCCGAGCCGCGACAG
Source organism: bacterium (assembly GCA_024742475.1). Lineage (GTDB taxonomy): Bacteria > Myxococcota_A > Polyangia > Nannocystales > Nannocystaceae > CAJXVA01. Next base: position 129,809 of record JANSYI010000025.1, on the reverse strand, counting down.
GATCTCGTGCCCGCTGGGCCGCTTGTGGGGGTCGCGCGCGAGCAGGTCCATGCACAGCGACTGAAGGTCCGGCGGGATGCCGGCGATGCGCTCCGAGGGGAGCTTGGGCAGCTCTTCCTTCTTGGCCGCCAGCAGCGCGATCAGCCCGAGACCTGCGTACGGAGGTGCGCCCGTCAGCAGCTGGTAGAGCATCTCGCCGACCGTGTACCAGTCGCTCGCCGGCCCGATGTCGCCGCCGCAGGCCTGCTCGGGTGACATGAACAGGGGCGTGCCGAGAACCGCACCATCGGCGGTCACGCCCACGCCGTCGTCGGGGTTGATGTCGCGGACCAGGCCGAAGTCGAGGATCACGACTCGACCCGACTCCTCCACCAAGACGTTGGACGGCTTGAGGTCGCGGTGCAGGAATCCTGCGTCGTGAATCGCCTGCACACCCTCGGCGAGCTGGCGCATCGCGTCGCGGACCTTGTCGTAGTCGCGGGCGGGCTCGTGCAGGCTACGCGTGCCGTCGCGCGGTGAACCGCACAGCGCCTCGGCGAACCCCAGACCGCGGATGAGCTCCATCGAGAAGAACAGACGGTCGCCCTGCAGCATCAGCTCGTGCAGGCGGATCACGTTGCGGTGGCGAACGTCGGCCAGTGCCCTGAACTCGCGTTTGAAGCGATACAGCGCGTCCGGACTCATGCCGCGAATCGCCTTGATTGCGACCGCGGAGGCGCCGGGCTCGGGCGGCTCCGCCTCGAACACTTCGCCAACGGCCCCGCGCCCGACGCGAGAGAGGATCGTGTATCGCCCGAGGCGGTGGGGGATGGCGTCCTTGTCGTCGTCGTTGCGGCGCGTGTAGATTTCGTCGATCGCGTTGGTTTCGGTGCGGGTGCGCGCGACCGGGCGAGCGCCGTCGGCCTCGTCGTCTCCAGGCTTCTTCGATGGCTTCAACGCCGTCAAGATTCCGCGCCGTCGCAAGACTCGCGCGTTTGCGTCGGGCCGGCAAGTCGCTGGAACGTTCAGTTCAGCGCGTACGGGGTGCTGAGGCTGAACGCCGCGATCTCGGCATCGAACCGTTCGCCGTCTTCGGTCACCATCTGATACGCGCCGTGCATGGTTCCGAACGCCGTCCGCAGGGGGCAGGCCGAGGTGTATTGGAACCTCTCACCGGGCCGCAGGACAGGTTGCGCCCCGACGACGCCCGGGCCCCGGACCTCCTCGACATTGCCGTCGGCGTCGGTGATCACCCAATGCCGGCTGATCAGCTGCACGCTCTGCTCGCCTGCGTTGTGCAGTGAGACGGTGTAGGCGAAGAACCAGGCACCCTCGTCGGGGTTGGACTGCTCTGGCACGTAGCGTGACTCGACGTGGACCTCGAGTCCCCGAGTGACCGCCTTCGAGTCGGACATGCGGCGCGGAGGATAACACCGACTCCGCTCACCACCGTGGCGGTGGCGCGAAGCGATCGTCGAATGGGCGCGCGTGTCGGCGCCGGTCCCAGTCTCGCGACCGACGCTCGGCGAACAACGCCACGCCGATGACCCCGACGTCGCGCGTCGTGCCACGCCGTGCCGCGTAGCTGTCGGCGACGTGACCGAAGCGGAACGCCGCGACCTCGTCCTGGTGGGTGCGCCAGCCGTCGATGATCAAGGTTTGGTATGGCTCCAGGATGTAGCCGCGCTTGTGGGTGGACGCCGGGTCGCCGTCGATCACGTCGCGTCCATCGACGGACGCGACGACCTCGAAGCGATCGGGGGAGTGGTTGGTGACCTCGATCTCATAGCGCTGCCCCGGCTCGCCGACCGCGAACCTCTGCCGGCCGACGTCGAGGGCTTCGAGTATGCGACCGCGGCTGTCGACCAAGGAGACGGTCACGTCGGTGCTGCGGTCGTGAAGGCTCGAGCTGCGCCACGGGGAGTCGCTGCGGGCCGACACCCGGTTCACATCGTCGTACCAGAGGTTGATCTGCCCCTGCGGCCGGCTGCTGGCCCGCTCGAATCGGGTCTCGTAGGAGTCGCTGAAGCGGCGCTCTCCATAAACGGTGCCGAGCGCCGCGCCGTCGTCCTCATCGCCAGCACGGGCGTAGCCGCTGGGCCGGGCTCGTTCGACGCGCTCGGGGGCGGGCTCGTCGCTTCGTGCCCGTGGTGGAGGCCCCGACCGGGTGCCCAGATGCGGCGATGCGGCGGGAGTCCCGCGTTTGGCAGACGCGCACGCGGCAAGGGCGATAGCGAGCAGGAGGAGATGGAGCGCACGAAGGTTCGACATGGCCTCGAGCCCCGAACGCCTCCTCGGAGGTCGATCCTTACACGCAGGAACGCCGTAATCTCGATGGACCGCGCTCTCTCACAAGTCCCTACAGAGAAAAAGCCGTGGGATGGCTTGCGATGCGAACGCCGCGGATCCATATCTGCCCACAGCTGACCCCGATGTAGGACAGCTGCATACAAGGAGCGCAAGACATGACCCGCCTGAACCGATGGACGAAGACCGCGACGACGCTGGCACTGGCCGCAACGACCCTCACCGGGTGCGCCACCGCGGCACCCATGGCGTCCGTGCGCGAGGCCGCACCGCCTGCGCCCCGGGCCGTCGTGGTCGAGCCCACCGTGGCCGCGGCGAAGGTGGACGGCGTCGACACGGCGTGGCGCTCGTTCCGTGACCAGCGCGACGCTCGCCTGGGCATCGTCGCCGAGCCGCTGCTCGCGTGTGCGCAGGCTTCGAGCGCGGAGCAGAGCCCCGAGTGCGTCACGCGACGCGAGAGCTTCGAGGTCGCCTTCGGGCTGAGCACGCTCTACCGCGTCACCCACGACCCGACCTATCTCGACGCCGCCGAGGCGTCGATCGACGCGAAGACCGTGGCCCGCCTCGACCGCCAGAGCGTCTACGGCCAGTCCTACTTCCTCGCGCTCGCGACCGAGCGGGAAGACACCAAGCACCTGACCGACCTGCACGCGAGCGCGACGAAGGTCGCCGCGTCACTCGAGTCATGGCTCGCCGACGCCGACGACTACGCGTTCGCCCAGCGCACCATGTTCGGCAGCGAAGAGAACGCCGCCCTCGTGCTGGAGCACCTTTGGAACTGGGCCGACCTCAACGCCGACGACGCGCAACGAGACCGCCTGCGTGGCCTGGTCGAGACGCGGTTCGTGGCCAAGGACATGGACTCGTGGTGCCCGCAGACGATCGACGGAGAGCCGGAGAACTTCGAGTTCCTGCCGCCCTGCCTCCAGCGGGCCAGCGCCGTGCTCTCGGTGCTCCCCGCCGAGCGCTCCAACCCCTGGCTGGACGCGTTCCTCGCCGCGCAAGCCGAGCTCGAGCCGATCAGCTTGTCACGGCTGTCCACGCACGAGGCGCTCAACTTCACCCGCGCGATTGCGCTGTGGCGCGTCTACGAGGCCACGGGCGACACGACCTACCGCACCAAATACGTCGAGCACGTCGAGGCGGGCTTCGACCGCATGGCGCAACGCACCGAAGCGGGTGAGTCGATCGACCCCTGGCACGCTTCGTTCGCGGTGCAGGCGCTCGCCGCCTCGGACGAGAGCCTCTAGTCGCAGGTGAGGTCGACGCGCTCGGGGCTGAGCACCTGGGCGCTCGGGATCCCGTTGCCGACCTGACCCTGTGCGTTGAGGCCCCAGCAGTAGACCTCGTGTGTGTCCGAGAGGACGCACCCGTGACCGCTGCCAAACGCGACCTCGTCGATCTCGATCGGCATCATCGCCTCGTCGGTGAGGTCGAGGATCAGCGGGGACGGCGTGAACAGGTCGTTCTTGGTCTCGCCGAGCATCTGCAGCTTGTTGCCGGTGTTGTCACCCCAGCAGTAGACCTCGCCGGTGCCGAGCTGCGCGCAGCTGACGTTTCCGGACGCGGTCACGTTGGCGATGGCTCCGGCGGGAAGCGTCGCCGAGACGGGGGTGAGCGAATCGACCCCCGTGCCGTCGCCGAGCTGACCCAACGCGTTGTCGCCCCAGCATTGGACGGCGTCGCCCACCCGGGCGCAGCTGTGGCCTGCACCGACGGCGATGTCGCCGACGGGAGGCACGAGGATCTGCCGCACGGTCGCGGAGAAGGGGACGGTGGCCGGGTTGACGCCGAGCTGGCCGTCTGCGTTCTCGCCCCAGCAGTACATCTCGCCGGTGACCGTTCTTCCGCACACGTGCGAGGTGTCGGCGTCGATCTCCACGAAGTTGAACAGCGACTCGATCGAGATGGGCCCGGGTGACTCGGCGCCGGTGAGCTGACCGCGATCGTTGCGCCCAAAACACGTCGCGACGAAGTCGGCCGACTGGGCGATGCAGGTGAAGCCCGTGCCCAGCGCGGGCTGCAGCCAGTTGGTCGCCAGCGTGATCAACGTGGGCGGCGCGGCGGTCTTCGAGGGCATCGCGGGGATCGAGGCCCCGAAGGCGTTCTCGCCCCAGCACACCGCGTTGCCGTCCTCGCGAAGCGCACACGTGTGTGCGGCCGCGTCGATCTGCGTGGCGCGCGTTCCGTCTCCGCCGAGCAAGGTCTCGGCGGTGAGCACGGGCACCGGCGACGAGACGAGGCCGACGACCCCGAGCTGGCCGGTTTCGTTGGCGCCCCAGCAAAAGACGTGTCCATCGGTCCGGGTCACGCACGTGTGGTTGGGACCTGCGGCCATGTCCTCGATGCACCCACAGGTGCCGCCGAAGCAGCTCAGCCCGTCGTCGCAGGTGTCGCCGCAGCACGGCTGGTCCAGGCTTCCGCAGGTGTCGCCCGTCTCGGTGGCCGTGGAGTCGGTGTCGAGCGTGTCGTTGGTCGTGGTCGGCTCGAGTGTGGTCGGCAGGCCGGTCTCGGAGGACCCGCCAGAGCTGGTCGCATCGGTGGGGTCGACCGTGGTCGGGTCGGTGTCGGTGTCGGTGGCCCCGGGGACCTCGACGCACTCGCCGGCGAGGTCGGCGTCGGCGTCGTCGCCATAGCGGAACCCGGTCGCGCAGACCGGATCGGGGTAGCTACAGTAGCCGGTGGGCTGGCAGAACCCCGCCTGGCCACCGTCGAGGCACTGGTTGTTGTCGCTGCACGTGTAGGCGCCGATGTTCAGGCACCCTCCTCCCAGCGCGGCGGCAAGGCCCGCTCCCAGGAGGAGCGGCAAACCCAAGGAAAGTCCGATCCGTTCAGACGCGTACATCGTGCTCTGTGCGCAGGGCGAACCCCGTTGCGACGGGCGCAGGATACCACGGCGGCGGGTGCGACCCACGAACGCGACGAGATGCCGCTTGCTTGTCGTCCGTCGCGTCAGCGGGCTAGCATGCCGTGATGAACCGGGGAACAGGCGGCGCTCATCCTGTCCCCGCGACAGGACCACCACCACCGCCGCGTCCTGCCGCGGATGGGGTGACGCGGATCGGCCGCTACGAGCTGCTACGCAAGCTCGGCGCGGGCGGCATGGCCGAGGTGCACCTCGCTCGCGCCCGGGGGTTCGAGGGCTTCGAGAAGCTCCTCGTGCTCAAGCGGATCCTGCCGCACCTCGCGGCCGACGCCCACTTCCGACAGATGTTCCTCTCGGAGGCTCGGCTCGCGGCGCTGCTTCAGCATCCCAACATCGTTCAGGTCTACGACCTCGGGAAGGACGACGCCGAGTTCTTCTTCACGATGGAGTTCGTCTACGGCGAGAACATCTACGCGATCTCTCGCGCGGCCCGGCGGCGTCGCGAGCAGGTGCCGATCGAGCACGCGGTCTCGATCATCATCGGGGCAGCCGCGGGCCTGCACTACGCCCACGAGCGCGTGGGCATGGACGGCAAACCGCTGGGGATCGTGCACCGCGACGTGTCGCCGACCAACCTGATGGTGACCTACGACGGCTGCCCGAAGGTCGCCGACTTCGGGATCGCCAAGGTCACCAACCGCACCGACGTGACGCAGGCGGGCATCCGCAAGGGCAAGGTGCCGTACATGTCGCCCGAGCAGTGCAAGGCGGCGCGCGTCGATCGGCGCAGCGACGTGTTCGCGCTGGGGATCTGCCTGTACGAGCTCTCGACCGGGGAGCGCTTGTTCGACGGCGACAACGAGTTCGGCGTGATGAATCGGATCGTCACCGGCGACGTGCCGCCACCGAGCGCCCGCCGCAGCGGGTTCCCCAAGGCGCTCGAGCGCATCATCATGAAGGCGCTGTCGGTCGACATCGCCAAGCGCTACCCCACGTGTCTGCACATGCAACACGACCTGCAGGCGTTTCTGCGCGACGCTCGACTCGACGGGAGCGGGGCAGCGCTCGCGGCCTGGATGCATCGCGTGTTCAAGCCGCAGCCGTTCCCGTGGGGTGCGCTGCAGGGCGACGGCGTGACCGGAGGCGGCTCCGCGCGACCGACGGTCGCCGGTTCGGGCGCGGGCCTGGGTTCCCAGCCAGGCGACATCATCAGCCGCCCCGACATGACGCCCCTGTCTGGCGTCGGCAGCCATCCGATGCCCTCGAGCGCCAGCTCGGTGCAGTCTTCGGCGGGCGTAGGATCCCTGGGTCGTGGAAGCAGCGCGGGGACCGGGGTGGGGGCCAACGATGGCGGCACCCTCAAGGGGATCGCGATGGGCCTCGGCATCGTCGCGGCGGTCGCCGTCCTCTTCGTGGGAGGCCTGGCCGTCTACAAGCTCACCGGCGACGACAGCAGCGCCGCTCCAGTCGAGCCCGACGCACAAACGCCAGCGGCAGCGGGCCTCGACCCGACGCCCGCGCCCGACGCCGCCCCCGTGGAGCCCGCGTCGCCGGCCGCGGTCGAGACCCCGGCGAAGCCCGAGCCCGAAGCCGAGGTCCCCGAGCCCGCGCCAGTCCCCGTCGAGCCCGACCCCGTCGCCGAGGTCCCCGAAGTCGAAGAAGAGGATGTCGTCGAGGTGATCGACGAGAGTCCGCTCGCCGAGCCCCAACCGAAGGGCGCCTCGAAGCCGAAGGGCGCCTCGAAGCCGAAGTCCACCTCGAAATCCAAGCCTGCCAAGCCCAAGAAGAAGGGCGACGCGTCGCCGAACCCCGACGCGTTCTGGGGCGGCTGATCACACGCCATGATCTTGAACAAGCTCCTCTCCGTCGTATTGTCGTCCGCCTTGATGACCGCCGCGGGTCCCGACGAGTTGTTGTCGGATCCGGAGGCGCAGTCGCTCGTCTCCGAAGCGCAGTTCCTCTTCTCCGAGGGCAACTTCGCCGACGCGGCCAAGCTCATCGAAAAGGCCTACCTCATCGAGCCCGTCCCGGAGCTGCTCTTCCCTTGGGCGCAGGCCGAGCGCGAGCAAGGCAACTGCCGCGCGGCGATCGACCTCTACAACCGCATGCTCGAGGAGATCCCCGAAGGTCCGATGGCCGACTCGGCGCGACAGAACATCGCGCGGTGCGAGGAAGAGCAGCCCGAGGTCGTCGCGGTCGTCGAGGACGATCCGCTCCCCGAGGAGACGTACGAGCCCGAGCCCGAGCCCGATCCCGAGCCCGCGCCCGCCAAACCGACGGATGAGGGGCCGCCCAAGTCCGGCGCCAAGCAGTGGTACAAGGACGCCGCAGGGGGCGTCCTGACCGGGCTCGGTGTGGTGGGCGTCGGCACGGGGGCTGCGCTGCTGGTCGTCGCGTCGTCGACGGCCGAGGGGGCGCCCGATGCGTCCAACGTCGAGGCCTACCGGGAAGAGAGCGACCGCGCGGTGACGCAGCGCAACGCGGGAGCCGCGGTGCTCTCGATCGGCGGTGCGCTGCTCGTCGCAGGCGTCATCCGCTACGTCCTCGTGGCGAAGAAGAACAAGTCCAGCGCCACCGCGTCTGTGTGGACTGCGCCCGGGGGCGGCGGCGGCCTCGTCGTGTCTGGGCGATTCTGAGCGCCTCGCGTCTTCGTCGCGCGAGGTCACGTCACGTGCCGCAGACAGGGCGTCGGAAGCTGCTACCTTCCGCCGTCATTCGAGAGGTTTGCCATGACCCTGCGTAGCTTCAGCGTTCTTTTGTCCGCCTGCCTTGCTCTGACCGCCTGCGACGACTCCGAAGAGACGCCCGGTGGTGCCGGCACCACTTCGGGTGGTGACGAGAGCGGGACGTCCGACACGCCCACCAACATCACGGTGACCGCCAGCGCGACCGTGACCGACAGCGCCAGCGCGACCGCGACCGCCGGCAGTTCGACCACCGAGGCCACCGACGGTTCGACGACCGACCCGACCGTCGCTGACACCGGCAGCAGCACCGGCGAGCTCGGCAGCAGCGAAGGCAGCGGCGAGGGGTCGGGCAGCAGCACCGGCGGCGACAGGAGCACCGGCGGTATGGCGGGCGTCACGGTCTACGACGTGCAAGACGGCACGATCGGTGAAGACCAAGAGGTTGCAATCGAGGGCGTCGTGATCACGGCGATCGCTCCGGGCATCGGGGTCTTCGTCCAGGAGGTCGACGGCGGCCAGTTCAGCGGCGTCTACGTGGACACGGGCGACACCGTCCTGGACGCCTTCGCAATCGGCGACCTCGTCGACCTCAGCGGCGTCACGACCGAGAACCCCGGCTCGACGTCGCTGGGCGAGCTGACCACCATCGTGGCCGATTCGTTCGTCGCCGCCGGCGGCACGATGAAGCTCAGCCCCGAGTCCGTGGACCTCGCCGATCTCTCCGACCCGGTCTCCGCCGAGCCGTGGGAGGGCGTGCTCGTGACGACCTCGGGCACCCTCGTGGCGACCACGTTCGGCGCGAGCTTCGGGCAGTTCGGTGAGTTCCAGGTGGTCGACGGCGAGGACGCCGTGCTCGTCGACAACTTCCTCTACAACATCTTCGCCAAGGAGAACGCGGGCGACTTCGAAGGGTTCGGCGAGGGCTCCACGTTCACCGACGTCAGCGGCGTGCTGAACTTCAGCTTCGGCAACCACAAGATCGCCCCGCGGAGCGCTGCGGAATACGCCGGCTTCACCCCGGCGGGCTAGCGCTTCTTGCGCGACACCGGTCACTTCGATTGCAGCGCGTCGCCGCGCACAACATAGTGGTCCGGTGTCGGCGCCGTCCGTGATCCCGTGTTTCTTCCACCCGCGTCAGCTGAAGTTCAAACCGAACTACGAGTGGGCGTTCGGCGAGAAGATCGATCACCCCGAGACGACGGCCCGCGCCGAAGGAATCCTCGCGGCGCTCGAAGCCGATGCGCAGAGGTTCGATGTCCGGCGGCCGACACAGATCTCCGAAGAGGCGCTGCTGGCCGTTCATGATCCTCGGCTCTTGCAGATGCTCAGGACGGCCGAGGGCCTCCGCAAGACCGATACGTTCTACCCGGCGGTCTTCATGCGGGGCACGGACATCACCCCCGACCCCGGACAGATCTCGCACGCGGGGAGCTTCTGCTTCGACTCGGGCACGCCCCTGAACCGGGAGACGTGGCCGGCGGCGCGGTGGAGCGCCTCGTGTGCCGTCAGCGCGGCCGTGGCGGTTGCGGGGGGCGAGGCCAAGGTCGCCTACGCGCTGTCCCGCCCTCCGGGGCACCACGCGACCACGGGGTTGTTCGGTGGCTACTGCTACTTGGCCAACTCGAGCTTGGCCGCTCAGTCCCTGCGCACCGGCGGCGCCGAGCGGGTCGCAATCTTGGACATCGACGTGCACCACGGCAACGGTTCGCAGGAGGTGTTCTGGGCCGACCCCGCCGTGCTGACCGTGTCGCTGCACGGCGACCCCACCAACTTCTTCCCGTTCTTCACCGGGTTTGCCGAGGAGATCGGAGGCGGGGCTGGACGAGGCACGAACCTCAACGTGCCGCTTCCCGAGGGCACCGACGGGCAGGCCTACGCGCAGGCGCTCGAGGGCGCGCTCGCTCGCATCGCCGACTTCGACCCCGCGTTCTTGGTCGTCGCGGCGGGGGTCGACACCTACGAGCGCGACCCCATGGGCAACTTCGCGTTGACCACGGCCGACCTGGGCCGAGTCGGCGAGCGCATCGGAGCGCTCGGGCTCCCCACGGTCGCCGTGCAGGAGGGCGGCTACTATACGCCGCACATCGGGCGGAACGTCGAGGCTCTCCTGCTCGGCTTGGCCGAGGGCATGTCGCGACGGGGTTGAGCGCTCACGTCGCCTGCCACTTGAAGGCGCGCCCCCACGAGTTCCTCGCGGCCTCTTCGATCTCCTCGACCACGGCGTCGGGCACCGCGTACGAATCGCCCTCTTCGTAGGGGTTGTAGTGGAACGCGTACAGCCGAGAGACGAACTGCGCAAACGGCAGCGAGCTCTCGCCCTCTTCCTCGCCGTGGCTGCGGATCGAGGGCACGACGCCATGCCCCCAGTCTTGGCGACCCTCGTTGTTCGGGTTGAAGAAGTAGGCCCGAACGTGCCCCTCGGGGTCGACCTCGATGCGCTGCAACGAGACCGCGTGGGGCCCGAGGTAGTCCCCGTGCCCGTTGGTGACACACAGCCCCACCGGGTTGGGATACATCAGGCGGTGCCCGTCGTTGTACGAGGGGTGGTGCGTGGCGAAGAAGCGCCGGACGAAGTCCTCGAAGCTGTCGACCGCGGTCTGGCTGATGTCGGAGAACGCGCTCGCAAAGCCCTTGGGCACCCACCGCCCGTAGAGCCCAGGGTTGACCCATTTGTGGCCGTCTTCGGTGCGAAGCGCCACGCGCCGCATCATCTCTTCATAAATGCGGTCGAGGTGCGGCACGAGGATGAGTGACACCGCGTCGAGGTCGGTGTCGAACGGTCGCACGGCTGCCGTGGTCACCTTGTCCGACTCGATGACTTCGTCGCCGAACCGCATGTGAACCGTGCCGTCGCGGGCAGCCGCGACGAGCAGCTCGAGCAGGTAGCCGGGGGCATGCTGCGCCCACAGGCTCAGACCTCGGGCGGCCTGGCAGGTCGGGTTGTTGCCTTGGCCGATGCCCAGGGGCTGTCCGAGCACCGAGAGCGCGCCCGCCACGAGCAATGTGTTGGCGGTGACACCGTCTCGCTTCGCCCGCTGCCGCAGGAGCGTCTTGCGGACATCGGACATCAGGTCGAGATTGACGAGCCGATCGAGGCCGCCTTGAATCTCGGTCCGCGAGAGCAGCCCGCGCGCGAGGACCTTCGCAAACCCGTAGATCGACTGCGCCGTGGAGGGGACGATGGCCACCTTCAGCAGCCGAAGCGCGAACTCGCGGTTCTGCTCGAACTCGGCTCGGCCGACCTCGTTGAGGTGGAGCGCGACCGGAAGGAGCTCGGGACGCGTCGCGCGGAGGTGCCGGAGCAACACGGCGTGTTGGCGCGAGACCAGGCCGGTGGTTTCCATGGAGTCCGCGAACGCGCGGGCTTCGGTCTCGATTTCGGTAGGGTCGCCGCCGAGGAGCGCTTCGCGATACTGGCCCAATGTGTGGGGCTCTCGCGTCATCGGCGTGGGCCCGGTCAGCGCGCGCGCGTAGGTGTCGAGCGCGTCGTAGCCCGCCTCGTCGTCGGTCGGGATGCGGTCGGCCATCTCGACCATGCGGCGGATGCCGCCCGTCATGATCGGGCGCTGTGCGCAGATCTGATCGACCTCCTCGATGACCTCGCGGCGGAGTGCCTCGAGCCCGATCTCCTCGACGATCAACGCAAAGAGGCGGAGGTTCGACGCGTGGTGGGGGCCCGCCGAGATCCGCTCCTCCTCGGTCCCCCGAGGGAAGACGAGGTCGAGGTTGAGCGCCATGATGTCGTTGAGGAAGCGACGGGCGTCGTCCTGGCTCATCGACTCGTTGGTGCTGTCTCCGCGCGCGATTGCCAGCACGCGGAGCTCGCTGAGGGTCTCGACGACGGGGAAGACACCGGTGGCCTTGAGGCTGCCGGCGACCAGCGGCGGCTGCAGCCGGCCCGGGTCCGCCCACGGCCCCCCCTCGAACACGCCGGCCTCGTCGAACCGTCCGGCGCGAGAGGCAAGCACGCGCAGGCCGGCTTCGCTGTCCATCAGGGCCTCGGCGAGCTGGAAGACGTCGGTCTGGTGAACGCTGCGGGCGAGCGGTTGGGCTCCGGACAGCTTGTCGAGCATGGCGTCGAACTTCGCGGCAAGCCGCGTCTCGACGCTCTTGGAGGCGGTGGATTGCGTGGCCTCGGACACGGGGGTGGTCACGTAGCGGTGCTCGTCTCGTCGGGTGAGGGGGTGGACTCCTGCTCGCTGGTGTAGAAGTCCTCGTCTTCGTAGTTTCGCAGAAGCTCACGCATTACGTCCGCCTTGGGCCCGCGAAAGAAGACCGTGCCGTAGTGGTCGCCGAACGCCACGCGCTCGGCAACCTTGGCCGAGACCGGCACGAACAGGTTGTGCTTCTCGTAGTAGTCCTCGAGCAGCAGCTTCTCGGGCAGCTTCACGCGGGAGACCACCTTTTGGCGTGGATACACCATCAGGCACCCCGAGAAGCCGTCGTGCTCCGAGGGGTCGGGGAAGAACGCCTCGAGCTCCTCTTCGGTGGTCTTGGGGTCCGCGCACAGCACGAACCCGACGAACGGGTTGAACCCGTGTGCGCGCTCGATGAGCTCGAAGATGTGTCCGCCAGGGACGCGGGCCGCGACCTCGCCGAAGCTCACCTTCTTGTCTGGCGTGATGAAGAACTCGGGGTGGATCATCCCGTATTCGATCTCGAACGCGTCGATGAGCTGCTGGACGGCCGCTTCGATGATCGGGCGGGACGCCTCGAGCTCCGGGGACGCCGGCGTGAAGTTCGAGTGCCCGAGGTGGACGTACTCGTTGATGTTGAGGAAGCGGATCTTGCCGGCGTGCACGAACACTTCGCACGAGAACTCCTGCCCTTCGAGGTGACTCTCGAGCAGGCAGGGAAACTCGTCGTCCCGGATCTCCTCGACCTGCTCGGCCGTGCGGAGCATTCGGTGACCCATCGAGCCCGCGGCGGCCAGCGGCTTGAGGTGCACCGGGTCGTGGGGGTCGTCATCGACCTTGATCAGGGCCTTGTTCACCCGCTTGAGGAACCGGTGCACGTCTTCTCGCGAATCGGCCTCTTCGAACACACCGACGCGAATGCCGTGCATCTGCGCTCGGCGCTTCATCATGGCCTTGTCGCGGAAGAGCAGGTAGCGGGTGAAGAGCCGCCGGTCGTCGCGGAAGCGACCGTTGAGCGCTCCGGCCCATTCGACGCACTCCTCGAACAGCGGCACGGCCAGCTCGACGCCGCGCGCCATCAGGCGCTGGGCGAGCTGATCGGATTGCTCGTTGAGTCGCTCGAAGTCCCAGGTCTCGTAGTCGATCCCGTGCTCTTCCATGTGCGACTCGAAGCCGGGGGGGACGACGGCGACGAAGGGGCGGTCGATGGCCGCAAGCGCCTCCATCGCTGGAATGCAGAACCCCAAGAGTGCGGTGCGTGGTGGCTGCGCTTTCGACACCTAGCAGCGCTCCCCGGCTCGGTCGAACTCGAAGAGGTAGAGCTGGAACCCTTCTTCGTAGTAGGGCTTCAGCGCGCCGTCTTGCCACTGCAGGACCTGCTCCTTCTCGGTGGCTGCAATCTCGAAGCCGTACTTGAGGTAGGCCTTCTTGGCCCAGGTCGCCTCCGGGTGGGCGATGAGCGCCATGCCCCGCTTGCCCGAGTCGCGGAGCTGCCGCTCAGCGAACTTCATGAGCGTTCGGCCGTGACCTTTGCCCACGTGGTCGACGTCCAAGTAGATGTAGCCCAGGTAGGCGTAGTCGCCGAGCGATTGGGTGGAGATCGTGCCGATCGCCTGGCCGAGAAGGCGTCCGAGGTAGAAGGAGCGTCGCGCGAAGTTCTTCTCTTCCCAGGCGGCGTCGACCTCGTGTTCGGCCATGTCCTTCTCGTCGACGAAGGGGCGGTACCAATCCGCGGACGAACGGACGAGGCGCGCCACGGTGGACATGTCCTCTCTGCGAGCGCGGGTGATCTCGAGGCGGCTGGGAGGGCGAAGTTGGGTGCGTTGCTGAAGTAGGGCGGTTTCCATGAGGTCTCGCTGTCGAGTCGAGTGCTGTCGAGAGATCAGGCGTGGGCGGTCGATGCCATCGCTACGCGTGCGCTCGGCGTGCGTGCGCCGAGGCCGAGGCGGCGGTGTGGGTCGTGTTCGAGCCAATGGGGAGCGGTGTGGCGAAACCCGAAGCGTTCGAAGAACGCCGGGTTCTTGGTGACGCAGACCATGCGCATCCCGGCATCGCGGGCGCGGTCGAGGAGGTGCGAGAGCAGGAGCGCGGCGAGGCCGCGACCGCGTTTGCGCGGCGACACGGTCAGCCCGCGGAGCTCCACGGTGTGGCCGTCGACCTCTTGCAGAGAACCGACGGCGTGAATCGTGCCGTCATCGTCACAGACGACCCTGTAGTTTCTCCAGGACCAGGGGATGTCCCAGACGGTCTGTGGGCTGCAGCTGGGCACGGCCTCGGCGAGCATGTTGATCATCGGGCGAACGTCACCGAGCTCGGCGGGACGGAGATGGAAGGCGCTCATGCGAGGCCCTCCTGGATGGGAAATCCGAACATGGTGTTCGCGTTTTGCAGGGCCTGCCCGGCGGCGCCCTTGAGCAGGTTGTCGATAGCGCAGGTGATCACTGCGTGGCGGGTCCGGGGGTGACCCGGGGCGATTGCGATGACTGCTCGGTTGGTGCGCGCAACGGCACGGATGCGTGCGTGCTCGCCCATCGGCAGGACGTCCACGAAGTCATGACCGCGGTATGCATCGGTGTAGACCTCGTGCAACTCGGCGGGCGTGAGACTTGGCAGTGACGCGGTGATCGTGACCAACATCCCGCGCTCGAGGGGGACGAGGTGCGGGTTGAAGATGACGGGAAGCTCGGGCGCGCCAGCGGGGCTCCACGCGCGCAGGCTCTGCTCGATTTCGGGGACGTGTCGGTGGCTCGAGCCCACGTTGTAGGGCCGAACGTCGTCGACGGCGGCACAAAAGTGGGTCTTGGCAGACGGGGTGCGGCCGGCTCCAGACACACCCGAGAGGGCGTTGATGATGAGCGGACCGCGGAGCAGCCCGCGCTTGACGGCGGGCACGACCGCGAGCGCGGTGCAGGTCGGGTAGCAGCCGGGGTTGGCTACCAGCCCTGCTTCGCGGACGCGCGCCTCGGCGAACTCGCTGAGACCGTAGACGGCTTCGGCGGCGAGCTGCTCATCGCGGGGCGAGCCGTAGACCGTGCGGTGCGTCTCGGGATCGCGGAGGCGGAAATCGCCCGAGAGATCGATCACCCGCGCACCACCGCTTCGACTTCGCTTCACGGCGGGCGCAGAGGACCCATGCGGCAGACAGGTGAACACCGCCTCGACGCAGGAGGTGTCCGCGTCGTCGGGATGACACAGCTCGATGTCGACTGCCGCGGGGTCGACACGCCGCAAGGAGTGGCCCGCGTACTGCCGGCTCGTGGCGAAGCTCACCGAGAAGCGTGGGTGCTTGCTGAGTAAGCGGATGAGCTCGGCTCCCGAGGAGCCACTCGCGCCCAGAACGCCGACGCTGTGCGTGTTCGATGCCGCAGTCATGGTGTGACGGCGACCTACGCACGAGGTGTGCCCCACATGTAGAGTGGTTTGATATCAGGGCCTTAGAGGTCAATGTGGTCTCCCTGTGGGACAACGATGTCTCACGGGATGAGACATGGTTGTCTCAACGGGGGGAATGAGACATCGTTGTCCCATGCCATCCGCGGAGTCTCCGACGGTGATGCTCCTGGGTTGCGCCGACCTGGCCCGTCATTTTCGTCGCGGGGGGTTCTCCACGGTTCGGGTTCGGAGCTTGCGCTCGCTGCTCGAGCCGCGCTCGGACATCGCCGTTCGGGCAATCGTGTTGGGCCCCGCTTCGATGGGCAAGGTTCCGCCCGGAGAGGTGGTGGCGAAGATCCGACAGACCTGGCCGCTGGTCGACGTCGTCGTCTGGGCACCGGACGCCTCGGCGAGGTTCGTTCGGTCGGCGTTGCAGGGCGGGGCTCGCGATGTCTTGCTGACGCGCTCCCCCGATATCTGCGCCAACGCGGTGGTGTCGATCATCGACTCCCAGCAGCTCCTGCCTCGTGCGGCGCGCTTGGGTGCCCAACGAGAAGACCACACCGAGTTCGAGGGCATGGTGTCGCGCAGTCCGAAGATGTGGGACCTGTTCGACACGGTGGGCCGGGTCGCTCCGACGAACGCCGCCGTCCTGATCCTCGGCGAGACCGGCACGGGCAAGGAGCTGCTCGCGCGAGCCGTTCACCGCCACTCCAAGAGGCGTGGGCGATTCGTCGCGGTCAACTGCGCGGCGACGGCCGAGAACCTCATCGACTCCGAGCTGTTTGGTCACGTGCAGGGGGCGTTCACGGGCGCCATCCGCGAAAAGAGCGGGCTGTTCCGCCACGCCGACGAGGGGACGCTGATGCTCGACGAGATCGGAAACATTCCCCACGCCGGTCAGCACCGCCTGCTCCGTGCCCTGCAGGAGGGCGCGATCCGTCCGGTGGGAGGCCAGCGCGAAATCGAGGTCGATGTTCGAGTGATCGCAGCCACCTCCATCGAGCTCGAGGCGGAGGTTCGCGAGGGTCGCTTTCGCGAAGACCTCTTCTATCGCCTCGACGTCATCCGGCTCGACGTGCCACCCCTTCGCGAGCGCCCCGAGGACGTCGTGTTCCTATTCGGCCACTTCTCCGCCCGCATCGCCGCGCACTACAACCTGGAGCGGCCCGAAGTCACCGATGGGTTCTTGGATGTCTTGGCGTCGTATGACTGGCCGGGCAACGTGCGGCAGCTCGAGAACACCACCGAGCGTGTGGTGCTCACCCATCCCAACCGGCGCGTCACGGCGTCACAGCTGCGCAAGCTGCTTCCGTTTCAGCCCAAGGCCAAGCGTGCGTGGCCCGAGCGCGCGCGGGAGCCCACGCTGGATACCAGCGTACCGATGGCCGAAGCGCTCGCGCCGAGCGTCGCGCGACTGGAGCGGCAGTACATCGAGGCGTGCCTGCGGGAGAACGAGGGCCGTATCGGGCAGGCCGCGGAGCGTGCGGGCATCAGCAGGCGCACGCTGCTGCGCAAGCTCAAGTCACACGGCATCGACAAGAAGCAGTTCCGACCGCGCTGAGCTGAAATCGTTGAGTTTTCTCCGGTGGCGGCGAGGTGGGCGTGTGCGCGGCTGGTTGTCCGGCGGAGGCAGGGACGCTAGCGTCGCCAGGATGTGTCGGATCTTCGGCTTCCGATCGGTGATCCAAAGTCAGGTGCACCGGAGCCTCGTCAGCGCTGACAACGCGTTGATCGAACAGAGCGGTCGCCACCCCGACGGTTGGGGCGTTGCCTACTACAACGGTGGCGCGCCGCACGTCATCAAGAGCATCTCGTCGGCGCAGGTCGACAACCTCTTTCACCGCGTCTCGGGCATCGTCGCCTCGGAGACCGTGCTCGCCCACCTGCGCAAGGCGACGCAGGGGGAGCACACGATCCTCAACACCCACCCGTTTCAGTTCGGCCACTGGGTGTTCGTGCACAACGGCAACATCTCGGGCTTCGGCGACCTGCGCGAGACGTTGATCGATCGCATCCCGCCCGTGCTTCGCCGCTACATCCTCGGCGACACGGACAGCGAGGTCCTCTTCTATCTACTGCTGGGCCACATGGCCAAGCGCTGCGAACTCACGCAAGCCGGCTACAGCCTCGACGACTTGGTCGCGGCCGTCCGCGCGACCGTGCAGGAGGTCGTCTCGGTGGCCGGTGACCTGTGCCTCGACGATGGCGGCCCGCCGACCGCGAACTTCCTCTCGTTCGTCATCACCAACGGCACCACGATGCTCGCGCACCAGGGCGGCAAGGGCCTGTACTACAGCACGTACAAGCGGCGCTGCCCCGACCGGGACGTCTGCCCCAGCTTCGGGACCGCGTGCGAGGCTCCGACCGAGCAGGGCTTCGTCAAGCACCTGCTGATCTCCAGCGAGCCGCTCCAAGGCGACAACGTGTGGGAGCAGATGAAGCCGTTCGAGGTTGTGGGCGTCGACTGGCGCATGCAGATTCAGCACGACCGATGACCCGCTCCGAGCGCTCCTTGCCGCGATGGTGGCTCGCCCTCCTGTCTTCGTTCGTCGCGACCGTGTGTCTGTGGGCTGCGGCCAAGCTGCCGTGGTCCGACGACTGGACGCTCTTCGCGGTGATGACGACCGCGCTGGGGGTCGTACACGCTCTGTGTGCCCTCGCCGCGCTGGTCGGCACCCCGCTGCGCGGCAAAGCGTGGCGCGTGCAGAGCGTGGGCGCGCTGGTCTATCTCGCCTACGTGACGTGGAACCTGGTCCGCACCTCGACGTACGTCGCCGAGCTCTACGGCGGACTCGGCAAGGGCGTCGCGATTTCGCTGGGGTTGGTGTGGCTCATCGTCGTGGGCCTCACGGTGCCGCTGGCGGCGTGGTGTTTCGCGATGACCGGGGGCCTGAGGCCCGGGCGGGTCGCCAAGGGGTCGGCCGCGGTTGCGCTCGTGCTGGCCGGATGGGGCATTGCCCGCAGCCGTGACGCCGCTGCGGCGCAGCCGGTGGTCCAGCCCGAGGTGGCGAGCCAGGTGCAGCAGCTCGTGGAGGACCACATCCCTCCCATGGCGAAGCCGCCTCAGGGGGCGCCGTCGCTGAGCACGAAGAAACCCGCGAAGTGCCCCAAGGCCCCGGGCGCGTCCTTCACCACGGTGGTCGCGACCTACCTCGAAGCCGACGAGGCGGGTCGCCCCGCTCCGACCTCGCGTTGCTTTCAGGGCGATGGCGTCGCGCCGTTCGAGCAGATGGCCGATGCTCTGCTCGGCGCGTCGTTGGGCGGTCGCGTGAAGGTCGATGTGATCACCGGAGCGCAGCCGCTTCAGCACGTGGTGCCCATCGTGGACAGCATGCTGCTGCGACCGGGGCTCGACGGCGTCTGCGAAGGGAGCCGCTGCCTGATGCCGTGGCAGATGCTCGCGCTCGACGCGTTCAACACCAACACGCCGATCCCCGTCATTCCCGACCTACGCTTCGGCGTGAGCCCGGTCGAGCTTCGCAAGGCGCTCGCGCGTCCGGGGGCCACGGGGCTCATCCCGCGCGCAGTCGAGGGCCTCACGCGCATCGAGACGCAAAGCTTCGTCACCGATGCCGACGGAGCGGTGCATGGGTTGCGGCGCATGCGAACCTCGGGGCCTGCGCTCGAGCCCGATGCGATGGAATCTGCGGTCGCGGGCGCCGAGGCATACATCCACTCGGCGATCGGACGCGACGGCCGCTTCGAGTACAAGCTCGACCCCTTCTCGGGACTGGTCGCCTATCGAGGGTTTGCCCTGGCGCGGCAGGCCGGCACGACGCTCGTCGTCTGCGAGCTGTCGCAGAACGACGCCCGCGCCCGGGCGGTGGCCCGCAAGGCGCTGTCGATGATGCAGTCGACCGAGCGGCGCACCGGGGCGCTGGGCATGCTGAAGTATCCCAAGGCCAAGCCGGCAGGGCACGTGCGGCTGGGCGACACGGCGCTGGCGGCCATCGCGTTCCTCAGCTGTCGCGAACGCGTCGGTACCCGCTACGACGAGACCATCGACCGCATGACCAAGTTCCTGCTCTCGATGCAGCGAGACAACGGCTCGTTCCACCCCGAGTACGACTACGACGCTGGTGCGCCGATCCCAGGGCCCGACCCCCTCTATGCGGTGGGCCAGGCGATCTTTGCGCTGGTGTTGCTCGAGGAGGCCTCCGCGCGAGAATCGGGCATCTTCACCGACGCCCACGAGGTCCGCGCGGCCGTGGATCGGGCGATGGACTACATCGCCGAGGACTACTGGAGCGGCTTCGTGCGGGACTTCTTCTTCATGGAGGAGAACTGGAACTGTCTCGCGGCTCGGGCCGCGCTGGGTCACCATCGCCACGAAGGGTACGAGCAGTTCTGTCTCGACTACGTCCGCTACAAGACCCGGCTGATCCTCGGCGAAGACGACGACGTCGACCCCGACCTCGTCGGCGGCTACGGCTTCGGCAACGTGCTGCTGCCCCACAACACGGGGTCGGCGGGATTCGGCGAGGCGGGGTCCGCCGCGCTCGAGATCGCGGCGGCCCGTGGTGAGGACGCGAGCGACATCGAGGCCGCGCTCCGCCGGGCGCTGCGCTTCTTGCTGCACCACCAGTGGGATGACGTCGCGTGTTTTGCCTGCGAGGGGCCGCACCCGGTCGTCGGCGGCTTCAGCGAGCACATGGGCTCTCCCACGATCCGCATCGACTACGTGCAGCACGCCTGGGCGGGTCTGGGGCACAGCGGCCGGGTCTTGGGACTGCTCTGATGGCGCGCGAGGGCTGGCGCTGGCGGGTGAACGCGGCCCTCGTATGGGTCGGGCTGACCGGGGCGATCCTCTACCCGACCATCCCCGACGAGGACGGTTTCCCGCTGTCGAACTACCCGATGTTCTCGACGCCCAAGGGGACGACGGCAAAGATCTACCACGTGGTCGGATTCACCTCGGACGGTCGCGGCTACCCGCTGTCACCCGAGATGGTCGGCACCGATGAGATCATGCAGGCCTACCAGACGGTGAAGCTCGCCATTCGAGGTGGCCGCGCGGGCTCGCTGTGCAAGGACGCCGCGGATCGGGTCGCGAGCAGCCGCGAGTTCGCCGAGGTTACCCGACTGCAGGTGCGCATCGACGTGTTCGAGTCGGTCCACTACTGGGAGGGTGATCGGAGCGCGTCCAAGACGCGCGTCCTGGCCAAGTGTGGGGTCTCGCGATGACCGGCGTGCGGGACATCGTCGCGCCGGCGATGCCCGCAGAGCGTCTGGCCATGCTCCGCATCCTCGTAGGGGCCTACGGCGTCATCTATCTGTTTGCCCGCATCGGCGCGATCGTGGGGTCGACGCGATATCCTGCCGCGCAGTTCGAGCCTGTGGGGCTCTCGATGGTGCTCGAGCACCCACTCCCGGCGTGGGTGGTCATCGCGAGCCTCGTGCTGGCGATCGTGTCCGGGGTGGCGTTCACCCTGGGGTGGCGCTATCGCGTGATGGGGCCGCTGTTCGCCGCGGTGTTCTTGTGGGTGCTCTGCTACCGCAACTCGTGGGGCATGCCGTTTCACACCGAGAACCTCCTGGTCCTGCACACGGTCGTGCTCGCCTCGGGTCCGAGCGCCGAGGCGTGGAGCATGGACGCCCGCGGGACCGCGTTGCCCGAGGCGAGCCGCCGCTACGGCTGGGTCGTCGTCGCGATGTGTTGGGCCACCGCGCTGACGTACTTCGTCGCGGGCTGGGCCAAGCTCTCCCACTCGGGGCTCGAGTGGGTCACCAGCGACACGCTGCGCAACTTCATCGCCTACGACAACATCCGCAAGGCGGAGCTGGGCGCGGGGTACTCGACGCTTGGCACCTGGATGGTCGCGCACGCGTGGGTGTT
This sequence comes from bacterium, assembly GCA_024742475.1. GTDB lineage: Bacteria > Myxococcota_A > Polyangia > Nannocystales > Nannocystaceae > CAJXVA01. Next base: position 108,623 of record JANSYI010000025.1, on the reverse strand, counting down.
CCCGCCTCTGGCGGCCGTCAGCCTCACCGTCGAGCTCGCCGCGCCGCTGTCGGTGCTCAACCGCCGGCTCGGGATGATCTGGTGCGTCGCCGCGTGGGGGTTTCACGTGGGCGTGCTCGGCCTGATGTACATCCTGTTCCACTACCCGATCCTCGGCGTCGCGTATGCGTCGTACTTTCCGGTGGAGACGCTCGGGCGCCGGATCCTGGCGCGGGTGCGCCGCTGAGTCTCAGCCCGCCGTGCGCAGTGGCGCGGGGCCGAGTGCCGTCGCGGCGGTGCCCATGCCGCGGAAGGGTCGCAGCATCAGGCGCTGCGCCGCGTCTTCGTGCAGCTGTTGCAGGCCAGCGAGGACCGATGCCCAGCGCCGGTCGTCGCGGACTTGGGCGGCGCTGAGCGTGGCGGGCGGGAGTGCGGCGGGTGCCGAGCCCTGGCGGCGGCTCAGCGTGTCGGCGATCCACAGCGTCATGCACAGGCGGGTCGCGAACAGGGCGGGGAGCAGCAAGACCGCGGTCGCCCAGGCGGTGAGGTTGCCCGAGATCGCCAGGGCGAGCGCGCCGACGCCGAGCGACGCCGCGGCACCGCCGGTCAGCCGAAGGCCCGTACGCTCGGGCGTGGTGGCCAGGGCCGTCGTCGTCGAAGCCGACTGCGCGCTCGCGACGACGCGAAGCTCGAAGCCGTCCTCCTCGCGCGCCGAACGACCCGGGCTGGAGAACGTTTGCACGCTCACGGTGGCGCTGAACGGTCCCCGCCGGATCCTAAACGACGCCCCCTGCAGCGGCCCAGAGAGTCGGACGCGCTGCACCTCGTACCCCGCGCTGCCCGGCATGTGCCGAGCCATCAGGTCCGCGACCCCCTCGAGCGTGTCGGTGGCGACGCGCTTCGTGTAGGTGGAACGCGCCCCGTACCGGACACTCCAGTCGAGCCGACCTCGCTCCTTGTGAGTCATCCAACGATCATCGTAGCGGATCGAGGACGCCAGGCCAGGTCGGTCGCTAGCGGAGTGTTCGACCGAAGGGCAGTAGCGAGAGCGGGATCAGCTTGATGTGCTGCTTGGCGAAGGGCAGCCCGACCACGGTGATTGCGAGGACGCATCCCCACACGAAGTGCGCGATCGCGAGTTCCCACCCGAAGAGCACGAGCCAGACGAGGTTGAAGACGATCCGCAGCACGCTGTTGGCTTCGGGGAGCTCACGGACCTCTTTGCCGAACGGGGCGAGGGTCGCGGCGCCGATCTTCATGGCCTGCACGCCGAACGGGATGCCGACGATCGTCAGGCACAGACCGAGCCCCGCGATGATCCACGCGAGGCCCGAGAGGAGGCCGCCAAAGATGAGCCAGATGAGGTTGCCGAGCAGGGACATGGGGACGCGAGGAGACCGCGAAGATCGTCGCGGCATTCCCATCCAGCGTGATCCCTCCTCGGCCCCGCGCAACCCCCGGCGCGTCGGCCGGGGTGTTGGACCCCCCTGCGTTGCACCATTGGCGGATTGACGCCAACGCGCGCGGACGCGGCTAGCGCTTCGCGTTTTGGATGTGGATCGCTTCGCCGATTGCGTGCTTGGCGGCTTCCATCACCGCTTCCCCGAGGGTGGGGTGGGGGTGGATGGTCAGGCCGATGTCGGGCCCGTAGGCGCCCATCTCGATTGCGAGCGCAGCCTCGGAGATGAGGTCGCTGGCTTCGGGGCCGACGATGTGTACGCCCAGCACCCGCTCGTCTTCCGCGTCGACGACGACTTTGACGAAGCCGCCGGTCTCGTCGATGGCCATTGCGCGGCCGCTTGCGGCGAAGGGGAACTTGCCGACGTGGACCTTGTGGCCCTTGTCCTCGGCTTCCTTCTTGGTGAGGCCTGCCGAGCTGATCTCGGGCTCGGTGAACACGACCGCCGGGATGACGCGTGCGTCGTTGACCGTCTTCTTGCCGGCGATGACCTCGGCGATGACTTCGCCCTCGTGGCTGGCCTTGTGCGCGAGCATCGGCTGGCCGACGACGTCACCCGCGGCGTAGATGCCCGAGACGTTGGTCTGCTGGCGATTGTCCACGGGGATGAAGCCCTTGTCGTCGAGCTTGACCCCCGAGCGCTCGATGGCGAGGCCACCGGTGATCGGGTAGCGGCCGACCGCGACCAGGACGACGTCGGCCGAGACCTCGCGGGTCTCGCCACCCACGTCCATCTTGACCACGGCTTTGCCGTCGCGCTCTTCCCATCCGGTCGCGCGGGCGCCCGTGATGATCTCGCCGCCGTCCTTCTTGATCTGCTTGGCGACGAGCATGCCCATGTCCTTTTCCATGGACGCGAGGATGCGGTCCATGCCCTCGACCACGGTGAGCTTGGTCCCCAGGCGCTGGAAGGTCTGACCGAGCTCGAGGCCGATGTATCCGCCGCCGATGACGATCATCTCGCCGGGGACTTCATCGATGGCGAGCGCGCCGGTGCTGTCGACGATGCGCTTGCCGTCGTACTCGAACCCGGGGATCTGGATGGGCAGAGAGCCGGTCGCGATGACGATGTGCTCTGCCTCGACGATGTCGTCGGGCTTTCGCTTGCCGTCCACCTCGGGGTAGGTGAGCTTGACGCGCTTGGGCGCCAGGAACTCGGCGGTGGCCTGCACGTAGTCGCACCCGTTGGACTTGACCAGGCCCTGCACGCCGCCGGTGAGCTTCTTGATGATGCCGCCCTTCCACGACTGCATCTTCTTCATGTCGACCTGTGGTGCCCCGAAGGTGATGCCCATCGACGAGGCGTGCTGTGCCTTGTGGGCGAGCTTCGTCGCGCTGATCAGCGCCTTGGAGGGGATGCAGCCCACGTTGAGGCACACGCCGCCGGGCTTGGCCTTCTCGACCAGCATGGCGTCGACGCCGAGCTGGCCCAGACGGATGGCGCAGGGGTAACCACCGGTGCCGGCACCGATGACGAGGGCTTTCTTCTTGATGATGGCCATGGGACGAAACTCAGACCGAGAGGAACAGGAGGTTGGGGTTCTCGAGCTGGCGCTTGACCTCTTGCATGAAGCTCGCGCCCTCGAAGCCGTCGACGACGCGGTGGTCGAGCGAGACCGAGAGGTTCATCAGGTGCGCCGCGACGACGTTGTCGTTCTCGTCGAAGACCGGAGTCTTGCGGATCGCGTGGACACCCAAGATGCCGACCTCGGGGTGATTGAGGATGGGCGTGGCGAGTACGCCACCAATGGCGCCGAGGCTGGTGATCGTGAACGTGGATCCGGTGAGCTCGTCCCGCGAGGCCTTGCCTTCGCGGGCGGCCTCGGAGACGCGCACGATCTCGCCTGCGATGTCGAGGATCGACATGCGGTCGGCGTCATGCAGAACGGGCACCATGAGACCCTGCTCGGTCGCCGTGGCGATGCCGATGTTGTACTGCTTGCGCTTGACGATGTTGCCGCCGGCTTCGTCGAGGAACGCGTTGACGATCGGGTACTTCTTGAGGCCCGCGATGACCGCCTTGACGATGAACGGCAGGTAGGTGAGGGAGACCCCTTCGGCCTTGGCGATGGACTTCGCGTCCTTGCGCGCGGCGACCAGCTTGGTGACGTCGATCTGCTCGACGTAGGTGTAGTGAACGGCGGTCGTATACGACTTGACCATGCCCTCGGCGATGCGCCGCCGCATGCCGCGGAAGGGGATGAGCTCGTCGGCGTCGGAGCTCGAGGGTGCGGGTGCGGGCGCGGGTTGTGGCGCGGGCGCAGGCGCAGCCGCGGGCGCGGCCGGTGCTGCGGGGGCAGGAGCGGCCTGGGCGGCGGCGACGTCTGCCTTGGTGATGCGACCCCGGTCACCGGGCACGGTGGAGAGGTCGATGCCGGCTTCACGGGCCAGCGCGCGAGCGGCCGGCGTTGCGAGGACCTTGCCGTTGGTGGGCGACGCAGCGCGGGCCGGGGTGGTCGAGGGCGCCGCCGGAGCTGGCGTCGGGGCCGGAGCCGGCTCGGGCGTCGACGCTGGGGCGGGCGCGGCCGCGGGGGCACCGTCTCCGCTGAGCATGGCGATCACTTGCCCGACGGCTGCGATCTCGCCTTCGGGCGCCTTGTGTTCGGCGACCACGGCGTCCTGCGGAGAGGGGATCTCCACGGTGGCCTTGTCGGTCATGACCTCGACCAGGGGCTCGTTGGCCATGACGTTGTCGCCGGGCTGTTTCAGCCAGCGCACGATTTCACCTTCGACGACACCTTCGCCGATGGCGGGCAGCTTGAACTCGATCATTGTTCGGGGGTCCTTGTCAGTAGGTCGCGACGTGGGTGATCGCGGTGGTCAGAGTCTCGAGGTCGGGCAGGGCTCGGGCTTCGGACGAAGCGGCGAGGGGTCCGTCGTCGCCCGTGATGCGAAGCACCGGGGCGTCGAGGGTGAGGATGGCGTCGTCGGCGAAGAGCGCGGCGAGTTCGGAGCCGACGCCGCAATGGCGAGGCCCCTCGTGGGCGATGACGATCTTGCCGGTGGCCTTGGCTTCTTCGGCCAGCGCGCTGCGGTCGAGGGGAGCCAAGCACTCGACGTCGACGATGCGGGCGTCGTGGCCCGAGCGCTCGACGGCTGCACGCACGAGCGGCAGGCAGGCCCCCCAGGTGAACACGGTGGCTGCCTCGCCCTCGCGCACGCGTCGCGGCGTGGCGAACGGCCGCGCCAACGCGTCGGCGCCCTGCTCGACCGTCGCGAGCGCGAGCGTTCGGGGGATGAGCAGGACGGTGGGCTCATCCCCCGCCCAGCCCTCGACGGCCGCGCGGAGCACGGCGCCCGCTTCGTTGGCGTCGGCGAGCACCACGACCCGCAGGCCCGGCACGCGCGCGAGCACGGACGCGGTTCCTTCGGTGGAGCCGCCGCCGAGGCCGAAGCCGGGACCCAGCGGTGCGATGAAGACGACCGGTGCTTGGGTGCCGTGGCGCCAGCCGAGCTTGGCGGCTTCGCGCACGGCGGCGAGGCTGTCGACCAGCGCCGACGCCTCGGGGTAGATGACGAGCGGACGGAATCCCTCGGCGGCCAGCCCGGCAGCGTGGGCGGGCAGGACGGTGGGAGACAGCGGCGTCGAGAGGAGGCGTCCCGCGAGCGCTTCGTCTTCGGCGGCGACCTTGGTGAGGCCGAGCATGGTGCCGTCGGCGACATCCTCCCCGAGCACGACGCGGCGGTCGTCACTGCGCAAGAGGTCGGCGATCACGGTGGCGAGGTGTTGCAGCACGTTCATGCGGAGGTCTCCTCGTTCACGACTCGAAGCGCGCGGTCGAGGCTCCCGCGAACCTCGGCCTCGATGACGTCTTGCAGGGTTTGCGTCCACGCGCCGGTGTTGTCGAGGTGTCGGCGCAGGCGCTCGACGGGGTCGCGGTGTGCGGGCGGGTCGCGGTGCATCTGCGTGACCACCACCTCGACCAGGCTGGGTCCGCGCCCTTGGCGAGCACGGTCGGCGGCGGCCTCGATGGCGGCGTGGGTTCCCAGCGCGTCGGCGCCATCGACTCGGCGCACCCACAACCCCGCGGCCTTGGCTCGATCGGCGACGCTGTCACCCACGGTCCCGGCTTCGGCAGGTGCACCGTCGGGCCACAGCTGGCTGCGGCAGACCATGACTAGCGGGAGGCCCAGCGAGGACGCGAGCATCGTCGACTCGTGAAACGCACCGGTCGTCGTCAGGCCCTCGCCAAAGAGCGCGAAGGTTGCAGCGCCCGAGCCATCGAGCTTCTGGGCGTGGGCCCGCCCGGAGGCGAGTCCGAGGTGGATGCCCAGCGCGTCGGTGGGTGGTGCGATGCGGTGGGTCGCCGATGCGATGCGGCCGGGCCCGACCTCGTCACCTGCGAACAGTCCAGCGACGATCGCCTCGATTTCGAGCCCGCGGGCGAGCGCGACCGCGACGTCGCGAAAGCCCGGGTAGATCCAGTCCGACTCTCGGCTGACGAGCGCCGTCGAGACGAGTGCCGCCTCTTCCCCTGCGGCCGAGGCCCACATCGGCAGGCCGGCGCGCCCGAGCCTGAGGTCGAGGCACCGCGCCGCGACGAGGAGCTTGTAGAGTTGCTTCGCGTCGAGGTTGCTGGGGTGGGTACCCACCAGCTGCCCGTTCGGGTCGAGAACGACCGTGACGCCTTCGGGATCCCAGGGTGTCGGCTCCATAGACGAGGGGCGTCCGGTGCTCGTCGTTGACCCAGCAGCTGGGCGAACGACCCGCGACGCGGCATGCTTGTATCGGCGCGCGCCGCCAAGCGTCAAGGCGCTCACGCACGGCTCGAACGCACGAGGAACATTGATTTGGGGCACCCAGCCGGAAGCACGGCTCGCCCTGTGCGCACTATCTCCCCATCCGCTCGGGGCGCCCGGCGGCATTCGTGATAGATCAGGATCGCAGGATGTTCGGGCCGGATCCGAAGGGACTGCTCAAGCTCATCCCGCGTACCGTCGCGAGTCTCTATCGCAACTGCGGCTCGTGGAGCAGCAGCCCCATCGAGGGCTGCGGGGTCGACCTCTACTGGCAGGATGTTCCCGACGTGTTCCTCACGGCAGAGATGTCGAAGGTCGGCTTCGCGGGGGCGTTCGTGTCGGTGCTCGATCTCGTCAAGACACGCGGGCGCGTGAGGCACGTCGACACCCAAGACGGTGGCATCGAGTTCCGCGTCCTCTGGACGTGAGCCTCAGGCGAACCCGTCGACCTCGGCGAGGACGTCGCCGCGGGCCCCGAGGAGCGCGAGCATCTCGTCCTCGTCGAGATCGAGGCGTTCGAGCGTCGCGAGTGCCGCCTCCCACCCCAGCGACGCCGGGCCTGGGTCCCGGTCTTCGCAAAGGCGTGCAAGCGCGTTCGCGGCGTGAAGCACCCTGTGGTCGAGGGCGCTCGATTGCTCGACGTCGTGATGTTTGCCCACCAGGTCGGCGAGCCGCTCGGGAAGCTTCCAGCTCGAGCACGCTCGCGCGCCGAGCGAGGCGTGGTCGGTGCCCAGACGGTCTTGCTCGAGCTCCACCAGCGGGCGACCGGAGCTGTGCGCTTCGGTGAGGCAGGCGGACTCCACCTGTGGCGCGTGGCTCAGCAGCACGACCACGCCGATGTCGTGCAGGAGACCGGCGGTGAACACGTAGTCCAGCGGGGGGATCGACAGTGCGCGGGTCACCTGAGTCGTCCAGACCGCGGTGGTCAGCCCGTGCTTCCAAAGCTGTGGCCCGTGCGGACTCTCGAACGCAGGCGAGAGCGCCATGGCCGACGCGATGTTCTGGACCTGCCGAGTCCCGAGCACGGCGACCGCTCCGCGGATCGAGTCGATGCGTCGGCTGCAGCCGTAGTAGGGCGAGTTGGCGACGGAGAGCATGCGCAGCGTCAGCGCCTGGTCGCGCCTGACGACCTGCGCGAGCGTGCTGAAGCACACCGTCGGGTCGTTCGCGATACCGAGCAGCTCGACGGTCGCCCCGGGCAGTGGGGGAATGTCGCGCGGGGAGAGGTGGATGCGCTGGTCTGTTTCCGGGAGGGCAGGGGCAGTGAGGTCGTGCGAGGTCATGACGCCTCCGCTTCGGTGCGTGGGCGGACGCAGACGGCCGCGGAGATCGACTCGGACTTGTTGGCGCTTTGCACGGTGCCGGCGCGGCCGTGGACGACGAAGGCGACATCGGCCTCTCGCATCGAACGGGTGCGGGACCACAGGGGCGCCGCGGGGAGGACCCTCGCTTTTGCGAGCGCGTGAAGCTGCCGCGAGGACGGGGTCGTCCACCCATCGAGTCCGGCGTGCGTGCGTCCCCGACAGACGTTCATCGCCGCGTACCAGGTTCGGGCCTTCTCGCCCGCGTCGAAGACCAAGTAGTCCTCGGTCGCCACGACCCGATCGTGCGTGAGCGCCTCCTGCTCGGGGGTCGGCTCGGCCTCGGTGCCCACGGCCGGCGCCGAGGGAGCCGAGGGCACAGGTGGCACGGCGGTGACGGGCACTGGCGCGGGCGGCTCGGGTGCGGGCGCCGGTGTCGTGCGGGCGTCGGGTCGGGTCGTCGTCGGGGCCGCGGCCCGGGCCTGGCTGGTGTCCTCGGTCGGGGGCGCATCCGACGTGGGGCGCACGGCCGCGATTGCAAGCGCGGTGACGGCCGCGCCGACGAGCGGCCACAGGACATAGTGGAGCTTCGAGGGCGTGCGCTCGGCAGGCGGCGCGCCTCGAGCTTCGGTCTGCGGAGGTGGCGGAGGCTGCGGCTTCGGTGTGACCGGAAGCTGAATCACGTTCGACACCTCCTCGGGTTCGTCGACTGGCGCATCCGGGCCGCCCCGCTCGAGCTGGTCGAGTCGGGTGCAGATCTCTCGCTGTTTCTCGGCTGCCGTGGCGCTGGCGACGTTGTCGAGCCACAGGTGCTCGCGCTCGAACGAGCGACGCACGCGGGAGCGAAGCACCGGGGTGTCGACGCCCGAATCGAACGGGACGAGCAGGGCCGGCCCATCATGGGGCGCCCCGGCGGGCAGTCCCTCGACGAGCTCGTCGAGGGAGCCGCTCAGGACGAGCGCGTCGAAGCCGAGCGCCAGCAGCGACTCGGCGAGCGCAGACGCTTGGGCCCTCCGCGTGGTGCCACACAGCAGTACGACCTCATGGCGAGGATGGAAGTCGACCTTCGGAGCGAGAGCACGAGATTGGGGCACGGCAGACACGAGCGTTCGGCACATCGGCCCTCGGGCCCAGGGGCTTGAGCTGTCCCCGTGCGCATGACCGTCCCGATCGGGGGCTCAACCCCTGGCCGTCGCTGGACGAAAACCACGGTGATGGCGGGTCTCGAACAGCTCCTGGCGTGCAGCGCCGCGACGCTGGCTGGAGGCGGCGGTCGCCTGCTGTGCTTGGGCGGTGAGCCGATCGCGACGCTCTCCGATCCGGAGTCGATCGGGGCCGTGACGGCGCGCGTCGGCGGCACGACCGATCTGCCCACGGTGCTCGGCATGCTCCTGTCCATGCGGCCGTCCGGGGTGCTGCTGCTCTCTTCGGCCTGCGGGAGTCACGCCTTGGCTGTCGAGCTGGCCGAAGGCCGCGCCGTGGGTGCCGTCGGACCGCGACGTCTGCAGAGCATGGGTGCGTGGGTGGTCGAGCTGCATCGCCGATACGAGGAGGCGTGCAGGGGCTCGTCGACCGCCGATGACTCGGCGATCGTGCGGTCGCTTCGTCCCGGTCGGGCGTTCCTCCGCGAGAGTGTCTTGAAGGCATTGGCCGACTGTGGAGACGTTGGGGCGGTGATGGTCCTGCTCGAGGGAGACCTGCACTGGCTGCACGAGCGCCTCGAGCCCGAGGACACCGCGGACTTCGGGTTTCTGTTGATGGAGCTCGCCCGCCGCACCGACGAGGGCCCAGCGCTCGAACGCGGGCTCGAGTCGTGGTCGAAGGTCGTCATGCCGATCACCCGGCCGGGTGAGCACCGCACGGAGGCTGGGCGGCGGCATCTGAACTGCGTCCGTGAGCCCGACCCCGCATCGCTCGCCGAATGGCTGGACGCCAGGTACGTCTTCCCGTTTTGCGATGGCGTCCTCGACATCGACGGCGTCGTCGAGCAAACGCTGCTGGGTCGTTTCCGGACGCTCGCGGCGGTGTCCGCGTTGCGCGAGCACGGCTACGTGCGCCTGGTCGATGAATGTGACGAGAGCGACCCGAGCGCGCCCACCGATGAGCTGGCTGACCTGATCGCCGCGCTGGTGTGAGGAACTGCCGCCGAGCGTGGTCGGGTCAGCGGTGAGCTGCTAGGCTCGCTCTGCATGCTCACGGTCGCGTCACTGCTCGCTGCGATGACCATCGCAGGCGCGTTTTGGGTGGGGGTTCTCGCGGCCCGACGCCTCCGCGACTGGGGCGAAGGGCGGCGAGCGATCGACGAGGGGCATGCACCACCGCTGGCCTTGGCGGCGGCCTCCGGGGCTCCCCCCGATGACCCCACGTCCCGACGCGTGCGGGAGCTGGTCGCCGAACGACTCTCCAATCCACGCGCCCGCCCCGGCGCGATCGCGCCCCGCCAGCTCGTCTCGGCCGATCCGGGGTCGCGGACGGAGCTGGGCCTCGGCACGCTTCGCCAAGGCGACGTCATCGTGGTCGAGGCCGCCGACCCTGGAGCTGACGGGGACTACATCGCCGAAGGCGTCGTACTGCTGCGGGAGGGCAACACGACCACAACCGTCATCAACATGGCCGACGGTAGCCGGCACCGCTGGCTGGTGGGCGGTTCACATCTCGACGAGTGGCTGGTGCTCGCGCCCGTCGCGGCCCACGGCCTCAGCGGAGAGCCGCCGCGCAACATCCGTCGCGACCGCGGCGACTACACGCTCCAGCGCCGCGGGCAGGCGAGCGCGGCGTGCACGGGTCGGCACGAGCGCCCCGAACAGCCACGGGTCGCGACGTACCTCTACGGAGGGGCGGCGCGCAACGTTCTGTGGCTCGAGCGGTGGGGGCACGAGGTCCTCATGGCCGAGGGCGTCCGGCTCGACGCCGGTGCGGTGTCGTTCCTACCCGGCAGCTGAGCCCGCTCCACGCCTCTCTAGCGTTTCTGAGGCTTTGCAACGCTGGCGACTCGGTCCAACAGCTCGGTTCGACGCCTGTGACCCCGGCGTCGGGCGAGGTCGCTGATGGTGGTCGCCGATGCGGGGAAGAGATCGGCGAGCCGGGCGAGCCAGCCGCGGTGACGAGGCAGATACACCTCGAGCGGACGATCGTGCATGGCGTCGAGGACCGCGTCGGCGACCTCCTGGGGGCTGAGCTCTCTCGACCCGCTGAAGACGAGGTCGGCCTGCTCGAACGCCTCTTGGCGATCGAGCATCGGTGTGCGCACTGCGTCGGGGCAGATCACCGTGACGGCGACGCCCTTGCGGCGCAGCTCGTTGGAGGCCGCGAGCGACAAGCTGCGCACCGCGTACTTCGTCGCCGAGTACACCGCGATGCCCTCGATCGGTGCCAGCGCGGCCATCGACGCGACGTTGATGACATGGCCGCGGCGGCGCTCGACGAAGCCGGCCGTGGTCGCGCGCATGCCCCTCAGGACGCCCATCAGGTTCACGTCCACCTGCAGCTGGGCTTGCTCGAGATCCAGCTCATGAATCCAGGCGGGGTGGATGACACCGGCGACGTTGATGAGCGTGTCGAGGCCATCCATCGCGCCGATTGCAGCCTTCTGGGCCGCGTCCCATCGGCTGCTCTCACGTACATCGAGCTCGGCCGTGTGCACGCGATCGCCTGGCCACCCGTGGTCCTCCGCGACTGCACGAAGCGCCTCCCCATCGGCATCGGTCGCGAAGACTGCGGCGCCGGCCTTGGCCAGCCGATCGGTGATCGCCAGCCCGATTCCGCTCGCCGACCCCGTGACGAGGACCTTGAAGCCGACGTGTGTGCCACCCATGGTCCAACGCTACCGTGTTTTCGAGCGCACCGCGTTGCGCTGTGGCACGATCGACGCCCATGGACAAAGTCAAAGGGCTGTTCGGCTACGTGGTGCTCGGGGTGTGCGTCCTGCTCGCCTACCAGGGGTACCAGAACACCGCCGACCCCGAAGCCACCGAGGAGCTGGCCAAGTCCGTCGCGTGCGACGTCGACTCTCGCTGCTTGCTTTCGGCGGAGCGGCCGCGAGAGATCCGCTCCGACGTGCTCGGTCGCTACTACGTCTGGAAGACGAGCGTCGGGCGGGTCGAGGTGACCTGCCGTCGCGAGCTGTGGTTCTTTGGCGCTTGGGCGTGTTCGGCCGCAAAGCCGCAGGCGCCGACGCTCTAGCCCGCGTCGTCGACGATGCCGAAGGTTGCCGTCCGCGCGTCGTCGTCGAACCCCTCGAGGGTGACGTTGTCGCGTGAGCGCCCCAGATGGAGCGAGCCTGCCCGTAGCGAGCCCAAGTTGGACAGCGCCCACGTCTCGAGGTCGAAGCGGGCGGGAAAGCCCTCGATGATCAGCCGGCCCCCGCCGGAGTGGACCTGCCAGTCCATGGCCCCGCACCCCCGCGTCAGGTGATCGTAGACGCGGGGCGAACGGCGCGCGAACGGGACGACCGATCCACCGGCGAGTGGGGTGAGGAACTGCGTGAAGCCGCTGAGGAACTTCTGGCTCATCGAGCCGGTGAACACGTCGATCCACAGCTCCGTGAAGGCCTGCGCCCCCATCGAGGCGAGCAATGCGGTCGTCAGCGCGTCGTGATGGGCCATCGGGACCCAGCTGAAGTCGAACCCCGACGACATCGCTTCGATGTCGAGGCTGCAGCCCGACAGCAGCGCTTCAGCGTCGGGGCGTCGGCGGACCGCCCGAATCAGACTCTTCGACTGGATCCGCCGGATGGACGGCTCTTCGGCGCGGAGGCTCGGCATGCGTTAGCGGAGCTCGGACGGGTCTCGCGCTTCGGGCGTAGGCGGGATGTCGTTGCATGCGTCCTTGGTCCAACACCGCTCCTGAATCGGGTTGGTGTTGGGCTCGAGCATGAACGTGGCCAGCATGTGGAACATCGCCCAGCCCACGTCGTAGGTCTGCCCGATGACGTCGTCATCGTCGCAGGACTGCTCGTCGGGGTCGCACAGCTCGAGCGCCCAGTCGGTCATCTGACCGGGCAGGGCGAACCCGTGTTGCCCCTGCGGGATGGCGTAGGGGAAGACGGCGCCGGAGTAGCCGCCGGTGTCGTTGCCGTAGGCATCGACCGTGCTGACCAGGTGCAGCGGCTCTTCGAGCCGCGGAATGTTCTCGCCCCAGATGTCGACGCCCTCGCTGAAGTTCTCCACGTCGACGTGCACGCCCAAGGAGCTGTCGAGGCCGAGTAGCGACCGGGTCTCCTCGTCCTCGGGCGGGTTGGCGTAGGTGTGTCGGCCCAGCGTGTTGACGGCCTCGGCCGAGTACGTGTCGAGGAGCACCTGGTTGGGTGGCTTGTTCCAACGCGCGTCGACGTCGAGGTAGTTGATCGCCCCCGCCGCCCGAGCGACCGTGACACCCGAGTGTGCGGGCACGTTCATGTCGCCCGTCGTCGTGACGATGAGGTAGCGGGTCCCCGACTCGTCCCCCGTTCCGGGGTAGCGGAGCGTATCGCGAGACAGGAACCGCCCGACGACCCCGGGGTCGGTGGGGTCGAGCACCATCTGACCCAGATCCATGAATCGGCGCAGCGAGGGGCGGGTGCGCTCGAGGCCGAGGCCCTCGGCAAGCGCGACCAGGTCTCCGCCGGGGATGGGCAGGCCCTCGAGGGTGTAGGGGTTGCCTTCATCGTCGACCGGAGCCTCCATGCGGTCGATCGACAGCAACGGCTCGCCCGGGTCCTCGATGAGCTCGCAGTGCTCGCTGCCCGTCTCGAGCACGGGTCCGCGGTAGAAGTCGATGACGACGCCGTCACCCACGTCGCTGGGCAGGGATACGCGGGCACGCCCTGCAACGCCGTTGTCCTCCTCGTCGGGCAGGATGTATGCACACGCGACCTCGCCGTTGACCAGGTTGCGCACGTGCATCGTGTCGCCGGGCTGCAGCGTGGGGTCCGAGCCGGGTCGGCCTTCGGCGTCGGTCGCCGAGGGCGGCACGAGCGTGCGGACGGGGACGCTGATGAGGTCGTTGAGCTCGGTGAACTGCGTGAAGACGTCGGCCGTGCCGTCGTCGGCCAAGGTCACCTGGAACGTCGGACCGATGACCCGCATCATCACGGCGTCGGGCACCCCGCCTTGGAGCGAGCGGGCGCCGACGTCGGCGAGGCGACCCCCGCCCGCGATCGGAACGATTGCATCGATCTCGGGCTCCACCGCGCCGAGCGTGGTCGCCATGATGCCGCCGAGCGACGCGCCCAACATGTAGATCGGAGACTCGCTGCCAATGTCGACCACGCCGTCACCGTCGAAGTCGCCCGCGAGGTCGTCGGGCTGACCATTGCCGTTGACGTCGACCGGCCAGGTCTTGACGCCGTCCCAGCTGCGGATGATGCGGATGAGCTGCATGTAGTCCAGCGAGGACTGCCGCATCATGTCGCGGGTGTGAAAGAGGTATGACGTCCAGAAGTCGACGCCGCTGTCGATCACCCCGTCGCGGTCGAGGTCCTGGAAGTGGCGGTCGGGTTCGCCGTCCCCGTTGTCATCGACCATGCCGCCGCGCACGAACTCGATCGCCTCGGCGCTCGGCGTGAGGCCGTTGCCCATGAGGATGCCGCGCAAGAGGTCGTTCTCTTCCTCGTTGAGACCGAGCCCGTGGCTGACGTTATCGGTGGAGATCGTGGCGACGCCGAACATGGCGAGGAAACCGGAGAAGCCGATCATCTCGCCCACGCGGTTGCTGCCGTAGCCGTGCCCGAGCAGCACGACCGGAGCCATCTGGTTCTGGCCTCGAACGGACACCTCCTTGCGCGGGATGACGGTCCAAAACGGGACCTCCTCGGCACGGGCGGCCACGGGCGTACGGTCGAGATCGGTGGGCCACGACTGTAGGTCGAGGTTGAGGGGCTTGCCGTCGTCGTCGAAGCGGTCGAACAGCTGCGGCGACATGTACGTCCCCATCGCGTGGAAATCGACGTAGCTGTGGCTGTCGAGCATCGACTGCGCCTGCTCGGAGGCGATGTCGAGGCCGAGCAGCTGGACGCCCGCGAGGGTGAGGACGCCAACCCAGTCTTCGTGGTGCATGAGGTAGGCGGAGCGACCGTCGAACTTCTCGCCGGGTCCGTTCTCGCGGAGCTTGAAGATCTGCGCGAGGTCGGGCGGGAACTCCTCGCTGAGGTGGCCCTGCACGCCGTGCCCGTACAGACCGTCACGCACGTTGATCCAGTCCGAGGTCGCCGACATGGTGCTGTAGGGGAAGGCGAAGGCGATGTCGTCCTCGTCGAGTCCCTCGGGAAGCACCTCGAGCAACGGCTCGAGCGCGGTGGTCTGGGCGGCATGGTTGACGAACGCGAACGGTGAGCCGACCGGTTCTCCGTTCGCATCTCGAATGCGCCGGGTGACGACCACGGCGTAGGTGGTGTCCTCGCGCAGCGGCGTCATGGGCTTGGCGATGACCGTGTGGGTCTCGGCCTCGTAGAAGCTCATGAGCGCGTCGGCGCGGCCGAGCAGATCGTCGCGTGCCGGCGAGTGGCCGGGAAGGTAGTTGGGCTTGTCGAGGATGCCGTCGGCGTCGGTGTCTTCGGGCAGATCGAGGACGCCGTTGCCGTTGCGGTCTTCACCGTCGTCGAGGACGCCGTTGTGGTTGGCATCCTCGCCCGGGTCGAGGACTCCGTTGCCGTTGAGGTCTTCGTCGGTCTCCTCGAACATCAACGAGAGCGAGTCGCCGCGGGGGTCGTTGGTCCCGTACTTGTCGGTGCGCTCGAGGACGACGGGGTAGTTGCCGTTGCCCAGGTCCAGGTGGGTCAGCTCGCCAAACTCCGGAGAGTCTCGGTCGATGTTGATCAGGTAGATCGCGTCGTCGGTGGTGTCGTAGTCCGCGTCGTCGTGCCGATTGAGGATCGACATCGGATCGAGCGGCCCGGTGAAGGGAATCGCAATCGGTTGATACAGACCCCAGCCGTCGAGTCCGTCGATGAGGCGTCGCGTCCGCTGCTCCATCTGGGTGGGCGCGATCATCGAGGCGTTGATCAACCGGCCGGTGCGCGAGGCATCGTCGGGTCGCGTCGCGATGTCGTTGGGCAGCGGGATTTCGGGCAGGGGGCGCGCGTCGAAGTCGAACTTCACCGTCACGTCCGCCGACTGTGCGGGCAGCAAGCCCTCGGCGGGACTGCACCCAGCCACCGCAACCAGCGAAAGTCCCCACCACCACGACCGCATCGAGTTCTTCACGCCCATACGCCTGTCGCGCTTATACCGCGGTTCCGCGGTGCTTCGCGATGGCGTGACGCTCGCCGAGCGTGAGCGAACGGTCGACCCGTTGGGGGCGCGAGGACTCAGTAGCGAATCTCGGTGCGAAACCACACCGCACCGACGGGGCCGTCGGTGTTGCCCACGTCGTTCGCGAGACCGCGCCCGGGCAGCAGCAGCCCGCCTTGCAGGCCGGCCTGCAGCCAGAACTCGTTGATGTCGAACCTGGCGCGCACACCGAGGTCGAGCTCGGTGCCGTAGTAGCGCTTCTCGCCATCACCCTCGACCGCGTTGATCGGCGTGCCGCCGTTGAGGCGGGAGACGAAGGGGTCGACGATGGGGACCGGCGCCGCCGCGAACAACGGGCCGCCCCAGATCTCGAGCTGTTCCCACAGCGCGTATCGGAACTTGGGGTGGGCGTAGATCGCGTTGGTCACCCCACCGCGCGTGGGGATGAACTGCGTGCCGTTGAGCGGCTCGCCCGTGAGCTCCCCGTCGGTGGCGAGCATCTCGCTGCGGGCCGACCTCCAGCCCTGCACCTGCTTGAAGAGCACCAGGCCGACGTTGTGTCCCGCGTCGAACGTGAAGTTGTTGATCCACCGGTCGGTCGGGTTGGGGTCGCCGCTGGCGTAGCCGAGGTCCGCCCCCAGGAGCCACGAGTCGTGGTCACCCAAGAACGCGCGTGCGACCGCGCCGCCTTGGAGGACCTTGTGGGTGCCGTTCTCGTCGCGCGCGACGGTGGTGCGACCTGCGATGAGCGCGGTCTCGAACGCACCGATCAGCTGGAAGTCCTCGCGCAGCCACTTCGTGCCCTGGCCGGCGATGTTGAAGGCTCCGACCTCGAGGTCGTCGTCGTCGGCGTAGAGGTCGTTGTCGTCTGCCGTGTTTTGGTTGCGGTAGACGGCGTAGCCGCCGATCCAGTTGCTCGGCTCGTGCTCGGGCTGGTAGCGGACGATGAGGAGCGCCTGACCGGTGAGATCTCCTTCGGTGAGGACGGAGCGCTCGTCTCGAAAGACGACGTCACCGCCGAAGCCGATCGCGAGGTGCTTGATCTTGCCAGCCCGGTACGCGAACGGCTTGGTCACGAACAGCACGCGCTCGTAGATGTCGCCGGGGCCGTCGTCACCGAACTTCATGTCGCCGAAGCGATCGATGTTGTCTCCGTCGTTGGCCAGCATGCCCTGGCCCCACGTGAAGGACTGCTGTCCGAGTCGAATGAGGCCGAAGGGCAGCCGGGCCTCGAAGTAGAGCTCCCGCGGGTCGACGATCGTGAGGTCGGCGCGATCGGGCGGATGACCCCGGTCGATGATCTCGTCGATGACGGGGTCTTCGCTGCCCGAGGGGGCCCATCGACCATTGGCCAGGTCGAGCGTACCGACGAGGCGGAACTTCTTGCGGAACTCGAGCGTGGGGTTCCAGCGGATCCGGCCGGTCGAGAACCCGCCTTCTTCGTAGCGCTCGCCGTTGCGGTCGAGCGTGAAGTCGGACACCCAACCGATCTGATTGCGGACTTGAATGCCCGGGTAGAACTTGACCCTGCCCTTGCCGATGACCGCCCGCTCGTCCTTGGGCACGCCATCGACCGAGGTGAGCACGCGAGGGGCGTCTCGCTGCACCGGGGCCGAAGGCTGAGGCAAGGGTGCGACCGGCTCGGGCTGCGGTGCAGGTGGTTGGGGTTCCGGCTCCGGTTCCGGCTCCGGTTCCGGCACGCCGGCCATCTCGGCTTCGGGCTGCGCCGTGGGGACCGCGCTCGTTCCGTCGTATCCGCGACCTGGCTGTGCCGAGGCGGCGTCTGGATCGTCGGTGCTGGCGGTGTCCTCTGGGGCCGGGGTGGCCTGTCGAGCCGCCGCAGCATCGTCGGTCGCGGGTGCGGGTGCCGCTACAGCAAGCCAGAGGAGAGCCGGGGCCAGCATCGAGGGGACGCTATCACGTCCGCGCTCGAACGAGCCAAGCCGTGCAAGCCATCAATGCGATGTAACACACTGCTCCTGCGTAGAGCGTCGCCGCGATCCCCCAAGCCATCGAGCAGGTCAGCGCGAGTCCACTGGCCACCACGCCGCACGCCCCATTGACGCCCCACATCCACGGCCCGAGGTCGGGCCGGCCCTGTCCACACAGGTCGCTCACCAGGCGTAGCCCCAGCGGGAATCCGAGGCCCATGCCCAGCGCAGGAACGCCCACGATGGCGACGCCAGCGACGATCCGCGCGGGCGTGGGGGCGCCGGCGAGCGAGCGCATCACGGGGTCGATCGCCAGCGCGACGCCGACGACCAGCAGGGCCGGAAGCAGCGGGTAGAGCCGGGCGATGGTGGGATTGTCCAGGGGGACCTTGCCCGACAGCAGGCTCCCGATGCCGGTGAAGAAGATGATGCCGCCCAGCAGTGAAGCCAGCGCGAGCGTGGGGTGGCCGATGAAGACGTTGAGTCGGGACAGCAGCCCCATCTCGACGAACATGAAGCCCAGCCCGATCAGCGCGAAGTATCCACACGAGGCGCCCACGTCCACGAGGCCGTAGCCCGAGAGGTCCTTGCGCCGCCACAGCAGCGGAATCACCACCGCAAACAGCGTGAGGATGGCCGAGGCCACGGTGGCGTAGATGAGCGTCTGCGTGGCGTAGAGGTTGCCCAAGAAGGCGTGGTCGAGCTCGCCGACGTCTTCGCCCGTAGCCAGCCACGCCTTGGGGCGCAGCATGTTGAAGAAGAAGGGGCGCTCGTCGGTGGGCGGGGTGAAGTCGAGGTCTTGGCTCGACGCCCAGGCCCACATGGCGTCGCGGTCGTCGATCTCGGCCAGCTCCCGCAGCATCGGGTTGAGGGGGAGCCGGCGCGGCGTGAGCAGCATGTTGTAGCCGCGCTTGACCGCCTGCTTCTGCACGCGGTCGATGTCGCGCTCGGTGAACGGGAGCGCAGAGACCAGGAGCGTGGCGATCTTCTCGTTCTGGAGGAGGACGATGTGCTTGCGGGGCTCGTCGACGCCGAGCGACCACAAGGTCTCCATGGCCAGGCCGAGCATGCGCGCGGTCTCACCGGGCGAGCTGGGCTTGTACCAACGCGAGACCGTGAAGATGCCCTTGGGCTCGAGCCGCGACAGGAAGATGCGCCAGCCCTCGACCGTGTACAGGCCGTTCTCGGAGAGCGAGTACGCACCCGCGCCCGTGGCCGCCCACGTGTCGATGAGCGACATCGTGATGACCCGGTAGCGGCGTTGGTCGCGAGCCATGAACGAGCGCGCTTCGTCGTTGACCAAGGTGACGCCGGGCAGGTCGGCGATGCCGGAGAACGCCCGCATCGGGCCCTCGTGCAGGTGGACGATGAGGTCGTTGAGTTCGACGCCGACCACCTCGTCGTGGCCCACGCGCACGGCCTCGAGCACGTCTCGACCTCCGCCGACGCCGATGACGGCCGCCGGCCCGTTCGGGCGCAGCAGATGGGCGAACGAGGTGACGTCCCAGGCCAGGTAGCCGTGCATGTCGGGGGCCCCGGGCACGTCATCTTCGGGATTGGTGTCGATGCCCGCCATCATCGTCCCTGCGGCGCCGTCGATCTTGAGGAAGCGCTGCGGGATGGGGGCCGCGAGCTCGGGGGGGATCATGCGCGAGGGCGCCCACAGAGCGGGCGGGATCTCGAAGGTGTTGTCGACGGTGACGCGGGAGTAGGTGTTCCACTCGCGAAACGCGTGCAGCGATCGGTCGTCCTCGAAGCCCTTGACGTAGCGCGGGTACAGCAGCGCACCGCCCGATGCCGCGTTGCCGATGCCGCCCGCGACGAGCAGGGCGGTGAGCGCGAGCAGCCCTGGGGCGTAGTTGCCCGGCACGGCGGCCGCGTCTGCGCGCGCGAACGCGTACCCCGAGAGCGCCGCGAACCCGCTTGCGATGAGGATGCCGCTGGGCGCGTCGACCAAGTCGAGCAGGGGGATCACCAAGACGCAGCCCGCGGCCGCGCCCACGAGGTCGACGCCGTAGACGATGCCTGGCGGCATTCCGGCCCGGGTGAGGGCGAGCGTCAAGACCACTCCACTGACGGTGAACGGAATTGCCAGCGCGGTGCCGTAGCCGAGCGTTTCGGCAAAGCTGCCCGCGTCGGTGATCGGCTCGAGCGGGATCTGCAGCGCTACCCATACGCCGGCGGGCATGAGCAGGGCCAACAGCCCCGAGCCCTGCACCAGCCGCAAGGTGATGTCTTCGTCGCGGAACCACGCCGGCCTCACGAACACGATGACCGCGCCCGCGGTCATGCCCAGCATGGCCAGCGAGATGACGAAGAAGGCCAGGTGGTACCAGGCGACCACCGAGGTGATACGGGTGAGCAACACCTCGGTGATGAGTGTCGCCATCGCGATCAGGAAGACGCCCGCGTAGGTGGCCTTGCGCATGTCAGTCGACTTTGAAGGAGTAATCGACGCCCATCGTAGATCCGTCGAAGCTCGGGAAGCGGTGACCATACACGACCTTGCGGGCGCAGGGCACGACGCCCGCGGCCTTCAGATTGCCGCTGGCCTTGACCGTGACGCCCCCGACCTTGCCGCTGGGCTCGATCGACAGCACGAAGTCGAGCTCGCCGCGTAGGTCACCCTCGTGTGCGAGGGCGGACGTCTCGATGCACTTGTTGAACTTGGGCTCGAGCCGCGAGAGGTGCTGCCGAATGGTGCGGTCGCTCAATCGCTCGGTGCCGGCCTTCAAGTCCATCGACTTGGTGGCCTTGGGATCGTAGCCGGGCACGTTGCTGTCGTCCTCGGGCGTGAAGCCGGGCGCCGCGGCCTTGCTGCTGCCCCGCTTGGAGCTGCGGCGGCGCTTCTTCTTCTTGCCGGTCGGCGCGGGTTCGGGCTCGGGCTCGGGCGTCTGCTCGACGACGCACTTGCCCGAGGCGCACACGGTGCCCTCGCCGCAGACGCCGTAGCAGGCGTCGGGTCCTGGGGATGGATCGCAAGCGCCCAGGAGCACGGCGACCACGGCAGGCAACGCAGCCCTCATGCGCCCGAAGGTATCAGACGCGGTATCGTCCGGCCCATGTGGCGTCCTCCCGAACGCATTCGGCATCCGCTGCCCGATGAGGCGTGGCCCAGCGCTCAGGAGGCCGCCGCGTCTACGCTGTACTCGCCGGTGCGGCTGGGGCCGGTCTCGCTCGCCCACCGCACCTGGATCCCGGCCATGGTGCCGTGGCGCGCGACCGAGGACGGCTTCGTCACGCCGGACGTGCTCGCGTGGTACCGCCGGTTCGCGCAGGGCAAACCGGGCGCAATCGTGGTCGAGGCGACGGGCATTCGCGACGTGCCCAGCGGGCCCCTGCTTCGCATCGGCCACGCGCGCTTCGTGCCCGGATTGCGCTCGCTCGTCGACACGGTGCGCGAAGCCAGCGAGGGGCATACCAAGCTCTTCATTCAGCTGATCGACTTCCTCCGCATCCGCAGGCGTCCTCCCAGGGGGCGCTTCTTGGGTGGCTTCCTCGAAATCACTGACGCGCACCGTGACGCGGTCGGGACCCGTGATGACGCCGTGGTGCGCGAAGCCTTGCTCGCGATGGACGACGCCGAGCTGAGCGAGGTGCTCAGCGAGCGCGAGCTCGAGGCGCTGCGGTTTGGCGACCGCGAACGCGTGACCGACCTCCACCTGCCGCACATCGCCGCGCTGCCGCAGGCGCTGCCGGGTCTGTTCGCCGACGCGGCCGCGCGGGCCAAGGAGGCCGGGTTCGACGGCGTCGAGCTGCACTACGCCCACGCGTACACGATGGCTTCGTTTCTCTCGGCGCGAAACACCCGCACCGACGGCTACGGGGGGGACCGTGCGTCCCGCGTGCGGCTGCCGCTCGAGGTGTTCGGTGCCGTGCGCTCGCGCGTCGGTGCCGACTTCTGCGTAGGCTGCCGCTTCCTCTCCCACGAGATCATCGAGGGCGGAAGCAACGTCGCGGACGCGGCCTACTTCGGCCAGCGGTTCGCCGAAGCAGGCATGGACTTTCTCTCGCTCTCGCGCGGCGGCAAGTTCGAGGACGCCTTGCAGCCCAAGGAGGGGTGGTCGGCGTACCCATACACCGGCCCCAGCGGCTACGAATGCATGCCGACGGTGTTCTCCGACGCCTCGGGTCCCTATGGGCGCAACGTCGACGCCGTGGCGACAATCCGCAGCGCCGTGCGAGCGTCGGGCTACGACACGCCGATCGTGGTCGCGGGCGGCATCGGTACGTTCAGCCAGGCCGAGTCGATCCTTCGGGCCGGCCACGCCGACGTCGTGGGCGCGGCCAGACAGAGCCTCGCCGACCCCGACTGGTTCGCCAAGGTACTCGAGGGGCAGGGCGCTGACGTGCGACGCTGCAAGTTCACGAACTACTGTGAGGCCCTCGACCAGAAGCACAGGCAGGTCACCTGCCAGCTGTGGGATCGCCAGGACCTCGATGCGCCCGACGTGATGCTGAGTCACGACGGCCGGCGGCGGCTCACAGCCCCTGCTCGGCGGCGATGGCCGCGTTGATCTCGCGCGCCTTCTTGCGAGCGGGGCGGTCCTCGAGCCGTCCGACGTAGGCCTCCCACGCGGACTTCTTGGGCAGCATGCCGAACTGCATCATCCACCCGATCGTGCCGCCAAAGAGCATGTCAGCCATGGTGAACTGCTCGCCCAAGAGGTAGGGACCTTCGCCCACGGCGACGTCGATCGTCGCGAGCATCTCCTCGTAGCTGCCCCACCCCGCGGAGCCGGGCTTGAAGTCCCAGCCCGCGGCCTTGGCCATGCAGCCGGGCTCGATCACCGATGGCCCGTAGCAGATCCACCGTAGGTATGCGCCGCGCTCGGGGGCGTCGAGGGCGGGGGCGAGTCGACCAGCCGCGTACTTGTCGGCGAGGTACATGCCGATGGCGGCGACCTCGGCGACCACGACGTCGCCATCGAGCAGGGTGGGCACCTTGCCCATGGGGTTGAGGGCCTTGAACGTGTCGGACTTCTGCGCGCCGGTCTTTAGGTCGACATACTCGAGGGTGTACTCGCAGCCGACTTCTTCGAGCAGCCACACGACGTTGGCGGCTCGCGTCTGGGGATGGTGATGCAGGACGACGCTCATGTGCCGCAGGCTAGCAACGCTGGCGACGGCGCCGAAGTGCGAGCAAGAGAAGCGCGAGCACACCACCCTGCGGCCCGGAGGGGCCCTCGGACGTGCAGCCGCAGCCGCGGTCGATGAGGCCATCGTCGTTGATGATTGGCTCGCCGCCCGTGGGGCCGCCATCGGTGGGGTCGCCGTCGGTCGGGTCCCCATCGGTGGGGTCGCCGTCGGTTGGATCGCCTCCGGTGGGATCGTCAGGCTCGACCTGGCAGCTCGCATCGCAGCCGTCGCCTGGGACCACGTTGCCGTCGTCGCACGTCTCGGCGCCCTCGAGCAGGCCGTCGCCACAGATGGGGAAGGGCTCATCGACAGCGACCACGCACACGTTGGAGAGGGTCCAGCCTCCGAACTCGAGGCCCCCATCCGCGCGGGTGCCGAAGGTCAGCGCGACGCCGTCGGGCCCCACGAAGTCGCTGATGTCGAAGTCGACGAATCGCCACTCCTTGTCGATGTGGTGGAACGTCGCGAATACGTCCTCCTCGGCGGCAAAGTTCGTCCACAGCCGCTCGCCGTTGATCTCGATGTAGGCCTGGTCGAAGAACCCGTCCTCGACGGCGAGGTGACGCTGGAACTGGAGGCGAACGTCGGTGTACGGCCCGGTGTCGATCGGGTCGAAGCGGATCTCGTTGGAGGTGATGCGCGGATAGCTGGCGAGCTGCCAGATGTGGTCGGTGCCGTCGAACGCCGCGGCGGGATCGGTGGCGTCGCTGTCGAAGGCCCACGGTCCCACGTGCCAGCCGGGATCGGCGTCGAACGAGCTGCCGTCGAGGCAGCCCAACTCGATCACCTCACCGACGTAGAACTCGTACCAGGGGTCGACGATGTTGTCGGGCAGGGTGCGCTGCGGGTCGATGTCGTAGCCGGGCAGGACCTGCAGCTCGAGGACCGTGCCGGGATCGACCTGGGGCAGCAGAGCCGTGTAGCGGTTGGTGCCCGCGAGCTGCATTCCGACGGTGTCCTCGTCGGTCGTGTCTTGGCGACGGAATCGTAGCGCGGGGCTGGAGACGATGGGGCAGCCGGGAAAGTTGGGCAGGGAGAGCTCGAGCGAGACCCCCGTCGCATCGATGGTGACCCGCTCGCCGGCGGGGCCGGGGTTGAAGAGCCCGTGGGGCCCGTAGGCCGCGTTGATGTCGCAGGCGTTGGGCGTGCCGTTGAGGAGGTTGCCGTCGTCGTCGTCGAGCAGCAGCGCCTCGGGGTACATCGAGGGGATGTCCACGGCGCGTCGCGTGGTCTCGTACCAGACGCGGTCGACGTAGGCGACGCCCTCGATGGGGCCGAGCTTCTCGATCATGCGCTTGCGGAGGTCCCACAGCGCGCCACCGATGATCCGGCCCTCGCCGTGCACCGACCCGCGGTCTTCGGGCCATCGATACTCGAAGCCGTCGGGGTCGAACTCGCGCAGGGGCTCGTCGTCGAGGAAGAAGCCGCGGCCGAGGCCCGAGTCGTTGGTCAACGTGGACGAGAGGTAGTCGGAGATACCTTCACTGAGCGCGCCGTTGAACGCACCGACGCCGGGGATGATCGACTGCGAGTGAATGGAGTGGCCGAACTCGTGATAGACGACGTCGGCGATCAGTGCGGTGTTCTCGCAACCTCCGCCGCGGAGGAAGAAGTTGATGCTGTTGCCGTCCGAGAACGCGTTGCAGGTGTCGTCGATGTTGACGTTGACCGGGATCGGATCGTCGAGCCACGGCACGTCCGACAGCGTGCGCACGAAGTTCTTGACGACCATCGTGTGTACGTAGGCGGTGAGCTGGGCGTCACCTTCTTCGGTGAGGTCCTGCCAGATGGCCGCGCCGCCGTCGTCGATCGGCAGCGTGGCGAAGATCGAGGGGCCCGCCTCGTTGAAGACCTCCGCGTCGAGGCCCAACGTGGTGGTCTCGATGCTGGACGCGGCGCCGGGAAAGTCGAACGCGCCCGCGGCAGAGGTCACGGCGTCTTGACCTCCTGCGACCAGCAGCATGCGGTCGGCGGGCTGCTGCATGCGAGGCCCCTGCGGATTGCGCTCGGGGACGTCGAGCAGCAGCTGGCCGGTGCCGTACATGAGCGTCTGCCTGCGGGCGACCGGGGCGCCCGACTCGGCGTCGACGTAGACGTCCCACGCGGTGGACGGGGCGTCGAGGTCGACGGTGGTGCGGAACACCTCGCGGTACTCGAGAGCGCCGTGGTCGTCGACCATGGGCAGGATGAAGGGGCCTTCGATGGCCCCCATGCTACGGAGTGCGCCTGGGACGTCTGCGGTGACCCATCCGCGGGCGCTCGCCGTGATCTCCCGCTGCGTGGAGGTGCGGCCTCGAGACGGGACGGCGACGTCGGGGTAGGCGCCCGAGCCGACCATGACGAGCCGGTCGTGTTTGAAGCGAAAGCTGACCTGCCCTCCAAGGACGGGCATGCCCCGGTGGTGTTGCTCGAACCCGACGCTTCGGATGCCCGCGCTGAGATCGTTGGAGACGAGGATGAAGTCGCTCGCGGAGGCTCCGGGTGCGAGGAGGTCGAGGTGGCGGCTGAGCAGGTCGCGCGCAAAGGCCTCAGCCTCGGCGGGGTCGGCCATCGAGTCGGGCGCAGGGACCCCCGAGAGCAGCAGGCGGTGGGGCACTTCGGTCGCGATGTCCCAGGTCGCGGCGAGGGGACCGACCTCGGCTTCGAAGCGGGCCAACGCAGCGCGTCGCCCAATCGGGGCCACCTGGAACTTGGCGTCCCGCGCATCACGGACGACTGCGCCCGAGGCCCGCTCGAGCCGGCCGTCGGTCGCGGCACGGCCGGGGGCACGGGCGGCGGAGGCTGGAGCCACCCAACCGAGAGCACAGGCCACCACCACCGCCAACGAAACTCGTTTCTGCATCACGAACCGACCTAAACCCACATAGGTTGTAAACGTCGCGGACGCAGCAAGCAAGCGGATGGACGCCGTTTTCCATGGGTGCAGCGGTCGCCGAGGCGACCACATGCCACACTGCGGGCATGCGGCTCTCGGTGAGTCTGGCCCTCCTCCTCGCCGCGGGATGCCGGGCGCCCCAGGACACCGACGCGGCGCGCGTCTCGTCGCGCCACGACGTGCAGAGCCCCGCGCGACGCCCTCAGACGCCGCGCGGATCCGTGGTCGATCGCATCCACGGCGTCGACGTGGCCGATCCGTACCGCTGGCTCGAGACCCTCGACGACTCCACCGCTGCGTGGACCAAGGCGCAAGACGCTCATGCGCGCGACTGGCTGAGTCGGGTTCCCGGCCGTGACGCGCTTCGAGCGACGCTGCGTCCGCTGTTCGAGGTGGAGAGTCGCTCGGCGCCGCTGCGGCGAGGCGATCGCTGGTTCTTCAGCCGCCGCCGACCCGGCGACGACAAGGCGCTGCACTTCGTCAGCGACGTCGGCGGAGCAAACGAGCGGCTGCTGATCGACCCCGCCGAGTTCGGCGAGGCGACGATGGTGCGCGACGTCGCTCCGAGCCCCGGCGGTCGCTACGTGACGTTCCTGCTCTCGGAGAACGCCTCCGACGACGCGACGCTGGTGTTGCGCGAGGTGGCGACCGGTCGCGACCTCGACGCCCGCATCGAGGGGGCTCGCTACGCGCGACCGACGTGGATGCCGGACGAGTCGTCGTTCTTCTACACCGCAATCTCGACCAGCCCCGACGTGCCCGCGCCGCAGCGCCCGGGCACCGCGAACATTCGCCAGCACGTGGTGGGCACGCTGCCGCAGTACGACCGGCGGCTGTACGGCCCGCTGGGCGACAACCAGTCGTTCATCTGGCCGGAGGTCTCCCGCGAAGGCCGGTGGCTCGTCGTGCATCGGTATCGGGAGTTCACCCGCACCGAAGTCTCGGTCGCGGACCTGCGTGCGCCGGTCTTCGAGCTCGTGCCGATCAACGCAGGGATCGAAGAGCGCGGGCACGCGCAGGTGCTCGGCGACCGGCTGCTCTTTCATACCAACCGCGACGCGCCGCGTTTCCGGCTCCTCGAGCTCGACCTCGCCGATCCCGAGGCGCCGTGGCGTGAGGTCGTTGCGCAGGGTCAGGGCACGCTCGAGGGCGTTCACGTCTCCCAGGACGCGATCGTGCTGCACTGGCTGGACAAGGCGCACTCGCGGCTCGAAGTTCGCGACCTGGGCGGTCGGAGTCCCCGGACGCTGTCGTTGCCGGGTACGGGCACGGTCTCGGCCATCGTCGGGACCTCGTCCCAGGACGACGCCTTCATCCTCTACTCGTCGTTCGTAGAGCCGCCGCAGTGGCATTGGGTGCGCCCCGCGTCGGGCGAGCGCGAGCTGTTTTGGAGGCAGCCCACCCCGATTGCGACCGAACACATGCAGGTCGAGCAGGTCTGGGTCGACAGCCGCGACGGTACGCCGGTGTCGATGTTCGTGGTGCGTCGCGACGACGTCGAGCGCGATGGCGAGCGGCCGACGCTGCTGACGGGGTATGGCGGCTTCGGCGTCTCGCTCACGCCTCGCTTCTCACCGACGGCCGCGCTGTGGGTCGAGCACGGAGGCGTCTATGCGGTGCCCAACCTTCGCGGCGGCGGCGAGTACGGCGAGGAGTGGCACGAGGCCGGTCGCGGCCCGAACAAGCAGAACGTGTTCGACGACTTCATCGCGTCGGCGCAGTGGCTCGTGGACCAGGGGTACACGCGGCCGCGGCACCTGGCGATCCGCGGAGGCAGCAACGGTGGTCTGCTCGTGGGCGCCGTGATGACGCAGCGCCCCGAGATGTTCGGGGCGGTCGTATGCGAGGTGCCGCTGCTCGACATGGTCCGCTACCACCTGTTCGGCGCGGGTCCGACGTGGATCGGCGAGTACGGATCGGCCGAGGACCCCGAGCAGTTCCGAACGCTCTTCGCCTACTCGCCCTACCATCGCGTGCAGCGGGGCGCCCCGTATCCGCCACTGCTGATGAACTCGGCCGACTCCGACGATCGGGTCGACCCCAACCACGCGCGCAAGTTCGTGGCGGCGATGCAGTGGGCTACGCCGCGAGCGAACCCGGTGCTGCTTCGGGTCGAGGCGCAGGCCGGACACGGGGGGGCAGACAGCGTGCGGGCCCGGGTGGAGCACGCGGTGGACACGCTGTCGTTCTTGCGAGCGACGGTCGGCCGCTGACCCGCGGCGGGGCCGCAGGGAAAAGGTGGCGTCCCCCTATAGAACCCGCGGAGGTGGTCGAAGACCACTTCGTGCCCAGCAAGCTGCTCCCCGTTGCCACTCTCGGCCTCTTCATCATCGCCCCCGCGCTGGCCTACGCCGCGCCGCAAGCGGCGGTGTCGCTCCGCGCACGGGCGACCGTCTCGCATGACGAGCTGGCGAAGAACACGGCCAAGGGGCTGGCGACGCCCGTCGGGATCGCTTCAGCCCAGGGCAACGCATGCGAGCTGCGATGCGTGCTCGCCAACCCCGATGCCACCGGACAGGACACCGAGACCCTGCTGTGTGAGCTCGGTGAGGTCCGCGCGGTGAAGGACGGCTTCGAGCTGACCGCCGTCTGGACCGAGTCCGGCGTGACGTTCCAACCCAGCGAACCGCTGGAATTCGATTCTTGTAAGTAGACCGACTTGGCTTTTGGGGACAGGGGGATGGAAGATGGCCTCGCCTCGGACCGACTCAGCTCGGTTCGCAGGCGAGGTCCTCGACCAAACAGGCGTTGAGCGCCGTGCCCCTGACCGCCACGACGTTCGACACGCCCAAGTCGCTGTCGAACGGGCTGAGGTAGTCGTCCGGATCGGTCACCGCGACCACGGGGTCGTCGCAGTCCTCGTCCGCGGGGTCGGGAACGACCGTGGGAAAACACAGGTCGTCATTGACGAAGGCTGCGGCGGTGACGGTGTTGCCGCTGGCGTCCATCGACACCGATTGCGAGCCCGAGGCGCCCAGAGGCTGACCCGGGGAGACGACGAGGACGAGGGCGGCAGCGGCGGCAGCGGTGTTTGCGACGGTGGCCACGAAGCGCTGCCACAGCGCGCGACGGGAGCGGCTTGCCACGGGGGCGAGTGGCTCGGCAACGACGTCGAAGCCAGCCGCTTCGTCTGCAGTGTCGAGCGCTTCGTAGAGCAGCATCTCGAGCTGAGCCTCCTCGCGCAGGGCTCTCGCGCAGACGAGGCAGGAGCTGATGTGCTCCTCGACGAGGGATGCGGCGGCGGCGTCGAGATCGCCACGGAGATACTCGGCCAAGCGCTCGGCCGACGCGTGGTCGTGTTCAAGCATCGGAGCCTCCTTGCAACTCACAGCGGAGCGTCTTGCGAAACTCGCAGGCGATCTGTCGAACGCGCTGCACGGAGAGACCGACGGCTTGGGCGATCTCGGCGGCGGAGCGGGCTTCGCCGTCGTACATGAGCTCGAAGACGCGACGTGCGTTGGGGTGGGCGCGGGCGATGATCTCCCGCACCTTTCGGAGCTTGTGGCGCGCCGCGGCTTGCTGCTCGAGCTCGCGTTCGTCGCGGTGGGCGAGCACGGTGCCGTCGACGGACTCGTGGGTGAACCGGGTGGCGCAGCGTCGCCGGTCGTCCTGCCAGAGGAACGACGCCTGCTTGATCACGACGCCGGGCAGCTTGACCTCGACCAGGCGACCGTGGCGGTGGTTTTGAATGACGCGAAGCCACGCGTCCTGGGCGAGCTCCTTGGCCCGCTCGGGAAGCGCGCCCTTCGCGATCAACGAGACCACGACCCGTCGCCCGTACTTCTGCATGGCTGCGTCCCAGTCGACCTCTTGGGGCGTGGCGACGGGACGGGTGTCCTCCTCACCCCGCGAGCCGGTGAACAGCTCGAGCGGGTTCCACCCCGGCACGTCGGTGGCGGCGACCGCTGTCGCCGCCCCGGCGGGCACGGGTGCAAGGGAGTGGGGACGCACTGCCATGGGAACGGGGTCTGGTCCGAGTGTATATCGCGGGGGCGCAGCCGCTATCGCGCGGGATCCGCATCGAAGCCGGCGATGCTCCAGGAGACGAGCCCGAGCGCCAGCAACAGCACCGCGAGCGCCACCGAGAGCCGCAGCCCGCCGGCCAGCCAGTACGCGCCGACGGGAACGGCGGCGGCCGCGAGGAAGAGTGCTCGGCCCCAGCGACCATGGGTCGGGAACAGGTGTGCAAACCCCGCCGCCACGCCGACGAAGAAGAGCAGCCACAGCCAGGCTTCGATGCCGACGCCGGTGAGCACGTCGAGGTCGAGCCGGGCCAGCCCGCCGAGGATGCCGCGGTCATCGGCGACATCGAACATGGGCGCGGCCACCAACCCTGCGGCGAGCCGTCGTCCGGTGCCACGCAGAGCGGCCGCTTGTCCGTCGTCGAGCACGCGATCGGTAGTACGCCGGGGCGGAGGCGGAGTTTCAGCCAGGCTCGGGGCGCGCCTCGAGCGAGCGCATGCTGGTGGCGGTGTCGTCGGCGTCGGCGCCGAGCGTCGCCATGACCTCGCGGACGGCCTCCTTCGCGCGGCGCAGACGGCTGCGCACGCCGGGCACGCTGATGCCCAGGACCTGGGCGAGCTCGGGCCCGGTCATGTTCTCCCAGTAGTAGAGCTCGAGCGCGATCTGAAAGTCGACGGGGATCCGCCGCATCGCCCTGGCGAGCAGGTCGCGCTGCTGGGCCTCGCGGAGGGCGGTGCTCGGGGAGGGGTCGCAGTCTTCGATCGACTGGGTCGAGAAGTCGGGATCGCTGGGACCCTTGGAGCGGCGACGGAACTCGGCCCGCAGCAGGTTGCGGGCAATGCCAAAGACGTAGCCCCGAAACGGAGACTCACCCGCGAAGCGCTCCTTGGCTTCGACCGCGGCAGTGAGCGTCTGCTGGACGAGGTCTTCGGCGCCGGAGCTGACCTTGGTGCGGAAGAAGCGATAGAGCCCATCGACGTGCCGCTTGCACAGCACGTTGCCCGCCTGTGCGTCTCCGCTGCGCCAGGCCTCGAGCAGTTCGAGGTCGGAGGGCTCATCCATCCTCGCAACGATATCAGCTCGCCGAGCCGTGGGGCCGGGACCGCACGCGTTATGCTCGAGGCGTTGTGGACTGCTCTGGTGTCGGACCCCCGTCGCTCCCCAGCCAGGGGGAAGCCGCGCGAGCGTCTGCGGTGGTGCTGGGCAAGCTGTTCGGCGAGACGGTGGAGATCGCGGGGCGGTACCGCCTCGGAGAACAGATCGGGCGCGGCGGGCTGGGTTTCGTGCACCGGGCCCGCGACCTCAAGCTCGACCGTGACGTCGCGCTGAAGTTTCCCAAGGGGGCCAGCGCCAACCCGGAGATCGTCGCCGACATCGAACGCGAGGCGAAGGTCCTGGCGCGACTACAACACCCCAACATCGTCGCGGTCTACGACGTCGGCCGAAGCGAGCAGGGCGTGTACCTGGCCATGGAGCTGATCGACGGCGTCTCGATGTCGCAGTGGCTCAGCGAGTCCGAGCGCAGCTGGCAGGAGGTGCTCGAGGTCATGCGCGCCGCCGGCGAGGGCCTCGCGGCCGCGCATGAGGCTGGGGTGGTGCACAGGGACTTCAAGCCCTCGAACGTGATGATCGACCGTGCAGGGCGCGTGCGGGTGGTCGACTTCGGCCTGGCACGGGAGCACGCCGCGGAGCTGGAGGACGCGGTGTCGTCGAGTGCGTCGAACCCCCGCAGGACCTCCGCGGCGGGGACGGTTCCGTACATGGCGCCCGAGCAGTTCGACGGTGATGTGACCGCAGCCAGCGATCAGTTCGCGTTCTGTACGACCCTCTTCGAAGGCATCTGTGGAGAGAGACTCTGGCTTGGCCGGAGCCGCGGCGTGGCGCCGCGAGATGGCGCGAGCGCTGCGACAATCTCCAGACAGGTTCGGCGACGTGGCCTGCCAAGACGTCTTTGCACCGTCCTCGTCCGAGGTCTCGCGCTGTCGCCGACGGAGCGATTCGACTCGATGCGGGCACTGGTCGATGAACTGAGCCCTTCCCGTACTGGGGCACGCGCCAGTTGGGCGGTTGGAGGGGCCCTCGTCGTGGGGCTCGCCGGTTTCATGGCGAGGCCGCCTGATGAATGCACGTCGGTGGAGAACCGAGGGCGTGTTGCGCTCGCTGGGACGCTCGCCGACTTCGAGTGGCCATCGAGCGAACTCGAGGTCGAGTTCGACCAGTTCATGTCCGACTGGGATGCGTTCGAGCAGGCGACGTGTCGAGCGCGCGTCAGCGGCGGACTCACGACCGAGCTGTTGAGTGCTCGGGAACGATGCCTCGACCGAAAGGTGCGGAGGCTCGAGTTCACGTTCGACGAACTCGATGAAGGCGCTGGCAGAGCACGAGGAGCGCTGGCTCCGGCGCTCACCCTTCGCGACTGCAAGGACGACTCGGGGCTGCTCACCGCCGACTCTGAAGAGGAAATCGACCGGGCGTTGCAGGACCGAATCGTCGAACGGAGCGCCCAGGCCGACGTGATGCTCGGTCTCGGTCGTGAGCGAGAGGCGCTCTCCACCCTCGAGCAGGCGTATCGCGAATGGAAGGACGTGCGCGGGGCCACCTACGGCAAGACGAAGCTGACCCTGAACTATGGCGCGTTGCTCGTGAACCGCGGCGAGCTCGAGCGCGCGACCGCAGTGCTGGAGGAGCAGCTCGTCGATGTCGCCTCGCAGCCGCACCTGGCTGGGTCTGCGGTCCAGCTCCGGGCATTGCTCGCCGTTGCGCTGTCGTTCTCCCAATCGCATGCGCACGAGGCTCGCCGCCTCGCGATGGAGTCTCGCGCTCGGCTTCGGGGCGGTGAGATCGGCAGGTTTCATCCGATGGCCGAGCTCGCGTTTGCCCGTGCCTCGGCGCTTCTCGGAGATGATGCAGCAGCGCGGGAGGGTGTCGACCAGCTCTTGAAGGTGATCGACGACTACGATCCTCGATCTGGTCGTTGGCATGACCACGCCGAGAGTCGGCTGGCGTTCGAGGTCGCTGCGGCCGACGTCCTCGCGCTCGCCGGAAAGCGGGAGGAGGCGGCGCAGAGCTACCGCGCGGCGATCTCAAAGCTGCGCGCGGTTGGTGGGAGGGAGCGCGCACTCGCGTCCGCCCTCAACAATCTCGGAGAGCTCGAGTCGACCGCGAAGCCGACGCCGGAAACTGCAGTCCTGCTCGAAGAGGCTGCTGAGATCAAGGCGCAGCTCGGGGACCGACTCGGGGCCGCGCAATCCTGGCGCACGGCAGGCACGGTCCATCTTCGCGGTGGACGTTCTGGAGACGCGGTCGTCGCCTACGAACAGGCCCTCTCGCTCGTCCCCGCCGCCGCCGACCACGGCGAGAGGTTCGAGATCCTCTACAATCTCGGGCTGGCACATGGCGCGCTCGGGGAGACCGCGCGGAGTCTCGCTGTGCTCGAGGAAGCACTTGCGGATACGGGCCGTGCACGAGAGGTCGAGCCGGAGATCTTGTACTTTACGAAGGTTGCGGCTGCGCAGGCCGCGTTGAAGATGCAACGGAGGGACGTCGCCGAGACGTATCACCGACAGGCATCGGCCCTTGAACGACCGGAGTTCGACGCGTACGCGCGAGCAGAGTTGAGCGCCGTGGGTTGCGGTCTCGCCACGGGCCCAGATTCGGCTCGAGCGCGCGGCGATGCGCTGCGGCTCGCCCGTCAAGCCGGTGATGCCGACCTCACCGCAGAGGCCGAGCGTTGCGCATCAGTCGAATGAGACGAGCACTTTCGCAAGCGGTGGGCCCTTGCGGAGCGACAGGTTGATCGTTTCGCCGGAGTCTCCTCCACGGGCTTTGCTCGCCCGCAGAACCTCCGTTCCAAGCGTGCCGCCAATCTCGATGGCGACTCGCTTGAGGTCGTTTGCGTGGCTCCACTCGAACGTGCTGGAGTCCGGCATCTCACCAGAGACCGACCCTTGTGGGTCGCCTCGTAGTTGTAGCCCGACGTTCGCACTTCCGCCGATTCGAGCCACGACCCTCAGTTCCCCTGATGCGAGGGACTGCCCTATTTCGGTCGAGCCTCGCACAGTGTTTCCTTCACCGATCTCGACGGAGACCGCTTCGGTCGTGACTACGCCGTCGGAGGAGGTCGCGGTGAGCGTAAATCGGGCCCTCGTGGGCCCAACATCATGGATGTCGTCCGGGGGGTCTTCCGTACTCGGTCGCGGAACCAAGACGTCGGTATGGGTGGTCGGCCTCGGCATGGCTGACCTACTTGAACTCCACGATCAGCTTTGCTGCCGTGAGGCCCCGCGGCGTTACGAGCCAGATCTCGTTGTAGTCGCTTCCGGCCGCTCCTGCAGACCCGACGGCCAGACGGGCATTGAGGTCGTCGGGTCCGAGGGTTCCGCTGATCCGGACTTCGAGGTCCTCGATCGATGGTTTCTGCGTCCACTGGAACTTCTGCAGGTTCGCGCCATGAGATGCCAACGGAGGTTGCGTCGGCGATCCGTTGACCTCCAGGTCCTGCTGATGGCTCGCGGTCGCTCGGATGTCGGCCGCGACCGTGAGCAGCTCCTGGGTTTGGTGCTCGATACTCGTCTTGGCGCTGACCGTGTTCGAGGGGCTCGGACCGACCTCGACGACCTGTCCCGTGATCTGACCGCCGTCGATGGAGGAGGTGAGCGTGATGTGAACGCGCGCGACGGGATCGTCGCTCGACGGGCGCGGAACGAACACGTCGGTATGGGTCGTAGGCTTCGGCATGAGTCTTCCTTGACGCCGAAGTGTCGCGCGCGCCGGAATCGATCCCAAGTTCTTTCCCGACCGGCCCGAGAGCCTGGCCGGGCAGCCCGGTTCGGCTAGTTGGGTGCTTCGCTCGTGAACGTGAACGTCAGCTCGCCGTCGTCCATGTCCACGTGCACCGTGCCGCCGTTCTCCAGCTTGCCGAAGAGGAGCTCGTCGACGAGCTTCTCCTTGATGCGCTCGTCGATGAGGCGGGCCATGGGCCGGGCGCCGTAGAGCTTGTCGTAGCCGCGCTCGGAGATCCATGCCGCGGCCGCGTCGGTGTAGGTGATGCGGACGTTGCGGTCGATGAGCTGCAGCTCGAGTTCGCCGAGCATCTTGTCGGCGACCTTGCGGATGACGTCCTTGCCCAGGGCCGAGAAGAACACGACCTTGTCGAGGCGGTTGCGGAACTCGGGGGTGAACACCCGCTCGAGCGCTCGCGTGGCGTCGGAGACCTCGGGGCCGTCGTCGGAGAAGCCGACCTTGCGCGCGGTCATGTCGGCCGCCCCCGCGTTGCTGGTCATGATGAGGATGACGTTGCGGAAGTCCGTCTTTCGGCCCGTCGTGTCGGTGACCGCCGCGTTGTCCATCAGCTGAAGCAGCACCGAGAAGATGTCCGGGTGGGCCTTTTCGATCTCGTCGAGCACGAGCACGCAGTGCGGCTGCTTGCTGACGGCGTCGGTGAGCAGGCCGCCCTGATCGAAGCCCACGTAGCCCGGAGGGGCTCCGATGAGGCGGCTGACGCTGTGCTTCTCCATGTACTCCGACATGTCGAAGCGCAGGAACGGCAGCCCGAGTAGCCGCGCGAGCTGCTTGGCGAGCTCGGTCTTGCCCACGCCGGTGGGACCGGCGAACAGGAAGGAGCCGATCGGCTTGTCGTCGCGGCCGAGGCCTGCGCGCGCCCGCTTGATGGCGTGCGTGACGGTCTTGACCGCGCCGTCCTGGCCATAGATGACCCCGCCGAGCCCTTCTTCGAGCTTGGCGAGCAGCTGCTTGTCGTCGGTCGAGACCGACTTGGGCGGGATGCGGGCCATCCGGGCGATGACCTCTTCGACGGCGAGCACGTCGATCACCTTGGGCTCGGGGCGCGCCTCGGCCTCCTCGTCTGCGTCGTTCTCCGGGTTGGGCTCAGCGTCTTCGTCGAGCGCGTCGTTGACCGAGGGCTCGGGCCGAATCATCGGCACGTCGATGCGCGCAGCCGCGCCGACCTCGTCCATCACGTCGATGGCGCTGTCGGGAAGGTTGCGGTCACGCAGGTACTTGTGCGCCAGCTCGACCATCGACTCGAGCGCCTCGGGCTCGTATCGCACGTTGTGGTGCGACTCGTAGACCGGGGAGAGCCCCTGCAGGATGAGCAGCGCTTCGTCCTTGGTGGGCTCGATGATTTCGATCTTCTGGAAGCGCCGAGCGAGCGCCGCGTCGCGCTCGAAGGCCGACTTGAACTCCTTGAAAGTGGTGGCGCCGATGCACCGCAGCGAGCCGCTGGCCAGGGCCGGCTTGAGCAGGTTCGACGCGTCCATCGACCCGCCCGAGGTCGCGCCGGCGCCCACGACCGTGTGGATCTCGTCGATGAAGAGCACGGCGTCGGGGTCGGACTCGACCGCGTTGATGACCGCCTTGAGGCGCTCCTCGAACTGTCCGCGGAACTTGGTGCCCGCGAGCAGCGAGCCCATGTCGAGCGAGTAGATGTGGGCGTTCTCGATCGACTTGGGCACCTTGCCTTCGTGGACGAGCAGCGCGAGGCCCTCGACGACGGCGGTCTTGCCCACGCCGGGCTCGCCGACGAGCACGGGGTTGTTCTTCTTGCGGCGGCAGAGCACCTGGATGAGGCGCAAGACCTCGTTCTTGCGTCCGATGAGCGGCTCGATGCGGCCCGCCTCGGCCTTGGCGGCGAGGTCGACGGCGTAGGCGCCGAGCGGGTCGGCGTCGGCGTCGCCGCCGTCCATCTCCGGATCGGCGCCCGGAGACTCGCCTTCTTCGGGGGCGCGCCGCACGAGGGATTTCGATCCGCCGCGACCGATGCCGTGGGAGATGAAGAGCGTGACGTCGCGCCGGGTGATGCCGTGGTTGCCCAGGATGTAGACCGCGTTGGACTCGGGCTCGGCGAAGATCGCCACCAAGATGTTGGCGCCTGTGACCTCGCGCTTGCCCGCGCCTTGCACGTGCAGCACGGCCCGCTGCAGGACCCTGCCCACCCCGATCGTCTGATGGCACGTGAACTCGTCGTCGTCGGGGACGCGGTCCATCGACTCGTCGAGGAACTCCTCGAGCTCCTTGCGGATGCCGTCGATGTTGCCGCCGCAGCCCTCGATGACCTTGGAGGCGCTGGCGTCGCCGAGCAGCGCGAGGAGGAGGTGCTCGAGCGTCAGGTACTCGTGGCGTCGGTCCTGCGTGTCTTCGATCGCCGCGTTGATCGTGGATTTGAGTTCGTCGCTGAGCATGTCGAACGGTTCCTCGTGGGGTCAGTCGTTCCCGTCTTCGTCGTCCTCGGGCTCCATCGAGGCCATCAACGGGTGATCGTTCTTGCGCGCGAGCATGTGGACTTGGGCCACCTTGGTCTCGGCGATCTCGTGGGTGTAGACCCCGGCCACGCCTTGGCCGTGGTTGTGCACATGGAGCATGATCGCCGTGGCCTCGGTTTCGTTACGGTGGAACACCGTCTCGAGCAGCCGCACCACGAAGTCCATCGGCGTGTAGTCGTCGTTGTGGATCACCACGCGGTACATCCGAGGCCGCTTGACCTTCTTCTCGGCGCGCTCACGGAGGATGACCCCGGTTTCGTTCTCGTCTTCGCGTCGCGTACTCATCGCAGATCTGCCGGCGGAAAACGCCTCGAGGCCACGCCCGCGGCGTGACGCTCGAACTCGTCCACGACGTAATATAGCAGGCAGGCGCCCCGATGCCTCGGCCGGACGGCCTACGAGGCGTCCTCTCGTGTCCCACCCGGTTGGGTAGTACGCGTCTGCGCGAGCCGGTCTACGCCGGATGTTCGGGCAGTCGTTTGCGGTCCCCGGCCATCCATCGTAGAGCGTTCAGGCGTGAACCTCGAGATTCGAGCCGTGCAGGCGCTATCGAGCGTCGACGCTGCCGCGTGGAACGGTCTCGACCACGGCCACAGCCCGTTCTTGGAGTGGGGGTTCCTCCGGGCGCTCGAGATGAGCGGCAGCACGGGTGGTCCCGCCGGGTGGGCGCCGATCTACCTGCTGGCCGAGACCAAGGACGAGCTTGGACGACGCGAGTTGGTCGGGGCGATCCCTTGCTTCCTCAAGGACCACAGCTACGGCGAGTACATCTTCGACTGGGGCTGGGCGAGGGCGGCGTCGCGAGCAGGTGTTTCGTACTACCCCAAGCTGGTCGTCGCGGCCCCGGTCACGCCCGCCACCGGGTCGAGGATTCTCGTACGGCGTCAACCCGGCGACGAGCCCGAGCTGATCGCCAAGCTGTTGCTCTCGGCGGTCCGCGAGCTCGCCGATTCGACCGACTGCTCCTCGGTCCACTTCCTCTTCACGACCGAGTACGAGCACCGGCTCTTGGAGGAGCAGGGCTTCATGTCTCGGCTCAGCTTTCAGTTTCACTGGCACAACCCCGGCTACGATGACTTCGACGCGTTCTTGGGCTCGCTCGCGTCGCGCAAGCGCAAGCAGATCCGCAAGGAACGTCGACGCGCGCTCGAGCAGGTCGACGGCGTCTCGTTCGTGCCTGGTGAGGCGCTCGAGCGCGGCGACGTCGAGCGTCTCGATCAGTTCTATCGCCGCACCACCTTTCGGCATGGCGGTCAGGACTACCTGCGGCCGGGCTTCTTTCAGCGACTCGTGGAGCTGCTGCCCGAGCGGGTCCAGTTTGCGCAGGTCAGGCGCGAGGGCGACCTGGTCGCCGGGGCGCTCTACCTCGAGACCCAGGGGGCGCTGTACGGGCGCTATTGGGGCTGCGCCGAGGAAATCGATTTCCTGCACTTCGAGACCGCCTACTACGCCGGTATCGAGCGGTGCATCGAGCAGAGGATTCCGCTGTTCGAGGCGGGCGCCCAGGGCGAGCACAAGCTCCTGCGGGGCTTCACGCCCTCGCCCACGTACAGTTCGCACTGGATCCGGCACGAGGGGCTGCGCGACGCCGTGGCCCGCTTTCTCGCCGACGAGCGCGAACAGCTCCCCGACTACATGAAAGAGCTCGAACAGTTCGCCCCGTACAAGAAGGGCGGCTAGCCCTTGCGCCGGATGCGAGCGCCCACGTCGTGTGCGGGGGGGTAGATACCCAGCCCCGCGCGGCCGAACTCGAAGGGCGGCTCGGGATCGTCGGCGAGCTCGATGTCCCAGCGCGAGAGCGCAATGGCGAGGAAGAGCTTGATCTCGTTGAGCGCGAAGAAGCGCCCAGGGCACATGCTCGAGCCCGCACCGAAGGGCATCAGCGGCAATGGGACGCGCTTGCCGTCCTTGTAGAACTGCTTGCGACCCTCGGCCGAGTAGAAGCGATCGTAGCGATACGTGAGGGGGTCGTCGAAGACCCCGGGGTCTCGGTGGGTGATGAACGGCGCCAGGCAAACCCGGTCGCCCTTGCGGATCGCGTAGCGCCCCGACTCGGTCTGCAGTTCGAAGTCCTCGAGCACCTGCCGCAGGGTGAGCGACCCGCTGCTGAGGCGAAGCGCCTCGCGAATGGCGCTGTCGAGCTTGGTGAGCGCGTCGAGATCGGCGACCTCGGGCACACCGCTGGGGCAGACCTCGGCGAGCTCTTCGCGAATGGCGGAGAGCCCCGCCTCGGAGCGCAGCAGCCAGTAGAGGGACCAAAACGTCGCCGGGATGGTGTTGGCGTGAATCGCCCACAGCGCCGGCAATCGTAGCCGGCCCCGCTCGGCCGCGGGCAGCGTGTCGATGATCGGTTGGCGGTCCCGGATCCAGTGGCTCGGATCGTTGCCGGGGAGCTTGGCCCGCGTCAGCCGCTCGAGCGCTTCGTGACCGTCGCGCGCGAGGGCCTTGGGGACGCCCGCGACCATCAGCGGGAACTGCTCGTCGAACGCCTCGAAGTCGGCGCGCAGGTCGTCGGTCACGGTGTCGTCGCCGAACAGCGCCTCGGTCCCCGCGCGAAACATGATGTCCCAGACCACCTGGTAGAGCTGGGTCGAGCTCCACGAGGCGTCGAAGGCGTCGGGGACGAGCTGCTCGAGCCGAGCGCTCATGCGGCTCGACAGCGAGGTGAGCCGTTCGCCGCGCAGTCGCGTCCGCCCGATCGCTTCGATCTCCTCGAGGTCGATGCGCGTACGGGGCTGGTGCAGCTTGAATGCCTTCGCGAGCACGTCGTCGCTGATCGGGTGGAAGTCGAGCTGCTTGGCCTTGAGCACCGCGGGTGTGCTGAGCGGATCGAGAACGAAGGTCATCCGGTTGCCGGCGAGGAACACGGTGAACACGTCCCCGTGCTCGGCCTGGCACGCCTGCACGAACGACGTCGCGTCCCGGCCGAACGACGCCGCGACGCCCACGAACGGGACATGTCCGCGCACCAGGGGGGGCTCGCCCTCTCGACGGCGTCCGTTGATGGCGCGCAACGCTGTCCAGTACCCAAGGGGCGCGAGCAGAGACGCGCCGATGGCGAGCCATGCGACCATACCGTGGCGTACCAGGGTGGCCATGGGCCGTCCATCGCGAACCGGGTGGGCTGCCGAGCGTCCCCGCGGTCGGCCCAAACGAGAGCGCGTCCCAACGTGGACCCGCCGTGCCGAAACACCCCGCGGACCCGCGCGCGATTGTGGCGTCCCGCCGCCTGCGCTGTATCCCGGTCCACCAGCCGATCTCGAGCCGAACCGATAGTGGCACGAAATCGCTGTCCCAAAACCGGGCGAACGCAACACGCGGCCGCGGAGCGTGGCATGTTAGTGGGGTGGATTCGGCCGGTCAGCGGCGGGGTCATGTGAGTTCGACGCTCGTCGACTCGATGACCGATGGCGTCGAAGAGGACGACGCCCTGCTCGACGAGCATCTCGAACGTGGGACGTCGGTCGACCGATATGTGGTGCTCTACGAGCTGGGAAGCGGGGGCATGGGGGTCGTCTACGCGGCCTACGACCCGCAGCTCGACCGCAAGGTCGCGCTCAAGCTGCTCCAGGCTCGCAGCCGCAGCGACCGCGCGCGGACTCGGCTGCTGCGCGAGGCCAAGGCGATCGCCCGCATCACCCACCCCAACGTGGTCACGGTCCACGACGTCGGGACCTACGAGGGGCGGGTCTTCGTCGCGATGGAGTACGTCGAGGGGCTCACGCTTCGGCGGTGGCTTCAGGAGCGACGACGAGACTGGCCCGAAGTGCTGGGCGTGCTGTGCGACGCGGGTAGGGGCCTGGCTGCCGCGCACGAGGGCGACTTGATCCACCGCGACTTCAAGCCCGACAACGTGCTGGTGGAGGAAGGCGGACGGGCCGTCGTGCTCGACTTCGGCCTGGCTCGGCGCACCTCGTCGCAGGAGTATCCCCTGCCGCGGGTGTCCGAAGACGGGAGCTCCTCGGTGCGGCGCGAGTCGATCGAGTCCGAGCCGGACCTCACCCGGACGGGCGCGAAGCTCGGGACGCCGGCCTACATGGCTCCCGAACAGCACCTGTCCTCGCCGACCGACGCCCGGACGGATCAGTTCTCCTTCTGCGTCGTCTTGTGGGAGGCGCTCTACGGCGTGCGCCCCTTCGCCGGGTCCACGGCTCGCGAAGCTCGCTACTCGGTCCTCAAGGGCGAGATCCTCGAACCCCGCGAGAGCGAGGTGCCCGCGGCGATTCGCCGGGTTCTCGAGCGCGGGCTCTCGCTCGATCCCGACTCCCGCCATGACGACATGGAGGCGCTGCTCTCGGCGCTCGCATCCGGGGCGCGTCGCCGGGTGCCGCGGTGGGTGCTCGGGGCGGGCGGGGCGGCCGCTTCGCTGGGCTTGGCCTCGTTCGCCTGGGCCTCCACCACCGACGCCGAAGAATCGCCGTGCATCGACCCTGCGCAGCGGTGGGTCTCCGTCTGGGACGATGACACGCAAGCCACGGTGCGCAGCGCGTTCGTCGGGAGCGGGGCGAAGTATGCCGCCGCGGCATGGGGCACGGTCAGCAGCACGCTCGACCGCTACACCGACGCGTGGTCGCTCGCGCACCTGGACTCTTGCGAGGCCACGAACGTGCACCGCGAGCAGAGCCCCGAGACGCTCGAGCTTCGCATGTCGTGTCTACGGGCCCGGCACCAAGCCGTCGCTGCGCTGGTGCGCGAGTTCTCCGAAGCCGACGCCGCCGTGGTGGAGAACGCGGTCGATGCGGTCAACGCCCTGCCTCGCTTGGCCGAGTGCAGCGACCTTGCCCGGCTGCAGTCGGGCCCCGTCGTCGTGCAGTCGGTCGACATTCACAAGTCGGCCCCGCTGCGAGAGTCGCTGGTCGACGCGAGAGCCAAGGAGAGCTCGGCTCGCTTTCGGCAGGCCGAGGCGATCGTGCTTCGGGTCCTCGACACGTCCGAGCGCATTGGCGCCACCGACGTCGCCGCCGAGGCACGGCTGCGCATGGGGTCCATCGAAGAGCGGCGCAGCGAGTTCGCCGAGGCCGAGCGCAGCTACCTCGAGGCGATCTGGGCGGCTCAGCGCGTGGGGCATCGCTACGTCGAGGCCGAGGCGTGGGTTCGGCTGGTCTGGGTCACGGGCGTCGAGCGATTCGACCCCGAGCGGGGCCAGCTCTGGGCGGAGTTCGCCCAGGCTGCCCTCGACCGGGCAGGGGGCGCCCCGGTGCTCGAAGCACAGCTGCGCCACAACGTCGGGGGGGTGCTCTACACGCTCGGGCGCCACGACGAGGCGCTCGCGGAGTACCGGCTCGCGCTGTCGCGGCAGCGAGAACTCCTCGGGGAGAGCGATCCGCGGGTCGCCACGACCCTCAACCACATTGGCAACGCGCTGATGGAGCTCGAGCGCTTCGACGAGTCCGAGGTGTCGTGCCGGCGCTCGCTCGACATTCGCAAGCGGCTGTTCGGCGACCAGCACCCCGCGGTGGCTGCGGTGCTGAACAACCTCGGCGAGCTCGAGCGCAAGCGTGCCCACCCGGACAACGCGCTGGAGCACGCGCTCGCGTCGCTCGAGATCGTCGGCAACAC
Source organism: bacterium (assembly GCA_024742475.1). Lineage (GTDB taxonomy): Bacteria > Myxococcota_A > Polyangia > Nannocystales > Nannocystaceae > CAJXVA01. The sequence continues at coordinate 66,190 of JANSYI010000025.1, read as the reverse complement.
CGGCGGCCGCGAGGAAGACTTCGCCGCGATGATCGCCGGCTGGGCCTTGCTCGAGCTCGGCCGCCCCAAGGAGGCGCTGCCACGATTCGAACGTACGCTGGCGATGCGGACCGACATGGACGGGGCGTTCAGCCCGCGGGTGGTCGACGTGGAGTACGAGCTCGCGCGTACGCGGGTCGCGCTCGGGGAGCATGACGTCGCGCTCGCGCAGCTCGATCGGGTGCTCGAGCTCGAGGCGGGCCGGCGCGACGACGTGGTGGCGCGCGCGCGGTCGCTTCGCGACGTCGTCCTGCGACAACGGCCCCAAACGCCCCCCTCGGTGCCCTCCGCGGGCACGCAGTAGTCGGCCCACGGCGGGCTGCGAGAAACCGCTGGAATCGCGGAGGATTGGAACAGTTGAGCGGGGTCGTGCGTCCCCCTTGGACGCCGAGATCCGCCGCGGGTACTGTACGGCGATTTTCCAGGCCATCGGCATTCGCCGCGCATGCTGTTCCCCTCGTTCGACTTCCTCGTCTTCATCGTTCCGGTGCTGCTCGTGTTCTGGGCAGCGTCGGGTCGGCCGATTGCGCGTGTCGTCTTTCTACTGGGCGCCAGCTATTTCTTCTACATGGCGGGTCCAAAGCTCGATCCGCCTGGCACCCCCTGGTACTACGCCTCGCTGCTGCTGTTCTCCACCGTGTTGGACTTCGCGTGCGGCCACGCGATGGCTCGACACGCCAACGCGGCGCAGTCGTCCGACGAGGCGGTCGCGGGCCCGGCGAGACGAGCCCGAAACGCGGCGCTGGGCCTGAGCCTCGTCGGCAACCTGGGGCTGCTCGCCTACTTCAAGTACACCGACTTCTTCTTCGCAATCGCCACCGACCTCGGCGACGCCCTCGGCGTGCCCATCGCGACGCCGGTCGTGCGCACGCTGCTGCCGGTCGGCATCTCGTTCTACACCTTTCAGAGCCTCAGCTATTCGATCGACGTGTGGCGGGGGCGGCTCGAGCCCGAACCTTCGTTCCTGCGGTTTGCGCTCTTCGTCTCGTTCTTCCCGCAGCTCGTCGCCGGGCCGATCGTCCGCGCGAGCGAGTTCTTGCCGCAGCTTCATCGCCGGCCCCGGCTGAGCGCCGCGGGCATGGAGGAGGGGTTGTTCCGTATCTTCAAGGGCCTGGCCAAGAAGGTGCTGCTCGGCGACTGGATCGCCAGCCAGTTCACCGACCCGATCTTCGCCAGCCCCGAGATGTACACCTCGGGCGAGATCCTCATCGCGCTGTACGCCTTCACCCTGCAGCTGTACGCGGACTTCTCGGGCTACTCGGACATCGCCATCGGCGTCGCGCGTCTGATGGGCTACGAGATCCCCGAGAACTTCGACCGCCCTCATCAGGCGCTCGACATCGGTGAGTTCTGGCGGCGGTGGCACATGACGTTGTCCACCTGGCTTCGTGACTACCTGTTCTTTCCGTTGGGGGGCTCGCGGGGGTCGGTGGGGCGCACCTACTTCAACCTGTGGCTGACCATGTTCCTCGTGGGCATGTGGCACTACAAGGTCGGCACGAGCTGGAACTTCGTGATCTACGCGAACCTGCAAGCGGGTGCGATCTTGTTCAACCGGTGGAACCGCATCCGCGACCGTCGCGGCCCTGCGGGCAGACGCTGGGCGAGCGTGCTCGGGCTCGCGACGCTCAGCGGTGCGGCGATGTTCGTGTTGAGTCTGTGGGGCCTCGACCTCGAGGCAAGCCAGGCGCAGTTCGTCGCCGGGCTGACCGTCGTCGCCTTCGTCGTGGTCGCCTCGCTCCCGGTCACCGGGACGCCGCTGAACACGGTGATGCACGTGGCGCTGACGTTCCACTTCACCGTGCTCAGCCGCGTGTTCTTCCGGGCCGAGACCTTCGACAACGCCAAGTCGATGCTCGGCCGCCTCCTGGGGTCCGACCCGCTGCTCGCGGTGCGTCCCGGCCTGCTCACGCCATGGTTGCTGGCCGCGCTGATCGGCGGCACCGCCTATCACTTCACCCCGAAACGGTGGGTCGACGACGTCGCGTTCGGCGTGTTCCGTCGTCTGCCCGGCCCGGTCCTGGGCATCGCGATGGGCCTGCTCACCCTGGGCATCATGAAGATCGCCTCCAGCGGCCCAAGGGCGTTCATCTACTTCGACTTCTAACGGTCATGCGCACCCCCGACCCCAGCTCTGTCGACCACCTGCAGGGGCTCCTCGATACCCAGGAGCCTCCGGTCGAACGCGTCGAGCTCGAGGGCGAGGACGACGGCGTCGCGCCACCGGCCGGCACGTTTCGAAAGATCGGCTCGGGCATGGCCACGCTGGTCGCGATGATCGTGGTCTCGTACATCGTGCCCGCGGCCGACTGGGCCCGCCCGTGGACCTCGGACGACCCGGTGCTGTTTTGGAACCTGATCGGCCGAGAGTTCCTGGGCGGGGAGGATGAGGTCCGCGCGCGCGAGGACCAGCTCGCAGCGATGGACGCGATCGCCGAGGTGGCCACCGAGCAGGTCGACGACGACGATGCGGATCCGTTGCCCGATCGCGTCGCGGTCGATGTGCCTGCTGCAGGTGGGCTTCCGCCGTACGTGCCGCATCCGGACGACGACGAAGAGGTGCCGCAGGCGCTCGAGCTCCCCGACCCCTCGGCGCTCGACAGCTTCTACGCTCAGCTCGCGCAGACCGACGCCGGGTTCGAAGGAGCGGTGACGCGGGTGAGCCACTGGGGCGACTCGGTCATCGCGAGCGACTATGTCACCTCGGCGCTGCGCCAGCGGATGCAGCGGCGTTTCGGCGATGCGGGGCACGGCTGGCACCTCATCAGCACGCCCACGCTCAGCTATCGCCACCGCGGCATTCACTTCAAGAAGGGCGACTGGGAGAACTGCTACATCATCAACGGCTGCCGCAAGGACGGGCACTATGGCTACGGCGGCACGGTGTTTCTCAGCAAGGGGTCATCCAAGGCCACCTTCGGCACCACTCGAAAGGGTGCTCTGGGGCGCAAGGTCTCGCGCTTCGAGCTGTGGTATGCGGCCGAGCCTCGCGGCGGCCCGATCAAGGTCTCCATCGACGGGGCCGAGCCGACGACGCTGCGCGGCAAGTCGGACACGCTCGTCGACGAGGTCGAGGTGTTCGAGGTCCCCGACGGCCCTCACGAGCTGACGGTGCGCGTGAACGCCGGCCGGGGGCGCCTGTACGGCGTGGTGCTCGAGCGCGACGTTCCGGGCGTCGTGTGGGACGGCCTGTCGAACCTGGGGGCGTTCACCGGGCGTATGCTCAAGGCCGACCCCGACCACATCCGCGCGCAGATCGACCGGCGAGATCCGGACCTGCTGGTCTTCCAGTTCGGCGGCAACGACCTCATCATGAAGGAGAGCAAGTACGGGCTGCTCGAGCGGCAGACCCGTGAGCTCATCGGGCTGTATCGCGGCACCGAGAACCCACGGGCGTGCCTGGTGATCTCCCCGGTCGACCACGGCGTCCGCAAGGGGGGCCGCACCACGTCCGTCGAGGCCATGCGGCCCGTGACCGAGCTGCAGCGCAAGGTGGCGCTCGAAGAAGGCTGCGCGTTCTTCGACGCCCAAGCGGCGATGGGTGGTCCGGGGGCGATCGCGCTGTGGCGAGAGCGAAACCTGATGTCCGCGGATCTCAAGCACCTCAGCGAGGAGGGCCAGCAGGTGTTTGGCCACCTGGTCTATCTCGCGCTGATGCAGGGGTATCGCGCGTATCGCGAACGCGGCTGAGGAGGCAATGGGCCCGGCGAGAATCGAATCGTCGGCTCGTGCGTATCGGGTGCAACCGCCGGCGAACATCGCCGTCTACATGTCGAGGCGCCCGCAATGTCTGTTCGTTCCCGTTCCGTGTACGCTGCGCTCCCCTGGTCCTTTCTCGCGGTCGCCTCCGCACTTTCTCTCGCGGTGGCGTTCAGCACCCGCGCATTTTCGCTCCCATACGGCCTCACCGCGGGAGCGCTGTTCGGGTTGCTGCTCGGTTCCATCGGGGTCGTTCGGCAGGTGACCGGCAAGGTGCGCCGAGAGATCGCCGGGCTCAGCCAGCAGGACGTCGCGTTCGCTGGCTCGTTCGCGATCGTCGCGGCGGCGGGCTGCTGCATCTTGTAGGTGCGAGTCTGCGGCGCGCACATTCTCGGACACCTCGCACCGCCGAAGCGTGGCACGACGCAGCGTTGCAGCGCGCAACACGGGTGTTGCGCCGCTCTGTGCCGCCGCGGGCGATCCGCGAAATCACTCGATTTCCTCCAGGGGCCCCCCCGGTATGCCGCTCGCACCGAGGTTGGGCATGCGGACGACCTGGGGAATCGCCACCATCCTGACCCTCTCGCTGACCGGGTGCTTCGATCTCGAGACGCACGCCACGCCTGCGTTCGTGGCTGACGACGTTCGTGTCGAAGTGCCCACGGGCAACTTTCGGGCGCTGGGCGGACAGGGCGAGGTGATGACCCTGGCCGACGAGGTCGCGACCGACGTCAACGGCTGGGTCGCCGAGCTCGCGGGCGAGTTCGGTGAAATGCTCACCGAGCTCTCGGATCACCCCCCGACCCGCAAGGACGGTGAGTGGAGAGTGTACGGGCCCTTCGACGCCGAGGACGGAGAGGACGTGTCGTTCATGATCCGCATCGAAGGCGACGAGTCTCGAGCCGCGTTCGAGTTCCTTGCGGGCCGTGCGGGCGCCGACACCGACGCGATGGGCATGATCTTCGCCGGAGAGCTCTCGGAGGACGACGCCTCGCGAAGGGGCCGCATCATGCTCGACTTCGACGAGATCTGGCAGATCGAAGACCTCCGTCCAGAGTTCGGCGGAGAGTCGTTTGGCGGGGTCATCGAGATCAGCTTCGACCGCGAGCTGGACAGCAAAGCGAAGACGGTCGAGCTGAGCTTCGATGGCTTCCGCTACACCAACGACGAAGAAGACCTCGAGTACCGCGACGAAGCGTACCTGTTCGACCGCCAGCCCGACGGCGCCGGCGAGTTTCACTTCGCGACGTGGGGTACCTTCGACGAAGAAGGCTGGAGCGGACCCGAGCGCGAGCGCCTCACGGTCGACATGGTGTGGGACGCGAGCGAAGCCGGACGTGCGCGCGGCCAGGTGCTCGAGGTGGAAGGCGAGGGCGACCTCCTCTTCGGTGACATCGTCATGGAGGAGTGCTTCGACCCTGGCTTCTCCCTCACCTGGGCCGATGTCAACGACCCTTATCGTGGGCTCGGCGGTTACTCCGAGGGGGACGCCTCCGCATGTCGGCTCGACGCGTCGGTGTTCGACAGCTGACGCTGCGCCGGCGTCGAGCGGCGCGCGCGACGTTTGTTCCATGGGCAGGGGGCTCGAAGGCACTACACTCGTGCGCGTGAAGGTTCGACTCTGGGGTGTCGCGTGGCTCGCAATCGCTGGCTGCACGATCGAGCAAGGCGGCACCGACGACTTCGCCGTCATGACCACGGGCGCGACGAGCTCGACCGGCCTCGACACCGCCGGGCAGACGCAGACGTCGAGCTCCACGTCGACGACCTCGGTTGCCGAAAGCAGCGGGGGGCAAGGCTCGACGTCGTCCGCTGACTCCTCGGGGTCCGGCGAGGTGAGCTCGGGTGTGGGCTCCTCCGGCCCGGCTGGGTGTGGCGATGGCGTCGCCGAGGGCGACGAGGAGTGCGACGACGGCAACGACGACGAGTTCGACGAGTGTACGTCGATGTGCACGATCCCCGTGTGCGACGACGGGATGCACAACGGCGATGAGACCGACGTCGACTGCGGCGGAACGTGCCAGGGCTGCGCGCTTTGTGGTCTGTGCGAAGACGAAGCCGACTGTGATGGCGACATGATCTGCAGCGGCGGCGGGCAGTGCATCGTTCACTACGAGATGGAGGTCGACTGGGTGCAGAACTGCCCGAGTCAATCCCAGGGCGTCACCCTGGAGGACCTGCCCATGGGCACCTATCTGGCGACCGCCAGCATGAGCGCCGGGACGATCTGGCTGCCGCCCCACAATCCTCCGACCACCGGCTTCTACTACGAGACGGAGTGCTCGGGCGTGACCTTCGAAGACATGCGCACGCCACAGGGCGTTCGTTACGTGAACGTGGCGGCCGCATTCAACGCCATGGTGAGCGAGACCGAGATGGTCGACTTCCTCGGCGGAGACATCACCTGCTGGCAACCCGACAGCGGATGTGACGACAACGCGGGCAGCGTGGCGTTTTCACTCGACTACGTCTGCGAAGAACGACGCTGAGCGTGGAGGGCTCGAGTCCTCACCGGCTGCCCAAGCGCGTCGGTGGCTTGTAGAGGTAGACCGCCTCGTCGACGTGGTTGACGAGCACGAAGACCCTTCGCGTGTCGCTGTAGCGCCACCGCCCGAAGGTTCCGTTGGTCTGAGGCACCGTGGGGGCGTCGCCCGAGCCGACGAAGTGCGTCCATGCCTGCGTCTGCGGGTCGAGGAAGTACACGTCCGGCCCTTCGACCCAAGCGACCATGCGATCGAGCCCGTCGGCGTAGACGAAGCCGACCTTCGTTCCGCCCGGAGGGGAGTCGCCCGTGAGCGGGATGTCTTCGTAAGGGTCGTCGGAGTTGATCAGCGCTTGGTCGTCGAGGTCGATACGCCGCAGCGGCACGTCCTGGGTGTCGTTTTGCAGGATCCAGAAGTCGTTCCTGACCCTGTCGATGTCGCCGACGCCGCGCAGGTCGTAGTTGAGCGGGCCGAACGTGTCCCACGCGTCGTCTGCGGGGCGGTAGCGCACGAGGGGTCCTCCCGCATCCGTCGCATACCAGACGTCGCCGGCCGCATCGGTGGCAGCTTGTCCGCGACCCATGAGGCCGGCCGGGCGGGGTGCGGACTCGCTCCACAGCCCGGTCGCGAACGAGTAGGAGAAGCCCCAAGGACTCGTCGACTGCGCGCTGGGGAAGTAGCCGCCACCGAGGTAGAACATCGCGTCCTGGTTCGGCATGTAGACCGGCTTGCCGTAGGTGTGGGAGGAGCGCGGTTGTTGGAGGTCGAGCTGAGCCTCGATGTCCGCGCGGTGGCAGACCGCGGGGTCGAGGTAGCCGTTGACCACGTCGGCGGGGTCGATGGTCAGCGTCTCCACGGAAGGGTAGTAGCCGCAGGTCTCCAAGCGGATGTCCATCATCGCCGCAGTCGGCTCTGCGCCGTCGGCCCCCTCGGGCAGCTCGGTCAGGCGGTCCCACTGCATGGGTCCGAGCTCGAACACGAACACGTTGTTGTAGTACGAGTCGGCGTGTCCACCTCCCCACACGATCATCCGATCTCTGCCTTGATCGTAGGTGGCTCCAGACCACGCCCCGACCACCGCTCGGCAGTCCCCGGCGTTGTAGGGGAGCGGGCAGATCTGGCTCATCTCGGTCGAGGGGAGCGCGACCCATGAGTTGGGTTCCATCCGCGCGATGACATCGTCAACGGGCTCGTCGAGCATCGTCCCGCTCGAGCCCTCCGAGGACTCTGCGGCCTCCGTCGTCGTGCCCATCTCGGTGGTGGCTGCGGCCGAGCCGCTTCCGTCCGCATCGCTTCCGGTCTGCCCCGAAGTTCCTCGTGAAGGGTCCGGTGTGGACGTTGCGTTCGTGGTGCCGCCGGAGGCATCGCCACCGTCGGTCCCCGCCGGATCCTCACCGCAGGCGGGGAGCAGGCCCACGGCCATCAGAGTCGTCGATTGAAGCCAAGATCGTGTCCGCATGGGGGGCAGCTTGGCTGCTGCTGCGAGGTTGGGACAAGGGCAGCCCAGTTGGGATTGCGCGGGGGGGTGCTGCCCCAGACCTGTCTCCTGAGGGCCCGTGGGGCCGACCCCCAAGCGGTGTGGGGCCGGCGGCATTGCAGGGGGCTGTCAGCCCTTGACGCCGCCCGAAGCGAGGCCTGCCACCAGGTGCCGCTGCACGTAGTAGAAGAGCGCCATCACCGGGATGCTGACGATGATCGCTCCGGCGGCGAACTTCTCCCACTGCGCGTCGTACTCGCCGATGAATCGCTGCAGCATGACGGGCAGGGTGAACATCGCCTCGTCGTCGAGGAACGTCGCGGCGAGAATGAACTCGTTGTAGGCGCTCATGAACGCGAACAATGTGGTCACCGCGATCGCCGGGCGGGCGACGGGGAGAACGACGCGAACGAACGCTTGGAACTGCGTCGCTCCGTCGACCATCGCGGCCTCCTCGAGGTCGATGGGAATCGACTCGAACGCCGCGCGAAGCTGGAAGATGGCAAAGGGAACCGATGTGCTCGCGTAGCAGAGCACCAGCCCGGTGCGGCTGTTGAGCAGGCCAACCGCGTCGAGGACGAGGTAGAGCGGAATTGCGCTGGCCACCGCGGGGAACATCTGCGTGGCGAGCAGGCTGCGAACGCCGACTTGCTTGCCCGCGAACTCGAACCGCGCGAGTGCGTATGCGGCTGGAATGGCGACGAGTACACCGACCGCAGCGGTGGCGGAGGCGACGATGAGTGAGTTGAGTAGCTGCCGACCGAAGAGCCAGATGCTCTGGCCATCGGCGTCGGTGCGCGATGCGGTCGTGACGGCTTCGAAGTGTTCGAGCGTGGGCTCGGCGGGGATCGGTAGCGCGCTGGGCTCGGGGGAGGGGGTCCCCGACAAAGCCAGCGCAACGACCCACAGCACCGGGTAGAGCGCGAAGAGCACGGCGCCCACCAGCATGATGTGCACCAGCGCCGACTCGAGCGTGGACGTCCGGTTCATTCGCTCGTCTCCCCCCGGCCGCTTCCCGACCATCGCGCTTTCCAGCGGTCCAGCACCTTGGTGCCGAAGAAGAGCAGCACGAAGATGAGGACGGCGTACGCCGCTGCGTAGCCATACTGCGCCTCGCGGGTAAACGCCCAGCGATACGCCTCGGAGACGAGGATGTCGGTCGTGCCGTCGGGGTCGCCGCCCGAGACCAGGAAGACGACGTTGAACATGTTGAATGTCCAGATCGCCCCAAGCGTCACCGCGGGCATCAACGTGGGCCGAATGAGCGGAAGCGTGACCTTGGTCAGCCTCTGCCAGCGCGACGCGCCGTCGACCTCGGCGGCCTCGAGGACGTCCTTGGGCACCGACGTGAGCGCGCCGATGGTGACGACCATCATGAACGGGAAGCCCAACCAGACGTTGGTCGCGACGTTGGCCGTGAACGCGGTCGAGAACTGAGCGAACCAGGAGATGGGCTCCATCGACGTGCCGAGCAGGTCGTTGAGCGCGTGAATGACCCCGGTGACCGCCCCGAACTGACGGTGGAACATGCCCTTCCAGGCGAGCGCGGTGACGTAGTTGGGGACCGCCCAGGGGATGATGAGCAGCACCCTGTAGACGGCCTTCATCTTCAGCAGCGGCCGAGACAGGAGGAGTCCCACCGCCAGCCCGATGCCCAGATGGAACGCGACGTTGACGACCGTCCAGAGGATGGTGACCAGCAGGACCAAGTAGAACGAGCCGGTGCCCAGCAAGGGGCCGCCCCGCGCGGTCAGGATCTCGATGAAGTTGCCGGCGCCGACGTAGTGCATGTCGGTGGACGGACCCGCGAACAAGGACGTGCCGGCGCCGACCGACAGCGGAAGGATGACGAGCACGCCGACCGCGAGCACCGCGTGCGCGAGGTAGCGGTAGGCGTGCATGCTCTGGCGGATCGAGGGGCCGTGGGCCGCTCGGCGAGCGCGTCGGACCCAGACCAGCGCCCCGAGCAGCGCGAAGGCGGACAAGAGCGCGGCAGGCCACGGCGAGGCCGGTGGAGGCGGTGGCCTGCGCACATCCTCGAACCGATGCTCGGCTTCCTCCAGCGCGGGGCCGGGCTCCACCTGCCCGCGGAGGACCTTTCGCATGGCTCGCCGCGCTGGTTCCCACGTCGAGCGCATGGCCGCCGAGGTCGGCATGGGGATGGCGGTCGTGGCCTGGGCGGCGAATGCGGAGATCAGCGCGTCGGTGGCCGGAACGTCGAGTCGCGCAGAGGGGATGCGCGCGTCCCGTTGTCGGCGTCGTGCGACATCGAAGCTGGCCAGGTGTCGCGCGAGCGCGCGCGCGGAGACCGACTCGGCACCCTTGGGGCTGAGCATCACCGCCTCGACCGTCAGAAACGGCGCGAGCGTCTCGCCCGTCTGCGCCAGCCTCGGCAGCGGGACCACCTCGTAGGGGACCGCGCCTTCGAGGTCGGAGGCGAGCCAAGGTCCGCTCATCGCGAAGGCAGCCTTGCCCGAGCGGAAGAGGTTGGTGACCAGGGCGCCATCGGCATCGGAAGGGACGACGCCTGCGTCCAGCAGTGACTTGGCGAACGCGACCGACGCCTCGGCCTTCGGCCCGACCATGCCGAACGCGTCGTCGTCCTGGACCATCCTCCCGCCAAACGCGTGCAGCAGGGGCGCGTGGGCATACGGGTTCATGGCCTCGTAGGCCAGCGGGTAGATTCCCTCGCCGAACGAGGCGGAGACGATCTCCTCGAATGTCGCCGGGGGGGCTGCCAGGTCGGTGTTCACGTACAGCGCGAGTGACTTCAGGTTCAGCGGGACCGCGAACGCTTGGCCGTCGAGCGTCACCGCCTCGAGCGCTGCGGGAAGGAACGCGCCGGGTTCGAGCGCGTCGCCGACCGCAGCTACGACCTCGCGCTTGCGGTAGTCGCCCAGTCGCTCGTGCGAGTCGATGAACAGATGCGGCCCATCCCCGAGCGGGACGGCCGCGTTGATCTTCGAGCTGAACGCGTCGTAGGGGATGGCGAGCGTCGAGATCGAGACCGGCTCACCCCGTGCTCGCGCGGCCTCGGCAAACTTCGCGAGGGCGCGCGACAGAGCGGCCTCTTCCTCGCCGCGGTAGGCGTGCCAGAGCACGATGCGGTCGTCGGCGGCTGCAGGTCGGACCCACAGCAGCACCAGCGCAGCGAGCCAGAGGACTCGAAGGCAGCGACGACACCAACGCAACGCCATCGGGCGCGGAGCATAACAGGCCGGGAGCCTCAGGGGGCGAGGCGTACGAGCCAGGCGTCGGGGGCGTGCTCGACGTCTTCGCGTGCACCGGCGACCGCGATCGAGTCGTCCTCGAGGACGGTGACGCCGTAGGCGTGCTCGGAGCCCTGCTCCACGTCACCGGAGAACGTCCGCACCCAGAGCAGGGTGCCCGTGGCGTCGTACTTGAGCACGAGGGCATCGCTGTCCCAGCTGTTGAACGGCCCTGTGCGGACCGTGCCGACGACGATCACGTTGCCCTGGGAGTCGATGGCGACGTCGCGGACGGTGGTCGTCTCATCGCTGGCGTCGTGAGCGTAGAAGGTGTCCCACAGCAGGGAGCCGTCGCTCGCGAACACCGAGATCAGCGCTTCGTTGTCGACCCCAGCGCTGGGCGTGTTGGCCAGGACGACGCGGCCGTCGCTTCCGACCGCCATCGCGGAGTTCGCCCACGCGGTCAGATCTCCGCCTTCGGGCAGGTCGTAGAACTCGCGCCACAGCATCGTGCCGTTGGTGGAGTAGCGCGTCAGCGTGGGCTGGACACCGCCAACGTCGACCCCACCGGCGATGTAGACCGCGTCGTCGCCGTCGGGGATGAGGTTCCCGTGAAAGATGGCCCCGTCGGCCGGCGAGGTGTACGTGGCGTTGCCGCTGGCGTCGAGCACGACCCACTGCGTCGGCTCGAGCACGCTTGCTCGGTCGGTATGGACCGCGCCGCCGCCGGGGCGGCGCTCGATGTCGTCGGCGTCGGGGATCGCAGCGCTCCAGTCGACGACATGGTCGGCGTCGCGGGCGACGATGTCGTCGGGGTCGGTAAAGACGCCGGACGTTCCGTAGCTCAGGAGGTAGCCGCCGCTGCGATCCATGGAGCCGATGCCCATGTGGACCGAGGCGGGTGCTTCGTTGACGTGGGTATGCTCGTCGAACTCGGTGCCGTCGAGCTCGTAGTCGGTGATGATGATCGATTGACTGTCGTCGGTGGGTTCGGAGCGCTGCCCCATGCGGATGGTGCCGTCTTCGAGCGCGGCGACGTCGAGCCCGACGTCGAACGAGCTCGAACCGATCGTGGTCTTGGTGACCTCCCACATCGTCGAACCCGACACGACGCAGTCGACGTTGCAGCCGTTGCCGTTGACGGCGTCGCCATCGTCGCACTGCTCGAACGCCGCGTCCGTCTGGCCGTCACCGCAGAAGGGCCCGGGGCCCGAACAATCGGCCGCGCATTGCTCGTAGCCACCGTTGTCGTCGCCGTCGTCGCAGGCTTCATCGCCTTCGACGAGCCCGTCGCCGCAGACCGTGTCAGGCTGGCCGGAGGTCGACGACGAGCTGTCGTCGGGGCCGGTGGTGTCGTCGGGGCCGGTGGTGTCGTCGGGGCCACCGGAGGTGTCTGCGCCGGAGGTATCCGGCGTGTCGGTCGTCGCGTCGGGGTCGTCGGTGGTCTGCGCGGTGCCGCCAGACGTGTCGCCTCCCGAACTCGAATCGTCACCGTCGGTGTCGCCGGTCGATGCCGAGCCCGGGTCGCAGGCGAGGAGGAGAGCAGGGAGCAGAAGGGCAAGATTTCGAGCCATCGCGCCTCGGGTCGACCACCGAGGCGCGGTGTTGCACGAAATCTTCGAAAATGTGCTCGGGACCTACTCCTCGCAGGCGCCGGGGCCCCACTCGCCCGAGTTGTAGGCGTGGAGGTCGGCGGCGAGGTCGAGCGAGTCTTCCCACTCGCTCGCGTCGATCTGGCAGTCGCCGAGCATGTCGCGCGCTTCGATGACCAGATCCCAGGCTTGGCCCGTCGCGGCGCCGGAGGTCAGGTTGAGCTTGGCGACGATGTACTTGTGGGCGAGCAGGGTCCAGCGGTCGCCGTTGGGCGCGCTCATCAGGACGTCGTAGTAGGAGCCGCGCTCGGGGCACTGCAGGTCGTCGACGTCGGCGTGCAGCGCCGGGCTGTCCTCGTCCCAGTCGAACCACGCGTAGGCGTTGGCTTCGTCGCGCCAAGGCTTGTACGCGTCGCCCACTCCGTACTTGTTGAAGGTTCGCCAGTACCCTTTGCTGTGCGTGCAGCCGTTGCCGGTCCGCGTCGAGGAGAGGGAGTCGTCGGTGTCGCTGGAGGAGTCGCATCCGCCCAGGGCGAGGGCACAGAGCGAGAAGATGAGAGCGAGCGGTTTGGTCATGGTCAGTTTCCTGTGGTCGGGCATCCGGCCCGGCCTACGTACACGGACTGACACATCGGGAAAACTACGGGCGTCTCACCCTGAGACACTCTCCACGAACGCTGTTCCATGGCCGTGCACTGCTTCGAGACAGCCTGGAAAAAAATACGGATTCGCGACGAAAAGTGCGCGACGCAGGGCATCGGTGATCGATGCGCAATGTGCGACTTTCTTTGCGCCTCGAATTCGGACGCAGATCGCCTGGTTGCGTCCGGTATTGCGGACAGTTGGGACAAGTGTGAACCGGACGGCCGTCTCGTCGCGCTCGGCGCCAGCGAGTGGGCGAGACACCCGACCGCGGGGGAGAGGCCTGGTGAGACAGTCCCGAGCCTACTCGAGAGGGGCCCACGCGAATCGCGGATACCCTGATGTCCCAGCCTCGTCGTAGTAGTGCTCGAAGGCCAGCTTGAAGACGTTGCCCGCGCCGCTGACCACCACGTACGTCTGGGGCTTCGGCGTCAGGACGTGAGTCATGAAGTCGTAGTCGTACCACTGGCCGAACGCGTAGTCGGGGTCCTCGTTGTCGTCCTCCCCGTCCTCCTGATCGACGACGTACCCCTCGGTCGGGATGGTGCTGACCGCATCGAAGGGCTGTTCGACGAGGGCCACCTCACAGCCCGCGTTTCCCGAGACGCCGCCGTTGGTTGCGACGTGGAATCGGCGAAAGCCAAGGTCCCAGCCAAGGTCGGTCATCGGATCGTCGACCTCGACTTGCGCCCCGGTCTCGAGGTCGAAGTAGACCCACGCCTCCTCATCGGTCGCGTCGATCGTGGTGAGCTGCCCACCACCCTCGCGGGCTTCGTTGGATGCGTTGGGGCCGACCCGTCCCTCGGCGGGTTGTTCGACCGTGTCGCCGCCCAACTCGGCGTCGAGGTCGGCTGCGCACGCGCAGTGGCAGAGCAGGATGGCGAGGCTGAACGATCGGATGCGCTTCATGAAGGTGTTCCTTGATCAGTAGCGGACGGTGATTCCGCCGTAGTAGCTGCGGGGCACGAGCGGGTTGTCGGTGGCGTTGCCCGCGTCGAGGATGTTGTCGACGCCGAAGTACGCCTCGACGTATCGCGTGAAGGTCTGGGCGAGCCGGACGTCGAGCGTGGCGAACGGGGCGCTGTCGAGTGGCTCGAGCACGTCGTCGTCGTTCTCGTCGACGTAGAACGTACGCGCCCCGGTGATGGCGGAACGAATGCGAAGCGTCGTGCCCCACGCTCGCCTGTGCAGTCGAGCCCCGACGGTGCCGCGATGGCGAGCGCGCCCCGGAAGCCGACGCCCCGAGTCGAGGTCGCGCGCGTGGGTGAACGTGTACGAGCCGTCCAACGTCATGGGCCCCCACTGCACGCTGGCGCTCGACTCGACGCCGCGACTCTCGGCGTTGCCGATGTTGTCGTAGCCGAAGAGCGTCAGGGCGTCGTCGGAGTCGTCGACGGTGTCGACGACGATGGTGTCTTGGAGGCGGTGGTCGAACGCCGCGACCGAGATGCTGACCCAGCGCCACGGGAAGTACTGCGCCGAGACATGCGTGCTCCACGATGTCTCCGGCTGGAGGCTCGGGTTTCCGCGCACTTGGTAGCCGACGCCGGCGTTGGTGAACCGCAGGTACATCTCTCGAAACGTCGGCGCGCGATAGCCACGCCCGTAGCTGGCGCGCAGGCGCCACTTCGCGTTGGGGCGTGCCATCACAGCGATGCGTGGCGTCGGGTAGAGGCCAAAGAGCGAGTCGTAGTCGAGGCGAACGCCCGGCAGGATGGAGAGCGCCTCGAGCGGCATCCACTCGTCTTGCACGAAGACTGCGTACCGCTGTCGCCCGACGTTTCCGGGGTCGATGCGGTTGGCAGAGAGGAACTCGAACTGCCCATCCGCGCCCGCCGTCACGACGTGGCGTTCGATCTGCTGCGTCAGCGTCGCGGTGCCCTGCGCGATGTGGTCGAAGGTGTCTTGCGAGTCGTCGAGCGCGTCCGACCCCCTCTGGTCGTTGAAGAACTGATCGCGAAAGAGGCTGTAGCTCGCGGTGAACCGAAAGGCGCCGTCGTCCCAGCTCGCCGAGGGGGTGACGTTGGCTGTGATGGTCTCGCTGCGATTGACGCGGTCGAACACCGCGCCCGTGCCCAGCGCGTCGACGCCTCGAGTGGTGCGCTGGAGGTACTGCGCCCAGCCGTCGAGCGCGAACATGCCCTTGGACGTGAACCGCTGCGACGTGCTCGCCTCGAACTGCCTCGAACTCGGGCCCGTCGTGCTCTCGTTGGATGGGTCCGCGTCCCATCCGTCGGTGTTGTGCACGCCGGCCGAAAAGGATCCGGCGTAGCGATCTCTTCGGTGTCCGACGCGGCCGGTGAGGTCGACGGTGTTGAAGCTGCCGTAGGCCGAGTGCGCTTCGGCCTCCCAGGGCTTCGCTGCGCGCCGCGTGATGATGTTGATCGTGCCTGCCAGCGAATCAGCGCCGTAGAGGACCGAGCCGGGGCCACGAACGATCTCGATGCGTTCGATGTCGTCGGCGGGGATGCGCGACAGATCGATCGTGCCGCCAATGCGACCCGACACGCGCTGCCCGTCGACGAGGATGAGCGTGTACTTGGGGTCGAGGCCCTGGAGCAGCACGCCCGCGCCTCCGACCCCGCGAGAGATCTGAACGCCTGGGGTCTCTTCGAGCACCTCCATTGCGTTCTCGGCCCCCGTGTCCTCGATGGTCTGTCGGTCGTAGACGTCGGTGGCGATCGGAGCGTCGTTCTTCTCGTGCGCGGTGCGGGTCGCGGTGACGACGACGGTCCGGCTCTCCGCGTCGAGCCCAGAGCCGTCCGGTGCGGGCTGCGGAGCGGCAGCCAGCCATGTTGCGAGCACGACGCTCACGCGCGGCGCCTCCGAAGTACCCCCAGGACGAGCAGGCCCCACCACGCCGACGGCGTGCGTCCCGAGGTGCATCCGCAGCCGTCGTCGCCGCCTTGTGAAGGGGCACTCGCTCCGGTGCTTGCTCCGCTCGGGTCCGGCGCGTCGGTCGTCGTGGTGTCCTCGGCTGTGTCGGGCCCGGTGCCCGTGGATTCGTCGCCGACGGGGTCGTCGTCTACGCCCGTGCTCGAGCTCCCGCCCTCTGGCACGTCCGGGCACCCCTGCGCGGCGGGGTCGTTACTCACGCAGACGTTGGCGCGGGCCGGGCCGTCGGCGATGACCGACAGCGCGCCCACGATCCAGTATCCGCCCTGGGGCAGGTCCTCGTAGATTCTCTGTGCCGAGGGCTGCTCGACGCTCCATGTCGCAATCGGCTCTCCAATCGCGCCGTCGTCGGCAAAGTCGCCGACCGGGTGCAGCGAGAACGCGACGTCGAACAGCGCGTCGTCAGCGACGAACCACACGTCTCCGCCCGGATGCAGGAGGTTGTAGTAGTTGGCGGCCAGCGGGTAGAAGCGGGCGTCCGAGGCGATGATCCCGCTCGAGATATCGGGGTCGATGCCATCGAGCAGTCCGGCGTAGGGGTGGCTCTCGGCGACACCCGCCCGACGCCCGGTGGCGAGGTTGTAGCGCGCGAACGTGGCCCACGCGGTCTCGAGATCGTCGTCGCGCTGGGTGAGGAGCGCCTCGAAGACCAGCTGCGGCGACTCTGCGTTCGCGTCGTCGAGCATCGCGTCCAAGAAGTCGACGATGAGGCCCGCGTCGTGTCGCTCGGAGAGAAAATCGAACCACAGCGCGGTACCGTAGGCGAAGGACGGCACCGGTCCTCCGGGCGGCTGGTAGACGGGCCGCCCGGGATCGGCGAGCAGTCCGTTGCACAGGCGCACGAAGTCGGCGGAGTTCTCGTCGAACTGTCGCTGTGCCCATGTGGCCGTGCCCTCGGAGACCCACGTGGGCACGAAGTTGTAGGCCGCCTGGACCCCGTGAAAGCTCTCGTGAGACGTCACCGTGGTGATGCCCTCTTCGATCGTCGCGTAGCCGTAGCCGGCGAAATCGTTCTCGACGACATAGAAGCCGGCGCACCCGTCGTTGCTGCAGCCGTCGACGCCGAAGCGCCCGTCGGCGGCGCCACCGAAGTCGACGAGGTAGACGTCATAGGCTGGACTGCCACCGAGTTCTTCCTCGATGGCAGCCTCGAGCACGGGCGCGCGAAATCCGAGGGATACGAACAGCGCGATCGACTCGGCGGTGCGTTCGGCGACGTCCTGCGCGTAGTCGGGCACGCCGTCGTCGTCGAGGTCGTCGAGGCGCGTGACGTTGGGTCCATCGACGCTGTAGTGCACGCGCACGGTCTGGGTGGCCTCTTCCCACGACTCGACGACGTCGGTTGCATCGAACGACCACAGGCCGCCCTCTGTGGGGCGGTCTTCCGCAGACGCTGGACGCGGCGCGAGGCAGAGCGTCGCAACCAGAATGATCCCAGCCGTGCGCATCAGTCGAGGTACGCCCAGCGCCACGTGTAGTTGGCGCTGCCCGAGCCCATCGCGCCCGACTCGTTGCACTCGGCCTGGCCACTGTCGTAGTACGACTCGACCATGAACTTCACGTGCCGGCCTTCGCCGGTCTCGATGACGAACGGCACGTACGAGACGCCGACGCACCCGGGGTAGAACCACCAGGGCGTCAGGGCATAGTTGGTCCCGCCCGCGCCCGAGCCGTCATCGACGAGGCCGCACGCGTCGTCGTAGAAGGCTTCGACGCGGTACTCGACGTCCTCGGGGACGGCCTCGATGGTGTCGTAGTCGTCGTCGGCGAGCGTGGCGACGCCGACGCAACCCGGTCCGCCCGACCCGCTGTTGAGCCGAATGCCGAACCGCTTCGCTGCGATGTCCCAGTCCACGGACGTCAAGGCGTCCAGGTCATCGAGCTCGACTTTGACCAGGCCGTCGTCGGTGAATCGCAGGTAGACCCACGGGTTGCTCGGTGCTTCGACGATCCCTCCAGCGGTGGCGTCGACCGCCGACGTCCAGCCGTCTCCATCTGCGGAGTTCTCGACCGCGCCCGCGCTGATCGTGCCCTCGACGAGCCCGAGGTCGAGGATCATCTCGTCTTCGCAAGGGACGCCCTCCTCCCTGCATCCTCCGACGCCGGTGTCGTCGGTGTCTGGCTCGTCGGTGGGGTCACCCGTCTCCTCGGTGCCGTCGGTCTGGCTCGATGGCCCCGACGTGCTCGGGTCCGTGGAGGTCGTGCTCGAGCCGGCGGTAGGATCTGTGGTGGGGTCTTCGGTGGAGTTGCCCGTGGGGTTCTCCGTCGGGTCGGCGTCGGTACCCGCGCCGTCGGAGGTCGAGCCACCCGAGGCGCCGTCATCCGAGCCCGAGGCGTCGTCGCAGCCGCCTGGGACGAGAAGGGAGACACAAAGAAGAGGGGTCAGGAGTCGAGCTGCCATGGTCATTGCTGCGTGGTGGAGGGTGTTCGAGAGCTGGCGTCGCGGTCGGGGCTGCAGCTGGCGAGGTCTTCCCCCGCGCAGTGGAACGTCTCGCCGCGGCACCGTGCCGACCAGCTGGTCTCTGCCCAACCGACCGAGATGTTCTCGATGTCGATCTCGTCGGGGGCACAGCCGGTCGCTGGCGAAGAGACGCGAGCGAGATCCTTGGCGCAGCTGCATGCGAGCAGCGCGACGAGCACGACCGCGAGACGTCTCGTTTGCATGCGGCATGTAATGAAATTGATTTTCAATTAAGTCAACATGAGAATTCTTTCGGTTGCAATGCGGCGTTTGAGGCGGTTAGCAGGTTGATTTTAACTTTCATTTGCGTCCCGATAGGGCATGCGAAAGTGCCGTCTTCTTGTCGCCCTCAGTGCTGCTGCCGCGTGTTCCTCCGTCAGCGCGGACGAAGCGTCGAAGCCCCCGGTCGTCGCGACCGCGCAGCCGGGGCCCTACGAGGCCCGGCCGCTGCCCAGCACGACCGTCGCGAACGTGCCGGTCCTCCCGCACGGCTTGACGTCGTTTGGAGCGGTCGAACACGACGGCATCCTCTACGTCCTCGGGGGCTACTCGGGCGTACCGCACGCCTACTCGGCCAAGGACCAGCACGGCGAGTTGCTCGCCTACGACCGCTCGGCACCCGCGGGCGAGCGCTGGTCGATCGCATCGGAGGTTCCGAAGGTCCAGGGCGCGGCGCTGGTCTCCCACCCGCGGGGCATGGTTCGCGTCGGCGGCATGCGGGCGATGAACGCCACGATCGCGTCCAAGAGTGAGTTGGTGTCGATCGACACCGTGCAGCGCTTCGATGCGGCCGACGGGTCCTGGACGGATCTGCCTGCGTTGCCGCAGGGGCGCAGCTCCCACGACGCGGTCGTCATCGGCGACATGCTCTACGTCGTTGGAGGATGGACGCTCGACCACGAGGCGAAGGACGGTTCGTGGCCGAAGGAGATGTTCGTCCTCGACCTCTCGAAGGACGACGCGACGTGGCAGCGCAAGCCGACGCCGTTTGCCCGACGGGCGTTGGCGGTGGCGACCGCGGGCGGAAAGCTGTTCGTCCTCGGTGGCATGGACGCACAGCGGCAGATCTCACAGGAGGTCGAGGTCTACGACCCGGCAACGGATGCGTGGACGAAGGCACCCGACTTCCCCGGTCAGGGGTTCGGCATGGCAGCGGTCGGCTCGGCGACGACCGTGTTCGCCAGCGGTGCGGACGGCGTCGTTCACGAATACGACGCGGGCAAGGGCACGTGGGGGCAGGCGTCGAGCATGGCGCTTCCGCGCTTCTTTCACCGCCTCGTCGCGAGCGCCGACGGCACGGTGTGGGCGCTCGGGGGCATTCGTGCGAAGCAGTCGGGCGCGCGCGTTCGCATCGCAGAGCCGGTTGCAGGCGAGCGTGCCAAAGATGCGATCGCCGTCCGGGTCCCCTCGCCCATGCCGAGCAAGAACCGTCAGGGCGCGACCATCCTCGGGGACGGCGTGTACTTCTTTGGCGGCAACAACAGCCTCGGACAGCACGACTTCGAGCCCCAACACTTCACGTCCGACGCGTTCCGGTTCGATCTGGCGCGGCTCGAGTGGGTCGACATCGCGGACTACCCCGTCGCTCGGCAGACGATGTCCGTGGCGACGTATATGGGAGACATCTATGCGTTTGGGGGCTTCGGCCACGACGGCGAAGCGGCCAAGAGCCACCCGGAGGTGTTCGTCTACTCCCCCGAGGACGACGCGTGGCAGCTTGCAGGCGGCGCACTGCCCGGTCCACGGGGACGTACGCAGTTCGGGCTCGCGGCGGCCGAGGGCAAGTGGTGGGTCTTCGGCGGGCTCGACTACGATCCGTCGCGACCCAAGGGCGAGCAGTTCCGGCACGAGCAGCCCATCTTGTCGGCCCCCGTGGCGCTCACGGGTGACCTCGTCGACAGCGGGGCTGCGCTGACCGAGCCACGTCGAGCGTTCGCGGGAGCGAAGTACGGGGAGCAGTACGTCGTCGTGGGGGGCATGAAGGAGGGGTTCACGCTCGTCGACACGTGCGAGGCGTTCGACTTTGCGAGCGCGTCGTGGGGGCCGTTCCCCTGTCCGCAGGCGGAGCGACTCTCTGGCAGCCTCGTCCCCGTGGGTGACGACCTCGCGATCTTCGCCGGCTCCTCGAAGGGCACCGACGGAACGCTCGCGCCGGACTCCACGGTCGAGGTGTACGAGGCGGCGACGAAGGCTTGGCGACGCTCGACGTTCGAGCTCCCCATCGCGCCCAAGCACCTGCACGCGTTCTCGTGGAACGGGGCCGCCTTGCTGATGAGCACCCACAACGACGAGGGCATGCTCGACCTGGTCATCGTGCGGCCGGGGGTGCTGTAGCGCGCGCCGGGGGATCACGGAGCGTGCTCGCCTCCGCGTAGTCTCACGGATTCGAAATGGTAATTGATATTGATTTTCATTTCTTGGGGGCGCATACCGGCCGCATGCCTATCGCTCTCCGATGGTCTATGTCCGCTCTTGTGGCCCTCTCGCTCGGCGTGAGCGCCTGCGGCGACGACTCGTCTTCAGCAGACGACACGGCCGCTGATACCGACAACACCACCGACCCCACGGGTGCAACCGACGACCCGACCGGGGCCGACAGCTCCGGTGGTGACACCGAAGGCGCGGTTGCGCACGACCTCGACCTCATGCGGCAGGTCCTCGAGACCAACGCCGACATCGCGTTCGCGGCGTACTCCGACTCCGTGACCACCGCGCAGGATCTTGCCGCGGCGATCGACACGCTCGTCGCCGACCCGAGCGAGGCGAACCTGCAGGCCGCGAAGGACGCATGGCTCGTCAGCCGCGAGCCCTACGGCCAGACCGAGGTGTACCGCTTCCGCGCGAGCCCCATCGATGACACCGACTATGACGCGGGCAACGGCGAGGACGGTCCGGAGGGCGACATCAACGCCTGGCCGCTCGGCGAGGGACTCATCGACTACGTCGTGACCGGAAGCGACTTCGGCGACGACCAGGTCAACGTCACCGACCACTCCACTGGCGTAGAAGGCCCAATCCCCGAGAACAACATCATCAACTCGCCGGGCATCACGATCGACGCGGCGCTGCTGTCGAACACCGCCACGGCGGACGACGAGCACGACGTCATCGCGGGCTACCACGCGATCGAGTTCCTGCTGTGGGGACAAGATCTCAACGCCGACGGCAGCGCCGACACCCTCGGCAGCCGCGACGCCACGCCAGGTCAGCGCCCGGTCACCGACTTTGCGACCGATGACACCTGCACCAGCGGCGAGACCGCCAACGGCAGCGTGGACCTGTGCCGCCGCCGCGGTCAGTACCTGCAGGTCGCGGTCGCCAAGCTGATCGCGGATCTCGAAAGCGTGCGCGACGGCTGGGCCGACGGCGCCGAGTACCGGACCGCGTTCACGACCGTCGACGACATCGACGCGGCCAAGGGCAAGTTCCTCGAGATCCTCGTCGGCATGGGCACCCTGTCCGAAGGCGAGCTGGGCGGTGAGCGCATGCAGATCTCGCTATCGGCGAACTCGCAGGAAGATGAGCACTCGTGCTTCTCGGACAACACGCACCGCGACATCTGGCTCAACGCCGAAGGCGTGCAGAACAGCTATCGCGGCGAGTACGCCGGCTACGACAGCACGCTCGATGGCAGCGACGACCAGACGGGCAACGCGGTCAGCGGGTACGGCCTCGACGACTACCTCACCGACATTGGCGCGGCGGATCTCGAAGCGGCGGTCTCGGCAGCGCTCGCGGAGACCGAGACCCACTATCGAGCCATCGACGCGGCAGCGCGCGGCGGCACGCCGGTCGACGTCATGATTCAGGACGCCGGAGGCGAGGCTGCCGCGCCCATGCGTGACACCATCGTCTCGCTCAACGCTCAGTCGGCACAGATCGCCAACATCGCGGTGGACCTCGACATCGGCAGCGCCGATGACGTGGTGGACCCTGGGGCATCGGAGTGCGACACGACCAACCCCACCGCGGAGTGCTGAGGGTCTCCGGGGCGTGCACGGCACCGCTGCTTGCGATGCTGCTCGCATGCCCCGGGCCTGCGTCCGAGACTGACTCTGCGCCCGTTGCCGAGGGCTCGGCTCAGGTGCAGAGTCTCGAGGCGTGGGGGCTGCGTCCCGGAGGAGAGGCGACGGTCGCTCTGGGGCCCAGCCCCTCATTCCTTCTCCCGGCCGCCAACCTCGAGCCCCAGCGCAAGCCCGACTTCTATGCGGGCAAGGCGCTTTCGACCCAGCCCTGGATTCGCGCACCGGCGACGACGGACGCGCGCGATGGGTTGGGGCCCATCTATCACGCGCGCTCCTGTCTGGCGTGTCACGTCAAAGGAGGGCGCGGTCAGTCGGCCGGAGACGACGGGTTGGCGCCCGCCACCCTGGTGCGTCTGAGTCTGCCTGGACGCGGGCCGCACGGGGGCCCGGTACCCGAGCCCGTGTACGGGACGCAGCTTCAGCCCAAGTCCACGTCGTTGAGTCACCAACTCCGCGGACGCGCCGGGGCCGACGCCTACGATGATGAGGGGGTGCCGGCCGAGGCCGATGTTCGCATCCGCTGGAAGGCCAGGTCGTTCATCTACCCCGACGGATCCGCGCTCGAGCTTCGCGCGCCCGAGCTGGAGGTCTCCTCGTTGGGCTACGGGCCGATGGATCCTGGCGTCCGGATGGGACTGCGCCACACCCCCGCGCTCGCGGGCATGGGTCTGCTCGCTGGCGTCGACGCGGCGGACATCGAGCGCCTCGCTGATCCCGAGGACCTCGACGGCGATGGCGTCTCTGGGCGGGTCAATCGGGTTTGGGACCCCGAGTCCGCCTCGATGAAACCGGGTCGCTTCGGGCTCAAGGCGAATCAACCGAGCCTTCGTGTCCAGGTTGCGGCGGCGCTCAACGGCGACATGGGGCTCTCGTCGCCCGTCTTTCCCGAGCAGCCCTGCTCCGCGAACCAGCCGCGCTGCCTCGCCGCCCCGGACGGCAACGACGCGGACGGCTTCGAGGTCTCCGAAGCGCTGCTCGCCTCGATGGTCGACTTCGTCGCCTCGATTGCGGTGCCCAAGCGGCGAAAGCCCCACGACCCGATGGTCCTTCGTGGTCAGGCGCTGTTCGACGCGGTGGGGTGCGCCGACTGCCACGTTGCGCGCTACGTCACCGTGCGCAACCACGCGCTGCCTCATCTCGCGTCGCAGGAGATCTGGCCCTACACCGATCTGCTGCTGCACGACATGGGGCCCGAGCTGGCCGACGATCGGGAGGACTTCGAGGCGACCGGACGCGAGTGGCGAACCCCACCGCTTTGGGGCGCAGGGCTCGCGCGAGCGATGCATGCGCGGGTCGGATTTCTTCACGATGGTCGGGCACGCACGATCGAAGAGGCCGTCGTGTGGCACGACGGCGAAGGTCGCGCGAGCCGCGACCGCTTCGCGGCGCTCGAACTCGACGACCGCCGCGCTCTGGTCGCGTTCGTGAGGTCTTTGTGACAGAACGTGTACACATGTCTGCTCGTCTCGAGCCCGTGCTTCGCCGCCGGGTCGTCCTCGGTGGGGGCTGTGCATGGCTCGTGGCCTCGGCGGGGTGTGACGAGCAGCCGACCGCTGCCGCCGGACTCTTCGCATCCGCCCAGGGGTCCGAGGAAGGGGCATACGAGCTGGTGGTCGCCGACGGTCGGAGCATTCGCGCTCGCTTCGCGAGTGCGCATCGCGGACACGGACTCGCGGTGCACCCCGCCAACCCGCAGCGGGTCGTCATGTTCGCGCGCCGACCGGGCACGGTCGGTCTCGTGGCAGATGCTCGTTCGGGCGAGACCGTCGCTCGCTTCGAGGCTCCGCAGGGCCGCCATCAATCCGGGCACGGGTGCTTCGGGGCCGATGGGTCCGCCTTGTTCGTCGTCGAGGCCGAAGTGGGCTCGGGTCGTGGCTTCATCGCCGTGCTCGACGCCGAGACGTTCGAAAGGCGCGGCGAGTTCGAGACCGGAGGGCTCGGTCCGCACGAGGTCGCCCTCATGCCCGATGGCGTCACGCTCGCGGTGGCCAACGGTGGCCTCGTCAGCGCGCCCGGAGGACGGGATCCGATCAACCTCGACACGATGCAGAGCTCGCTGGTCTACCTCGACTCCGGTTCAGGACGGCAGCTGGGGGTGCATGGCGTCCCTGAGCCGAAGGCAAGCCTGCGACACCTCGCGGTGGCCGACGACGGGACGGTGGCTGTCGCGATGCAGATTCAACGCGATGCGCTCGACGATGCGCAGCCGCGTCCTCTCATCGCCGTGCAGCGGCCAGGAGAACCCCTGCGTCCTTTCGACGACGGCCTCGAGATGGGCACGGCGATGGAGGACTACGCCGGGGCGGTGGCCGTGGACAGCGTCACGCGCACCGCCGCGCTGACCAGCCCGCGCGGAAATCTCGTGGGCTACTGGGACCTCGACACCGGCGCGCTGAAGGGGGCGCAGACGTTCGCCGACGTCAGCGGTGTCGGGCTGTCGAGCGACGGCGCAGCGTTCATCCTCACCGGTGCCGGCGGTCAGGTCCGTCGCACGGAATCCTACGCTCTCGAAGAGCTCTCCGAAGCTCGACGCCAGTTCGGCGACGTCCGGTGGGACAACCACCTCGTCGTGTTGCCCGTCTGAACGCCTCTCGAACGCCATGACACGCCCGCTCTGCACTCTCACCGTCCTCGCTCTATGTGCCACGTCTGCTTGCGAGCAGGGTGGCGGTGGTCCTCGAGACGGTGCCGACACGTCCTCGATGGAGCTCCCCACGGGGGCGGAGATCATGCGTGACACCGTTGAGACGTCGATCGTGCCTGGTGTCCAGGCTTTCTCGGCCGAGGCGAACGCCATGCTGAGCGATGCCGAGGCGTTCTGCGGAGCGCCGACCGCGGAGGGCCTCGGTCAGCTGCAGACACGATGGTTGTCGCTGTCCGAGGCGTGGAACGGCATTGCCGCCTACAACTTCGGGCCACTCGATGACGACGTCATCGTCCCCAAGATCATCTTCGTCGAGTCGATGCGGCAGCGAGGCACCGACTACACCCAGACGGTCCGCGACGGCATCGTTCGAGGGCTCGGCAGCGACGAAACGCTCGACGTCGCCTACTTCGATCGGCAGACGTTCGACGAGGTGGGGATGCTCGCCCTCGAGGTGTTGGTCTTCGAGGACAGCCGCGAGGGCAACTCGACCGACCCGGCCGACGTGTTGGCCGACTATGTAGGGTCTCCTCGCAAGTGCGACTTCCTCCGAGGTGTCGCCGGCCTGCTTGCGGCCGACGCGGCCGAGGTCGAGTTTGGGTGGACGACGGAGTTCGACGGGTCCGCCGAGCCCTTCGCCGAGACGATGACGAAGCCGACGCTCGACGACGGCTCCGAACCGGTCGTTGCCCTGCTCATCGCTCTGCAGCAGCACGTCGACTACATCAAGGTCCGCAAGCTCGAGGGCATTCTCGATGCGAGGCTGTCCGGCCACTTCTATCCGAACGTCTTGGCGACGCTCGACTCCATGGAGACGTTGCTCGCTCAGCCCAGCGAGGACAGCTTTGGGCTGTTGGAGCGGATGGAGGCCACGGGCAACACGGCCGAAGTCGAGCTGGTCAGTGACAACTTCGCGGCGGCGCGGGCTGCCGCGATGGCCCAAGAGCGAGAGACGCTGGCCGCCGCTCTGGGCCGGCTCGACGGCAACCTCAAGCGCGAGATCCCCGACGCATTGGGGGTCGACCTCGGCCTGACGTTCACCGACGGAGATTGACATGCGTCGTCGAGGTCTCACCGTCGTCGCGCTCGTCGCGGCGTGCTCGTCATCGCCGCCTGCTGCCCAAGAGGAGCTGCCGCCGAGCATGTTCGAGGACGAGGAGGCGTTCGGCGAGGCGCTGTTCTTCGACGAGAATCTGTCGCTTCACAGGACGCAGGCGTGCGCGACCTGCCACGATCCCGCGCGTGCCTTCACCGACGGTCGGGTCGGCGACGACGGCCAGGTGCGCGCCGTCTCGCTCGGAGACGATGGTATCTCGCTTGGCGATCGGAACGCGCCTTCGGCGGCCTACGCCTTCCTCTCCCCGCAGTTTCACGTGGGCACCCGATCGCGTCACAACAAGCAGAGCGCCAACCGACTCTACGAGGGCGCGCTCGGGGGGCAGTTCTGGGATGGGCGCGCGTCCGACCTCGAGGGGCAGGCCGCAGGCCCGCCGCTCAACCTGCTGGAGATGGGCATGCCCGACATAGAGGCCGTCGCTGAACGCCTCTACGAGAACGAGGAGTACCGCCGCGCGCTGGCGCAGTTCGGTGGTGTCGACACCCTCGATGATGCTCGACAGGCCTACGCGGCGATGACTCGGGCGATCGCTGCCTACGAACGCACGGATGCCTTCGCGCCCTTCGACTCGCGATACGACAGGTCCCTGACCGGCGAGGTGGCGCTGAACTTCAAGGAGCTGACGGGCAAGGCGATCTTCTTCTCCCAGTTCGCGAACTGCGGGATATGCCACCAGCTCTTCAGCGAAGGCGATCCGATCGGAGAGCGTGTGGAGCCGTTCACCGGCTTCGAGTTTCACAACATCGGCGTCCCGCAGAACGCCGACGTGCGAGCGCTCAACGGCGTCATGGGCGTCGACGACGGGCTGGCCTCCCATCTCGATGACCCTTCGCTGCGAGGCGCGTTCAAGGTGCCGACGTTACGCAACGTCGCGGTCACCGGGCCCTACATGCACAACGGCGTGTTCGCCGAGCTGCGCACCGTCCTGCAGTTCTACGATCACTTCGTCAACGACGAGGAGCGGGCGCTCAACCCCGAGACGAGTCTGCCGTGGGCAGCTCCGGAGGTCTCCGCGACCGTGGCCACCGACCTGCTGCGGGTTGGGGACCCGATGACCGACAACGACATCGACGCGCTCGAGTGCTTCTTGCGGGCGCTCACCGACCAGCGCTATGAGTCCTTGCTGCCCGACGACGGCCTGTGCGAGTGACCCGCGCCCGCCGGACTACCAGTTGTACTTGAAGCCGCCGATGAGCGAGAACCGCTGGCCCGGCCGAATGCCGAAGGGCCGGCGAGACACCGCGTAGCTCGCCCGGGTCGCGTTGCCCAGGTTGAGGTAGAGCTGAGCGCGCTTGGTGAGGAATACGTTGCCGCCGAGGTCGAGGGTGGCGAAGCGGTCGATGCGTTCCGAGGCCGGGATGGCACCCTGGCCGGGGACGTCTCGCATCTGCCCGTTGAACTGCAGCTGCGCGTGCGCACCCCAGCGCTTCATGCCGCCGGCGAACTGCAGCGAGGCAGTGTGCTTGGGCACGTAGGGGACCTCGTCACCACGCTCGACGTCTCCGAGAAACGGGCTGGGCGAGGTGAAGGTGGTGCCGAAGCGCGTCTGGGTGAAGGTGTACGTCGCGGTGGTGTCGATCCATCCGGGCCCGTCCATGTCGAGCCGGTAGCCTGCGAGCGACTCGGCGCCCGCGGTGAGGACCTCGCCGCCGCTGAACTGGGCGCCGACCTCGTTCGCGTCGCAGCCTTGCGAGAAGGTGCAGTTGCTGACGAGGTTGGAGTAGTCGTTGAGGAACGCGATGCCTTCGGCCCTGAAGCCCTCGTACCCTGCGCGCAGACCCGCCTCGTAGTTGATGCTTCGCTCGGCCTGGACCGAGTCGCCGCGCCCGGGCGCCTTGGGGGAGAAGCCGGAGTGCACGCCGCCGAGGACGCCCAGCCAGGGCGTGGCCTGAATGTGAATGCCGACCCCGGGGAGGAACACCGTGTCGACCGAGGAGGTGGTCTCGGGTTCGGCACCCGTGGGGTCGGGCAGGCTGTCGATGAACTCGGTGCGAATGACCTCGACACGCGCGCCCGGGCTCACGGTGAAGCGGTCGACGATGCGGACCTCGTCGGCGACGTGAAACGAGCCGACGAGCGCCTCTCCGCGGTTGCGCGAGACGAGCTGCCGAGTGCCGGCGACGAGCGTCGGAGAGCCGGCGAACATCGCGTATTGGTCTTCGTCCTCGAGTCGGGAGACGCGGTCGAAGTGAAGGCGGGCGCCGACCTCGATGGTCTGGTCGACGTACTTCGTCTCCGGGGCGATCCTCAGGATGTTCTGCCAGCCCTGCGAGACGAAGTCGCGCTGGTTGGTGCCGATGAGCAGGTTCTCATCGGGGCTGGTGGAATCGGCCTCGCCCCGCATGACTGCGAGGAAGATCGCGTTGGTGCCCTCGTCGGGCGCCTGGAAGAAGGTGTACGGGTCGGGCGCGATGGAGCCGTTGAACCGGTTGAACTTGGTCCAGGCACGCGAGAAGTCGTGGCGGTAGAGCGTGCTCTGGTACTCGACGATGCCCGCCGCGACGAAGTAACTCGCCTGCATCTGCGTTCGCCACCAGTCCATGCGGTCGAGCGCCGAGGCGCGGTACCGACGGAAGGGGTTGTCGTCGAAGTCCTCCTGCGTGATGCCGAGGTAGGTCTCGTTGGACACCTCGGTCGACAGCCCCATCTTGACGTCGAACTGCTGGTAGACGCGCGCGCCCGGATCTCCGTGCAGACGCGCCTTGAGCATGAACTCGTTCTTCCTGAAGCCCGTGTCGCCGCCGCCGTCGAGCTCCTTGAAGCCGTTGGTCCGGACGCGGACGCCCTCGAAGAGGACTCCAAACCGCTTCCAGCTCTTGCCAGCGTAGCCGTGCAGCTTTCCGTAGGCCCACGTGCCCGCAGCAACGTCGATACCGGTCTCGAGTTCCTGGGGGATCTCTCGGGTCTTGAGGTTGATCGCCCCACCGATGGTGTTGGGACCGAAGCGAACCGCGGCAGGCCCCTTGAAGACCTCGACGCCGACGACCCGCGTCGTCATCGGAAAGTAGTAGGCCGCAGGCGCGGAGTAGGGGGCGGGGCCGAAGAGGATCCCGTCCTCCATGAGGGTGACCTTGGCGCTGCGGTTGGGATCGGCGCCGCGTAGGCCGATGTTGGGGCGCAGTCCGTAGCCGTCCTCGCCTCGCACGTACACCCCGGGAACCGAGCGAAGCACGCGGTGGATGTCGTCGTGCTCCTCGCGCTCGAGCGTCTCTTCGTCGACCGAGTGCGCAGAGCCGACCACGCGCGGCAGCTCCTCGGGCTCGCCGATGATCGAGACGGTCGGAGTCGCGGCGTCGATGTCCTCGGCGGGGACGTCGATCGCGACGTCCTCTTCGCCCGCGGCGTCGGGACGCTCGGAGGCGGGCTCGGCGTCGGCCGTCTGCTCGTCCTGGTCCTCATCCTCGTCGGGGTCGAAGTCCGTGAGGTCGACGTCGATCTCGTCCTCGTCGGAGGCGGGCGCTGCGAAGCCGAGCGCGGGCGCGAGGGAGACGGCCAATAGCGTGGCGAGGCCGACCGAGCCACGGCAGTCACGTGCGATGGGCAAGTCGCGGATCGACGGGAACATGAGGTCGCGTCGGTTTATCAGCGTTCCGTGCCGGACACGAAGGGAAAAGTCGCGGTACGACCCCGTCCGGCCTCGAATTCATGCGCTCACGCACAGCGGCAACCTCGCCCGAGGTTCCGCATCAGTCGCAGTGGCTGCCCGCGTCGATCAGCCACCCACGAGCCACTGCATCGCTTCGTCTTCGTCGCCGAAGACCTCGGCGCTCAGGCCGTCCTCGGCGAAGAGCCGGCGGATCTGCATCGCACCGACCGTGCTGCGGACCAGGACGGCCGCGCGTCCAAAGCTCTCCATGAGGCGGCGGCGATGCGGGGCGATCGCCTTCTCGAAGTCGGGGTCATTGCGGCCGACGACGTCTCTGAGGTCGACCAGTACCGCGACGTCGAGCAGGTCGATGTCCCGCAGCGCTGCGTAGATCTCCTCGAAGGCCGGCGCAACCTCATCGAGGGACGTGTGCGAGCGGCGTGTCCTTCGGACGATGACTCCTCCGCGACCGCGCGTCACTGTGTAGAAGGGCTCCACGACCGGCCCCGAGAGTGCCGGAGATCGGCGGCGCCTGCCAGACGATGCTCAACGCGGCGGCTCTTGCCCGAGCTGGGCCCGGGCTCTCTTGACGAGCGCGACCATCGCCGCTCGGGCGTCCGCGCTGCTGGCGATGGGTTCGTCGAACGCGACGCGTACAGGGCGCGGACCCTGCTCGGTGGTGACCGACATCTCGAAGCCGTAGCGGTCGATGCCCGTCATGACGGCCTCGGGGACGGGGCCGCTTCGGCTGAAGGCCTCGGAGTACAGCCGCAGCGCGTCCGCGTGGTCCTCGTTCATATGGTCGATGATGCCCTTGGCGTGCTCCATGATCGGGTCGGGCTCGGCGGCCGACCACGCGCCCGGCTCGACCCACGACATGCGACCGAAGCCGCCGATGTAGCGGATGCCGCTGACGCGCAGGCGCCAGTACGCGAAGTCGGTGAAGTCGGCGTAGTACTTGGCCTCGGGGTGCCGCGCGAGGAACGATGCCGCGACCGACTCCCGCGCGGGCCCCTCGACCCGCTCGGCGCTGGCGACGAACGTGGCGCGGGCCATCGCGAGCGGGTTGTCGGGGCCGCGTTCGTGGACCAGCAGCGAGCACCGGGGCGAGCGTTCGAGGTTCTTCGTGTGCTCGGCCAGCGCGCTGATCAGCAAGACGGGTTCACCCTCGTGAACGCCGTAGATCACCAGTGAGCCGTAGGGATGACCGTCGAGCTCACTGGCGTGCGTCGAGAGCACGCCCATGTCGACCCGCTGCAGCAGCGTGCGCGCATACTCGGCGTGGGAGGGCGTCGGCACGTCCTCGTCATACAGAGGCTCTTGGCGAGGCGCGTCGGTGTCGCGGGGTTCTCCGTGGCGTCGAGGCCGGGTCACCGCGCGACCGTAGCATCGAGTCTCGCTGCGCGGCTGCCGTGCCCCTCGCCGCTACGCGCTGCGCAGCGAGTTGCCCGAGTCCGCGTCGAACACGTGGAAACGCTCGATGCGAAGGGGAATCCCCTCGCCCTCGTCCGGGCCACGGCTGCCGTCGAAGGCGGCGATGAACGAAGCCTCGCCCACGGTGCAGTGCACGTGCACGTGCGAGCCGAGGGTCTCGACGAATCGGGCGGTGGCGGTGAGGTGGGCGTCGCTGTCGCGGCAGCGCGTGACGTCTTGCGCTCGAACCCCGACGTACACCGCCTGGCCCTCCTCGAGGCCGCCGAAGGCCTCGGCGTGCGGGCCTTCGAGCGGCACGGCGCCCGAGGCATCGAAGCGCAGTGACCCCTCGCGCACCGTCGCGGGCAGCATGTTCATCGCCGGCGACCCGAGGAACTCGGCGACGAAGCGGTTCGCGGGGCGCTCGTAGATCTCGAGCGGCGGCCCTGATTGCTGCACATGCCCGCCTTCGAGGACGAAGAGGATGTCGGCCAGCGTCATCGCTTCGACCTGGTCGTGGGTCACGTACACGCTCGTCGAGTCGTGGGCGTCGTGCAGCTTGCGAATGTCGACGCGCACCTGGGTGCGGAGCGCGGGGTCGAGGTTGGAGAGCGGCTCGTCGAACATGAACAACGCCGGGCGCCGAACGATCGCGCGCCCCATCGCCACGCGCTGGCGTTGCCCACCCGAGAGCTGGCGTGGGTAGCGGTCCAGAAGATGCTCGATGTCCAACGTGCCCGCGACCTCGTCGACCCGAGAATCGATCGTCGCTTGGTCGGTTTTGCGCAGCTTGAGGCCGAAGGCCATGTTCTCCCGCACCGTCATGTGGGGGTAGAGCGCGTACGACTGGAACACCATCGCGATGTCCCGCTCCCGCGGCGGCAGCTCGGTCACGTCCTTCTCGCCAAAGAAGATGCGCCCGGCGCTGACCTGCTCGAGGCCCGCGATGAGCCGCAGCAGGGTCGACTTGCCACAACCCGAGGGCCCCACGAGCACCGCGAACGCGCCCTGCGGGATCTCGGCGTCGATGCCGTGCAGGACGGCCGTCTCGCCGAAGCGCTTCTCCACCGCCTTGATGTGAACCGAGGTCACTAGATCCCGGACTTGTACTCGGCGGCGGGGACGAACATTGCGCGGTCGATGGGCGCCACGGTGACCTCGAGCGTGCCGTCGGCTGCGACCACGACGCGCTCCTCGGTGAACACGTCGACCAACTCGGTACCCGGAGGCGCCAGCACGGTCATCACCTGGTCACCGTTGCGGGTCACGCTGTCGTGTTCCCCGTTGGTGTTGAACACCACCAATGCGTAGCTGCCCCCGGCGTCCCCGCCCGCGCGTTCGAACGCGAAGATGCCCGCGTCCTGCTCCGTGCCCGTATTGGACGTCGAGTACGCCACTTGCACCGCGCCGCGTCGGATCGACGGGTAGGCGTTGCGCAGCGCAATGAGCCGCTTGGTCCACTGGAAGGTGTCGCCGGTGGTGTCGAAGCCGGTGTCCCACATGCGCTCGCGGTTGGCGGGATCGTTGCCACCGCGAAACTCCTGCTCGGTCCCGTAGTAGATGCACGGGATGCCCTGGGCGAACATCAAGAACGCAAGCGCGTTGTGCAGCAGAGCCCGCTGCTCGCTCTGCGGGCGGTCGCCGATCCAAAAGAGGAAGCGCGCGACGTCGTGGTTGTCGATGAAGTTGATCGGCACGTCGGCGGGCACGAGGCCGGTGCTGTTTGCGGCCGGCTCGGTGCCCCACGTGTCGCGTCGTGACTCCCATAGCGAGCGAATCTGGTCGGTGGGTCCCGCGTCTTGGAACACGCCGCGGATCGCCTGGAAGTGCTGCGAGAAGTAGAACGCGCTGTCGAGCTGATCGCCGCTGAGCGGCTGGCCGTCGGGCACGCAGGACTGCTCGCGCTGCAGGGTGGCCTCGTCGGGCAGCTCGTTCTTGGTGTAGCTGCCGATCAGGTCGTCGCGGCCGTCGAAGATCTCGCCGAACATGAGGAAGTTGTCCTTGCCCTGGTCGGCCAGGCGCGTCCGCACGCGCTGCGTGAAGTAGCGCCAGAACTCGTACTCGACGTGTTTGATCGTGTCGATGCGAAACCCGTCGGCGTTGGTCTTCTCGATCCATCCGGCGTAGATGTCGACGAACTCCTCCTTGACGTCGCAGCGCGTGGTGTCGATGTCCTTGAGGCCGCCGGGGAAGTCGCCGTGCAGCAGCTGGTCGGGGTCGTCGAAGTTCACCGTTCGCCCCTTGCGGTTGTAGACGGTGGGGTCTTGGAACAGCGCAGGCTCTGGGGGCAGATGGTTGGTCGCGGGGTCGTACTGCCACACGATTGGGGCGGGGCCGGCCTCGCCCAGCGAGGTGAACGCCTGCACGCCCCGAGGGTCGAAGTCGGGATCGTACTCGGTGTAGTGGCGGAACTCGCCGACGTCGTTGTTGCCCTGCAGCGTGATGTCGGGGACGCCGTTGAGGTTCATGTCGTAGTAGAACGCCTGCCCGACGTGGTTGGTGACGATGTCGATCACCACCTTCATGTCGCGCTCGTGCGCGGCGTCCACCAGGGAGCGCAGCGCCGCGAGATCACCAAAGTGCGGGTTGGTGGCCTCGAAGTCCTGCGTCCAATACCCGTGGTAGCCGTCGAAGTTGGCGTCGGTGTCGACGTTCTTGACCACCGGCGAGATCCACAGCGCGGTGACGCCGAGCTCTTGGAGGTATCCCAGGCGGTTCTCCATGCCCTTCCAGTCGCCGCCCTGGTACCGGGCGAGGTCGTCGCCCTGCACGCCGTAGTCGTTGCCGGGATCGCCGTTGTCGAAGCGGTCGATGAGGACCTGGTAGATGACCTCGTTGCGCCAGTCGTCGACCTCGGTGGACAGCTCGATGGGGCCGTCGTGGCCATCGAAGTCCATGCAGCCGCCCGCCAGGACCAGCGCCGAGAGCAGGGAGAGATGTGTACGCGTCATGAAGGTGTTCCTCGAAGGAAGCGAAGGGCGGCCGGCCGCAGCGGTTAGTCCCGGAAGTAAGATGTGGAGCCGAACCACCACTCGGCGTTGAGCCCGATGTAGTGGTCGACGGGGCGCAGGCCGAGCACGTCGTCCCGGGGGTAGAGCCGGCGGGCGCCGGCGTCGCGAATCGAGGCCAGGTAGATCAGTCGCAGGTGGGGGCGCTGGTAGTTGCCGCGACCGCCCGGAGAGAGGAACGGCATCACGCCGATGCGCCCAACCTGACCGAACTGTGGGGTGGGGTTGTTGTCTTGGTCGATGAGGACGCCGCGGCGCTGCGCCTGGTAGGAGCCCTCGACCGACAGACCACCGCCGCCCTTGCCGAACCAGTAGGTGGGCCGAGCCATGACGATGCCTTCGCCGAGGTCGGCAAAGTCGAGCCCGGGGCTGGCGTTGCGGAACAGTCGCCAGTAGCTACCGAAGAGCAGACCAAAGGGGCCCTTCTCGTAGTTGCCGCTGGCGGCGACCAAGAACTCACGCGCGCCCCCGGTGGTGCGGTCGGGTGCCAGCTGCGTGGGCGTGCCCCACTCGCCGTAGGCCGCGAGTCCGCTGGCGTAGCGGGCCACGAGGTTGAGGTGGGTGGAGCGCTTGCCCGTGAACATGCCGACCTGCGCGCCCACGAGGACGCCGGTCTCCAGCGGAAGGTCCTCGAACTGCCGCACGTCGCGTTCGCGCTGCGCTCGAGACGTGTAGTGAACCTCGCCGTAGAGCACGGGCTTGATGCCGCCCGACTCGCCGAGGCCGAAGATGTTGCTCAGCCGCGCGCTGCTGACGAAACGCTGGCGAGAGGTGATTGCGACCTGGGCCTCGCCGAGCTGGCCTAGCGGCAGCGGCCTGGGGCTGGTCTGGTAGAAGAAGCTCGTCTGCGGTTGATTGATGCCGGTGTGCAGGCGCAGCGTGAGGTTGTCGAGGAACGTGTACGAGAGCCCGCCGCCGACGGTGTTGAGGTTGTCTAGAGGCCAGAAGTCGAGCAGGTAGATGTCGTCGCCCCGGTACATCCGCGAGCCGGCCCAAATGCGCAGGCGGTCGGTGCCCAAGCCGCTCTCCTCGACGTACAGGTTGCGAATGCCGAGGTTGGCGTCGAACTGCCCCGTCTCGTGAAACAGGGGGCCCGCGAAGGCGACGGTGCTGACGATGCGGGTGTAGGCGCCGGTCTTCTCCCAGTAGTCTTCGCGGCGAAGCTCGAGCTCGAGGTAGGTGGACTCGTCGAGCCGCGAGCCACGGGCGACCATGTCTCCATCGCGGCCCGGGCGTCCGCGGGCGTCGGTGCCCACCGCGACCCGCCCGTATGAGCCAAAGTGAAAGCCATCGGCGTAGTTGGGCGGTGCTTGGTCGGGGCTGTCATCGACGCTCGCCTCCTTGGTCGGGGGGGCGTCATCCTGCGGCGCGGGGACCTCGACCACCACGGGTGGAGGCGCCTGCGCCGGCGTCTCGTCCGTGGGCTGCGAAGCGCTGGTCTCGAGCCGGTCGAGCTTGGCTTCGAGCTCGTCGATGCGCTGCTCGAGCGCCTCGACCTGCGCGGGATCCACGGACGGGTCGGGGGCGGGCGGTGAAGACGCGGGCTCGGGCTCGGGCTCGGCGGGCTGCGCAAACGCGTGGGCTGGGAGCAGGGCACAGGTTGCGAGCGCTACCGAAGCGAGGCGTCGCGCGAAGGTCGATCGGAGGCCAGTCACGGCGGAATCGGGCGGAGGATACCGAAATGAGCCGGCGCTGCGACCGCGACCCCCTCGAAGTGCGCCAGGTGGCCATGGACTCGAGTCCAGGGTGGGGGGGCCGATCGTCGCGAATCTCCACAGAACCGCGTGCCAGGGCCGCGAAACTACACTTGGCACGGTCGATGCTTCGAATCGAGACCATGATGACCCACCAGAAGATCCTCGGCCTTGGCATCGGACTCTCGCTCACCGCGGTGGGCTGCGACCTGGGCGCTGACGGGGCGACCGCGGCCCAGATGCGCCAGGCGATGGACGAGGTCGCGCTGACCGGGGAGGCGCAGGGCCTCGAGGACGGCATCGTCGAGATCACCACCAGCTTCACGATCGGCGCGGGCGTCGAGGCGATCGTCGCCGAGGTTCGCGAGTTCGCGCAGAGCCAGGCCCCATGCTCCACCGTGGAATCCCCCGAGCCGGGCACCCTCGTCATCGATTTCGGGACACTCGACGACGCCTGCGAGTATCGAGGCAAGACGTACGCGGGCGTGGCCACGGTCGCGTTCGAGGTCGCCGACGACGCCGTGCTCGTGCGTCACACCTACGCGGGCATCACCAACGGCCGAGTCACACTCGACGGCGAAGCGCACGTCACGTGGCAGGACCGAAGCCGCCGGGTCGAGACTGACTTCACGTTCGTCGGAGAGAACGGGACCCTCGAGGTGGAGTCGGACCGCACGCAGACGCCCCTGGGCGGGCTGGGCGATGGCATCGAGGTCGTCGGCACCCGCGACTGGACCAGCGCGTCGGGCTCGTGGGCGCTCGACATCGTCGACGTGCAGATGCGGGCGATCGATCCCGTACCGCAGGCAGGCTCCTACAGCCTGACGACGCCACGAGAGCACGTGCTGGGGCTATCGTTCGAACGCGTCGACGACGACACGATCGAGGTCACGATGACGGGCGGACGACGTGACCGGGTGTTTCACGTGACCTCGATCGGCGAGGTGGAGGACGAGTAGACTCCCGCTGTGAAGCTGCGCCCCTACCAGCAGGAGGCGATCGACGCGGTGCTCGAGGCGCGGCGTCGAGGGACGCGACGCATGGTGCTGGCTCTGCCGACGGGGGCCGGCAAGACCATCATCTTCTCGGAGCTGATCCGTCGGGCGAAGCACACCGTGCTGGTGCTCGCGCATCGCGACGAGCTCCTCGGCCAGGCGCGCCGCAAGATCGAGGCGGCGCTGGGGCGCAACGCCGACGACCGGCGGACGGTGGCGCTGGAGCGCGGGGTTCGTCGAGCGCCTCGGGACGCGGGTGTCATCGTCGCGTCCATCCGATCGCTGCACGAGGGACGCATCGGAGGGGCGCTCGCGGGCCGCGACATCCGGCTGGTGATCTACGACGAGTGCCACCACGCCGTCGCCGACGCCAACCGCCGAGTCCTCGAGCAGATCGGCGTCTTCGCCGACGACTGGCCCGGCACGCTGGTCGGCTTCACGGCGACCACGCGGCGGGCAGACGGACGGGGTCTCGGGGAGGTCTTCGAGGAGATCGTCTACGAGCGCTCGCTGCCGCAGATGATCGACGACGGGTACCTGCGGCCGCTTCGCGGACTGCGGTTTTCGACCTCGGCCGACCTGTCCAGCGTGACGGTGCGCGGAGAGGACTTCGACGAAGACGAGCTCGAGGAGGCGGTCGACGTCGAGAGCCGCAACCTCCTGGTCGGGCGCGCGATTCAAGAGTGCACGCGGGATCGCAGGACGATCGCGTTCTGCGTGACGGTGCGCCACGCCGAGAACCTCGCCCGGGCGCTGCGCGAGCTGGGTGTGCCCGCAGCGATGGTGTGCGGCGACATGCCCAAGCCCGATCGCGCGCGGACGCTCCAGCGCTTCGGCGAGGGCTCCCTTCGCGTGATCACCAACGTCGGGGTGTTGACCGAGGGGTTCGACGACCCCGGCGTGTCCGCGGTGGCCATGGTTCGTCCGACGCGCTCGGTCTCGATGTATCTGCAGTGTGTCGGCCGGGGCATGCGGCTGCACCCCGACGCGGAGGACTGCCTGGTGCTCGACTTCGTGGATCTGTCCGACCTCGACGTGGTGACCACCGCCACGCTCGACGCGTCGAGCAAGCCCGGGGCACCGGCCGAGGCGGTCGAGCCCGAAGAGGAGGCGGCCGAGCGCGCCGAGACGATGCCGCTTCCGCTGGACGAGGTCGGTGACGAAGCGCCCGCGACGCTCGCGGAGATCCAGGAGCGGCTGGCGCAGTTCGACCCACTGACGATGGACCAACGCGAGGAGACGGCTGCCATCTCCCTCAATGCGTGGCTGTCCCTGGGGGCGCAGGGGATGATGCTGCACTTTCAAAGTCGAGCCGGGGAGCTGCGGTTCTTCAAGCTCGAGCCCGCGGGGCGCCGCGGCGCCGTGGTGTGGCTTGGCGACCGCAAGCTGGCCCGCTTCTCGACCAT
Organism: bacterium; assembly: GCA_024742475.1. Lineage (GTDB taxonomy): Bacteria > Myxococcota_A > Polyangia > Nannocystales > Nannocystaceae > CAJXVA01. The sequence continues at coordinate 27,805 of JANSYI010000025.1, read as the reverse complement.
GGCCGAGGCGGTGACGTCGGTCGATGAGGAGCTTTCAAAGTACGGCGAGCCAAAGAGCGCGCGACCGGGCGCGGCGTGGCGCACCGAGGCGCTGCCCGACGCGTTGCGGCTGGCCGTCGAGCAGCTCAGCCCGCCGCGCTACGCTCCCGACGTGGGGAGCGCGCTGGCTCACCTCGCGCTGGCACAGGCGCTCGAGTCGCGCCGGGGCCGATAGCAGGCGGACGCGGTCGCGATGGCGCGTATACTCGCGCCACGGTGAGACGCCTCTGGTTCCTGCCGCTCGCCATCGCGAGTTGTCAGCCGGACACGGCCGACATCCCCGCGGGCGAGTGCCCGGTCGTACTGTGGGGGCAGCCTGGCCGGGCGCGCTCGTCGCTGTCGGTGCGTGGGTCGTGGGACGACTGGCAGGCGGAGCGTCCGATGCGTCGATTCGACGAGACATGGTTCGTGGCCACCTTCTCGCTCGAGCCCGGCGAGTACGGCTATCAGGTCGTCGAGGATGGTGCCGGCCGCACGGATGCGACGCATGGCCTCACCCGGTTTCGTCGCAGCGATGGGCTCGAGGTCTCGTACCTGCGCGTGCACACCTGCGATGCGCCGCGCATCGAGTCCGCTGCGGTCACGCCCGAGGGCCCGGGGGCTCTGCGGCTCACGCTGCAAACCTCCGAGGCTCGCACGCGGGCTGCGATCGATCCCCACGCAGTGCGCGTGCTCGGCCACACGGCCACGGCCACGATCGCCGACGACGGGCTGCAGATCGACGTCGAAGGCCTCGACCCGGGCAAACACGCCCTGGACATCGAGCTGGTCGATGAGGAGGGGGCGCGCCGCGTTCAAAGCGTCGATGCATGGGTGCAGCCCCGCGCCGAGCGTCCCGAGGATCAGATCATCTATCAGGTGATGATCGATCGCTTTCATGGTGATGACGGCGCGGTGCTCGATCCTCCTCCCAATCCCGGGGCTCGCGCGGGCGGCACGCTGGGAGGCATCACCGCCAAGCTGCGAGACGGCACCTTCGACCGCCTGCCCATCACCACGCTGTGGCTCAGCCCGGTCTACGTCAACCCGGACGAAGCCCGAGCGGGCACGGACGGGCAGATGTACGAGGGCTACCACGGCTATTGGCCGGTCGACTCGCGCGGGGTCGACCCCCGCATCGGTGGCGAGGACGCGTTCGTCGAGCTCTTGGATGAGGCCCACGCGCGCGGCATTCGGGTCCTGCTCGACATCGTGCCCAACCACGTCTACGAGACCAACCCTCGCTACGAGGAGTACTCGGCGATCGGCGGGGTCCACCAGCACCCGCAGGAGTGCGTGTGTGGCCAGCCCGGGTGTCCGTGGGACCAGTTCATTCAGACGTGCTGGTTCGTGCCCTACCTGCCCGACCTCGACTTTTCGGCCCCTGGCATGCTGGGCCTCGCGGTCGAGGATGCCCTTTGGTGGCAGGAGACGTTCGACCTCGACGGCTTCCGTGTCGACGCGGTGCCGATGATGCCCCGCGCGGTCACCCGTCGCATCGCGGCCGGCGTCCGCGAGCAGGTGCTCGACCCCGCGGCCACGTTCGCGCTCGGGGAGATCTTCACCGGCCCGGGCACCGCGGGCACGGAGGTGCTTCGCTACTACCTCGGCCCGGACGCGCTCGACAGCGCCTTCGACTTTCCCCTGATGTGGTCGTTGCGTACGGCCATCGCCCACGGGGGCCCGGGCTTCGACGCGGTCGAGGCCGGCCTGCAGCACACCGAGCGCGCCACCGAGGGCTCAGGCGCGACGTTGGGGTTGATGATCGGTAACCACGACGTGACGCGCTTTCTCTCGGAGGTGGTCGGCGATGCGAGCCTGGACCCGTGGGGCGAGGTGGTGCCCGAGCAGCCGCAGGACGCCGACCCCTACCAGAAGCAGGCACTCGCGCTCGGCCTCGTGCTCACGCTGCCCGGCGCCCCGGTGATCTACTACGGCGACGAGGTGGGACTCGCAGGCGCACGGGACCCGGACTGCCGGCGGGTGATGCCGGCCGACGACGCGCTCGTGCCCGGCCAGGTCGAGCTCCGCACCGTCGCGCAGACGCTGACGCAGGCGCGGCGGTGTCTTCCGGCGCTGCGTCGAGGGGAGAGGACGGTGCTGCACGCCTCGAGCGACAGCTGGGCGTTCATGCGCGAGAGCGGGGACGATGGGCCGGTGTTGGTCGTCGCGCACCGTGGAGGAGAGCCTGAGACCTTGGCGCTGGGCGAAGACGTCTACCCGGGGGCGTGGCGCGACCTCATCTCCGGGCGAACGCTGGTCATCGACGCGCAGACCGAGCTCGAGCTCCCCGCGTGGTCCCTGCAGGTGTTTGTGCCGGCGGCACACCCCTGTAGCCCGTGAGTGCTCGTGGTATATCGCTAGCGTCATGCGTCCTTCGTACCGGCTGCTCGCTGCGCTCGTGCTCGTCACCGTCGCGTGCGGCACCGATGGGTTGGTCTCCGACCCGGACCCGTCGCTCGAGCCACCGGCGGGCACGGACGCCTACGATCCGTCCGACGGACAGGGCGAGGGCGGCGGCGGGTACTACACCACCACCGGTCAGGTCTCAGCCGGCCCCGACACCACCGATGACGGAGACGACGCGTCCTCGGGCGATGCAGGGTCCAGCGGTGCGTCGCTCGACTGCGCCGAGGATGCCCGGCTGTGTTCGCACGTGTTCACGCTGGCCGACGAGGGCTACACCTCGGTCGACGTCGTGGGCGACTTCGCCGACGACGGATGGGACGTGGGCGCACCCATGGAGCGACAGGGCGACACCTGGACGGCCACGGTCGAGGTCGGGTGGTCGACGGACACCGAGTACCGCTTCCGCATCGACCGCAGCGCCGAGTGGATCTTCGACCCGGCCAACGACGATGTCGAAAACGACAACTCGGTCGTCCGCGCGTTGATGTGCGAGCCCTACAGCTGCCCCTGACCTTGGGCTAGCGGGCGCCCATACCCGCGGCTAGCGGGCGCCCAACCACGCGGCTAGCGGGCCCCGTAGTTGTGGTCGCTGCTCTCTTCGTTGCGGTCGGTCGCGATCGCGGGGGCAGGCGAGAGCGCGTCGAGCTTGGCCTTGAGGTCGGCCGGCAGCCGATAGGAGCCCGCCGCGAGCGCAGGCTGCAGCTGGTCGACGTTGCGGCCGCCGATGAGCGGGGCGGTCACGGCCGGGTGAGCGCCAACCCAGCTGATCGCGAGCGTGACCGGGTGGACGCCAGCCTGTTCGGCGAGGTCGGTGAACGCCTCGGCGATCTCGTAGTTGGACGCGGCGGCGTAGCGCGTGGCGTACATCTCGTTGTCGAGCAGGCGGCCCGAGGCTGGGCGTTTGTTGCGGCCGTACTTCCCGGTGAGCAAGCCGCCGCCCAGAGGCGAGTAGGGCAGCACGCCCAGGCCCTCGGAGGCGGCCATTGGAAGCAGCTCGCACTCGGCCTGTCGCTTGGCGAGGTTGTACATGGGCTGAATGCAGGTCAGCGGCGCCCAGCCGCGCGCGCGGGCGATGCCGAGCGCCTTCATCGTCTGCCACGCGGCGAAGTTGGAGGCAGCCGGATAGAGGATCTTGCCCGAGCGCACGAGCGACTCGACGCCGCGCAGCGTCTCCTCGATGTCGGTCGCGTCGTCCCATCGGTGCAGAAAGAACACGTCGATGCGGTCGGTGTTCAGCCGCCGCAGGCTCGCTTCGACCGCGCGCACCAGGTGGTATCGCGACGTGCCGCGGGCGTTGGGGGCGTCGCGGACGGGAAAGTACGCCTTGCTGGTCACGACGACGTCGTCACGGACCGGGCCGATCAGCGCGCCGAGGATCGTCTCGGATGCGCCGCGTGCGTAGACGTCGGCGCAGTCGAAGAGGTTCACGCCCGCGTCGAGGCTGGCGCGAAAGAGCGCCTCGCTGGTCTGTGCGTCCGCGTCTCCGCCGAATGCCATCGTTCCAAGGGCCACCGACGACACGCGGACACCCGTCTTGCCCAAGAACCGGTACTCCATGGTGCGCGGTTGTATCGCTGCCTGAGAAAATCGGGAAGATGCCCTCGAGTTTTCCGTCCGCTGGCCGATGAGGACTCAGACCATGTCTCAGCCCGACTCGGACGAGCGTCATCTCGCGATCGCCGCCAATGGTGGAGACGTGCACCATCAGATCGAGGCGCTCGAGGAGGATCTGCGCAGCATTCACGCCCAACTCGACGGGGTGTTGTGTGCGGTGGAATCGTTGCTGAAGTCTCCGACGATGACGACCCGACTCGAAGGCGTGCTCAGAGACAGCCTCGAGCCCGCCGCGGAGGCGATCGTCGGGGGCGCACAGCGGCTCCAGCGGCACGCCCAGCGCCCTCCTTTGGCCAGCGGCTGGTGACGTTGACGAAAAGAGCCGGCTCGCGGCTCGTCGTACGGGGGTGAGTCGTACTCGAGCCGGAACCGGCAGGGGTGTTCGGCGTTCATCGCGAGCCCCGTGCGCCACCGCGATGGGTGGTGGGGTGTTGCGGAGGCGTGGGGATTGCAGGGTCGGACGGTTCGAAGGGGGACTGTCGTTGCCAACTCTGCTTCGCGATGGCGTCGCCGGACGCGGCTCGTGTCGCCGTGCCAGCGACTGAGCGCCCCATTAGTGGAAGTGGCCTCCGAACCGATCACGGAAAGTGCACCGGTTCGGGAAAAAAGATCATCGCCGGTCTGGGGGGGCAAACCGGTATGATTCCAGCCTCGAACGATGTCGTCGGACCGCTCTTCGCCCGACCTGGGCGCCCAGCTGCGCGCGAGCGCCGACGAGCCCGAAGATCTCGCCGCGGCAGAGCTTCGCGCTCGACTGCGGCACAAGATGTTCGGCGTCGGCGTCCCGGTGGCCCCTCCGCCTCCGGGACTGCCGCCGGACGTGGAGGTCGACGCTCCCCAGACCGAGCGGATCGGTCTCGGGGCGCAGGTGCTCGTCTGGGCGGTGCCGGTCCTGGCCGTCGGGGGCCTCGCCGCGCTCATGCTGTGGCAGAGGCACAGCGACTCGCGTTCACTGCTCGAACCCGCCGCGAGACCCCAGCACATCGAGATCTCGGCGCCGGCGGAGACGCCCGCGACCGAGGACGCGCCCGCGGACGTCGGGCCGGGCGCGCTCGCCCGGGCGCAAGCGCTGGCCGATGCCCATGCGAGGACAGAGGCGGTGGCGGCCGCGGTTGCAGCCCAGTGGGCCGACCCTGCGGCGGCGCAGCGTCTCGACTCGACGGTCGACGTGGCGGCACAGCTGCTCCAGGAGGGCCTACCGCGTCAGGCGATCGCGCTGCTGCGGGCCGTGCTGGACGACCTCGAGCTGCACAGAGGACACCGTGGGGCGCGGGCGCGGCTGCTGGCGTCGCTGGCCTCCTGCTACGACGCGTTGCGCAGGCCGGAGGCTGCCGAGGCGACGCGGGCGGAAGCAGACCGTCTGCGCCCCCGCTGATACAGTCCCGGCCGTGGCCGATCGTCGGACCGATGTCGAGTTGCTGCAGGCCTGGCGCGGCGGCGACTTGGGTGCGGGGGACGAGCTGTTCAACCGGCACTTCACCAGCGTCCACCGCTTCTTTCGCAACAAGGTACGGGAGGAGGCCCTCGAAGATCTCGTCCAGCAGACCTTCATGGCCAGCGTCGAGGGCCGGGAGCGGTTTCGGAGCGACTCGACCTTTCGCACCTATCTCTTCGGGGTCGCGAACAACCTGCTGCGAGACCACTACCGCAAGCAGCGCAAAGCCGAGGTGCTCGACTTCGGCGAGACGTCGGTGCAGGACGCGCGGGTCGGGCCCAACACGCTGCTCGGGCGTCGGCAGGAGCAGCGTCTCTTGCTCGAGGCGCTGCGTCGCATCCCGATCGACTCGCAGATCGTGCTCGAGCTCTACTACTGGGAGGAGCTCTCGGCCTCACAGACGGCGGCCGTGCTGGGCATCCCCGAGGGGACGGTGCGGGGCCGCGTCCGCAAGGCGAAGGCGCTGCTCAAGAAGAAGCTGACGGTGCTCGCGCGCTCGGCGGCCGATCTCGAGTCGACGGCGGCGAATCTCGAGGGGTGGGCGGCTTCGCTCCGCGAGCTCCTCGCGGACGCCCCGCCCAAGGCCTGAGCGCGAGATCGAGCGAGCCGAGACTGCCCTCGCTGGGGCCGTAGACGGGCGAATCGCAGAAAAATCAGCACCGACGTGTAGGATCGGGTTGCACACCCCCCGACCGCGATTCAGACCCAATTGGTGGGAAGCGAAGCGGTCACTCGTTGGAGACGCGGCTCGGTGTCCCTGCTGCGCGTCGTCGTCGTCTCTCTCGTACTCCTCAACCTGCTCGATGCGGTCTTCACTCTCGTGTGGGTCGAGGCGGGCATCGCCGAAGAAGCGAACCTGCTCCTCGAAGGCATCCTGTCCCAAAGCGCCATCGGTTTCATGCTCGTGAAGATGGCCTTGGTGAGCCTGGGCGTGCTGTTGCTTTGGCGTCATCGCGATCGCCCTCTGGCCGTGGCCGGCCTCGGCGTCGCGTGTCTTGCGTACAACTCGCTCTTCGTCTACCACCTCGGCATCGCGGTCGCGGCTGTCGAGTTCGCCTAGCAGAATCCTACGGCCGCAGCCGAGCCGTCAGTCCTCGCACTGGGCGCAGGCGTCCGAGGCGGCCTCGCATTGGGCCTCGGCGCGGTCGCATGCGTCTTCGTAGCGCACGTCGTCCACGTGCTCGTCGGCGAGCGCGCAGATCTTGTCGGCGAGGTCGCACGTGTTGTCGGCGAGGTCACAGATCCGCTCGCACCGGGTCTGTTCATCGCGGCGGGCTCCCCGTAGGCTCTTCTTGCGCTTCTGACGGGTTGGGGCGTAGCCAGGAGAGCGGTCGACCGACTCGAAGTCGGCGTCGTCGTCGGACTCCTCCGAGAGGGTCACCGGCGCGTCGGTCGGTGATGGCACGGGCTCGGCTTCTGGGGCGGGTTCGGGCGGTGGGCCGACCGCGGGTTTGGGCGACGCGTCTGCACCGTCGACCTCGTCCTCACCGGGGGAGGCTGGCGGCACCGTCACGACGACGCCCTGAGACTCGAGCCGGGCCGCGTTGGCCGCGAGCTCCGACTCGATCGCGGCGATATCGTCGAGCCGTCCGCCTGGAGCCTGGGTCTTCGAGACCTTGCAACCGCCGAGGGCCAGGAGAACCAAACCGATCACCCACGGACCGCATCGAGGTGGCAAAGGAGTCGTCGCGCGCATGCCTGGCGGCAGAATCGATTGCATCACGCCGGAGATCAACCGCATCGCAGGACCTCAACGCCTCCGCTTTCGCAGCGCTTACAGGTACCATCGGTGGGTGCCGCCCGAAGGCCACAGCGTTCGCGTCGTCGTCATCGTGCTGGTGCGAAGGGGATATCGCTATCTCATGGTGCGAGACGACAACCGTGGCGGAACGTGGTTTCCGCCCGCGGGCGCGGTCGAGCACGGTGAAGACGTCCTCACGGCGGCGGAGCGCATCGTGCAACGAGCGTCCGGCTGCACACCGGTCCTCGAAGGTGTGGTTCGCGTGTCACACATGCCCTTGCTGCCCGGCAGCCGCACCGGCCGCCTGCGCTTCGTCCTCGAGGCCCGTCTGTCCACCGACGCGCTGAGTGAAAAGACCGCGACGATGCCCGCGTCATACCTGCTCCCCAACGAGGTCGGCGCGCTCGACCTCCGCGACGCGTCCATCGCGACGCTCATCACCGAGCACGCCCGCGGTATGCCGACGGCACCGCTCGAGCTGTACCGGGTCGGTCTGGCGTAGCCCTCGAGGGCCACGCTACGCCACGAGGCCGCGGTCCTCGAAGGTCTCTCGCATCTGGGCCAAGGCCGTCACCTGGATCTGGCGGATGCGTTCGCGCGAGAGGTGGTGGAGCTTGCCGACCTCACGGAGGGTCATCGGCGCGGTGCCGTCGAGGCCGAAGCGCTGGCAGATGATGTCGCGCTGCATCGGGGGCAGAGCCTCGACCGCTTCGCGCAGACCCTCTGTCATCGTGTCGGCATCCAGGGCGTCCTCGTAGTTGGGCGGCGGCGAGGGCAGCTCGTCGACGAGGACGGGTTGCGAGGTCTTGGTGCTGGGGTCGTGCGCTGTGGCGCGGGTGTACTCGACTTCGAGGAGTCGACGGACGCGCTCGGGGGTGAAGCCGGTCAGCTCGGCGAGCTCGGCGACCGTGGCGGGCCGGCCGTGCTGCGACTCGAACTGGGTGCGGGCGCGCACGAGCGTCTGCTGCCGCTCTGCGACGTGCACCGGGAGGCGAATCTCGCGGCCCTTGTCCGAGAGTGCGCGCCCGATGGCGTGGCGAATCCACCAGACTGCGTAGGTCGAGAACCGGAAGCCGCGGTCCGGGTCGAAGCGGTCGACGGCCTTGAGCAGCCCGGTGTTGCCCTCCTGGATGAGATCCGAGAACGCGAACATCCGCCGCTCGTACCGCTTGGCGATGCTGACCACGAGGCCCAGGTTTGCGCCGACGAAGCGGTCTCGAATGTCGCGGGTGCGGTTGATCGCCGCTCGGAGGCGCACGGTGTCCACGCCGCCTTCAGGGTGCGCGTGGGCCCACGCGGTGAGCCGCCGGGCGATTTCGCAGTCGCGGTCTGCGGCGACGAGGGGAGGGCAGTGCTCGACCCCGAGCCGCCCACGGTGCGGAAGGGCCGGTGCCTTGTCCCCCAGGACGTCAACCACGGCCTGTCGGACGACGCCCCGGGGTGCCTGGAGAAGACAGGTCCACATGTCGGTCTTCGCGGCGATCAGGGCGTGCGCGAGCTCGAGCTCTTCATCCGCCGACAAGCGCTGCAGGGGCGCCATGTCGTCGAAGTAGGCGTCGAGGGGTCGGTCATGGGTGCGGGGCGCAACGGGGCCTCGCGCGTGGTCGTGCTGCATCTGTCGTCCTCCTCACGAACCGTATTTTCGTGAGGAGGGCGGTGCTCGCGAAAGAATTGCGGTCAGCGAGGTGGGGCTCGAAGCTCGCAGCGTCGCAGCATCTCGAACCGATCCCACTGGGGGCCGCCGCGCGCGGCCAGGCGTGCTGCTCGGCGGCGATATTGGAGGCTCCTGGTGAGGCGTTCGTAGGGCGCAGCCTTTGCGCGGAGGTCGAAGATTTGCGTCGACAGTTGGTCGACTTCGTCCCGCGCCGAGAGGTAGGTGGCGTAGCTCGGCGCCGATGCGAAATGCTCGCGCAGCGCGTCGATGTTGCGGCCGAGGGTCGTCGCAAACTCCGGATGCCACGGGTCGTCGAGGACCGGCCAGCGCGCAAGGATTTCGGCGGCTGCAGCTCGGTACGCGCGCTCTTCGGTCTGCTGGGCGCGGGAGAGCGCCTGCCCGCGCGTTTCGATCTTCGCCTCCAGCTCGCGAAGGTGAACGCGGGCCCGCTCGACCACGTCCACGAGCGCCAACGACCGGCTCAGCGCGGCGATCACCGCGTCTTCTTCGGGCAGATCCACGTCCGCCCGCTCCGCGCCCGGGCCCGGGGCGACCGCTTCGAGCCAGCGCTCTGAGACGGAGGTGGGGACATCGAACGCCGCGCTGTGGATGCGCACGTATGCGTGGGCTTCGCGCGCGCCGATCGTGCCGTCGCCGTCGAAGTCGATCTCCGCCATCGGCACCGTGGCGCCGTCCTTGGTCTTGCCCTCGAGCGCGCGCAGAAAATGCAGCCCGAACCCCTCTTGGGCGGCGCGATCGGGGTTGGGGTCGCACCCCGACGCCTCGAGATCGTGCGGTGCCGCGAAGAGCCCACAGACCTCGCCGGGAAACGGTCCCGCCTCGACGTTGGCCTCGGCGAACGCGAGCTCGGCGAGCCCCCCGGAGAAACATGTCGTCGCGACGACCTGCACAGGTCGCTTCGTGTCGCGCAGCAGCGCCGCGAGGTCGATCGCGTCGAGCTGCGACTGCCCCCACAGCTCCACCGTGTTCTCGGCATCGCTCGGACCTCGGTTGCCGTGTCCGCCCAGGTAGACCAACAGGGGGGGGCCCGGGACTGTGACGGCCGCTTCGATCGCCGCGCTCACCGACTGCGCCGTGGCCGGACCATCGACGTCGATCTCGGGCGCACGATACGTGGCATCTCGGCCACCCCGAGGCGCGAACAGCTCGGCGAGCGCGCGGGCTGGATCATCGCTGGACCTCGGTTGCGCGAGCACCTGAACCACCGGGGCGTCCGGACCCGCGGCGAACAAGACGGTCCCGGTGCCACCGAACGTCCGTGCCGCGAGCGCAAGGTCTTGCTCGAGGGAGACCTGGTTGAGCTCGGGAACTTGGCCTCCCGCGGCGGCGATCCACCGCACGTCGGGGCGTGGGACCAACGCGCCGGGGCGCTGCGGAGCTGGAGCCGCTTCGGACACGCTCACCGGCGGCGCTGCCCGAGGGAGGGTGAGCCAGAACGCTCCGAGCGCCAGCAGGCCGACGCCCGCGAGCGCCGCCTTTGCGCGTGTTTGCACCGCCGAACTCTTCCACAGAACCCGGCGCTCGGCCACCGCCGCGAAGCCTACTCGACCACCTTCACGCGGCTGCTGCTGCTGTGTCCGAACCTCTCCGGCTCGTACATCGCCTCGGCCTTGACCGGCGGAAGCAGGAAGTCTCCGATGGTCGTCGCGCGGGCGGTGTACGCGTAGGTGTAGACGCCCGCGGGCAGCCGGTCGGCGAACAACAGCATGCGGTCGTCGCGAAGGTCGCTGTGGTCGAAGGTCCACCAGGGGTACCACCAGCGGCTTCGGTAGCCCGGCGAGGTGCTGCCCAGCGTGACGCTGCCGGCGATCGAGGCGGCGCTGTTGGTGGCGAACTTGGGGTTGAGTCCCTCGAAGCCGGCCGGGAGCGCGTCGTCCACGACGACGTAGTTGGCGCGGTCGCGGACCACGACGTTGAGGCTGACCTTGACGTTGGTGCCGGCCTTGACGACCCACGACCCGTCGTCGAGTTGGCGTACGGCTTCGGGGTCGGCCTCCTTCTCTCCGGGCTCGGGCAGCGCCTCGTACTTGCGCGAGACGACGAATCCCTGGCTGCGCGCGTCGAGCTTCAGGTCCTCGGGCGCGTAGCGCAGACCCAGGCGGTAGTAGAGCTTGCCCGGTCCCTTCTTGGCCAGCGTCAGCGAGTCGGCCTCGGTGCCCAGCAGCGATCGCATTGGAATGGTCTGCTGCTGCTTGGTCATGCTCCGCCCCTCGAAGGCGAACGTGCCGGCGAACGTCTTGCCCAGCCACGCTTGCGCCTCGAAGTCGGGCTCCTCCTTTTCGACCACCTCGAAGTACCGACTGGCAGCGACCAGGGCCCAAGCGTTGGTGTGCGTGCTGCCCCAGCGCCCTCCCTTCATCGGGTCGCGGCTCGCCATGATGCCGGCCATCACCTTGGGCAGCATCGGATCCTCGGGCGCGGCGTCGAGCATGGCCATCAGGACGATGGCGTCGGTCTGCACGTTGGAGTGCATGAGGACGCGCAACCCATCGGCAGCGTCGGCTTCGCTTCGGCCCTCCTCGAAGTGGATCGTCTTGGGGCTCTCGATGATCGCCTTGCGGATCTCCTCGAGGATGATGTCCCGCTCGGTCGTCTTGCCATAGGTGTGCGCGGCGCTCATGAGGTAGGCGCGGGCGTACAGCGGCACGTCGTCGCGATGCGCCCACACGGTGCTGAACAGGTCCTTGCCACGGCCCTCCCGGCTCAGCAGCCACACCCCGAAGGCGCGCGTGGTCCAGTCGTAGTAGTGGCCCCAGCGCGAGCGATGGCCGTAGCGCACGAAGTTCTCGACGTAGTTCAGCGCCGAGTCGAGCTTGGGCTGGTCGACCTCGAAGCCGGCCTTCTTGCCCTCGATCAGGGCGAACGTCGCCCAGGTGGACACGTAGGGCCAGCTCTCCCCGCGGCGCCAGTAGCCGAAGCCACCGTCGGGGTTCTGCTTGTCGAACAGCTTCTGGACGCCTCGCTCGGCGATGGCCTTCCGCGCGTACTGGTCTCGCACGCTGGCGATCGGGAACTGCTCGAGGATGTCGCCGAGCACGAAGATCGGCAGGACGCGGCTGCTGGTCTGCTCGGCGCACTCGTAGGGGTAGTCGACGAGGTACTGCACCGAATCCTCGAGGCCGGAGAGCGCGGTGGAGCTGAAGCTCAGCTCCAAGCCTCCGAACGCGGGCAGCACGCCCTGCGGAGGTTCGAGCGCGCGCGTGACGGAGCTGTCCGTCATGCCGTAGTCGGCGAACGCCTCCGCTGTCGCGGGGTAGTGCACGGGGAGCTCGATCTGAGTGGCGTCGCGCCCAGCGCTGCTCATCGCCGCGAACTGCAGCCGCATGGTCCCGACCTCCTGCGTCTTCATGTCGAAGCGGACCTCGCGGGACTCGCCGGCCGGGATGTCGATGAACTTCTGGTCGTCGGCGCCGATGGTGACGTTGAGGCCGCGCGTGCCGACCAGGATCTTCTGATCGTCGCCGGTCTGGTTGTCCACCATCACGCTCGCCTCGAAGGCGTCGCCATAGTTGGCGAAGCGCGGCAGCGAGGGGCGGAGCATGACGGGTTTGCGCACCCGGACCTGCGCGTCGGCGCTCCCGAACCTGTCGGCTTCGTCCTGGTCGATGGCGACCGCCATGACGCGGAAGGTCGTCAGGTTCTCCGGCATGTCGATCTCGACCCTGAGCTTGCCGTCGGCGCCCGTCTGCAAGGTGCCGTCGAAGTACGCCGTGCTGGCGAAGAGCGTGCGCAAGGAGACGGTCTGGGCCATCGCCTCGCCGGCGTCGAAGGCGTAGCCGTCGCCGCCGCCTTCCTTCTTGTCTCTGGCCGCGCTGAGCTTCCGCCTCTTGGGGGAGGGCTTGGCGCTCGGCCGTGCGCCCTTATTCATCTCCAAGCGACCCGTGGCGCTTCCGGGGGCCGCCGCCGCGGGCGGAGCTGGCTCGGCCATCGAGAGATCGTCCGCTTCCTCCTCGACCGCCTTGAACTCCGACTGGGGGTCTTCGGGGGCGTCGATCGCCGCGGGCTCGTCGGCGTCCTCGGGCGCGGCCTCTTCGCGAGGGAGCACGTTCGCGTGCAGGGCGTGCATCCACACGCCGCCGTTGCGCTTGCGGATGAAGAACGCCAGCGGGTCGGGCGTGGCGTAGTTCATCAGGCTCAACACGCCTTCGTCCACGACCATCAGCGCCACGCCGGCGGAGACGGGTTTGCCGTTGGCGTCCTTCGTCTCGAGCTCGACCTCGAGGGTGCCCTTGGGGGCGATCTCCGCGGCCGAGAGTTCGACGCCCACGTCGATGCGGTGGGACGCGTTGCTGATCTCTAGCTGCACGTTGCCGCCAGCCGCCGCGGGCATGCCCAGGTCTTGCCCGGCGGGCGCGCCCTCGACCGTGGTGCGCCCACGCCAAACCATGGCGGAGACGGTCACGCCTGGGGCCCAGTGCTTCGAAAGCGGCACCTCCACGGCGGCCGAGCCTCCGTGAATCTCGAGCGGGATGCGTCGTGCGATGCCTTCGCGCTCCACGACCAAGACCCCGTGTGCCTCGTCGAAGGGCGAGCGAACGAGGATGTTGGCGGTGTCGCCCGGTGCATACGTGCTGCGGTCGGGCACCAGGTCGACGCGACGGGTGTTCTTGCCCCACACCACGGCGTCCTTGCCGTGCACGAACATCTGGGTCTGTGAGCGGGTCTCGCGGCCCGCCTCGTCCTTCGCCGTGCCGCGGATGAAGTAGGTGCCGGCTTTGCCGACGGTGACGTCACAGCTGGCCGAGACCGCTTTGGAGGTCAGATTGCAGGTCGAGATCTGCTCCTCCTTCGTCTCGTACGCGTACGTCCAACGTCCGTTCTTCTCCACCGCGTTGCGTACGGTCTGCGAGCGCACGACCTCCACCGTGATGGGCTGACCCGTGACGCGCTCGCCCTCGAGGTCGACGAGGACCGCGTCGACGGTCGTGCGCTCGCCTTCCTTGAGGACCATGGCATCGCTGCGGAGTCCCACGTACACGGTGGCAGGGTGCACGACGAAGCTGCTCGAGCTGCTGATCGCTTGGCGGTTTTGGTCGGTGACGGTCGCGGAGAGGCTGTACGTGGAGGCGCCCGGAGGAGCGTCGTCGTCCTCCTCCTTCTTGGTCGCGCCCTCACCCTCCTTGGGGGGCGGGTCGACCACGGCGAGCGGGTGCTCGACGTCGAAGGACCCATCGGGCGAGGTCGTTCCGGACCCGCTGGTGACCATGCGCGAGGGCGGCGTCCACCATCCCCAGCGCGCGTGCTCTGGGCGGGCGCCGAACTGGAAGTCGCGATTGAGCTCGCCCGGCGGCGTGAAGCCGCTGTCGGTCCGCTCGAGGGTGTAGCGGACGTCGGCCCCGACCATGGGCGCGCCGTGCAGATACTTGGCCACGACTGCGGCGGTGAGCGTGTCTCCGTAGATCAGGGGCGTCGATGCGGGGCGCTTCACGTCGACCTCGAACTCTGGCGTCCGAAAGGTCTCGACCGGGATCGAGTGGTAGAAGTTTCGGTCGCTTCCGAACCAGTTGCCGAACGTGAGCTGCACCGAGAAGTTGCCGGTGCCGTGCTCTTCCTTGGTCTCGATGTCGAGGGTGAAGATGCCGGTCTTGCCGACCTTGACCGTGCCCTCGGCGACTTCGACGCCGCGGGGGTTCGTGACCCGGTACGTCGCGCTGGAGTCGGGGCGGTACAGGTCGAGGCTGCCCTCATGCTGGGCCTTCAACGTCCGCAGCACGCCGACGAGGTGGATCGTTTCGCCGGGTTTGTAGGGCGTGCGGTCGGTGAAGAAGAACGCCGTGGGTTCATCCGAGGGCGTGTTTCGGGACGACCACCCCCCCGCGAGGGTCTGTCCATCGACCGTCATGTACGCCGCGTCTTCGCGGGTCTCGGCCGCGATGACGAACGTGCTCGTCTGCGCCTTGGGCAGCACGATTCCTGCCGCGTCGGTGGTGCCCCTCCAGTGCTCGGTACCGTAGCGGTCGAAGAGCTTGACGGTGGCGCCCGCGACGGGCTCGTTGGAACTCAGCCGGTGGACGGCGATCATCCCGCTGTCGTGGTCGAGCACCGAAGCGATGCCCAGATCGGTGACCTCGAACATCTGCGCGAGCCCCGAACGCTGCTCGTAGCCCCACAGCTCGTACTTGTTGGAGCGGGCGACGAACCACCCGATCGTGCCGCCCTTGCCGAGCATCTCGGACAGCGGGAGCGCCAGCTCTTCGGGCTTGCGCATCGAACCGGCCACGTCGAACGTGCGCTCGAACGTGGAGGTGCCGCGCCCGGACGGCCAGGCCCAGTCGCGGTCCCAGTAGCCGCCCAAGAAGTCGTCGAGGTCTCCGGGGGCGACGGCGCGCGCTTCGATCTCGACCTCTTTCAGACCGGCGACGCGCAGGCGCATCGATGGCGTGCTGCCCGACTCGACGACGAGCGGCTGACGTCGCCCCTGCGTGAGCGCGAGGCTCGGGTACTGCGGCCCCAGCTTGACCCTGGCCTCGAAGGGCTTTCCGAGCGTCTGACCGAACGTGTCGGTGAGGTCGGCGTCGACCTTCACCGTGTACGTGGTGTTGCCCTCGAAATCGCCGGTCATGGAGATTCCGCGCCAGCTCTGCGACACCACGAGCTTGTCGACCTCGGGGCTCACTTCGACCTTTTCGGCGAGCTTGGGATCCATCAGCGCGGTGGTGGCCTGCAGATGGATGCCGCTGCTCGCCCAGCACGGGGTGCCGCAGGGAGCGACCGAGAGGCGCAGCGGCGGGTACGTGCTGAAACTGTGGGCGATCGCGGCGCTCTTGCGCGGCCCCTCGCCGAACACCCCGGAGGGGATCGCAATCGTGTAGCCGGTGTTCTTGGCGAGCTTCGACTTCGGCCGAAGGCGCAGCACTCGGGCTTCGCGCTCCTTTTGCGCTTCGGTGGCGTCGGCAGCCAGCGTCGAGGGCATGACCTCGAGCGCGACCGTCCGTCCTCCGCCCTTCATGGTCAGCGCCCCGGCGAGGGCGGTGCGCTCGATCGCTTGGTTGAACCGCAGCGTGATCGTCGAGTCGAGGGCGACGGTGGTGCCGCTGGGGGTCGCTGACTCGAGCGTGAGCGTGGGGGTGGAGAAGGTCCACGTCTTTGCAGCCTTCAGCCCGTGACCGTGAATGGACGTCGCGGTGTCGGGAACCGTGACGGTGTACTGGGTGGAGTAGGGGAGGCGGCCGTTGGCCTGCAGGGCGACGGTCCGCGTGCCGAGCCACTGGGCGGTCGCGTCGATGGGCGGGTCGATCTCCAGCGGGACGGACTTCACCTCGAGCGCCTCGACCGTGGCCAGGGGGACCATCGCCTCGTTGAACGTCACGCGCACGGCGTCGATCAGCGGCTGCTCTCCGGTGGGCCCGAAGCGCTCGACCTCCAGGGGCCCTGCGGGGGGCGTGACCGCGATGCCCTCGTCGGGCCCGGTCTCGGGGGGAAAGGGGACCTCGACCGTCTCGTTCACCGACTCGGGTGCCAGGGGCCCCGGCCGGGGCTTCAACTCGGTGGTGATGTCGCCGGGCTCGGGCTGCAGAGGCGGCACGCCGTCCCACAAGTCCAGCGCGCCCGGCGTGCTCGGCGACTCGCTCTTTTCGGCCTTTGCCGACTCGTCGGCGCCGCCGTCGGACTTGGTGCAGCTCGCGCTGAGCACGGCGGCAAGCGCCCATGTCAAGCCGGTGCGAGTGCGAAGGCGAACGCGCGCGGGGTGCCTCATGCGGCGAGCATACATCCGCCCCATGTACGTCCAGGGGTCCGCCTTGGGTCTGCCGCCAACACGGGGATCCCGGCCGGCGGGATTTCTGCGACCATGAACGAGGTGGCCGATGTGACGCTCCCCGCACGCGTAGAAGCCGGATGGGCTCCGGTTCACGTGCATGGGCGCGCCCCGGCGCTGTACCGAATCCCGATCACGCTCAGCCTCGTCGGCCTCTTCATGATCGCGATCCAGGCCGGTCAGCCCCTGGTCGGATTTGCGTCGATGATGGCGGTGTTGGCCACGGCGGCGGCGCTCTCGTTGCGGTCGATGGCGCGTCGGTACGCGCCGGCCGCGGTGTTGCGAGACCAGGGCGACGCCAAGCTGGCGGCTGGCCGCTACAAAGAGGCCCGGGCCTTCTACGAGCGGGCGCTCGTGATGGTGCAGCGCGAGCTCCCGGCGACCTCGCCCGAGGTGCTCTCGGGCAACTACAACCTCGCGGTCGTCTCCTCCATGCTCGGCGACCACGACCAGGCCAGCACGTGCCTCGAGGCGCTGCTCGCAGGGTTGGGAGGCCGAGTCCCCAACGCCTGGTCGGGTCGCGTGGCGTGGCTGCTGCGTCGCATCGCTCGACACCACTCCCTGCATGGCCGGCACCGCGCTGCGATCCGAGCGTGCCGCCTCGCAATCGAGCTGGTGGGCGAGGCTCCGGGCGCCGATGACTGCACGGTTCGCTCGCTGCTCAACGACCTCGCGTGGGCGTCGCTGCGCTCCGGCGACCTCGGGGCTTCGGAGCGGGCGTTCCGCGACGCGCTCGCGGTGCACGAGCAGTATCGGGAGATCGCGGCGGCCTTGGCCACGCCGACATCCATTGGTGACGAGACGGTCTCCTCTCCGTATCGCGCGCCGAGCCCCACCGAGACGACGACCAGCGGAGGACTCGATCGCGCGGTCGCGCACTCGCTCGTCGGGCTCGGCTGGACGCTCTTCGAGCTCGGTCGCTTCGGTGACGCGGACGCGTCGTTCGGTCGCGCCGTGATGCTCGCGTCGGCGTCGGCCGGCGGTGAAGATGCTTCGCTGCGGGCCGAAGCGCTGCGCGGGCGGGGCACCGTCGCGCTCGAGACGGGGCGCGAGGCCGAGGCGGAACGGCAATACCGCCGGGCCAGCGAGGCGCCGCTGCCCGCCGACGCTCCCCAGGGCGTCGCGCTGCTGCTCGACCGGGCGTGGCTCGCCTGTGGCCTGGGGGAGGACCCCCGGGCGGAGGGGTTGCTCGTCGAGGCGGAGCGGCGGCTGCGTGGCGCAGGTCAACAGCTGGGGGCGCAGCCCTCCCTGACCGGCGCCTGGCATGCGGTGTGGGCAGAGCTGAGCCGCCGCCAGTGCAACTACCGGGACGCGCACAAGCACGTGCAGCGTGCCGTCGTGTTGGCGGGCGAGGTGCTGGCCGAACACCCGCGGAGGGCCAGCGTGCTCGCGCTGGCCTCGCGGGTCCACACCGCGCGGTCCGAGCTCGCAGCCGCCGAACGGTACGCCCGCCGGGCGATGCAGCTGCTACGGGGGCGAAGCCTGCCCGACACACACGCGCGGTACGCAGAGGTGCAGGTCGCGCTCGGCGAGCTTCACGTCGCACGCGGTCAGTTCGGTGCGGCCGAGCAGGCCTTTCGCAGCGCGCTCGAGATCCGCGAGGGGATCGTGGGACCCGAGCACCGATCCCTCGACGAGATCCTCGAGGGGCTGTGTGGCGTATACGAAGCGACGGGGCGCTTGGACGATGCGGCGAACATGCAGAGGCGCCGCGAGGGCATTCGCCACGCCGCCTGAGGCGAGGCGCAACATCCTGGGCTCAGGTTCAGCCTCGAAGCACGATCGCGGTGATCGCTGCCGCGAGGGCGAGCACCGCCAGCACGCTGAGCACGATCAGTGGCGCGCGCGAGGGCGCCTTGGCGGGTACGACCGCAGTGGCGGCGTCGGGCGTTGGACTCACACCCAACATGCTGCTCCTCGAGAGCAGGTTCGGCACCGCGGCGCTGCTCGACGCGCTCGCCGACGCAGAGCCGTGCCCGGATGCGTCGGGCTCGGTGGGCGCGTGGCCCTGCGCCGAGACCCCGGCGAGGTCCTTGATGTCGATGAGTCCCGAGCCGCCACTGGCCGGGGCCGCGGCAGCGAGCCGAGCCATCTGACGCGACGCGCCTTGGGACGCCTTCGCGTCTTGCTGGGCGACCTCGAGGGTGTCGAGCGAGAAGAGCACCGAGTCGGCGTTGCGCTCGTGCGACATGCCCGAGTCGGACGACGAGCCGTGCGGCCGTGCCGGCGCCGGGCTCGCGGATCCCCGGGTGGGAGCCTGGGCCGGAGGCGAGAACAGCAGGTCTTCCGACGGGGCGGGGGGTGTTTGCGACGAGACGTCCAACGCAGATCCATGAAGCCGAAAGCCGAGCGGCAAATCTGTGTGCCCGCTTCCGTTTCGAGAGAACGATTGCGGGCCGCGTGGTCGAGGAGATCTCCTTTGTGAGTTCGATGTATCGGGGCTGCTACGATCTGCAACGTGTCGCCTCGCATCGTCCTCCTCGCGGCGCTGTTCTCGACCGGGTGTGGGTCGGAGTCAGTGAGCTCGAACGAGGCTCCACAGCCGGTCGCTCGCGCAGACGCTGGGCCGGTCGCGGCGCCGAGCGCACCCGAGTCGCCGGGGTTGCGCGAGGCGTTGCGACGGGGGATCGCGCCCCCGGTGTCCGACGACGGGACGTATCGGGTCGATCCCTTCGTCGCCGCGTTTCTCTACGAGCGGCTGCACGCCGACCTCGCGCCCCTGCGTCGCGTCGACGCGGACGGCCCACGACCGGCCGGCTACCTCGTCGGTGCGCTGCAGGCCGGGGACGTGCTCGGAGATCTCGGGCTGCGGGAGGGGGACGTGGTCGAGGCGCTCAACGGTATCGCGGTTACCAACGCGGAGCAGCTCGAGTTGGCGTTGGACGCCGCCGAGAACCGACTCACGATCACCGTGTTTCGCGAGGACCTCAGCTTCACCAACAGCTACCGGTTCGACGGTGGCCTCGCGTGGCGTGATGTGATCGCGGGGGAGCCGGCCGAGCCACCCGAGCCCGAGCCCGAGCCCGAGCCCGAGCCCGCGTCCGAGCCCGAGCCCGAGCCGACGACGCCGCGTTCGCAGCGGCCTGCCGCACGGCCGACGCGACCGACCCCGACGAAGCCGTCGGGGTCGGCCCGACCAGCTGAGCCTCGAGCGTCGTCACAGATTCGCTGCACGGGGGCGTCCTCCTGCACGATCACCAAGCGCCGCTTCGACGACCTGCGCGCGTCACCGGGTGCACTCGAGTCGGGCGTCGACATCGTCCCGGCGATCCGCAACGACATCTTCAGCGGCTACAAGCTCACGCGAGTGTCGAGCGGGTCTCCCATTGCCGCGCTGGGCTTCCGGGCAGGCGACAAGATCACCCACGTCAACGGTCGAGACCTGACGAAGGACTCGCAGGCGATGGCCCTCTATTGGTCGCTCGGCTCGTCCAGGGTCTTCAAGGTCCGCTACGAACGGGGCGGTCGCAAACGCGTCAAGACGATCCGCGTGGTGTGACTTTGCCAAGCCGATCGGCGCCTGCTAGAAGGCCACGATCCATGGTTCGCAAGCTCCTGCGCATCGGTGCGATCCTCACCGTGGTCGTCGCACTCTTGGTTGGAGCGGCAGCGGGCGTGCTGTGGGTGCTCGGCCCGCCGACGCACGAGGGCTACGATCCGGGCGACTTCGAGGTCGTGGGCGAGGGCGACCCGATCGTGGGTAGGCGGCTCGTCGAGCTGATGTGTGTCCGGTGCCACTTCGACCCCGAGTCCGACGCGCTCGCGGGGCGCTCGTTGGGTCGCGAGTACAACGCGCTCGGCCGCCCCCACGCGTCCAACATCACCCGCGACGAGATTCGCGGCATTGGAGAGTGGACCGACGCCGAGCTGGCGATGCTGTTTCGCTCGGGCGTTCACCCCCGGCGCAAGGAGCTCCTGCCGCCGTACATGCCGTCGCTGCCCAACGTCTCGGACGTGGACCTCGCCCACATCGTCGCGTTCCTCCGCAGCGACCACGGCTGGGTCGCGCCTCACCGCAAGGCCGACCCGCCCAGCGCGCTGAAGTACTCGGCCGTGCTCTCAGCCTGGTTCGAGTGGCAGCCGGGGCGCGATCACAGCGTGCCCGTGCTTCGGCCCGACGAGGCCGAGCCCATCGCGTTGGGGGCCTACCTCGCCAACGACCTGCTGCAGTGTCACGGCTGCCACAGCGCGGCGCTCGATGAGGTGGACTGGCTCGTGCCTGCCGACACCAAGGGGTTCTACGAGGGTGGCGCGGTGCTGGTCGACCTGGCGCAGCACAAGGTCGTCGCACCAGGGCTCACCCAGCGCGCCGAGGGGGGCCTAGCAGGCTGGTCCTACGAGGAATTCCGCCGCGCGCTCGTCGACGGTGCGGGCAAGGACGGCGCCGTGTTGCGCTGGCCGATGCCCCGCTACCGGGGCCTGAGCGAGGGCGAACTCAGCGCCCTGTACGCCTACTTCAAGACCCTACCCGCGGCCGCCGAAGCGCCCGCTCGCAAGGCGCCGTACAAGGTCGTGCCGCAGATCGTCGATCCGGGGCGACACGAGTTCGAGCGCCTCGGTTGTCCGAGCTGCCACGACCCCGACGCCAAGGACTACCGCAGCCTCGAGGGCATCACCGAGACGTACCCCGACGACGCGTCCTTGGCCGCATACATCTCCGACCCCCGCTCGGTCGACGCCAACGCGTGGATGCCCGCCTACGACAACCTGGTCGACGAGGCGCAGATGAAGGCGCTGCTCGAGTACGTGCGCCGCCGGGTCGAGCGTGGCCCCTACGCGCCGCCGCCCAAGGAGTGAGCGCGCTCAGTCTTCGGCGGGGGACGCCGTCGTCGGCGCGATGCGGACCTCTCGCTTGGGTTTGGTGCGCGGCGCCTCGGGGACGACGGGGGCCGTCTGCTCCGGGTCCGGGTCCGGGTCCGGCTCGGCGTTGGCCTCGGCGTTGGCCTCGGCCGTGAAGCCTTCGCTGGGCTCTCGTCCGTCACACATGTCGTGGTAGCCCCGATCGCAGGCGACCTCTCGGTAGTACGCCGAGGTGGCGGAGCTGGCCTCGACGCCAAAGCCACGGTCGTAGAGCCACACGAGATAGGCGCAGCCCTCGGGGACGCCGCGGTCGCACGCCGTATGGTGTAGGCGCGCCGCGAGGGGGTCGTCGACTTCCACGCCCAGGCCGAGGTAGTGCAGGACCGCGAGCTCGTAGCACGCGCCGGAGTGTTCAGCCTCGCAGGCTCTGCGGTAGGCGAGCGCGGCAAGCTGAGGGTCCGAGGCGTTCGCGCGTCGACCGATCAGCGCGTCGCCCAGGGCGACACACGCCTTCGGCTCGAGGTCACAGGCCCGAACGAGCCACGGAACACCCGTGGGCAGGCCGCCGTACTGGATCCCTGCGCGTCCGAGGTCGACGCACGCGTCGGCCGACCCTTGTTCGCAGGACGCCTGAAAGTCGCGATAGGCGGCCGAGAGCTGCACGGTGCCGGGATGGGCAGCCCGAGACGCCGGCCGCGTGTCGGACGGCAGCCGGCACCCCGCGAGGCTGGTGATCGCCGCCAGCAGCCCGATCGCCTCGGAGCGGCTCAGAACCACGCGCGCGCCCCCACCATCGGTCCTTGAAGCAGGAGGTCGTCGAGTCGTCTCGCTTCGTAGCCGACCTGAAGCTCGAAGCTGCCGAGCATGAAGCCGATCGAGCCGCGTCCCGCCATCGTCATCGCGCCGCCCACGGTGCCGAGGTCCCCGCGGGCCGACATCACGAGCGGCCGCCGGACGAACAGGTCGACGCTGGACGTCAGGTTGGGGCCGACCCGGACGCCTCGAGGCAGCCCCGCGTAGTTGATGCCTGCGCCGACCCACCACGTCACCCTCGGGTGGAGGACGGGCGCGACGAGGCCGTTGGTGTTGCCGACGACGAGCGTGTTGCGAACGGGCCTGTCCTGGGTGCCCCTGCCGGTGAAATGACTGTCGAGCGTCGAGTCGAACCCCACCCGCCACAGCGCGACCCGCAAGGCCACGCTCGCGCGCGCCTGCTCGGGGCCCGACTGGCCGATCTCCGCCGACAACCGACCGCTGTGCAGTCGCCCCGGGGGCCGCTCGTCGGCCCGCGCCATGCCGCGCAGCACGAACCCCCGGCCCTCATCGGCATAGGGATGCGCGAGGTAGCGCCGATAGGGGGTTTGCGGGACCGGGGCGGGGGGTGCTGCGGCTCTGGGCGGGTCCCATGCGCCGGGCGACTGCGGCACGTTGGCGTCGATGCGCCACTGGCCACGCCGCGGCGGGCCGTACCGCGCGGAGTTGGGCAGCGTTTGCACAGGAGCGCGCTCGGCCTGCGTGCTCGCGCGGCCAGTTCGCGGCACACCCATCCCGGCCGCAACCGAGACTACGACGGTCACGATTCGCAGTCTCATCACCATCATTGTGACATCGAACCCCGGCGCAGTGTTCCCGGAATCCGCGAAGGCCTGCGGATTCTCGATCCCGCGGGAACCAGCGGTCTTGCCGCCGGAGCACTTCAGAGGTCCCCGACGACGCCCGCGTCCGCGACGCCGTCAACGCGCCGCTGCCTGCTGAGCCGCGCCGGACAACAAGTCGCGCAAGCTCTCGGCGAGGTCGCGCGTGAAGTCGACCCGCATCGACTCCATGTCCTCGCGAGCCAGGATCTCGGAGATGCGCGGCGAGGGGAAGGCGACCTGCCGCAGGCCGATGAGCAGGGCATACATGCGGAGGAGCACTCGCGGCCCGCTGCCTCGGGGCAGCGCGGGCCAGACTGTTTCGAGCGCGTCTCCGGCTTCGTGCAGCTGGTCGCGCAGCGTCGTCTTGAAGGCCAGCGCCGTATCTGCGTCGAGGTTGTGCTCGAGGATCGTGTGGAGGATGACCAGCAGGTTGCTCAGCAGCTCTCGCTGCTCGAGGCTGGTCGCGAACTCCCAGCCGAGCGCCTCTGCCGTCACGCCGGGGACGGCACCGAGCTGGTCTCGCAGCGCTGCGAACCACTCGAGCAGCTCGCGCTCGAGCAGGCCGAGGAACAGCTCCTCCTTGCTACGGAAGTAGAGGTAGAGCGTGCCCTTGGCGAGGCCACAGGCCTGAGCAACCTGGGCCATCGTGATGCGGCCGTAGGCGTGCTCGCCCAGCAGCCGACCGGCTTCGGTCAGGATCGAGGCTCGGCGGGCTCGTTTGTCTTCGTCGTTGCGGGCGCGTTGTCGCAGCGCCATCAATGCACCAGCTTCCGCAGAATGCGGCGCTTGCCATCGTCGTAGGGCGGGTATTTCACCGAGGGGTCGAGGAAGTTGCCGGTCTTGAGCACGCCCTTCTTGTGCGAGAACGCCTCGAACGAGTGCTGGCCGTGGTAGGCCCCCAGCCCGCTGCTACCCACTCCGCCAAAGGGCAGCTTGTGATCGCTGAAGTGCATCAGGGTGTTGTTGATGCAGCCGCCACCAAAGGAGATGCGGTCGAGCACGAAGGTCTCGTCGGCCGAGTCGGTGGTGAAGAGGTACAGCGCCAGGGGGTTGGGGTTCTTCGAGACGTGGGCGAGCACGTCGTCCATCGAGTCGTAGTCGAGCACCGGGAGCACGGGACCGAAGATCTCCTGGCCCATGACCTTGTCGTCGTGCGTGACGTCGGTGAGCACGGTGGGCGCGATGTAGCGATCGGAAGCGTCGGTTTTCCCCCCGAAGGCGACCTTGTCGGCGTCGATGAGCTCCGCGATGCGAGCGAAGTGGCGGTCGTTGATGATGCGACCGTAGTCCTCGCTCTTCTGCGGATCTTCGCCGTAGAAGCTCGCGACCGCCGCGCCGATCTTCTCGACGAGCTCCTTGCGGATCGAGCGGTGCGCCAAGATGTAGTCGGGGGCGATGCACGTCTGCCCGACGTTGAACCACTTGCCCCACGCGATGCGCTTGGCGGCGACGTCGAGATCGGCGCTTTGGGTGACGATGGTCGGGCTCTTGCCGCCGAGCTCGAGGGTGACCCGGCTGAGGTGTTCGGCGCCGGCCTTGGCGTAGATGCGCCCGACCTCGGTGCCGCCGGTGAAGAAGATGTGGTCCCAGCGGTGCTCGAGCAGCGCCTGCGACGTCTCGACGCCGCCTTCGATCGCGGCGACCCACTTGGGGTCGAACGCCATGTCGACGATCGCCTTGACCACGGCCGAGGAGGCCGGCGCGAGCTCTGAGGGCTTGAGTACGCAGACGTTGCCAGCTGCGACAGCGCCGACCAGGGGCGCCAAGGCGAGCTGCACGGGGTAGTTCCACGGCGCCACGATGAGGGTCATGCCCAGCGGCTGCGGGACCAGCATGCTCAGCGAGGGCGCCGCGGCCAGCGGGGCGAGCATCCTCTTGGGTCGCATCCACCCGCCGAGCGACTTGATCGCGTTGCGGATCTCACCGGTCACGTAGCCGACCTCGGAGAGGTACGCCTCTGTCGACGAGCGGCCCATGTCTTCGGCGAGCGCCTCGATGATCTGCGACTCGTGGTGCTCGACCGCCGACAAGAAGGCGCGCAGGACCTCTTCGCGGGCGCGCTGCGGCAGCGTGTTGCCGGCGGCGAAGAAGCTCCGCTGCGCATGCAGCACTTCGGCGATGGCGGGGGCGACATCGGCCGCCGAAGGGGTGCTGGCGGGGCTTTGACGGGATCCGTCGGGCATGGGGCAATGTTAGTGACCGCGGGTCACTTGTCAAACGGCCCCGGGGTTTGGTGCGGAACGCCGTCCGCGCCGCGGTACTCTGCGGCCGTGAAGGTCGAACGCCGGGGGGAGGTGGAGTCCGCACGCTCCACCATCCTCGAATGCGCGGAGCGTCTCTTCTTGGAGCGTGGCTACGCAGGCACCTCGATGAGTGAGATCGCCAAGGCGTCCGGTGTAGCCAAGAGCTTGATCCACCACCACTTCGGCACGAAGGAAGCGCTGTGGACCGCGGTCAAGCAGTCGTGCTTCGCGGCGTACTACGCCAAGCAAAAGGAGCTGCTCTCCGTGGAGCCGCTCACGCTCGAGAACGCCAAGGTCTCGATGCGCATGTATTTCGAGTTTCTCGCCGAGCACCCGCGAGTGCTACGGCTGATGTGGTGGATGCTGCTCAGCGGCGATGACGATCGGTCCAACGCGCTCGTGGCCGAGCTCGGCGATCTCGGCGTCGCGCAGATCGAAGCGATGCAAGAGCGCGGCGCGCTGCGTCGAGATCTTCGACCAGAGTCGATCCTCGCCGGCTTCCTCGGGCTCATTCACTCGGCGTTCACCGAGGGCTGGGTGCTGACCGACCGGGGCGTCTCGCTGCAGACCTACGTCGCCGAGGCGTGGGAGATGTTCGCCCACGGCGTGATGGCCGACCCCGGTTAGCCGGCTGCTAGGTTTTCGCGCAGATCTTGCCGGTCGCCGCCGAGCCGGCCGCTGCACGATCGGGCATGGCCCATCGAACGCTCCCGGTCGCGCTGCTGCTCGTGTGCTCCTGCGCGCACGAGGAGAGAGGCGAGGTTCAGGCTCCGGCACAGCCGCTGAGCGCGGCGTCCATGGAGCGCCACTTCGAGGAGGCCGACGCGATGCGAGCGGCGGCCGTGCGGGGTGAGGCCGACACGGTGCGGGAGGTGGCCACCGCATTTGCGGCGCGGATCTCCGAGTCGACATACCCGCAGCCCTGGGGGCCGTCGGTGCAGCGGCTCGAGACGGTGCTGGCTCGCGCGAGCACGGTCGAGGGCGCGGCCCAAAGCGCTGGGCTCGTCGCGGAGGTTGGAGCGTCGTGCGGCGGATGCCACGCGGACAACGACGTGCCCGTCGCCGTCGACTGGCCATCCGAGCCGAGCCCCGAGCACCGCATGGACACGTTCGCCTATGCGACCGAGCTGCTGTGGCTCGGGCTCATCGTGCCCTCGGACGCTGCGTGGGAGCGCGGCGCACAGGCGTACCACGCAGCCCTGAGCTGCGAAGACTTCGAGGCGGTGAGCCTCGGGCCGCACCACGTCAGCCTGTGCAGCAGCGTCAAGGCCACCGGCGCATCGGTCGTCACGGCCAACGATGCCGCGGGCCGCCAGCGTGCCTTCGCCGACGTCGTCTCGACGTGCGCGGGCTGCCACGGCGCCGCCGACTGAGCGAAGGCCGACTAAAGGAACTCGCGGGCCACCATCGCGTGGCGCAGCAGCGTCCGGTACTCGGCGGGCTCGATACGCAGGGCCTGGGCAATGCGGGCCATCAGCTTGTCCTCTTCGTCCACGATGGCTCCGTCTGCGCTGGCGATCGCGAACGCGGCGCCCAAGACGAGGCGCTTTTGGTCGTGGTCGAGCTGTGGTGCGGCCTCGGAGAGCAGGTCGTGCAGCCTCACGCCCGCGGCGACCTGCTCGTTGACCAAGGCGCGGATGTCGTCGGGCCCGAGCGCGCGCTCGAAGCGTTTGCGCATGATCCACTGGATCCGGATGACCTCGTCATCGTCGACGTGCCCGTCCACGCGCGTCATCAGCACCATGGCGCGGCGAAGCAGGGTCGCGAGTCGATCCTCGTCCAGCACTGCTTTTACGGTACCACCGCCTTGTCAGCCCCGGGTTCGCTGCTACCTTGCTCGGCTGTCGGAGCCCCGAACATGGACGATCTGCACATCACCACCCCCACGGCCGCGCTGGTCATCCCCGCGCGCGACCTGTCGTGGACGGCCGCTCGCTCGTCGGGCCCCGGGGGGCAGAACGTCAACCGGGTGGCCTCGAAGGTGGATCTGCGCTTCGATCTCGCCGGCAACGAGTCGCTCCACCCCGCCTTGAGGCAGAGGCTCGCGCAGCGTCATGCGGCGCGCCTCGACGCACAGGGCCGCCTCGTCGTCATCAGCCAGAGCGCCCGAACGCAGGCGGGCAACCTCGCCCTTGCGCTCGAGCGCCTCGCGAGCTGGGTCGAGGCCGCCACCGTCGTGCCCAAGAAGCGAAGGCCGACCAAGCCCACCCGAGGCTCCGTGCGGCGCCGGCTCGACGCCAAGAAGCGCAAGGGCGAGAAGAAGGCCTCGCGCCGCTGGCAGGCCGACTGAGCGCCAAGGGACCCGCGCGAGCGGCCGCGCCGGGTTCACCACTGTAGCGCTAGTAGCAGGCTGTGGAAAAAGTCCCGCGTATGCAGAACGGCGTCATCGCCATGCAGAGCAAGGCGGGAAGAGGGAGCTGGTTGGGCACCAGTGACCGATGACCAACGAAGCTATGCATGGTGAGGGCGCCGTTATG
>JANSYI010000022.1 GCA_024742475.1 bacterium | reverse complement strand
GATGTTCGGTCGGCGCCCGACGTTTGCCGCCGACGAGCCGCTGACCCGTCGCATGCTCGGCCGTCTGCGGCGCGCCTTCTTGAACGCGTACGCCGCTGCGCTGGCCGCGTTCAAGGCCGGAGACCAGGACGTCGCGTTCCCCGAAGGGACCGTGATGATGCGGCACAGATTCGGCGTGCGCGTCGTGTCCTACGGACTGTAGCCGTTCGACAACGTGAAGGCTGAAGGCGGGCGAGAGCTCGTCCGCAGGCGCTGGTTCGATGCGGGTCTGGGCCCGAGCGGCGGGCCGATCTGCGCGGACTCGGGCGTTGGCGCAAGTCGGAGTTCGCGGACCGAGGCGTTTGCCGCCCACTCTCCGCTCATGGAGACGGTTCTTAGTCGAGTAGATCAACACGTCTTCCGGACTGGATCTCCTCGAGTAGATCAACACGTCTTCCGGACTGGATCTCCCCCCCGCCCCTGCCTGCCCCCCCGAGTCGCGCGCACAGTCGGCGTGGTAGCGTCGTCACGTCGTGGACTCCGACGACCTGTACTGCGCGAGCACCGAGGATGCCGAGTCATTCGACGAGGCGCTCAGGCAGATCGCGGCCGCCCCTCCCATCGACCCGCCGAACCTTGGCGCGGAGCTCCAGCCAGGGACGCTGGTGGCGGGGACCTTTCGCGTAGAGCGCAAGCTCGGCGAAGGCGGGATGGGGGTCGTCTACCGCGTACACGACCTGGAGCTGGATCGACCGGTCGCGCTCAAGCTGCAGAGCAAGGAGAGCGAGCAATCGACGATCCGAATGGCCCGCGAAGCGCGAGCGATGGCGCGGCTGTCCCATCCCAACGTGGTCCCGGTGCACGAGGTCGGGCAACACGAAGGGCAGGTGTTCATCGCGATGGAGTACATCCCCGGCGGCACCGTTCGTCAGTGGCTCGAAGAGAGCCCGCGGTCGTGGCAGGAGATCGTGCAGCTGTTCATTCAAGCGGGCCGCGGCCTGGCTGCCGCCCACGCCATCGAGCTGGTGCACCGCGACTTCAAGCCGGACAACGTGCTGGTCGGGGAGGATGGACGGGCACTGGTCGCGGACTTCGGGCTCGCTCGCGCGATCGTGCCGAAGCCCGAGGGCAAGAGCGTCGAGCGCACCGCGGGGTCGTCCCAGGCCGCGGGCCAGCCGGCGACCGCGTCTCCAGAAAGTCGGACTTCGAGCTCCGTGGCGGCGTCCGACCTCTCGAACAAGATCACCAAGACCGGCGCCATGGTCGGCACGATGGCGTACATGGCTCCCGAGCAGTGGGCCGGCAGTGAGATCGACGCGCGAACCGATCAGTTCAGCTTCTGCGTCGCGCTGTTCGAGGCCCTGTGCGGGGTCCGTCCGTTTGCGGGCCGAAGCGCAGGCCCGCTGCTCTACAACATCCAGCGCGGCGAGATCCGTGCCCCTCTGCCGGGTCGCCGAGTGCCCCGGCGGATCTTGAAGATCCTTCGCCGAGGTCTGGCGGCGGACCCCTACGATCGTTTCGCGTCGATGGACGTGCTGCTGCGCAGGCTGGAGAGACCGCCGATGTCCCGAGGACGCGTGGCGTTCTCGCTCGGCGCGCTGCTCATCGCGGGCGTCGCGGGTGCAGCCGCAACCGCTGCCACGGACGACGACGATCCGTGCCGAGCGGGCGCGGCCCAGATGCGCAGCCTGTGGACGCCCGAGGTCAAAGACGAGCTGACGCAGGCGGCCGCCGCAACGGGCAAGCCCCACGTCGGCGACACGGTGCAGCGCGCCCTCGCTCCCCTTGCGAGCTATGCCGACGCCTGGGCCGAGGCCTACACCGAGGCTTGCACGGCGACACACGTGCGCAAGGAGCAGACCGAGGGCACGTTCGAGCTTATCGCGGCCTGCCTCGCCGACCGCCGCCAAGCCTACGAAGCCGTGGTGCAGGAGCTGCGCTCGGGGGATGTCGCGGCGCTCGAGTCGTCCGTGCGCGCGGCCGGGTCGCTGCCGACGCTCGATCCCTGCACCAACGCCGATGCGCTGCGAAAGCTCGATCCACTCCCGACCGATCCCGACGTTCGGCGGTCACTTCTCGAGCTGCGAGCGGAGATTCAGGCCGTGCCCGACGAGCTCAGCGACCTCGACTACGAGGACGCGCTCGCGCGAGCCCACGACCTGCTCGAGCGCGCGCAGGCCATCGGCTACCGCCCGACAATCGGCCGCGCACGCCTGAGGATCGTGCAACTGCAACAACGGGCCGACGGGTTGTCGTCCGACGAACTGGTGCGCGAAGCCTTCAACGACGGTCTCGCCTCCGGCGACTATCACCTGGCCGCGGAGGCGGCCGCACACTCCGTGGAGTTCTACGCGAGCAAGGACGCCACCGAAGCCCATCGCTGGGGCGCGACGGGCCAGACTCTGCTCGAGGAGATCGGCGCCTCGAAGCTGGAATCACTCGACCTCATGCGGGCGGAGGGCGTCGCCTACGGCATGGCGGGCGACTTTACGAAGGCCGAGCCCATCTTTCGCGAGATCATCGACGTACGGACCGCGCGGGATCCCGAGGATCCCTCGCTCATCAACGCCTACTCCGACCTCGCCGTGACGCTCTACCGAAAAGGTGAGGTCGAAGCATCGGCGTCCATGTTCGAAGAAGCCTACGCTCGAACGATTCAAGCAGAGGGCGAACGGCACCCCAACGCCAGCCGCATGCTGGCCAACCTCGCACGCATCACACTCGCCCTAGGAAAGAAGCATGAGGCGCTCACGATGTTCGAGGAGGCCCGCGGACAACTCGCGGCCGCCTATGGCGAGGAGCATGCCGAGGTCGCGCGGATCGACAACCACCTCGCGGAGCTCTACGCAGCCACCGGAGAGGTCGAGCGGGCGATCGTAGTCCTCGAGCGAGGGATTGCCATCATGCGTACGACCGGCGGGCAGCGGTTGACGGCCCGATTCGATGCCGAGGTCCTCTACTCGCAGCTGCTCTCCGAGGTCGGGCGCGATGCGGAAGCCCAGGCGTCGCTGAAGGCCACGATCGAGGCGCTTCGAGAGCACGCCCTCCCTTCTGGGCTCGCCGCCGCCCTCACCGAAGCCGCCTCCCAAGCGCATCGCCGAGGAGAGCACCGAGATGCGCTGAAATTGGGGCGCGAGGCCATCGAGATCTTGGGCCAGACCGAGCTGGCCAACGGACGCAGCACCGCCTGGGTAACCATCGGAGAGGCCCACTTCGCGCTCGAGGAGCTGAGCGAAGCCGAGTCCGCCTTTCGCTCGGCAGTCCAAGCTGCCGAAGGCATCCCCTTGGCCACCCCCTACGCGGCGAAGGCCGTGCTGGGCATTGCGAAGGTGCAAGAAGAGCAGGGGTCGATCGAGCCTGAGACCGAGGGGATGGTTCGGGGGGCGGTCGAGAGCCTCGAGGGCGTGAGCGGGGCGTCTCACGTCACCGTGGATGCGCTGCGCGGATGGCTGGAGCGCCAGGGGTATGACGGGGAGTAGGCGGGCCGGCTCCGATGGGCGCCATCTCGGCGCGTGTGTTCTCGTCTGTCTGGCCTGCTGCGGTCCCGCGGTCTCTGACGAAGAAGACTGGATGCTGGCCTCGTTTTCCGAGGGGGACATCACCGTCCCGTCCGACGAAGCGATCGTCTACAGCCTCGAGGCCGGCGGTGTTGGAACCATCGCCTATTTCCGCAGCTGCGGCGACGTTGCATCCGAAGTCATCAGTGTGACCTGGAGCCCGAGGAACGAGAGTACCGTCGAGATCTCTCGAGGCGATGAAGACGACGGGGTTGACTACATCCTCGAGCGAACGGAGGGCTGCGAAGAACGCCCTGTCTACCGGGCGGACGACATCGCAGTGTTCGAGACTTTCGCCCTCACCCGGGTCCTGAACAGCGGCGAGCAGACAGGTCGCCTGATGGGGGGGAGACTCTGTCTCGTCGAGGACCCGCCTTCGGACGAGATGGACCACGGCGTTCCGGCGTGCCACGCAGAGTTCTGCGAGCCCGGCCCCGCGTGCGAGATTGCAGAGTGGTAGAGCGCCCCGACTCTCCTCCAACACACTCACCCCGCCTCCTCGCGCAGCGCCGCGTCGACCGTGGTCGCGGCCTGGCTCTGGGCCTGCAGCTCCGCGTACCGACCGCGCAGCGCAATCAGCTCTGCGTGCGTGCCTCGCTCGACGATGCGTCCTTGGTCGATGACCAAGATCAGGTCCGCGCGGCGGATCGTCGAGAGGCGGTGGGCGATGACGAACGCGATGCGGCCCTGCAGCGCCGCCTCGACGCCGGCCTGCACCTGCGCTTCGGTCTCGGTGTCGAGCGAGGAGGTCGCCTCGTCCATGATGAAGATCTGCGGGTCGGCCAACACGGCGCGGGCCAGCGAGATGAGCTGGCGCTGCCCCGTCGAGAGCTTGCCGCCGCCCTCCCCCACCGCGGTCGCGTAGCCCTCGGCCAGGCCCTCGATCATCGCGTGCGCCCCGACCCGCCTCGCCGCGTCCCGAACTTCGGCGTCGGTCGCCTCGAGGCGGCCGTAGCGGATGTTGTCCTCCACGGTGCCCGAGAACAGATGCGGGGACTGCAACACCACCCCGAGGTTGCTCTGCAGCCAGTGCAGGCTGCGTTCGCGATGGTCGACGCCGTCCAGGCGGATCGCACCCTGCTGCGGCTCGTAGAAACGCGCGAGAAGGCTGACGATCGTGCTCTTGCCTCCTCCGGTGGGCCCGACCAACGCGATGGTCTGCCCGGCGCGAACGGTGAAGTTCACGTCGCGCAGCACCGGCTCGCCCGGCACGTACGCGAAGCCGACGTCCTCGAAGCGAATCGTCTCGATCGTGGGCTTGCCTCCGTCGATCGCCTCGCCCTCGGCGGAAGGTTGGGCGAGCGCGGCGAGCACCGCGGGGGAGTCACGCACCTGCGGCTGCGTGTCGAGCAGCGTCTGGATGCGCTCGGCCGCCGCCTGGGCGCTCTGCAGCTCGGTGAACCGCTGCGCGAGCTCCCGAATCGGCTGATAGAACAGGGCCGCGTACTGCATGAACGCGACGAGCGTGCCCAGCGAGAGGCCATCGTCGACGCGCAGACCTCCGCGCCAAAGCGCCAGCCCCACTCCGACGCTGCCGATCGAGATCACCAGCGGCAGGTAGAGCGCCGACTGCAGCGCCCGCCGAACCGAGTGTTGCAGCATGGCGCCGGTCTCGTCCTGAAACTCCTCGAGTGCCGCCGATTCGCGATGCAGGGCCCGTGTGGTTCGCACGCCCGCGATCGCCTCGGCGTAGGCGGCGGTGATGCGCGAGTTGGTGCGACGGACCTCCCGGGAGCTGGCGAGCAGCTTGCGCTGAAACACCACGCTCAGCAGCACCAGCGGCGGCACGATGCTCAGCACCCAAAGCGCGAGCCCGACATCGAGCCACAACATCATGGCGACCGAAAACAGGAGCAGCGACCCGCCCCACACCAGGTCGACGAAGAACCACGGCATCAGACCGGCGACCTTGCCCACGTCGCCCATCAGCCGCGAGACGAGCCAACCCACCGGGCGAGCGTCGAAGAACGAGAACGACAGCGTCTGCATGCGCGCGAACCCGTCGCGGCGAAAGTCGTGTGCGAGTCCGGTCGCGATTCGGCCCGCCAACACGATGAACCAGACGACCGCCGCGCCGATGACGACGAAGCTGGCGAAGTAGGCGAGTGAGAACCACGTGAGCGTGCGGCTCCAGCCTGCGCGGAGCGCCTCGTCGATCAGCCGGCCCGACAGCGCCGGCAGGGTGGCGTCGATGGCCGCCACGACCAGACCCGCGCCGACCAGCTGCGCGATCGATGTTCGGTAGGGCCTCGCGCGCGCCACGATTCGGCGCCACAGCGCCCAGTCCAGCGAGCCCGAGTAGCGGTCTTCGTCTTCGTCGAATGCGTTCACGTCAGCCTGCTTCCTTGTCTGGGGTGTCGCGCGACCATCCACGCTGCTGGGCGACGATGCGACCGAACGGACCGGGCGCATCGCGGAGCGCTTCGAGCGAGCCGAGCTGGGCGACGCGCCCCGCATCGAGCACCAACACCCGGTCGGCCAGCATCAGGGTGGAGATCCGGTGGGCGATGACGATGGTCGTGCCTCGCCGCTGGCGCAGCGCGGCGAGAATGCGCGCCTCGGTTCGGGTGTCGACGGCGCTGAGAGCATCGTCGAGCACCAGCACGTCGGGGCGCTCGAGCAGCGTCCGCGCGATCGCGACGCGCTGCCGCTGCCCGCCCGAGAGCGTCACACCACGCTCCCCCACCTTGGTGTCGTAGCCCTGCTCGAACCGTTCGATGGCGGCGTGCACCGAGGCCGTCTGCGTCGCGGCGCGCACGTCGTCGAGCGTCGCGCTCGGATCGCCCATGCGCAGGTTCTCGACCAGCGGCTTGGAGAACAAGAAGGGCTCCTGATGCACGACGCCGACCCGAGTGCGCAGCTGAGCGCGGGTGATCTCGGTAATGTTGCGACCGTCGAGCGAGATGGTGCCCGCGCCGACCTCGTACATGCGCAGCAGCAGGGCCGCGATCGTGCTCTTGCCCGAGCCCGGTGGGCCGACGATCGCGAGCGTGCCGCCGGCGGGCACTTCGAACGTGACGTCGTCGAGCACGGTCTCGCCGTCGCCGTACGCAAAGCTGACGTGCTCGAACGCGATCGCACCGCGCCGCCCAGCCGGCTCGGGCTGCGCGGGGTCGCGTTCGGCCTCGGCTTGGAGGATCGTGCCGACCCGCTGCAGCGCGACGCTGGCCTTGCCGAAGTCGCTGACGATCCGACCGAGCTGACGCATCGGGAACGTGAACATCGAGACGGCGGTGAGGAAGAAGAACAGCGCCCCGACGGTGATCTCGCCGCGCACCAGCAGCGCGATGCCCCCGACCACGACCACCGCCTGCTGAGCGAAGCACAAGAAGTCCGAGATGCCCCAAAACCACCCCGCGACGACGAACACGCGATAGCGAGTGTCGCGAAAGCCCCCGTTGTTCACCGCGAAGCGGTCCTGCTCGTAGTCCTGCCGTGCGAACGCACGCACCACTCGAATGCCGGCGATGTTCTCCTGCACGTTGGCGGTCAGCGTGGCCTCGGCCTCGTCGGAGGCTTGGTAGGCCCGGTGGACCTTGCCGAAGAACAGCAGCGAGAAGCCGAGAATGACGGGCACGAGCGCGACGGCGGCGATCGTCAGCCGCGGGTCGACGGCCAACATCAGCGGGATCGGCACGAACAGCATCACGATCATGCGGCCGAACTCGACCACTTGTTCGCCCAGGAACAACGCAATGGTGTCGACATCGGACGTGCAGCGCTGCACGAGATCGCCGCTCTCGGCGTCGTCGTGAAACCGGGTGCGCAGACGCTGCAGTCGATCGTAGAGGCGCTCGCGGAGTCGGGCGATGATGCGCTCGGTCGCGGTCGCGGCCAGGCGCTCGCGAAGGTAGGTGAAGACCCCCGCGATCGCGGTGAGGGCCGCGACGAGCAGCGCAGGAAGCCACAGGCGGGCCCGCACCGCATCGGCGCCTCCCATCCAGCCCAGCACGCTCGACGACACACCCGAGGGCGGAGGCCCGTCGGACGTCAGGGCCCCGTCGAGCACCGCTTGGGGCACCAGCGGCGCCAGATACAGGAACGACGAGGCGACCACGAGGGCGAGAATCGCCGCGCCGTAGTGCAGCCGAGAGCCCCGCATCAGGCGGGCGAGTTCACGAATGGTCGAGAGCATGTGGAGGAGGAAAGGGCAGGAGGGAAAAGACGAGGGACGAACGACGAAAGCCCGTCGCGGGGACTGGGTCCTCGCGAACGGGCTCTCGCTCGACGACTCGATGCTCTCGAAGTCAGAGGCGATGGGCGGCGTTCACCAGGACCATCGGACGCGCGTACAGGCGCGCATCGACGATTGGTTTGGTGAACGCGATCATCATCGTGACCTCGTCCTCACCGTAGATCGAGGCTGGGGCTTTCGCAACCAACGATGCTCACGACATCGGTGTCACGCTCGGGGACTTGCCAAGCTTCAGGTGTTGCTCAGGCTGCTGCCATGACTGCCAACTCCAGGGCTCTGGCGCTCGTCGTGTGCCTGGTTGGGGCATGCTCGAGTGGCGCCGGTGGCCCAGCTGCGGCTGAATCAGAGGCCACCGCGGAGGACTCGGGCGGATCCTCCGCCCCCTCGCGAGCGACCGCCCTCTGGCCGGACTCTGCGGGCTCGTCCGGCAACGACGCCGGCACGACGACCGCCTTCGGCTCGTCGGACACGGGCACCCTCGGCGACACGGGCACCCTCGGCGACACGGGCACCCCCGGCGACACGGGCACCCTCGGCGACACGGGCACCCTCGGCGACACGGGCACCCTCGGCGACACGGGCACGCAAGGCGACACCGGAGCCCTCGGCGACACGGTCGCGACGACCACGGGCGACGAGGGCGACGACGACGAACTCGTGGAGATGTGGGACGAGTTCGACGACCCCCTCGCGAGCGAGGCGCGCTGGTCGTTTCGCCACGAGGTCGAAGGTGAGGACGCCCAGTTCTCCGACTTCACCTTTGGCAGCGCCGCTGATGATCGCGCACGCATTCAGACGACGCGAGGCGGCTGGTACGGGGCATTCAAGGGCCCCTACCTGTTCCAGGTCATCGACGGCGACTTCATGATCGAGGCGCACGTCCTCGCCCACCGCTTTGGCGACGAGACGCTGGCCCCCGCGCAGCCCTACAACTCCGCGGGCCTTCTGATCCGCAACCCCGTCGAAGCAGGCGCCCCCGAGAACTGGGTGCTGCACCACCTCGGCATGAACGACCCGGCCGGCGCGGGCGTGGGTGTCGAACGCAAGATCACGCTCGACTCCAGCTCGGAGCTGGAGCTCACGTCCAACGCGTTCCGCGGTCGCATTCGCATCTGCCGAGTCGGCGATCAGGTCGTGCTGACCCGGCGCCTCGACGACGAAGACGCGTTCTCGACCTCCGCCGAGTACCAGCTGCAGCTCGAGGACGAAGTCCAAGCCGGCTTCTCGCTCACCGCCTGGAACTCCCAGGCCGCCGAGCCCGACCTGTCCGTCGACGGCGATGTCGTCGGGGTCTGGGATTACGTTCGCTACTACCGGATCACCGACGTCGCAGCGTGCCTCGATGATAGCCTCTGAGCGCCATGATCGTGGTGGCAGGCAGGGGACCGATGGCCGTGGTCCAGTTTCGGTTCGATGGCGGCCCGCCCTCCTCTGAGACGATCGACTCTCGACTCCGAGG
This sequence comes from bacterium, assembly GCA_024742475.1. Classification (GTDB taxonomy): domain Bacteria; phylum Myxococcota_A; class Polyangia; order Nannocystales; family Nannocystaceae; genus CAJXVA01. The sequence goes on along the minus strand of JANSYI010000022.1, from coordinate 157,249 downwards.
CCTGCTCGGCTCGCGCCTCCATGCCGCAGTCGATGGGATCGACTGGTACAGCGCACCGTCGTCGGATCTACGCAACGTCGTTCGCGTGTCCTCCCAGGACTATATCGCCCTGGCCTACGTCAAGAGAGTCTGCGCCGACCTCGGCGGCACCCGGATCGATACCGCTGGCAAGGCCATCGACGGACAGCCCGAGCACTGGACCTGCACGCCCTGGCGGAGCAAGCCTGCGCTCACGAGGCTGAAGATCCGGCTCGGGATGGGCTAGCGAGCGTCGACAGCCGAGGCGTGTTCGAGATCGCCGAGGCCGAGTCGTGGGCTTCCGGTGCCCGCGCGCGGCCATGCTACGGTCGCGGCGCCTCGCCATGCCTCGCTTTCGCTCCTTCCGTGTCGTCGTCATCGCCTCTTTGTTCGGGTTGTCCGCGGGCTGCAACAACGCCCGTGCAGCGGCGAAACCGAATCAGCCCGACGCGACCGAAGAGAAGCGAAAGGACGCGAAGAAGGCCGAAAACGAGACCCCACAGCGAAAACTCGACCTCGACAACACCGTCACGACCAAGCACAAGATCAAGGTCGGCGGAAAATCATTCAGCTACACCGCGACCACGGGCACGCAGCCGGTCTGGGGCGCCGACGACAAGGCGGTGGCGTCCTTGTTCTACACGTACTACGAGCGAAGTGGCGTCAAGGATCGCGCGAGTCGCCCGCTGCTCATCTCGTTCAACGGAGGGCCGGGCTCGGCCTCGGTGTGGATGCACGTCGCCTACACCGGACCGCGCTCGCTGAGGATCGACGACGAGGGCTACCCCGTGCAGCCCTACGGCCTCCGCGACAACCCTTACTCGGTGCTCGACGTCGCGGACATCGTGTTCGTCAACCCGGTCAACACCGGCTTCTCGAGGATGGTCCGCAACGAAGACGGCGAGCTGCCCGATCGGGAGCTCTTCTTCGGGGTCAACGCGGACGTCGACTACCTCGCCGAGTGGATCAGCAACTTCGTCAGTCGCAACAAACGCTGGCGTTCGCCCAAGTATCTGATCGGGGAGAGCTACGGCACGACGCGCGTATCGGGGCTCGCCAAAGCGCTGCAGGACAAGCAGTGGCTGTACCTCAACGGGGTCATTCTCGTCTCGCCCACCGGCCTGGGCATCGGTCGTGACGGCCCCGTGCGCTCGGCCAATCGCTTGCCGTACTTTGCTGCGACGGCCTGGCATCACAAGGCGCTCGCGCCCGAGCTGCAGAAGAAGGACCTGCTCGAAGTGCTTGCCGAGGCCGAACGCTACGCAGTGCACGAGTACATGCCCGCCCTCGCCCGAGGCGGCTTCCTGCCCGAGGACGAGCAGGCCGAAGTCGCCCGCAAGGTGGCCTACTTCTCCGGGCTCTCCGAGCAGGCCGTGCTCGACAACAACCTCGACGTGTCGGTGAGCTTCTTCTGGAAGGAGCTCCTGCGCGACAAGGGCTACACGGTGGGGCGCCTCGACTCGCGATACCTCGGCATCGACCGCAAGGCGGCCGGCGTGCGCCCCGACTACAACGCCGAGCTCAAGTCGTGGCTCCACTCGTTCACCCCCGCGATCAACGACTACCTCCGCGAAGAGCTGAAGTACGAGACCGACCTCAAGTACAACATGTTCGGCGACGTCTCTCCGTGGGATTGGAGCAACGACCAGACCGGGGAGAGCCTGCGCGCAGCCATGGCAGAGAACCCCTATCTGCACGTCATGATCCAGTCGGGCTACTACGACGGGGCCACCAACTACTTCGACGCCAAGTACACCATGTGGCAGCTCGATCCGAGCGGTCGCATGAAGGACCGCCTCCGCTTCCGCGGCTATCGCAGCGGGCACATGATGTACCTGCGACGCAAAGACCTGAAGACGGCGAATGACGACATTCGCCAGTTCATCCAAGACACCACGCCGGGCGAGAAGCAGCCGGCCAGGTACCACCGCGAGTAGCGGTACGCCTCGGGCTTGCACCACAGGCTGCTAGACTTCCGCGCAGGAGACTCTCGGGCCCTCTGTGTCCGGTTCAGGGCGGTCGAAGGTCCGATTTGGGGAACTTTGGGCCATCTGAGCGATTCGGGGCTCGCCAACCCCGAGTTCGGCGTCAGACTAAGCCCCATGCTCGCGCACTCGAGAACCCTCGCGCTCGCCTCATGCCTGCTCGCGGCATGCTCGACCGACGCCGACGGCGAGGCGGTCGAGACGGACTCCGGCACCGAAGGCCCGGCGAGCGAGAGCGCGTCGCCATCGACCTCGCCGGGGCAAAGCACCCAGAGCGCATCGAACACCAACGCCGACGCGGGCACCCAGGGCGGCGAGGACGGCTCGTCGGAGACGGGCCAGCCACCCCCGACCACCGAGGGCAGCGGCGGCGCGCAGGAGCTGCTCGAGATGTCCGACGAGTTCGACGACCCGGCCGCGAGCGAGACGCGCTGGTCGTTCCGTCACCAGGTCGAAGGCGAAGACCCGCAGTTCTCGGACTTCACGTTCGGCGACGCCGACGACGACCGCGCGCGCATGGTGCCGACCCGCGGAGGCTGGTACGGCGCGTTCAAGGGCCCCTACCTGTTCCAGAGCATCGACGGCGACTTCATGATCGAGGCGCAAGTGATCGCCCACCGCAGCGGCGACGAGGCACAGGCGCCGCAACAGCCCTACAACTCCGCGGGCCTGCTGATCCGCAACCGGGTCGATGTCGGTGCGCCCGAGAACTGGGTCCTGCACCACCTGGGCATGCACGACCCCGATGGCGCAGGCGTCGGCGTGGAGCGCAAGATCACCCGCAACTCCAACTCGCAGCTCACCCTGACGGCCAACGCGTTCAGCGGCCGCATTCGCATCTGCCGCGTGGGCGACCAGGTCGTGCTGACCCGGCGCCTCGACGACGAGAACGCGTTCTCCATCTCCGCCGAGTACGACCTGCAGCTCGACGACGAGGTTCAGGCCGGCTTCTCGCTCACCGCCTGGAACTCCCAGACCGCCGAGCCCGACCTCTCCTTCGACGGCGATGTGGTCGGCGTCTGGGACTACGTCCGCTACTACCGGATCAGCGACGTCGGGGCGTGCTTGGACGAGGTCTGAGCCGCCACTGCCCGCAGGCCCGGCCGAGGAGCATCCGCCTGAAGAGCCACCCACCGTCGTCGATGCCGCGCGCCCCTGGGTCGGCAGCCCGGCGGTCGGGCACCGGCGTACCGCGTCCTTGCAGACGCTCGTCGACAAGGGGCCCCTACGAACACGCGTCCACACAAGTTCCATCTACGCAGTCGACCTCGAAAGCACAGTCGGGCGGCAGCGAAGGGCTGGGCGGAGGAGGGCACTCCACTTCGGCGCAGTTGTCTTTCCTCCACTCCCCGACCCACTTCCGATATGCGCGGGCGTGGGGCCTGAGCGTGGTCGGGTCTTGGCAACACGGGTTGCGAACGTCCGGGATCGTATCGCCCAGGCAGTCGGCGGCAGCCGTACATGCCTGGGGCTCCGGTGAACCGTCGGCCATGAAGAAGCCGTCTTCGCTCCTCGGTTCCTCGGCCCTCTCGTTTTTCGACTCCGCGTCCACCGATGCCTCTTTCGTGGCACCGTCTGGCGCTTCGCTGGACTCGCCCTTCCGATCCTGTTCTTGGGGGGCATCGGTCTCGGGAGAGACCTTGCCTGGTGGTTGCGGGCAAGCGACCCCCGACAGGGCGAGGAGGAGCGGGAGCATTCGGAGCGTCACCCTCCGATGGTATCGCGCGCCGCGAGCGAGCCCCACGGGGTGCATCGGGTCCCCGACCCGCCGAGGCCCCGAGCGTCGAGTCGCAGACGCCCGAAGCGCCCTTCGGCACGCCGGCGTTTCCCGGTCCGCTACATGCCGGGCCAATCGGTCCACCCATCACAGTGCATGAGGTCGTCGAGGCCTTCGGAAGCAGACACGCAGCGCAAGTCATCGCGGAACTCGTCATCGCCCGCTTTCACACGTGCCTCGCACTTCTGGATCCACGCGTCCCGGTCCGCCTGCAACCGCGAGGCGATCGACTCGTTGATCCTGCTGCCGACGTCGATGATCTTGTCTTGCGCGGGCGCGCACTGGGCGAGATCTTCGTCCAACGCCGCGGGTTCGATGGCTTCACCCTCCTCGGCCTCCGGCTCTGGCCGCGTCATGGCAACCGTTTCCGATCGGGCCGCCGCATCCTGCTCGAGGACCGCAGAGGACTCGACCGCCGCTTCGTCGGGCACGGCGACCGGCGCTGCCGGGTCCGGGGGCCTGCTGGCCACGGGTTCCTTGTCGCACCCAACGGCGAACACGGAGACGAGAACGAGGAGCATGCCCGACCGGCGCGGAGCCTTCCGATTCATAGCCCGCCTCTACAGCAATCTTCGTGCCACGGGAGGAAGAATCGGGCCGTCAACACGCCCGGAGCCCCAGCCTACTCGATTCGTCACCCCGACGACTCCCAGATTGGGTCGCCCCACGAGCCCCAGTTCGCGGCCGGCGATCGTGAAGTCGAGTGCACCGGGAGTGAGGCGTTCTGCGCTCCGGCACGTTGAGGCCCGGTGAAAGCCGAGCGCCTCACCATGCTTCAGCGTCTCATCATCCCCGCCGCATGCCTTGCGATCGCCGCCTGCTCCTCCTACGACGACCTCGGGGCGGAGGACCTCGACGACGAGGCGCTCGAGGTGGAGGACCTCGATACCGAGACCCTGGGCGAAGAAAGCTCGGCGTCCGGCGACGCCGAGGGATACGAGCCGCCCGCGCCCGGCAGCCTGGGCTCGGAGATCGACCCAAGCGCGATCCTCAACGGCGTCGAGTTCGACGAGGACACGGCGGTGCTCGTGGTCAACGCCAACCACGAACAGATCTGCAGCGGCACCCTGGTTCGCAACGACATCGTACTCACCGCACGCCATTGCGTGACGCTCGACTACTCGATCGACGGACAGGTGTCGAGCCCAGGCTCCATGGCAGTGCTTCAAGACGGGTCCGAGGAGGCGAACTTCGCCGACGATGCGGACGTGGTGGCCGTTTGGGCACACGAAGGCATCCCGCTGATGTCTCCATACGGCTTCATCCCCAACCCCGATCCCATGGCCGGCGAGATGATCGACGTGGCGCTGCTCCGCCTCGAAAAACCGCTGGAGATCAACGGGCGCCTCGACGGCGAGTCGGTCGAGCTCACGCACACCGACCAAGGACTCGCCGGCGACGTCGCGTTGTGCATGGGGTATGGCGAGCAGGGCTGCGAAGGGTCGGACACCCTGCGTGCCGGCTTTGCCACGGTTCAGGGCATCGACTCGGCCAACGGTCACATCGACTACGGCTATTACAACTACGAGCAGATCGGTTGGCTCCCCTCCGCGGGTGACAGCGGGTCGTCGTGCCGGAGCTTCACCGCGGCGGGTGAGACACGGCTGCTCGGCGTGATCTCGGTGGGCACCGCATGCGCAGCGCAGACCCCTGCGGGCGATCCTCTGGATCCCTCCGAATGGACGGCCTCCTCCGTGCGCCCGATCTACGTGCGGCGGTGGGCCGAGAGCCGCATCGCGGTCTGGGAGGGCCGCAGCTTCACGGACCCCTTCTCCGCAGTCGAGTTGCCGCATCGGCACGTCGATCCACCGCCCGGCACGGGCACTGCGCCGATGTGGCTGCCCTTCGACATCGGGAGCGGCCATGCGCTGTGGCAGTTCTTCGACGGCTACACCCACGACGAGACCACCCAAGAAGGCACGAAGTGGATCTACGAGAACGAGGCCTTCGCAGACGGCAGCGTTTCGGTCGACGTCTACCCGCCCGCAAGCGCTACGGTCGGCGTCATCGCCCGCATGCGCAATGACACGCACTACTACCGCTTCTCGGTCGACCTGGATGCGGGTTTGGCCAAGCTCGTGATGCGCGACGGAAACAGCTTCGTCGAGCTGGACAGCGCGCCCGTATCGCTGAGCCCCAACACCTGGACCGAGCTCGAGCTGAAGCTCGACGGCAACCGGCTGCGCGGGTACATCGACGACGCCCTCGTCCTCGACGTGGTGGACGAAGACGCGACCTACCTCTCCGGTCGCGTGGGGATGTACTCGTACAAGGGCAGCGGGACGCGGTTCGACGACTTCGTCGCGGATCGCGACGACTACCAGGTGTTCATCCCGCTGCCGTAGGCGCTCGGACATGTCCGGGTGGCCGGCATCCCCGCGCGTGGAGTCGCTAGGACGGCCGCCCCTCGCTGCCGCTGGTCTCACCAGCCTCGCGACCGCGAGATACCCGTGTTGGTTCATTCGGTCGAGTCCAGAGACAGGCTCCAGGGCCGCTTGATCGAACGTCGAGCCGGGACTACTGACCCCTGTCCTTGGCCGCGCTCCACACTCGACCGCCCACCCATCGTCCTCATATCCTTGCCGCACCCATGCCGTCCGGCACCGAACACCGTGTCCACATCGACACTCTCCGCTACACCCGAAATGGACTCGCGACGCGCGCGCCGATCAACCTCACGGTCGGAGCACATAACCGTGTTGTCCTCATCCGTCCCGAACGCGCACCTCTGACAACTCTGCCGGGCTTTGGTTACGACAGCGCGTTTCCTGGAGCACCACTCGCAGGACTTCTTGGCAACCGCGAACTCGCTGCGACGCTCGCCGACTGGCCCAAGGATGCTGTTCTTCAGCTCCTCGGGCATGCCAACGTGGAGAACAACCTCGACCACAACAAGGCCCTCAGCTAACGTCGCGCCAGTGTGTTGCTCGCCATCGTCACAGCCGACGGCGACGCGTTCGAGCGAGTGGCTGACGACGACGGCTGGGGGGTGCCCGAGCATCAGGCCCTCCTTCGAGTGATCGGCTTCGATCCTGGCCCCATCGATGGCGAGGTAGGTTCCATGACGCGTAGCGCCGTGCTCGACTTCCAGCGATGCGCCAACGCTGGTGTCCTCGGCCTCGAGCCTGAGAGTCTGCCTGAGAGCGGTGAACTCGATGCGACTACCGTCAAAGCCCTGTACCAGGGGTTCGTTGTCGCGAGTAGCCCAAGCGTTCCGCTCGGGGCACTGCACCCTACCCACCCCGAGATAGGGTGCTCCGAATACAATCCGATTTCTCGCGAGCCACCCGTCGGACACCTCAACCGACGAGTTTCTCTCGCAATCCACCCCAGCCTTCCGCCCTACCACGACGCGGCCCCGTGCACGAAAGGCGACCATGGCGTGTGCCCGGTCACGCAGCCACACAACGACTGCATGTGGTACCGCGAACACTTCATCGAACAGTCGGAGCCGGCATCGGTCTTCTTCGACTTCCAGTGGCTCAAGCTCTCCGACGGTGGCGCGGTGCTCAGCGTGCTGACGAACATCCCGTCGGATGAGCTCGTCGAGTTCCAGGTGTGGCGAGACGTGGTGGACTTCGACGGGTCGGTGTTGGTCCACGCAGGACCAGAGTCCCTGCCCACGCGCGGTGAGGCCGTTGGCTCCCCGGTTCCGGGTCGAATCTACAACGGTGTCTGCTTTGCTCGGTGGTACGCGCCCGATGACTGGAGTCCATACGCCGTCGAAGACTGGTTCGTCGACGCCGAGGAAGGGGCAGGTCTCCGGCCTCCGTTGTTCTCGGTTCGCCACTCCCGCGGTTGGGCATTCTCGAGACCACCCGGAGTCCGATTGGATCGGCTCTTTTTCTCTGGGAAGCCCCTTCCGGGGACTCTCGTCATGTCGAATACAGGAGAGCTCATCCGGGTTCCCGATGGCGTGATGCGTGTTCCGGCTTTCGATACCGTGCATCTCGACGAGCACGTCTTGGCGGTGGGCGCGTCGTTGCCGGACGCCTGGTTGGAGCCAGAGGAAAGCGAGCTGTAGCCTTGGGCGGTCTTGCGGACGCGATCAAAGGCGTAAGTCCTGGTTTCGTGCAGAAGTCGAGCGGACGGTCGCAGGTCTACATGCTCGTCGACCTCACCATGCGCGAGCCGGGCCTGGTTTCCATCCAGCGGCTTGCGGAGGAGTTCTCGCTTCCGCCGCAGCGGGTGCTGCAAGTGCTGACCGCCGGCTCACCCAACGCCGTCGCCCGTCAGAACCGCTGGGTGCTCGAGGAACTCTACCAAGCCGAGGGGCTCTACTTCGACGAAGGGCTCGGACTCACGACTGTGCCGAGCGCCATCGAACACCCTCCGAAGCACAGCCAGAGTCAGAAACGTCACCTGGTCCGGGATGCTGCACACGGCTCTGTCAAGATCACAGAAGACGGAAAGCGGGAGCCCCGCTACTACGCGTGGAAGGTCTCCAACTCAGGGACGATCGCCCTACCGATCTCCAAGGGCTTTCGCACTACGCTCGAGCGATACAAGGAGTACAAGGAGACTAAACCCGAGCTCGACGCGTTCGCGAAGCGAGTCAGGCGGGTGCTTCGCGACATTGACGCTCTCCGGGAGGCGCTGCGAGAGCTTGCCCGCGCGGCCAAGGGCGGACTCCCGAACCTCGCCGCGCTCACTGCTCTTCACGCGGTTGTCGACATCGAGTGCGCCGTCAACGGTGACACTGGCGTCGGCCCAATGGAGGACCTGCAGAACTTCATCGTCGCGGCCGCGATGCCGCTATTCATGAAGAAACTCGTACAGGAGCCCGAGGTCGCCGAGGATGCGAGGGGCCAGAGGGACGCCGCTGCCAAGCGGATCCTGGATGAGTGGGCAACGCCCGACTGGAAAGACGGTCTTCGCAGCGTCATCGAACACTCAGAGGTCGTAGACCACGACTTGTGGGAGGATACGTTCTACGCGCTGGAGTCGGCCGTCGCGCTGCTTCCGCTCACCGAGCACCGAGAGCGCTTCCTCGATCAAGAGGTACTTCCGCTGGAGTACCACGCGTGGAAGGAAGAGCTCGATCCCGAGTTTGAGAAACTACTGAAGTCGACACTCTCTCCAGAAGCCGCGGAGCAGTACATCGAAGGCTGGAAGGGGCAGACGCCCCTCCGTGAGAGTGCGCTGTCCATCGCGTCGAGCTTCTCCAACGCCACGATTGCTATGGGCGCCAACTTGCCGGGGCCCATGTCGCTTTGGGTGGCGATCACTCGGATTTCGATGTTTCACAGCATCGCCCACAAGGCCCGACGGGGGTTGCGAAAGGCCGCGCGCTCGGAGTGGGTCCTGAACAAGATCGTGAAGTTTGGTGGGATCTCCTGGCAGGAGAAGCAGCGTATGGCTTTCGCGATCGGCGAGGCGTACGAGTTCAGGGATGCTCCAGCGTCCGTACGCTACAAGCACGCGACGAAGCTCATGGGCGTCAACTGGGACGACCGTCTCTTTCGTGGCGCCGGATTCCGGGGGGCGACGGCTCTCCTCGCTGGCGCACTGTTGGCGCTCACAGTGTCTTCAAACCCAGATGAATCCGCGACGAGCGCGATCGGCTACATCAGCGCGATGGCAACGGCGGGCCTCGCCTTCGCGGACCTCGGACCCATCTCAGACTTCCTCATGAAGCGGTCGTCGCGCCTAACTACCCTGGGAATGGGCGGGGTCGCGGGGTTCGTGTCGGTCCTGGGCATTGTGAGCGGGGGCCTCACGCTACGCGACGGGATCGTCCGTGGGGACGCCCTGCAAGCCCTGGAAGGGGCTCTTGCCGGCGCCGGGAACGGGCTCGCCTTCATCGGCTGGCTTGCGTCGACAGCGGGCTACGTCCCGGTCCCACAGTATGTGATGGTGGTGGGCACGGTGCTCGTTCTCGCTTCGATCGCGGTTGCCGTTTGGGGCATGACCCAGAACTCGGTAGAGGAGTTTGTGCGCGGTGTCATCGACCACCTGAGCGACCCCGCCTCGTTCGCTCAGCAGGCCGGCCTTGGACCGACGGTCGACTTGTCGGACGAGATGGTGAGCGCTTCGTTCTTCGCCAACATACCCGCGCGGTTCCAGAAGGACCTCGAGGCGCGGGGTTTCCCCTCAGACCTCGCGGCTAGCCTGTGCTCATGAACGGCGTCATCGACTCCATCTTCCGCTGGGACTACATCGTGCTTGCCGCATGCCTCGTCGTCTTCGGCATCGCGGTGGCGCAGGTCTATCGCAAGAGCCTGTTCATTCTCGGAGCACCGACCCTCCCGGCGGAGCGTGGAGCGAACGCCACAAACTACCGCCGCGATCCGCCGAAGCCGCTCACACCGCTGCATGCTGCGTACTTGGTCAACCCCAGCATTTTACCCGGGATGGTGATCCTGGCACCGCTCGTGGCCAGCGGTGCCCTGGGGGGCGATCGAAGATCGGGCCGATTGCTTCCCGGAGATCCCGCCGCCGGCCTCGACAAGCACCAACGAGCGGCCCTCGAACAAGCACCCAACTGCCACATGGAGTTCGTCGCGAGGTCGCTCAGTACGCAGATGGCTTCGGAACTCGCTTCCGATCTTCGCGACTCGGCCCTCCAGTGTCCCGAAGGTGCAAGGGGTGTTCCCCAGGCCGCGACATTGTGTCTCTGGTCGGTAGCGACGAGTTTGAGCTTGGTCGGGCTGACGCTGGCGGGCCCTTGGGGAGGACTGGTGTCAACCCTGGTATTGCTCGTTGCTTACCGCGCGCACCGGTATCGGGGCTTCGCTCCCGCAATGACGCTGTCCGAGGCAGGCCATGCGGTTTTGCGCGAACAAGAACGTCGCCTCGACGAGCGCCTGCGGGAGAAGAGCGGAACCCAGTATTCCACGGAAGAGGTCGCGTGGTACGTCGCGCTGAAGCCCTTGCCCTATTTCCGCCTTCCGGGCGTCGACGAGAACTTCGCTCCAATTCTGGGTGACGAGCGACCGACCGGCCAGGACGTCGAGCTCGGCGGTACTCTCAGCGAGGCGCAGCAACGATCCGCTTGCCGCGTGAATCGCATTCGAAAGGGCTTGCTTTGGACTGTGGGAATTGCAGCGCTGCTGGTGGCGCTGTCCTCGCTGCAGCACCTCGCTCTATCGGCGATCTTCTGGATCAACGTGACGCTCGTGTTCGCGACGTTGCTTCGCATTTGCATCGGGCTCTACCTCATCCGAAACTGGGATGGGCACCTCCGCGAGTCGGGTGCGTTTCTTCCGGACGGAGCGAAGTAGTCACGATCACCCGGAAGGCGGGACTCGGACCGACGGTTGACTTGTTGGACGAGCTGGTGAGGTTCCGAAAGGATCTGGAGGCGCGAGGTTTTCCCTCAGAGCTTGCGGCGGGTCTGTGTTCATGAACAGCTCCATGGACCTCCTCCTTCAGTGGGAGCAGATCGCGCTCGCCGCATCGCTTGGGCTTACGGGCCTGCTGGTGTCGCGTGCGTATCGGAGAAGTTCTTTTGTCCTCGGGGCTCCGGATCGACCGATGTGCGTAGAACCGGACAGCCCCACCTACCGCGAGAGCGCGCCGCAGCCCCTGACCCCTTACCACGCGGCATACCTCATCAACCCCGCGATCCTTCCCGGGATGGTGGCCCTTGCGCGGCTCTTCGCGAACGGTGCGCTCGACGTAGACCGAGCATCGTCCCGAATGATCTCGGGGAGTGACGAGTCCACGCACGACCACTACCAGGCGATGGCGCTCGAGCAGGCGCCCGGCTATCACTTCAAGGCCGTCGCGAAGACGCTGAGCATCCAGATGGCAGCCGAGCTGTCTTCGCAGCTGCGGGGCACCAGACTCCAATGTCCGGAAGGTGCGACCGGAGTGCCAAGAGTCGCGACCCGCTGCCTATGGTTGGTATCCGCCGCGGTGACCGCGTGCCTACTCGTCGCCGCGGGCCCATGGGGGGGGCGCTGTGGCGACACTCGTACTGCTTGCCACCTTTCGCGCCCACCGGGAGCGCAGCCTCGCACCGTCGACGACACTCTCCGCGGCGGGCTGGGAGGTGCTATCCGAACAGGGACGACTGCTCGACGCACGACTTCGCGGGAAGGCGACCTCGGAGTATTCGGCGGAGGAGGTCGCCTGGTATGTTGCCCTGAAGCCGCTGCCCCACCTTCGGCTTCCCGGCCTCGACCACCACTTCGTCCCCCTGCTTGGCGATGCGAACCCTACCGGGCAAGCCGTGGAGCTCGGCCGCGTCCTCTCCGAGGAAGAGAGCGCTGCCGCACAGAGAACGAACTCGTTTCGAAAGACACTACTGGGGGTCGGTGGGCTACTAGCGCTGCTCGTTGGTCTGGCGAGTCTGCGCTTCGCCACGGGTTCGTTCATCCTGTGGGCGAACGTCGGCGTTGTCGCGGTTGTTGCTCTCCGCGTTGGGATCGGAGCATTTCTGATCAACCGCTGGGATTCCCATCTTCGAGAGTCTGGGACCTTCCTTCCGAAAGGAGAGAAGTAGGGCGTCCACATCTCTGTCTGTGCTCACTGCGCCGAGCTCCCCTGCGTCACTCTCACGGGCCCGCGACGCGCATCGCCCAACGCCCCTCGAGAGCCTCAACCGATCGAGCTCTTCGCGTACACGGTGTCGACCTGAATGCGCGTCCCGAGGCTTGGCACCGCGACTTCCCCCCGCTGATCGCGACCGTGCTCGTCCAAACTCCGCCGGGCATCCGGCGATGCACGGTGATCCGGCGCTCGCGGTGGGAGACGACCACGTACTCCTGCAAAGACGCGATGCTCTGATAGCATTCGAGCTTCAGACCGGTGTCGTAGTCCTCGGACGAATCGCTGGTCACCTCGAGGAGGACGCTGGGGTTGAGGGCTGTCGCTCGAGGGCTCGGCGGGTGCTGTTCCAGTTCCCCACAGATGACCGATCCGTCGGGGAAGGTCGCGAGGCCCCGCGCCTCGATGTACACGCGAAGATCCGACGTGTGGACACGGCACGGCCGATCGGCTGCGGCGTTGCCCAGCAGCCGTAGCACCTCGGCGGCCAGCGCGGAGTGATCCTCCGACCCCCCGGCCATCGCGTAGATCTCTCCATCGAGGAACTCGTGCTTGGTCGGACTCGACTCCTCGAGCGCTACGTACTCTGCGTACGTGTAGCGATTCATCGGCGACGCCGCAGCCCGGCCGCCAGCAGCCCCAGCATGAGCGCGAAGGGGTCGCCCTCGCCAGGGGTCGACGTGCAGCCGCACCCGCGGTCGGCCAACCCGTCGGCACCGCCGCTTGCGGAGCTGCCCTCGCCGCTCGACTCGCCGCCGCTGGGATCGGGGTCGCCGTTCGTGCTCGCCGCGGTGGTGTTGGGCGGCGCGCCGCCGTCCTCCGAGGCCGTACCCGCGCCGGTCGAGGTGTGGCCACCGCCCGACGTGCCGCCGTCGCCTCCGGTTCCGCTGGTGCCGCCGGTCGGGTCCGGCTCGCCTTCTCCGATGGTGATCGACAAGACGACCATCTCGGCTTCGTTGCCGTAGTAGTCGGACGCCTCGATCTCGACCAGGTACTCGCCCTCGGGCAGCCCCGGGAGTTCTCCGCTCGTCCACTCGCTGTCCGCGGTCCGAAACGGCTGGTTGTCGAGCCAGTTGACGTCGCAGAGGTCGCTCGTGCAGAAGGTGAAGCGATCGACTTCGAGGCCTGGAAGCTGCAGCAGCGCCGGCGAGCTGATGGTGAGCCGGGTACCGGCGAAGTTCGACGCCTCCTGCAACGTGTACGCGACATCGATCGAGCCGCCGGGCTCGATCACTGCGCCATCTTCGGGCGTGATGACCTCGATGACCGGCGGTTCGTCGTCGCCGGCTGCGGGTCCGAGAGTCTCCAGCAGATCGGCGTGGCTGTTCTGCATCCCCGGCTCGCACCCCACGTGGTCCAGGGTGGTGCATTCGAGCGGCAGCGGCGTCATGCCATCGCGACCGCCGAGCTGGTTCGCGATCTCCGTGCACGCGTCGACGAACTGCGTCTGGGTTGCCGCAAAGTCCGGCGGGTAGTTCATCCAGTTCTCCGGCGCCCCAACCGTGCCCTCGAGACCCGACATCCGACCGACGACGAAGACCGCCGTCGTCACGAGGTCCGGATCGGTGCACGACATCGTCGAGGTGTTGGTGAACGAGGCCCGGTCCCGGTCGCGCGCGGAGCAGTTCGCCGAGGCCCGCGAGCACGTGTACGAGGACCCCTCCGGTGCTGCATCGCCGCTGGTGAACACGGCGAACGTTGGGAGATAGTCCGGGGGTGGCTCGGTGACGACCCGAAGGTCGTAGGCCCCGAACGCCGCCGCGACGCCGTCTGCGATCGCCTGCGCGCTCGGATGAGGCGTCAGCGTCATCGGTTCATCGATCGAGGGAATGCAGCCGGCTGCGACCGCAGATCCTCCCATGCCGGTGTTCGAGCACTGGGTCTCGAACGCGCCCGAGGGCACCACGTCGACCGGCGCGGTCGGGATCCACACAACGGCAGGCTTGGTCTCCGCCGCGGCGAAGCTGGGCATGCAAACCGCGGCGAGCAGCGCCGCGGCACAGATGGAACGTCCATGCAGCATCTCGAATCCTCCGCGTCTGCCCGGTGGAGGTTACATGCTCCGCGTCAGACCGGGATGGTTGCGCAGCCCGAACGCTCTCAGCGCGAGCTCGCGACGCGCATCAGCACGTCGATCCACAGCGAGCTGTGGCAGCAGTTCCCGCTCGTCGCCGCGGCGACGTCGATCTCGAGCGAGCCTCCATCGACCGGGAGCGAGCCTCGGTGGCCGCTGATGACCGTCGTCTCCTCCTCCCCTCGCTCGAACCGCAGCCCGAGCGCGACGGTGTTGTCGGCCGAATAGTCGTTCAGCGGCGGGGCGTCACATTCTTCGTAGCTCGGTGTGGCCCCCAAACTGGAGATCAGGCCTTCCTCGTTTGCGTCGAGGCCCGACCCGCGGAGCACATGCACGAGCACCTCGTCACCGCGACGGAGCTGGATACGCTCCGCCCCTCCGAAGTCGTCGACGTTTGCCGACGCATCGAGCGTGAGGGTCTCGTCCTGCGCCCACGACGGGCTGCCGGCGGCAGGGGCTGCGATGGTGAGCGTCGCGACCCGGCCCTCGCCGCAGTCGAGCACCGTGACCCACTCGGAGCCGTCCGCTGTCACGCTGGACACGGCGCAGGACTCTTCGACGTCGTACCAGGCGAAGGCCGTCGAGGCGGTCTCCAGATCGGCCCACGCTTCGCCAGCCAAAGCGTACGACGCGTTCACGGCGGGGTCGGGCTCAGTGCACTCGGCCAGAGGGTCCGGCCCCTCGGTGTCCGTCTCGCCCTCGGTGTCCGAGCCGCCCTCCGTCTCAGAGCCGCCCTCCGTCTCCGTCGTGCCCTCCGTCTCTTCTCCAGGAGCCGCTTCACCGCCGTCGCAGCTCGCTTGGCCCAGGGCCAGGAGGCCAACGAACATTCCTTGTCGCAGGTTCATGAGGGCGAACACGTGCACCTGTGATGCCAACGAGTGATCTCGCCCCCCTCCGGTTCGGCTCGGAGCGCGACCATGACACCGACGTCGCGACCGCTACCCCCGGCTCACCGCCGTCGACGCGTCGAGGAACCGATGCGGTCGGTCCGGCGTCACCGGGTCGGGGTCGCACACGTAGCGCACGCCGTCGACCGCCTCCACGTAGACCCCCTGAGGCAACGCATCGAGCGACTCGAGCAGCGCCTTGGCGTTGGCCCTTCGCTCGGCCTCGGCCGGCGCTGGCGCGAAGAAGCGACACACCGCATCCCCCATCCGCTCCTCGCAGGGCCGCCCGAGCTCCTCGCGAAGCGCTTCGGTCATCAATCGATCCGCGGTCTGCAGGTCGCCCTTCGCGGCGTGTGCCGACGCCCGCAGGAACGCGATCGTCTGATCGCCCACGGCCAGCCCCAGCGCCGTGTCGTAGGCGCTCGCGGCCTCGTCGTACTTGCGCTGCGCCGCCAGGCAGTTGCCCATGTTTCGCCACGTGTCCACGTGCTGCGGGTCGGACAGCATCGCGCTGCGGTAGCAGCCCAGAGCTTCGGCCACGTCGCCCCGCCGGTCGAGCAGCACGCCGCGCGCCACCCAGGCCTCGGTGAACATCGGGTCGGCTGCGTTGGCACGCTCGTACGAACGAAGCGCACCGTCGAGGTCGTCGCCTTGCTCGCGGTACGCAGCGATCTGGTGGTGCACGCGCGCGTCATCACCGATCACCCCCAACACGTCGTCCAACACCTCCGCCGCCTCGAGCGGCCGGCCTCGCAGCAGCTGAACTTCGGCGTAGGCCGCTGCGCGGGTGAGGGGGTCGGCCCCCTGCAGCTCGGTCTCGATGGCCTCGAGCGCCGAGGCCACGCCGGCGGGGTCCTTGGCAGCGATGGCGGTCTGCAGGATCTCGAAGCGCTGACGGAGGTGGGGGGACGCCATCGTCGGTGGCGCGCATGGTGACCCGGAGCGCGCGCGATCGCGAGTCCCCTGTGTTTTTGCGCCACCGCGGGGCTGATTGCGCACCGGCGAGCGCCAGATCCAGCGTGTAGGATGTGGGACCTCCTGGGAGACGCTCGGACCATGCGCGCCGCCACGCTTTGCTTGATGCTTGGATTTTCAATCGCTTACGCGGGTTGCACCGTCGACGCGCGGGACAACAACCCCGCCGAATCCGGGGGCGCGGGAGCGACGCAGGACTCGACCGACCCCGGCACGACCACCGGCGACGACACCGCGACGTCCACCTCGAACGTGAGCGATGAAACGACCGCGGCCTCCTCGTCGGGCAGCGACACCGACGATGGCCCCCTGCTCGACGTCGCCCCCGACGAGACCGGCGGCGTGGAGTTCGCCGAGGTCTTCGGCCACAGCGGCGACACCCTCTACCGCCTCGACCCCGAGACGCTCGACGTCGACGAGGTCGGCCAGTTCCAAGGCTGCGGCGGCGGCTCGATCATCGACATCGCGCTCGACGAGGAGTCGAACATGTTCGGGGTCAGCTTCGGCGGCCTCTACGAGATCGACCGCACCACCGCCGTGTGCACCGAGGTCGCCTCGGGCGAGTACCCCACCTCCCTGTCCTTCGTGCCAGCGGGCACGGTCCTCGCCGACCGCGAAGCCCTGGTGGGGTTCGTCGACGAGCGCTACGTCCGCATCGACACCGAGGACGGCACGATCTCCGACATCGCCACCCTCGGCGACGACCTGCGCTCGAGCGGCGACGTCGTCTCGGTCATCGGCGGCGGCACCTATCTCACCGTGTTCGGGCCGGGGTGCGAGGACACCGATTGCATCATCGAGTTCAACCCGAGCAACGGCATCATCCTCCAGAACTTCGGTACGCTACCCTACGATCAGGTGTTCGGGCTCGCCTTCTGGGCCGGCAAGGCCTACGGCTTCGCGCGGGACGGCGACCTCTTCGAGGTCGAGTTCGTGGGCGACACCGTGGTCACCACGCCGATCCCGGTGCCCAACGCGCCGTCCAACCTCGAGTTCTTCGGGGCCGGCTCCACGACCTCCGCACCCCCCGTCGCGGGGTGAGCCCGCTCAGGGGCAAACCCCTCCCTTGTGTGGTTGAATCCACCTGGGGGAATGGGGAGAGCTTCAGATGCGGAACTACAACTACACGATCGCTGCAGTGGCGGCGTCCATGCTGTTGGCATGTGGCACCGACCAAACCGAAGACACGGCCAACGCTGAGGGCTCGAGCGGACTGACGACCGCCAGCGCCACTGCGCAAGAATCCGACAGCGCCTCGTCGGGTGCGAGCGGCGAGACCGAGTCTGCCGGCGGAGCGACCACCAACCCCGCCAGCGACACGGACGCCGCGGACGAGGGCGGCGAAGACGGCCCTCCCCCGGTCAACTTCGACCTCGGCATCGTGCCCGACGCGGGCGACAACGTGGGTGCGTGCCAGCCGGGCGACACGAACGGCGGCGGCGGCAAGAAGAACGAGCCCGACTTCTCGTTCCTGTGGGCGGCCAACAGCGCCGAGGGCACCATCTCGAAGATCGACACGCAGACCGTCACCGAGGTCGGCCGCTACCAGACGCGCCCCGACACCGGCGGCAGCCCGTCGCGCACCTCGGTCAGCCTCTCCGGCGACGTCGCGGTCGCCAACCGCAACGGCGGCATCACCAAGATCTACGCCACCGAGGAGGACTGCGTCGACAGCAACGGCACCCCGGGCATTCAGACCTCGACCGACGGCACGCCGCTGGCCTGGGACCAAGAGGAATGCCGCGCCTGGTACCTCCCCTTCGACTACGACAGCCAGCGCCCGGTCGCGTGGGCGCCGGGCACGTGGAACAGCTCGACGTGCAGCTGGGAGAACGAGCTGCTGTGGACCGCGGGTCGTATCGGATCGGGCACCACCGACCACGTCATCCTCATCGATGGTGACGCCGGCGTGGTGCTCGACACCGTCGACATCCCGGGCCTCAAGTCCGACCCGTACGGCCTCTACGGCGCGGCGGTCGACGCTGATGGCAACTTCTGGGCGACCGGCTGGGCCAACGGCAACCACATCGTCCGGGTCACCCTCGACTCCATGGAGGTCACCGTCTGGGACGGCCCCGACAGCACGGGCAACACCTCGTGGTGGTACGGCATGACGGCTGACGTCGACGGCTACATCTGGAACTGTGGCAGCCGCGCTGCACGCTTCGACCCCGCGACCGAGTCGTGGACCGTGAGCCCCGAGCTGTCGGTGTCCTCGGGCTGCATGGCCGACGGTGACCCCGGCGGCTTGCTGTGGATGTCGTACTTCGGCGGCGTGAAGGGGGTCGATCGCGAGACCTTCGAGATCGTGCACGACTTCAGCACGCCCACCTCGTACGGCGTGAGCATCGACTTCTTCGGCAACGTCTGGGCCGTCAACGGCAACGGCGCGCACCGGGTCGATCCCACCGACGGCACGGTCACCTCGTACAACGGCCTCAACGGCGCGTACACCTACTCCGACATGACGGGCCACTCGCTCAGCGTCGTCGGTGGCGGCACGCCCAGCGGCTGAGCGTCAGCGCGACCGCCAGCGAGCTTGGTAGATCGCGCCGTCGTCGGTCTCCTCGAACGTGACCGACACGTCCTTGCGACCCGCCATCTCGAGCACAGCCTCGATTCCGGCGCCCACGCCGAGGCGACGCAGGTGGGGCATGTCCGGCCAACCCGTGAGCACGACCGTGGCTCGACCGGGCGCAGTGATCTCGGAGACGATCTTGC
Organism: bacterium; assembly: GCA_024742475.1. Taxonomy (GTDB): domain Bacteria; phylum Myxococcota_A; class Polyangia; order Nannocystales; family Nannocystaceae; genus CAJXVA01. Next base: position 138,319 of record JANSYI010000022.1, on the reverse strand, counting down.
CGACCGAGTGTCCCCGCGCGTAGATGATCGGCGTGCGGCTGATCAGCGCCCGGTCGGTGGTCAGCCGCAGCAGGGCCTTCCAGACCGAGCGCAGCGTCTGCGAGATGCCCCGCTTGACCACCGAGACATAGAACGACTCGAGGTCGCGGCCCGCTTGGCGGGCGATTTCGCGATAGAAGGTGTCGATGGTCGTGACGGGAATCCAAGCGGCCGGGACCGCGGATTCGAGCTCGTCCCGCTCTCGATCGGTGAGCGACGCACGAGCCTGGTCGACGACGGCGTCCCCGACCTCCTGCCGAAACATCGTCTCGTTTCGAAGGAAGACGGCGCCCGACAAGCAAGGCACGGAGGAGTCCGGCACCGCGCGATTGTACGCCTTCGCGCCCCATCCACCTCGTCCCGAACCCGTTCACTCGATGCGAATGGCCTTGCGTCACGCCAAACCGTGCCCCAAGGTATGTTGACGTGAGTTCGCCTTCCAAAGAGCGTCGCAAGGCACGCAGCACCCAGGGCAGGGTCCACGGCATCCGCTTCGACTGGGACGCACACGGCGCCGAGGGCTACGCCGTCGACGTGCAGGAGCGCAGCCACGAAGACTCCGGCGACCTGATCGCCGCCAAGATCCGCCGCGACTGGGCCGAAGAGTCCGAGCAGCCCGAATAGTCCCGGGCCGCCCGCTTCAGGCCACCCCGATCGCTCGCAGACGCTCCATCAAGAAGTCGTCCGCCAGCACCTGGGGCTCCTCTTGCAGCACCGCGTCGGCCCGCGGGTGACAGAAGAACGGCATCGAATAGCGGGAGCGGTTGGCGTCGCCCGGGGGGTTCACCACGCGGTGCGTGGTCGAGCGGAGCTGCCCGCCGGTGAGCAGCTGCATCATGTCGCCGCTGTCGCAGACCATCACGTTGGGTGGCGTCTGCACGTCGATCCACTCGCCGTCGCGGGTCATGAGCTGCAGGCCCGGCTCGGTCGCGACCGGGAGCACGGTCATGAGGTTGATGTCTTCGTGGGCGGCAGCTCGCACGGCGCCAGGCGGCACGTCGGCGCCCAAGGGCGGGTAGTGGATGACACGAATGACCGAGTTGCCGAGCCGGGTGAAGTCTTCGAAGAACCCGTCGGGCTTGCCGAGGTGCTCGCCCACGCTCGTCAGTAAGGCCGTGGCCACGCGGTCGAGCTCGTCGAAGAGGGCGTTGAACGTCGAGGCGAACGCCGGCACCTCGGCGGGCTCGACGTTGGGCACGAGGTCCCCTTCGCGTCGACCCACGTGCCAGAACTCCTTGATGTCCGCGACGGCCTGGTCCTTGGCGTGCTCGACCCCCATCGAGGTGTAGCCGCGCTGCCGCCCGGTGCTGACGTCTTCGTAGCGCTGCTTCGTCTCGGTGGGCAGCGAGAAGAACGCCTTGGCCTCGGCGTAGGCCGAGTCGAGCAGCGCTTCGGGCACGCCGTGTTCGGTGACCGCGACGAACCCAAACTCCTCGAGCGCTTCGCCGAGCGCCTTGACGACCTGAGGGTTACGGCCGCCTGGGGCGAGCTCTCGAAGGCTGACGACCGGAATGGTGGCGTCCGTCATGGGCGGGAGGATTCGCCGCCAGGCTGCCGCGGTCAAGGTGCCGAACCCTGCTACACTGCGCCCGTGCCGGGGTCACGGAACTCGAAGGGGCAACTGGAGGACTACGGCCACCGCGAAGTGGACGTCCCGCGCGAGTCCGAGGCACCCGGCGGCTGGGTCCGCTCCGACGGGACCTACGCCTACGCGCCCTCGTCCGACATCACCTTCGACCGCTCCGGCCGCCCTGCGCACGACCTTCAGCCCCTGTGCGGCCAGGCCGCGATCACGACCATCTTCCGCTTCTTCAACCTGCACGCGCTCGAGAAGCGCCAGGGGCTCACCCCCGACAAGCAGGTCGAGAAGCGGCACCTGCAAGTGCAGCTGCAAGACCCCAAGACTCGTGGGCTGCGCGATTGGATGCGGCTGCCCGTCGATGTCGGCGTCCTCGTCGGGCCCAACCGGGTGCCGGGGCGCATGGTCGATCTGGGCGCGGGGGGGATTCGAGTCGAACAGATTCAGGGGCGCTTCATGGTGGGTCGACGCATCGACGCGGTGATGCCCTACGCGCTGGGCACCCGTCGCGGCACCATCGTGTTTCCCACCCGCGTTGCGTGGTCCAACGACATGCGTCACACGCTGGGTCTCGAGTTCACCGCCGCTCCAAAGTGGCACGAGGACTGACCACCCGCATGCACCTATAGTGTTGCGGTGTCCGTCCGCGAACTGATCGCTCTGGGAACCGGCTCCCAGGTGCCCTCGCGCTATCGCAACCACAACGGCTACTTGCTGCGGTGGGACGACGAAGGCGTGCTCTTCGATCCCGGTGAGGGGACGCAGCGGCAGATGATCTACGCCGGCGTGGCAGCGAGCGCGATCACTCGCGTCTGCGTCACGCACTTTCACGGCGATCACTGCCTGGGCTTGGCGGGCATCACCCAGCGCCTCTCGCTCGACGAGGTGAAGCATCCGGTCCACGTGTACTTCCCCGCGAGCGGCCGCAAGTACTTCGACCGCCTTCGATACGCGTCGATCTACCGCGAGCGCGCCGAGATGGTGCCGCACCCGATCGCTGACGCCTCCGAGGTCATCGACACCGGGTCGTTCTCGATCTCGGTCGCGCCGCTCGACCACGGTGTCCCCACCCTCGGCTACCGCATCGACGAACCCGCGGGCCGCCGCATGCTGCCCGACAAGCTCGCCGAGATTGGCGTCACGGGCCCTGCCATCGGGCAGCTCGTGCGCAATGGATCCATCGAGGTCCGCGGCCGCACCGTGAAGCTCGAGGACGTCAGCGTGCACAAGCCCGGGCAATCGGTCGCCTTCGTCATGGACACCCGGCCGTGTCCCGGCGCGCTCGCGCTCGCCAAGGACGTCGACCTGCTCGTCATCGAGTCGACCTACCTGCACGAGGACGCAAAGATGGCCCACGACCACGCGCACATGACCGCGGTCCAGGCGGCGCAGATCGGCAAGGAAGCAGGCGCGCGCCGAGTCGTGCTCACGCACTTCTCCCAGCGCTACACCTCGAGCGACCCCTTCGTCGCCGAGGCGTCGGAGTTTCATCCCGATGTCATCGCGGTGGAAGACGGGCAGCGCGTGCCCGTGCCCAAGCGACGCGGCTGACGGGCATGTAGCCTAGCTACCAGGTCCGACGGACGCGCGCGCTGGGACTCCGAGCGAACGCGACGATTGGTACGCTGTGCGGATGCGACGCTTCTGCTCCGTGCTCATCGCCAGCGCGTGGGTCGACGGGCCAGCCCGCGACGCCAAACGATCCGCTCGAGTCCTCGAGCGTGACGAGCACCGGGACCACGGCGGTGACGAGTTCGGGGAGCGAAACGACGAGCGGTGCGAGCACCGGACGCATCCGAGTCGACCGCATCCACCGTGTCCACCGCGGACAGCTCTTCAGAGTCGACGGGCGGGCCGCTCCCCTGCGATCCGGTGACCGATGAGTTCTCCGACGCCGAGCTCGACGAGGCGTGGAACTCCATCCCGGTGTGGCCGGTGAGCTTCGACGCCGACCAGCTGGTGCTCTCCATCGGCACCGACCAAGCCGGCTACAGCTGGCTGGGACGGTCGATGGGTGACATGACGGACGAGGCCGCGCAGATCGACATCGCCGGGCCCCCCGCGTTGGAGCACCAGGTCGCCGCCGAGCTGTTCGAACCCGAGGGCACCTCCGCCGCCGCCAGCTTCTTCTACGGCAATCACGGCAGGCTCACCGTGCGGGCGTTGGGCATCAACATCACCGAGACCATGCTCGGGCCCGTCTCCGAGCTCAGCCTCAGGGTGCGTTTCCTCGGCGCCGAGAGCCTGGCGTTCGAATACCGAGCCGATGGTGGACCGTGGGTCGAGGAGTTGGTCGTCGACACGCCGCTCGACCCCCAGGACGTCGTCTTCGCCATGCTGGCCGGGAGCTTCATCGTGCCGAAGGTCCCTGGCGAGGTTCGGATCGAACGTTTCGCCGCGTGCGGGGCCGAGCGCTGAACCCCCGGAGACCGGTGTCTACGGGCCATTTCGCGCCCGAACGCGGCTGATGCGCTCATCGAAGCTCGTAGAGCCTGTGGTATGCAGCGCAGATGTCGGGTGGAAGGTTCCACTGGGTGCTGGCCCTCGCGCTGGGCGGATGCGGTTTCGATAGCAGCTTTGCCGAGCTCGACACCGACACCGGGTCCACGAGCATGGGCGACTCGGGTGCCCCAAACGCGTCGACGAGCGCGAGCGAGACCACCGCAGACTCGGACTCGAACTCCGAGGGCGGCAGCTCGGGCGGCGACGAGGTCGACGTGTGCGCGCAGCAGGGCGTGCCGGCGCAGTGGACCGAGGGCGAGCTCATCTCGCCGTGCGGCCGACCCAACCCGCTCGGGCTCGAAGACGCTGCGGCGTACGCCCAAGCCGGCCAGGGCCACGCGCTGCACTACCCCGTCGAGACGACGGGCATCCTCCTGCCCGAGCGCCCGCTGCGAACGCTGATCGAAGGCAACCCCAACGACCCCCTGCGTCAGCTGCTCTCCGAGCTTCTCCCCGCCTTCACCGGCCTGTCTTCGATGGAGGAGATCTACGAGCAGCTCGGGCTCGTACGCGGCGAAGACGGCGAGTACTGGGGTGTCACCGTGATGAACACCGACCGCGGGGCGGGCCTCACCTTTAGCTGCGCCACGTGCCACTCGGGCCGCGTGTTCGACACGCCGACGCTCGGGCTCTTCAACCGGCGATCGACGGCGAACAACATGTTCGTCGTCTACAAGCCGCTGTTCGAGCAGGTCGGACCCGCCGCGTTCGCCCTCGGCACCGGCGCAGACTCCGGCGAGACCGATCTGTGGGCGATGTCTCGGGACAACATCCGCTACGTCCGCAGCGTCGACCCGCGCGCGCTCGGCCTCGACACCGCGCTGGCCCACACCATCCTCTCTCTGGGCACCCGCGAGCTCGACCCCTGGGCCACCCGCACCGAGCAGTCCTGGCAGAACCCGCGCTCCAACGAGCTCGAGCACTACCCCAGCGACGTCAAGCCGGCCACGTGGTGGCTGACCAAGTACAAGAACAAGTACTTCTCCGACGGGTCGCTGGTCAGCGGCAACCCGGTCCTGGGCGCGCTGCTGGTCAACGAGTTCGGCCGCGGCTCCGACCTGGTCGCCCTCGACGCGTGGATCATCGACAACTGGGACGTCATCGAGGAGTTCACCACGGGCGTGTTCGCCACCGAGGCACCGAGCTTCTTCGACCACTTCGAGCCCGAGGCGTTCGACCTGGCCGCCGCGAAGCGCGGTGAGGCGCTCTTCGTCGACAACTGCGCGCGCTGCCACGGCACCTACCAGAAGGGTTGGAGCAAGCCCGACGCCGACTCGCTCTCGGTTCGGGAGCAGCTCGAGACCGTGCAGGTGGTGTACTTTGCGGACACCCCGATCCACGACGTGGGCACCGACCCGCACCGCCGCCGCAGCGTCGAGTTCATCCAGGACATCAACGATCTCGCGCTGTCCGAGAAGTACGACCTCGTGCTCACCCCCCAAGACGGCTACGTGCCGCCACCGCTCGAGGGCATCTGGGCGCGCTGGCCCTACTTCCACAACAACTCCGCGCCGAGTCTGTGCGCCGTGCTCACCCCCGCCGATCAACGACCGGTCGTCTACCAGTACGGCAACGTCACCAACGGGGCCGTCGACTTCGATAGCGGCTGCAACGGCTACCCGCTCGACGCTCCGCCCCACTTCGACCAGGTCTTCGACACCACCGTGGCCGGCCTGTCAAACATGGGCCACGACGAAGGCATCTTGATGGACGGCGCCCAGGAGCGATTCAGCGCGGCGGAGAAAACCGACCTCATTCGGTTCCTCCAGACGCTGTGAGCAGAGGCCCCCCGGTCGGTTTTCCCTTCGTCCCAAACGCGCAATCATCTCACCATGGCCCTGAAGTCCGTTCGCGTCCCGCCTCAGTTCGAAGGCCCCTTCACCGCTGGCGAAGCCTTCGTCGAGCGCCTCTTCGGTCAGGTCGAGCGCAAGCCAGAGAACGGCACCGTGCACGTGGGCGGCGAGCGCTACGTCTTCATGCGCTGCGAGAGCCTGTTCGCCGCCTGGTTCTCTGCATTGGCAGAGACGTTCGGCGACGACGCAGCCAGCCAGTTCATCTACAACACCGCGCGGGAGATCGGCCGCAGCGACTCGGTCTCCTTCGCGGAGCGCCAGGGCGTCGAAGACCCCATCGCCCGCCTCGCCTCGGGGCCCGTCCACTTCGCGCACGCCGGCTGGGCCCTCGTCCACATCCTCGAGGACTCCGTCCCCGCACCCAACGAAGACTTCTTCCTCCACTACTTCCACCCCAACACCTTCGAGTCCGAAGTGCTCGCCAAGCGCGGCGAGAAGCGAGAAACCTGCGCGTGCCTCTTCAGCGCCGGCTATTCCTCGGGGTGGTGCACCGAAGCCTTCGGGCTCGAACTACACGGCCGGGAGCTGCGTTGCGTCGCCAAGGGTGACGACAACTGCGAGTTCATCATGAGCCCGCACGGCAAGCTCGACGGCCACGAACAACGGGTCCGCGACACATGGAAGAACGCCTAGTCCGCCCGCCCAAAGGCGTAACGCTCAGCCCGCTGAGCATGCGTGTCTTCGACGTGCTCAGCCAGTTCACTGCGTTCCCTTGGCCACTGCTCAAGACGCAGTCCGAGCGCATCGGCTGCGACCCCGCCAACCTGGGCCTATCGTCCATCGAGAAGCTCATCGGTCCCCTCGCCAAGGGCGTCGCCCGCTTCAACTCGCCCGAGGCGGGTCAAGCGCTCAAAGAGACCCTCGAGCGCATGATCAGCCTCTGAGCCAGCTCAGCTGGCCTGAACTTCGCGAATCGCGAATCGCGGAACTCGGACCAAATCCATCCAGGCACGCGGCGCGAAGTCGCGTTGCCTGGCTCGGGCACAGCCGCGCTGCTATCGTAGCCCGCAGATGGCGAAGTCCGCTCCGGAGTTCGGCTATGGCCGAAGCCTGCCGATGCCTTGGTCGCGAGCAGCGCGTGAGGCTCAGCGCCTGGGCATCGATCTGGACGCGCTGCGGCGCAACTCGGAACTGACTCCCGACGAACGACTCTCGCAGCTCGAGGAGTTTCTCACTCTTCGAGAGGCGTCTCGCACGTGAGACGGTACGGGCCGCAACGAACCCGGGAGCTACTCCGAGTGCTCGACGAGTCGGGTTTCGAGTTCGTCGTGGTCGGCGGAGTCGCGGCGACCCTCCACGGCTCCACGCTCAACACGATCGATCTCGACGTGATTGCACCTTTCACGGTCGAAAACATCAAACTCCTGCTGGCTGCACTTTCCCCCTACGACCCGCATCACGCGTCCCGGTCGGACCTGCCGGGAATCACGGAACCTGTCGAGACGCTGGTCAGATGGCGAATGCTCATGCTGGCGTCGGACCTCGGGCGTCTCGATGTTCTCCGTGACATGGAGCCCGTGGGTCGCTTCGCCGACTGCGAATCGGTCGCACGCACTGTCGATGGGATGGAACTGCGGGTACTGACGCGTTCCCAGCTGATCGCCGTCAAGAGGCACGTCGCCCGGCCCAAGGACCTGATGGTCGCAGAAGAGCTGACGGCGCTCGCGGACATCGACGGCTGACTCGCCACGCGGTGTGACCTGGTGTCGACCATCACCATCGGACCCTGAATGCGGCGCGAAGTCGCGTAGTCTTCACAGCTCGCGCGCGACTTTGGGCCGCGCTCGCGGGTTGAGCGACCATGAGACGCATTTTCCTTGGACTCTGCATGCTTTTCGGCTGCGCCGACACCACGCCATCACCGCAGGACACCGACGATGGCGACGACACGAGCGGCACCACGGACGCTTCGACGACCGGGTCCACGTCGTCGCCCGTCGAGACCAGCAGCGCGGACGAGACATCGGCCGACGAGGGTTCGACCGGCGGCGACGCCACGCAGGACCCCTACGTGGTGGGGTCCCGTCTCGAGCCCATCCTGCACCGCAACGCTGACGGCGACGAGATCCTCGCGGCATGGCACGATCCCGAGCTCGGCGTCGACTGCTCCTTCGCGCAGACCGCGGGCGGGTCCGCCTGCGTGCCCTCCACGTCATGGAGCGAAGGCTTTGCGGACGCCGACTGCATCACGCCAGCGGGGTACTGGTCGGGCTGCGGCGACATCCCCGAGTACGCCCGCACGAGCTTCGCAACGTGTGGCCCGGTCGGCGTCCACCGACGTGGTGCGCCGCTCGCCCAGGTGTATCGGCGCGACGCGAACGGCTTCTGCGTCGAGCAGATGGACGTCGAGGGCTTCGAGATCGAGCCCGTCGACGACACCGCGCTCGTGACCGCGTCGCGCTCGGTCCAGGCCGCGGACGAGCAGCTCGGCTACTGGCGCTACGTCGCCGACGACGGCAGCGCGGAGTCTTCCGGCCCGATCCGTCTCGAGGACGAGCAGACATGTGAGCCGGTCCGCTTCGGGGACGACGCGGCATGTCTCGCGAACGAGTCCGTCGCCGTCACTGCCGGCTTCCTCCACCAAGATGCCGCCTGCAGCGGCGATGACGTCGCCTACGGGACCGTGTCGGACGGATGCAGACCCCCGGAGTTCGCCCGCGACTTCGAGGGCAATCGCCGCACGGTGACCGAGGCGCTCGATGTCGCCAACGTGTGGTTCGGCTCCGGCCCAGAGGGATGCACGCCGCTGTCTGAGGTCGGCGTCAGCTACGAGGTGTACGCGCACCAGCCCTTCCAGCTAGGCGACGCGCCCAGCCTCGACCTGCAAGCCATCGGCGAGGGCCGGCTCCAGCTGCAGCAACCCGTCTCGGCCGACGGCTCGAACATCGGCCGCCCGCACTACCTGTGGCTCGACACCGAGCTCGGCTTCGAGTGCGGACGCATCGACGACACGAACGGCGAGCAGCGCTGCGCCCCCTACCGATTTGCCACGACCAGCCACTACGAGGACCCCGCCTGCGAGCAGCCGCTCCTGTCCGAGGCCGAAGCAACCGCCGGCACCTGGCGCACCGTCGTCGACTATTCCGGGAGTTGCGAGCGCCATCTGCGAGGCGTCGCCGAAGTCGGCGACCTTTACGAGGGCACCGCGTACCGCCGCACCTCCGAGGGCGGCTGCGAAGAAGCACCCGCGCCGTCGTTCGAGCTGCGAACGCTCGACGTCCGCCCGCCCAGCGAGCTCGCCGTGCTCGAAGAGGTCCGGCCTTAGGCCCGCGCGCGGTCCAGCCAGTACTGCGACACCCCGCGCTCGCGGTGCACCGTCTCGCCCATCATCGGGCTGAGCAGCTGCACGCCGGCGTCGTCGGCCAACCCGAGCAGGGTCTTGATCGGCTCGTCCCAGTCGTGCAGCGCGAGGTTGAAGGTGCCCCAGTGCACGGGCATCAACGTCTTTGCGCCGACGCGCTGGTGGGTGGCGAGCGCGTTCTCGGGCCCGAGGTGAATGCTGCCCCAGGCGGGGTGGAACGCGCCGATCTCGACCATGCTCAGGTCGAAGCCGCCGAAGCGCTGGCCGATCTCGTCCCAGGCGTCTTGCCAGATGCCGGTGTCGCCCGAGAACCACGCGGAGTGCTTTGGCCCGCGCAGGGCCCAGCTCGACCAGAACGTGGCCGCGCTCGCCGTGGGGCCGCGACCGGCGAAGTGGCGGCACGGACACGCGGTGACCTCGATTCCCGCGACCTCCATGCTCTGCCACCAGTCGAGCTCGGTGACGCGCTCCGCGGGCACGCCCCAGCGCTCGAGGTGAGCGCCGACGCCGAGCGAGGTGACCCACGGGGTGTCGCGCGAGGCGAGTCGCTTGATCGTAGGGAGATCGAGGTGGTCGTAGTGGTCGTGCGAGACCACGATGAGGTCGAGCGGCGGGAGGTTCTCGGGCTCGATGGGCGGCGCGTGAAAGCGCTTGGGGCCCATCCACCCAAATGGGGAGGCCCGCATGCCGAACACCGGGTCGGTGAGGATCAGCGCGCCGTCGATCTCGAGCAACATCGTGCTGTGACCGAGCCAGGTCACGCGCAACGCCTCGCCCTTGCCCGCCTGAAGCGACGCCGGCTCGGGGCGCACGATCGGGAACGTCTCCTGGGGCACGCGCTCGTGGGGGCCCTTGGCAAAGTACTCCCAGGCCAGCCCTAGCGAAGGTCTGGCCATGGGCGTCTGCACGGGGTTGCGGAACCGCTGGCCATCGAAGTACGGACTGTCCTGCAGCTTCTCCAGCCGCTCGCCGTCTGGATGACCTCCGAAGACTTCCATCGCCATGCGTACGCTCGACTCCATCGCCAGGTTACCCGCTGGCGCCCTGGTCACGATGCTCTTGGCCGTCTCGCGACCGGCGGCCGCGGCCCCCGACGAGGGCTTTGCAATGTCCGACGACGCCGCCCTCATGGCCGGGGCGGTCGCTGCGAGCGGGCGAGACGTCGCCTCCGTCTGGTACAACCCCGCGCTGCTCACCCACAACAGCCGACTGCGCGCCGACGTCAGCGCGACGGCGTATGGCGTGCGCTTCGTCCGGATCCCGCGCGGCCTTCACCTGCAGACGCGAAGCCGAGCGGAAGCCGCAGCGTTTCGGGGGCGCGACTTCATCGTCGTCCCTTCCGCCTTCGCGGTCGGTAGCGCGGTCACCGAGCACGTCTCGTTGGGCTTCGGATTCTTCACCTCGCGCTTCTCGGACCCAACCCTCGTCGCTCGCGCTGAGCTCCGCGGTTTCGACACCGTCACCGCCGAGGTGCGCCACTCCTCCTTCACGCGGCGCTATCACGCCGGTCCCGTGCTCGGCGTACGCATCAACCCCGACCTCGATCTCGGCCTTGCGCTCTACGGCGTCTACGATCGGGTGAGTGCGTCGGAGCGGGTGTTCCTCGAACGCGAAGCCGAGGGCGCCCAGACGACCTTGCTGTCGGCTGACGAATCCAACGTTCGCTCGTACGGCCTGCAGGCGGCGTTTGGCCTCAAGGGCAACCTTGGCGACATGCTCAGCGCCGCCGCAAGCGTCCGCACGCCCGTCGTCCCCTTCTTTCAGCGCATCGAAGGCAGCGCCGCGTCGCTGCAGACCACCACCACCGCCGAGGGCCTCACCGATGCGTTCTCCGACTACGAGGGTTTTCCCGTCCAGCGCCGACCCTCTCGCGTATCGACATGGACCGTCGCGACCGGCCTCGCCATCGGCCCGCGCCGCTGGAAGGTCGGGCTCGACGCCGAGGCATCCCCACGGCAGGACGGGGTGACCAGCTTGGGGCAGTCCGCCCGCTGGAACGTGCGCGCCGGCATGCGCTGGCGACTGGCGCAACGATGGACCCTCGGCGGCGGAGTCTTCACCGATCGCAACGACAACCGCCAGAGCAGCGCGGGGAGCCTACGCGTCGACCTCTACGGCGTCGCCGCTGGCGTCCGCTACCGCACGCTCGTCACCCTCGGTCGCCGGGAGCGAGAGGATCGCATCGCGTTTCGCACGACGGTGGGAGTTCGCTACGCCGGGGGCCGAGGCAGGGGCAGCGGGTTCGAAGCCGACCTGCTCGAGGGCGCGACAATCGACACGAACGCAGGCGCCAGCGTACCCGCGGATCTCCACCTGCTCAGCGTCTACGTCGGCTCAGGACTCGCGTTCTAGCGGCGGCCGCCACAGCACGATCAGCTCGCTGCTGGAGTCGAGGGGCTCGTCGGCGGGCGGCACCAGCTTCAGCGCACCTCCGACCCCGCCGTGTCGCACGCCGATCACGATGACGCCCACCTCGGTCGCCCGCGCCCGCGCCTGGGCAAACGTCGTCACGTCCGAGTCGGTGACCCGGGCAAACTCGAGCGTGCTCGGACCGGAGCCGAAGATGTCGTCGACCACGGCTCGGACCTCATGCCGCAGCACCACCTGCGCGAGCAGATGGGCGAGCAGCTCGGCGCTCACGATCGTCTGCGCGTATTGGGCGTCGAAGAAGTCGACATTGAGGGGATCGACCACCTCGATCGTGAGTCGTGAGGTGGGTGACGCGGGGAGCACGGTGCGCAGCGCGTGGTAGGCCGAGACGGTACGGGCATCGGCGGCATCTTCGGTGTCCGCCCAATCGCTCGCGACGATCACCACGCGATCGAAGCTGCGCGGTTCGACGTCGGCGAGCACGTCGGGCAGGGTGATGTCTCCTTCGACGTGCGCGATCTTGGTCTTGTCGACCGGATACACCCCATACTCCGCGCGCTCTTCGATGGGGATCTCCGAGACGACGGTGGCTTCGGTGGACGCGCTCGACATTCTCTCCAGCTCCTCGAGCATCGCCGGGACGCGGCGGCTCCACCCCAGCACCAGCACGCGACTGCCCTTGCCCTCGGGGTATTCGAGGTCGAGCGCCCCGGCCTTGGCCACGTCCCGCGGGGCACCGAAGCCGATGTCCAAGAACGCGTGGGCCACCACCACGAGCGCGTCGCCTTCATCGACCGTGGTCGCCCCGTCGGGGCAGAGCACACACGACCCGTCCCTGCCCCGCACCACGCCGAGCAAGATGCCGCCCTCGACACGGCGCTCGACCGCCTCGAACGTCGTCGGCGCGTCGGTCCAGTCGTAGATGTAGAATGTCGCTCCCTCGCCGTGGGTGAGCAGCTCGGTGCACACGGCTCCAATGCCCGGATGCATGAGGTCGTAGGCCAGCAGGCGCCCCACGATGACGTCCGAGACGATGACCTCGAGCGGACCGGGGTAGGCGCGACGGGCTACGGGCACCTTGCGAACGTCGAACAGCTCGCAGACGCACGGCGGCGAGTCGGCCTCGGTGGGCACCGAAGCCGCGACGGCGCATAGCGCCTTGATGACCGCTGCGTCTTGCTCATCGGCGCTGGCCGACGTCGCCTCGACGCCGGGGATCACGACCGACCCAGCGTGCAAGACGTCGACGCGCTCGAGGTGCGCGGTCTCCAGCGGAGAGCCGGAGCGGAGGATGACCCGGCTGGGGGGCGCGACGTTGCCCAGCGTGTCGGCGAGTTGCTGCACCTGCACCGGACCGACGGTGCGCGAGAGCACCGCAACCCGAAGCCGGCGGACACCCCGGAGGTCGAGCCACCTCTGCAGCCGCCCTTCGCTCGAGAACAGGTCGCGGCAGATGATGCCCGTGCGGTCGGTCCAGCCCACCACGACGACATGACCGTCGAGCCGAATCGGAGTCAGCCCCAACTCGAGCCGGGCGAGCGTCGAGTTGAGCCACTGGGTCAGAATCGCGACCATCGCGCCGAGGAACACGACGCAGCCGAGGATCGTCAGCACGCTCGAGATGAACCGCTTGAGGAAGCCTACGTCGTCACCGAGGTAGCCCGGGTCCGACAGGCGCAAGAACGCCCACCAGGTCGCATCGACGGGGCTGGAAAGCTCGTCCTCACCGAGCAGCATGACCGCCAGCCCTCCGATGACCGACAGCACCCCAACGACCCCCAACACGACCAAGAACCGAAACAGTGTGCCTCGAGCCATGAGCTGCTCGAGCTGGAAGACGACCGCACGCCGTATTGAGGATCGCATCGCGGCGGCAGGCTAGCGCCGCGCGCCTGAGAGTGGTTCTTTTTTCGTGATCACGCAGCCCCGCGGCCGGACTACCCCCGTATGCAGAGGACCTTCGCCTTCGCTTTGGCTGTGATCGCCACCGCCCCCGCCTGCCTCATCGTCAGCGATGACGAGCAGAATGCCAACGAGACCGAGTCGGCCTCGGGAGACGCTACGTCTCCCACCACGACCGACGACCCATCGGCGGACGCCTCGGGAGACAGCTCCTCAGGCGCCGACGAGACCGGAGGCGCGCCCAGCGACGGGGGGTTCGACGACCCCGCGCCCGACTGCAACACGCCCGGCGAGTGCACCTGCGAGGGCTGCCCGAGCAGCGAGATCCCCACAGCCGACATCCTCGCGGGCGACGCCACGGTGTGGACGTTCTCGGGCAGCGTCATGGACGCGGCCGGGGACGGAGAGTTCTACATCGAGAGCGCCGACGGCCAGACCTTCGGCGGCACGATCCCCACCGACGAGTCCGGTGCCTTCACCTTCACCACGCCCCTCTTCTGCGGCGAGCAGCTGGTCAAGTGCGTGTGGTCCAACGACGCCGGCGAGTACGTGCTGGTCACTCGCGTGATCACCGAAGACTGCGTCGAGCCCGACATTCGCGTGTCCCTCACCTGGGACGAACGCGGCGACGACTTCGAGCTGCACCTGGTGCGCCCCGGCGGACAGATCAACACCGAGGACGACTGCACGTGGACCACGTGCGTCGGCAGCGGGCCGGACTGGGGTGTTCAAGACGACCCCAGCGACGACCCCCGCAAGGACGTGGACAACACCGGCGCCTACGGGCCCGAGAACATCTTCCTCGCCGGACCCGAAGAGGGCACGTACACGGTCCTCGTCGAGCACTGGAGCAGCGGCGACCCCGAGGCTCCAGGCACGGTCACGTTCAACGTGGGCGGCGAGACCACCGTCGTCAGCATCGACGCGCTCGCGCCCCAAGAAGTCTGGACCGCCGGCACCATCGAATGGCCCAGCGGCACCGTCACGACCAGCACCGAAATCTACGACTGCGCCGACGAGTGGTCGAGCGGGTGCACCGCGGCGCTGCCGTAACAACCTCGCCGGTCAAGCGCCGGGTCCGAACGCCGAGACCTTGCACTTGACCGGCTCGCCCTGCTCGAGGTTGCTGCGCAGGTCGACGAGCGCCGTCCGCAGGCCCTCTTCGACGACCGGGTGGTAGAAGGGCAGGTCCAGCACCTCGTGCACGGTCAGGCCTTGCTGCACGACCCACGCGAGCAGGTGCGAGAGGTGCTCGACATCGGGGCCGAAGAGCTCGGCGCCCAACAAGACGCCGGATTGCTTGTCGGCGTAGATGCGCACCCGGCCGGCGTTCTTGCGATGCACTCGCGCCCGCCCTTGCCTGCCGTAGTCGACTTCGCCCGCCACCGCTTCGCACGACGCGAGCTCGGCGTAGCTCTTGCCGACGATGCCGATCTGCGGGTCGCTGAACACGACGCCGAGGTTGACCTTGCGCGGCGGCCGTTCGACCTCGGGAAAACGCGCCGCGTTGCGACCGGCAGCACGCCCCTCGTGGGCGGCCTCGTGCAACAGAGGACGAATCCCGCTGACGTCGCCTGCGACGAAGACGGGATGCTCGCCGAGCTGCATCGACTCGAAGCCGATCGGGTCATCGGGCGACGCGCCCATGTTCTCGAGCCCGAGGCCGCCGAGGTTGGGACGACGGCCCGCCGCCATCAGGACCCTTTCGAACGTCTCATCACGGCGGACGCCGCTGCCATCGGTGAACTCCACCCGCACGCCGCCGTCTTCGGCCTCGATCCGGTGCAACGTGTAGTCCGGATGAAGGTCGAGCTCCCCTGAGAACACCTGGACCGCCTCCTTCTTCACCGCGGGGTCGGTGAGCGGTCCAACGCCGCCTCCGATGCCCACGAGGGTGACGCGCACACCGAGCCGCGCGAACGCTTGGCCCAGCTCCAAGCCGATCACGCCGAGGCCGACCACCAGCAAGCTGCCCGGGAGGTCGTCCAGCTCGAAGACGCTCTCGTTCGTGAGCATGACCTGCTCGAGGCCGCGAAAGGGCGGCGGCGTGAACGTGCTGCTTCCCGTCGCCACGACGAGCCGGCCGAAGCTCACCTCGGTATGGTCGTCGACGCGGAGCTTGCCGGGCGCCACGATGTGCCCCCGCCCGACGATGAGCTCCCCCTCGGACTTGGCCGCCTCGATCGCCTCGTTCACGAAGCCGACGAAGCGATCACGCTCGGCCTGCACCCTCTGCATGACAGCGGGACCATCGACCTCGACGTCACGAACGCGGACCCCAAACGGCTCTGCAACTCTTGCACAGTGCGCGACTTCGGCCGCCGCGATGAGCAGCTTGCTCGGCATGCATCCGACACGCGCGCACGTCGTGCCGAAAGGTCCGGGGTCGATCATGACCACGCTCGCCCCCTCGGCTTTTGCGGTGCGTCGGGCGGAGAGACCCGCCGTGCCTGCGCCCAAAATCGCTACGTCGACCTCGCGTTGTTCCATGTCGTCCTTGCGACAGCCCTCGGCTGCGTGTCGCAGTCTGCGGTCGAAGTCGCGCGAGGCAACTTTTTTCGTAGGGTCGGCTCGAGAGAGTTTCGCTACGCTGGGACAATGGCTCGTAGCTTCTTCCTTGGACTCGTCACCTTGACCCTTGCCGCCTGCGGTGGACCCGCGGTCGCGTTCGACTCGGACACCGACGGCGGATCCGGCAGCAGCAGCGGTGGACCGCCGATCAATGTCGACGACACCTCGAGCGGTGGCACGGGCCAGCAGTCGGGCACCGGCCAGAGTTCGACGAGCAGCGACACGGTCGCGGACGCGTCCACGGGGTCCCCGACGACCGACACCGCGAGCGACAGCGATTCCGAGAGCGACACCGACAGCGGCAGCGACACCGATGTCGGCACGACCTCTGGAAGTTCGAGTGGCTCCGGCGACTCGAGCAGCGGGTCCACGGGTGACGCCTCGACGACCGGCGACGAGTCGAGCTCCGGGGGCGCCACCGACTCCGACACCTCCGACCCCGCCGACTACACCGGCGACTACGAAGGCACCGTCAACGCGTTGTGCCAAGGCATGACGCTCGCCGGGGACCTCGAGTTCAACGTCGCAGACGACGGCACCATGACCGGCACCGTCAGCGCGGCCGGTCTTGGCTCGGGCACGATCACCGGCACCGTCGACGACATGGGCACGGTCGACGGCAACGTGGACATCACCTTCGACAACTGCACGATGGACGGCGCCATCGACGACATGGGCGACGGCTCGGGAACCTTCACCTGCCCCGCGATCATGTGCACGGGCACCTGGGACGCGTCGGTCATCTGAAGCGAAACCAAAAAGAAGCGCCGCGGTGCTTGCACACCGCGGCGCTCGAAGGGGTGGTGGCTCGACTCCGTTACTCGAGCACCGCGAGACCGGTGATCCGGTTCTCCTCCGAAATGTTGCCGAGGTCCTGCAGCACGCCCGGGCCTGCGTCGGTCACGTCGCCGAGCAGAGGCTTGAGCTGGAACGGCGCGGGCCCGTCGTCGGGATCGGGCTCGACCGAGATCACCACGCGGGTGCCGGTGAGCACCATCGGCGGCGCGATGAAGTCCTGGCCGGGGAACGGCGGCGTCGCGTCGGGGCCCGCCGTCGGGCCACCCGCGTCGGAGTCGGGCGCGGCCACGTCCACGAAGCGACCCGTCGAGACGGGTCCGTCCTCGCCCACGACCCACCCCTCGTAGACCCAGCCGGCGGGAAGCGTAGGCAGGTCGAGGCTGGGCGCGCCCGCGGCGGGGTCGAGGAACCAGACCCCTTGGTCGTAGTCGTCGGCGATATCGGCGGTCGAGGGCGTCTCGAGGAAGAAGCGTCCTGCGGCGTCGTTGAAGTCGGTGCCAAGCGCAGCGGGGTGGTCGATGTCGAGCAGCGCCTGGCCGCCCTCGAACACTCCCGCGACCACGTGGGTGTCGGACGGCGCGGGGTCGTCACCGAACTCGGGCTCGATGGTCAGCACGAACATCGTCGACGCAGCGGCGAGCTCGGGGTCGATGCCCATCGACACGGTGTCTTGACCCGCGGCGATGCCGAATCGGCCGCTGGTCACCGGGCCATCCGCGGTGATGAGCCAGCCCTCGTACACGTAGCCTTCGCCGAGCGGCATGAGGCCGTCGAAGGACAGCTCGAGCGTGACCGCGGCGGAGACCGGAGCGGTCAGACCACACCACACGGCGCTCGACTCCTTGGCGCAGACGAACCGGTCGCTCTCCACGGAGTCGAGGCTCGAGGGGGCGATGCCTTGCGAGCGGGCGATGGCACCGAACAGCTCGCTCGACGCGGAGTCGAAGCGCTGCCCGTGCGTCGTCGCGAGGAACGTGTCGCCGTCCTGCTCGCGAGCGTCGCGGCTGAACAGGTTGCAGGCCGCGGCGGCCCCGTTGCTGACGCAGATCGAGTAGACGCCGTAGACGTAGTCGAGCGAGCCACGGCTGGCCCGCTCGAACCCGCCCGCGCGATCCATGACGCCGTACAGGTCGAGCGCCGCGGCGCCCTGAACTTGGAGGATGTCGTAGGCGCCCGCTGCGCGGATCGAGTACTCGGGTCCGTCGGCCTTGCCGGCGGGTGCACCAAGCTCGTCCGGCTGGGCTCCAGCGAACTCGGCATCGGTGGACGTGTCGCAGCCGAGCGCGAGGACGGGCAGCAGGCTCAGGGGGATGATTTTCTTCAGCATTTCAGATTCTCCAGCTTCGGTTGGGGGTTGCTCCTACCCGCGACGCCAGAGTCCTACAGCGCGACTCATGTTCTCGCCAGAACAACTTCTCAAACGAATCGTTCTATTTTGGTGAACGTATGGAGCGATTCCGTCGTGTCGAGCAGCTGTGGTCCTGGCTCCCCGCGTTTCGTGCAGTTGGCGAGACGCAGCACATGCGCCAGGCAGCCGAGCAGCTTCACGTGTCTCCCTCGGCGCTGTCGCGGACGGTCTCGCTGGTCGAGTCCGATCTGTCATCGCCGCTGTTCCGTCGTGAGGGCCGCGGGCTGACGCTCACCAAGTCCGGCCAGACGCTGCTGCACGCGACCCGCGACGCGATGCGACTCATCCACGATGCGCTCGCCAGGATCGACTCCACCGAGCTCGGGGGCGACCTGCGGATCAGCTCGCCCGGCACGCTGACCCGGATGTTCCTGCTGCCCGCGCTGCGTCAGCTGCAGAGCGACCACCCCGACCTGCGGCCGCACGTCAGCAGCATGCCCACGGCCGAGCTCGCCGAGAGCCTGCGCCGCGGCACGCTCGACCTGGTGCTGAGCACCGAGCCCGTTCAGGACGACGCGCTCGACATCCGCACGCTCGGCCACTACGCGAGCTCGGTCTACTGCGGCGTGGGCCATCCGCTGTTCGAGGCGAAACACGTGGATCTCCAGGCGGCCTGCGCCCACGCCTTCGTTGCGCCGCCCCCCGACCTGCGCGGTCACCCCCGTGAGGGTTGGCCCGTCGAGATACCGCGCCGGGTCGAGCTTCGGGCCGCCGATCTCCAGGTCGGCCTCGAGGTCTGCCGCGCGGGCCAGCACCTCGCCGTCTTGCCCGACCGCATCGCCGCGGCCGATGTTGCCCGCGGAGAGCTGCGCAAGCTCGATATCGACGTCGTCCCCCCCACGCCGTTCTTCGCGATCCGTCGGCCCCCGCTGCAGGCGAAGAACCCAGCGGATCTACTGCTCGAGCGGGTCATCGAGACGATCGAATGAACGCCACCTCGCCCGCCGCGTACGCGGTCTACACGAACTCGGACGCGAACGCCTCGAGCCCGGTCGACCACTGGGCCTGCGTGTCCGCGTCGAGCGAAGGCTCGGCCCTGGCAAGCAGCGCGACCGCGCCCTCGGCCGTGGCGACCACGTCAGTCGGCATCTGGGGACGACGCACCATCAGCAGGCCGGTGACGAGGCTCCGCTGGAGCGCGCCCGCGAATGAGTCGCGCCGGATCCAGACCGCGCAGCAGTGCATGCGCGGGCGAACCTCCGCCCAGATGTCGAGCACCGACTGCCGCGCGCCTGCTTCGAGCGAGGGTCGCCGCGAGCCGAGCGTGACCACGCCGAGCAGCGAATCGCCGACGGCGTCGTGCCGGGCGACGATGCATCGACGGAAGCGCTCTAGCGAGTCGACCGTCGGCGGCTGCAGGGTGATGACCACGAACAGACGCCCCTGCCCCGCCACGGCCATGTGGGAGTCGAGCGCGAGCTGCTCGAACGGCTCCGCGACGGGCATCGCAACCGACGATACCCGGCACGCCCAGCGCACAACAGGTTCGTTTTTGGGCTAGAGGCTGCTCGACACGCGGAGACGGACGGCGTCGCGCCGACGGTTGAGCTGGCGAAGGACCTCGAGACGCTGCGCAACCCGTTGGGCGAAGTCGAGCTGCGGTTCCGAGCGGACGCCGTCGGAGGCGAGCTCGCCCGCCATGGCCCGCTGGGCCTCCGCCGCGTCGAGGAATCGAAACAACCGCGCTCCCGCTCGTAGCCTTCGCGCAACCGTCGCTGGGTCGAGCCCGCTCACTCTTCGAGCTTACGTAGCGCCTCGAGATCTGCCAGGTCTTTCGGGCGTCCGGCGAGGTGCTTCATGTGCTCCAGAACGGACCGGGACACCAGGCGCAAGGGCCCTTCGGCGAGACGGACCTCGACGCGGTCATCCAACGATCCCTCGAACGGCCCCGCGGCGAGGATCAGGTCGAGCACGAGGTGCTGACCCTCGAGGAGCTTCGTGACCCGCTGAACCTGGCGCTCTCGTTCCGTGCCTTCGTCGAAGCAGAGCGGCAGCGCGGCGAACACGTACCCCAAGCGCCGGACCTCCTCCAATACCCGCGACACGTCGTCGGGTCGGACGAGAATGTCGAGGTCGTCGGTCGATCGCGGCGCGCCGTAGGCGGTCACGGCCACACCTCCGCACACTGCGTAGTCGATGCCCGCGGCCTCGAGCGCGTTCGCGATCAGGTGCATCTCGGCGACGAGGTCCACCCAGCGATGCTAGCGCCTCGGCCTCGGCGCCGGTGCGAACCAGGCCTCCGCAATACGAACCACGCTCCAGGCGCACTTGTCGGGCAATGTCTTGCAAGCATCGGAAGTCACGGGGAAAACACGGTTCGTCGGCTGTTCGGACACACGTGCGATCCCCGCAGATTCGGCAGATGCGCCGTGAAATGCATTTCGCGTGCACGAATCAGCGTTCCGTCTTGCTAGACTTCACTCGGATTGGGAGAGCGAGAGAAGACTGGGAAGTTCGAGCTCGTCCGGCGCACCGTGACCCACGGTGCTGCCTACGCGCGAGGACTCGTCCGCGGCAACCGGTTCGCGGGCGACATGTCCTGGACGCAACCGGGCCAACCGCCCGTCATCCTGTGCCACGGCTTCCTGGGTACGCGCGGCACGATGCTGCCGATGACCAAGCGCTTTCAGGCCGATGGTCGCGTCGTCTTCAGCTACCACCACGGCACGTTCCAGACCCGCTCGCTCCGGTGGTCGGCTCAGCGATTCGTCGAGCAGCTCGAGCGTCTGCAGAACGAGCTGGGGGTCGAGCAGTTCGACGTCGTCGGCTTCTCCATGGGCGGGCTCGTCTCGCTGCACGCGGTCAAGTTCCTGCAGGCCAGTCGGATGGTCCGCCGCATGGCGCTGCTCGGCTCGCCGGTCGACGGCACTTGGGTCGGCCTGGCAGGCGCCGCGGTCATTGGCGCCGTCAGCCAGAGCGTCTGGCAGGTCCTCCCGATGAGCCCCTTCCTCCGCGACCTCCGCGAGGCGCCCATCCCCGAGGGGCTGCCCGTGCGCATGATTCAGGCCGCCGAGGACGGCCTGTGCCCCTTGGCCAAGCCTCTGCAAGGCATCGACGCCGACAACGACTACATCGTCATGCCCGGCGGGCACTCGTCGCTTGTCGTGGCGCGTCCGTTCTACGCCAAGACGCGGGAGTTCTTCGATCGCGAGGAGGACTTCGTGGGACAGACCACATCGCGCATCGTGCAGCCGGCCGAAGCCGCCGCCGAGTGACGGGCGAGCCGCGCGCTACGCCGCTTCGGACGTGCTCAGGCGCCACTCGACGTGCCCTTGGGCAACCCGCACGGTCTGCACGCTCGGGGTGACACCCACGATCGAGCAGACGGCAGCAAAGACCTCTCCGTAGCCTTCGGAGTAGGGCGTGGGGGCACTGAACGGGTCGGGCAGGCCGAGACCGACGATGACGGTCGTGTCCTCGCCTGGGAACTCCAGGCTGAACTGACCGCAGTTGGCGAGCAGCTGGTCGAGCACCTTGGGCGTAAACCGCAGCACGGTCTGCGGCTTGGCGCCGAAGAGCCGAAGGGCCGGGCGGACGAGGTTGCGCAGGAGGGCGCCACCGAGCGCCTGGACGGTCGAGTCGTGGGTCCACCGCTTGGACCGCTCGAACCCGCAAACCTCGACGACGCAAAGGCTGATCCGCACGTCGTATTCCAGCGGAAACCATTGCGCGCTCCCGGCCTCGCGGATCTCGGCGATCAGCTCGGGTCCGAGGCGCTCACGAACGCGACGCTCCTCGGCTTCGTCGAGGAGCTCGAGGCTCTGGAGGTTGGCCTGTAGCTGGGCCGCCTTGATCTTGGGGCACCCTCTTTCGGCCGATGCGCTTTCACGAGGCACGCTGGCAGAGTCCCTCTTGCTGTCGCCGAGCCGACCCCGCAACAGGCCGAATCGGGCCAGCTGGGCCCCTCCCCAGATGCCGCGGCCGAGTGACGGAACACTGCAAGCGATCGTCGTCCTCCCCGTAGGAAGGGCATGCGACGGCATCTGCAGCGGCACGCTCACCACTACGCGACGTGGATCTCCCTGTGTCTGGGCGCTTGGAGCGGTGCCTGATGCGGCGGCTTGCGTTGCTGGCCTTGCTCGTGGCGGGTTGCGCAGCCCCGCGCGCAAGCCAGTCTGCGGCTCCCTTCGCCGTCTACGAGGAGCCATCTCTGACGTGTGATGCGAGCCAGGGTGGAGCGATCAGCGGAACTGTCCGACATCGCGACACCGACGTCCCCCTCGGCAACGCGCTCGTCGTGCTCGAGTCGAGCGCCCTCGCGGGCGACGGGGAGCTGACCACCGACGAGTACGGCCGCTTCCGCTTCGACGGGCTGCCCCCGGGCACGTACACGGTGCTCGTGCTCGTGGGTCAGGCCGCCGTCAGCCAGGTCTTCACCCTGCCCGAGCACGCGACCTACCGAGCCAACTTCGCCGTGGATCCGGAGCGCCACGTCATCGCCTGCGGCTGCGGCTCTTCTCCGGCGCTCGACCAGTCGCTGCTCTCGGTCACCGACGAGGCGGAGGCTCGCCTGCTGGGCATGCCAAAGACCCGCTACGGCTTGTGACCCGAGGGCGGACTTCACGCATCCACTGGGGTGCGTCTTGGGACGCGCGCCGCACCCGCAGTCCAAGCCCACGGAATCGCTACCAGTTTCCCATGCGCCAACCTCGCGACTTTGCAAATGTAGGACATGTGGGAGAGTGTGGCTCCGCGTAGGAACACCTCATGCGTCTTTCCTCGATCGTCGTCGCCTCCCTTCTCAGCCTCTCCCTCTCCGCCTGTGACAACGGCTCGGACGACGCCTCCGACGGTGGGCAGTGCGACGGGGCCAAGTGCGACGACGCCGACGGCGACGGCGACTCCGAGACGTTCCAGCAGCACAGCTACTGCATGGGCGTCCGCGGCAACGGTGAGCTGATCACCGCGCACTTCGCCTCGATGTCTCGCATCATCGAGCACTACGGCCTCACCTCGGGCGTCTCCGGCGGCAGCTCGGCTTCGATCAGCTCCTTCCTGCTCGAGTCCGTGCAGATGAACCCGGCGGTCGCCGACGCCTGCGCCGACAGCAAGACCTGCGACGCCGAAGAGGCCGCCAACCGGGCCGCCCTCCTGCTCAAGAGCCTTCAGGGCTACGTCGTCGTGCTCGCGGGCACCCCCGAGGCCGCCGCCATCACGCAGCTCATCCCCATCGCTCAACGCGCGGCCGAGCAAGACCTCGAGGGTCTCGCGCAGACCGACCCCGACGCGGCCATCGCAGCCCTCGAAGAGATTCTGGCGTCGGAAGACCTC
Source organism: bacterium (assembly GCA_024742475.1). GTDB lineage: Bacteria > Myxococcota_A > Polyangia > Nannocystales > Nannocystaceae > CAJXVA01. Next base: position 114,725 of record JANSYI010000022.1, on the reverse strand, counting down.
CGCTCGCTCGTCAACGCCGAGCTGCTCGCGCTGCTGCAAAGCTCGCCCGACCCCGCCTTCCACATCCGCGACATCGCGGCCGCCCTGAGCGGCCTGGCCAGCTTCGACGCGTCCGACCCGAAGATCCTGGTGCGCCCCGGCCTCATCGACTTCGCCGCCGTCGCGGACCTGGTCGGCCGCATCGGCAGCTTCTACGCGGGCTACGGCAACTACGACGCCGACGGCTTCGAGCGGTTCATGCAGGGCTGCGCCACGCCCGGACGCGGCCTCAGCTGGGCCGAGGTCGCCGCCCTGCCCATGGGGGACAGCGGCGCAACCTGTGGCGAAGCCTTTGGCGCGCTCGCGACCACGTGGCGCGACGACTTCATCGCCAACGCAGACCAGTACCGCAGCCGCATCGATGACGAGGTCGGCGGCGAGCTTCCGGCCCTCATCTCCACGTCGGTCATCACCGGCCCCAGCGTCGAGCGGTGGGCGGGTGCTCGCGACGCCTACTTCGCCGGTGAAGAGTTCGAGCTCGGCGTGGACTTCGACCACGTGAAGTTCGGCTACTTCGGCCAGCAGGACGACCTCGACACCGCGGCACGCAACGCCGCCGAGTTCGACGACATCAAGACCGAGAAGTTCCACGCGATCGGGCCCGCCACCTGGCGCACCGCCCTGTCGTACAGCCCCGCCGAGCCCGGCCTCGCGCGCGCGCTCGAGCTTCCCGACGGCACCGTGTCCGCCGGCGGCTGGTCCGACCTGCACCCCACGCTGGTGCTGCGCAACATGGGTTGCGACAACGTCGTGTACGTGACCCGCACCGACATCGAGGTCGGAGGCTTTGCCGACGGCGTCGCCACGCTCTTGGGCATGGACGACGACACCCGCACCGCGCTCTACGACCTCGACGCGCAGAGCTCGATCGCGGCCTCGGTCGCCGAAGCCGACGCCGTGTGGTGCACCAACTGGAACGACATCCCCGCAACCGACATCGCTGCCGTCTCCGACGACGGCTACAACGCGGTCATGATCACCGAGGACCCCAGCTTCACGATGGGCGCGCAGGCCTACGAGAACATCGACCCCGACTTCCGCCGCGAAGGCTGCTCGGTCGAGTAGGCGGCATACGCCGACGAGGGGGCGCGGCTCGCTGGGCGAGTTCGCGCCCTTCTTGCATCAGCGGTTCCCCGATGGCCGGAGCCTGACACCCCGACGACATCGAAAAAGTCACCCGGTGGCAAGACATGTAGTCAGAGGGAAGCTAATATCCTCCATGCCCCGACGTCGGGGCCGCAGGTCGAACGATGCAGCGCTTCCCCAAGAACACCACCGCACGATGGCTCACACCTCTTCTGGGACTCGTGTTCATGGGCTGCGCCACGTCGGTCGGGCCAGACCTCGACGGCGGCCAGACGTCCGGCTCGCTGACCAAGGGCGACGATCCCAACGACCCCACGGACGACTGGGGCTCGACCGGCTCCGGGGACGATTCGGACTCGAACGACGACCCGGACTCGGCGGACGCGTCCTCCGGTGGATGGGATGACGGCTCGACGGGCGAGCCCGAAGCGACCAACGACATCGACGACTACATCATCGGTCTGGGCACGATCGAGCTGCCCGCCAACGACGTCGAAGAGGGCATCGCCAGCGCTCCCGAGCCCAACGGCGACTACATGTGCACCACGACGAACCTGCTCGAGACCAAGCAGTTCGACAAGATCGTCGCCTTCGCCAACAACTCCGGCACCCTGTACCCCGGAGCCATCATCGGCGGCGACACGCTGAGCGATGGAACGCTCACCCCGAAGGTGTTCGACCGCGCCCCGCTCACCTTCTCCGCCTCCCTCGAGGGCGTGCTCGACGGAGACGTCTCGGCCACGCTCGAAAAGCCCACCCTGAGCTCGTTCCGCGAGGCCATGGCCGACATCCTCGACGCCGAGGTCATCGGCAACACGCCCGCGAACATCGCCTACGAGATGACCGAGGTGCACAGCTCCGAGCAGCTCAGCCTCGCGCTCGGCCTCGACGTGGCGTGGATGACCGGCGACGTCTCGGCGAGCATGGAGTTCGACCAGACCCAGCGAAACAGCCGCTACCTCGTCAACTTCACCCAGGCCTACTACACCGTCGACGTCGACCCGCCCGCGCGGCCGAGCGACTACCTCGACCCCAGCGTCACCCTCGACGACGTCGAGACCACGCTGCAGGGCGAGCCCCCCGCGTACGTCTCCTCGGTCACCTACGGCCGCATCGTCTACTTCGCGGTCACCTCCAACTTCTCGAGCGAAGAGCTCAAGGCCGCGCTCGACTTCGGCTTCTCCACCGGAGCCGTCGACGTCGACGGCAGCGTGTCGCTGACCCACTCGGAGATCCTCTCCGAGTCCCAGATCACCGCCTTCATCCTCGGCGGTGACGGCAACGTGGCCGTGCAGGCGATTCAAGGCGCCGAGGGCATCGCGGAGTTCTTGCAGAGCGGCGGCACGTACTCACCCGAGTCACCGGGAGCACCCATCGCCTACAAGATGGCCTACCTCGCCGACAACAGCCCCGCAGGCTTCGCGCTGACCACCGACTACGACGTGCAGGAGTGCACCCGCGTCTCGCAGAACGTGCAGCTCACCCTCCAAAACCTCTACGTGGTCAACGACGGTGCCGACACGGGCGGCGACCTGGAAATCTACGGCTGGATTCGCGGCTGGGACGAGCAGTCCAACGCCTACCCGCTCATGGAGCGCGACGACGACCAGTGGGTCACGATCAACACCGGTCAGTCCTGGCCGCAGACCGGGACCATCGACTCGCACATCATCCCCGTCGTGCCGCAGCCGGATCACCACTTCACGATCACCATCAACCTGCGCGAGCACGACGGTGCGTTCAACGCCGACGACAATCTCGGCGACCACACGATCACCATCGACTACGAAGACGGCTGGCGCGACGACAACTTCGTCTACAACGTCGCCGACGGCGACCAGCAGGTCGAAGTGCGCATGGCCTTCACGCCCGTGCCCTAGCAGCCTCAACCGATCAGCCGAGCTTGCGGCGAGCGGCCCGGGCTATCGCGGGCGGCACATCGCTGGCCCGCGCAAGGCGTCGGATCTCTGCGTTCGGCAGGCGGTCGAGCAGACGAACGGCGACCTGGGGCGGCGTCTTGGGGTTGCCGACCAATGCGGTCACGATGCGGCCGTCCCGGAGCCACTCCGCGTTGGTCGCGATCTTCTGCAGCGCCTGTGGGTTTGCGTTGCGAAACCCCGCCAGCATGCGCACCTCCTCCGAGGTGATCTTGCGGTTCTTCAGCACGAGCGTATGCAGGCCCTTGTTGCTGTCCTTGAGCAACGCCATGCGCTCGAGCCGATTGCCGCTGAGCGCGAGGTTCTGCTTCTCCAGAGACGACATTCGCGTGATGCGAAGTCGCAGGTTGCCGGCGCCGTCGTCGGACTCACCGGGACGGTCGAGCAGCGACAGCAGTCGCGTCCGTGCCTGCGCCGCGTCGAGCAGTGCCAGACCAACCTGCCCGTCGGCAACGTGAACGACCCGCGCGTCCACCTGCGCCGACACGCCGTTGGTCTCGATCTGCACGGAGACGTCCGTCATCGGCTCCGGCACCTCGCGCGGCGACGGCACCATCATCCCGCCATGCTCGAGGTGCGCCGATTGCTCGAGAAGCTGCTCGCGGTTCATCCGCACATGCAGGCGCTTCGACATGACGTCTCACCATACCGCGTCCACACGGCGCTTTCGCTTTGTCTCGGGATCGGCGAAGCTGCGCCGCGATGAAGCGCCTCACGCTTGCCCTCACCCTGCTGTGCGCCTGCGACAAGGGAGAGCCTGCTCCGCAGCCGCCCGCGGCCGAGTCCGAAGGGCTGCCCGGCGGAGGAGGCGCAACTCGCCCCGAGCTAACCGCTGACGCGTGCGAAGCCGACGGCGGCACCGTGGTCGGCGACATCGGAGACGGCGCGATTCACCAGCCGGACTACGTCTGCGAGAGCAACGGCCAGCCGCCCGTCGGCACCATCGTCGCCGACGAGGGCGGACCGATCGCGACCGAGGGCGCGGTCTGCTGCGGCGCGTGATTCGAGCGGGTGGCGACAGCAGAAGCCACCCCGGTGACACCCACCTGCGCTCGATGATGGGGGCCGGCGGCACCATGTTCAGCGAGTCATGCCGACCGCTCGAATCTGCGTCCTCGCTGCTGCCGTCTGTGCCGTGTTCGCTGCTCCGGACACCGCCCGCGCCGCGCAGTCCCAAGGCGCAACCGTGAGCGCCTCGAGCGGGGGCTGCTCCTCGCAGTCGGACATGCCGTCCCCGTGGCTGGGCCTGGGTCTCATCTGCCTCGGCGGCGTCCTGCGCTCGAAGCGTGGATCCTGAGGCGTCAGGATCTTCCGCCGACCGGCTTGCGGCCCACCGCCATCAGCGGCGCCATCGTCTGGCCCTCGACTTCGACCTCGAAGCCGATATCGACGCTACGCACTTCGAGCCCCGCCGCTTCGTAGGCGGCTCGCACCCCGTCTCGACTGACGCCGTCGGTTGCGCCGGGTTCGCTCTCCCAGTCCCACTGCACCACGAGGCCGCCCTCGTGCAGATGCGAGGCGAGCAGCGCCACCGTGGCCGACAGGTCCGGCACGAAGCCGAGGACCGATGACGCCACGATCAAATCGAATCGCGCGCCCTCGGGAAGGGGCCCCGCCTCCGCGCGTACGCTCGTCCAGCCGGCCGCGTCGATCTTCGCTCGAAAGCGCTCGAGCATCGCCGGAGAGCTGTCGAGGCCGACGATCGAGCGCGCACCGGGGACGAGCTTCGCAGCCAACAGCCCGGTCCCGCACCCGAAGTCGAGAACGTCGCACGCCGCCAGCGCCTTCCCCTCCCGCTGCAACACGTCCATCAGCGAGCGATGGGCCGCCTCGGCGTAGCGCTGCACCGCGAGGTTGTCGTCCCAGCCCGCGGCCGATTCCGCCCATGCATCCATGCGCGAACGATAGCGCAGCAGCTACATGCACGTGCCGCGCGGGGTGCCGCACTCGCCGGCGCCTTCGCAGGTTCCGCTCACGCACTCGGCGTCGAAGCGGCACTCTTCGCCGCTGAGCGTGCCGCCCTCGCAGTAGGTGATGTCGCACTCGGTCGGGTAGTCCAGGCGCCGCAGGCCGTGGGCCGGCAAGACGGTGACGCCCGCGGTGTCGATGTCGTCGGCGGGGTCGGCCATGCCGCTGCGGTCTTCGACGCGTTCCCACATCGTCACCCAGTCGTCGGCCGAGGTGCGTAGTGGTTCGACGTCGGTGCCCAGCGCCTCGAGGTCGTCGATGAGGTCGAGGACCACCCCCATGTGCGCCATGCCCTTGTCGTCGAACTCGGTGCCGAGGCCGGGCACGCCGTTCTCCCGCTCGGCCTTTGCTTGGCACTTGGCCTCCTCGGGGAACGAGGCCGAGCACGCCTGCGGGCCAAAGCGAGGCCGCGTCTGCTGGATGAAGCCGTTGAGGTCCGACCCGAGCCCGATCGCCACACCCAAGCCCATGCGCCCGAAGTCGTACGCCTGGGCGAAGGAGCGGCTCGATCCCTGGCACGTGTTGTCGACCGGCGAGGGCTCGTAGGTGCTCGTCTCTTCGTGGGCCGTCCGCAGGCCGATCATGCCGCCGGTCTGTCGGACCATCTGCGCGACCCAGGCAGGCGTCGTCTTCTCCTCGTCCGACTTGGTCGGCATGATCTCCCGGAAGTGGGCGTGCGAGAGGTAGAACGGGTAGTAGTCGTTCTCTTCGAGGATGCCGAACAGGTCGCGCACGGACTGCTCGCTGAGGTGTGCGGCGTCGACGAGCATGCCGCGGTCGATCATCTCGCGCACGAGCTCGCGACCCTCGTCGGTCAGGCCGAGCACGTTGCGGCACTCTTCATCCACGTCGAAGCCCAAGGTGACCTGCGGCGAGGTGAGCGCGCAGTCGTAGTCGATGTGGCAGTTCTCGGTGTACTGCGCGATCTGGAAGATCACGTTGTGGGGCGCCGCGCCGCCGAAGCGGTTGTCGAGCTGGTGGACCGGCTGCAGGGTGCGAACACCGAGGTCGTAGACCTGGTCGAGCTGCGCTCGCCAGTCACCGTCGCCGAAGATGTGCGACGCCTCGATGCTGAGGATCACCGCGAGCTTGTCTTCTTCGACGATCCGCCGCGCGTCGGCGGGCGTCAGCGCGATCTCCATCCAGTCGCTGTGCTCTCGCGCGAACGCGTTGGCCATCTCGAGCTGCAAGAGCACGTCGTCCATCTCGTTGCACTGCGGGCGCGTCACGTTCTCGTCGGGGAGCGCGTCGCAGAGCCAGTCGAAGGACACGGCCGAGATGACCTCGATGCGCAGCCCCTGGTCGTACGCGTCGCGGAGGTACTGGTGCCAGACCTGCTGGTGCGCGATTGCGTCCCAGCGGGGCCAGCCTTGGTAGTCGGGGAAGCCTCCGGTGCGGTCCTCGTGCTCCCCCGTGTCGCCCGAGCTGCCTGGGATGTTCGCAACGAACTCACCCATGACCTGGCCACCGCCGTTGATGATCGTCGCCATCAGCGGGACCAGAGCCTGGAGCTCTTCGAGGGTCGTGTCGCGACACTCGGGGATCAGCGGAGCGAGGTTCTCTTGAATCTGCGCGTGGTCACCGGGCTCTCCCCCGTCGCACGGACCCATCGCGGTCGCTTCGTCACCATTGACGGTGCCGTGGAACCATCCTCCGCCGAATGCCTCTTCGGCGAACATGTGCAGGTGGAGATCCGCGACGCCTTGCAGGCGCGGCGCTGGCTCGCCTCCGCTCGAGCTGCTCGCGTCCGCCCCCGACTCCGAACCGGTCTCGGCGGCCGTCGTGCCCGTGGACGTCGAGGTGGCTACACCAGAGCTGCCGCCTGCGTCGGCGGACCCACCGTCGTCTCCACAACCAAGGCCGACGAGGGCCATCCACAGTCCACATGAAACCAGAGTCGAGCGCCGCATCGGTAGGCGACGATAGGAACGCGGGAAAGACCGGTCAAGGCACCAAGTGCCATTACGTGCCGTTTCGTGCGAGCTTCCCGTCACGCTCGAAATTGCGAAACGGCCCGCATCGCATGGATACGGGCCGTTTTCGGCGTTTCCAGTCGCTGGTCGGAACGCGAGCCGACGCGCGGCCAACTCCCGCCGCTACCAGCTGACGAGCCCGGCCTTCTTGAGCGCCGCGAGGGTGCGGTGCAGCGAAAGGTCGTCGGTCTCTCGCGTGTCGAGCACGTTCTTCCACCCCCCGAGCTCGATGATGTCTTGGATGAGGTCGGTCTGCTCGTCGGGCAGGCTGCTCCAGCGCACCGGGGCCCGCTTCGCCAGCGTGACGCGGTCGCGCGACTTGGGCAGGCCGTACTTCTTGTCGAGCGCCGCGAGCTCGTCCTGTTGCCGCGCGGCCTCCATCAGCATGTACTCGAGAGACATGTTGATGCGCGTCTTCGGCTCTTCGAGCTCGGTGCTCTCGAGCTCGAAGCTCCCCTTCTCCCACAGCAGCATGCGCATGAGCGCCTTCTCGGGGTGCAGGCGGAGGTTGCCCTCGATCGCGGCGTAGTAGACCAGCCCGTCCTTGAGGTGCAGGGCGCCCGTTCTGCCGCTCTCGAGGTCGCGCACCTTGAGCGCGCCGGTCTTGCGGCTGGTCGCGAGCCACTGCAAGACGTCCATCAAGGGGATCTCCTCGATGCTCCCTGCCATGGAATGCCCCGCGCTCGCCTCGGCTCCGCCACGACGACGGGGTGCTTCCCCTGCCCTGGCCTCGGACACTTCGGAGCGCTCCTTGTACTCGACTGCGATCAAGCTCGAGCCGATCACCAGGCGGTCGCCGTCACGAAGGCAGTGCAGTTCGATCGGCTTGCCGTTGACGAGAGTGCCGTTGCGCGACCCCAAATCGCGAAGCCACGTTCGGCCGCGCCGCCCGAAGAAGCGCACGTGCTTTCGGCTCACGGCGTCGTCGGCGAGCACGAGGTCCGCCTCCGAACTTCGACCCGCGATCATGCTGTCGCCATCGAGGGGAAACTCGCGACCCGAGTACTTGCCGTGAACGAAGCTCAGAACTGGAACCGCAGACTCCGTCATCTGATGGAGCCACGGTACGGTGGGCCGCAAGGTGAGGTCAAACACTCCCCGCGGGCCGGTATCGAATGCCGGGCGCGAGCGAGACGTCTCGTAGGTGGGTCTGCGTCCACGATTGACATCTTGTCGTGGAGTTTGCGGTTCACGCGCCCGTAAACGGCAGACTTGCTGACACCTGCGCGCCCCTACACACTGATGATCGTGCGGTTTTTGAAGGTTCGTGGTCTGCGTACGCCCTTGGGCGCGGCGCTCCTTGGTCTTGCGCTGGTGGGCACCGGCTGCGCTGGCAACAAGGGATCTGCCACCACCGCACCGGGTCGGCATCAGCCCGCACCCCGCAAGATCGTCGCCGAGCCGTCCGCGCGGCAAGACGTCTACGTCGAGCAGAGCGTCCGCTACGACGTCCCGCCCGAGGCGTACCCCGACGCCATCGGCTACGAGGAGCTCAGCAACGGCGAGCAAGTCGTCGTGGTCGAATACGTCCACACCTACCCCGAGCAGATCGAGACGTTCCCGCAGGTCGTGTGGGCCGGCCGCACCTACTACAACGTGCACGGCGACTTCGTGTACTGGAACGATGGCTGGGGCTGGTGCTACTACCTCGGCCCGCCCGCGCCCCTGGTCGTCTACTGGAACGGCTACTACCCCTGGGCCCCCTACGCGTGGGGCGTCGGCTACTACGGGCCGGGTTGGTACTGGGGCGGCGTCGGCATGTACGGCTATCACGCCTACGGCCTGTCGGTGGTCCACCACAACCACCACCATCACCACTATCACGCCAACAACACTCGCCCGGGCCGCGACCCCAGGCCCGCCGTGACCACGCGCGTGCCTCCGTCGAGCGGCGGCGCAGCGGGGCCCGTGCACAAAGGTGAGCCTGTCCCTGACGGACCCCGTGGCAAGAACGGCCGGGTCGACCCTTCGTCGCGCACGAGCCCCGCGGCGGCCCCTACGCGGACCAGCCCCGGCCGCTTTGCCTCGTCGGACACCCCCACCCGGCGCAGCCCACAGAGCGCGCCCACCCGGACCAACGGCTACACCACCGCAGGCGGCAGCCGCGTCACCGTCATCGATCCCCGGGCCACCCGCACCAGCCCGGCCGTGCGAAGGACCAACCCGACGACGCTGGGCTCGGTGCCGAGCGCCAACGCTCCGCGGCGCACCAGCCCGGCCGCCCCCGCGTTCAAGGCCCCGCGCTCCAACCCGACGCCTGCGCGAACCAACGGCAAGTCTACGACCTCCCCGCGTCGCACGCCGGCGTCCAAGCCCTCGTGGGGGTCGTCCTACAACAACGCGCCCAAGCGCACCCAGCCGGCCCGCAGCAGCAGCCCTCCGCGTCGCAGCGCTCCAGCGCGCAGCAACCCGGCGCGCAGCAGCAGCCCGCCTCGCAGCGCGCCGAAGCGCACGTCTTCACCCAGCCGCAGCGCACCCCGCCGAAGCGCTCCTTCGCGCAGCAGCGCTCCCAGGCGAAGCGCCCCCTCGCGCAGCAGCGCCCCCAAACGCAGCGCTCCCCGGCGCAGCTCACCCAAGCGCAGGTGAGCCCATCGCGGCCTCACAACCCAGCCTGGAAGTTCTGACCCACCTCAGAGGCTTCCAGTGCTCGGCAGTAGATCGCCGCGAGGTGGAGCGTCCCGGTCAGCGGACGATTGGATGCGCCGAACTCGTTGCCGAGCCCCAGCCGATACTCGGGGGCCGTATTCCACGCGCTGAAGTCTCCCTCCCGCGCGACGCTCGTCGCGAGCTCGCCGTCGAGGTAGACGTGGTCGAACCCGGCCGCTTCGTGCACATAGACGGCGTGTACGAGCTGGCCGTTCGCTCCGTCGTCCACGCTGACCACGGTGGTCGGCAGGCCGTTGAACTCTTCGGGGTCGACCCGCGTCCGGCCTCGCCACCCGGGCGTGCCCCCATCGACGTTGCCGCCGAGCATCCACGACGCGTTCCGAGAGCCCGCGTCGCGGCTGTAGGTGACCAGCCTCGGCGGACCCGAAGCCAGCGCTTCCTCGGGCGTGAGCCACACTTCCATCGTCAGCGCATCGGATGCCAAGCAAGCGTCGTTGAGCTTGCTGAGTGAAGAGTTCGACCCCGCGACCGTCGACGCGTCTCCGACGAACCGCAGGCCGTCGGGCGTCCACTCGTACCCCTTGCCCTCGATGGTCAGGTCGATCGGCGGCTGCAGGGTCGCCGTGTCATGCAGCGTCGTGCCGCGGCCTTCGTCGAGCCGGTAAAGGACGATGAGGCCCTCGTCGACCCGCTCCACCGGCGGGCCCGTCGAGCTCGACGCCTCGCTGCCCGTCGCGGTGGCGGACGTGCTCGACCCCCCGCCCGTCGTCGTCATCTCCACGACACCGCTCGTCGGCCTGCCCGAGCTCGAGTCATCGTCCGGCCCCGTGGTTCCACTCGGACCCATCGTCGAGTTCTCGATCGGGCCAGTGGTCGGCTCGGCGCCGGTCGACGTGCCGCCGTCGGGCACGCAGGTGCCGCCGAGGCCATCCCCGGCGAACGAGCCGTATCGTCGCCCGCTACCGCATTCGACGTCCGTGAAGGAGCAGTATCCCGACGCCTCGCAGAAGCCGTCGGGGCACTGCCCGTCGTCCTCGCACGCGTAGACGGAGGTGACACAGCTGCCTGCGAGCACGCTCAGAGGCAACAGCATCGCTGCCAGAACGCGATGTGCCACCCCCTCCACGCAGCAATCGTACCATCCGGCCAGGCCGCGACCCCACGATGAGATTGCGGAACCGCGTTCGGAGCGGTGCTCGGGTCAGTCGGCAGCTCGAATGTGCTCTACTCGGCGGCGCCGTGAAGCTCTCGTCTTGGGTCCAGGCTGCGCGCCCGCTCGCGCACGCCAACATCGCCGCCCCGCTGCTGGTCGGGGAGGTCCTCGGCTGGGCTGCCACCGGGCAGTGGGACCTGCGGTTGGTCGTACTCACCCACGTGGCGGCGGTTCTCGATCAGCTGTTCATCGTGTTTGCCAACGACGTCGCCGACGAGGCGTCCGACCGCCACAACGACGACGCCACCCCGTTCTCGGGCGGCTCCCGAGTGCTCGTCGAAGGCAAGATCTCCTCGGCCGCGCTGCGAAGGGCCTCGTGGGGCGCCGCCGTGGCCCTGCTCGGGCTCGCCGCGTTCATGGCGTTCGGCCTGGCGCGTCCGCTGCTGTTCCCGCTGTGGGTCGGGGGTATCGCGTTGCTGTGGGCGTACAGCTACCCGCCGCTGCGCCTCTCGTACCGGGGATACGGCGAGGTCGCTCAAGGCCTCGGTCTCGGCGTGGTGCTCCCGCTCGTCGGGTACTACACCGTCGCCGGGTCGTTCGAGGGTTTGTCGTGGCAGGCGCTCGTTCCGCTGTTCGTCCTCGGGTTCGCCGGCAACATCAACACGGCCCTGCCCGACGCCCGAGCCGACGCCGCCACCGAGAAGCGCTCGTGGCCGGTGCGCTACGGCCTGTCTCGCGCCCGCAAGCACACGCTGCAGCTGCTGGGGCTCGCCACCTTCATGACCCCCTTCGTTCTCTCCGACGCGCCGCAGTCCACCTGGTTCTCGGTCGAGGTCGGGCCTGCGCTCGTCCTGCTGCTCGCCGCCGTGTCATGGCGGGATGCCGACCCCGGTGACCGCCGCGCCTGCGTACGCTTCGTGTTCCTTTGCGGCTTCGCGCTCAACCTGCTGATGGTCGGCTGGTGCGGCGCCCTTTGGATCCACGCGGCGGTATGATGTCGGCATGAGCCGCCCCCTCCACGCGCATTCGGCGACCGAGCTCAAAGGCATGCTCGACGAGGGGCGCGTGACGTCGCGAGAGATCGTCGAAGACCTGCACCAACGCGCCGATGAGGTCGAGCCTCGCGTCAACGCCTTTGCTCATCAGTTCCGCGCGAGGGCCCTTGCGGAGGCCGACAAGTGCGACGCAGCACGGCAACGAGGAGAGCCGCTCGGTGCACTTCATGGCCTCCCGATCTCGATCAAGGAATCGGTCGACACGGCCGGCGTGGCGACGACGTGCGGCATGCGAGCGCGCCGGGACGACCGCCCCTCGCACCATGCGGTGGTGGTGAAGCTCGCCCTCGAGCAAGGCGCGATCCTGCTGGGCAAGACGAACGTGCCCCAGACGCTGCTCGCCCCGTTCGAGACGACCAACGAGCTGTTCGGAACCACCAACAACCCGTGGAACATGGGGCGGGGGCCGGGCGGAAGCAGCGGCGGCGAAGGTGCGGCGATCGCCTCGGGCACCAGCGTGCTGGGCATCGGCACCGACGTCGGCGGCTCGATTCGCTCTCCGGCGTCGCTGTGCGGTGTCTACGGGCTCAAGCCCACGGTCGGGCGCTGGTCGAGGATCGGCGCGGCGGGTTCTCTGCCCGGGCAGGAGTTCGTGCCTCCGATGATCGGCCCGATGGGCCGGTGCACCGACGACCTCATCTTGTTGATGCGGGCGCTCGACCGACCCGAGCACTACGCCCGTGATCGCCGAGTTCCGCCGCTGCCGTTCCAAGCGCCCGGCGACCTGAACACGGAGTCTCTCACCGTCGGCTACTACGACGACGACGGGTTCTTGACCCCGGCCGCGTCCGTGCTCAGGGCCGTCGAGGAAGCCGCCGGATTGCTCGCAGATGCCGGCGTCACGATCAAGCGCGTCCGACCGCCCAACGTGGGCGAGATGGTCGAGCTCTTCTTCTCGGGCATGTCCTCGGACGGGATGGTCACTCTGCTACGCGGCCTCGACGGCGAGTCCTTGGTGCAGCCGCTTCGCACCGCCGGGATGGCCAACCGCGCCCCGAAGCAGGCTCGTGCGGGGCTCGCCCGCATCGCCCGCATGATGGGAGAAGTCCGCACCGCAACCCTCCTCGAAGCTCTCGGAGAGAAGCGAGTCTCGGACCTGTGGTCGCTCACCGACCGCCGCAACCGCGTCCGCCGAGAGGAGATGGCTTTCTGGGACAGGGAGGGCATCGACCTGCTCCTCACGCCAACGCTCGCGACGCCAGCCGCTCCTCATGGCCTCAGCCACGACTTCACGCTGGGCATCGTCAACCTGTGCCGTTTCAACCTGCTCGACCAGCCGGCAGGAGTCGTGCCGATCACGCGCGTCCGCGTCGACGAGACCCGGCGCGACAAACCCCGGGACCGCGTCGAGAAGCGTGCGGCGGAGATCGAGGCCCAGAGCGTGGGTCTCCCGGTGGGTGTCCAGCTCGTCGGGCGCCCGTGGGCCGAGTCAGCGGTACTGGCGATGATGCGTCTTCTCGAGTCGAAGGCCCGCGAGCGCGACGGCTACCCCCGGGTACCGGTCACGCCGTAGTCGCCCGCAGCTCACGCCGCAGGATCTTGCCGCTCGCAGACTTGGGGATCGACTCGACGAACTCGACCTCGGCGAGATGCTTGTAGGAGACTAGGTCCTCGGCTGCGAAGTCGATCACCGCCTTCGCGCCGAGCGTGGCCCCGGGCTCGAGCACCACGAAGGCTTTGGGTCGCTCGCCCGCGTCGTAGTCGGGTACGCCGATCACCGCCGCGTCCACGATCGAGCCGTGCTGCAACAGCCTCGCCTCGAGCTCGGCCGGCGCGACCTGAAATCCGTTGACCTTGATCAGCTCCTTGAGCCGGTCGACGATGTAGAAGTGGCCGTCAGCATCGGCGACCGCGACATCTCCGGTGTGGATCCAGCCGTCGGCGTCGATCGTGGCTGCGGTCGCGTCCGAGTTGCCGAAGTAGCCCCCGGTGACCTGAGGCCCCTGCGCCCACAGCTCGCCCCGCGCCCCGGGCTCGGCGTCGTCTCCGGTGTCCGGGTCGACCAACCGGATGCGGGTGTTGGGCACGACCGTCCCGACCGAGCCCGGGCGGTAGTTCTCGGTGTCGGTCGTGGTCAGCACGGGTGAAGTCTCGGTGAGGCCGTAGCCCTGGCCGATGCTGCAGTCCAGACGACGGGCGGCCGCCGCTGCAATGTCCTCGGGAAGCGGAGCCGCTCCGGAGTAGATCTGGCGGACGCTGGAGAGGTCGTACTGATCGACAATTGGGTGCTTGGCGAGCGCGAGCACGATCGGCGGGACGAGGAACAGTCGAGTGATGCGGTGCTCCTGCACCAGCTCCAGCATCTTGACCAGGTCGAAGCGAGGCGCGGTGACCACGGTGGCGCCATGTCCGAGCGCCATGTTCATCAGGACCTGCATGCCGTAGATGTGAAAGAACGGCAGCACGGCGAAGCACACGTCGTCCTCGGCCAGCCCAAAGTACGGCCGCGCCTGGCACAGATTGGCGACCAGGTTGCGGTGCGTGAGCATGACCCCTTTGGGGAACCCGGTGGTGCCCGAGGAGTATGGCAGGGCGACGACGTGTGCCGCGTTGTCGACCGCGACCTGCTCCGCCAGCGGCTCGCCCTCGAGGCTGGACAGCGCGGGCGCGTCCCCACCACCGAGCACGAAGACGTGCTCCACACCGCACGCCTGCGCGGCTTCGCGTGCGGTCTCCAAGAACAGCGCGCTCGTGATGATGGCCGTGGCCTTGGAATCGCGGAGTTGGTGGCTGATCTCCTTGGCGCCGTAGGTCGGGTTCAGCGTGGTAACGGTGGCGCCGGCATACGCGAGCCCATGAAACGCGACCGCGTACTCGGGCACGTTGGGCGCCATGAGAGCCCACGTGGTGCCCGGACCAGCCCCGCGCGCCTTCAGGCCGCCCGCGAGTCGTCGGATGCGGGAAGCGAGCGCCGCATACGACATCGGCTGCCCATCGATGCTGTCGATGAACGCTGCCTTGTCACCGAGACGGTCCGCGTGCTGCAGCGCGAACTCGGTGATCGAGCAGTCTTCGATGACGATGTCGGGCTGCGAACTCTCGAAGATGCGCACCCGAGGGAGACTATCAGCCCCCGGACTTCAGAGCCCGCCGCGTCTCTTCGGTCCACGAGTTGGCCGAAACGAACGCGCCGACCAGGTCGACGGGCTCGAACTCGGACTCGAGGAGTCCCGACCAGTCGCCCGCTTCATACTGCTCGGCACACGCCAGCAGCTCGCCCAGCGGCCCTTCGCGGGTGATGAGCGCGTCCTTGATCGCCGGGTCGAGCGGCAAGGGCCCGAGAAGCTCCTCCATCTCGCGATCGAACAAGGCGTCGAGGACGGAGAACAGCCCTACGGTGAACGCCGTCGGACCATCGATGTCGGCAGTCGAAGACAGCAGCTCGCACATCCGTGCGCGCACGATGCCGATGCGAATGAGCTCCTCGGGTTTGTCGTCGACGCTCGACAGCGCGATGAGAGACACCCAGGCGCGGAGCTTGTTGTAGCCGAGCAGCCCCATCGCCTGGCGAATGTCGGTGAGGGGCTGGCGGAGCGAGAAGTGGGCCGAGTTCAGGTAGCGCAGCAGGCGATAGGTCAGCGACACGTCCGCGCTGACGAGCTCGACGAGCTGGTCGAAGTCCACGGTCGGGTCGCTCAGCTTCGAGAGCAGCTCCAGCGTCGCCACGCGGTTCGCCGGCAGCTTCTCGCCCTGCACCACCTCGGGGCGGCACAAGAAGTAGCCCTGGAAGAGCTCGAAGCCCAGGTCTGCACAAAGGCGCATGTCCTTTTGGTCTTCGACCTTCTCGGCGAGCAGGGTCACCTCGTAGGGCGCCAGCGCGGCGACGGTCTGGCGCATGACCACCTTGTCCATCACCTCGATCTTCACGACGTCGGCGTACTCGATGAGCGGAGCGCGACTCTCGGTGTAGATGAAGTCGTCCAGCGCGATGGTGTAGCCGGCGGCCTTGAGCTTGCGCAGCGCCTCGAGCACCTCGGGCGTCGCGGGCACGTGCTCGAGTACCTCGATGACGACCTTCGAGGGCGGCAGGGCCTCGGCGTTGGGGCTCAGCAGCATGTCTTCGGCGAAGTTGATGTAGGCCACGCCGTTGCGACCGACCAGCTTGTCGATGCCGATCTCGGTGAACGCGGTGACCACCGTCGTACGAGAGGCTGCAGTCGCGTCGGTGATGTGAGCGAAGTTCTCGGCCGAGTTTCGATAGAGCAGCTCCGCTCCGATGGTCTCGAGGTTCCTGTTGAAAATCGGTTGTCGGCCCACGAACGCATCAGACATGACCAGTACTCCAGCGGCGGCGGGGCATCGCCCGCACCGGGGTGATCATCGTCCGAGCCTGCAGCGACTTGAGGGATTTCGGGCCCTCCTCGGACGCGGCGGCCGAAGCGCTAAACCACGACGCCAGCGCTGGCGAGGTCGGCAATCGCGGCCCCGAGCACGAGGTCGATGCCAGCCTCGACCTCTTCGAGCGTCGCCGGCGTTCCGGCCTCGCTCGGGAGCTCGAGCGTCCCATTGCGGACCGCCTCGATGACAACCTGGCCAAGCGCCGCGTGGTCACGAGCCCCATCGCAGTGCTCGATGAGGAGGCCGTGCAGCGGGTGGACCGCCCGGGCGACGTGCGCGTCGGTCGAGACGAACCCGAGCTCGCGCGCTTCCAAGCGGCATAGCGGTCGTACCCGAGGGCGCAGCGGGACATTGCGAGCAGGGGGCGCGTCTCGAGCGACGGCGACCTCGATCCCCGGAGCCTGGCGACCCAGGATCGTCGCTCGGAACTGACGCATGATCGCGACGTCGAAGAGCTGCTCGACGGCCCTGCGCTCGGATGCGCACCGCTCGACGGCCGCGCGCGTCCGGGCAACCGCCTCGGCGGGCAACCCGACCTCGGCGACGTCGTGCACGTAGTGCAGCTGGTGTCGGCGCGCCCAGTCCCAGACCTCGCCCACGCACAGCGCGTGCTGCTCGCCCATGAATTGCTGCTCCCTGTACGAGCGTGGCCGTTGCAAAGCGGCGCTCACCTCGGCGGCGAGCCACGCACCCGCGGGGCTGCCGGCCAACGCCGGGCTGTCGCGAAGGGTCTCGAGGACGTCGTCGCTGTGAGGCGCCGCGCGCAGCCCGAGCCCGAGCGCCTCACGCATGCACGCCCCGGGTTTGGCGTCGTAGCTGACGTAGGCGAGCCCCTCGGGCGCGAGCACCCGCGCGAGCAATGCGAACAACGCCTCGGCAACCGCGGGCGCGACCCACGAGAGGACCCCGTGCGCGATGACGTAGTCGTAGGGGCCCTCGTCGTCGAGCGCGCTCAGGTCGACACACGCGAAGGTGACATTGTCGAGTCTCGCTTCGGCAGCACGACGCGCCGCGATCTCGATCGCCCGAGCGTCGATGTCGACGCCGACGAACCGTGCGTCGGGCAGCCGGGCCGCCATCGCCATGAGGTTCACCCCGTGGGCGCAACCGACCTCCAACACCCGCGCGTTCGAGAGCGGCGGCGGAGTCAGGCTGCGGCGCCTCGCTGCCGTGGCGATCACCGACGGATGCGTCCGGGGGATCGGGCGGTCATCGTAGGCGGTCATTGCTGGCTGATCGACATCTGAAAGCCCGCGTCGAGGTTGCCGTTGACGCTGACCACGTAGAGATATTCTTCACCTTCGACCACGGAAAAGGTGAACGACGAGTCGAGTCCCCCTCCGCCGTCGTCGTCGCAGGTGAGTTCGGGGCCGTCGCACGTGTTGCGAAGGGTGCCGGCCACGTCGAGGCTGTCCTCGAGGTCGACCGAGGCTGTGAACTGGTAGGTGGCAGACTCGGGGGCGACCCAGAAGAACACGACGTCGGCGTGGTCGCCCGGGTAGCACGAGGCCGTGAACTGGTCGTCGAACATCGAAACGCTCGGCACGGTTGCGCCGGCCCCGTTCGAGTCGCCGAAGTTGAAGTCGGCGCACGGTGGCGCAGGAATGTCGGGGCCGCCCGAGGAGCTGCCGGTGCCTGTCTCACTACCGCTGCTCGCCGTGCCGCTGAACGTGCCAAACGTGCCGAACGAGGTGCTCGAGGATTCGTCGCCCGAGGCCGTCAGCGGGCCCGAGGTGGTCTGGTTCGTGAGACCACTGGTGGTGATCGTGGTCGACGTGGTGGTCGTGGACGTCGCACCGGTGGTCGATGTCGCGGCGTTCGTGTCGGTCTCACCCGACCCTTGGGGCACGCAGTCGTTCGACAAGCCTGCCCCGGCATACTCCCCGTAGCGCTGCCCGGACTCACAGGTCTGGTCGGGAAAGCTGCAGTATCCGGTGGCCTGACAGCTCCCCGCGAGCTGCCCGACGATGCACATCGACGCGTCGGTGCACGCATAGGACTGGGCGGCGTTGCAGCCCAGACTCGAGAGTGCGGCCAAGCCCGCCACACGCCACCGCCTCATCGGAACAACGGTAGCACAGCCACCGGAGCGACTCAGTCGTCGTCGAGCGCGGGTACGCGGCTCATGTTCGCGCGGAAGATCTTCTCGAAGCGCGAGTCGTCGAGCACGAGGCTGTAGTACAGGCGGCGCGGATGAAAGCCCGCGTGGTAGCGAGTCATCCCCAGCATCCGCTGCGCGCGATTGAGGAGCTTGAGCGCGGGGCCCGGCACCCGCATGGGCTGGATGCCCCGCTCCTCGAGAAACTTGCTCAGCGGCCCGACCGTGACGCCCGCGACGTTGTAGACGCCCTTGCCGTGCAGGTTGAGCGCGAGCATGAGGTCGCGTGAGAGGTGCTCCTTGGTGGTGGGGTTGATCATGGGATCGAATCCCACGGGGAGCACGGGTGGGTTGCTCTCGAACAGCAGGTTGAGCCCCGAGATGACCCCGCCGCCAAAGACTCCGCTGGGCCGCAACACCATGATCTCGGTCTCGAGGTCGTCCATCTTGGCGCGGCAGATGAACTCGGCATCGATGGTGTCGCGCAGGATCGGGTGCACCGAGGGGTCGAGGTTCAGCTCGGCGTCCTCGCGCACCTTGTAGTCACCGCGCGCGCCGATGCGATAGACGGCGTCGCTCGACAAGAAGATGTACTTGCCGACGAGGTGGCGCAGGGAGGCTTCGAGGAGGTGTTTGGCCGAGTTGACGTTGAACTCGTGGTTGCGCTGCGTATAGCCGAGCGGGTCGCCGTTGAAGGCCAGGTGCACGACGGTGTCGAGGGGCTTGTCGCGAAACCGATCGAGCAGGAAGAGGTTGTCGACCTGGCGCCGCTTGGAGAGGTCGGCGGAGACGAAGTGGAAGCGGTCGGGGTCGGCACCCAGCAGCGACGGAGGGCACGCGCCCCGGGCGACGGCCATCACCGCGTCGACGTTGGGATCGGCGAGCAGGTGCTCGATGAGGTGCACGGCGACCAGGCGGTGCGCGCCCGCGATGAGCACCCGTCGACGCCCCGAGCGAAGCGTACCGGGCTCGGGCCCTTCGTCGACTTGGGTGACGAGGGCAGCGCGGCGCATCGTGTCGCGCCTCCTCTTGCGGCCTGGCGTGGCCTTGACGTCGGCGTCGTCACTCACGGGACCTTGCCCTCCGCGTAGCGTTTGCGTGTGCGCTGCCCTTCGTCGAGCAGCTCGATGACTGCGTCACGCACCCGCGCGACCTCGCGTTCACGGGTCTCGATGCTGGTGAGCACGGCTGGGTCGATGTCGATGGGTTCGCCGTAGGTGATGAAGTAACGCGCCGGCTTGGGCAGCAAGCCCGCGGGGCCGAGCCAGGGAAACGTGGGCGTGATCGGGAAGTAGGGCATCCGAAGGATGCGCGCCAAAGGCTCGAAGTTGGCGATCATGTTGATCTGCTCCTCCGCGCCGACGAGGCCGAACGGGATGACGGGCACGCCGTGGCGCGCCGCAAGCTCCACGTGGCCAGGGTTGAAGGGGTAGAGCTGATACGCCTTGTCGGCGGTCTTGCCCAGCGCCTCGGCGCCCTCGGGAAAGATGCCGATGAGGTGGCCCTCCTCGATGAGCCCATCGAAATTGGCGCGCGTGCCGGGCATCTGCCCCATGCTGCGGAAGAACACGCCGAGGAACGGCACGCGGTAGACGAAGTAGTCGACCATGTACCGCATCAGCCGCGGGGGGTCGGTGTGCCGAAAGACGTCGGTCGCGATCATCATCGCGTCGAACGGAAGCACGCCGCTGTGGTTGCCGACGACCACGCCGCCGCCCTTCTTGGGCACGTGGTCGTGACCGGTGGAGACCACGCGGAAGTAGTGCTTGTGCAGCCAGTAGCCCAGCGCGTAGCCGAGGCCGAGCACGTCGGCGTTGGTGCCGAAGCGGTCGGTCCCGAAGCCCGCGTCGTCGAGGGCGTACGACTCCACCCGCGCCCACTCGCGCGGAGGAAGCAGGGGCTTGGCGTATTTCTTGGTGCGCTTGCGGCCGAGCACGAGTGGGTTCCTCAATAGCGGACCGGCGGTTTGCCCGAGCTGGCCTTGGCGTTGCGGCGCGCGAGCCTCAGCTCCCACTCGTCGGACGGCACGGGGATGACGTAGACGGTGGGCCACACGAACCGACGGTCGGTCGCACCCATGCGCCGCGCCCAGTACTCGACGTCGACCACCTGGTACGGCTCATCGTCGATGACCACGATCTCGTGCACGCGGGGCACGAACTGTGACCCCTCGGTGGTCTCGGTGCGAAAGAGCAGGCGCCCCTCGCAGGCGTACTCGACGTACGGCATGCGTGGGACGGAGTCTACACCAGCCGCGTTGGCCGTGGCACCCTACGCGCACGGCTTTCGGTCGGCGGCAGCCCGTCTCGGCGCGATAGCCTCAACCCTTCGGTGGTTCCTTGACGCAGTCGTCGGCGTCGGAGCCCTCCGGACACTTGCCGCCCGCCGAAACCTCTTCGCAAACACCCGGCATCGTGGGGCAGCAGTCGAAGACGTCGCTGCCCTCGAAGCAGGTGCCGCCGCCCTCGTCGCACACGCCGTTGCGGACGAAGGGACACGGTGGGGGCGCGGCGCAGAGGGTATCGACGCACAACAGACCTCGCTCGCAGGTGCCCTCCTCCCCGTCGGTCTCGGGAGGAACGCAGTTGCAGCTCTGGGTCCCGGCCGGACACGGGATGCAGGTGTTGAGCTCGCAGCGAAGATCGGGACCGCAGCTGAACGCGTCCGCGGTGCATGTGCACCCCTCGGTACCGGGCTCACAAGATTCGGTGGTGGAGCTGCTCCCGCTGCCCGTGCTGCCCTCGACCACGCCGAGGCCCGTCGACGTGCTCTCGTCGCCGGTGCTTCCGGACGCGTCCGTGGTGCTGGTGCTCGCGGGTAGTTCCCCACCGGACGAGGAGGAGGAGACGTTGCCGGTGGCCTCATCGTCGTCCGCGGCGTCGCCATCGTCGTCGCAGCCGGCGGTGCTGAGCAACGCGCCCAAGGCGAGAGACACCCGACGCCGGCGGCCCAGGCCCAGCGCTATCAGCCACAGCCACGCCGCACCGCCCCCCGAGCCTGACGACGTACAGCCGCAGCCGGCGTCTTGGGAGGTGCCATCCGCCCCCGCGCCGGAGCTCGACGAGCTCGCGACAGGGGTGCCGGTGCCCGATGAAGTGCCATCGACCGGGGCGTCGCCGGTGGACCCGTCATCGGCCCCAGTGCCGCCCACGGGGTCGCCGGTCGAGCCGTCGTCGGCCCCCGTGGACCCCTCGGGTTTGGGCATCGCTGGCGGTTGTTCGTCGACCCCGATCATCACGGCAGCCGCGACGGTCTCGTTGCCCGCCCAGTCGGTCGCGACGGCGCTGAGCTCCCACACGCCCGAGGGCAGCGCCACCGCCCCCCAGCGGAAGGGCGGATCGCGATCGAGTCCGCCGTCGACCAGCTCGCCGTTGATGCGAAGCCCCACCCGCTCGACGCCGCTGGGAAGATCCGCGGCCTCGACCTCGATGTCCACCGACGCGAAACCCGAGTCGGCGTCGCTCTCGAACACGTCGCCCCACGCCGGCTCGATGATCGTAGCCTCGGGGCCAGCCTCATCGAGCGCGTCGTCGAAGGAGGGTCCGCAGGTGGCGACCTCGGAGACCACCGGGCCGCCGGCGCACCCGTCCGCCCACGTCTTGCCGCTGCCGTTCCACGGTTCGATCGGCGCGTTGCCGCAGGCCGGCGACGGGTTCCATCCGCCGCCCGTGTAGTGGCAAGGCGTAACGTCGATGCCGGTTTCTTCCTCGATGGTCGGAATCGCGGTGTGCACGGTGGCGTACCAGGCCGGGAAGCCGCACGCCTGACCGCCGGACACGATGCCGAACACCCGCCAGCTCTCGTCGGGCAGCTGGATGTAGATCGGACCCCCGGAGTCGCCGTAGCAGCTGCCGACCTCGCCGTTGCCCGCGAGTACGGCCCCATCCTCGGTGATCCACTGCAGCTGCGTGACGCCTTGTCGTTTGGTGCCCGAGTCGTCGTTCTCGTCGAGTCCGAATCCGACCACGGTGACCTCTCGGCCCGGGGTGAGCAGCGTGGTCTCGCAGCCCATCAGCGGCGGCACGATGGGCACGTCATGGACCGGCTCCGCCAAGCGACAGAACGCCCAGTCTTCGTGACGCTCGCCCGGGCCGTCGAAGTACGCCTGATTGGTGAAGCACCCGGCGGTGGGCACGTTGCGGCCGGGCCCTGAGAACGCTTGCTCGCCGAACCACACCGACGGAATGTCGGCACCGCAGTGCGCGGCGTAGACGACGATCTCGGGGTGGATCAGGGTGCCGGTGCAGCCGCCCAGCGATACCGTGGTGGGCCAAGCACAGGTGGGCGAAGGCTCGCCGCCGATCACCGTTTGCGTGTCTGGAGCCGCCTGAACGGAACCCGAGGCGAGAAGGAGAGCGAGAGCGGGGGCAACGTTCATGGGCATGGCACAACGCATGGAGGCGTCGTTCCTGACACGACAACCGCGAGGCTGGGTTCCCAAGGCTACGCGAGTTCTCTGCGCCGTGCGGCCCCCCGCGGGCGGTTGCGGGCTACGCTAGTTACACCACAGCCGGAAACCGTCCAGCCAGTATGCGGACCGGAAGCTCGCGCCGTCGGCGGATCCAGACAGCCCTTGGCACGACGAGGACATCGAGTTGCCCCCGCTGCCGCCCACATTCACGGTCGCGGGATAGATGACCACGCCGCCCGGAGGGCCGCCTGCACCGGCCCACTCACACGTGATGCTGTCGATCCGGTCGACATAGCCGCCTGCGCGAACATCGACCTTCGACACCCGGTATCCGGGGTTGCACAGCCGGTAGGTGGTGCCCGGCGCCTTGTAGCGGTACGGACCGGCGAAGACCGAATCCGACTCGTCCCAGGCTGGGCGCCAGGTCCAGTTCGGCGCGACCAAAGCGGCGTTGTACCCGTTGAAACCGTTGTTGTAGTAGCCAGAGGCGATGATGAACTGCTGGTTGCTGGGGATGAAGCTCGCGTTCTGAATCGCCGAGTCGGGCCCGCACACGAGGGCCAACTGGCGAACGAAACTCCCGGTCGAAGAGGCTGCGACGCCGACGACCGAGTGGCCTCCGGGGCAGCCGCGAGATCTCGCGCTTCCTCCGGAGCCACCCACCCAGTTCGCCCATTCGGCAGCCGACGGGTCGAGCTCGTCCCCGAAAGCGTCCGCTGCCCCATCGAGGCCTTCGTCCTCGGGACCGCCGGACGACCCCGACGAACCGCCGACGTCCTCATCGAGGTCCTCGTCGAATTCCTCGTCACCGGCGAGCTCGGTGTCCGATGCCTCATCGTCGAGCGCGGGAGGAGGCGCCGCATCACAGGCGAGCAGCGCAGTGCAGCAGAGTGTCGAGAGCAGGGGAAAGAGAAGAGGATTGTTCTTCATCGCTCGTGAAGTCTTCACAGGCGCGGAAGTGATCCGCTTCGAGCGCCAAAAGTGTCGCGATCCTCCTCGACATCTCAGAGCTCAGCGTGTGGCGGTCAGCGCAACTCCATACGCCAGTAGAGCGGCTCACGCGACTGCGTCGTGTACCCGTGCTGCCGTCCGCCAAGTCTTCACCAACCACGCTCGCCGTGGCACCCTTGCACCGTGATGCTTCGGAGCAAGCAGGGTCTCGCCATCATCGCAGCGCTCTCGTTCGCGTGTGGCGACGACGACGCGGGGGAGAGCGGAACGTCGAGCGCGAGCGCATCGGGACTGACCACCCAAGGCAGTTCGGGGTCATCAGGGTCGACGATGGAGTCGGCCAGCGGCAGCACGTCAGACCTCGAGCCCGGCACGACCTCCGACGACGACACCACCGGCTCCTCGAGCGGCTCTTCGGGGTCCACCGGCCCGGGCGACTCGACCAGCTCGACCACCGACGACGGCAGCTCGGGCAGCTCCACCGGGGAAGAGGAGAAGGCGCACCCGCTGTGGGTCTCCCCCAACCTCTGGTACTCGACCGAGAATCGCCTCAACTACATCGAGATCGATCCGGCCGACGGCAGCGTCGTGCAGATCGTCACCAGCACGATCACCACGGAGATGATCGACGGTCAGACGGGCATCACCATGCTCGAGAGCGGCGCGCTGCTGCTGTCGCGAGAGAGCGCGGGAGCGACGGAGATCTACTACGTCGAAGACCCGCCCACCGTTGCGAGCGAGATCGAGGTCGAGGTGCTGGGCACCGTCCCCGACAGCCTGCGCATCGAGGCGCTCTACACCGACTGCGAGGGTCTCGTGTACCTCATGGACACGGGCACCGACGTGGTCGACACCGACGGCAACCGCCTCATCCGGTTCACCGAAGACTACCTGGCCGGGGACCTGTCCTACGAGGTCATCACCGATCTCTCGGTCGACACGGCGCCCGACATCGACGACCTCGGCCCGGGCCTCGACGAGGACAACGAGCTCACCGACGGCCAGGGCTTCGCCATCGACAGCGGGACCGTCTACGACTTCGACTACACCACGGGCACGGGCACCTCGCTGGGCACCGCGGGGACCTACGGGGTCCACGTGCTCGGCGGGCCGCTCTTCGACGACGGCCAGCCGCGCCTGTACATCTTCGACGTCACCGCGCAGCTCTTCGAGGCCGACCCCGCTACGCTCGCGCTCTCCGACGTGCTCGTCACCGGGCCCAAGTCGACCGGCAGCACAGCGGCCGGCCTCAGCGGCATCACCGGTCCCCTGACCGAGTGCGTCACGACGCTGCCGCCACCGGGCTGAACCGGGCCGACCGCGGCGGCACTCCGCCGCGCTTGCCGATCGATATATAACAGGTTATATAACAAGCGTCCGATGCTCGGGGGTGACGATATTCTTCAAGGTCTCGGCTATTTGGCGCTCGGAAGCCGTCTCAAGCGGCTGGCCGAGCGCCTGCAGGCCGACGCGGCCAAAGCCCACGCGCGCATGGGCTATCCGATGAAGCCGGCCCAGTTTCCGCTGCTCGCCGCGCTCGACACTCGCGGTCCGCTGACGGTGAGCGAGGCCGTCGACGCGCTCGGGGTCAGCCAGCCCGCGGTCACCCGCACCCTGGGCAGCCTGATCGCGCTCGACCTGGTCGAGACCGAACGCGACGCGAACGACTCTCGGGTGAAGCGGATCCGGCTGACGCACGAGGGCGAGATGCTGCTGCTGCGCATGAAGCTCGAGCTGTGGCCCGCGATCGACCAGGCCGCGGGCTCGCTGACCGCGGGCGCGGGCGGTGACTTCCTCGCGATGGTCGGCCACATCGAGGCCGCCCTCGAGACCCAGAGCCTCGAGCAGCGCACGATCGAGGCTCAGTCCGACCTGCGCATCGTTCCGTTCGAGAAGAGCCTCGCCCCGGCGTTCGCCGAAATTACCCGCGCGTGGGTCGAGGACATGTTCACGCTCGAGCCCGAAGACGAGGCGATCATCGAAGACCCCACCGGGAGGATCATCGACCGAGGCGGGGAGATCTTGTTCGTCGAGGCTGGCGACCTCGGCGTCGTGGGCACGTGCGCGCTGATGCCTTCGGAGGGCAAGGCGTTCGAGCTCACCAAGATGGGCGTGCTCGCCCGGGCCCGGGGAAAGAAGGCCGGAGCGTTCCTCCTCGAAGCCGTCCTCGAGAGGGCGCGCAGCCTTCACGCCAAAGGGGCGCTGGAGTCGTTGTTCTTGCTGACCAACGCCCGATGCGAGGCCGCCATTCACCTCTACGAGAAGTACGGCTTCGTGCATGACGCCGCCGTGCTCGAGCGCAGCGGGGCCCGGTACTCGCGCTGCGACGTCGCGATGTCGTACCCGCTCTAGTGTGGCATCGTTGCGCTGCGCATGCCGTTTGGGCCTCCGCAGCTACCGCCCGATCCACCGGCCGTCGTCGAGCCCGCGCCGGCGCGAGAGCCCGACACGACCACGGTCGGCGGGCTGGAGTTCGGCTGGAGCGCGCCCGAGGGTTGCGGAAGCGCCGACGGCCTCGCCGCGCAGGTCGAGCGCTATCTGGCGCAGAGCGGCGCACACACCCTACGCGTCGACGCGACCGCCGAGGTTCGCGACAGCGGTTGGCACTTGAGCCTCTCGATGACGCGCCCCGGGCAGACCACCGTCCGCGAGCTCGACGCCCCATCGTGCGAGATGCTCACCAAGGCCGCTGCGCTGGTGATCGCGGTGCACGTCGATGTCGTCGGCACGAGCCAAGGCGTGCGGGAGCTGGTGCAGGCACCCGAAGACTTCCTGGCCGTCGAGGACCCCCCACCGGCCGACCCTGCGCCGGTCGGTCCCCCCGCCCAGTCCAACGCCGTCCCCACGACGGTCGCGGTTCGCAGCCGACGCCCGGCCGACGAGCGCCGCGCCCGTCGTCGGCCCCCAGCGCAGCGGCCGAGCCGAGCGGGGGTGCTGCGACTGGTGACCCACGGCGGAGTCGGTGAGCGGCCCGGATTCTTCGGGGGCGTTGGGCTGGCAGGTGGATACCAACTCAGGACGTTCCGCATCGAGGCGCAGCTGGACTACGCGGTCCCCCGGGTCGAGCGACAAGGCGACATCGCCGGCGCCTTTCAGTCGGTGCACGGCGTCGTGCGGGGGTGCTGGGTCTCGGGCTTCGAGCGATGGGAGTTCCCGCTGTGCGGAGGCGTCCGCGCGGGTGGGCTTCGCGGCATCGCCACCGCGGGCGCGGAGCAGCCGAGCGCCGCGTGGAGCCCGTGGGTCGGACTCGGCGGCGACGCAGCCACGGTGTGGTCACCGATTCCGGATTTTGGCATCTACGCGGGGCTCGGCGTGATGGCTGCGCTCCGGCGCCCTTCGTTTCGGGTGGGGCTCGAGGACGATCCGCTCTACACGTCGGCACCGGTCGCGCTTCAGCTCAACCTCGGCGTCGAGCTGAAGCTGTTCTGAGCGTCAGCCCGTGACGACCATCGTCGTGAAGAACGCGGGCGCGAAGTCGCAGAACTGAGGCAGCGTGCCGTAGTCGCGAGCCGTGCCTACCCACACTCCGACGTCCTCGCCCGCGCTCGTGCCCGCAGCGTAGCTGCCGTGAAAGACGGTCAGCTGCGCGTCGAGGTCGAGCTCCACGCCCAGCCACATCTGCTCGCCGCACGGGTCCATCGGCTCGAATGGAGTGCCGATGTCGAAGGGGCCGCAGTCCTGATCGCTGAGCGCCATCGAGTGCGGCAGCTCCACCGTCGCGTTCGGAGGATCGAACACGGAGCTGCTCACGAAGGAGAAGTTCTGGCCCCCGTCGAAGTCGATCTCCATCCAGAAGTCGGGGAAGCCCAGCGGCCCGACGGCGCGGTGAAGGCGGACGTCGACATTGGACGCGTCGGCCGGCAGGTCGACCGCAGGTGTGCTCTCGACGGTGACCACGAGGTCGACCGACGGGCAGCTGAGCGCCAGCGCCCCCACCTGCGGCGTGTAGGCGCAGGTCTCGACGAGGTCGGTGGGGATGTCGTCGGGGTAGACCCCGCCGGGAACCTGCAGACCCCACTGGAGCACGAGGTCGCCGCCGTCCTCGCACACGGTCGACATTCCGCCGGTCTCGTCGGTGGTGTCGGAGCTGGAAGAGTCCGAAGTGGTCGAGGGATCCGTGACCGAGCTGCTACCCGACGAGGTCCCCGACGGATCATCGCCCGTGCTGGTGGAGACGTCGCCGCCCTCGGAAGACGAGGCGTCGGTCGAACTGCTCGAGCCCGTGGCACCGCCCGTCGGACCCGCGGAACCTACGCTCTCCTCCGAGGTCGAGCCGGTCGACGAGGTCGAGCCAGACCCATCGGCGGCGGTCGTGTCGTCGCCACATCCGGCGAGGAGGGCCAAGGCGAGGGAGAATCGGCAAGTCGTAGTCGTCATGGGGCCGCGGACGCTAGAGCGGGAACGGTCCCAGCGCAAGCATGACGAGGGCGCGCTGCTACGCTCTCGAGCATGTCTCTTGTCGCTTGTCCTGCTTGCAACGAATACGTCCTCGCGCATGAGCCCTCGTGCCCCCACTGCGGCAGCCACGTCCGCAACGAACGCGGCATCGTGACCAAGACGGCAACCGCGGTGCTCATGGGGTTCGCGCTCACCGCGTGCCCCGCCGAGGACGACGGCAACGACGACACGGGCGCTTCGGCGACGATGAGCGACGGTTCGACGTCCTCCGACCCAACGACGGGCGCGCCCGGCAGCACGAGTGACGACCCCGGACCGGCCAGCACTGGGTACTCGCCCGACTACGGAGTCCCTGGCACGACCGGCTTTGGGACCACGGGCATTGGCGAGCCCGAGTACGGCGTGCCGTCGACCGGTGAGTTCACCTCGAGCACCAGCGGCGAGGGCAGCACCGGCGGCTCGTCCACGGGCATTGGGGGAGAGCCCGACTACGGCGTCCCAGAGACCAGCGGCGAGTGACAGCGTCCTCGAGACATCGTGGCCCATAGCGGGCCGCGCGGAGGTGGCGCAGGACCGATGCGGGCAAAGCGCAGCGCGCGCAAACCTCCCATAAGCCAAGAAGATCAAACTCGGAAGATTTTCTGACGGATCTCGAGGCGAATCCCCATAACACTAGTGGAGTCGTGACTTACTCAGCTGCAGCCGAATCCCACGTAAGCCGGCCGGTGCCAGTGATGGAGCCGCCGCCGAGCTTTCGGCACGTGTATCGGAGCCACTACACGTTCGTGTGGCGCAGCCTGCTGCGACTGGGTGTGGACGACTCGGCCGTGGACGACGCGGTGCAGGACGTCTTCATCGTCGTGCATCGCAAGCTCGGCGACTTCGAGGGGCGCGCAGCGGTCCGCACGTGGCTGTTCGCCATCGCACGACGCATCGCGCTCCGATATCGCGACCGTGCCCGCCGCCGCGCCCAGGACGAGCCCGAGACCGACACGCCCACCGACCGCGGTCGGCCCGACAAAGCGCTGAGCTGCAACGAAGCCCTTCAGCAGCTGCAGGACTGGCTCGACGAGCTCGACGAGGACAAGCGCGCCGTCTTCGTGCTCTCGGAGTTCGAGCAGATGCGAGCGCCCGAGATCGCCTCGATGCTCGGGGCCAACCTCAACACCGTCTACGCCCGCCTCCGCGCCGCACGTCAGCACGTCGCGCGTCGGGCTCGGCGCGAGTCCAACATGGAGAGCTACCGCGCCAGCGTGCGCTCGATCTCCGACACCCGGCCGTCCGCCGGCGCCAGTCGTCGCACCTGGGGTCTGCTGGTCGCCAAGCTCGGCCTGGGCAAGGCCGCGGTCGCCACCACCGGCCTGGGCGCCAGCTTGAGCCTCTCCTCGGGGTTCTTGGCCAAGGTTGCGGTGGCCGCCGCGGTGATCGGCGGCACCTCGTTCGCCGCGGCCTCGGTCGAGGACACCACGACGCCCAGCACCACGCCTGCGATCGCCTCGGCCCAGAGCCTCACCGCCGATCCGGTGCGGCCCCACGCCAAGGCCCCGCCGGCTCCGCTCGCCTCGGGCATCATGACGCCGACCCCGCTGCCCGAGGAGCCCGAGGTCGTCGCAGACCTGCCGCTCGCCCCCTCGATGGTCGCGCTGCTGTCGGGCCAGCGCGCGCGCCGACAGCCCGCACGTCAGGGCCGAGCCCAAGTCCGCGAGGTCGAAGCCAAGCCCGACCCGTTCGCAGCCGAGCTCGAGCGGTTCGAGCAAGCCAAGGTCGCCGCCCGTCGTAGCGACACCCGCGCGGCGCTCGATCGCATCGACGGCTATCTTCGCGAGTTCCCGCGTGGCACGTTCTCCATGGAGGCCGCCGCGCTCCGCGTGCGAACACTGTGCAAGGCGAACCGCAACGACGAGGCCAAGACCGCCGCAGCTGCCTTCGCGGCCAAGTTCGGCAGCTCCAAGCTGATCGACGCCGACACGCCCTGCGAGTGATTC
Source organism: bacterium (assembly GCA_024742475.1). GTDB lineage: Bacteria > Myxococcota_A > Polyangia > Nannocystales > Nannocystaceae > CAJXVA01. The sequence goes on along the minus strand of JANSYI010000022.1, from coordinate 84,726 downwards.
GCGTCGCTGCATGCATGCTCGGCGCGTCCCTGCTTGGAGGGTGGCTCGGAGGGTGCGTCGGCCAAGCCGCCTGCATCGGCGACTGCGTGTTCGAAGGCACGACGACCACGGGCGTGACCACCACGCCGCCGGTCACGACCGCAGATCCGGCGACCAGTGACGAGACGACCACGGGTGCGACCACGCTCGACATGAGCACGTCGTCGAGCTCGACGGGGACGTCCTCGTCTACCGGAACCTCGTCGTCCACGGGAACCGACACCGACACCGACACCGACACCGATACCGATACCGATACCGATACCGATACCGACACGGATACCGACACGGATACCGACACCGACACCGACACGACGGGAACGACCTCGACCGGAGGCATGTGACGCGCTCCTTCTCCTGCGAACCGCTCGCGGAGATCATCGGGCACATCCGGTCCGGGCTGACGACTGGACGCGCGGTGATTCGCGTGCCCAACCCCGACGCTGGTCACGGTCGGTATCCGGGCGAGCCCGCAAGCGAACACCCCGGCGCGGCGAGGCACCGCCCCTTGCGCGTGTGGACTGATCTCGCAGATCGGCTCGAGCTTCGCTTGCACACCCCCGTGCCCCTCGGGGACATGATCGAGCTTTGCTTCACGCAGCTCGACCCCGACGCCGAGCTGCTCGATCGCGGCGTGCGGGGCCCGGGCAAGTACACGCCCGGTTCGGGGTTTCATCGCGCCAGCAAGCTCGAGGAGCCGGACTTCCTCATCGACTTCGACGACGCCCTGCATCGCTGCGTGCTCCCCGAAGCGCCTCGAGTCCTGAGCTTGGGCGTGAACACCGGAGACGAGCTGCGGCCCCTGCTCGAACATCGACCGAAGTCCGTGATCACGGGCATCGACCACGACGAACGCGCCCTCGACGTTGCCCGCTCGAGGTTCCCGAGCCCCCACGCGTTCGTCTGCGCCGACCTCGGTGACCTGCCCGAGCTGCCGCGATTCGACCTCTTGCTGTGCATCGACACGCTACAGAGCCCCGGCGTCGACGATCGCGCGGTGCTTCGACACGCGATCCAGGAGCTGCTCGTTCCCACGGCGAGCTTGATCCTCGGGGTCCCCAACTGCCGCTACGTCGATGGGGAGCTCCTGCACGGGGCGCGCATGGTCAACTTCCGACAACCGGAGCTGTCCCTGCTGCTCAAGGGCGTGGCGTTCTACAAGAAGTACCTACAACAACACGGGAAGCGCGTCTTCGTGACGGGCAAACACGAGCTGTTGGTCACGGCCGCCGCCATCGGGCTCCGTTGACCTGGGCCACTCGCGCTCAGAGCTCCTTGGCCCACTGCGTCTGCTTCGACAGCCAGTCCTTGCCGATCGCCAGGTCGATGTCGGAGTCCCCATCCTCCCCGCGGGTGAAGCCGATCCTCGCGCGGGTCAGCATGAAGGCGCTGCGGGACGCCGAGCCACGGCTGCGCCGAAAACCTCGAATGGAGAGGAGCGGGCGGGCGAGTTCGTCGACGGAGATGTCGAGCACCTCTCCGCGCTTCTCGAGCCCGACATCGAAGTCCAGCGGCGTGGTGGATTCGAGGTCTGGCACCAGCTCGGCGAGCCGCTTGCGGTCGCCGACGTGGCTGAGGATCGGCCGGAGGTCGTCGAGGCTGCCGCGAAGCGACGCATCGACACCTTTGCCATCCCACCGAATCGATCCCCCCGAGACCTTGACCCACGCGCCGTTGCTGTGGCCATTGGGAGACTTCACACCGAGCTGGCCCACGTGCACGTCGATCTCCCCGACCTGTCCCGACGAGAAGTCTCGGGAAGTCCGCGCGCCGAGATCGAAGTCGACGGTCGTTCGGACCGTAGAGCGTTTCACCGCGAAGACGACGTTGTCGAGTTTGCCGTCCACGTCGAAGCCGAGCTGATCGGCTTCGACCAGGTTGCCGACCAGCGAGAGCGTCGCCGAGCCCGACCTGGGTTCGATCGACTTGCTCATGCCTTGGAACACCGCGACGTCCCGAACATCGAGTCCCGGTACGCGCAGTCTGCCGTCCACGAGGGGGAACGGCCCCTTCGCAAGATCGGTGTTGGAGGTCGCGACGAAGCCCTCGACCTTCTCTGCGAAGATCGGGGGCTGTCCATCGCTGTCTCCTTCGGCCCGACGTACGCGAAGTTCTGCGAGGTCGGCACCGGCCCGGGCGGTGCCCGAGTCGACGCTCAGCGTCACGTGGGCGCCCGCCGATGCGTGCCAACCCTTCACCTTCGCCCCGACGCGGTCGGTCCGATACTCGATCGCCGTGGGTGTTCCGAGGACCCCGTCGGTCACGGCGACGTGCAGCTTCAGCTCCCCGGCACCGTCAAAGAGCGCGACGCTCTTCGAGTCCGGGATGAACGTCTCGGCCGGCACGACGGATGAGATCTTGGTTTGAACGTCGAGATCGACGGTGAGCTGGCCGAGGACGGCGCGCCCGGTCAGCGAGAACGGGTCGTACCCAGCGACGTCGACCGCGAGCGCGTTCGTCCAGTCGGTGGCGATCACCTCGCCGCCGATGTGCAGCTCGTCTGCGGTGCCGTCGAGGTGGGCACCGTTGACCTCGAAGAAGTTGCCCGACTTGCTCCGTAGCCCGCCCCGGAGGTTCGCGTCCGTTCCAACGAAGTGCAGCTCGTTGATCCACAGGTCGACGAACTGTCCATCGACACGGTCCAGCTGAACCCCCCACGCCTTCTCCTGCGAGGGCAGATCGGGTTGCCCCTCCATGCGCACCGGCTCGGGCATGCCCTCGATGGGACCGAACGCCGCGAGACGCTCCGCAGACACCTTGCCCTCGGGCGCCTTGAACCGAAACACGCCCGAGACCCCCTCCCCCTGGATCGAGCGGGCATGGAAACGACGCTGGACGAGGTCGAGCAACGCCACGTCGACCTTGCCTTCGGGGATGTCGAGGTGGAGTTGGTAGCGGTACGCGTCGATGTCGAGCTCGAAGCCTTCCACGTGCACGCGCGTCGGCCAGACCACCCACGCCGAGTCGTAGCGGATCCGTACCGTCGACATGCGGTGCTCGCCAGAGACGACCCACGGCACGAAGCCGGTCATGAGCGCGAGGTTCAGCAGGAGCATCCACAGCGCGAAGGCGGACGCAGCGGTCGCGACCCCCGCGCCCACCCACCAGCGCCAGCTGCGGGGTTTGGGGTCTTCGGAAGCGTCGTCGGACACGGGAGTGTTCTTTGCAAACGCGGATCCCTCTTCGAGCCGCGCAGTCTCGGGGGTTTGGGCGTCGCCGGGGAGGTCTCGGGGTCCACCACGGCACAGTGTGCGCGTGCGCCCGGTTCGAGGTTCGAGCCGGGCGCATGCGCCGTCGACCTACGCAGCACGGCGGCGACGGCCGAAGAGTCCGAAGATGAACAGCGCCCCGGCCATGCCGATCGCCGACGGGCTGTCGGCACCCACCGAGCAGCCGCTGACCTCCGAATCGCCGTCTCCATCGAGATCAATGCCGTCGCCGTCCGTGTCCCCGTCGATCTCGTCGTCGCCGTCGCCGTCCACGTCCACGTCCACGTCCACGTCCACGTCCACGTCGATGCTGATGTCGAACTGCGCGGCCAGGTCGTCGGCACAGGCCTGCAGGTCGCCCTCGGTGGCGAGGAACTGACCGTCGCAGAAGATCGCCGCGCCGGTCTGCTCACACTCTTCGTTGCACTCCGTCACGGTCTGCTCTTCGCACTCGACGACGCGCTCGTTGGTGCACTCTTCCTGGCAGTCGAGGTTTGCCTGAGTCTCGCAGGACCCGGTGCACGCGGTCTCGCACACGGTGTCGCACGACGCCGAGGCTTCGACGCTGCTGCACTGCGCTTCGCAGGTGTCGGCACAGCTGTACTCGCAGCTGGCCTGGCACTGGGCGGAGTCCTCCGAGCCCTCGCAGCTGGCCGAGCACTCGGCCGTACAGCTTTCGAAACCGTAGCCATAGCACTCGACGGACGCCTCGGCGCTGCACTCGGTGGAGCAGTCTTCGGTGCAGGTCGTCGTGCACTCTTCGGAGATCTCGAGGTCGCACTCGGTCTGACAGTCGCGGTAGGTGCGAGCCGTGCAGACTCGCTCGGTCGCGGCAGGTTCACAGCGGGTCTCGCACTCTTCGAGCGGGACCACCTCGCACGAACCTTCGCTCAGGCTCTCGAAGTACACGCCGCCGCAAGCGTCGAGGATCTCCGCCTTGGCATCGCTGGGAGCGAAGAGGGCCATGGCTGCGACAGCGGACGCGGCAAGGGATTTCAGGGACACGGTAGGGATGTTTGAAGTCTTCATGGTCGAATCCTGCCGAGGAACTCGGCGCCGACGACTTCGTGTCTCTCGTTGGGGTGTCAACCAAACCCCCGTCATTTGACGGATCCGCACGGGTGAGCGCGAAGGCGCACCGGGAGCCGCGACATTTCCGGGTTGCAGGGTTCGCGTCCGTGCTCAGGCCGCTGTCGAGATTCGACCGATGCCCGTGCTCCACAAACTGTTCAGCCTGACCCTTACAACCTCCGCGCTCGCGCTCTCCTACGCGGCGCCCCAGACCGCACGCGCCGGTATCGAGGCGTGTGGCGACATCCACGTCGAAGCCGAAGCGTCATGCCGCGTCGAGGTGGAGGGTGGGTGCACCGCGCTCTGCGAGCCGCCAAGACTCGAGGCGCAGTGCGCAGCGGAGCTCTACGCCGACTGCGAAGGGCAGTGTTCGGCGTCGGCCTCGGTCGACTGCACCGCGTCATGCCAGTCGGACTGCGTCGCCTCATGCGAGGTCGACCCCGGTAGCTTCGACTGCTCGGCGTCGTGCAACGCGGACTGCCAAGGGTCTTGCGACGCCCAATGCGGCGGAGATTCCGAGTGCCGAGCCTCGTGCGAGGCGACGTGCTCGGCCGGGTGCGACAGCCGATGCAGCGGCACTCCGCCCAGCGCAGCCTGCGAGGCACGCTGTGAAGCCTCCTGCGAGGGCTCGTGCGACGCGCAGGCCAGCCTCGACTGTCAGGTCGACTGCCAAGCCGGCGGCTTCGTCGACTGTGAGGCCGACCTGCAGGGCGGCTGCGAAGCGCAGTGTCAGCGACCCGAAGGCGCGCTGTTCTGCGACGGACAATACGTCGACGCCGGCAACAACCTTCGCGAGTGCGTCGCGGCGCTCGAGGCCCAGCTCGACATCGAGGTCGAGGGCTACGCCGAGGGGAGCTGCGCAGGTGGCCAATGCTCGGGCGAAGCGGGCGGCTCGGTGTCGTGCGCCGTCGACCGAGGCAGCGAATCTGGCTGGGCGTGGGGCGCAGGCCTCTTCATACTCGGCTTTGCCGGGCTCACCCGGCGTCGACTTGCATGACGCCCGCCCCGGTCACGCTCGCATCCGAGGCTGACCGGTCGACAGCACCACGCGGTGCCAGAACGCCCCGTCGGGGTCGATCTGGTGCCGCCCCGTCGTGGCCAGCTTCATCGGCAGGTGCACGAACTTCTGGTTCCAATAGCCGACCAACATGTCGGTGCAGCCGTGAAGGCCCGCATGCACCGCGTGCTGGCCGAGCGCCAGGCAGAACGACGAGTCCGACGCGTTGGCCTGCACGCCGCGGATCATGTAGCTCGGGTCGATGTACTTGATGTTCATCTCGACGCCGCGCGCCTTGAAGTAGGCCTTGGTCCGATCGCGCAAGAACACGCCGACGTCGTCGAGTTTTCGGTTGCCGGACTTGTCCAGCGCCGTGGGGCCCTCGCCCGGCATGAGGACGTCGGCCGCGCCCTCGGCAACCACGACCACGGCGTGATGACGCTGCGCCAGTCGTCGCTCGAGCGCCCCGAGAAAGCCGTGTTCGCCCTCGAGGTCTACGGGCACCTCGGGCACGAGGCAAAAGTTGACGTCGCTGTTGGAGAGCGTCGCCTCGGCCGCGATGAATCCGCTGTGGCGCCCCATCAGCTTGACCAACCCCACGCCGTTCCACGCCCCTTGCGCTTCGGCATGGGCCGCCGCAATGGCCCCTCGCGCGGCTTCGACCGCGGTGAGGAACCCGAAGGAACGCTCGATCCACATGAGGTCGTTGTCGATCGTCTTGGGGATGCCGATCACCGAGATGTCGAGGCCGCGGCGCCGACACTCTTGGGCGAGAGCCGACGCGCCGCGCAAGGTCCCGTCGCCCCCGATAGCGAAGAGCACCGAGACGCCATCGCGCTCGAGGGTCTGCGCCATCTCGCCCAGGTCCTGCTCCCCGCGGGAGCTCCCCAGCACGGTGCCACCGTCGTCGTGGATTCGCGCGACGAGCTGCGGCGTCAGCTCGAGCGGCGCAACGGGAGGGTCGCGACGCAGGCCCGCGTAACCGTAGCGATACCCGAGGATCTTCGGGACGCCATACCAGTGGTGCAGCGTCATCACGATCGCCCGGATCACATCGTTGAGCCCCGGGCACAACCCACCGCACGTGACGATGCCGCACGTGATCGTCGAGGGGTCGAACGCGAGCGAGCTGCGCGGACCGGCGCGCTCGAACGAGGGGACGTCGCCTTCGATCTGCGCCAGCTTGTGTGCATCACCCACGAGCAGGACACGCTGCCGGCCATCGCACCACGGGATCCGCTCGCGCAAGGGGGACTCCACCGTCGCCTCGCGAACGCGGGGGATCTCGAGGTCGGCCAGGGCGGGCAGCGTCTTGCTCACGCGCGAAGCGTCGCCGGCTTCGGAGCGGGGCGCAAGCGCATCGCAAACCGAGCGGCGCGTCGGGCCAAGGAGGCGCAGGCTGAGATTGAAAGAAGCCAACCCGATGATGCACCAGCTCCTCACCCTCCTCGTTCCTGCGTCCCTCCTGCTCGCCGCCCCGGCCGACGACGCCAAGCCCGACGGCAAGCGCGGCGCCAAGTTTCAGAGGCTCGACACCGACGGAAGCGGGACCCTGAGCGCCGCCGAAGTGGAAGGCACCAAGCTCGCGAAACACTTCGCGAAGGTCGACGCCGACGGCGACGGCGAGCTGTCCCGCGACGAGCTGCACGCCGCCCGCAAAGCACGCCACGCAGAGCGCTTCGCCAAGATGGACGCCGACGGCGACGGCGCCCTGAGCCCGAGCGAAGCCGAAGGCACCCGCATCGCACGCCACTTCGCGGAGATCGACGCCGACGGCGACGGATCCGTGACCCAAGACGAACTTCGAGCCGCCCACGAAGCACGCAAAGGGAAGAAGCGCGGCAAGGGCAAGAAGCGAGGCAAAGGCAAGCGCTAGAGATTTTACCGAGCAACGTCGCCCGTCATGAGCACGCCCACCCCGGAATGGTCCGGGGTGGGCATTTTCGTGCGCCCGACCGGCGAGGCGATCTGCCCCGGCGTTCACGGCCGCTTCACATAGAGCCCAGGTTCGCAAGCGCCATGCAAGGCAGGGTGCGCCGGGGCCCTGACACCCGCACGCTGAGTACACAAGGACCCGACATGATGAACACTCTTCTTCAGCTCCTCATCCCCGCATCTCTCCTCCTCGCTGCCCCCTCGGCCGACGCCCCTGCCAACGAGCGCAGCAAGAAGGCCAACAAGATGCAGCGCTACGACGCCGACGGTAGCGGCACGCTGAGCGCCGCAGAGGTCAAGGGCACCAAGATGGAGAAACGCTTCGCCAAGAGGGATCGCGATGGCGACGGCGAGCTCACCCGCGCCGAAATGAGACGCGACGGCAAGAGTCGCGACGGCGAGAAGACCAAGGATCACCGGGAGCGGATGAAGAAGCGCTTCGCCAAGATGGACACCGACGGCAGCGGTGAGATCAGCTTCGAAGAGATGCTGGCCGCGAAGAAGCACCACGAGCGCAGCAAGGCCGACCAGCGTCGCGGCAACAAGGCCATGAAGGCCAAGAAGAAGTCGCGCAAGGACGCGAAACGGGCCGACCGGCGCGGCGGAAAGAAGGCCTTCGCCGCAGGCAAGGACCAGCGAAAGGACCGAAAGCGCTTCGCCAAGCGCAGCCGTCGCAACGCCGTCTAACCGCAGAACTACTCGTCCATCACGCACGCGCCCCGCCCCGGCATTCTCCGGGGCGGGGCATTTTTTTGGTGGACTCCGGCGGCGCCGCGGTGCGTCATGCTCGGGCATGCGCCGCGCTCCGCTTCTGTTGCTCGCCGTGGCAGGGTGCTCGGCCCCTGCTGCACACCCCCCGGTTGCCCCAGCGACCCCCGCCCCCGTCGGCGGCGCGCCCGAGCAGCCCGCCCCTTCGGCTCAGCTCACGCAGCGACCTGCCGGTTTCGTCCTCGCGGACGCTTCGGGCGTGCGGCGCATGAACCCGGACGGCTCCCTCGCGGCGATCCTCTCCGAGGAGCACGCCGTCGCTGCGCGATGGATCGGCGATTCCGACGCGCTCGTGTTCCTCGACGGGATGGGCCGACTCGTGCAGCTCGACGGCAGCGGCGACGAGCACATCGTCGCCACCGTGCCCCTCGCCCTTCCCTGCCCCTCCGATGCCTTCAGCGAGCCCGAGCTCGGTCTGCACATGGACGAGGAGTTTTGGATCACCGCGGACGGATCGCACGCGTGTCTCTCGCTGTCCGACGCGTTCCCCAACATGCGCAACGTCGAGCGGCAGGTCGCGGTCCGCCTCTCCGACGGCCACGTGCGCGCGCAGCTGTTCCTCGGCGGAGACGAGTGCGGTCAGCCGCAAGCCCAGGAGTCGATCGACGTCTGCGCGACGCGTCCATCCCCGACGTGGCCCGAGGTCGACTCTCCCCTGCCCGGCGGAGCCGTCCACTCCGTGTCTCCCGACGGTGCATGGACGCTCGTTGAAGTGGGGTCGGAGCTCGGCGACGTCTCGCACGTCCAGTACGTGCTCGTCCGCAATGAAGACGGAGACCCCTTCCCCATGCCCTACGAGAGCGGGCCATGGCCATCCCCCGTCGCCTTGCCCGAGGCGCTCGATCCCGACACGCTCGTCCCCGACCTGCCCGACATGCAAGGCGGAGAGACGATCACCTGGGTCGGGCCCCACCACCTCGTGCTCGATCAGGTGCTCTACATCGCAGGAGAGCGCGTCGTATTCCTCGGCGGAGACGTCGCCCCCTGAGCCCCGGCTACTCGAGCTGCGCGATGGCTCGCTTCGGCGCGACCATCTTGTAGCCCTGCAGCAACAAGAACTCCACCTCGGCCCAGTCGACCTTGCCCTCGAGTCGCATCGCCACCCAGCCGCTGGGGCCAAGGTACTTGGGCCGATAGAACTTTGCCGGGTCGGACTCGATCAGGTCCTCCTGCGCGCCCTCGGGCGCCTTGATCCACACCGCACGCTTGCCGTCGTCGTAGGACCCGTCGTGATAGCAGGCGAACGTCTTCTTGCCGCCCCACCAGGTGGGGGCGCCATGCGAGAGCTTCTCGTGCGTCTCGGGGAGCGCTTCGATGATCTCGCGGAGCTTGTCGAGCGGGGGCTTCCGGGGCATGCAGCCAGCGTACGCCGGGACCCGCTACTTCGTCTCGAACTCTTGCTCGTACTCGATGTCGCGGTGAGCGTTTTCGTCGGTGATGCGCAGCTCCATCTTCCACGAACCCGCGCCGGGCACCTCGACGTAGCCGCGGACGGTGCCCCGCGGGACCCCCATCGCGTCCTCTTCGAACTTGGTATCGAACTCGATCGGTTCAGCGAAGACGGTGTTCCCCGAGCCGTCGAGGACGAGCTTTTCTACGCTGAGATGGTGCGCGCCGAGCATCGCTTCGATGCCTCCGACGACGATCTCGTAGTCGACGCGGCGGCCGGTGATCGGCTCGCCCGGTGGGAGGCGGTTCCCTTCGTCGCCGAGGAAGTGAAAGTCGTAGACCTTGAACTCGCGCCAGGGCTCGGCCAGGACGCCGCGCTCTGCCTCGGCGTAGCCCTTTCCGGAGAACTCGAATCCGACGAGCTTGCCCGAAGGGGCGATCGAGACTTCGAGTTCGACCGGTGAGCCCTTGTCGAATCGGAGCGCGTACCAACGCTGTCCCCCTCCGAAGGTGTCGTCGGTGTTCTCGACTTCGCGAGACTGCAGAGGACCGAGCCACTGCACGATGGCAGCGAGGTCTTCGAACTCGGTACGGCTCAGGTCGTGAGTGAGCGGGTCGGAGGTGTGCTCTGCGAGGCTCTCGAACTCGCCGTGCTGCAACGTACCGAGCAGCACCGTCGCCGCGGAGTCGCACGGGTGTTCGTCCGCGGGGGCGGTCGCCGCCGTCGGCTCCGTGGTTTCGGGCCCCTTCTCACACGCTGGCGCCACGGCCAGGGCGAGGATCACGAAGCGTCGCCAGTCGATCGTCATCGGTCGCCAGCGTTGCACCGACGGGGGCCCAGCGCCAACACGGCTTGCAGACGCCTCTGAGGGCGGTTTGACAGGCAAACTCCGCCCGCGCACAGTCCGCACTGCTGCGCGCGAGATCGGGGTTGCCGAACCGTCGGAACCTGATAATCTCCGCCCCCCAACGACACTTGGAGAGGTGTCCGAGTGGTTGAAGGTGCCAGACTCGAAATCTGGTGAGGGTTTACGCTCTCCGAGGGTTCGAATCCCTCCCTCTCCGCTAGAGCCTTCGCCCGACCTCAGGTCGGGCGAAGCACATGACCTCCTGACGACCCCCGAACACACGCGACAAACAACCGAGCGATGGCCCACCTGGAGAGGTGTCCGAGTGGCCGAAGGTGCATGATTGGAAATCATGTGTGGGGCAACCCACCGCGGGTTCGAATCCCGCCCTCTCCGCAAAGCCAGCGCTCCCCAACCTCGAAAGAGGGTCGCAACGGGGTTCATGCCTCGGGCGACGGCTTCACTCGTGAACTCCGCCAGGACCTGACGGTAGCAACGGTAGCGGTGAGCCGGGTGCCCGGGGCACTTTTTTTGTTTCGCGCCGCGAATCTTCCTCGCGGCGCGGCTCCAGGACGTCAACCCGCGGTGACGGTGATCTGCCGGACGCGCGCTTGCGGAGCCTTGGGGAGGTGGACGCTCAAGACGCCGTTGGACATCTTGGCCTCGATGCCTCCGGCGTCGATGGTGTCGGGGATCTCGAAGGCTCGCGCGTAGGCGGTCTGGACCTCCCTCTCCCCTTCCATGGGACGGACCGCTCCGATCGTGAGCCGCGAGCGGTCGAGCCGGATGTCGACGGCATCTGTGTCGACGCCGGGCATCTCGGCGGCGATCAGATACTCCTCGGCGTTCTCGTAGATGTCGCACGCTGGAGACACGGTGCGATACCGGCTCTCGTTGGCGGCCGGCTGCCCTTCTTCACGTTTGACGAGCTCTTCATTCGACATGATCTGCGGCCTCCTTTCACGACGCCTTGACGGTGATCTGCTTGGGGCGCTCCTCGGCCTGCTTGGCCGCCCGAATCGTGAGCACTCCGTCCTTGACGGACGCACGAACCGCTTCGAGGTCGACCTTCGATGGCAGCGAAATCGATCGGGCGAAGCGCATCGAGCCGCGCTCCTGTCGATGGGTCGTGTAGCCCTCGGGGACCCCCACCTTCTTCTCCCCGCGGATCGTGAACCCCTGGGCGGTCGCGTCGATGGAGATATCCTTGTCGGTCAGACCGGGGACATCGGCCCGCAGGACGAGCTCATCCCCCTCGTCGCGTAGGTCGAGCTGCGGCCATGCCTGGTTTCCGGCACCGAGCCCCAACAGAGGGCGGTCGGCATCACGGAAGACGTCGTCCATTTGGCGAAGCAAGCCGCGCATTTCGCCGAATGGATCACGAGTCGATGCGAGTGGAAACAACATTGTTCTTCATTCTCCTTTCGGTTGGATTTGGTGATGCGTTGACGGACGTGGTCCGGCTGCGAGTACGGCGTCGACGCGCCCAAACGGGACGCGCGTGCCGACTCATAGACGTAATTCGAGCGCGAGGGGTGTCAACCCGGCCTCGCCAGTTTTTCAGGCTCGGCCGCGCTGGTTCGACGCGCCGCGAATCTTCCTCGCAGGCTTTCGAAGCAGCCGGCGGAACAGGCCATCGCGTAGCGCGAGGTACTCGCCGTGATGTTCGAATTCCAGCTCGGCATCGGCGTCGGGGTCGGGCGCGGGGGCCCGGTAGCCGCCGAGCTTGAACCGCCGGGCCGCGGGCGGCCGAGCGGACCACCGGGCGGGGCGGATTCGATGCGCCATCGCCATCAGCGTAGCACTGGCCTCCGAGCGGCTACGTCCCGGCGGGTTCGGTAAGCTCGCGCAGCCGCGCGATCAGCCCCTCGGGCTCGAACGGCTTGCGCAAGAGCTGGGCACCTTCGCCGAGCACGCCGCCCGGCGCAAGCGTGTCGTCGGAATAGCCCGACATGTACAAGACGGGAACGTCGGGGAACCGCTCCTGCACTCGGGCGACGACCTCCGGCCCCGTCATGACGGGCATCATGACGTCGCTCAAGACGAGGTCCAGCGTCGTCTCGGCGCTCAGCAGCGACAACGCATCCTTGCCCGACGCCGCCCCCAGCACGCGGTACCCGTGTCGCTCGAGCAACCGCTTGACGATGCGTCGCACCGCGTCCTCGTCCTCGATCAGAAGAATCGTGCCGAGCCTGGCCGTGCCGGCGGCTGGCGTGGGCGTTTCGACGACGCCCTCGTCCATCGCTCGAGGGATGCGGACTTCGATCGTGGTTCCTTCACCACGACGGCTCTCGACCTCGATCGTGCCGCCGGCCTGCGTTGCGATGCCATAGCACGTGGCCAAGCCGAGCCCGGTGCCACGGCCATGTTCCTTCGTGCTGAAGAACGGCTCGAACACGCGCTCGAGCACGTCGGCGTCCATGCCCTCCCCGTCGTCTCGGACCCGCAAGATCACGTGGCCCGGGTCACCAGGTGCGTTGAGGGTGGAGATCTCGATCCTCCCCTGACCGCCCACGGCGTCGCGCGCATTGAGCACGAGGTTGACCAGGACCTGCTCGAACTGGCCGCGGTCGATGGAGACGGGCCAGAGGTCCTCGGCCAGCTCGACGTGCACGTCACACCCTTCGCCGACGACCTGACGAAGCGGTGCGGACGAGTCTCGCACCATGTCGTTGAGGTCTACGGCCGAAGGGGTGATGACCTGCTTGCGGGCGAACGCGAGGAGCTGGCCCGTGAGTCGCGACGCGTCTTGGCTGGCCTTGACGACCTGCTCGAGATCTTCCTCGCGTGGGTCGCCCGGTCCGAACGTATCGAGCACCTCGGCCGCGTTGGCGACGATGACCGTGAGCAGGTTGTTGAAGTCGTGCGCGACCCCCCCGGCGAGGCGTCCGATCGCCTCCATCTTTTGGGCTTCGCGAAGCTGCGCTTCAAGCTGCTTGCGCTTGGTGATGTCGAGAAAGGTGACCACAGCGCCCTGCGTCGTGCCGTCGTCGTCGCAGACCGGCACGGCGGTGAACACCGCCCACGAGGTCTCTCCATCCGGGCGCCGCACCCCGATGGTGCGGGGTGGCTGTGCCTCGCCCGTGGCCAGCGCGCGCGAGACGGGGTAGTCCTCCACCGGGCAGGGCCGTCCGTCCTCGTAGAGCGTCTGCGTCTCGAAGTCGACCGTGTACCGCTCCGAGAGCTCGTCGTAGGACATGCCGAGAATCCGCAGCGCCTCCGCGTTGGCCGTCTGAACCGCGCCGGTGGCCGCGACGTGTACGACGCCACCGGGCATCGCTTCAATCAAGCGTCGGGCGAGCTCTTCGCTGCGCCGAAGCTCCGCGATCGTGTCCGAGTCCCCCGTGTCTCCGCACTCGAGCTGGGCGAGCCTGTGGTGGGCGGCCGCCAGCTCGCGTTCGGCTTCTTGCAGGCGCGCACGCAACTCCTCGCGCGATCGGTTGTCGTCTCCGTCAGCCATCCTGGGCAACCGGGGACATGCTAGCAGCCCAGACGTCGGTGTCGAAGTCCGGCGTTCGAAAAGGGGCCGCTATCGGCTCTGAAAATCTTTGCCGAAGAAGTAGGTGAGCGAACCGCCGAAGTAGAACCCCGTGTTGAAACCGCCGTTGATCGTGATGCCAACCGTATCCTTGATGATCATCCTCGCGCTGAGGATCAGGTTCACGACGGGAATTACGGGAGGGATGCCCCCGGACGCGTTGCGGTAGCCGAATGCAGACAGGTCGGACTTGCTGCAGCCGTTCTCGTCGCAGCTCGCGTACAGCTCGTTGTTGGGATCGTCGAGGTCGTTGGGATCTGGCGGGACGTTGTCAGGGTCTTCGTTCACATCGTAGCGAGGCGTACAACGATTGAAGTCGGCGAGATCTGACGGGGTCTGACACGTGTCGGTGGCCGTGGGACCTTGTCCCGGAACGTAGCCGTTGGGGTTCGAGCCGATTGCCGTTCGGTAGATGTCACCGGTGATGATGCCGATGCCCAAGCCGCCGCCGCCACCGATGCCCAGCTCGATGTTCTCCCCCTTGACGATCGGCGCCCGCGCGATGAAGTCGGCCTGGATGAACACCATGCCGAGATCCACTTCGGTGTAGTCGGCCGAGAGCAGTGACTCCGGCGTGCCGATGTAGCGGGCCTTGTCGAGCCAGTATCCCTCGGGCAGCTTCGCGTTCATGTAGCCGACCGCTCCGACGATGTCCAAGACTCGCGAGTAGCGATAGACGTACTCGCCGCCCGCGTAGAAGTTGCAGCCGTCGGTCCGCAGCAGGCCCTTCTCGCGGGCGTAGTTGCCGACCGAGTCGCCACGGCACAACGCGTTGGTCTGTGTCTCGACCCATTGCGACAAGATCCACGTTGGCACGATCACGATGCCAGCTCGACCGCCGACGCCATGCCGGTTGAACTTGGGCTCGGGCTCTTTCGCTTCGGCCAGCGGCTCGGGCTCATCGAAGGCGGGCTCGGGCGCGGGCTCGGGCGGAGACTCGGGCTCGGGCGAAGACTCGGGGATCGGTCGGGCCGCGGGCGCCTTCGACGACGTCGGTGCGTAGTCGGGCTCGGGCAACGGCTCCGCCGGCTCGAGCAGGGTCAGTACGAGTCCGAGCGTCGCCCCTGTCATGGCCGCGATCCTACGCCGAAACGCGCGCCTGCAGGAAATTGGCAGCCTCGCCGAGCAGGGGCGACCCGCCTCGAGCTGCTAGAGTTCCCGGCGGTGGGATTCCGCGCCTTCGATCCAGATTCGGACTACAAGGTGCGCTTCTACCTCGACCACTGCTCGGAAGAGGACAGCGTGCGCGCGATGTCCTTCGACCTGCTTCGGCGCGCCTACGAGCGGGCCGGCCGAGAGGCACCCGACTTCCCGAAGCTCCCCTTCGCGAAGGTCCCTCGGCGCACCTACAACGAGGCGATGCTGCGCGCGGCGGAGGAGCTCTTCCCGACCACGACGATGGCGGCAGCCTTGGCCGCGCTCGGCCGCGGGATGTACCCCCACTTCGCGGGAAGCATGATCGGCAAGGCGATCTTCTCGGTCGCGGGGCATCACCTTCCGGCGATCGGTCGGCTGGCACCGCGGGCCTACGCGGTGAGCAACGGCCGTGGAAGCGTCGATGCCCTGCACGCTCGCGAGGGGCTGGTGCACTTGCGGTACACCGACGTGTGGGATCCCATCCCATTCACCTGTGGGGTTTGGCTCGGGGGGCTCGAGCTGTGCTCGATCGATACCGACCTCCTCGAAATCGAGGTCCGTGGCCCCGTCGACTACGACGTCCGGGTCGTCTACTGAGGTCCCGATGGCACGGATCCGATACATCATCCCCAAGGCCGTGCTCGCGACGCTCAGCCCGTCCGCAGAGCGCGTAGCGGTCGAAGAGCGGACGCCACCCGACGTCCTGCGGCGGCTCCATCGCGCGCTGCCGATCTCGTGGGCGCCCCGCGACGAGTACATGGCGCTCCTCGGTGCGGTCGTCGACGTCATCGGCGAAGATCGTGTTCGCGACCACTTCCGAAAGACGTACCTGCAGGTCAGTCGGGGAACGCTGCTGGGTCCGATCACCGAAGGCCTCATCCGTGTCTATCGCGGTACACCGCCGGGAGTTGCTCGCGGGGCGCCCAGAGCGTGGGACATGGTCGCCCAGGGCATGGGGACGATCACCGCCGAGGTCGTGCCTCGAGTCGGCACCCGAGTCCTGTTCGCATACGACCCCGCGCTCGACAGCCGCAGCGGCGTCTTCGTGAACAGCTTCGCCGGGACGTTCGACGGCTTCTACGACCGGTGCGGAGTGGAGGGCCGCTGCGTCGTGGAGTCGCTCGACGCGAACGCCGGAACCGCGACGTACCTGCTTCCCCACGCGGAGTAACGCCTCCCTCGTCGGCGTCTCGGGACCGATCTCAGCGTTTCGTGATCAGCTCGGCCACCGCTGTCCACTCACCGGATACGATGGCGCACAGCTCTTCTCCCGTGGCTACACTCGACACGCTCGGCTTCGTCGGGCTCGAACGATCCCACCTGCGCAGCGCGGTGTACCGACGAGTGTTCGGCGACGACACCGGACCGGTCCTCATCGGGCGCTACTCCATCCTCGAGCGCATCGGCTCGGGGGCCCGAGGCGTCGTGTTCAAGGCGTTCGACAATCAGCTCGATCGGCTGGTTGCGCTGAAGGTGCTCTCGACGCGCGCAGATCACCAAGCCGAGCTGCTTCGCGAGGCCAAGGCGCTCGCACGGCTGTCTCATCCGAATGTTCTGCCTGTCTACGAAGTCGGCAGGACCGAGGACGGCCAGGTTTTTCTCGCCACCGAGTACGTCAAGGGCTGGACCCTGCGTGGGTGGTACGACGAGGAGCACCGCAGCGAAGCGTCGATCCTCGATGTCATGCGACAGGTCGCCGACGGGGTGCAGGCCGCCCACGACGAGGGGCTCGTTCACCGCGACCTCAAACCCGCCAACATCCTGCTCGGCGCGGACGGCCGCGTCCGCGTGGCCGACTTCGGGCTCGCGCGATTCGACCCCAGTGCCGTCGACCCCTCGGGTGTGCCGGTCGGGGACGGGGCCACCACCACGACCGCGGGCACGCCCGGATACATGGCCCCCGAGCTGTTCGAGGGAAAGCCCGCCTCGGTAGCGTCGGACCAGTACGCACTGGCCGTGACGCTGCACGAGTTGCTCTTCGGCCATCTGCCGGGTCGAGCCGAGAAGGGGGCGCGGCGTCAGAGCCGAATCTCATCCGCGCTTCGCCGAGGGCTCTGCGTTGCGCCCGAGGACCGCTTCCCTTCCGTCGCAGATTTTGCCGACGCGATCGACCGCCGAATCGCACGAGGGACTCGCCGAGGCGTCATGGTGGTCGCGGCGGGGTTGCTGGCACTCGGTGGTGTCGCAGCGGGCGCAGTCGCCTTGTCGGCGGCGCCTGTCGACCAGACGAGCTCGGAGTTCGCTCGACTCAAGGCAAAGGCGGAGCTCCCCGACCGGCCTGCGGCCGCTCTGCAGGCGCTCCGGTCCGCACACGACATCGACCACCCTTCCCTGCTGCCCGTGGCCGAGCACGCACTGAGCCTCAGCCCGGCCACCACGAGATTTGCTCTCCCCAAGGAGGCCGAACACCCGCGACTGTTCGGAGAGTTGGTCTTCCATCGGTCCGGAGATGCCCTCTTGGGACATAGGCTGAGCCAGTTCGACGCGAGTCCCGTCGATCCCGGGCAGCTTGGCCTCTCGGGCGCCCCCTCGAACCTGGTGGTCTCTCCAACGCGTGTGCATTTGGACGCAGACGCTTCGCTGCGCCACCACCACCCCTGGGCGTTCGAAAACTACGACCACCAGGAGGATTTGGTGGCCGCCTCCCGCGACGGCTCGCACCTCGCCCGGTTCGACCCCAGCGAGCACCGCCTCGTCGTCACGCGCCTCGACGACGGCGTCGAGACTTGGAGTACCAGCCCCGAACCCAGCACCACGGTCCGCTTCGTCGAGCTCGACGTCGACGGAGACCGCGTCGCGTGGGGTCTCGCCGGCGGCCACGTCTACTTGCACGACCTCCGTACCGACGTCACTTCCGAGCTCGAGGCCTCCGCCTCACACGTCCTCTTCGAAGCCTCCGAAGACACCGTGCTCGTGCGAGGCCGGGACGCCGGCGTCTATCGGCTCCGCCTCTCCGATGGGCAAAGGACGCATCTGCTCCCCGCCGGTACTGCGTACGGCGACGTACTCGTCTCGCCCGACCGCGCATGGGTGGCTGCGGTCGACTCCAGCCGCAGCACGGTTCTCGCCACACAATCGGAGGGCACGCCGCCCATCGAACTCGGCGGCGGCACGTTTGCCTTCTCACCCGACAGCCGCTTCCTCGCCGCGGTCGGCGACGGTCGTGTCCGTCTACTCCACCTACAGTCCGGAGACGTTGCCGAGATCCCGAGCGGCGGCGCGGTCGACTTTGTTCAGTTTGGCTCCGACGGCGCCCTGTGGGCGCTCGGAAACGACGGCTACGTCCGCCGCCACGAGCCGGAGGCTCCCCATGTCCTCGCGGGGCATACCGAGTCCGTCACGCACATCGCGCTGTCCCATGACGGGCGCGAAGCGGTGTCGCTCGGTCGGGACTTCACTCTGCGAGCGTGGGACGTCGAGAAGGAGACGGGTCGGGTGCTCGCCGAGCTCGACTGGAGCGGGCATGGGCTCACCCTCGACGAGGCTGCCTCCCGCGTCGCCGTGGTGCAGCTGCGCGGCGACACGCACATCTTCGACCTACGTACCGGGCAAGAGATCGGGACCGCGCCGCCCAGTTCCAGCGCCCCCAGCCTCGGACCCGGCGGAGCGCTCATCGGAGCGTCTTCGGTCGGCGTGTGGAGCAACCTCGACGGCGCCACGACGATGATCGCGGACGACGTGGGGCGCTGCGTCGCCTCGACCGCCACCGAGGCGCTCGTGGCTGCAATCTGCGGCAATGATGACGCCTTCGCGCTGCACCTGTGGACGAACGGGGAACACGGCCAGATCCCCGTCGACACGCCCGAGATGGGCGACGCACTCCACGTCTGGCCAGACTCTCGGCACCTTCTCCGATTTGGCCGCCACAAGACGCTCTTCGCGTTCTCCGAAGACGCGCGCCTCGTCCCAGACGGCCGCGCGGACTCGCTGCCCAAGGGCCAGCCCTATACGACGCCGAGCACCTCCGCCCCATACGGTGACCTGCTCTTCGGAGATCGGACGACGATCTACAGCGTGTGGGGCCGCCAGGAGGAGCCCATCGCGCTCGCGTCGGCGCCGTTTGGCCTGCCATCGATCTCCTCCGATGGCAGGACGTTCGGCTACGCAAACGACACGAAGATCGTCGTGCGGCGCCGGCAGCTGTCCGCGGCCCGGCCCGACCTGTCCGAGGTCCTCGCAGCCCACGAGCTGGTGGAGGGCGAGCTTTGACCGCCACGGCCCATCGCGTCACCCTCAGCATGGTGGACGATGACGCTGCGCTCTACGTGCGCTGGACCGAAGGCGAGCGCACGGCCGGGGAAGACCTCATCGAGCGACACCTCGATGCCGTCGGCCGCTTCCTCGCGAACAAGTGCCCCGACCCCGCCCGACTCGAAGATCTGGTGGCGACGGTGTTCGAACGCTGCGCCAAGAGCCTGGGGCGCTTCGACGGGCGCTCTTCATTCCGCACCTACCTGCTCGGCATCGCCTACAACGTCTCACGGGACGAGCTCAAGCGGCACGTGCGAGCGCCGTCCTTCGACGAGTCGATCACCAGCCTCGCGAGTGTCTCCCGCTCGCCGAGCGCCATCGTTGCGGTGCGGCAGGAGCAGGCGCTGCTGCTCGCGGCGCTGCGCGAGCTTCCTTTCGCGCTGCAGGCCGTGCTCGAGCTTCACTTCTTCGAGGACCTGTCGCGGTCCGAGATGGCGACGCTGCTCGAGATTCCGGCTGGAACCGTCGCCAGCCGACTCCGCAAAGCCAAGCAGGAGCTTCGCGCGGCGCTCGACGCCATCGCGGCCGACCCCTCGCTGCGCGCGTCGACCGTCACGAAGCTCGACGACTGGCTGGACGACCTTCGCGCTCGACTGGGCGTCGGGCGGTAGGCGAGTCAGCCGCGTCGCTTGGGTATCATCGCGGTCCAGCCCCACGCGGTCGCGACGAGCACCCCCACGAACCCGCCGACGTCGCCCGTGCTGAACACCCCCCCGAACGCCATGAGGAGCTGCAACGGAACGAGCCAACGCGTCGGCAGAGCCATGCCGAACACGTAGGGCGTGTGTGTGACGGTGGAGTAGCGGTTGGTGGCCGCGAAGGCGGCGATACCGACCGAGGCGATCACGTTCTGCCCCTGCATGAGCCAGAACGGCGCCGCGGGACAGGACGGGCCCCCGAACTGGTCGGACATCGCCTGGGCAAAGGCTGCCGCGATCCCCGAGACGACGATGCCCCCGAGGATGATCGTCCGCGCCCGCTTTTCACCGACCCAGGTGACCAGCTGCATGAGCAGCCAGTAGACGAACACGAGCTGTACGATCGACCACGGCGAGATGCCGCCGCGCCCGACCAAGCCGTAGGTCACCAACCTCCAGACCTGCCCCGCCTCCCAGACCGCGGGGCTGAGCCGAAGGAGTTCGGCGATGGGCCGCAAGGGCTCGAGAGTGTCCGCCACGCAGCCGAACGCCAACCCACCCACCAGCACCTTCACGGCCACGGGAGCGGTGCCGAGCCCGGCGATGACCTCTTCCCAGGGGTTGCGCCGGAACACCACCGCAGCAGCGTAGCGCAGGTGCGTTCAGATCAGGACACCTCCGTTGACGCGCGGGCCGATCGACCGCACAGAGGCCACGAGACCGCCCATGGCCCTCCGTGCATACATTGCGTTCGTCGTGACATCCCTTGCGCTGCCCGGGTGTGACGCGCTGTGCGAGTACGGATTCGGGGACTCTTGTGCTCCGTGCGACCCCGTGGGTGTGCACGAGGCGTGGAACGCCCCCAAGCTGGAGCCGCTCACCCCGGGCGAGGGCGCCATCGTCTGCAAGTCCGGGGGCGACGAGATCGGCGGCGCGACGATCTCCTACTGGGTGCCGACCCGCGTCCACGACACGAACATCGCGACCGTGGGCGCGGCCCAGGACGCGGGCTGGATTCGCGCCGAAGACAACTGGTACGAGGAGAACGACACCTCGCAGATGGCCAAGTGGAGCAAGCTCGGCCTGCCTCGCGGGGACAGGATGCGCATCGACATCAAGGCGGAGGGCAAGGGGTCCCGAGTCGAGATCCAGGTCGATGGAGTCCCGCCGCCGCCGTCGCTGCGGGGTGACGTGACGGTCTTCGGGTATCGAAAAGCCACCTTTGCGCTGTTCGACGGGAGGGTCGCGCTCTTGCCGGGAGTCTCGGCCGGTGTGGCGACACCGAGCCCTGGGGGGTTCTTGTTTCGCACCGCCTCCGACCAGTACAGCCGCTATCAATCCGACGGCACGGTCATGGACCTCGCTCCGTTCCCCGTGGGGCACCATACGGGCTTCCTCAATGCCCACGGTGCAGGTCCGCGCGGGTTCCCGTGGATGAGCCACAACCCCACGGACAACGGACCCCTGCTGCTCGGCGAGCTCAGCGGCGAGGCATGGGAGCTCGAACGGGTCGCGGACCTCGAACCTCCGCTGCCGCCGGGCACCGTCGATGCTGCACACACCCCCGACGGCACGGTCTGGGTGTTGAGTGGCGGCGTCCTGTACGCAAAGGACACCGACGGTTGGCACGCGACGAAGCTGCGCGCGCCGACGGGCGCCTTGCGTCCCATGATCGCCGAAGCCGACGGCGTGCTCATCTCCACTGAGCAGGCTGTGCTTCGCGTCGGGCTCGAGGAGGGCAAGTTCACCTCCGCCCCCGCGGCCGAGCTCGACTTCTACGCGGAGCTCTACGCGGCGGGACCGCTGGGCACCGTGGCGCGGACGAGCAAGGAGGTCGTGCTCATCGACGCCGACACGGTGACGCCCACGAACCTCCCCGGCGAGAACGTGGCGCCCGACCTGTCCACCAACGCGCAGGGTGTGATCGCGGTCGCGACGAAGGACCCCTCGACCGTCCTCGTCCGACAGACCAACGGTGCCGTCACGCGCTTCCCCGCCGAGGGCGAGCTCGACGGACGCGTGCTCTCGCTTTCGATCGACCCGATGGGGCGCGTGTGGACGCTGATGGTCGATGCCGACCCCTTCGTGATCGACAACGGCTCGCTGCTCCCGCTCGATGGGCTCGCGCAGCCCGGCATGCACCCCTCGAGCATCACGTTCCTCGGCAACGGCGCCCCGCCGTTCCTCGACATCGCCGACGAATACGCGATGGCGAAGTAGATACCTGCGCAGCAAACTACTGCGAACGCAGTATTGTCCGCAGTAAGACATCTGCCCACCCTTGATACGTGGACGGATGGCGGGGAACGATCACGGGGCTGGCGGTGCTTTCGTTGGGGTGTGGAGCGGCCGCGCCGGGCTCTGGGGGCGGCGCGAGCATCGATACGGTGGGCGCATCCACCGGGCAAGGCACGGGCGACGAGGGCGACACCGAGCTGGACGGCACGACCGGCGAAGCGTCGCTGTGTGGGGCCGACGAGATCGAGTGCGACGGCATCTGCTGCGCCGGGACCGACGTCTGTGAAGCGGGCGCATGCACGAACACCTGCGAGGGCGGCACCGAGCCGTGCGGACCCGACCGGGCGTGCTGCGGCGCGCAGGAGGCGTGTTACCTCGGCCAGTGCGTGACCCCGGGCGAAGCGTGCGAGGCCATCGCGTGCGCGACTCGGCCCGAGAACCCCTGCGAAGACGGCTTCGTTTGCGACGCGAGCATGGGCCGCTGCATGCCGTCATTCGCGGACCCCAGCTGCGAGTACGTGCCGCCTCCGGCTCAGTTCGAACCCCGCCCGTCGTTCTCGTGGGGCCAGCGGGGCGAGATCGCATGCGAAGACGACGGCGCCTGCCAGGCGTTCGAGACGTGCGTCGCCGGGATGTGCCAGCCGAGCTGGCCACACCGTGAGCCCACCGAAGCGAGCGGCCACTTCAACGTCTCGTCGACTCCGGTGGTGGCCGACCTCGACGGCGACTGCGTGCCCGAGATCATCTTCAACAGCTACCTCGACAACCTCAACTTCGAGAGGTTCGGCGTGATCCGAGCGATTCGCGGCGACACGGGCGAGCCGGTGTGGTCGACCACATGGTCCCTCGACGCGCAGGGGCACAGCCCGCTCAACATCGACGCCACTGCCAACCCCGCCGTCGGAGACATCGACGGCGACGGGCTCCCCGAAGTGATCGTGCACGCGGCCATGCTCGATGCCGGAGACCCGAACCCGCACAGCAACCTGATCGCCATCGACAGCGACGGGTCTCTACTCTGGACGTCAGACGACACGGCGGCGCCCAGCCGGAGCGCGTCGCCTTCGATCGCCAACATGGACAACGACGGGCTCCCCGAGATCGTCTTGGGCAACGCGATCTTCGACGCGCAGGGCAACCTTCTGTTCGAGGGGACCAACGCTCGCTACAGCCTGGGGCCCATGACCTGCGTGGCCGATGTCGACCGCGATGGACGCCCCGACATCGTCGGTGGCGAGCAGGCCTACACGACGACGGGCACCCTCGAAGGCGGCGACTTCGCAGGCGTCGAGCTCTGGACGGCGGCCCTGCCCAACGCGCGGTGCGGGATCGCGGACTTCGACGGCGACGGTGCGCCGGAGGTGATTCAGGTCCGCGCAGGGGTCATCCATGCACTCAACGGCCAAGACGGCACCGAGCTGGCCACGTTCACAATCCCCACCTCCCACGAGGCCGAAGTCGGCGGCGCGCCCAACATCGCGGACTTCGACGGCGATGGCACGCCCGACATCGGCACGGCCGGTGCAAACTACTACGTGGTGGTGCGCTTCGACGGCACGTCCTTCCAGGAGCTGTGGCGCGCCCCGACCGAGGACGACTCGTCGCGCCAGACGGGCTCGTCGGTGTTCGACTTCGACGGCGATGGTCGCAACGAGGTCATCTACAACGACGAGCACTTCCTGCGGATCTACCCCGGGGTGGAGCCCGGATGCCCCGGCGGCGAGGGCTGCGACGGCATCATGACCGACGACGAGATCCTCTTCATCGACCCCAACACCTCGCGGACGCGCACCGAGTACCCCGTCGTGGCCGACGTCGACGGCGACTTCAAAGCCGAGCTGGTGTTCGGAGCCAACAACGACATCGGCTGGGGTCTCGACGGCGGCATCGAGGTCTGGAACGACAGCCTCGACAACTGGGTCGGCACCCGACCGATCTGGAACCAGCACACGTATCACGTGACCAACGTCGAAGTGGACGGCACGATCCCCCGCGAGGAGCCCGACGCGTGGTCCTCGGGCTTCAACAGCTACCGCCGCAACGCCCAGGGCACCTCCAACTTCTGCGCACCCGACCTCGAGCTCTTCGACGTGGGCACCGACGAAGCCGGCTGCGCCACCGGGACCATCCGGGCCGACGTCGCCAACGTAGGCTGCCTCGGCGTCGGCGCCGGCGTCCTCGTCCAGTTCTACGTCGACGACGAGCTCGTCGGCGAAACGACCACCACCGCCCAACTCCCCCCCGGCGCCTCCGAACGCGTCACCCTGGCGCTCGGCACTCCGTTGAGCAACGTGGTCGTGCGCGCTGAGGTCGACGCTCCGGCGGCGATCAACGAGTGCGACGAGTCGAACGAGGCGAGCTCCAAGACGATCTGCGTACCCGCGGGGTGAGGTGGGTGGCTCAGCCGCGAACGCCTGCATTTTGCCACCGGCAAGCACATAGCCCCGCGACGGTCGTGAGGGTGGAATGCGCGCGCATGGCGCACGATGGCTGGGGGCGGGCGAGAGGCTATTCTACGCAACGGGCGCATGGACATTGGGGATCTCGATGGGGCCAGCATCCAGCAGGCTGACTTCAAGGACAAAGAGCTGGAAGGGCTCGTACGGCAGCTCCTCAAGAGTGAACGAGAGTTGCGCCACCGTGCGGACGCGAAGATTGCCGGACCGGTCGCGGCCTACCGCGGCGACGACCTACGAGACCTCATCTTCACGCCGGTTGGTGCGCCCGTCCGACCCCGGCACGAGTTTACGGCGGCGCTCACCTGGGACGAGCAGGGGGAAGCGACTTGGTATTCGTGCAAAGGCGGGGGCAGCTGGAAGAAGTCGATCTTGGAGGAGCTGGGGCGAGCAGCTCGCAACAAGGCGCTGGAGAACGAGGCCGCACCATCGGCGAGGACGAAGAAGCGGCCGCCCGAGAAACTCCTCGAGCACCTCGCGAAGGGCGGTCGCTATGCCTTCGTGGTGGGCGTGCCCGCGATTGACGATGATGGGCTCCTCGAAGAAGTTCAGGAACTTCTCGCCTTCTGGCTCAACAATGGCGATTGGGCCGTGCCTGGGGAACTCGGGAGTCAGCTCCACTTCTTCGACGCGAACCATCTTGCTGACTTCATCAGCATCCACCAGCCGAGCTTGACCGAGTCGCAGCGTGACAAGCTCAGGCTCGTCGAGCCGAACGGACTGAAGCCCTGGTCGCAGTGGACCACGGAGCATGCCGTCGGCCGTGACCTTCCGGAGTTTCAGGCGGACCCGCTACGCGAGCAGCTCGTCGCGGTTCTCCGGAACGAGCGCCAACGAATCTGTCGAGTGTTCGGCGCTCCGGGTGTCGGAAAGACACGGGTCGTGCACGAAGCGATCGCACGAAGCGGAACTGATGTGCGGGACCGCGTTCGGTACTGCGATGATCCTCAAGTCGGATTGCATGCCATCGAAGGTCCTTGGCTGAGGGGAGGAGCAAAACCTTGGCTCGTGCTCGACGAGGTGCGCACGCACGATGCGGACCACCTTGTTGCCAAGTTCAAAGCCAACGCCAACGAGCGTGCGCGGCTCATCATGATTGGGACGGCCGACGCTCAATCTCGAAGCGTCCCCGGAGAGCAATTCGAGTTGCCGCAACTTGCCGAGCCGGCAACCAGGAAACTCATCGAAACCGAAGCTCCTCGGCTGTCGGATGCGCAGCGTGAGGCGATCTGGAGGCTCTCCGAGGGATATCCCTGGTACGCCGTACTACTTGCGCAAGCGGTGAACGCGGACGAGTCGGTGCTCGATAGCGGAGAGGACCAAGCGACGCGTTGGTCCTCTGGCGCCATCCGTGTCCTCGCAGGCAATCCGCGCGAGTACGGCGGAGACGAGAATCGGTGGCGACGGGAAGCCGAGTTGCGAGCAAAGGCGCTCTTGGTCGCAATGCTGACCCGTGACCTCGATCTCGATTGGGAGACATTGTGGGAGCGCCACGGCGAGGGTCTGCGGCTCGCGATCGGGGAGCCGACCGCTTGGGACGAGGTTCGTCGGCGCGAACGCGACTGTCGCCATCGGCAACTCCTGAGACGCTCGGGCCTCCGCGCCAACCGGCGCTACGTGAGTCCGAACAACCTCGCCCGGCTCGTCCTCAACCACTTTCTGACCGACCCGGACCTGGGTCCTCGCATTCGCCGCCACACCCCTGAGCTCCGCGAAACGCTTCTCAGCCTCGCCAAGAACCTGCGGGTCCCCGCCCCCGTGGTCGAACGCCTCGCCCTGGGAGAGTGGGATGAACTCGGACGACGAGTGGAGGAGGGAGGTGTGGCAGCCGTCGAAGACTACCTGCGCTGGACGAGCCCCGCGTACGAGGCAGCGCAAGAGGCTCCCGAGCGTGCAGCCTGGACGGTGAGCGAACTCGTTTCTCGCGCAGGAACCGAAGGCCTCCGATCAGCTCCAAACCTTCGGTTGGTCGGGACACACGTCTTCGAGCATGTGATTCATCGGCGAATCACGGACGGGGCATTCCGCGCGGTCGAGTCCGGTCTGCTTACGATCGCGCGCGTGGATGATTCGACGTTCTCCAACAACGCGGCGGGGATCTGGAGCAGCCTGTTTCAGCCCTGTCTCCACCTCACGCATCAGTCGTGGCCCGTTCGCCGAGCGCTTCTGGAACAACGTCTCACCAGTGACGATCCCTTCGTACGCGGGCTCGCGATCGACGCTCTCGGCCCAGCTGTCGATCCGAGCGAACAAGGCCTTGGCTACTCCGACTCCGATCGTGTCGACGGCGATTGGCCGGTCCCCAGTGTCGCGGACGCGGTGCGACAGAAAGAAGAACTGTGGTCGCGTCTCCTCGACGCGTGCTCCAACACAGAACCTGCTCTTGCGTCTCGAGCACGGTCGGTCGTTGTCCGGTCCATTCGAGGAGCGATCGGCTGGGGGCTGTTCGTCCAGGGTCTGAAGCGCCTGGCAGAGATGGTCATGGCATGGTCGGCCGACCAACGTCTCGCGATGATGGAGAGCATCGCCAACGTGCGTCGCTATGACATGGACGACTTCGTCCACCTTCCTGAGCTCTTCGACGCGTTCTCGGAGCTCGAGCGCGCTCTCGCTCCCGCCAATCTTCAAGATCGGGTTCGTGCGCAGTTCGGTAGTTGGCATCCAGGGCCTCTGCCGATCAACGATCCCGAACGCGAGCAGCACGAGGCTGAGGTCGACCTCGAGCTCGCGCGCGAGCTTCTCAGCTCGACCGCCGACCTCGAATGGGCACTCGCATGGTCATGTGCGGAGTCGGTTCCACGTGCGCAACAGCTGTGGAGCTCACTGGGACGAACCGACCGGGGTGGGGAGCTTCTCGATCGGCTCGCCTTCGGGCTGGATGAGGACGCTCGTGCCGATGTGCTCGGGAGGTATCTTCTCGGATGGGCGAACGCGGCGTCTCCTGCGGAGGTTGAGGCTTGGCTTTCGTCTCGTCCGGATCGCCACCACTGGTCCGCACGTCGAGCGGAGATGTTGTTCGTCTCGCTTCAAGACCCGACTGTGGCCCGCTTGAATCGCCTGCGCGAGCTGGTCGACCTCGGGGTTCTCGAACGGGAGGCGCTCCTCTTCCTGCCGTCCAGGGGGTGGGGCGAGCTCGAACCTCAGGCCGTGTTGGCGTTCTTGCGTTCGGCATTGCGAACCGGCGACCTTGGCGAGGTCGTCCTGCGGACGAGCGTCCGTTTGCTTCGCGCTGGGCCTCCAGATACCCCTTGGTCTCCTCGGGCCCGAGACCTCTTGCGAGCAGGTCTCGAGCAGGTGCTGACGAGACGTGTCGTCATCGCGGTGCAGGATGCCGTGACCGATGGAGCTCGCCTCCTTGCTGAGCAAGGGGAGTATGACTTTCTGGCGCGAATGGTCGTCATGGCGCTTTCGGTCGAGAGCGGCGAGGGAAGGAACGCGCATCTCGGTCAAGAGATGCTCTCGACGCTTCTTCGGAGTGGTCATGGCGACGCGCTCTTTCCCGCGCTCGCCGATCCCCTGCTTCGCACTGATGGTCGTTCTCTCGTGTGGGCGTTCGCAAGGGAGAACCTCCTCCACTTCGTCAGCGACTCGGTCGTCCTCGAATGGATTGGCGAGAACCACGACCGTGGACGGGTGGTTGCAAGTCTGACGAGCCCCTATTCCCCACAACTCGACCCGATCGTCGTGTCACTCCTCCGACGATTCGGAATCGCGGGCAGGGTCGCTGGTGCGCTGACCGACCGCGCGTATTCGACACCGAGGGCGATCCATGGCGGGGTTGCACGCTTCTACGAGGCTCAACGCGACAACGCCCGAGCCTGGGAGAAGCATGAGTGTCCAGAGGTCCGGCAGTGGGCAACGCGGCTCGCAGAGCGGTTCGAGACGCGGCTACGCGAAGACGAGGCACGACGCGAGCACCGGGCCCGCTACGGGTCTTGACGACTCAAACATCGCGGGCGCCGCAAGCACCCGATGAGCCGCTGGCACGCTCGACCTCACAACGACTCCAGGAACGCCCAAAGCTGGGCCCGATGCTCAACGCTGGCCTCGTTCCACTGCGCGACGTAGTCGAGGTGCCGCTCCAGCCTTCCCGGCACGTCCCGCACACCCGCGTCTCGCAGCCGCCGGGCGATTGCCCTCCAGAGCGCGTCGTGGGCCGCGTGAACTTCCGCAAGATCGTACCAAGACAGACTCACGTGTCGCATCTAGCGGTAGGGTAAGCCGGAGCCGCCAACGGTCACGGGCGACCGGATGAAATCTCCGCGACGCTCGGCTGTGAGGGCTAGCCCTTTCGGCTCAGGGAGCCGGTGAGGACGTAGAGCAGCCCGCCGATCAGAAAGAGGCCGAGAGCGATCGCAACGAAACGCTGCGGATCGACTCCCGCCTCTTCCGCGACGGGCGACGCGAAGCAGGTTGCGACGCTGGCAATCAGCAGCAGCATCGAGGTCTGACGGAGGGTCACGAAGCGCCGAGCCATCGGCAAGATCGTATCAGTCCTCCAGGAATGTGTTCTCAAGGCGCCAGGGGCTCGACGCAGAACGCGAACACGTCCACCGTGGCGTTGCCGTCCGCAAACACCTGTGCGACTGGCACATCTGTGGGGTTGATGAGCTCCTCGCACCTCGGGCAGCCGGCCGGCTGGGCGCAGCGGACGTCCCTTGGGGCCAGCCCGAGCGCTCGCGTTGCTCGACCCGAGCGCTCAGCGAGTTCCACGACTCACCCGCACCTCGACTTCGACCGCGCGCCACCGCCTCAGCACTCGCAAGGTCGCGGAGCGCGGGGAGACAGGGCTCGTCGAACCCGCCGCTTCACTCGAGTCGGAACGAACTCGCCAGCCCGCGCCAAACCGAGGACGATCCACGGCGCGACCAGCAACGCGAGCCAGCCCGGATGCGAACCCTGTTCGGCGACGATGAGGCCGACCGCGGTCGCTGGGTAGAGAGCGACGCCGAGCATCCAGCTTCGATAGCTGCCCGAGCCACTCATCGCGCCGGTCCGTTCGTTCGCTCGCGAAGTACGCGCTCCGCTCGACCTGCGGTCATGTCGACGTTGTAGAGCGCGCCTCCGGGGTTGGAGACGCCGTGGGTGTCGCGAAGCGCCCCGACGCGCACCGCCCCGAAGCCGAGCGACTCCACGAACTCAGCGACTTTCTCCACGGCCTGCGGGTCGTCGCCCGCGACGGGCACCGCCCGCCTGTCTTCGTGGGACAGGCTCGGATCGGCTTTGTCCCGGAGGTGCTCCCAGTACACGGTGTTGAATGCCCGGACCACTCGGGTCTCGGGGAACAGCTTGCCGATGTACGCAGCCTCGCCGTCGGCACCGATGTCCAGATCTCCGTCGCGACCGGGGTAGTAGTTCGACGCGCTGACCAGCAGCTTTCCAGCCAGCTCGGCCCGCGGAAGATCTTCGAGCTTGCCGAACGGCACCGCCTCCACGACGAAGTCAGCCTCGCGAGCCGCTTCGGCGGGTGTCGATGCACGCGCGCTCGGTCCCAGCTCGGCCGCCATGGACCGGAGGCTGTCGGCCCCACGAGAGTTCGCGAGTAGGACCCGGTGACCGGCGTCGACGAAGTGCTTGGCGAGCGTCGCGCCGATGTGTCCAGTTCCAATGATTCCGATGGTTTGCTCGTTCATCGCGCTGTTCTCCTGGCTCGAGGCCTCGCTGCGGTCTCAGGCACGACCTCATCTTGAGGCCGCGAGGAAGGATGACCAATCGCTCCGACCCATACCGACTATCGTCGGGAGCGATGACCGTGTCGTTTCACGAGCTCGACCTCAACTTGCTGCGGGTGTTCGACGAGGTGTCCGCGCGCGGCAGCGTGACCGAGGCCGCCGCGGCGCTCGGGAAGACCCAGTCCGGCGTCTCGACCGCGCTGCGTCGCTTGCGAGAGGCACTCGGCGACGAGCTCTTCGTACGGGCGGGTCACGTCATGCAACCGACACCGTTCGCGACCCAGCTCGCGCCTCGCGTTCGCAGTGCCCTCGAGGCCTTGCGAGTCGCCGTGGATGAGCAAGCCCCTTTCGTGCCGCGCGACTCGCAGATGGTCGCGCGCGTGCTGTCGAGCGACTACGCGCCGCTCACCTTGTTGCCTCGGCTCGTCGACCTGCTCTCGGTCGAGGCGCCCGGCGTCGCGATCCGCGTGCGCGGCTCCGAAGGCAAGGCGCGGGACCTCCAGCTGCTCGGTGAAGGGCACGCCGAGCTCGCGATCGGCTACTACGAAGCGGACGGCGCGACCTTCCATCGGCGTACGCTCTGGCAAGACGAGCTCGTCGTCGCCGTGCGTCGAGGCCACCCCGCGCTCCGCGAGCAGGAGCTCGGAGTCGAAGCGCTGGCCGAACATCCTCACGTGATGCAGTCGCAGGTCGGCGACGCCACGGGTCTGGTCGACGCGAAGCTGGCCGAGCACGGCCTACGCCGCTCGGTGATCGTCACCGCCCCGTACTTTGCCTCCGTTTGCCGAATCGCCGCTCGCTCCAACGCGATCGCGGTCGTGCCTCGACGGATCGCGGAGACGCTGCGCGAAGACTTCGACCTCGCCGTGCACCCCCTGCCCTTCGAGCACGGATCGTTCCCACTGCAGCTGTGGTGGACCGACCGCCTCGATGGCGATCCCTCGCATCGCTGGCTTCGCGAGTGCGTATACCGAGCGGCTTGCTGCGCGTGAGCCCAGGCTACGCAGAGAGCTTCTTCTGGTCGTCGCCGCCGAACAGCGGGATGCGCTCGCCGGTCCGGTTGAAGCCGAACGCGTACAGGATCCCGGCGATCGCGCTCACCGGCCCGACCACGGAGGCCAGGTAGACGAGCATGAACTTGGGGAGGACCATGGCGGTCAGCAGCCACGCACCACCGCCGATGAGCGCCGACTTCATCGGCCCCGCGTAGAACCACCCGAGCGGACCGAAGAAGAACGACACGAGCCCGGAGACCAAGACCGACTTCTTCTCGCTCGGCATACCTCCAGCTTATACAACATCCGACTCCCGGTGAGCGCCGGCTCACCGGCCGCCGCACGCGCTACAGCTTGATCTCGCGCCAGCCCTTACTGGCAAACTTCACGGCCATCGACACGCCGAGCAGCGCCACGTACAGCGACGCCGAGAACCACACGCCTTCCATGCCGTAGCCAAGCTTGGGCCCCAGCAGCCACGTCAGCGGCACCAGGACACCGAAGTGCAGGATGCCCTCGACGACCGCCACGTACACGTTGGCACCCGCGCCGTAGAGCGCCTGCGCCAGGATCAGGCCCACCGCCATCAGGGGAAGAGACAGCGTCACCATGCGCAGCGAGGACGCCGCTGCGGCCGGCACCGCCGGGTCGTTCGGCGCGAGGATTGCGATGATGCTCTCCGGCGCGGCCATGAACACCACGCCGACGACCATCATCGCGTAGATGCCCAGGCGCACCGACTCCCAGCCGTACCGCGCCGCGAGGTTGGGCTTGCCCGCGCCGAGGCTTTGGCTCACGCACGTGGCCGTGGCCGTGCCGAAGGCGATCGCGGGCATGAAGCACAGCGCCATCGTGTTGATGATCGCGCTCGTGGCCGCGGTGAACGTGTTGCCGCTGCCCGGCGTCTGCGCGTCGATCTGCCCGACGAAGTACAGGAACAGCGCGAAGCCGGCCATCAGGATGACGGTCGCCGTGCCCGAGGGCACCAGCAGGCGCACGATGTTCCAGATGACCGTGCGGTCGAGCTTGCGGTGGCGGTAGATCTGAAAGCGTTCGGTGCAGTCCCGCGACGCGCTGACGATCACCATGATCGCCAGGCCCAGGTACGTGCTGGTGACCGACGCATAGCCGGCCCCGGCCAGCTCCATGCGGGGGATGCCGATCGACTCGACCCCGAAGATGAACAGGTAGTTCAACACGATGTTGAACACGTTCATCGCCAGCGCAGCCCACAGGTGCACGTAGGTGCGGCCGATGCCGTCGAAGAACGCCTTGTAGCTGAAGGTGATGACCATGCCCGCCACGCCGATCATCCGGATCTGCGTGTACTCGGAGCCGAGCGCCGCCTGCTCGGGGCTGGCTGAGGCCAGCGCCTCGACGACCACCGGCGTGGTGAACCATCCGAAGACACCACCGAACACCCCGGCCGCCACGCCGACGCACAGGCTGTTGAACAGAACCTGCCCCGCGGCCACCTCGTCTCGTTCCGCAAAACGCCGTCCCGTGATGGCTTGCGTGCCCGCGCCGATCGCCGCAAAGAAGCCGCCGACCGCCCAGAAGACCGGCATGCCCAGCCCGAGCGCTGCCTGCGACGCCGTGGCGACCTCGGGCTCGAGCCGGCCGACCATCAGCGTGTCGAAGTAGTTCACGAAGAACTGGGTGAGCATCGCCAGGATCACCCACGCGCCCAGCCGGAACACGCGACGGACGATCGGAAGCTCCAATCGCAGGGTCAGGAGCGTGGGCGGATCGTCGGGGAGCGACGTCAGATCTGCTTCCGAAGCCAGAGCCGGACCCGAGTACCCCAGCGCTCAGCCCACCACAACTGCATAGGGGACGCACGCGCGTGCGTTTGGACCGCGCCCTGTGCGCGCCGCTGCGGAGGTCGCACTACGTAATCTGTCGGATTGTCCTCGCGCGCAGAGCACCGAATACTGAGGACGTCGTCGTCGAACGACATGGGGGTTTTTCAGTGACAGATCTTTGGAAGACAGGGCGGTCGATCGCCCCGATGGCGGGCCTGGTGTGCGTGGGGTGGGTGTCGATCGCCAACGCACAGCCGCAAGCCCCGGCCGTCGTGTGCGAGACATACCCGACGATGCCTGCCTGCGCGGGCGCCGTACCTGACTGCACGCTTTGCCACCAGTCGGCAGGCGTCTCGGTGCGCAACGTCTTTGGCGCTCAAGTCGAGGCCGCCGCGTGGCCAGGCGAGGACGCGCCGACCGCCGAAGAGTTCGTCGCCGGGCTGCCCGATGCGCTCGCCGAGGTGGAAGATCTCGACGCCGACGATGACGGCTACGCCAACTACGAGGAGCTGCTCGCCGGGTCCGACCCCGCCGATGCAGACGACATCCCCGGCGGCGCCACCTGCGAGGACACGTCCAACAGCGACGCGTGGCAGTACGACGTCTGCAACCCCGACGCCGGCTTCACGCTGCGCAAGATCATGCTCGATGTGTGTGGACACTCCCCCACCCTCGCCGAGCTCGAAGAGGTCACCACCTCGGACGACCCGAGCGAGATTCTCCACGAGACGCTCGACACCTGCCTCAACACGGAGTTCTGGCGAGGCAACGGCGGCGTGCTCTGGCAGCTCGCGCACAAGAAGATCCTCCCGCTGCCCGCGATCAAATCCGGCGCCAACGAGGGCGGCGTGCCTCTGGCCGACTACGATGACGACTACAACCTGTACGTGCACGCGAGCAGCGACGGCAACGACGCGCGCGACCTGTTGCTCGCGCAGTACGTCGTCGGGCGAGTCGATGGCGATACCACCGAGTACTACGTGATGGACGAGGCGGAGCAGGCGGCTCGCCCCAACGACGCCGTGCTCAACGCCCCGGTCGAGCGGCGCGCGGGGATGATCACCTCGCGATGGTTCTTCGTCGCGAACACCATGTTCACCGCCGTGCCGCGCACCACCGCGGCGCAGGCGTACCGCTCCTACCTGGGCTTCGACATCGCCAAGCTCGAGGGGCTGATCGAGCCGCCCGCATCCGAGGTGCTCATCGACTACGACAACAAGGACGTCCTCGAGGAGACCTGCGCCGGCTGCCACCGCACCCTCGACCCCCTCGCCTACCCGTTCACGCGCTACAACGGCATCGGAGGCGCGGGCGGGTCCGGCGACTACAACGCCAACCGGTTGGGCGGGTTCGTCGACAATACCCAGCCCGATGTCGATGAGACGCCCGAGGCGGGCTACATCCTCGGCGAGCCCGTCAGCGACCTCGTCGAATGGGCCGAAGTCGCCGCCAACAGCGACGAGTTCGCCGCCGCGCTCGTCATGGACTACTGGGAGCTGCTCGTGGGCGAACGCCCCAACGCGCTCGAGACCGAGCAGTTCGTGACGCTGTGGCAAGACTTCGCCACCACCCACGCATACGACGTCGAAGCCATGCTTCACGATCTCATCGATACGGAGGCCTACAGTGTTCCTTGATTCACGTCTGACTCTGGTGGCCCTGTGCTGCGGCGCTCTCGCGCTCCCCGCGTGTCGCGGAGGCGGTGGGGGTGGCGGCTCTTCGGACACCGAGACCGCCGGCACCGACTCGACCGGCGGCACCACGGACACCAACCCCACGGCGTCCGAGACCGAAGGCGAAGCCGAGTCCCAGGACGAGACCGGCAACGACGACGGCCCCGACCCGGGCACACAAGCACCTTCGGCCCGCCCGCGCGTCAAGTTCAAGACGGCGCAGCGCTACGCCACCGACCTCTCGAACGCGCTCGAGATTCCGCGCGAGAGCCTGTGCACCGAGCTCGACGACTTCGACTGCGCGGCGGTGCATCGCATCGCGCTCGGTGAGGTCGACGCGTTCGGGCTGCGCTTGTTCGAGCCGCTCGAGAACATGCCGCTGACCGCCCCGATCGCCGTCGATCGCATCGGCCTGACGGCGTGCGGGGAGCGAGCCCAGCGCGACTTCGACGCGCCCGGCCAGGCCGTGTCCTTCTCCGAGGTCGCCTCGGGTGATGCCTCTGCGTCCAACCGCGACGCGGTCGTCGAGCGGCTCTACCGACAGCTCCTGCTGCGCGAGGCCACCGACCGCGAAGTCGAGCAGGTCACCGCGATGTACGACGACCTCCCTTCCAGCAATCAAGCGCAAACCTGGGCGCAGATGGCCTGCTTCGTCATCGCGACCTCTACCGAGGCTCTGTTCTACTAATGGTCAACTCCAAGATCTCCCGCCGTCGTGCACTCGCCAGCCTCGGAGCCATCTCAGCCGGAGGCTTCGCCGGGCTCACCGGGATCCGCGCAAGCCGAGCTGGCGGCGCCGAAGACCCCAGGTTCCTCATCGTGCTCTGCGCGTCCGGAGGCGCCTCCATCATCGATGGGCCGCTCGCGATCTCCGAGGTCGATGCGGGTGCCGCCGCGCCTACGCTCAACTGCTTTCCCGAGGTGGTCTTCGGCAACCTCGACCCCTCGATCCCGTTTCGGGCGATCGACGCCTCGCTCGGCGCGGTCGGCCCGATCCCCGTGCCGTTCACGACCGGGCAGCAGGCGTTCATCGAGTCGCATCACCAGGACATGCTGGTCGCGACGCTCACCTCGACGAGCGTGAACCATCAGGTCGCGCAGTCACGGGCGGTCACGGGCAACAGCGCCTGGCGCGGGCGAACCATTCAAGAAGCGGTGGCCAACCAATACGGCGCCGCGTTCCCGCTGCCCAACGTGCATCTCGCAACGGGTACGGCGTTCACCCAGCGTGGCGCCGACTCGTCGCTGCCCGCCTGGGCCTACGGCGAGCAGGTCGCCAGCCCGGCGCTGTGGCCTCTGGCGCTCGACGGCTCGCGCGGCACTTCGCACCCAGTGGATAGCGACGTGCTCGCCACGGCGCGTGCCCTTCGCAACGACGTGCTCGACGTCGAGTCGCAGTTCAACCAGGCGTTCGCGGGGGCAGACGGCGTCCGCAACTGGACGGGCCTGCGAGGGTCTAGCCAGGCGGCGATCGAACAGGCGGAGCTCATCGACAAGCTGCTCTTCGTTCCCGACGCCGCGCCGTACAACCTCGGTGCGCGAGGCCTCTCCCCCTCCCCCGACGCCGAGCTCGTCCGCGCGGCGTTCCCCAACTATGACTGGGATCCGCTACACGCTCAGGCCGCGCTGGCGTTCTTGCTCATCAAGAACCGCGTGAGCGTCACCGTCACATTGGGCAACGGCTTCGACCTCGTGCTCGAGGACGG
The DNA here is from genome assembly GCA_024742475.1 of bacterium. Taxonomy (GTDB): domain Bacteria; phylum Myxococcota_A; class Polyangia; order Nannocystales; family Nannocystaceae; genus CAJXVA01. Next base: position 48,361 of record JANSYI010000022.1, on the reverse strand, counting down.
CACCTCCTTGGGTGGCGGAGGCCTACCCGAGGGCTCGATGGCCAACCCGCCGATCGGGTTCGACTTCTCCCACCAAGGTCACCGCTCGACCCAGGCGTTCATGTGGAGTCGCATCTACGAGGTTGCCGGCGGGCTCATCACGCTGCTGCAGGGTGAAGAGTGGCGGGACGGCGAGAGCCTGTGGGACCGCACGATGATCTACGTCGCCACCGACTTCGGGCGCTCGAAGGGCCGTCCGAGCAACGCGGGCGAATGGGGCACCGGGCATGACCTCAACAACGGCATCGTGCTGCTCTCGCCCATGGTGAGCGGCAACACCGTGCTCGGCGGTGTCAACGCGACGACCGGCATGACCCATGGCTTCGACCCTGGCACGGGCGAGGTCGACGAGGGCCGCGAGATGACCGAAGAGGAGATCTTCGGCGGCATGCTCGGTGTCATGGGTATCGACACCAACGGCGAGACGGACTCGATGCCCGCGATGGAGGCGTAGGCCCTACTTCGACTCGATGGCGGCGCGAATGTCCGCCTCGAGCTTGCCCATGCAGTCTTCCTTGAAGCCGTGGTACGAGCCGATGATCGTGCCGCTGGTGTCGACGACGTAGCTGAACGGGAAGTTGGGCGCACCGTACTTGCCGGCATACTCCTCGCCACCGAGCAGCACCTTCGCCTTGATCTTCTTCTTGTCGATCAGCGCCTTCACGGCCGCAGCGTCCTCGTCGGTCGCGATCGCCACGAGGGTCATGCCGTGCTTGCGGTATCGACGGTACAGCCGCGAAAACTCGGGGAGCTCCTTGAGGCACGGTGCGCACCAGGTGCCCCAGAAGTTCACCAGCATGATCCGCTTGCGGTACTTGCCTTGGGTGACTTCCTTGCCCTCGAGGTTCTTCAGCCGGAACGGCTTGAGCTTGGTGCCAACGCCAGGGTCACGCCCGCAGCTCTCCTTGACGTTCTTGAACAGCGGCTTGGGGAGCGCCGCGACGGCCTTGGTGTCGCTGGGCGCTGGTGTCTCGGGTTCGGGCTGCGCCTCGGGCTCCGGTGGCGCCTCGGGCTCGGGCTCCACTTCCGCTTGGGGCTCCGCCTCCGCCTCGGGCTCCGCGACCGCTTCGGGCTCGGACACGTCGGGCTGAGCCGAGGCCATTGGGGTCGCGTGCTCGGGCTCGACCGCTGGGGTGTCGACCGGCGCGGGCTTGCACGCGACCGCGAGGAGCGCGAGGGGAGCGAGTCGTCGCAGCATGTCTTCCGACCGTACCCGCTTTCGGACCGTCACGTCACGGCGGCGACGGCTTTGCCCAGCTTGTCCCACGCCTCGCCGAGGATCGTCTCGTCCGCCCAGTAGGGAAACAGCCAGCGAATCGCCGTGCCGCCGCTGGCCGTGACCAACAACCCCTGCTCCGCCGTCGCGCCGACGAGCTTCGAGACCAGGTCGGCATCGCCAAAGTCGATGCCAAGCATTGCGCCCAGGCCTCGCACCTCGCGAACGGCGGAGATCGGCTTGGCCGACGCGATGCCTTGCAGCGTGGCCAGCTGCTTGCCCGCGCGCGTGAAGAGGTCGTCGTCCTCCATGATGTCGAGCGTGACCATGCTCGCCCGGCACGCCAGCGGGTTGCCGCCGAACGTGCTGCCGTGAGTCCCGGGCTGCATCGACTCGGCGATGTCCCCCCGGGCCACCACTGCCGCCACCGGAAAGCCACCACCGAGCGCCTTGGCCCACCAGATGATGTCGGGGTACAGCTCCGGGTCGTCTCCAACCAGGGTGGTCCACGCCGAGAAGTCTCCTGTCCGGCCGCTGCCGGCTTGAATCTCATCGAGGGCCAGCAGCGCGCCGTGCTTGCGACACATCCCGTGGAGGCCGACGAGGAACTCGCGCGTGGCCGGGTTGATGCCGCCCTCACCCTGGACCGGCTCCAGGCTCACCATCGCCACACGCTCGCCGTACTCGGCGAACAGCTTCTCGACGCTGCCGAGGTCACCGTAGGTCGCGCGGACCACGTTCATGTGCGCGAAGCGCTGAATGTCGTCGCCCGGGGTCGAGAGGAACGGCGAGCGGTACTTCGGGTTCGCCGTCATCGACAGCGAGCCGAGCGAGCGGCCGTGAAACGCCTTCTCGAATCCGATCACCACGTCGCGTCCGGTCGCTTTGAGCGCGACCTTGATGCTCGCCTCGGTGACCTCGGTCCCGGTGTTGCCGAAGAAGATGCGACCGTCCTTCACGGGCGCGAGGTCGACGATGCGCTTGGCGAGCGCCAAGTTCACCTCGGTCCAGAACGGGCCCGCGGCGATCATGACCGTGTTCATCTGCTCGGTCATCGCATCGACCCAGCGCTTGGGGCTGTGCCCCAGCGGCAGGCATCCGATTCCTCCGACGGCGTCGAGGTACTGCTTGCCGTCGGTCGCCTGAATGCGAACCGCCCCACGGTTGGGGTCGGTCCCCTCGTGCACGACGCGCTCGAGCGTGATGTTGCGGGGACGGTAGGTTGGCCAGCGCCAGTCCTGCATGCCCGGGAGTGTAGCGGGTGTTCGTCGGATCTCGACCGCTCAGAATCGCAGCCGGACGCCACCGGGCGAGGGCTCGATGCGGGTCACGCTGGCACGGGCGCCCGGCCCTTGCCGCTCGGAGAACGCAAACAAGCCCAACACGACGGTGGTGATGCCCAGGCCCGCGGTGACACCGATGAGCGCGCCCGTGACGGGGCGCAGCTGCTCGACACGATTGAACGCGTCCTCCGGGAACGGTTGACCCGTGCAATCGACGCCCTCACCCCGGCACCGGTTCTCGAACTCGCCGTGCGCTTGCAGGGCCAAACCGCCGACCACCGCCGTGGCCACGCCGGAGGCGGCCGTCACCCCGACGCCGCTGTAGAAGGCGATGCGCAGCCGCCGACGTCGCTCCTGCTCGTCGAGCCGGCTCGTGGGCGCCGCGATCCCGTCGCCTTCGGGCTCGCGAACGATGGGATCGAAGGTCGGCTCCGGGGCGTTGAACGGGCCAATGACCAAGGACGTAATCTGGCCCGGAACGATCTCGACTTCGCGGGTCCGGATTTCGTTTCGACGCAGACCGCGCACACGAAGCTCGTAGCGGCCTGGCGTGAGCACGAGCGGAAAGTCTTCGGCGGGGAGGAATCGCCCGTCGATCTCGAAGCCACGGAGCTCGACGCCCTCGTCGATCATGACGGAGAGCGTGCCGACCTTGGCGCGAAGCTTGGTGATGGTGGCCTCGACCTCATCGCGATTGGCAGCGCAGAGGTACTCCTCGCCGACGCAGTCGGGAAGCGCGACGTAGCGCAGGTTGGCATCGAGCGCCCGGACGTAGTCCCCGGCCTTCTCGTAGGCGAGCCCGAGGTTGTACAGCACGTAGCCGTTGGGGACCGCGGCATAGGACCGCTCGTACGCCGCAACAGCCTCGGCATAGCGCCGATCGAGGAAGAGTTCGTTACCCTCGTCGAAACGGTCGTAGGCCTCCTGCATGAGGGCGTCCTTGAATGGGTTGCCCCCCTGCGACGGCGAGACATCACTTTCTTCGGACGCGTCATCGTCGGACTCTGCTTCGACTTCTGACGTGGCGTCGGACTCGCTCTCGGGCTGCGAGCGCACGGTGCTCGACATGCCCGCAGAGGACATCGTCACCGAAACAGCCACCGCGACCAAGGACGTCCAGATGCTCAAGGCGTCTTCTTCTTGTTCTTCTTGAGGAAGTCGGGGACGTCCTCAGGCTTTCGCGCGTCGCCTTGTGGCGGAGGTGACGCGACCGGGGGCTGGGGGACTTCGTCGGGCTTCTTCTTGGGGCGGGTGCGCTTGCGCGGCCGTGTGCGCACCTTGGCAGGCGCGGTCTCTTCGGCGGGCTTGGGCTCGACCGTGCGCGCGGAGAAGGTGGTCTTGTACTCCGGTTCGAGGCGTACGTTGTGGTTCTCGGGGCTCAGCGGGGCCATCTCGACCTCGCGGGTCTTGTAGCCGGCGAGCGAGATCTTCACGACCACCGTCTCGTCGCTCCGCGGAAGCTGCACCGAGGTCGGGGTGGTGCTCTCGAGGGCCTTGCCGTCGATGACGACCGTGGCGCCCTGCGGGTCGGTGTTGAAGAACCATTTGACCAGGTCGGGCTTGACCTCGGCCGGCTTGGGCTGAGCCTGCGCGGCGACGGGTTTGGGCTCGGCCTCGCGGTCGAACCCCGCCCGCACTGCGAGGGTGCCCAAGGCAGCCCCGGCCAGCGGAAGGATGAGCCACAGCGCCCAGGTGCGAGCCGGAGCGGCTGCCGGCGACGCGGTCAGCGTGCCCGTGCGGCCGACCTCGACCTGGGACGGCGTCAGACCTCGGGCCGCGACGACGCTGGTCTGGTCGTTGGCCGCGCGCACGTTGCCTCGCGTACTGCTGCCCTCACGGTCGTCAACCTGTCCCCGGATGGCAGCTTGGATGTACTGTATGCGGCTCCCGAAGAACCGCTCCATCACGTCGCCTAGGACCTCGCGAGGGTCGTCCTCGTCGGCATCGAGCAGCTGACGCAGCGCCGCGCGAAGGCCCTTGAGCATCTCGTCGGCGCTCTCGTAGCGATCGTGCCGAGACTGGGCCAACGCGCTGTCCAGCACCTTGGTGACCGACTCGGGAATGTCGTCACGAAACTCGCTGATGTCCTGCCGTCGACCGAGGCCAACCTGTGCGAGGATCTCCGAGTCGGTCTCGCCCCGGTAGAAGCGCGCACCCGCCAGCAGCTCCCACAGGATGACGCCCATGGCGTAGATGTCGCTGCGCCGGTCGACGGGCTCACCCCGGGCCTGCTCCGGGGACATGTAGGTCAGCTTGCCGCGCAGTTGGCCCGTGAGCGTGTTGCTGCGCTTGCCGGCGGCCTTCATGATGCCGAAGTCCACGACCTTGACCCGGCCGTCCATCGTGACCAGGAGGTTGTGCGGAGAGACGTCGCGATGGACCAAGTCCAAGGCCGTGCCGTCGTGATCCTTGAGGGAGTGTGCAGCCTCGAGGCCGCGGCACGCGTCGGCGGCGATCTGCAGGGCAACAGCGATGGGCAGCTTCTGGTCGCGCTTGCGAAGCTGGCGGACGAGAGAGCTCAGCGTCTCGCCCTCGACGTACTCCATCACCATGAAGAAGACGCCGTCGTCGTCGCCGAGATCGATCGTCTCGCAGACGTTGGGGTGGTGGATCTTTGCGGCGATGCGCGCCTCGTCGAGGAACATCTCGACGAACTCCGCCTCGTTGACGAGGTGGGGGTGGATCACCTTGACCGCGACCAAGCGTTCGAACCCCGCGGTCCCGATCGCGCGGCCGAGGTAGACCGAGGCCATGCCCCCATGTCCGAGCCGATGGATCAGCTCGTAGCGGCCCCGGAGGATGCGACCCGTCTCGACCTCGGCGGGTTTCGCCTCTGCCACCGCGCGTTCTTCCGGCGGCACGTCTTCGACAGGAGCCTCTGGCTCCCGGTCGATGACCTTTGTGACGTCCTCCGCCTGCATCCGAACCCGATCCCGACGATCTTCAACGCACGAAGACCGACACTGGCATCTCAACATACGGCACTTCTGCGTCACAATCATTTCGCCCGAATTCAGCGCCGTAGCTGCACCAGATCGGCTACGGCAGCCATGCCAGGCTTGGGATGCTGACGAGGTCGGCGCCGCCGGGGCCGGACGTATCGGGAGGGACCGGGAACCTCGGGTGTGTTCTTTTTTTCGGAGGCAATTCCGGACGCGAAGTGCGCGGTTGTGGGGTCCACAGGCCGTGTTGGGGCTCACTGACGCGCAATGCGCGGCCGAGATCTCCCCGGAGGAGATCTCGGAGATCTTCTCCACAGGCGTAAATATCGGCGAACAGCCACATGTGGGCATGGGTTTTTCGCCATGGAGATCTCACAGGCTCGTTTTGCGAATTCCTCAATGGTTCCGATCCAGTAGATCAGACTGTCCACAGCATGTTGTGCCGGCGCCTATTCCGCACCCCCAGATGTTGTGGAATGGGCCTTGCGTACAGGGGTCTGGTGTTTTAGTTGCCTAGAGAGCAGCGAACCCCGCGAGCGAGACGATCATGGCCAAGCGACAAACCCGTCGAAGCATTTCTGTCAAGGGCATCACCTACCAGCGCCTCAAGAACTACTGCGAGGACCAGAACATGAGCGTGAGCGGCTATCTGGAGTCGATCATCGCCGAGCGGCTCGACGCCGCCGATGTGCCGGTCCCCGAGAAGGTCGAACCCCGCCCGTCGACTCAAAAAGAGCCGCACCGCGAGGAGATCATCTCGCAGCACTTCACCTTCTAGATTTCGCGCGCAGTCGCCGGGGGCTGCCCCGCGCGCATCGAGAGCCGCGTCTCGCGGGTCCACTCCATCATCGGAGCCTGGGCCCGCGGCACGCGGCTCTCGACGTCTTGGCAGCCCATTTCGTCGCCATGCATTCGTGCTACTCACCGAGGCGGTGAGCTACGTCGTCCTCGCGAGGAAGTACCGCCCGCTCGTCTTCGACGACATGGTCGGGCAGGAGCACGTCGGTCGCACGCTCGGCAACGCGATCCGACAGGATCGAGTCCACCACGCGTACCTCTTCGCGGGCGCGCGGGGCCTTGGAAAGACCACCACCGCCCGCATCTTCGCCAAGGGACTGGTCTGCGAGCAGGGCCCCACGGCGACGCCCTGCAACACCTGCGAGCAGTGCGTTGCAGTCAACGAGAGCCGCTCGGTCGACGTCGTCGAGATCGACGGCGCGAGCAACAACTCGGTCGACAACATCCGCAACCTTCGCGAGCAGGTGCACTACCTGCCGCAGACGGCAAGGCGCAAAGTCTACATCATCGACGAGGTCCACATGCTGACCACGTCGGCGTTCAACGCCCTCCTCAAGACGCTCGAAGAGCCGCCCGAGCACGTCAACTTCATCTTTGCGACGACCGAGCCGCAGAAGGTGATTCCCACCATCCTCTCGCGGGTGTCCCGGCTCGACTTTCGCCGGGTCTCGCCCGAAGAGGCGGTCGCGCACCTGAAGTCGATCTTGGACAAGGAGGAGCGCTCGGTCGATGACGGGGGCCTGCGCTTGATCGCCCGCGCAGCAGGCGGCTCCGTGCGCGACTCGTTGACCCTGCTCGATCAGGTGATCGCGTTCGCGGATGACCCCACCAAGATCACCGAGGACGAGACGCGGCGGGTGCTGGGCCAGGCCGATCGGGCACGCATCGCCGATCTCGTCGGGGCGATCCTCACCCATGACCCCGACGCCGTGATGGCTCAGTTCGATGAGCTCGTCACCGCAGGACACGACCTCAGCGTGCTGAGCATCCAGCTGCTCGAGCACATGCGCGACCTGGCGCTCGCGGCGGTGTGTAAGTCCCCCTCGGTGTTCAAGGGAGCCACCCAAGCCGAGGTCGACGTGCTACGCGAGCAGGCCAAGTCGGCCGATGCCGTCACGCTCTCCCAGATGTTCGACCGCTTCTCTCGGGTCGTCGACCGCCTCCCCACCTCCCGCGTGCAACGCATGCTGCTCGAGATGGGGCTGCTCGAGCTCGCCCACGACGAACCGCTCGTGCCCCTCGAGGACATCGTCGCCAAGCTCGAATCCTTCGGCGGAGGTGGAGGAGGTGGCGGCGGCGGCGGCGGCGGATTCACGCCGCAGCCTGGGCGCGGCGGACAAGGACGCGGAGGAGGTCGCTCGTCAGGGCGCCGCGCAGACGCCGAGCCCTCGCCCCGCATGTCGTTCACCCCGGATGCTCCTGCCGGCCCCGCGCCGCAGGAGCCTTCCGCGCCGGAGCCCGAGCCCGTCGCGCCCGCGCCCGCTCCAGCTCCCCCAGCACAAGCCGCTCCCGCCGCCGCCCCGTCCACCGACTTCGGTGACAGCGAGCTCATGAAGGGGCTTTGGGACCTCGCCAAGACCGCGGTGCGCAAGGATCCGCCCGCGCCCGCAGCCCGGCCCCCACACGAACCGCCGAGGGCGGCGGCACCGAGCGGAGCCTCTCCTCGCCCCGTCGCGCAGGGCGGGCCCGGCGGAGGCCAAGACGAGGCCAGCCGGTGTGGCCCGTGCTCCGAGCCCCCGCCCAACCCCAACGCCATCGACCTCGAGCTCACCCCTGCCTTCGAGGCGTGGGAGGAGCTCGTCACCCGCGTACGCGAGCGCGAGGAGTTCGTCTCCGCGGTCCTCTCGCAGGTCGGGCTCGTCTCCTTCGACGGCGGCCGGCTCGAGGTCTGCGCCAAGAAGGGCAGCTTCCCGCACATCGAACTCACCTCCAGCGCCGCCATTCGCTCCACCCTCGAGCAAGCCGCGCGTGACCATCTCGGCAAGCCCTTCACGCTCGAGCTCGTCGACGAAGAGCCCACGCTCGATCAATACCCGAGCATCGTGCTCGTCAACGCCTACCGCAAAGAGGAGCGGCAGCGCGAGGTCGAAGCCGAAGCCAAGGACCACGGTGCGATCCAAAACGTGCTGAGCACCTTCAACGCCACGCTCATGGGCACGAAGCCCCTCGAGTAGAGGCGCTGCAGCGGCGCAAGGCATCCGCCGCGCGAGGCTGCTATTGGGCGATCCGCGGATCGCTCCCGCGCGAGAGAGGTGAGCGCAAATCGGCGTATAGTCTGCGCATGAGCGCGCAAGCGGGAGCAGCCGACGCCGACCCACGGACCGGTACGCCGGCCGATCCAGAGCCTTGTGAGGAACTCGTTGTCGCGCTGGTCGCGGCGCTAGGGACCGATCTTGACGTGGTGGAAGCGGCAATTGAAGACGCCTTTTCCGAGTTCGACTACCGGACGCACACGATTCGGCTCTCTGCTCGGCTCGCACACGAAGACGTCCGGTCCCTCACCTCACCGGTGAGCCCGCAGCCTGAGTACGAGCGGATTAAGTCATCCATGTCGGCTGGGGACACATTGCGAGGCAACACGTCAGACGATTTCCTCGCGCAACTGGCCGTCGCCGAGATTGCGACTCTTCGACTTGAGGAGGGCCAACCCGCGGCGCCGATGGGGCGCCGGGCGCTCATCCTGAGATCACTCAAGTGACCGGAAGAGGTCTATTTTTTGCGAAGCATCTACGGCTCTCGCTTGGTCGTTATCAGCGTTTTCGTGGGGGATGCGGAGCGCAGGCGGCAGTTGGGTGGACGCGGCCTGGACGAAAAAGAAGTGGCAGAGCTAATCAAGCGGGATCGCGACGGTGGCGAGCATGGTCAGGCGACAACTCGGACCTTCGAGCTGGGCGATCTGTTCGTCGACGCCTCGCTCGGGCGAGAACACGCGTCGAAGGAGGTGCAACGTTTTCTCGACCTCGTCTTCGGCAGCCCGTTGGTGACGCCAACTCGTCACGAGCATGCGATGTTCCTGGCCTTCTCAGCCTCCCTCCGCTCCGGGGATCTATCGCGGCAGGTTGGTGCCGTAGTCGCGACCTCTCGAGGAGCAATAGTCGGTGAAGGGGCGAATGATGCGCCTCGCTTCGGCGGCGGGCAATACTGGCCGAAAGAAGGACACGATTTTCGCGACATCGCGAAGGGCTACGACTCGAACGAGACGATCAAGGATCAGATGATTCGGAAGCTTGCGAACTTGCCTCCGTTCGAGTCTCTCGGTGAGGCCGCCTTCGAAAGCGCCAGGGGGGCGCTCAAGCAAGCTGGCTTTCTTGAGATCACGGAGTTCGGCAGAGCCGTTCACGCCGAGATGGCTGCGCTGATGAGTTGCGCCCGGCTCGGTGTCTCAACGCGCGAACGCCTTCTCTACTGCACCACCTTCCCTTGCCACAACTGCGCAAAGCACATCGTCGCGGCCGGCATCTCGACGGTCTACTTCATTGAGCCTTACCCGAAGAGCCGGGCGTTCGAGCTACACCCGGACTCAGTTGGAGAAGAGGGTTCCACCGGAAAGGTGATCTTCCGACCCTTCATCGGCGTCGGTCCGAGACGGTACGTGGAACTCTTCGCCCTGCGGGATCCATCCAGCCGAGGAGTTCGGAGGAAGGGCTCCGATGGTCGGCGGGTGACGTGGCGGCGCGCCTCTTCAAGGCCGGCCCTACCCGACCAACAAGACACCTACCTGGAGCGAGAAACGCGAGTGCTTACGCGCGTGGCCGCCCGGTTGGAGGCCGCGCCGACGGTGGCCGCGACGAACCCCACGGAAGTGCCCGAGATGATCCCCGAAAGTCGTTGAACTTGCGAAGAACCGCTCGGTGGCTCAGAGTCGGGAAGATGGACACCAAGGACCGCGTTGACCGCACCGGTTTCTGGCGGGCGGCCTCCCAAGCGAAGCGCGAGGTCGAGAGTTGGCCCGAGTGGAAGAAGGCTTCTGTGGACCGGATCTTTCGACGGCCATCCGACTCGAGGGACAACCCCGAGCTCGGTGAGAAATCGTAGGCACGCCCCAGCCCGCCGGCACACACAGAAACGCCGTCTCGCTCTCTAGCGCCGCGAATCCTACGGCCCGGGCGGCACGCGGTCTCCCGGTTCAGAGCAACACACAGGCTTTGTCCGCGCTGCTATGCTCCGCCGCATGTCGGACTTCGACCTGAACGCGCTCATGCAGCAGGCTCAAGCACTGCAGCAGCAGATGGCGGACATGCAAAAGAACCTCGAGACCGTCGAGGTGACCGGCGCTGCCGGTGGCGGCATGGTCAAGGTCAAGGCCACCGCTGCGCAGAAGATCGTCAGCGTCGAGATCGATCCGGCGGTGATGGACGAGGACAAGGACATGCTCCAAGACCTCATCACCGCGGCCGTCAACAACGCGCTCGACAAGGCCAAGGAAGCCGCGGCCAGCAAGGCGTCTTCGCTCTTGCCTCCGGGCATGATGCCTCCGGGCGGCGGGTTTCCGGGCCTCGGCTGAGCGACCGTGCCCGACCGCGACATGCCTGCCGATCCGCTTCAGCGGCTGAGCGCGCTGCTCGGTCGCTTGCCCGGCATCGGTGACAAGACCGCACTTCGGCTCGCGCTGGCGATCGTCAAGTCCGACCCGGAGTACGTGCGGGCACTGTCGGAGGCGTTGGGCACCGTGCACAACACCCTGCAACTGTGCACTCAGTGCTGCGACCTGACACCGGAGCCGGTGTGCGAGCGCTGCTCCGATGCCAAGCGCGACGGCTCGGTGATCTGCGTCGTCGCTCAACCGCAAGACCGCATGGCGATCGAGCGGTCGGGCGTCTTCCGTGGCCTCTACCACGTGCTCCACGGTGTCCTGGATCCACTCGGCGGCATCGGTCCGAGCGACCTGAAGATAGAACCCCTCCTGCGACGGCTCGAGGCGTCGGGCGAGACACAGGTCGAGGAGCTCATCGTCGCGACGAGCCCCAACGTCGAAGGAGACGCGACGGCCCTCTACCTGAGCAAGCTGATCGGGCCGCTTGGTGTCAAGGTCAGCCGCATCGCCTCGGGGGTCGCCGTGGGTGGTGAACTCGAGTATGCGGACGTCACCACGCTGCACCGAGCCTTGGAAGACCGCCGGCGGCTGTAGGGCAGCTGTAGGTGGGAGACGTCCACGGGACCATTGGGCCGGGTTTGGGCCCGCGGCTGCCGTCGGTCGGTGATCGTAGACTTGCCCCAGTGGTTCTGTTAGCGTCCTCGCACGTCAGGCCGTGGCGTTGCCGCGGCCTTTTTGCCCCACAGAACTTCCGTCCGAGGGCGATCCCCTCGACTGCGATTCTCGAGTAGGAGCCACAACACAACATGCTCACGCCGCAGCTCGTGATGTACGAGGAAGAGGTCCGGCAGATCCAGAACGTCGCCGACCGCTTGCAGCAGGACTCTCGCTCCCGGGCGATCCTCGTCGTCGACAAGAACGGCCAGCTCATTGCGGCCTCGGGTTCCGCCAGTGACCTCGACACCACCTCTCTCAGCTCCCTGGTCGCTGGCAACGTCGCCGCCACCGGTGGCATCGCCAAGCTGATCGAGGAAGAAGAGTTCACCGGCCAGTTTCACGAGGGCAAGGGGAAGAGCGTCCACATGACGATCGTCGGACGCAAAATGATCCTCGCCGTGCTCTTCGACAAGAACACGACCCAGGGCCTGGTCAAGCTGCGCGTCAAGAAAGCCACCGGCGAACTCGAGAAGATTCTCGACGAGGTGGACAAGAAGGCCGCCAGCTCCAAGAACGACGTCTTCTCGGAAATCACCGACGCAGACATCGACAACCTCTTCAACGACTAACGACAAGGGGGAGTCGAACGGATGTCGTTCATCAACTACAGCTCGCGAGAGATCAACTGCAAGCTCGTCTATTACGGGCCGGGTCTCTGCGGCAAGACGACCAACCTGCAGTACATCTACAACAAGACCCGCGAGGACGCGAAGGGCAAGATGATCTCGCTCGCGACCGAGACCGAGCGGACCTTGTTCTTCGATTTCCTCCCGCTGTCGCTGGGTGAGATTCGAGGCTTCCGTACTCGCTTCCACCTCTACACGGTCCCCGGCCAGGTCTTCTACGACGCCAGCCGAAAGCTCATCCTCAAGGGCGTCGACGGGGTGTGCTTCGTCGCCGACTCCCAGATGGAGCGGATGGAGGCCAACATCGAGAGCCTCGAGAACCTGCGCGAGAACCTGACCGAACAGGGCTACGAGCTCGACAAGCTCCCCTACGTCGTCCAGTACAACAAGCGCGACCTTCCCAGCGCCGTGCCGGTCGAAGAGCTCTCCGAGATGCTCAACCCCACGCAGGTCCCCGAGTTCGAGGCCGTCGCCGTCACAGGCGCAGGTGTGTTCGACACGCTCAAGGCGCTCGCCAAGCAAGTGCTCCAAGAGCTTCGAAAAGGCAGCTGAGAGCGACTCCGCTCACACGCAGAAAGCCCGCGTTACCAAACTGGTACGCGGGCTTTTTTGTAGGCGCGAGCACGTGTGTCGCCCGGTAGGGACCAAGACGCACGTGAAACCTGCGTCGAGGCCGGCACGGACGCATTGATTCGGGCCCGAGCACGGGTCACGATTCGCCGACCGTGGACGATGCTTCTCCCGAGCACGACGACGACGACCGAGAGCAGTCGGCCGACTACCGGCATGACGCCCTCGGCGAGCTGATGACGGGCGCCTATGCGGCGACGTCGATGGTGGCGATGACGGTCCAAGGCGGCGACGCCAACCTCCCCGCACCTCCGTCGTGGGCCATCGGCGACGAAGCCCCCAAGGCCGAAGCGCTCGATCGGGCATCGGGCATGCCCGCGCAGATCGACTCGGGTCGGCACTCGGCGGTCGAGGAGGAGATCGACCTCGACCTCGACGACGACCTCGACGACACACCCGTGCTCGAGGTTCGAGAGGACATCGGCTCGGGTCCAGTGCTCGAGCAACCGAAGATCTCCCTGCGGGATGCGATCGAGGAGCTGCCGGCCTCCTCTGACGAGCTCGCTGCCGAGATCATGGACGACGATGTTCCGCTCGATCCGTCCGAGGACGACGAGCCGGAGCCCGCAGCCGCGATCAGCACCGACTCCGGCGTGGTCGTCACCCCGCAGCACGCGGTGGGGGCCAAGCTGACCGGCGCGTATGGTGCGATCCCGAGCCACCTCCGTTCTCCCGCACCTCGCGAGCGAAGCCCGATGCCTTGGATCCTCGGTGGCCTCGCGGTCGCGCTTGCCGTCGGCGCGGGCATCTTCATCAGCACCCGCGCACCCGCCGAGGACGCGACGGACGCAATGGCTCCGGCTTCGGTCGTTCCCGACGAGGGCCGCGAAGAGGTCGAGCTCCCAACGCCGCCCCAACCGGAGCCCAGCGCCGAGGCCCCGGCCGCAGACGGCCCACCCAAGGCTGTCGCCCAAGACGCGTACTCGGTCGCTGCCGCGAAGTACGAGCGCGACTCGAGCAACGACGCCCTGCTGGAGATGACGCTCGCGGCCTGCACGCTGCAACGCGGCCCCGATGCTCGGGCAGCGTTCCGCAAGCTCGTGGGGAGCAAGGCGCGGTCCAAGGCCGTCCTCGGCTGTCGCGACGAGGGGGTCGACGTCAGCGCGAAGGTCGAGGGGTTCACCGCCGGCGAGCTGGCGGCACAAGCCCAGGCAGCGCTCGACGCTGGCAACGCAGAGAAGGCGCTCGAGCTGGCCAAACAGAGCAACAAGACCGAGCGCAACCAGCCCGCGCTTCAGCTGGTCGTCACGGCCCACTGCCAGCTCGGCCAGGCGTCATCGGCCAAGAAGATGATGCGGCACATCAGCAAGCGAAACCGACGCGCGCTGATCGAAGCGTGCGCCGAGCACGGCGTCCGGCTCCGCTGAGTCAGCGATCAGTCGTCGCCGAACAGGTCGTCCCAGCCGTCGGTGTCGATCGCGGGCTTGCTGGGCTTGTCCGCGGTGACCGGCGGAGCCGCGACCTTGGGCGCGGTGACCTTGGGCGGAGCCGGCTTTGTCTCGAGGGTCGGCGCGGACTTGCCATTGCTGGTGGTGCCGAACGCCGGGACCGGCGGGGGCACGAACAGTGGCTGCGAGTCGGAGCCGAACAGGGGTTTCTCCGCCCGCGCGTCCTCGGCCGCCTTCTCCTTGGCCTTCTCGAGCGCACGCGCAGCGGCTGCCCGAGCGGCCGCCTTCGCCTCCTCGGCCGCCTTCGCCTCCGCATCGGCGTCGTCTGTTGCGGAGCGAGCCAGCGTCTCCGCGACCGCGCGGGCCCGAGCCTCGCGCTCGGCGGCCGCCTTCTCCGCCGCCGCCCTCTCTTCGGCTTCTCTCACGGCTCGCTCTTCGGCCGCCTTCGCTGCTTCGGCCGCCTTCGCTTCTTCAGCCGCCTTCGCTTCTTCGGCCGCCTTCGCTGCTTCGGCCGCCTTCGCTTCTTCGGCCGCCTTCGCTGCTTCGGCCGCCTTCGCTTCTTCGGCCGCCTTCGCTGCTTCGGCCGCCTTCGCTTCTTCGGCCGCCTTCGCTTCTTCGGCCGCCTTCGCTTCTTCGGCCGCCTTCGCTGCTTCGGCCGCCTTCGCTTCTTCGGCCGCCTTCGCTGCTTCGGCCGCCTTCGCTGCTTCGGCCGCCTTCGCTGCTTCAGCCGCCTTCGCTTCTTCGGCCGCCTTCGCTGCTTCGGCCGCCTTCGCTTCTTCAGCCGCCTTCGCTTCTTCAGCCGCCTTCGCTTCTTCAGCCGCCTTCGCTGCTTCGGCCGCCTTCGCTTCTTCAGCCGCCTTCGCTTCTTCGGGCTTCACCTTGCCCTTCGAGGCGCGGCCCTTCTTCCCTTTCGCGCCGCGAGCCTTTCGCTTCTCCCGACGTTCCTTCCGTCGGTCTCGCTTGCTGCGCCCCTTCTTCGGCTTGTCGGTGGCCTCGGCGTCGTCGGAGCCCTTTTGCTTGCTCTTCTTCGGCTCCGCCTGACGCACGGCCCGGCGGGCGCGCTTGAACAGCGCCTTCGCCACGTCGTCGGCCTCGAAGGTGTCCTCATCGAGGCCCTCGAGGTACTCGGCTGCCGCATCGCGCTGTCCGTCTCGGGCGAGCGCCAGCGCCAGCGCGGCGTCGATGCGGGGTCCACCACCGAGTTCGCTGCGCGCAGACTCGAGCAGCTCGACGGCCCTCGCCGACTTTCCGGAGTCTTCGACGTAGGCGACACCGAGGTTGAACTCGTCCAGAGGTCGCAGCTGCTTGCGCTCCTCCATGCCCACGAGAAGTTGCCGCGCCCCCTTGGGGTCTCCACTGAGCGCGAGCGCGTGCGCTTGAGATCCAACGAGGTGCGGCTGGTGAACATCGCCGCTTTGGCGCGCCGCGTCCGCGAACGAGGCTGCCGCCGCCCGCGTGTCCCCCTTGATCATGTTGAGCCGGCCCTTCTGCGCCGACACCCACACGGCCGGAGCGAAGCGCGCGACGATCCAGCGCTCCTCGAGGCCCTTGATCAACGCGCCCGCTTCGCCGCGCTCAGCACCGGCGAGCTCCTTGCCGAGCGCCTCGAGCCGCCCGTCGATGATCGGGAAGAGGCCGAAGAAGACGACGATGCCGACCACGACGCCACCCAGCCGTATCGGCAGGTCCGCGAACACGAACCCGAGCGAGACGATGAACCCCGCCAACGCCCAGCGAATCAGGCGCCCCTGCATCGGACGGGAACCCTGAGACCAAACCTCTTTTGGAAGTTCGACCAACCCAGCATCGTTCCCGCGCGCCAACGCACTCATAGGCCGAGCTGAGTACCGCGGTCCGGCAATTTCTCGCAACAACCGGCGCGCCGACACCCTGTCTGATGAGGCGGCGGAGATGTAGGTCCGCGCAGCGCCCGCGAGTCCGGCGCCGATTCCGGTGGATCGGGCGCGTCGGATGGCTCGCGGAGCCCGATAATCCGGTTTTGCGGTCAGGGCAGCGCGATCGCGCACTATGCTGCCCCTGGTGTCCACGCCCGCAATCGACATCGCGCAACTCGTAGGCCGCCGAGAGCAGTTCGCCTACGAGCAGCACCTGGCGAGATCCACCTACGCCTACGGAGTCGACTTGCGCCGCTCGGCCTGGCTCGACCGCAGCACCGTCGGAGACCCGCTGATGCGTTCCGTCGACCGGCGGTGGAACGGCCTCATCACCAACCTCTCGGCCGACGCCTTGCTGCCCCCTGGGACCACGCTGTCGGCTGCGGTCATGGACCACCTTCTGGGCCTCGTGCGGCTGCTTCATGCGCCCTGGCCCTCGGTCCGCGTCCTGCAGCCTGCCGTAGCGGAGCGCTGGCCCATCGTCACGCCGTTGGGCACGACCAAGGGTGGCTCGCACTGGCTCATCATCGACAAGGACCGCCTCGAGGCGCTGCCCGAGAGCGAGCGGACGTTCCTCCTCGCCTCGGGCATCGCTCACCTGCAGTGCGACCATGGCCCGCTCTTCGCAGCGCACCTCATGGCGCACCGATCGGGCCGCAGCGAGGGCTTCATTCGCACGCTCCTTCGGCCGTGGTCCAAGGTCTGCGTGTTCTCGGCCGACCGCGCTGGGCTCATCGCCGTCAACGAGCTCGACCAGGCCAGGGACGCGCTCCGAGCTCACGCCGACCCCGCGATCCCCTGGCTGCCGCCGATACCCGACCTCGCCGAACGCCTGCGGGCCGTCGAGGAGTTTTCGAAGTCCCGCCTGCTCGCCCGGCTTCGCTTCAGCGGTCCGCACGAAGGGTGGAGCCTCGCGCCACGCCTCGCCAAGATCGAGGCCACCGCCGGAGACGCCACCGACCACGAAGAGGCCCAACCCGACACGGATGGCGACGACGAGAGCAAGCATCCGAACGAGGCACCCCGCGCTTCCGAGCCCTCCGTCAGCGACCCCGTCGAAGAAGCCGAAGCCGAAGGCGAACGCCTCGCCGCGAAGCAGGCCGAGGACGAACAAGCCCGCGAAGCCGCCGAGGATGCGGTCGCCCAGGCCAAGGCGCGCGAGCAAGCGCTGGCCCAGGCCTGGCCCCTCGCCCGCTGCGACCAACGACTGACCCGAAGGCTGGGACTCCTGTGAACACCGCCGAAGCGCTCAACGACTACGCGACCCGCCTGCAGACCATCGCCACCGACCTCGGCCTCACCGAACTCGGCGAGACGATCGTCGAAGACACCGAACGCCGCCTGTCCGACTCCCGAATCCGCGCCGTCGTGCTCGGCGAGATCAAGCAGGGCAAGAGCACGCTCATCAACGCCCTGCTCGGTAAAGACATCCTGCCTACAGGGGTCACCCCGACTACCGGGGCCACGGTCATCGTTCGCGAGGGCGATGACCCGGGCCCGCACCTTCGACGCGACGACGAGTCACGCATCACCCTCGAGAGCGAGCGCTTCAACCGGCTCGCCAAGGGCCCGCTCACCAAGGACTCTGAGACGGCCCCCGACGACGAAGGCACGCTCGAGTACGACGTCTCCGGTGGCGTCCTCCCGCCGTCGCTCGAGCTCGTCGACACGCCGGGCATCAACGACATCGCGAAGTTTCGCGCGTCGGTGAGCCGAGGCGAGCTGCCGCGTGCAGACATCCTCATCCTCACCCTCGATGCGACGCAGCTGCTCAACCGCACCGAGATGGCGTTCCTGCGTGACGCGGTGGCTGCCGTCGGAGGACTCGCCGACTCGGGCGCGACGTTGCTGCTCGCGGTCAACCGCATCGACCTGATCGCCGAGCGCGAGCGCCCCCGCCTCGTCGAGTACATCGAAGACGGCCTCTCCTCCCTCGTCGGCGCAGACGGCAACAAAGCGTTCGAGCTGTTCCTCACCGACGCCCGCACCGCCAGCCGCGACCCCGACGCAGACACCCCGGGCGTCGCGGGGGTCAAGAAGCTGCGCGAGCGACTGGTCGAACTCGCGGCCGCTCGCCGTGAGGTTCTGCCGCTGCGTGCACGTGCGGGGCTGGTCCGCCACGCGTCGTTGCTCGGCCACAACGCCTCGGTCGCCGCGCACGCCCTGCGCCTCGAAGCCAAGACGCTGCGACGGGAGATCGAGCGATTCGAGGACGACCTCGTCAAGTACGGCTCCGACATGACCGGCGTGCGCAACACGATGAACGCGTTGCGCGACGAGATCCTCGAGGAGAGCGCCAAGCGACAGGCCGAGTTCCGCGCCGAGCTCGAGTCGTCGACCAAGGACGCGCTCAAGACGATCAGCATGCGCCACCTGACGGGCCCCTTTGCGGGCGCGCTGCACGACGCCTACCTGCAGTTCGCGAGCAAGGAAGCCGAGGATCTCCGTACCGCGCTCGATGAGATGACGCGTAGGGCCATTCTCGCGCACAGCGAGCAAGCCCGGCGCCGCCTGTATCACGCCACGCTTCGCCTCGGCTTCCGCGGCCCGACGATCTATGTCGATCCGCCCAGCGCCGTCCTCGAAGCCGGCCTGGTCGCCATCGGCGTCGCCGGCACCGCCGTCATGTACCTCGGCAGCGCCGTGACCGGCCTCTTGATGGCGATCGCCGGGCCCCTCACCACGCTCGTGCTGCGCGAAAAATCGCTCCGGGACGCTCGGGCACGCGCCCTCGAGGAGCTCCCCAAGGCGCTTCAAAGCGCCGACGACGCGTTCCGAGCCCAAGTGCGCGCCACCGTCGAGAAGCACATGGGCGCGCTCGACGAGCACCTGCAGCTCGCCAACGTCGCGCTCGGCGAGCAGCTGCGCGGCGTCCTCGCCAAAGCCCAGGCCCGGCTCGAAGAGATCGAAGCGTCTGCCCCCGCGCCCAAGTTCGACGACCACGACCCGACCGAACCCGGTCGCGCCAAGGCGCTGTCGGAGCTCCACGAGCTCGAGCGCGAGCTCAGCCGCATCCGCACCCAGCTCGACGCGCTCGGCTGAGCACCCTGGCCCGGCAAGGGTAACCCCTGTCTGCCGGGGGCACACCCTCGTGATGCGCTGCACCCCGGGGCGGGCCCCGTATGCCTCGTCGCGCTGCCGCACGCGTCCAACCGGGTGTGCGCCTGCCGTTCTTAGCCCTGCTCCCCTGTCTCTTCCTCGCCGCCCCCTCCGCCATGGCGGCGACGACATCCGAAGCGTGCTCCGGCGTCCGCATCGACGCCGAGGCGTCCTGCGAGCACCGCGTGGAAGTTGGTTGTGCAACAACGTGCGACCCCCGGGACATGCTGTTTGCCTGCGCGGCCGAGCTCGCGGCCAGCTGCCAAGCCACATGCGACCTCGACGCCGACGTCTCGTGCACCAACGACTGCGACGCGCAGTGCCAGATGCGATGCCAAGTCGAAGATGTCGAATGTGACTCCGAGTGCGCCGACGAGTGCGCGACGGGTTGCATGGACACCTGCTTCGACGCGGCCGATCCCGCCCAATGCCGAGCGTCCTGCGAAGCCACCTGCGACGTCGAGTGCGCGGACGCTTGCGCTGCCCTGCCGGTCGACGCCGATTGCATGGCGCACTGCGAGGAGTGCTGCTTCGGTTCGTGCTCAGCAACCGTGAACTTCGACTGCCAGCTCGGATGCCAGGCCGACGCGTGGGCTGCGTGCGAGCAGGTCTTACTGCAAGACTGCGAGGCTTCATGCGGTGTGCACGGTTCGGTGTATTGCGATGGGCAGTACGTCGCGGGGGGCCATGACACGCTCGACTGCGTCGATCAGCTCGAGGAGGCCGGGCTCAGCGTCGAGACGGACATTGCCGCTGCTGGGTTCTGCGCGGTGGGGCAGCGCGAGACGCCGTGGAGCCTGCTCCTCCTTCTCGCCGCCGGCACCTTCACGGTCGGCCGAAGCCGCAAGCGCCTGCGATCGCGGCGAGCCGGCTGAGGCCGTTCGCGCGGCGGCCACGGCTTGTCGTACGATCCACGCATGCGGATTCCAGCGTGCCTCCTGGCGCTCGCCTTGCTCACGCCCGCGATCGCGAATGCAAACGAAGGCCCCCAACGCGAAGACGGCGGGCGACGGCGCGCACGCGCGGGTGGCCTGGGCTACATGCAGCTGGGGACACACATCGGGCCTGTGGGCGACATCGGGGGCGCGCTGCGAGCCCCCAACGCGCTGGGCGACCGCGCCACGAGCCCCGAGTTCGGCTACACGTTCGGCGGCGGCGGGCGGGCGCTCCTCCTGCGGCGCCTGGTCATCGGCGGGCGAGGCTTTGGCCTCTTCACTCCCCGGGTCGGCGGTCAGCGGGGCTTCGCGACCGTCACGGCGGGCGGAGGCGGGTTCGAGCTCGGCGTCGCGGCCGTCAACCGCAAGGCGTGGCTGCTCATCCCCTACGTCGGAGGCGGCGCAGGCGGGATGACGGTCGAGGTGGCCAACGAATCCGACGCTCCGTTGGCGGTCGCCGACGATGAACCGATCCCCGTGGAAGGACGGCGCAGCTACGACGCGGGGTTTGGGTACATCGAGTTCGGAGTCGCGACGCACCGCCTGCTCTTCTTCGGCGACGGGGGCCTCGCGTTGGGCCTGGACGTCGGCGGCATGATCTCGGTCGCGGCCACGCCGTGGAACACGGGAGGTCGCGACCTCGAAGGCATCGACCGCCCGCGCCTGCGCGGCGGGTTCTTGCGTCTGACCATCGGCGGCGGCGGGTTCACGTTCGACTAGAGACCACCGGCCGCTAGCCAGGGCCCTCGGGCGCCTCGAGCGTCTCTCGCAGCCCCGCGACCCAAGCGTCGAAGCCCGACTGCCCCTCGCGGACAGGGCGCGCATCGTCGAGCAGCGCTCGAAGCTTCGCCTTGGCGCTGCGTAGCCGGCTACGGACGGTCCCCTCCGGTCGGTCGAGCGCCGCCGCGAGCTGAGGTCCGGTGAGTCCGTCCCAGTAGTGCATCTGCAAGAGGAGCTGATCGGCGAGCGGGATGGTGCGCAGCGCCCGGAGCAGCCGCTGTTCCGCGTCCTTGTGGGCGATGATCGACGTCGCGGAGGCACCGAGCGCTTCGAGACTGAGCGAGCCGATCTCCACCGCGTCGGGTCGGCGCGCCCGCGTGCGCCAGTGCATCAAGACCTTGTTTCGCGCGATGCCCATCAAGAAGGTGCCGAACCCAGACTCTCCACGGAACCGTGCGCGACCCTCCAAGGCGGCGAGCATGGTCTCTTGGACCAGGTCTTCCGCGTGCCCTGGTGCGGACAGCTCGAAGAAGCGAAACAGTCGATCGAAGTGGCGCGTCAGCAACGCTTGGCCCGCGCTCCCGTCTCCGGACGCCCAGGCCTCGAGCAGATCACTTTCCTGCGCCACGATGCGACCATACACAGGTGTCGCGCGACTACCCGTCACGATGGCCTCTTCCGCGGCGATAGCGTTCCTCCCGGCCGAGAAAGCGCGCGTCCGTGCGGCAGCGATGGCCCGACTGGTCGGCCGGTCTCCTCGTGCTCCGTCCGTGGGCCGATACCGCCTGCTCGACCGCATCGGGCACGGCGCAAGCGGGGTCGTCTACCGCGCGTCCGACCCAGCCCTGTGCCGCGAGGTCGCGCTGAAGCTCGTCCACGCGCCCGGTGAGCGCCGAGCCGCTGAGGTCCTCCGCGAGGCGCACGCCCTCGCGCAGCTGTCTCACCCCAACGTCGTCCCGGTGTACGACGCTGGAGTGACCGGCGACACCGTCTACATCGCCATGGAGCGCGTCGCCGGCCTCACCCTGGATCGGTGGTTCTCGGCACAGGCCCGGGGGGAACAGCAAACGATCGACGTCATGCTCGACGCGGGACGCGGGCTCGCAGCCGCCCACGCCGCGGGGTTGGTGCACCGGGACTTCAAGCCGGGCAACGTGATGGTCGGCGACGATGGCCGGGTGCGCGTCTTGGACTTCGGCCTGGTCCGCCCTCATCTTCCGCGCTCCGCCGGAGGCACCACCTCGCGTGGCACGCCAGGATACATGGCCCCCGAGCAGGCCCGCGGAGAGGTCCCGACCCCGCGCAGCGACCAGTTCTCGTTCTGCGTCACGTTTCACGAGGCCCTCACCCGGCGGCGGCCCAGCGGCGGCGAGCTCGCGCGCGGATGGTTGCGGTGCGTCAAGCCCATCGTCGCGCGAGGTCTGCATCCCGACCCGCAGGGGCGACACCCGTCGATGACTTCGCTGATTCGCCGGTTCGAACGTCGGCGCACGCTCGCCACCGGCGCAGGCCTGGCGGGGGCCGCCGCGTTTGGGGCATCCGTCACGAGTCTGCTCCTTCCGTGGACGTGAGGGATAGCTCGGCGGCAAGCATGCAGAATGCCCCCACGCCATAGGCGAGCCCAGCAAGTCGCGGCGTGCAGCGGTACACCAGCGCCGGCGCCGGAATGCTGGGCACGGAGATGTCCCCGAGGGTCACGCGATCCCGACGCCAGACCAGCGCTCCGCACAGGCCATGCCACGCCGCCTCCGCCGCGCGTCGAGCGTCCGACCCGAGCAGCCCCAATCGGGCGCCTTTGGCAAGCGCGTAGGCGACGAGCGCTGTTCCGGAGGTCTCGTGAGGTGCGGTTGCCCCGTCGACGATGGTAGGCCACAGCCCATTGGCCGCTTGCGCCTCGACGAGCGCCGCTGCTTGTCGGCGCAACGAAGCAGCGAGCGCGATCGAACGCCCCGCGAGCTCGGCGAGGCACACGGCCGCCCACCCGTTGCCTCGCAGCCAGTGGACGGGCGCGCGCTGGTCGGGCACCAGCTTGGCGTGTCGAAACAGCCCTCCGGACGACTGCAGTAGCTCGCAAAACCGCTCGGCATGGCGGACGGCCATGCGCTCCAGCCAAGACTGCCCGAGCGCCTCGCCCAGCTGTGCCGCCGTCACGACGTACATCATCATCGAATCGACCCAGGCACCGGGTCGCAGCAGGCGGCGGTACCACGCGTGTCGACCGAGGTGGTCGAGCACGCCCAGATCGTTCTCGGGAGCGGAGCGCAGGTAGTCCACCACCCGCTGCACCGCGAACCGAGCTTCGGTGTCCTCGCCCCACCGCAGAAGCTGCAGACTCGACTGCGCACCGAGGCAATGGTCTGCGAGCGCGATGCGAGGCGCTCGCAAGTGGGTGGCTTGGTAGTCGTGCAGGTCGCCCAGATGGCGGGAGCGCGCGGCGGGACTGGCCACCATGAGGTGTCCCAGGCCGACGACCGCCATGCTGGCGTCCCAGCGCCACGGCAGCCCGCGGGTTGGACGGCGTGCAAGGAACTCGCGAGCGACGAGCTCGGCCGTGGGAAGCGGCGAACGGGCCATTGAGGTCGTAGTTGCCGCGGCGTGGCGACCGATTGCCTCATCCTTCTCTTTCCTTGCTTCCGGGCGCTCCACGGACTGCTACGGTTGCGGGGCGCCGATGGCGGACGACGACGCGAAGACCCCTGAGCCTCCCGAGGACACCGAACCCAGCGAAGAGGTTCCCGATGCGGGCGGCACGTTCCGCGCGGTGGGCCAAGCGATTGGCGGATTCGCGAGGCGCGTCGGCGCGTTCGCTGCCACCACGGTCGGTCGGCCCATCATTCCCGAGCCCCTCAAGGAGCCGCTCGCCGAAGCGCGCGCCCTGCGGTTCGAAGGCCAGCGGGACAAGGCGCTGGCCCGACTCCGCGCGGTCGCCAACGTGCACACGGGCGAGCCGTTCGTCGCCCTCGCCATGGCGCTCACCCACCTGCATGACCTGCTCGAGGGTGGTCGCCCGATCAAGGCGCTCGAAGAGCTTCAAGAAGCGATTGGAGACGACCTCGGGCGCGGAGCCCCGCTGTTGGTGGCGGCGGGTCCGCAGCTGGCTTCGGGGGAGCCTGGCCGCGCGTTGGATCTCATCCGCCGCGCCATGCCGGAGCTGCGCCGCCTCCCCGAGCCGGTCGAGTCGGAGGCGATCTGGCTCACTCACGTGATGGCCGGCTTGGCCCAGCTGCGACTCGGCAACGAGGAGCGGTCCCTGCGAGAGCTGCAAAAGGCGCGCGCCCGCACACCGTCCGAGGTCGCCGGGGGCCTGCGCCGCCTCATCCTCCGACACGGTGTCGAACTCGCGCTCATCGGGGGCCAGGTGCTCGATGCCGAGTCCTGGGTGCGCGAGGCGCTGCGCGACAACCCCGACGACGACGTGCTGCTCGCCACGATGGCCAGAGTCATGGCCGCCAAGGGTGACTCGATCGCCGCACACGCGCTGCTCGAGAAGCTCACCATCGCCGAGCACGCTCGAACCTACGTCTGGGTCGGGTTGAGCGTAGGCCTGCCACACGACGCCCCTCCCCTGCGCGAGGTCACCCTCCGGCTCCTTCAAACCGAGCCCGAAAGCTCCGACGGCCGCCGTCTCTGGGCCCTCGCCGAGCTCGAGACCTCGAGAACCGACCCCCTGTCCCCCGAGGGCATTCGGGAAGTCCTCGCTGCACTCGTCGAGACAGCGGCTCGAGCCCCGCACGGGTCCCGCGATCGACACCTCGCCGAGCTCGCCCACGCCGCGCTTCGGCTCGACGACCTCGACGACGCGGTGGTCGGCCCCATCGCGCGTCGACTCGCGAGCGACGCACCCGAACCACCGCCCGAAGAGCTTCGGCTCCTCGTCGCGCGGCGAAAGCAACACGACGGCGAGCCAGTGGGACCCGACCTGCTGGCCACCGTACCGCCCGTGTTTCGCGCCGACCCCGAGATCGGCGGCCCGTGGGGTCCCGACCCTCAGAGTCCGCTCCGCAACGCCGACCTTCGAAGCTCGGTCCTCCATAGCGAACGCAAGCTCATCGCGGCGCAGGCCTGCCTCGCGAACCCGGAGCTCGAGGACCTCGCCGGCGACCTGCTCGTCGAGGCGCTCGTCGTTCGGCCCGAGCACCACCGCGCGCGCACGCTGCTCGGAGAAGCGACGCTCCGCCTTCCGGCCGACACCAAGCCGCGCCTCGAAGACCTCCTCACGGCGTCTACCCGCGTTCTGGCCAGCGTCCCCGGCCGAGTGCACGGTGTGTCGCTCGACGGGGTCGAGGCGGCGATGGCCAGGGTGGTTGCGGCGCGCGAGCGGCTCGCTCGTCCGCTCACCATCGCGACGATGGGCGAGTTCTCGGCCGGCAAGAGCACTTTCGTCAACGCGCTGCTCGGCGAAGCGATCGCGCCGATGGGCGTCTTGCCCACGACGACCACGATCAACGTGTTCCGCCGGGGGACCGGAGGCGGGGCCCGAGTCCACTACCGTGACGGCCGGATCGGCATAATCGACAAGGATGACGTGCAGGGCTTCCTGCATGGCCTCGACGACGCCGAGGCGCAGCGGATCCGCCACATGGAGATCGAGCGCACGGGCAGCCGCATGGGTGACGCCGCGGTCGTCGACACACCCGGCCTCAACGCGCTCGACGAGTACCACGAGCAAGTCGCCCGGGAGTTTCTCGACGAGGCCGACGCCGTCGTCTGGGTATTCTCGGCCACTCGCAGCGGAGCCGCGTCGGAGGTGGGTATGCTCACCGAGCTTCGCGAGTCGGGGCGACAGGTGCTGGGTGTCCTCAACAAGGTCGACACGCTCGACGAGAGCGAACAGAAAGAGCTCGCCACCTATCTACGGGAGCAGCTCGGCGAGGTATTGGTCGAGGTCGTCCCGCTGCGAGGCAACGACGCCTTGATGCACCGGACCGAGGGTGGCACGGGTCGCGACCCGTTTGCCGCAGTGGAGGCAGCCCTCGACACGCACTTCCTCCGCAAGGCACGTGAGCTCAAGCGGGCGCTCACCGCCCGGCGCCTGCTCGAGGCACTCGACGCTGCCAAGGCCGCGACCCGCGAGGCGATCGCAGCGCTCGAGCAAGGGGCCGACGAGGCTGCCAAGGCCGCCGAGGCCGAGCGGCCCACGGCCGCGTCGCTTCTCATGTCTTTCGGGGACAGAGTGATCCCGGCGTTCCTCACCGCCGACGACGTGCTCGTCCGCGAAGGGCTCGGCCTAGGGCTCCTGCAGACCAAGAAGGGCCTCGCCAAAGGTCCGATCGATCCGCTCGACGCCGAGTACCTCGGCACGTGCGTGCGGGAGTCGGTCCTCGGTGCGCTGCAGAAGTCGCTGATGGAGGTCGCAGCCATCGACCCGGCGGCGAGCGAAGTGTTGGACCAGCAGTTCCTTCCATGGGCACGTGGACACCTCGATGGCCTCATGTCTGCCGGGTACATCACCGACCTGTTGAACGAGCACGGCAAGACGATCGCGGCGGGCGAAGGCGCCGCGCGTCAGGCGTTCCGGGAAGCCCTGGTTCCGCTCGCCCAGGGCTGGGCGTCCCACGCACGCACCCTGGTCCAAGAGGTCGAGCGGGCCCGACAACGCTTCGACCGGTCCGCCGCCTCCAAACCGCGGGCCGAGGCGTTGCGGCTGAAGACCTCCCTCGTCACCACCCTCGACGGGCTCGGCGAGATGGTGCGTCCACTCGCGGCCGGCTAACAACAATCGGCCGACTGGCCGTCGCGCCCCGTGTATGCTCGCTGCGCTCATGCAAAGCGACAACGAGCTGCTCGTCGCCTGGCGCGACGGTGACACGCGAGCGGGCAAGGCGCTGTTCGAGCGGCACTTCGCGTCCCTTCGGCGGTTCTTCGCGAACAAGGTCGACCTGCCCGAGGTCGAAGACTTGATGCAGCGCAGCTTCATGGGGTGCGTCGAAGCCGTCGAGCGGTTTCGTGGCGACTCCTCGTTCCGCACGTTCCTCTTCGCGATCGCGCGCCGCCAGCTCTACAAGCACTTCCGAGACCAACGGGTGAAGGAAGGCCGCCGGGCGGACGACCTGAGCGTCACCTCGGTCGCCGAGCTCGGCCGCACGCCCAGCTCGATCCTCGGAGCCCAACAAGAGGGCCAGATGCTGCTCACCGCGCTCCAGCGAATCAGCGTCGACCATCAAACGGTGCTCGAGCTCCACTACTGGGAGCAGCTGTCCACCGATGAGATCGCGAACATCTGCGACATCGCGCCGCCGACGGTCCGCACCCGCCTCCATCGCGCACGCCATGCGCTCAAGGGGGTGCTCGAAGCTGAAATGGTCGCGCGCGGCAAGTCCATCGAGGAGCTCGACATCGACGCGGCTGCCGTCGCCGCGAGGCCATGAGCCGCGGTTTTGACCGTCGAGGGTGAACCATCGCACCCTCGGGCCGGTGGGTACGCGACGCACCTTCGGTGCTGACGAAGCGGGGCGAGGCCCGATCTTGGGGCCCATGGTCATCGCCGTGGTGGGGCTCGACCGCGGCGCATCGATCTCGCTTGCCAAGCGGGGGGTCTGTGACAGCAAGGGGTTCGGGGCCGGCCTCGCCGCGCGGCAGCGACGGTCCGAGCTCGCGACCATCGTCAAGGAGCGCGCGCCCTGCTTCGGCGTTCGCGTGGTCCCGGTCGAGACGGTCGACAGCTACACCTACCGAGGTCTGCTCAACGCGCTCGAACGCGAAGTCGTGCACGACCTGCTCGTCGAGCTCGGGGCGACCCAACGCGACCGCATCGTCTGCGACGGCGCCAACATGTTCGCGCCGCTGCGGACGTTCTTTCCCCAGCTCGAGGCGGTCAACCGAGGGGAGTCGGAGCACGTGTCCGTGGCCGCGGCTTCGATCCTCGCCAAGGACGCGCGCGACCAAGCGTTCGAGGAGATCGCCGGTCGCTACGAAGACGAGTTTGGGCCCCTACGCGGCGGCGGCTACCTGAACGCCGCAACACGAGCCTTCCTCGACGCGTACCAACGCAAGCACGGCGGGCTGCCTCCCGAGGCACGCAAGAGCTGGGGCGCCGAGAAGGTCTCCACGGCGCAGGTCGGGCTCTTCGAGTAGTCAAAGTCCGCTGAGCGGATCGGAGACCTCGTCGAGGTTCATCGACTTCTTCCGCTTGCCGCTGGCCTTCTTCGAGGGCGCGCGCGGCCGAGGTTTCCTGGAGCGGCTCTTGTTCTGCGTCTCGCCAAACTCGAGGGCGTCCTCGTCCAGCTCGCGCGCTTTGGCGAAGTATTCCGTTGCGGCGGCTTCGTTACCCTCTTCGCGCTTGCACAGCCCCATGCCCACGTAGGCGCGGGCACGGACGCTGTCGTTGCCATCGTCGAGGGCGCGCGCGTAGTGGTTGCGGGCGCTGAAGCAGTCTCCGCCCTTGCGGGACGTATCGCCTTCTTCGACGGCGTTCCAACCGTCGACGTCTCGTTCTCCGTCTTCGTCGGGCGCTGCAAGTGCGGGTGCCTCCTTCGACGCTTCCGCGGGCCTGGGCGCAACGACGCCGCCAGCGGCCTGGGACGCCGCAGAGGGTGGAGGTGCCGGGGCTTCCTCCTCCTCGGCGGGCTCCTCCTCCGCCAGCGCCGGCGCGAGCTCTGGCTCTGGCTCCGGCTCTGGGGACTGGGCTGGAGCGGCTGCGGCCGGGCTGCTCGCGTCCTGGACCGCGATCGAGCCCTCGCGCGCCTGCTCGGAGTCGTCGCTGAGCGTCGGCTGCAAGAGGATCAAGACCAGCGCCGCCGAGCCCGCGACCGCGAGTCCCGGCACCAGCCACGATCGACGCATTCGAGCCCAGAACCCCTCCGACGCGGTAGCCGCCGATGGGGCAACGGTGTCCTTTGCGGACATCCTGGCCTCAGCGAGCACGCCGTCGAGCAGACCCGACGGTACCTCCTCGAGCGGCAGCGCCTCTCTGGACGCCTCGAGAATGAGCTTGAAGTCCGCGAGCCGCGCCGAAACGCCCGGCGACGAGTCTTCGGGGTCGTCGAGATGCTCGAGACCCTCGAGGGCATCCTCGAGCCGGTCGAGCTCGTCGGGACCGAGCCGTACTTCAGCCATGCGACCATCCCGCGCGGCCGGGGCGGCGCTGCTTCGCAGGAGGGGAGGCGATCGCGGCGTGCAGCTCGGAGAGCTCCCCTCGGAGTTTCTCGAGGGCGTATCGCATGCGGCTCTTCACGGTGTTCTCGGGCGCGCCTACAGCATCGCCGATCTCGCGAAACGATAGGCCACCAAGCTGCCGCATCAAGAAAACCTCACGTTGATCCCGCGGGAGGCGGCTCACCGCGCGGGCCATCTGAGCGCGCAGTCGCACGGCCTCGGCGCGCGCGTCGGTGGGGACCGCGTCCGCGCGAAGCCCAGCGAGCAGGCTGCGGGTGCCGTCGGGGCCTCGGGGCGCTTCGAGCGACTCGTGATCGCGAAACCTCGCGCGCCGGCTCTCGTCCACGCACAGGTTCCGCGCGATCGTGTACATCCACGTCGTGAACTTGGCCGAGCGCCGATAGCGGTGCTTGGAGCGGATCACGCGAACGAGCACGTCCTGCAGGAGTTCTTCGGCGCGAGGCGCGCTTTGCACGCTGCGGAGGAGGAAGTTGTAGAGGCCCCGGCTGTGTCGCCGGACCAGATGGTCGAACGCCTCCGCCTCGCCGTCCGCGAACGCCTCCATCAGCGCCTCGTCCGATCTGGGATCGGTCGAGCTTCGCGGCTGAAGCGGGGTTGGCGCCGGTTTGCTGCTAGGGGACATGGATTTCGCGCTGCGTCGGGTCTTCGCTTTCGCGGAGGGGGTGTGGGGGGAAGGAAGGTGCTCCCAGGAGGCGGCGATGGCGGACATGACGCAAGCTGTTGCGGCTACCAACGGGCGGGAGGCGGTGTTGATCTGCCAGCCTGAACGTTGGCCGCAGCGCCCTGCTTTCGCGCCGTCACGCGCCTGACGATCGTCATTTCTCCCGTACCCGCTGCGTCAGGGTTCCAACGCGGGTCGTCAGTTCTTTGACGCGTCCCGATTGTGGACTTGGCGGTGTCAGCAGACTGGCGTCAAAACCTCCACGATCGTGTGGCGCGGGCGCTTCGGCCGGTTTCTAGGCCCCAAGAAAGACGTTTTCTCGAGTCCAGATCCGAGTTGGTACGGGAGCTGCAAACTATGTGTCCCGTCTCCCGACGATGGGAGCCCTGCAACACAAACCGAAACCGCAACCTCGTGCCTGGACGGGTCATGTCTCCCCCGGCCTTCCCATCCACGGCACCACGACCGACAACCCCCGCTCTTCGGGGGTTTTGTCTTTGGTTCAGTCAGCGTCGGCGCCGAGCTGGCTGGCAGCGAGGACAGAGCACGCCGCTTCGGCCGGAGTGCTCGTATGCTCGGAGCGTTCGCTCGCAGGTGGGGCAGGGGTGTCCGCCACGGCCATACACCGCGAGCGCGTTCTGGTTCCGCCCGCGTTCCCCTTCGGCGCCCCGATAGTCGCGCAGCGTCGTGCCGCCATTGCGGATGCCTTGCCGCAACACATCGTCGATCGCCGTGCACAGCCGCGCCCACGCGGACGGCCGGAGCTCGCAGGCCGGGGCTATCGGCGGCAAGCCGGCGCGAAACAAGGCCTCGCTGACGTAGATGTTGCCCAGCCCCGCGACCACGCGTTGGTCGAGAAGCACGTCGCGGATCGCTCGGCGGGACCGGCCCCCGCGCGACTCCAGCTGCGCAGCGGAGAACCCTGGTTCCAGGGGCTCGGGGCCGAGGTTCGCCAGCGGCCCCACTCTCGCCAACCGGTCGAGCGCATCGACGTGGACCCCACCGAACCTGCGGGCGTCCGCGTAGTGAAGATCTGGACCGCCTTGCAGCGACACGATGACGTGGGTGTGCGCAATGGGCTCGGTGCCTGGGCTGCACACCGTCAGGCGGCCCGTCATGCCCAGGTGGATGACCGCCGCGAGGTCCTGGCCCGCCTCGCCGGTCAGACGCCACAGCAAGAACTTTCCGCGGCGCTCGAACGACCCCGTCCGCGCGCGCTGGAGTAGGTGGAGCCGTTCGTCGCGCCAGAACGCACCCGTGCGCAAGGCAAGGCCGGAGCGCCAGACGGAGGATATGACCTTGGAAGACAGGTCGGCGTGCGCGAGCCCGCGTCGCAGGCACTCGACCTCGGGAAGTTCAGGCATCGCGCGCCCGGGCGATCGCAGCGAAGCCCTCGACGGTCACACGTTCGGGGCGCAGCTTCGGGTCGACGCCCGCGGCCGCGCACCATGACTCCACCTGCTCCCGCGAGCCCAGGGGCCGCAGCGCGTTGCTCAGGGTCTTGCGTCGCATCTGAAACGCGGTGCGCACCAGCGCGAGGAAGCGCGCCTCGTCGGGGACCTCACCGCGAGGCTCCGCGCGGGGGGCGAGCAACACGACCGCCGAGTCGACTTTGGGAGGCGGAGCGAATGCGCCCGGGGGCACGTGCATCACCATCGAGATGTCACGCACCCGAGAGAGCCCAACCGTGATGCCGCCGTAGGTCTTGTTTCCCGGCGACGCACACAGCCGCTGGGCCACCTCCTTCTGAATGAGGATCACCCACGGACCCGTGACGGCCTGCGCTTCGAGCATGCGGAAGAGCAGGGGACCGGTGAGGTGGTAGGGGAGGTTCCCCGCGATGTGCGGCCGGGTCTCGCCGTCGCCCGCCGCCGCGTAGTCGAACTTCACCGCGTCGGTCTCGTGAAGCGTGAAGTTGGGGAGCGTGCCGAACTCCTTGCGGAGCACCTCGCACAGGTCACGGTCGCGCTCGATCGCCCAGACGTCGGCGCCGGTCTCGAGCAGATGGGCGGTGAGGGTGCCCAGGCCGGAGCCGATCTCGAGGACGCGCGTGCCCTCGGCCGCCCCGACGGTCCTCGCGATCGACGCGTGAACGTGCATGGCGTGCAGGAAGTGCTGCCCCCAGCTCTTGCGCGCTTCGAGGCCGTGGCGGCGCAGTACGGTGACGGGAGATTCGATCATGCGAACACCACCCTCGGGTCGTCGATCGGCAGGTTCGTGTAGACGTCGACCGAGGGGTCGAGGCCGGCGGCGACCCTGGCCGCAGCGGCAGCGCCGATCATGGCCGCGTTGTCGCCACAGTAGCGCAGCGGCGGCACGCGAACGGAAAAGCCATCGCGGTCGCCGCGGGCCTGCGCGGCCGCTCGAAGCCCGCTGTTGGCCGCGACGCCTCCGACGATGTTCAGGCGACGCAGTCCGGTGCGCTCGATGGCGCGCGCCGCCTTGACGACGAGCACCTCGCTCACGGCCGCCTGAAAGGAGGCGCAGACGTCGGCCAAGGCCTTGCGCGAGTCCGGCGGGCCGTGCTTTTCGACGTGCACGAGGACCGCGGTCTTGAGCCCCGCGAAGGAGAACTCGAAGCCGGGCTGCTTCATCATGGCTCGGGGGAAGGCGTGGGCCGCAGGGTCGCCTTCGGCAGCGAGCGCATCGATGATGGGCCCGCCGGGGTACCCAAGCCCGAGCAGCTTCGCGACTTTGTCGTAGGCCTCGCCCGCCGCGTCGTCGCGGGTCGCACCGAGCACGCGATAGTGCCCGTGCGCCCGCACCTCCACGAGCTCGGTGTGGCCACCGGACACCAGCAGCGCCACATGCGGCGCGAAGGGCGTGGCGTCGAGGTCCGCATCACCGAGGAACGCCGACCACAGGTGGCCTTCCATGTGGTGCACGCCGTACAGGGGCTTGCCGGTGGCGAAGGCCAGCCCGCGGCCCATCTGTACGGCCACGAGCAGCGCACCGCTGAGGCCAGGGCCTTCCGTCACTGCGAGAGCGTCGATGTCCGCGAGGGACATATCCGCCCGAGCGATAGCCTGCTCGGTGACTGCACTGACCGCGCCGAGGTGATGCCGCGAGGCCAGCTCTGGCACGACCCCGCCGAACTGTCGATGGACCTCGATCTGCGTACTCACCACGCTCGAGACAACGTGTGTCCCACGGACGACGGCGGCGGCCGTCTCGTCGCAGCTGCTCTCGAGAGCGAGGACGACAGGGTCTGCGTTTTCGCTCATCCGGCTTTGTTCTCGCCGACCTGCGCCTGGAGACGAGCGAGCTGCTTCGCGATGCTGCGAGCGTAGATGCCCTCGGGGGCCAGCTCGAGGTACCGCTGGTAGGCCGCGATCGCGTCCCCGTACTCTTTGCGTTCCTGCCGGACAACGCCCAGGGCGAGGTGGGCGTCGGCGAACTCGCCATCGGCGTCGACGGACGCCTCTGCGGACGCGAGCGCGTCGTCCATCCGGCGCTGCAGCATGAAGATCGACGATTCGAGCACGAGGGCAGGGGCGTTGCCGGGCTGGACGTCCAGCACGGCCGAGACCAAGCGCGCGGCTTCCGCGGTGGAACCGGCGGCATGCAGCGCGCGCGCGCGTTCGATTGCAGCGTCGATGCTCTTGGGGTCGTGGGCATCGACCACCACGTCATCCGCGACGCGCTCGACCGGGCCCGTGTTGGCCTGTGCCGAGCGTACGGCCGGAGGCGGCCCGACCGAAGGAGTGGGGGTCGGCTGCAACATGCCGTAGAGGAAGCCGCCGGCCGCAGCCACCAAGATGAGGCTGGCCACGAGTCCATACGGAGGGGAGGGCTGTGGCTCGGGGAGCACGCCGGGGCCGCGCGGCCGGGCGATCGGGATCGGCGCGTCTTCGTCATCCTCCCAGTTGCCAGACTCTTCCGCGGGGGCGCCGATCTTGACGTCGTCACCGGAGTCGAGCCCGGCGTCCTCGTCTTCGTCGTCGTACGGAGGAGTCTCGAGGTCGACGTCGTCGTGGGTGTCGACTTCGACGGTCTCGCGGCTGGCCTCGGGGTCCTCCTCGCTCTCGAAGGTGAACTCGCGGCCCATGTCCCCGGCGTAGGGGGGGATCGTCGGGGGATCGGGTGCCGGCTCGGTGCTGACGGCGAAGATGCCGCTGGCCGCCGCTCGCGGGACGCCGCTGGGCGGAGCCACCTGCTCGGACATCGGCTCGAGGGTGTCGGCCGTGCTGATCTCCGTGAGCGCGGGCTCCGACCCACGCTCGGGATCGCGGCGCTGGTCGCCGGTGCTCGCGTTGACCTCGCGCAGGTCCGGGACGCCGCCGGGTCTCAGCCGACGAAGGTTGACCCGGCCGAGGTTGACGTTGGGGTTCTCGGCCGTGGGCATCGGGACGCCCGGGGCGGTCGGCTCGTCAGGCCCGGCTAGGTCGCCCCAGACGCTGGGAGGATGGAGGCCGTCCAGTGCTGCCTCACCGGAGTCTTCTTTGCGATCGGAGAGATCGATCGCGGCGGTGCCCGTCTCCTCGATGGGGGTCGGGCCCCCGGCGGGGGGTTCGGCGTCGGGGTCCGAGAGAGGCTCGGGCGCTGGACCTTCGACGAACTTCGGGGACTCGCCGCTCTCGATCGCATCGAGCTGCTCGCTCAACGCGTCCATCACGTCACGGCCGGCGTTGCTCAGGCCTGGATCGTCCTGGTCGAAATCCTCGAGGGACCCGTCCTCGGGGTCGAGCGGCACCATGTTCGCGCCGAAGGCCGGCTTCGGGGCTGAGTCTTCGGGGATCCCCGGGACCAGCACGGTGTCGTCGTCGTCCTCGGCTTGCATCCGCGGGAAGGGAGCCGGGTAGTTGGGGGGAGGGGGCAGCTCTTCGCCGTCCTCGGCGGGCACCTCCTGCGGAGTGTCGACCGGGGCAGGCGTGGGCACGGCTGTGTTGGGTGCGCCCCACTGCTCGAGCGACATCGCGGCCGGGAGCGCGTCGCTGCCCGACGGCTCGGTGTCGTCGGCCGGGGCGAGGAGCCCCTCGAAGAAGAACTGGCTGATCGCCCCGAGCGCCTCGAGGTCGTCGATGCCCGAGTCGTCGACGACTTCGAGGATGTTGCGGTGACCGTCGAACCGACGCAGGACCGCGGAGGGTCCCTCGTCGAGCTCGCCGTGACGCTCGGCATACGCGGTCGCGTCCACCACGAGCACGGCGTCGAGCGGTGGCAGCTGCTCGAGGAGACGGCCCCACTCGTCGACGCGCCGCATCCCCTCCATCAGGAGGGCCTGCGTGTTGGCGTGAATCTGCTGCCCGCGGTTGATCGCCTTGAACTCGAGCTCGAACTCGCCGTCGCCGAGGCTCAACAGTCGGTAAATCGCCGCTTCGCCCATCAGGCGGCCCATCGCGGCGTCGATCACTGCGCCGTCCCTGAACCAGACGGTGGCCTCGCCGAGGGCGGTCATGAAGTTGATGACGCCGCTCTTGCGGGAGATCTCGATGGTCTGAAGCAGGTCGACGACCGCCATGTCGGCGAGTCGCCCCGTGAACTTGGTGCGGGCGGCGTCGCGACGCTCGAGACGTTCGTGCTGCTTGCGCTGCAGCAGCATGGTGACGCGGGTGGTGATCTCTTTGATGTAGATCGGCTTGGTGAGGTAGTCCTCGATGCCGAGCTCGAGGCCACGCACCTTGTCCTCGACCGACTTCTCGCTCGTCAGGAAGATGAACGGGATGTTCCGCCACCGCTCGTGCTCCTTCATCTTGGTGCACAGCCCGAAGCCATCGAGGCCGGGCAGGCGGGTGTCGGAGATCAAGAGGTCGGGCTCGGCGTGCTCGAGGAATTCGAGCGCCTCTTCGCCGGTGCTCGCGGCGGTAATGCTGAAGCCGGCCTTCCGCAGGCTCACCTCCAGCACGCGGCGGTTGCGAGCGTCGCCGTCGACGATGAGGAGGTTCTGTCGTGCCATGGGGCAGAGCCGGGGCGGCGCAGCTGGGCCTCGAGCCGACCGCCACCGTGGAGGAGGACGATAGCAATTGGCGATACAGCGCAGCAAGTCAGCAGCATTCGCTGCGTGCGCTGTTCTCGGTCGAGGGCGGGCCGGTTGATATGCTCCCGGGCTTGGACGCCAAATGCAACAGCCGCCGCGTACCCGCGGGGGCACCGTGGGCCGTGCTCATCGCCGTATGCACCGTCGTGTTCGGCATCTCGGCTTGGGCCTGCGTAGGGGAGTCCGACGGACCGTGGTGGGAGATGGGCTGGGGCATGCAATGCCCCGCGGCCCTGCGGTCGGTTGGCGCTGCGGACTTGGCCAGGCTCTGGGAGAGCGGGGGCTGGTGGCGAGTGGCGAGCACCGGGCTCGTCCATGGGTCGGCGCTCCACCTGCTACTGAACATGTGGTCACTATGGGTCATCGGGCCGTGGGCTTCGCGAGCGTGGGGTCATGCGGCAGCGCTCCTGTGTTTCGCCGTCTCGAGTGCGGGTGGCGTGCTGGCTTCGATCGCCTGGGCGGAGGCTCCGATCGTGGTGGGCGCGTCGGCGGGAATCCTCGGGCTCGCTGGAGGTCTCTGGGTTTCACGTGGATGGGGCGCGCCAGAGGTCCGGAAACGGGTTGAGCTGGTCTCCACCCGCGGCCTGGGCCTGACGCTTGGGTTGATGGTGGGCCTTGGCTTCGTCGTGCCCGTGATCGCGCAGGCGGGACACCTCGGTGGGCTTGCATTCGGTTTGCTGGTGGGTGTCGGGTTCGCGCACGTCGGCCCGGGCTGGGCACGGCCTTTGGCAGGTATGGCCTCGCTGCTTGGGCTCCTTGGGCTCTCCTGGGCGGCTCGATCACCCGAGGGAAGGGCGAACTACTTTGCCTTTCGGGGCTATGCAGCGCTGGAGGCAGGGGAGGGGGCGGCTGCCGTTCCCCTGTTGGAGGCGGCGCTCGAGGCGGAGGGCGAGTCTGCAGAGCTAAAGAACGGAGTCGCCTATGCCCTCGCGGAGGCGGGTGTCGACCTCCTTCGCGCGGAGGCACTGGTGGATGAAGCCCTCAGCGCCGACCCTGACAACCCCGACTACTTGGACACCAAGGGCTGGATCCTGTGCCGGCGGGGAGACGCAGAGGCCGGCCTTCGGTGGGTGAGCAAGGCTTCGGAAGCGTCGGGCGGGGCCGTCGACGAGATCGAAGCGCACCTGGACCACTGCCTGGACGCTGCGGCGCGGCTGGACCCCTAGGCCCGACCCAGTGTCGATCCCGAGGGCGTTTCACGTGAAACACTGAGGGGCACGGGCAGGTTGGTCCGGGCAGAGGTCGGGGAGGAGGCGGGTTGCCGCAGGGGCAGGCCGGGGTTGTTCCACGTGAAACAACTCGGTGAGCCGGAGGCCGAGTCGGGCTCCCGACACCGGTCGGGACACCGCCGTGCCTCGAGCGCGCGTGCAGGCGCCGCGAGGAACCACCTCGGACGTTCCACGTGAAACATGGGGTCCGGGTGGCGTTCTGCCTACCCACGGCCGGGCGGCCCCTCGCGGTCGGTGGTGTTTCACGTGGAACGCTCGAGGTCGGGATGACACCCCCGGTCTGGCAGGTGAAACGCCGCGCGCTCGGCATGCCAGCCGTCGCGCGCGACCGGGCTCCCGCTGGGACCCAGCGAGCCGACCTCGCGCGCGCTCGGGCTAGACGCCGCGTGTCCTAGAGCCCGCGGACGGAACATCCACCGACTCGAACAATCGCCGAAGACGCCGATCGCCCTCGGGATCCCCGCACTCTGGCGCCTCACCCGGCCGTGGCGATTGCGATGCGTCCGCGCGCGCTCTCAATCGACGCCGAAACACCGAGCTCGTCGGACGAAATCCCCTCGCCGAGGTGCATCACCACGTGTGCTCCCGTTTCGCCCACGTGGTGCGCCACCTCGAGCCACTCTTTCGGCTCCCAAACCGCGCGTGCCGAACATATCCGTCTACCCGGCTCTACGGCCCTAATATATCCGTTGGCCGCTTCTCGCTCCCACGTGGCGCGCTCGAACCGCGCACATCGCACCTCTATTGAACTACAACCAATAGAGCGAAGCGCCAGCTCGAGGAACGACGCACGCTTCTGCCGCGGCTCCACGAGCAGCAGGGGCCACTGGCCGACCGCGGCGAGCACCAGCCCCGGGAAACCTCCTCCGCTCCCCAGGTCGAGCCAGCGGTAGTCCTCGCCAACCCCAACCTGCGAGCGGACGAGCCAGGCCGTGTCGAGGCCGTCGATGATGTGGGGAAGCAGCGCCTCACGCGTACGCGCGCTCGTCAGGTTCATCACGGCGCCATAGCGCAGCCACAGTCCGACGAGCGCCTCGAGCCGCTCGCAGGTCTCGCCCTCGAGCGTCCACTGCCGCGTCCGCATCCAGCCTTCGAGCTCGTCGGCGATCATCGGCCCATCATGGCACGGGCGAGCCCCACGCCCCAACGCTCGGAGAATGCCCGGAGAACATCTATGCCATAGTCCGCTCGTGCCGCTCGATGCACGTCTGCGCCACCGCCTCGCAGCACTCGATGCGCAAGGCCTCCGCCGCGAGCTCCCGGAGATCACCCACCGCGAGGGCGTCCACTACCGCCTGGCTGGCAAGCCCGTCGTCGGCTTCTGCTCCAACGACTACCTCGGCCTGGCCCAGTCCATCGCACCGGTCGACGCGCCCTCCGGAGCCGCATCGTCGCGCCTCGTCTGCGGCGACCTCGCGCCGCACCGCGAGGCGGAGCGACGCCTCGCCCGCCTCGCGGGGCACGAAGACGCCGTCCTCTTTCCCAGCGGGTTCCAGCTCAACGTGGGCGTGCTGCCGTCCATCCTGTCCTCTGAGGACATAGTGTTCTCGGACGCGCTGAACCACGCCTCGATCATCGACGGCCTCCGCTTGGGCAGCGCGCAGCGCGAAATCCTCCCCCACGGGTCCGCACCTCCGCGCGACGGGCGAGTCGGGGGTGGCGGGCTGCGATGGTGGGTGACCGAGTCCGTGTTCTCGATGGACGGCGACGTCGCGCCGGCCACGGCCCTCCGGGCCGCCCTCGATGACGGCTTCTGCCTCTATATGGATGATGCGCACGGCTTCGGCCTCTTCGACGGCGGGCGCGGGTGGCCCCAGGCCCACGGCATCACCCCCACACTCTACGTCGGCACGCTGAGCAAGGCGCTCGGCTGCGCAGGCGCCTTCGTGGCCGGGTCGGCCACCGCCTGCACCTGGATTCGGACCCGCGCTCGCTCCTTCGTCTTCAGCACCGGAACGAGCCCCCGGGTGGCCGAATCGATCGTGCACGGTCTCGATCTGCTGACCGGCGAGGTCGGCGAGAATGCCCGCGCTCGGCTGCGAAGCAACCTCGCTCACCTCGCCCGCGCGCTCCGGCTCCCCTCCACACCCACGTCCCCCGTAGTGCCCATCGTGTTGGGTGACAACGAGCGAAGCGTCCGCGTCGCCGAGGACCTCCTCGAGCACGGTTGGCACGTGCAAGCGATCCGCCCGCCCACCGTTCCCGTCGGCGCAGCCCGGCTTCGCCTCACCCTGAGCGCCGCACACACCCACGCCCAGATCGACGGTTTGGTCTGCGCACTCCGTGATGTGTTAGGAGCGTCCGACCGCGCGTTCCTCGGATCGACCGCACCATGACCGATCGCATCTTCTTCGTGGGCACGAACACCGGCGTGGGCAAGACCGCGTTGGTCTGCTCTCTGCTCCGGTGGAGCCGGGCGCAAGGCCTGGCTGTCGCACCGTTCAAGCCTGCTCAAAGCGGCGACGAAGAGCTGCCCACCGACGTCGACCGTCTCCTCGAAGCCTCGGGTATCGAGACCATCCACTCGATGTCGGCCTGCCCGCTGAGCTACCCCGAACCCGTCGCGCCCGGCATCGCCGAGGACCCCGCACCGTTTCTTCGGCCCCCCGCCGCCAACGTCGATCCGCTCCCCGACGCCCTCGAGCTGACGCGGACTCGGCTGGAGACATGGGAGCTGCAACGCGAGGCTGACATCGTCTTCATCGAAGGGGCGGGCGGTCTGCACGTTCCCATGCCCGGCGGTACCTGGCAGCCCGAGTGGATCCGGGCCCTCGCCGACCACGTGGTCGTCGTTGCGTCCTCCGGGC
Organism: bacterium; assembly: GCA_024742475.1. Lineage (GTDB taxonomy): Bacteria > Myxococcota_A > Polyangia > Nannocystales > Nannocystaceae > CAJXVA01. Next base: position 8,750 of record JANSYI010000022.1, on the reverse strand, counting down.
TGGGCACGATCAACCACACCTTGCTCACCCTCGACGCGCTCGACGACGAGGGGTTCGATGTCTTGGGCATCTACTTCGTCGACCCCGATACCGAAGAGGACCCCTCGCGCGAAGACAACGCGCAGATCGTCGCGACCGCCCGCGGTGTAAACATCCTCGGCCGCCTGCCGTTCCTCGACGCGCCAGATGGCAAGGGTCCGAAGGATCTGCTCGCACCGCTGCTCGAGGCGCTACGGTCTCGGTCCGTCCCGACCGAGCCTTGAGCACCTATTTGCCGATGCAAAAGCTGGAGAAGATGCGATCCAACACATCGTCTCCGACCGGGCCGAGCTGAGTGCGCCCAGTGATCGCAGCAAGCCGGGCATCAACGACCCCTAGCTCGAATGCGATGAGCTCGAGGGCGCCATCGTCCTGCAGCAGCGCCTCGGCCCGCCCGAGCGCTTCGAGAGCTTCGGCGGCCCGGTCACGATGTCGTGCCAGGCCGATCCACGCCTGGTCGCGCCCCTGGGAAAACCAGCGCCCGAGCGCCGCCTCGACCTGCTCGATGCCCGAAGACGACTCGCCGAGCGTGACGCCGATCGCCGAGGCGCGCCGCCGACCCAGATCGCGCTTCGTCTCGATCTCCACGACCGTCGCGGAGAACTCGGGCCGTTCGACCGCTGGGGTGTCCGAGGCTTCGACCCAGAGCACGACGTCGGCGTGTTCGACCTGCTCCCGGCTCATCTCGATACCGGCCGCTTCCACCGCGCCCGCGTCACCCCGCAACCCCGCGGTGTCGATGAGCCACGCGCCGTGCGGCCCGACGCTGTACTCCGCCTCGACGTAGTCCCGCGTCGTCCCCGGCATGTCGGCGACCAGCGCCCGGCGACGCCCGAGCAACGCGTTGAACAGCGAACTCTTGCCGGCGTTGGGCGGACCGGCCAAGACGAACCGTGCCCGCTCCCGACCCCGGCGTCCCGCTTCGAAGCCCGAGAGCCAGCGCTGCACCCGCGCGTGCATGTCAGAGACCTCCTCGCGCCACCGCGCCACGTGTCCATCGTCGACGTCCTCGGGAAAGTCGAGGTTGGCTTCCACCTCGGTCCGAAGCCCCACCACGGCGTCGCGAATCGACTCGACCGCGCGTCCGAGCTCACCCGCCGCCAACCGCCGCGCCTGCGCGAGCGCTTCGTCGGTCTGGGCCCCGATGACCGCAGCGATGCCCTCGGCCCGATCGAGCGAGAGCGCGCCGAGCTCGAACGCGCGCCGGCTAAAGTCCCCGCGTCCCGCCGCCGTTGCGCCCGCGCGCAGACACGCCTCGAGCACCGCTCGAACGTTGCGCTCGCCGGCGTGCACGTGCAGCTCCGCCACGTCTTCTCCCGTGAACGACCGCGGCCCCGGCATCCACGCGACCAAGCCATCCTCCTTGTGACCACCCTCGAGCGCGAGCGCCTTGCGAACGAGACGCCGCGGGGGCGGCAGCGTGCCCACCCCCAAGGCGGCCAAGACCTCGGCCGCCTTGGGTCCGCTCACCCGCACAATTGCGACACCCCCGTCAGGTGTGCCGGTGGCAACCCCAACGAGGGTGGAACGCGCCGCTTCGAGAGGTTGGTTCACCGCTCGGGGAACACGACGACGTGACGGCGGCGGCCCTCGCCCTCGGACTCGGTGGCCAGGCCTTCGATCTCCACGATGGCCATGTGGACCACGCGACGCTCCATCGCGCTCATCGGCTCGAAGTGGTACGCGCGCCCATCGGCGAGCACCTTGTCGGCCGCGTTGCGGGCGAGCTGCTTGAGCGTCTTCTCCCGGCGCGTTCGGTAGCCCGCGACGTCGAGCGTGATCCGCATGCGCTCGAAGTCTTCGGCTTGCAGCACGCGGAGCGTCAGATACTGAAGCGAGTCGAGCGTGGCACCGTGCCGACCGATGAGCAGGCCGCCGTCGGACTGCGCGCAGTTGAGGTCGCAGTGCAGACCGTCTTCTTCGATGTCGATGTCGACCTCGACCTCCACACCAAGGAGGCCGAGCACGCTCTCGAGGAACGAGCGCACCACGGGCACCGCCGGGGAGAAACGCTCCTCGGGGGTTCGATCGTCGGCGGAGTTGTTGGCGTCCTGCTGTGGTTCGGACATGCGAGGTCCCAGAGTCTACTTCTTTTTGCCGACGTTTTTGTCGGCGCTCGGCTTGGTTTTCGCGCCGCCCTTGGCAGCGTCGGTTTCAGCGCCCGGTTCGTCCGTATTTCGGCCCACTTGGATGGCGGTCTGGACGACCGAGAGGCAGATGTTGACGAAGATATAGAGGGCCAGGCCGGAAGGCAAAAACAGCATGAAGGCCGAAAAGACGACCGGCATGATCCACCGCATCATCTTGGCCTGCATCTCGTCGCCGGAGGTCGGCATCATGCGGTTTTGCACGACCATCATGCCGCCGAGCGCCAGGGGCAGGGCGTAGTAGGGGTCCTGCTTGGTGAGGTCGGGCAGCCACAAGAAGGGCTCGTGGACCAGCTCGACCGCCGCGCCCAGCATCGCGTACAGCGCGATGTACACCGGCATCTGCACGAACACGGGCAGGCAGCCCGCGAGCGGGTTCACGCCCTCACGCGCGAACAGGGCCTGCATCTCTTGCCCCTGCTTGACCCGGTCGTCGCCGTATTTCTCCTTGAGCGCCGCGATCTTCGGCTGAATCCGCTTCATGGCCTTCATGGAGGCCATCTGCTTGAGCGTCAGCGGCAGCGTCATGATCTTGATGACGATGGTCACGAGCACGATGGCCCAGCCCCACACCCCGACGTAGGAGTGGAAGAAGCGCATGAGCGCGAGCAGCATGCGGCCGAGGTACTCGGACAGACCGCCCAAGATGCCCCAGTCGATGGCTTCTTCGAGGTGGACCTCGTTGGCGGGCGAGACCGCCGCGAAGTCTTGAAGGCGCTCGAGCTCCTTGGCGCCGACGAACAGGCCGAGCTCGTAGCGCTTCGCTTCACCGGGGCCCAACGTAGCCACGGTGGAGGCGAGGCTGCCCACGAGGTAGCCGCCGTCGTCGCTGCGCGAGAGGACGCACTCGGCGAAAGGCTCGCTGGGCACGACGAGGGTGCCGAAGTACTTGTTGTCGACGCCGCCCCAGAAGACGGGGTCGGTGCCATAGGTGATGGGGCCGTCCTCGACGTCGCTGCTGTCTTCGTCCTCGAAGTCGTCGGCCGTGCGACACATGCCCCGCTTGAGGTTGTAGCGGCCCTCTTCTCCGGTGATGCCGACCCGCGTCGTCACGTGCATGACGTGCCGCTGATCTTGCTGGGTGAGGTTGCTGACCTCGACCGTCATCAGGCCCTCGTACCCTTCGAGGAGCTTCAGGGTCTGCTTGATCTGCACCTCTTCCGACCGGTGGACGAGCGTGAAGCTGTCGGAGCTTGCCGACTCGACCTCGAACGCCTGGCCGCCCGGAATGCGGAAGTCGCTCTGCGCGTCGGCGAAGTTCACCTCGAGCGTGGATGCGCCGCGAAGTCCGAGCGGGTCGGTGGCGGTCTCGTGACCTTCGAACTGCTCGGAGAGGAGGTCGACCTCCTCGACCACGCCACCACGAGCGGGTGAGCGGTTGGTGACCTTGAGGGACAGGAGGTCGTTCGAGATCTCGTGGTGAACGGTCTCGACCTCAGCCTCGGTAGGCGTGGAGTCCTTGGCCGCCTCGGGTCCGTCGGTCGGTGGCGCTTTGCCCTCGGGCGCGTCGGCCTCCTTGGAGTCCCCGGCCGGGTCCTCTTTGGACTCGACGTCGCCATCGCCCTGCGCGGACTCGGCTTGGGGATCCTCTTCGGGAGGAGGAGGCTTGGGTGCGAACAGGTCGAAACCGATCCACACGAGGGCGCAAAGCATGAGCGCGATGAAGATGCGTCGTTCGAAACTCATGAGGTCGAGCTCCGCTTGGGCGGCACGGGGTCGTACCCACCCGGGTGGAAGGGGTGACACCGCCCAATGCGGCGCACGGCGAGCCAAGTACCACGAAGTGGGCCGTGTTCAGCAAGCGCTTCGGCCGCATAGCGCGAGCAGCTCGGATGAAACCGGCAACGTGGACCCAGCAGGGGTGAAAGGAAGAGCTGATAGAGGCGGATCAAGCCAACGAAGACCCACGAAGCACCAAACCGCGCGGGCATGGGGCTCAGCGCGGTGGAGGGGACATCGTGATGGTCGCAACGAGGAGGGGGTGGCTCGGATGCCGCGTCCGCCTCTGCCGAGGTGTCGCCGCTCATCGTGAGCTCCGGTCGGCGTGTTGCCGCGTGAGCCGGCGCGCGAGCTGGAGAAAGTCGCTGCGTAGGTCCTCGAGCGTGAAGCTCAGCGCGTTACGTTTTGCGACCCACACCATGTCGTAGCCAGGAGGAAGGCGGCTCCGCTCTTGGCGGAAGACCTCGCGCACCAAGCGCTTGATCCGGTTCCGCTCGTGGGCTGCCCCGACCTTCCGCGTTACGGTGACCCCCAGCCGCGTGGGTCGCAACGCCTGGCCTCCGCTTTGTGGCGTGACCTCGCGCGGCGAGCCCTGCGAAACCCCTCGAGCGGAGGCCGAGCGGCGAGGGCTTCGCTCCGCTGAGCGCGGCGCGACGAACACGAGGAAGTGGCGCGTGTGGTGCTTCTGACCCCGACGCTGGACACGAAGAAACTCCCGTCGTCGGCGTAACCGCAGCCAACGCGGGAGTCCCAGCGGCTTCATCGAGCCTCAGATGTCGCTATGCCCTGCCGGCCGGGCGGGGCTACTTGGAGCCCGTGCTGACCGTCAGGCGCTTGCGGCCCTTACGGCGGCGCGCGGAGAGGACCTTGCGGCCGTTCTTGGTGGCCATGCGAGCTCGGAAGCCGTGGGTCCGTTTACGACGGGTGTTGTGCGGTTGGTAGGTTCTCTTGGACACGGTTCGTTCTCCAGCGACGCTCAGCCGCGGAGTGCGGCCGGAAGGGAGCGGGTTGATAGCAACCGGATCCCCAGCCTGTCAAACGATCGCGACGTGTGGGATCGACGCCGATCTTTCCCCACCCGCGAGCGCTCTCTGTCGCACACGAACCTACACACTTGGCATGTTCTTGATCGGGCCTCGAGAACTGCTTCCACTCGAGCCCGCAAACCCGCTTGGCAAGCGGCCTAGCGCGATCGCGACGCCGCAAACCCGCTTATCGTCGGCGCGGGGCGGCCGTCATCGATCTGTCACCTCCTACTTTCACGCATTGTTTCGCCTACTTAGGCCATGCGTCTCCACAGCCGGCGAAGGCCCTGTGTACCGCGACGACCCCTGCGCGATCAACACGCCCCAATGATCTCAGGCGCTTGCAACGATCCGATTTCCGGCGCTTGCGACACGTCTGTGACCCGCGTAAACACGCCAACCCGTGGCGGCGCCTGCCTCCCACGACCCCGCCTCCGCGACGAAGGCTGTCCTGCAACTTCGCGCGGAAACCCCGTCCTAGACCACTGGAGAGCCCTTTTTAGTTCTCCGCGGCCCTTGTGGCCCGACTAGGACACGCCTTTCCGTCGACCAAGCCGAACGCGAGAGGCCCCGACCACGACGCAAAGCCCCCAGGCTGTGGCTGCGCTGTGGATAAGCCGCTCGCGTCCTACGCAAAAGCCCCGTGTTCCTGCGCACTTCTACTCCAATCCACAGTTCCAACCCCGCTGTGGATGCCCCCGCTATGACCGACCTTTGGAACGAGGCACTTCAGGGTTTGCAACCCCGTCTGGGTCAAGAGACCTACGAGCTCTGGCTCCGTCCGCTCACCGTGGCGGCCGTGGAGGGTCGAACGATCCGTCTGCGCGCGCCGAGTCTCTTCATGAAGGAGTGGTTCGAGAACCACTACATGGAGGCCGTGCTCGACGAGCTCGAAGCACGAACGGACTCGCGCTACGTGCTCGACCTCGAGGTGGACCCCACCGCGCGCCAACCCACCGAACCCGGCCGCGCCGAGCCAGCCGCCGCTGAGCCTCATCCGGGCAGCCAAACCAACCCCCAGCTCGGCGGCCATCGCGAGGCCACGACCTCGGCGCCGCAGGTCGCGTCCGTTGCCACGCACCCTACTGTAGAAATCCCGCGCCAAGTCGCGCCTCCGCCCGTCGGGCTGTCCGAGCGCTACCGCTTCGACACCTTCATCAGCGGCGCCTCGAACGAGCTCGCCGCCTCGGCCGCTCGCGCAGCCGCCGAGCAACCCGGCACCCGGTTCAACCCTCTCCTCATCTACGGCGGTGTCGGCCTCGGCAAGACGCACCTGCTGCACGCCGTTGGACACTCGCTCTACGAGAGCGACCCGTCGCGCCGCATCACGTATCTGAGCGCCGAGCGGTTCATGAACGAGTTCATCTCGGCGGTCCGACACAACCTCTTCGACCAGTTCCGCCGCAAGTATCGAGAAGACTGCGACGTCCTCCTCATCGACGACATCCAGTTCATCGCAGGGCGCGACCGCACGATGGACGAGTTCTTCCACGTGTTCAACGCGCTGTACGAAGCCGGCAAGCAGATCATGGTCACGTCCGACCGCACGCCTTCGGACATGGAAGGCATGGAGGAGCGCATCACCTCCCGCCTCAACTGGGGCCTCGTCGCCGACATCAAGTCGCCCGACCTCGAGACCCGCGTCGCGATTCTCCGCCAAAAAGCCGAGGCCGAGCGCATCGCCATCGCCGGCGACGTGACGGTCTACTTGGCGCAACAGGTCCAGAGCAACGTCCGCGAGCTCGAGGGCGCTCTCGTCCGCGTCGCCACCTTTGCCGACCTCAAGGGCGTGCCGATCACCACCGGCTTCATTCGCGAGGTCATCGGCGAGACGACCAAGGAGCGCCGCAGCGCGCCCATCACCGTCGAGGCCGTGCAGAAGGCGGTCGCCTCTCACTTCTCCGTGCGCATCGCCGACCTCAAAGGCCCCAGGCGCCACAAGGGCATCTCTCGCCCGCGCATGATCGCCATGTTCCTCTCGCGCGAGCTCACCGGCTCGAGCTTCCCCGAGATCGGGCTGCGCTTTGGCGGCAAGGATCACTCCACCGTCATCAACGCTTGCAAGCGCATCACGAAGCTGAGCGCCGAAGACCCGGAGCTTCGTTCCGCCGTCGACCACCTCCGCGAGCAGCTCTCCCGCTGACACCCAACCTCGCGACCCTCGCCTGACGCCTCGCTGGGCGTCCTCCGCTCCTCGCTTCGGCTTCGCCGAGCGGGGTGTTGGTGTTGGTTTCCGCCGTTCATCAACAGCTTGTGCACAACCCTGTGGATGACACAGAGGACAACTTGGGGCCCGATTGGGGACAAATCCGTCCTGCGAGGTTGTCCCCCGATGTGGGCCTGGATCCCCGGCGAGAACCCCAGCGAAACCCACGGTGAAACCGCCGTCAGATCAAGCCACTAGCCCAGTTCTCCACTTTTCCCCAGCACAGACTGAGAAGACGAGAATTAAGAGAATTTTTGCTTTACTGTCTCTCCCGCACTCACTTGCGACGACACGCGCAGGCGAGGCACACCAGGACCATCCGCCATGGAGTTCGAGATCGATCAGAGCCGCTTCCTTGCAGCCTTGTCCCTGGCCCAGACGGTGGCCGACAAGCGCGGCACCATGCCCGTCTTGGCCAACGTCCTTCTGCGCGCCAACGCCGACGGCAGCGTGGTGTGCTCTGCGACCGACATGATGACGTCTCTGACCGAGACGGTGTCTGCCGAGGTCAAGACGCCCGGCAGCCTCACCGTGGGCGTCAAGCACCTTCACGGCGTCGTTCGGACGCTGTCGTCGGGCAACGTTCGCGTCAAGGGGCTCGACAACCACTGGGTGCAGCTCAACGCGGGTCGTTCCGAGTTCAAGCTGATGGGCATGCCCGAGAGCGACTTCCCCGAGCTGCCCGATGCCTCCGGGGGCAAGAGCAAGCTCGAGTACGTCGAAGTTCCCGCGCACGCGCTGAGCGACCTCATCGCCAAGACGCACTTCTCGGTCTCCACCGATGAGGCGCGGGTCAACCTCAACGGTGTGCTGTTCGAATGTGACGGCGAGAAGGGCACGATGGTCTCCACCGACGGCCACCGCCTCACCAAGTTCGAGCTCGACCTTCCGGGACCGAAGCTCGACAAGGGCATCATCATTCCCCGCAAGGGCATGCTCGAGATCCGTCGCGTGCTCGACCGCGTCTCGGGAGAGGTCGGTCTCGCGATGGGCGACCAGCACCTCTTCGTCAAAGCCGACGACATGGTGCTCTCGGTCAAGCTCAACAACGTCACCTTCCCGCCGTACAAGGCCGTCATCCCGGCCGCGTTCCAGAGGTTCGCGCTGCTCGGCCGTGACGACCTGCTGCACTCCCTGCGCCGCGCCGAGGTGATGGCGCCGGAGAAGACCGCGACCGTGCGGCTCTCGCTCAACCCTGGCAAGCTCGAGCTGACCTCCGACAACCCCGACCTCGGTGTCGCCCACCAAGAGCTGCCGATCGACTACGACGGCGAAGAGCTGACGGCCGGCTTCAACGCTCGCTACCTCATCGAGGTGCTCGACGTCATCGACACCCAAGAAGTTCGTCTGGAGTTCCAAGGCGAGCTCGACCCGTGCGTGGTCAAGCCGGTCGACGGCCCGGACTTCCTGGGCGTCGTCATGCCGATGCGGATTTAATTTCTAAGGGAAACCTCTCGGTTTCCCTCGCTTCGGGCGGCGAAGCCGCCCTGCGCTCACCCATCCAAGGTCGGGCGCTTGCGCCCTCGCTCGCTCGCTTTGCTCGCTCCTCGTTGAAGTCGCGGTTTCCTCGGGGAAGCCGCCCTGCGCTCACCCATCCAAGGTCGGGCGCTTGCG
>JANSYI010000054.1 GCA_024742475.1 bacterium | reverse complement strand
GCCGCCCGTGCAAGGCAGAACATGAAGAGCTGGTCCGTCAGCGAGTCCGGCCGCAAGAAGAACCGACGCTCGCTGCACTTGCGCGTCCCCATCACGACCTCGCCAGGCTTCACCATCCGCGGCCGGGTCACGAGAACCTCCGGCCGCACTCGATCGGGCCCAAGCAGGCGATGCCGCACGAGCGCTCGAGCCCGTCGTGGAACCTGGTACGCACCACCCCGTACCCAAAGCAAAGCCCTGACCATCGACGAGTCCCCCAAGAAGCCGAGTGATCTCAACGCAATCCCCTACCACCGACCAATCACTGGCCCACCGGTGGGCCAGTGCCACTGGCCACTTGGCCGCCCGCGGCGCCGCACACGCCAAGATAACCCTGGGTCGGGGATCAGGGCGGGTTAGGTGTCGTAGAGGGTTTGGATGAGGGCGGCGTGGGTTTTGCTGATCTTGCGGTGGCGCAGTGACTGCTTGGGGGTGACCTCGCCGGCTTCGAGGGAGAAGCCGCCGGGGACGACGGCCCATCGGGTGGGGCGGTGGCCGTCCCAGCCTTCGAAGCACAGCTCGATGGCGGCGTCGATTCGGGCGCGCACGTCAGGGTTGTCGAGGAGGTCGCCTTGGACGGTCAGCCCGCTCTCGGCGGCCCACGAGCGCAGGGCGTCCATGTCGAGGTCGAGCAGCGCGACGCTGTAGTCTCGGTTGTCCCCGTGCACCGAAGCGCGGCGAATGAGCGGGCTGAGTTCGAGCCGCTGCTGAATCGGGGTGGGGACGACGAGCGTGCCATCGCCCAGCTTGTACTGCTCCTTGAGTCGCCCGGTGAGGGTGAGAAACCCGCCCGGCGAGAGCTGCCCGAGGTCTCCGGTTCGGAAGGCGCGCAGGCCGTCGAGGTCGAAGATGACGGCGTCCGTGGCCTCATCGTCGTTGTGATAGCCGAGCATCACGTTGGGCCCCGAGACGACGACCTCCCCCTCGTGCCCGGGGCCGAGGACCCTCCCGTCTTCGTCGCAGATGAAGACGTCGACACCCGGGATGGAGCGCCCGACGGTGCCCAGGCGCTTGGCGTCGGGGGTGTTGGTGGTCACGATGGGAGACGTCTCGGTCAGCCCATAGCCCTCGTACATCTCGATGCCGATGTCCTCGATCAGCTGCGCCACCGGCCCCGAGAGCGCCGCGCCGCCCGAGAGTGCGTAGCGCAACCGACCGCCGAAGTGTTCGCGCACCTCGTCGAACAGCAGGCTGGCGTACAGGGCATACTCGGCCTCGAGCCGCAGGCTGCGTTCGCCATTGGCGATGGCCTCACGTCGACGTCGCGCGACCGCGAGGGCGCGCTCGAACATGGCACGCTTGGCCGACGACGCCCCGGCGAGTCGCTTCTGCAGCCGCCCGTGGATGCGGTTCCAGATCTGCGGCACGGCGAACATGACGGTGGGGCGTATGGCTTGAAGGTCGCCATCGAGGGACTCGAGGCCATCGCACAAGCCGATGGAAGCCCCAGCGCTCATCATGCAGAAGAGCTCGCAGGTCAGGCCGAACGCGTGTGCCCAGGGAAGGAACGCACAGCTGACGTCGTCGGGCCGGATGTCGTGGACCTGGTGTACGGCGTTGACGTTGGAGATCATGTTGCCGTGACTGAGCACGACCCCTTTGGGCGCGCCGGTGGTGCCCGAGGTGTACAGGATCGTCGCCGCGTCCTCCGGACGTACGCGCTCCCGCGGTGCGTCGACGTCGTGGCCCCGGACGAGGTGCTCGGCGAACGACTCGGGCCGCCCCGAGGCTTCCATGCACAGCACGTGCTCTACGGCCGGCAGCTCGGCCCGGGCCCCGCGGACCAACTCGGCGAGCTCGACCGTTCCGACGATGACGACCTTGGCTCCGCTGTCACGCAACGCGTAGGAGATCGCACCCCGGGGCAGGTTGGGCATGATAGGGACGTAGACAGCCCCCAGCCCGTAGGTTGCGAACGCAGCAACGGCCCATGACACGCTGTTTGCACCGACGACCGCCACCCGGTCGCCCCGGCCCACGCCCAGTGCCGTGAGCGCCCCGCGAAAGCCGTCGACGTCGTGCCCAAAGGCGTCGTACGTCGACCACGCGAACGCCCCGCTCGACTGCACGCCGAAGAGCCTCGAGCCCGCGAAGAGCGTGCAGACCCGAGATTGCATGTCGACGAGGGATTCGAAGCGATGACGCATGGCGAGGCCGGGCGAGGCTAACAGCTGCTACGGTCCCGCGCATGGCTTCGGACTACCTCGAGAAGAATCGTGAGCACTGGGACGCGATGGTCGACGCCCACTGGGAGTCCGACTTCTACGACGTGGCCGGCTGGCTCGAAGGCCGCGAGCGCTTCCCCGAGATCGACACGGCGATGCTCCCCCCGCTGGCCGGCAAACGACTCCTTCATCTGCAGTGTCACTTCGGCCAGGACACCCTCACGCTCGCGCGCCGCGGTGCCATCGTCACGGGTGCCGACATCTCGTCGCGGGCCATCGAGCGCGCCAACGAGCTCGCCGGGTTGGCCTCGCTGCAAGGCACGTTCGTCCACAGCGACGTGTACGGCCTCCCCGATCGCCTCGAGGGGCAGTTCGACGTGGTGTACACGTCGTGGGGTACGATCGGCTGGCTCCCCGATCTGAAGCGTTGGGCGGGCGTCCTCGACCACTTCCTCGCCCCAGGCGGCGTGTTCGTGCTCGCCGAGTTCCACCCCGTCGTCTGGATGTATGGCAGCGATCGATCGAAGCTCGAGTACAGCTACTTCAATCGCGGCCCGATCACCGAGGAGAGCAGCCTGAGCTACAGCGGGGACGAAAAACCGGCCACGACCGAGGTCGGCTGGAATCACCCGCTCGCCGATGTCTTGGGGGCGCTCCTGGGCCGAGGCTTCGTGCTCGAAGCGTTCGAGGAGTACGACTACGCCCCGCACGACTGCTTCGCCGACACGGTCGAGGTCGCACCTGGCAAGTATCAGTGGCGCGGGTTCGAGGGCACTCTGCCGCTGAGCTACGCGCTGCGGGTCCACAAGCCGACGCGTTTTCCCGAGGCATGAACGCGCCGCATTGGGTAGGCTCGCGTCATCCGACCGCGCTCGGATCGAGGACGCCACCATGGCCCACCCAACGCTCTCTCTCACCGACTCCTCCGTACGGCGCCTGTGTCTGCTCTCCTTGCTGGCGCTTGGAACCGCCTGTGGCGATGACGCTACGGCTACGACTTCCGACGAGTCGGCCGGCGACTCGACCTCGACCGGCAGCACGGACCCCACGTCCGCGACCTCGACCACGTCGACCTCGAGCACCGAAGACACCTCGAGCACGTCGAGCTCGACGGCCTCGGTCGATGAGTCCTCCTCCAGCGGTTCCGCCGAGGCCAGCACGACCATGGTCGACCCCACCGACGGCAGCACGACCATGGTCGACCCCACCGACGCGTCGAGCTCCAGCTCGAGCGGGGCCGAAGAGTCGTCGTCGACCGGCACGATGATGGGCACCGAATGCCCGTACGGCGAGGTGATGTCGCCCGACCTGCTCAACGCGTCCACTGCAGGCCAGGACAGCGAGTTCACCAACTCGTGCGGGGGCGGCGGTGCGCCCGACGTCTCGTACACCCTCACCGCACCTGCGGACGGAACGTACTTCTTCACCGCGACCAGCCCCGATGGCGTGGTCGACCCGCTCGTCGCGGTCTACGACGGCACCTGCGGCGGGCCCGAGCTGGCCTGCAACGAAGACATCGACGGCACGACCACCGCCGCTCGCGTCTCCGCGGCGCTCACGATGGGCCAAACGGTCACCGTCGTCCTCGACGGCTTCTCTCTCGTCGGCGGCGCCATCGATCTCGAGGTGGCGTTCTTCGAGGGCACCTGCCCCGACGGCGAAGTGGGAGACATCGTCCCCGTCACGCAGATGGGCTCGACCGTCGACGGCGACAACACCACCTTCGGCTCGTGCGGGGGCACCACGGGCAACGACGACCAGTGGACCTTCACCGCGCCGCAGGCAGGCATCTACACCGTCGACACACTCGGGTCCGACTTCGATACCGTCCTGTATGCGCTCGACGGCTGCGGCGGCACCGAGCTGATGTGCAACGACGACGCGGGCGACATGACCTCGCGCATCAACGTCACCCTCGCCGAGGGCGAGGAGGTGATCTTCGTGGTCGACGGGGCCGACCTCGAGTCGGGCAACTACAACCTCAACGTCGAGCTCGACGCGTGCCCCGACTTCGAAATCCTCGGAGCGCTTCCCACCACCGAGTCAGGCACCACGGTCGGCGAAGTCGACAGCAGCTCGGGATCCTGCAGCTTCGGCGACGCGCCCGACGTCGCCTACACGTTCACCGCGCCTGAAGACGGCACCTACATCTTCGATACCGAGGGCTCCGCGTTCGACACGGTGCTCTACGCGTTCGACGGTGCGACGTGCGACGGTACGGAGCTGGCGTGCAACGACCAGGCGATCGGCAGCCAGTCGCGCATCGTGCTCGACCTCGTGGCCGACCAAGAGATCACCGTCGTCGTCGACGGCTGGTCCACGGCACAGGGCGCCTACGATCTCAACGTCACCTCGCCCGAGTGTGGCAACGGCAACATCGAGTTCGGCGAGGCGTGCGACACGGACGACCTCGACGGTCAGTCGTGCGCGTCACAGGGCTTTGGCGGCGGCATGCTCGCGTGCGACGCCAGCTGCAACTTCGACGCGTCCGGCTGCGACACCTGCGGCAACGGAACCGTCGAGGGCGCGGACGAGTGTGATGGCGTCGCGCTGGGGTCGATGAACTGCCAAGACCTCGGCTTCGACGGCGGCTCGCTCGACTGCGGAGCCGACTGCACCTACGACACGGGCGAGTGCGCCAACGGCATCATCGCGCTGTGCTCGAGCCCGGGCGCCGTGATCGACGGGGCGTTCCCCACCACCACCGACACGATCAACGTACCCGACGCGGGTACGATCGCCGACGTCGACGTCTTCGTCGACATCACCCACACCTGGGCCGGCGACCTCGACATCGTGTTGAGCGCCGACGACCTCGGCCTCAGCACCGACCTGGTGCTCGACGTGTGCAGCAGCACCGACGACCTCTACGGGTTCTTCAACGACGAAGGCACCACGACGCCAGGCGCCAACTGCGACGAGCCCATCGCGATCGAGGGCAACATGATCCCGCAAGGCTCGATGGCGACCTTCGACGGCATGTCGGTCACGGGCGACTGGAGCTTGCAGGTCACCGACGACGCCGGGCCCGACAACGGCGTCCTCAACGAGTGGTGCCTCTACGTCACGCTCGAGTAGAGGACACGAGCTGCTCTAGTTCATCGCCGAACCGCCGCCGGGTGGCACGCCAAACACGAGCGTGCCGCCCGAGTAGGTGTCGCCGTAGGTCAGCACCAAGCTGACGACCTGCCCCAGCGCGGAGTGCAGGTCTTCTTCGGTGAGCGAGCCCAGCGGGTGGAGGTAGGCCGCATACAGAACGCCGTCGCTCGTCGCATAGCGGGCATCGAGCGCCGTGTGAAAGTTGGCCTCGAGGCAGGCGTCTCGCTGCTCTTCGGTGAGCTCGGACGCGTCGGCAATCGGGGCGATGAGGCGCATGCGATCGAATCGGCTGTCGGTGAGGCATGCGACGCGAACGCCCTCGACATCGAACTGCCACGCGCCGTCGCCACCTTCGACGTCTTCGGCCACGGCATGGAAGAGCGCCTGCATCGCGTCGAGATCCACGCGCGGGAGTGTAGCAGGCGCCCTACCGCGCCGTTTGGGCCAGCGCGCGGCACAGCTGCTCGGTGGCCTCGTCGAGCGGAAAGTAGCTCTCGATGTGCAGCTCTTCGAGCGCCACGTTCTGCGGCGCCTGAAAGACCGTCATCGTGGTGAGGAAGCCGAAACGCTGGCCGCCGAACTCGAACGTGACGTCGAGTGAGGCGAGGCTGGGCGCACCGAGGTCGGGCGTGCGCCAGTCGCCCGGGACTCCGGGAAACGCACACAGAGCGCTGAGCAGCGCCGACAGCCCCGCGTCACGGCGACGATGCAGGATCTCTCGCTGAAGCCGACTCAGAAGCACGCGCGCGATGCGTTCCCAGTCCACGATGAACGGGCGCAGCAGCGCGGGGTCGAACAGCATCTTCAAGGTATTGCGCTCTAGCTGAGCCTTGTCCCCCAGCATGGTCGAGAGCAGGCGATCTGTGGCCTCGTTGGCCGTGACCATGTCGTAGTGCCGGTCGAAGACCAGCAGCGGGTACGGCTCGTGATGCCGCATCATCATCTCGAGCGCCCGCTGCACCACGGGGTCGAAGGCATCCGCGGACTCGCGGAACAGCTCTGCGAATCCCGCCGCGACGAGCATCGCGTTCTGATCGCGCAGCGACAGATCCATCGTGGAGGCCAGGCGCAAGACCATCTCTTGGCTGGGGTTGGCGCGGCCAGTCTCGAGAAAGCTGACGTGTTTTGCCGAGACGCCCGCCGCCCCTGCCAGGTCGAGCTGGCTGAGGCCGCGTGCTCCTCTCCAGTAGCGCAGCAGCGCTGGAAAGACGTTGTCGTCGTGGCTCACCCGGCGTTGGCCTCCAAGAGGGTCGGGGGCGCGTGCTCCCGCAAGAAGGGAAGCATCGCACGAAGCACGGCCTGCGGCTGCTCCTCATGCACGAGCAGCTTGTGGCCGGGCACGACCTCGAGGCGGGCAGGCATTGGCCAGCCGCGGACCATGGCCTCGACGTTCTCGAGGGGGAAGAAGCCGCAGCGATCGCCCCAGACGCATAGAAGCGGCGCGTCGATCTCGGCGTGAATCGCATCGAGCTCGTCGGCGATGTCGAGGTCGGCGTGTTTGACCGAATGCAGCGCCCCCGTCGGGTCGCGTTGCAGCGGCACGAGCGTGGACGCGCGAAACTCTGGGTCCTCGACGAAGTCGAGGTTCGCGAATGCCCCCTTGAAGCCGAACTTCGAGCGAAGAAACGCCTTGGATCCGAGCATCCACTTGAAGGCCAGCGTCGCACCCGGAAGCGAAGCGGCGCGCTGGAACATCTTGATGAGCGGGAGCTTGTGTCCTGGCGTCTCGGTGTTGGTCAGCGCTAAGCCGAAGACCCGCCCTGGCCGCTGGGCCGCGACGATTCGGGCGATCGCTCCCCCCGAGTCGAAGCCGATGAGTCCGAAGCGATCGAGGCCGAGGCGATCGACCAGCGCACCGATGCTCCGCGCGCCGTCACGGAAGAGGTCTTTCATCGTCGGATCGAGCGGCGAGTCGCCCGCGCCAGGCAGGTCTGGCACGTAGCAGGTGAAGTGCTGCTTCAGCTCGGCGACGAGGCCACGAAACGTGACCCCACTCATCGGCCAGCCGTGCACGAACACGAGCGCAGGCCCGGAGCCGAACACCCGGTAGGCGACCTGCGCCGAGTCGAGTGCGAGGTGCTGCACTGGGGCAGCGCGGAACATCTCCAGTGGCGTTTGCATGCTCCCAGCGTGCGCGCCGGGCCCGACCGAGGCCATTACCTCCGAGGTAGGCAGGTTCAGGGGACTCAGCGCGCTTCGAGCCACGCGTCGATGTCGGCGGGGTGCAGCATTCGGCCACCCCCGATCTCGACCAGCACGGCACGCGCCTCCTTCGCGGATGCCGTCGCCTCCTCGTGCTCTCCGGCCGCCTCGAGCAGCTGGGCGAGATCGAACCGGGTGGTGGCTTCTTGCTCTTGCGTCCCCTCTCCTGCTTCGAACGCGGCGATCGCCTGCTCGAGGAGCGGACGAGCCTTGCTCGGACGCCCATCGCGCAGCCACGCATCGCCCGCGTGGGCCAGCGCCGTCGCGGTGTGCGGATGGTTGGGGCCGAGCGAATCCTTCCAGATCGCGTAGGACTGTTCGTAGAGCTCGACCGCCTCGGCGTATCGACCCGATTCGAGCGCCACGTCTCCAAGGTTGTTCAGCGCCGCGCCGTAGCCGAAGTGCGAGGTGCCGAGCGCTTCGGCGTAGATCGTCTTTGCTCTGCCGAACATGGCTTCGGCGCGCTCGAGATCTCCGAGAATGAAATACTCGGTGCCCAGGTTGATCAGCGCCTCGCCCACCGAAGCATGCTCTGGGCCCCGGACCTTCTCGCGGATCTCGAGGCAGCGCTCGAGCAGCTCGACCGCCGCTTCCGTGTCGCCGTTGGCCGACTTCGCGGTCGCGAGATGGGAGAGCGTCTCCGCCTCGGCCATGGTGCCCGGGACGGTCTTGGTCTTGATTGCGAGCGAGCGCTGCAAGAGCGCCTCGGCCGACTTGCTGTCGCCGAGCATGTTGGACACCGCCGCCGTGTTGTCGAGCACTTGCGCGACGTCGGGATGCTCGGGTCCGAGTGCCTGCTCCCGGCGCTCGAGCACCGTCTCGAAGATCTGCTTGGAGCGCGCGAGCTGCCCGCTCTTGGCCAAGCCCGCCGCGAAGTTGGACAGCGAGGACAACGAGGACGGATGCAAGGCCCCCAGCGCCCGCTTGCGCAGCTCGGCGGCCTCCTCGAAGAGTTCCAGCGCCGCATCGACCTCGCCCTTTTCCATGTAGACCGCGCCGAGGTTGCCCATCGTGCTCGCCCGCTCGGGGTGATCCGCACCCAGCGATTCCGAGCCCGCATCGAGCGCGCGCTCGTGAAGGGCGATCGCCTCGTCGTAGTGGCCGAGCGCTCGCTCGACGACCGCGAGGTTCGACGTGCGACCCGCCTCGTGAAGCCGGAGGGGATCGCCGCCGAGCGCCGCGGCGATCTCCGCGTGCGTGGCCCAAGCCGCGCCTTCGGCCGGACGGTCGAGCTTGGCCCCGAGCACGAAGATCAGGGACTCGGCGGCGAGCGCCGCGGTGGTCCAGTCTTCATTCTGCGCGGCGAGGGAGTAGGCGCGCAGCGAGGCGGCCTCGGACTCGGCGTACGCGCCCGCATGCGCGTGAAGGTTGCCCTCTGTCACCAGCGCGGCCGCGAGCAGCGGCGAGTCGGCGTCGGCCAGCGACGTCTTGGCGGCTTCGATGGCTTCGAGCCCCTCGGCATAGCTGCCCGTGCTGTCCAACGCCTCCGCCCGCGCCAGCGCAGCACGAAACGCCTGTTGGTCCTCCCGCTCGGACCCCTGTGGAGGCGCCGGACGGCGGGCAAGGCTGAACGCGTCTGCGCACACGTCCGGCGACGGAAGCGACGCCGTCATCGCGACGGCACCGTTGAGCGCTTCGGCCTCGGGTGCCGCAAGCCGCTGCACGACCGCGTCGAAGTCGAGCTTGCGCTCCTGCAGACACCAGTCGGCCCGAGCCGCCGTGTCCTCGTCCCACGTCTCCTCGACCGCGTGGGCCAGGCAGGTCTGAGTGCGCACGGCGGCCCAACGCTCCTCCCATGCGTCGAGTCGAGGGACGACCCGGTCCGCGGTGGACTCGCCGTACGAAGAACCGGTCGAGGTCAGCGCGTCCCGAACCGTCGCCGCGCTCTCCTCGTTCCACGTCTCGTGAAGCGCTCGCCCAGCATCCCGACAGCGCGCGGCCGCGCGACGCTCCTCGTACTCGGCGTAGCCCAAGACGCCAGCCGCAACCACGCCGACGCCCAACAACGACGCGCCGACGCGTTGCAACCGAGCCTTGGCGAGGTTTGGCCGGAGCTGTTCGGCGAGCGCGAGCATCGAGGGCCAGCGCTCGGCCGGCGCCGGAGACAGGCCGCGCCGAAGCGCGTCGGCGACCGAACCCGAGACGCCGCGCACCCCGGGCCACGCAGGCGGACCCTCGCGCTTGTACGTCTCGATGTCATCGAGCGGACCCGTCGCAGAGGGAGAGACCCCCTCGGTGGAGACTGACGCGTTGTCCCGCGAGAATGGGAGCGACCCGGTGAGCACGAGCCACGCCGTCACGCAGAACGCGTACTGGTCGCATCGCTCGTCGACCTTCGCGCCGGCGTGCTGCTCGGGCGCCATGAAGGCCGACGTGCCCGCGGGGCGGCCCGCAGCGTCGGCCGCATCGACCGACTGCAGTTGCGCGATGCCGAAGTCCGACACCTTGAACACCCCACCGTCGCTCCTGAGCACGTTGGCCGGCTTGATGTCGCCGTGCACGATGCCGGCGTCGTGCGCGGCGATCACGCCCTCGCAGACTTCGAGCAAGGCAGACATGATGGAGGCGACGTCGCCCGAGGCTCGCTGCGTCTTCGCGAATCGCCCGAGGTCACCGCCGCTCGCGAGCTCCATGGCCATGTAGGGCTGGTCCTCGTGAAAGCCGACCTCGTACACCTCGACGACGTTGGGGTGGCTGACCTTTGCCAGCATCCTGCCCTCGCGGATGAGCGCAGGCTTGGTCTCGTGGCTTCCGTGCAGCAGCTTGATTGCGACCTTGCGGTCGAGCACGGGGTCGAACGCCGAGAAGACCTCACCGCCTCCGCCGCGACCGAGCCGATCGAGCTTGAGGTAGCGGCCGATGAGCGCGCCGGCCCGTGCCGAGCCATCCTCGGGCGCGGGGCCCGTGGCAGCCTCGAGTGGTGCGGTCGCAGCGGGGTCGTCGACGCTCATGGGGAGGACGAATTCCTACCACGTCGCCGTTTCCATCCAGGGTCCAGCGCAGCGCCTGGTAGCGTGCGCTCATGCGGTGGACCCATCTTGGACACGCGATGTGGCTGGCCGAAGCGGCGCAGGAGCGCTTGCTCTTCGATCCTCTGCTCGCCGACACGCACCACTGCGGCGTGTTCCAGACGGTCCCGCGCCGCTCGCTGCACGAGGGCCGCCTGCGCCCCACCGCCGTGTTGGTCAGCCACCGGCACCCCGACCACTTCGACGTGCCCAGCCTGCACCAGCTCGCCCAGCGCTACCCCGACGTCCCTCTGTTCTCCCCCGACCCCCTCGTGCTGCGCACGGCCCGAGCGCTGGGTTTCGAAGACACCCGCTCGCTCGTCGCGGGCGATGTCGTAGCGCTGCCCGGCGTCCGCTTGACCGCCACCGTCTCGTTGGCCAAGGACGAGTGGGGGTTGATCGTCGCGACGGACGATGGCGCCGTCTGGAACCAGGTGGACACGGTGTTGCGAGACGCCGCGCACGTCCGAGCCGTTGCGGCCCAAGGGTGCGCACGTCTCGGGCGGCCGGGCATCGACCTCGCGCTCGTTCGATGGCAGCCCATGCACGAGATCGCCGCGCAGCTCGGACGACACATCGCGTTTCCCTACGACACCTACGCGGACTTGCTCGAGCAGGTCGTCGCAACGGGCGCCACCGCCATCGTCCCCAACGCGTGCGGAGCGTCTCACGTGCCCGCGTTTGGATGGCTCGACTCCATCGTCTATCCCGTGTCGCCGCAGCGCTTCTTGCAAGACATGGCCAACTTCGAGGCGGACATCGACGGTTTTCCGGCGCTGCTCGGCGCGCAGTATCTGCTCGACGATGGGGAGGTCGACTTCGATCCCCACGGAGGGTCGCACTTGGTCGCCCATCGCGATGACGCGACCGATCCTCGGCGTTATCGACCCCTGGCCATTCCGCCCCTGCGCGATGCCAACCCCAACGGGCATCCCGAGGGCACGACGCGTCCCGCAGTGGCCGCCTGGGTCGAGGAGGACCTGGTGCCTGCGCTCGTGGAGGTGTACCCGGGGCTCGGCATCGAGAGCCCGCTGAAGTTCGTCCTCGAGGCGCAGTTCGAAGACGCGCTCGACGCGTTCACGATCGTGGTCGGACGAGACGGTGCGTCCGTCGAGCGAGCGTCTGCGCCGGACTGGGACGCGATCGTATTGGTCGCGGGCTCGCTGCTTTGGGAGGTCATCGCCGGCCGGCGTGGCTGGGGTGACGTGCTGCTCGCCGGAGCTTTGCGTTCGCAGGTCCGAGCGTACGCTCCCTTCAACGGCACGGTGCGCACGCTCCCGCTCGCGCCCATCTTCCTCTACTACGCGCTGCCGTACGAGCGATCGTTCGAACGCGCAGTCGCCTGGGAAATCGAACAGGTCATTGGTCGATGAACCCGCGCTGGGTCGAGTCGAGATAGATCGTCGCCGGGGCGTCTTCACGCGGGCCGCCTGAGACCGGCCCGCTCTGCCACGCGCCACAGCGCCACCGCTCGTTCACCCACGCGCACTCCTGCCACAGGTCGGTCGCCACGACGTCCGAGGACTTGGGCTTGGAGCACCCGATGCCCACCCGATACCGGACGTGAAGCACGCCGTCCTCGCCGGTCCACGTCGTCTCGATCGGCTCGGAGCGTTCGACGCCGCTCTTTCGACACCCAACCTCCCGCGCCGCGAGCCCTTTGGAGGGACGGTTGGCCTTGCTACAACCCACGACACACGACAGAAGCCAGAGACAGAGCGCAGCGCGCATCGAAGGGACGATAGACGCGCCGCCGTCTGGTCGTCCAGCAAGCCGCAGATACGCAGGTGAGGCTGCGTCGCGGCCGTTGGACTGCCTGCTACATTTTCGCTCGATGAAGGTCCACGACGCGCTCGCCGAAACCACGGTGCTCAACCTCTCGGACGAGCCCGTCACGCTCGGTACGCTCTGGGCGGAGCAGCCGGCCGTCTTGGTGTGGTTGCGCCACTACGGCTGACTGTTTTGTCGCGAGCAGGTCGCTCGCATCACCGAACGCCGCGCAGAGATCGAAGCGCGCGGCGCCACCGTGGCGGTCATCGGCAACGGTACGAGCGTGATGGCGCGAGATTTCGCCGAGACGTTCGATGTCGGCGTACGTCTGTTCACCGATCCTGGGCGCAAGAGCTACCAGGCGGCGGGGTGGCGCCGGCCGCTGGGGTCGGCAATCAAGGGGCTGGGGACGACCCTCAAGGCGAGCGTACGCGCGATGAAGGGGGGCTTTCGCCAGGGGCGCACCCAAGGGGACGCGTTTCAGCTCGGGGGAGTCCTCGTGCTCGACACCGACGGCACGGTGTTGTTCGAGCATGCCGACTCGGCCGCCGGGGATCACGCGCAGATGGGTCCGATTCTGGCCGCCCTGCGTCCACCGGGTTCGGGGTAGCATCGGCTCCACTCCTCCATGGACTCGATCTTCGACCTCCTCTGCCGCGCAGGTGTCCTCCCAAGTCGAGACCTGCCAGCGTTGCGGGAGTCTCTCGCTCCCGAACCAGGAGAGTCGCCGGCCGTACACGCGCGGCGGATCGTGGTCGCGCTCCGGGAGCGCTACGCCCTCACCTCCGACCAACTGGCGGAGTTCATCGTCAAAGCGCAGCTCGAAGGCGGACAGGCGCTCAAGGTCCTCACGCCCCGGATCCGCGTCCTGCTCGTCGAGGACAACCCCGCCGACGTCGAGCTCACCCGCCGGGCCCTGGTCCGGCAGCGACGCTTCGAGATCGTGGGGATCGTCAAGGATGGCGTGGAGGCGCTGGCCTTCTTGAAGCAGGAGCCCCCGTTCGAGGAGGTCGAACGCCCCGACCTCGTTCTGCTCGACCTCGACCTCCCCAGGCGCAACGGCTTCGAGGTGTTGCGCGAGCTCAAGGAAATCCCCGAGCTGCAGGCCACGCCGGTGGTCGTGCTCTCGGGCACCACGCGTCGTGATGCGCCGTCGCTCGCGTTCCAGACGCACGCGGTCTCGTTCATTCGCAAGCCGAACAACCTCTCCGACTACCGCCGCGTGGCCAACCAGCTCGAGGTGTATTGGTCGCAGGTCACGGCGCTGCCGTAGGCAGGTCGAACCGCACGGTCGTCCCCTCGCGCAGCTGCGACTCGATCTCGAGGGTGCCTGCGTGCCGACGAACGACGCGGTCCGCGAGCGTGAGGCCCAGCCCGCTCCCGGTGTAGCCCCCGACGCCGTGGACCCGCGTGAACGCCTCTCGGACGCTGCCGATGGCGCTCTCGGGGATACCGATACCGTTGTCGGCGACTTCGACGACGGTCCGATCACCGCGCGTCGAGCCCGTGACCCGCACCGTGGGAGCCTGCTCCGCCCGAAACTTGATCGCGTTGCTGATCACGCAGCGTAGCGCGAGCCGAACCGGGATGAGCTGACCGTAGGCGACGGGGAGCGAGCCGATCTCGAGCGTGACGCCCGTCTCTTCGAGCTCGGCCTCGAACTCGCCGCGAAGCTCCAGGGCGATCGCCTGCAGGTCGAGCGGACCCATCGGCTCGTCCTGCCCGGATCGAATGAAAGCGACGAGGTCGGAGATCAGCGTACGCATCCGCCCCGCGCCCGTGACGATGTGCCCCAAGATCGTCGCCTCTTCCCCGGACAGGCGCGGGCCCATGTCCTGCGCGAGCATGTCGGCGAAGATGCTCATCGACCGCACCGGCGCCTGAAGGTCATGCGCGGCGTGGTCGACGAACGCGGCCAACTCGCGCTTCTGCTGGGCGATGGTGGCCGAGTAGTGGGCACGCTCGCGCGCGTATCGAACGGCGCGTGCCAAGACGGGGGGGCTGACATCGGACTTGTCCAAGAAGTCCTGCGCACCCGCACGAAGCGCCTCCGCGGCCGCTCGCTCGCGCTCCGAGCCCGTGAGCACCACGACCGCCATCGGATCATAGCGCCGCAGGATCGCGTCCACGGTCGCGTTCCCCTGCGAATCGGGAAGCCCCAGGTCGAGCAACACCACATCGGGCCGTGCGTCCTCGATGGCCTCGAGGGCGCCCGCCAGCGTCGTGGCAGATCCAACGAGGACCCATTCCTTCTGCTTCGCCGCTCGAAGCTCGATGAGCTTTGCGAAGTCCTGATCATCCTCGACGAGGAACACGCGAACGGGAGATGCATCCACCGTGGCACCAGTCTACGCCCGACCCCATGGCGTGAACGGCCCGCTTGGGGACGCCGCGACCGCGCGCTATCGAGCCGACTCGATGGCCGCTCGGAACGCCCACAGTACTCCCGTGGTAGAGGGCTGCAATGCGTCACTGTGCCCTCCTGCTCGTTGCGCTCACCGCCTGCAGCACGCGCCCGGACGCGCCCGCCCATGTGCAGCCACCTGCGGCACGGTCCCGGTGCGCAGACGTAGCCACGGCAACGCTCGACCTCAACGACGCGACGCCGGCCCCAATCGAGGCCTGCGGGGTCGACGACGTCGCCGCGGCGCTGAGCCAGGACACACGCTGGGTCTTGACCTCCGAGACGCTCGGTGACGGTCGGCAGAGCCTGCCTCTGGGCGAGGTCGTCGGCACAGACGTGGCGGCCGGATACGGCGAGACCGCGTTCGTGCTCGACGGGTCCGCGGGGGCGATCCACAGGTTCGAGCCCTCGGGCTCGGTCTCGCTCGTGAAGGACGCCGCGCTGCTGGGTGCGCGCGCGCTGGTGCGGGTCGGAGGCACCCTCTTCGTGGGGACGCCGCGCGGCATCTCGAAGGTCTCCTTGTCCGACGCGGCGGTGTCGACCGTGCGCGACGGCATCGACGTCCTCGACCTCACCGTCGATGACATCGGCGCGCTGCTGGTGCTCGGCAAGGACGGGCTCGCCCGCATGCTGCCCTCGGGCGAGGCGGCCTCACTGTCTGCGACCGCACTGGATGCCGAGCGCGTCGCCTTCGACCTCGTCAGGCGCGAGCTCGTCGTCGTCGACTTCGCGGGCGCGGTGACGCGGATCGACTACGCGACGCTGGTGCCCGAGGTGCCCGCACGCCACGGACGGATGCGCCCGTTTGCAACGTCGGGCTACATCCTCGCCGGCGCCGAGTACTGGCCTCACCGCGGCTCCACACCCGCGAAGTATCCCGAGGAGATCCTCTGGGGATTCTATCCGCACGAGGGCGAGGTCTTCGAGGGTTCGGCAGCCGTGGCGACCGCCACCGAAGCAGCGGTGCGGTGCGCAGAGGAGTCGTATGCGGCCCTGCAGGCGTGGATTCCCACTGCCACCGGCGCGCTGGCCAAAGCCACCGCCACCGGCAAGGCGCCTCGGTTCTACCTCTGGGTCAACGACTACTCCGAAGCCGACGACCCGTTCCCCAGCGAGATGCGCCAGGCGAAGCTCTGGTACTGGGCACGCGACCCGGGCGTGGCGGGCCGCATCCCCGGCTACTTCAAGTGGGAGACCGTGCTCACCCAACAGGGCGAGTGCCGATGGCCCCAGCCCGAGCAGGCCGCCGCGTTCTTGCGCGAGGCCGCCCAGCGCTAGGGAAGCCAGACGTCGGCTACGACGACACCCCATCGAGGCGTGGTGGTGTCGACGACCATCACCTGCAAGAAGCCGTCGTCGCTCTCGGGGGTGGGGTCGCCCGAGACGATCGCCCACTGCCGCGCGCCACCGACGGCTTGGTACGGCAGGGTGACCAGCGGCGGGGCGGGGAACGAGGGCTCTTCGGCCGCGTCGGCGATGCCCAGCAGGTAGTCGCCCTCGGGCACGGCGACCTCGGCACTCTCCACGCTCCAGCCGATCGGTTGCGTGAGCACGTTGGGCTCGGGGATGCCCTCGCCGTCCACGGCACCTACGAAGACCTGGGTGTACGAAGCCCCGTGAACGAAGCGGACGCGGGCCTGCTCCTGGTCGGAGAGCGGGAACTCGTCCTCGAACGTGGCCACCTGGATGCCCGCCTCGGACGCGTCGGGGGTGACTTCTCCGGTGACCAAGAGCAGGTATCGCTCTCCGGCCTGAAGTGGACCGGTGGTGTTGGGCGCCGGGCTCAGCGGCGTGCCCACGCAGCCCGCGGGATAGTTGAAGAGGTCGAGCCCGTACTCGCCCGGTGAGACGCGGGTCGAGAGCATCTCACCGTAGTCGAAGTTGGCCGCGAGCTCGACGTCGCCCGAGCACGTCTCGAGGGTGCCTGCGTCGCGTGAGCCGTGCAGCACGAACAGCTCGGGGTCCTGACGCACCACGTCGAGCGCTCCGTCGCGCCCCACGGCGATGACCGAGAAGCCATCGGGCTCTCGCGCGAGCGCGCCGAGGCGCCCCGTGGCGATGAGCAGGACCTCGTCTCCTTCGGCCACCGGCGGCAGCGTGAAGCTCGTCAGCAGGTCGGGGTTGCTCTCGGCGTCTTCGAGCAGCTCGATGCGCTCGCCGGCCGTGTCGAGCGCGAAGCCGTCGGCGTCGGTCGAGCCGAAGCGACCCACGCGATCTTCGGAGGGGCCGTCGAGTCGGAACGCAGGCGCATCGGGGCCGACGTTGACCACGCGAGCCCGCGCGCGCTCTTGCAGCTGCGGGCCCCAGCCCTCGGCGATCGGCACGAGGCGGAATCGGTCGGAGTCGGCCTCGGACCCGAACACGCCCGCCGCCACGGCGGTGATGTCGTCGCCGTCTTCGAGCAGCAGGTCGGGGCTCACGTAGGCAGGGGGCGCGTCGGCGGGTGCCCCCGCGGGACGAAACGCGAACGCGGTCAGGCCACCGACGACCTCGATGCGGTCCGTGGCTTCGCCGTACTCGACGTCTTCGAACAGAGGTTCGGCCCCGCCAACGGCGTAGATGTCGACCGCGCCGATACCCAGAGCCGCGTGAACCGCGCGAACTTGGGCCCCGCCGAAGCCCCCTGAGCTGGACTCGTCTGTCGAAGGTTCGCCCGTGGTCTCGCCGCCCGTTTCTCCCCCAGAGGAGGATGCGTCGACGGTTGCGTCGCCCTGCGGACTGCCGCTCGTGGAGCTAGAATCCGCATTAGAACCCGAATTCGAGTCCGGAGGAGGGTCCGCAAAACAGCCTCCAGCGACCAACGACAAGACTCCAACCGCGATGACGTTTCGCTGCACCATGAACAACCTCCCAAGAGTTGTACAATGATGTTTACACTTTGTCCAATGTGTTAGGGCCCGGGGAGGGGAGGGAGCACGGTTGCCCTGAGCAGCCGGTCTCGCACGGCCGCCCACCGGGCCTCGTGCGGAGGCATCACCACCACGATCCTCGCGACCCGCCGAGCTTCGAGTCGTCGAAGCAGCGCATAGAGCTCACGTGCCGCGACCTCGGGCGTCGAGAGCACGAACGCCCCGGGAACCGAGCGTCCGACGGCGATCACGGCGTCGCTGTCACGCGCCTCGAACGCCTCGTCCACGCGAATGCACGGCACGTCGGGCGCGTAGTGCCGCACGGACTGGCCCGGGCTCGCCTGGCGCTGCGTGCCATCGGTCCGCTGGTCGACGACCCGCAGCGCCCCGACCACCTCTCGCAGCCGCGCTTCCCCGATCGGACCTCGGCGAAGCAGCACCGGGACCTCGCCGCTCACATCCACGACGGTCGACTCGATGCCGACGCCGGTGCGACCGCTGTCGAGCACCATCGCCACCTGCCCCTGCAAGTCATCCACGACGTGCTGCGCCGTCGTCGGCGAGACGTGCTCGCTTCGGTTGGCGCTGGGCGCCGCGACCGGCCGGCCGAGCGCGGCGATCAGTCCTCGCGCGACCGCTGGCTCGGGCACGCGCAGCCCCACCGTCTCCAGCCCCGCCGACACCGCGGCCGCGAAACGATCCGTCCGCGGCACGATCATCGTCAGCGGACCGGGCCAGAACGCATCGGCCAGCACGTCGGCCACAGCGGGCCACCCTCCAGCCCACGCGCGGGCCATCTGCACCGACGATACGTGGGCGATGAGCGGGTTGGTCTGCGGTCGCCCCTTGGCGGCGAAGATCTTCGCCACCGCAGCGGCCTGTGTGGCGTCGGCACCGAGCCCGTAGACCGTCTCGGTCGCAAAGGCCACCAGCTGCCCCGCGCGCAACAGCGAAGCCGCCGACTCGAGAGCGGCGGCTTGCGGTGTGTGTGCGTCGACGACGACGAGCTCGGTCACCGATTGAGCCCGAGCTGCTTGCGCAGCTTGAGGTAGGGCAGGCTGACGCTGTAGCCGATGAGGTCGGCGATGCGGTCCTTCGCCGACACCGAGCTGCCCTCGTCGCCCTCGCGCGTGAGCATTGCGGCCGCCGTCTCGATCGAGTCACACAGCACGAACCCGGCACGGGTCGTCGTGTAGGCCGCACCTTCGGCGAAGGCTTTGGCGTCGAAGCCCGCCTTGAGCACTCCGCCGGCGAGCGACTGAAGCTGCTCGAGCCTGGCCGGAGGCAGGTGCGACTCGAGCTCGCTCGCGTAGGTCTTGGCCGCCTCCCGCACGTCCTCGGGAACCTCGGCGTCGGGCTTCGCGGCCAGCACACCACCGTAGACGACCTTGCGGACCGCCCCCGCCGACGGGAGGACGGCGAGCAGGATGTTCTCGGGGCGCACCCGCGCCACCGAACGGCCGGCCCGGAACTTGAGCCCGACCTCCGATGCGTCCTTGGTCGCGCCGTTGCCCGCGATGAGCGACGGGAACACCGTGGCCTTGCCGCTGCTGCTGTCGACCAGCGCCGCAACGCGGACGCCCATGCCATCGACGTCACGCTGGAACAGATCCGGCACCGAGACGTCGAGCATCTGGCACGCGTGCGCCACGTAGCGCGCAAGCCCAGCCTTGGATTCGAGCGAGACCTCGACCCTATCCTTGCGAGCCACGTCGAAGTGCGCGTGCGACTGCCCCTCGCGCACGGCGATGACCGCCCACACGACCGAGAGGATGTCTGCGGCCCGCCCGTTCTGCGACGGGTGGAACACGTTCTTGCGCCAGTGGTCGCGCGTCAGGGCTGAGCGGACCTGGCCGGGACCCTTCGCTCCCTCGAGCAGCGCCAGCTCGGCATCGTTGGCTTTCTTGAGGAAGCGCAGCGTCTTTGCCACCGCGCGCGCCCGATGGGCGTTGCCCGTCTTGCCGTACAGCTCCACGAGCTGGTGATAGCGGTCGAAGTCCATCGGGTCATGGGCGATGAGGGCGTGCGCATGCGAGGTGGCTTTGTCGAGCGCGTCGTCGCCGAGCTGCACCGCGAGCTTGATGACGTGCTGTCTCCGCTCGAGCAGGGACGCTGCGTCTGCTCCCCCCTTGGCCGCCATCCGAACCGACTGGTCGAACGCCGCAACCGCGGTCTTCACGTCGGCCATCTTCTCGTGGGCCTCGCCGAGCTTTGCGAACAGCGGCGCCAGACGCTCGGGCGCCGTGTCCTTGGGCAGCGTCTTGAGGTGCTTGCGCACCGCCTTGGACACGTCTTCCCACGAGCGCTTGGCCACGAGCCGGTCGAGGTACGCCTCGAACGCCTTGGGGTGGTTCGGGTCGGCGTCGATGACCTTTTGCATCCAGTCTGCCGACTGATCGGGCTCGTCCAGGTTGTCGCGGAAGATGAGCGCACCGGCGTACAGATACTTCGCCTTGACCACCTCGCTCTCCTGCGCCTCGGCAAGCCGTCCCAGCACGTTGGTCGCGTCGCGCCAGCGATGCTCCGAGGTGAGGATGTCGAGGATCTGGTGAAGCACCGCCGGGTCGTCCGGGCTCGTCTCGAGGATCCTCTCCAAAGTGCGCACCGCCTCGTCGGCGAGGTTGAGCTCCTTCAGCTGCAGGGTCGCGACCTCACCGAGCAGCGATGTGCGCTTGGTGATGAGAGCCTTCGTCTCGGCTTCGTCTTCGCAACGATCGATCTGGCGCAGCAGCAGGTCTGCCATGCGCAGCTTGGCCTTGGCCGCCGCCGCCGGACCGCCCACCTCGCCGCCGAGCTCGATGAGCAGGTCGACCGCCGCGGCGTTGTTCTCGTCGAGATCGAGCGCGCGCTCGAGCATCTGCCCGGCCTTGGACGCCTCGTCCATCCCGATGCGCGCCCGCGCCATCTTCACGTACAGCTGCGACTGCTCGCCCGCGGGCAGCTTGTCGCCCATGCCGAGCACCACCGACTGGTAGTTGCGCAGCGCGTCGCTCCACTGCTCGGCGTCGAGGTCGAGATCGGCGAGCAGCTGCAGCACGTCCAGGTTGGTCGCATCGAGGCCGCGCGCCTTCTGGAGGTACTCGCGGGCCTTGTCCTTCTCCTCGACCGCCAGCGCGCAGCGCCCAGCGAGCGAGAGCGCCCGGAGGTTGAGCGCGTGGTCGGTGGCCGCCTGGGACTTCACCTGCGTCACGTAGACCTGAGCATGCGGCCACGCGCGCGAGAGGTCGTCCTCAGCGACGAGCTGGTCGAGCAGCATCGTCATCGCGTCGCGGTGGTCGGGATCGAGTTCGACCAACTCCTCGAGCGCCTCGACGCCTCGTGATGGCCGGTCGAGGTCGCCGAGGAACGCCTTGGCAGCCTCGAACAAGCAGCGAACCTTCTCCGCCCGGTTCGGGTTGTGCTCCGCGGCGGACACCAGCGCATTGGCGGCCTTGAGCGGCTGGCCATTGTCGTCGTAGATGT
This sequence comes from bacterium, assembly GCA_024742475.1. Taxonomy (GTDB): domain Bacteria; phylum Myxococcota_A; class Polyangia; order Nannocystales; family Nannocystaceae; genus CAJXVA01. The sequence goes on along the minus strand of JANSYI010000054.1, from coordinate 17,136 downwards.
CGCGAAGGGACGTCCACGCCTCGACCAGCGTGGGGTCGATCGACACCGCTTCTTCGAGCGCCTCGATCGCGCCTTCGGTCTTGCCGATTTGAGCCCGGAGCTTGCCCCCACGCAGGAGCAATGCCGCCTTGCGCTGGGGGTCGGACTCGGCGAACACCTGGGCCCGAATCAGCGGCCCGGCCTTCTCGTACTCCTCGCGAGCGAGGTACTTCTCGAGCAGCGCGTCGCGCCACTTCGCGTCGTCGGGCGAGAGCTTGGTGAGGGCTTCGAGCGCCTCGATCTCCCCGCTCTCGTCCTCGAGCGGCCCCTTGCACAGGGCGTACAGGCGGCTCCACGCCTCGGCGCGGAACTCGGGCTCCACGTCGTCAGCGTTGGCCTGCGCACGCGCGAGCTCGGCGAGCTTGGCCGGGTCGTCCTGCCGGCGGTACGCGGACTCCAGCCCCTCGGCGGCCGTCTTTGCCAGCGCGTGATCGGGCGGCAGGAGCTTGAGCACCTGCTCACGGCAGTCGACCGCGCGATCCTTGCCGTCGGGCATCTGATCGAACAGCCCCGCTTGCTCGGTGAGCAGCGCGGCCTGCTCCTCGGGCGCATCGCACTGCTCGATGAGGTTGCCGAGCACGTCGACGAGCGCGCTTCGGGCCGCTGCGTCCTCACCCGCGGTGGGGCGGAGCAAGTCGGCGAGCAGCGACGCCGACTCGGCCTCGGTGCGGTCGAGCTGCGTGAGCTCGACGAGCTGCGCGACGGCCTTCTCCTCGTCCTCGAGGTGCTCGAGCGCGACCGAGACCGCCTGCTTGCGGAGGTTGTTGCCCGTCTGGGTGTCGGTCGCCGACGCGCGCCGCACCAGCACGTCGAACAGCACGTCCCATCGCTCGAGCGAGCCCGCCAACGACTCGGCCAGCTCGAGGGCCTCGGGATGCTCGGGCGCCTCGCCCAGCACGATCTCCGCGGCTCCGAACGCGCCCTCCTCGTCGCCGAGCGCCTCCCGCAGGAGCTTCGCCGCCGCGAGCAGCGACTCGTGGCGCGCCCCCCCTTGTTGCAGGTCGGCCAGCGAGAGGTGGGCGCCCACCAGCTCCGCCTCTTGGCCGAGCTTGCGGTGCAGCGGGATCGTGGCCGAGAGCCAGGACTCGGTCGGTTGAAGCTCGAGCGCCTTGCCGTAGGCCGCCAGCGCCTGCTCGGGCGAACCGAGCCGCTCGGCGTGAACCTCGGCCAGGGTCGCGTACAGCTCGGCCTGCTGCTCGGTCGACGGTGCGCGCTCGGCCAACACGCCCAACGTCTCGGCCGCGGGCGCCCAGTCACCGGTCTCCCCGGCCAGACGCATGACTTCGTCGGCCAGCTTCACCTGCTCGGCGACCTCCACCGAGTCGATGAGCGCCTGCAGCGTCTCGAACGCGCTTCGAGGCGCGCCGAGCTCCTTTTCGAACAGCGCGACCATCTCGCGCAGGTACTTCACGCGGTCTTGCTGCCGCTGCGCTCGCTCGGCCTTGACCCCGAGCACCTCGACCAGGCGATCCCACCGCTTGGCGTCTCGCGCCTCGTCTTCGATGCGGTCGATGGCCTGTCGCGCCTCGAGATGGGTGCTCTTGCGCTCGAGGATCGCGGCCCATGCCTCGAGGTCGTCGGGATCGTCGGGGGCGGTGAGGTCGAGCGCCCGAGAACCTTCGTCGGCCACGGGCTGCGGCGCCGCGACGGGGGCGTCCGTCACCACCAGCGCGGCGATCGCCTCGCGGAGCGTCTCGACCGAGCCGAGCTTCGCGGAATCGCGAAGGACGGCCCGAACGGATCGCACGAGTTCGTACACCTCGGCCTTGGCCTCGTCCGAGGGCGCGACCTCGACGTCGGCGGTGGCCGACTCGAGCGCCTTGACGATGGCAGCCATGTCGTCGTCGGCGGCGGCCGACAACACCGACACGCCACGGCCTTCGAGCGACGCCGCATCACCCGAGACGACGGCGAAGTGCTGACCTCCCCCGCGCTCCACCAGGTCGAGAGCGTGCGCGAGTTCGGTGTCCTGTGGGTCGAAGCCGACGAACAGGACCGTGCGGGTGTGGGCGACCTCTTCGACGAAGTCGACGAGCTTGCTCATCGACTTGGACGCATCGACGATGACGAACTCCTTGGTGTCCTCGAGGGACAGATCCTTGGATGGCGCGACGACCTCGCCCTCGGAGAACACCACCTTGGTCGCGCCGGGGTCGATGCTCGAGATGCACGCGCGCCATGGGAACGCAGCGAGCGGCTTGGCGAAGTCGGGAGCCTCGGCCGCATCGCTCGAGACACCGAGCCCGGTGCCAACCCAAAGTACGCAGTCCCCAGCTTGGACTGCACGCGCGAGCTCATTGGTGATGTCGACCATGAAAATGCGGGCCAGGGTACTGCCCGCGCGCGCGAACGCGCAAGAAACGCCCTCACGGATGCGATGCCCGGTAGGCTCACTCGGCGTCGAACGGATTCTTCAGGCCGCCCACCTTTTCGACCACGTCGGGCTTGGGCTGCGGCGGCGGTGGCTCGGGGGTCGGCGTAGGCGCGGCCTCAGGCTCGGGCGCGGGCTCGGAGGGCTGCGAAACCTCGGCGTCGGGCTTGGATGTAGGTCGCTTGGGCCTGCGGGGGCGTGCGGACCCCGCCGGCTCGGGCTCGGGCGGCGCGTCCACGTGTTTGGGCTTGGCCACCTCCACCGGAAGCTCGGGCTCGGGCTCGGGCTCGGGCGCTGGACGCTGGGCAGCTTCGGAAGCCGCCGGGATCTCGGGATCGGCCACCGGCTCGGGCTGGACTCCAGCCGCCGCCGCGGGGCGAGGCTCCGCCGCGGGTGCCGTGGCGCCGGAGTCTTCCCAGGGGTTCCACAGCACCATCGCGCCAGCCGCCAGTGACAGCGCGAACGCGCCACCGGCTGCAACGGCGGTGACGACCCCACGCTTGCGTGACCGCCCGCGCGCCCGCGTCCGGGCGGTGATCAGGGCTCGCGACGTCCCCAGAGGTCGACCGAGCATGGCGTGGTGCACCTCGGACATCGACTGAAACCGCTCGTCCGGGTTCTTGGCCATGCACCGCTGGATCGCCAGGCACACGTCGCGCGGCACGTCGGGCCCGACGAGCTGGGACACTGCGGGCACCGGCCCCTTGACGTGCTGCCGCACGATCTCGGCGATCTTGCCCACGTACGGTGGACGACCGGCGAGCATCGCGAACACGACGCAGCCAAAGCTGTAGATGTCGCTGGTCGCGGTGAGGTCCATCGTCCGCGACTGCTCGGGGCTCATGAAGTGCGGCGTGCCGAGCACCTCGCCGTCCATCGTGATCCGCGTCCGGCCTCGGGCGCCAGCGATGCCGAAGTCGATGAGCTTCGCCCGCGAGTCGGCGCGCACGAGGATGATGTTGGCCGGCTTGAGGTCGCGGTGAATCACGCCGACGCGATGCGCCGCATCGAGCCCCTCGATCATCTGCTCGATCAACACGGCCGCGCGGTCCCAGGGGATCGCCCCGTCCTCGCGCAGGGCCTTCGCAAGCGTTCGCCCCTCGAGAAGCTCCATCACGATGTATGGGCAACCGCCCTGCTCGCCAAAGTCGAGCACGTCGACGACGGAGGGGTGCTGAATCTGCGAGAGCAGCCGCGCCTCGCGGAGCATCCGCTTGATCGCCCAGTCGTCCTCGTCGCGCGCGTGCTCGGCCTTGAGGATCTTGATCGCGACGCGCTTCCCGATCGCCGCGTGCCGGCCCCGCCAGACCACCCCCGCAGCGCCCTGTTCGACCGCTGACTCCAGCACGTAGCGGTCGCTGAGGACCGCGCCGGCCGACGGCTCGAAGATCACCTCGGGCTCTGATCCCGTGTAGCTGCTCCCGGAGGACACGTCAGGCCCACATGGTACGACGTGCGGACTAGCCTGGATCGAAGACCTTGCCGTCGGCGAGCTCGAACGGTGTTGCAGGCACCTCGACGCCGTGTTCTCGCAGGGTTTCGTCCACGAGCTGTGCGACCTGGCCCACCAGATCCGTACAAAACGCGTGCCGAGCGGGGGCCTTGAACGGGCCGTGGGGCGCCGTCAGCGAGTTGCACACGAGGTCGGGGCTGCTCCCGCGATCGAGCTCGTCCCGGACGCGGCGCTGGTACGACGCCGACGCCTCTGCGAGCGCCGCAGTGACAGCGCCCGTGGGCGAGGGGTCGCCGAGGAACTCCCCGAGCAGCAGCTGGCCGGCCATGATGGCGCCGCAGGTTCCCTGGCCCGTGATGCCCCCACGCCGCAGCGACTGATACGGCGCCGTCGGGCGGCCGAACGTCTCGGCCAGCGCGATCCCACACGACCGGTGCGGCGTCTTCGTCCCATCGTACAAGACCAGCGCCTTGCTTCGAATCGGCCCGGTGCCCGTTACGCGCTTGCCCACCGAGGAAGTGTAGCGAACGATCGTCGCGCTTGAACCGGGACGAAGCGAGGGTATGCTCGAACGGTCGCCATGCCGCACTCCGACGCTCATCCCTCCACTCGGGGTCGCGACCTCGCCTTCGGTTCCGTCGTCGCAGGCGGGGGCTTCATGCTGCTGCTCGTCTCTGGGCTGGCGTACGTGCTCGCCACGCTCGTGGGCATCGACGGGCTCATCATGCCCGCGAGCATCGGCATGGCCGTCGGCATGATCTGGTTCGTGGTCGCCCGCCTCGCGCGGGTCGGCCGGTCGCTCTAGCAGCCCGTGCTGCAACGCCCTCGGGTATCATGCGCCGATGGCGGAGCGTGGTGTTCGAGGGTTGATCCTGTCGGCGTTGATGGCGTGCGCATGCGGAGGCGACGACGCCGCGGCGGGCGGCGAAGGCTCGAGCGGTGGCGCCGAGACGACGGGCACGACCTCGGACTCCACCTCGGGCTCCGTCTCGAGCGGAGACGGAAGCACCAGCGACGACGCCAGCACCTCCGGGAGCACCACGGGCGAGGCCGTGGTGGACTGGCCCAACCTCGAGTGCGACCCGCTGGTCCCGACCTACTGCGGCTACCCGTTCCCCAACAACGTCTTCTCGGTCGCCGACGCGTCGACCCCCAGCGGACGCCGACTCGCCCTGTCGCGCGCGACCATGCCGCCCACCAACGATGGGTTTCAAGGCGAGCCAGACGCGTTCAACGACCGCGACGGCTTCTCCCCCGGCGGCACGATCTTGGCGCACCTCGAAGGTGCCGTGGCGACAGGCCTGGCCGATTCCCTGCACATCGCCGACTCCCTCGGGGACGACTCGCCGACCATCCTGCTCGACGTGACGACCGGGGAGCGGGTGCCGCACTTCGCCGAGCTCGACGTCAACGCGCCCGCCGAGGAGGCGTCGCTGATGATCCAGCCCGCGGTCACGCTCGAGTACACGCACCGCTACATCGTCGCCGTCCGCGGCATGGTCGACGAGGGCGGGTCGGTCGTCGCCGCGTCCGAAGCGTTCGCGGCCCTTCGAGATGGCACGCCCAGCGATGACGCGGCCGTCGAAGACAGGCGCCCGCTGTACATCGACATCTTCGCCCAGCTTCAGGACGCAGGGGTCGCCCGCGAAGACCTCCAGCTCGCCTGGGACTTCACCGTGGCCAGCCGCGAGGACACCAACGGCCGCGTGCTGGCCATGCGCGACGCCGCCCTCGAAGCGGTCGGCGACGGGCCCACCTACGAGATCCTCTCGGTGGACGAAGACGTCTCCGAGAGCATCTTCCGCCGCATCGAAGGGGAGATCGAGGTGCCGCTGTTCCTCGACGACCCCGGCCCCGGCGGCGTGCTGACCTTGGACGGCGACGGGGTGCCCGTGGCCAACGCCACCGCGCGCTACGGGTTCACGGCCATGGTCCCCTACTCCGCCCAAGACGCCCCAGCGCCGGGGGTCCTGTTCGGGCACGGCCTCTTCGGCAGCCGCTCCCAGGTCGAGGCCTCGGCGTTCGGCGAGCTGTCCAACGCGGCCAACATCACCTTCGTCGGGGTCGACTGGATCGGCATGTCCTCCGAAGACCCGGCGCTGGTCGGACTCATCGTGTCCAACGGCAACCTCGGCCAGTTCCGCACCCTGCCCGACCGCCTCCAGCAGTCGCTCGTCAACTTCCTGCTCGTCACTCGCATGCTGCGGACGAGCATCGTCGACGACCCGGCCTTCACGTACGAAGGCCAGAGCATGCTCGACGGCGACACGACCTACTACTACGGCGGCAGCCAGGGCGGCATCATGGGCGCGAGCTACATGGCGCTGGCCACCGACGTCACCCGTGGTGTCCTCGCCGTGCCGGGGCAGTCCTACAACCTGCTGCTCGAGCGCAGCGTCAACTTCGACAGCTTCGCGGACGTCATCAACTCGACCTACCCGCAGGCGTTCGACCGGCAGATGCTGCTCGGCCTCGTCCAGCTGCTGTGGGACCGCGCCGAGCCCTCCGGGCTCTCGCGCCACATCATCGAGGACACCTTGCCCGGCACGCCCTCGCATCAGGTGCTGCTGCTCGACGCGATCGGCGACCACCAGGTCACCACCTTGGGCGCGCACGTCATGGCGCGCACCATCGGCGTCCCGCTGCTCGCCGAGAACCCGCGCGAGGTGTGGGGGCTCGAGCAGGTCGAGGGTCCGCTCGACTCGGCCCTGGTCGAGTACGACTTCGGCCTGCCGCCCGAGCCGCTGGGCAACGAGCCGATGCGCGAGGGGGAAGACCCGCACGGCCAGCTCACCGACGTGCCCGCCGCGGTGCAGACCGCGACGCACTACTTCCTGCAGGGCGAGGCGGTGAACTTCTGCGACGGCGTCTGCGACCCGGGGTGAGCAGAGACTCAGGGCAGCATGCTGCGTACTTCTTCGAGCAGCGCCTCGAGCTCCTCGGCGGCCTCCTCGACCTCCTCGGCCGGTAGGGCGTCAGCGTTGGCGCGCAGCGAGTCGGCCAACACGTCCAGGCCTGCGAGTCGGTGTCGGAACCGCTGCAGAAGCTTGGTCGGAGGCAGCGTGGGCGGTCGAGCCGTCAGGCTGTTCATGCCCCGAATCACGCGATCGAGCTGCTCGTGGGTCATCAGCGCCAGCGTCTTTCGCGTGCGGGTGCCGGGGATCTGGAACCGCTGCTGGCTACGGAAGCGGGCGCGCTGCGCAGGCGTGAGCCCGGCGAGCAGCTGAAGCTTGCCGAGTCCGAGCCCGGCGAAGTGTTCGTAGTCGTCGGGGAACTCCTCGGCCCAGCGCGCGACGGCGATGTAGCGCTGCGCGGTGCGAGGGCTGAACGGCAGCTGCGCGCTGAGCCACGACAACCACTGGCCGAATCCGAGGTGGCGCTGAAGCGCCTGCATGCGCTGCCCGATCGCCACGACGTCAGCCACGACACGCGCCTTGCTGCGTCGGTCGAGCTCGAGGATCTCACGTGTCAGGCGATGCTCCGTGCTCTCGGTCGCCGCCAAGTCGGATGAGGCGGCGGGGGTGCGACGCGCAGGGCTCCGCCGGGCCGAGCGCTTGGCGAGCTTCTTTCGCGGCCGAGCCATGCGGACATGATGCGCCAAGACCTGGCCGGGCGTGAATCCGCCTCGCGCTGTCGCCTCTACAAATACGACATATTGTCGCGTCTTGCGCGATTTCGCGCTACACGGCCCAGGAGAATTGCCACCCCGCACCCGCTGCGCCCAGCAACACCGCGGCCCAGCCCAGCGGCGCTCGCTTCACGCCCGCGACGACGCCGACGAGCGCCGCGACCACGCCTGTCCCGAAGGCGAGGTACGCGAGGATGCGCAGCGTGTCTCGGTAATAGGGCGACTCGACGGTGACGTAGGCGGAGATCGCCAGGCTGACGCCGGCGAGCACGAGCGCCACGACGCTCATCGACTTGGCTGCACGTGTTGGCTTCGCCACGGGGCGCAGCGTACGGGCTCGAGGATCCTCGCGCCAACACGCCGCGGGTTCGCCCTCCGCGAAGCACGTAAGCGTGGCGACGCCCGAGACTCCGGTTCCGCAGGCGGCGCCGCGCAAGGGGATCCTCGCGCATGCGAGACGCCGATCTTGGACTAGACTCCCGCCGTTGAGCGAACCGCCGATCACCTTGTCCGGGGCCGCCTCGGATACCGTACGCATCCTCGTCGTCGACGACGATGAGGATCACCGGTTGATCTTCAAGCGACACCTCGAGGCATCGCAGTGCTTCCGTCCGGAGATCGCAGAGGCGGCAACCCTGACCGAGGCGCTCGAATGCCTGGCGACCGAGCCCATCGACATCTGCCTGGTCGACTACCGCCTCGACACCGAAGACGGACTCGATCTCATCCGCAGGCGCGACGAGTCGGGCTTCGAGGGGCCGTTCGTGGTGCTGACGGGGATGAGGAGCCGCGCCTCCGACCTCGCAGCGATGGCAGCCGGGGCCGCAGACTACCTCGTCAAGACCGACGTCGACGCGCCCATGCTCGAACGCTCGATTCGGTACGCGCTGTCGCAGCACGCGCTCGCGGTCGCAAACCGCCGACACGCAGAGGCACAAGCGGCCAGCCGAGCGATGGACAGGCTCCTCGCAACGGTCGCCCACGAGCTCCGCACCCCCTTGGGGACCCTGTCACTGGCCGCAGAGCAGCTCGAACGAGACCAGCACGCGACCGCCCCGATCGTCCGCCGCACGTTCACCAAGATGAACGGCATCATCGACGACCTCGTCGACAGCTTCAACGCTTCGACCGGGCACTTGTCGATCGAACGCGACACCCTCGACCTCGTCGAGCTCGGCCGAGAGGAATGCGCCGAGTTCGCGACGCACTGCGAGAAGCGTCGGATCGAACTGCGGACGGCGTTTCCGTCGCGCAGCCTGATCCTGCTCGGCGACGATGCCCGACTGAGGCAGGTCTTCGCGAACCTGCTGGGCAACGCGCTCAAGTTCACCAACGAGGGGTCCATCGCGGTCGAGCTGCAGGCGTCCGATGGCGCCGCGCTGTGCACCATCACCGACACGGGCCGCGGCATCCCCGAGGCGTTCCTCTCGTCGGTGTTCGGGCGCTTTCAACGGGTCGGGCGAGAGGGCAAGCGAGGCTCGGGCCTCGGCCTCGGCCTCTCGCTGGTCAGAGAGCTCGTGCACGCCCACGACGGTCAGGTCGGCGCTCGCAGCGACGGCGTCGGTCACGGCTCGACGTTCTGGTTCCGACTCCCTCTGGCCACCACGTGACGCCTCGCGGGTTGCCGTTGCCGCGACCCCTCGCTACGGTCGGTCGGTGTCCACGCTTCTGTTTTCGCCCGACGCACTGACCGAGCGGCTCGAGACGCTCGTCCCCGAGCTCACCGAAGCCCGACACGACATCCACAAGCACCCCGAGCTGGGCTTCGAGGAGACGCGCACGCAGGCGAAGATCAAGGCGTGGCTCGAGTCGCTGGGGTACGAGCCCTGCGTCAGCGCACAGACGGGGCTGGTGGCCGACGTGCGCCCCGACCTCGGCACGCCCACGCTGGCCCTGCGCGCAGACATCGACTGCTTGCCGATGCACGAGCACACCGACCTGCCCTACCGCTCGGTGCACGACGGCAAGGCCCACAAGTGCGGCCACGACGGTCACACCGCGGTGCTGATGGGCGTCGCCAAGCTCCTGTCGGAGAAGCGTGACGCGCTGCCGGCCAACGTCCGCCTGCTCTTTCAGCCCGCCGAAGAGGGCGTACGAGGCGGGGGCGCCAAGGTGATGGTGGCCGAGGGCGCGCTCGAGGGCGTCAAAGAGGTCTACGCGCTCCACAACTGGCCCGGCTATCCGCACGGTGAGGTCCGCGTCCGGGCGGGCACCATGATGGCCGCCACCGCCGAGTTCGAAGTCACCGTCACCGGCGTGGGCGGGCACGGCAGCCAGCCGCAGCACTGCCGCGACCCCATCGTCGCCGCCGCGGGCATCGTCTCCGCGCTGCAAACCGTCGTCTCGCGCGGCATCTCCTCGGAGGGCGGCGCCGTGGTGAGCGTGTGCCAGTTCCACGGCGGCACCGCCAACAACGTCATCCCGGACGAGGTCCGGCTCAGCGGCACCATTCGTACCTTCGACCCTGCGGTCACCGAGGTGGTGTTCGACCGCATCCGAGAGGTCGTGCGCGGCAGCGCCTCGACCTTCGGCGTGCAGGCCCAGGTCGAGATCCACCCCGACTACCCGGTGCTCGTCAACGACGCCGAGTGCACCGCGGCCGTCGAGCGCGTCGCGACCGCAATCGTGGGCCCGGACAACGTCACGAGCGACGAGCTCCCCATGGCCGGCGGCGAAGACTTCGCCTACATGGCCCAGGCCATTCCGGCCGCCTACTTCTTCGTCGGCACCGGCAACGACGAGCTCACCTCCCCCGTCTGCCACCACCCCGACTTCGACTTCGCGGACTCGATCATCCCGTTGGCCGTCCGGATGTTCATGGGGTTGGTGGAGGACCGGCTCTGAGCCGCGTGTCGTTCGCCGGCGAAATGTTGCCTCCACTCGGAGTGACTTCGCACGTGCCCCCGAAGTGAATCCGGTCGGCGCCTCGTAGGTCTGTGACGCGCACGGACTTCGATGAACGCACCGCATGCTCTTCTTCTGGTGGGATGCCTTCTCCCTGCGTGTGCAGGGGCGGGCAGCAGCGACGGCCCTCTTACCGAAACGGACGAGTCGTCGGGAACGGCGATGGACGGCACCTCGGGCGATGCAACGTCGGGTGAGGTCGTGTCATCTTCATCGTCGTCGTCCTCCTCCACCGCCGCGGCAACCACGAGCGGCGACGCCGACGGCTCCAGTACCGGAACGGGCGAGACCAGCTCGTCCTCCGGCGATGGCGAGAGCAGCGGCGAGACGACCGGTGACAGTCTGGCCGACCCCTGCAGCGTCGTGCCGCAGGTCGGCCCCGACACTCACGGCCTCGACGTCGAGGCGTGCACGATTCTGGGCGGGCCGTGGCTGCACTTCAACTCCTATGCGATGACCGTCGAGAGCGACGGATCCGTGTTGTTCGTCGAGGACACCGGATCGGCGACCCCGAACCTGGTGTGGCGGCTTCGAGACACAGGGATGCCAGGTTGCGTGCTCGAGCCCGAGTTGGCCGACGAGTTCACCGCCGACTTCAACGACGGTGGCGACATCGAGGTCGAGGGCACTACGCTCTTCCAGACCAGCTCGTTCTTCCGCGGCGACTGGCAGACCTTCGGAGACAACCCCCTGCTGTGTGAGGACCTCGCCTGGCTCGAACAGGGGAACATCGATCCCAAGAGCTTCAACGCCGCCGACAATACCGCCCTCGCATTGCTGCAAACCGGGCCGTTCAAGCCGCAGCCAGAGCACGCCCTCGCGCTCTTCGACCTCGAAACCTGCACTGCCACCCCGATCGCGGGTCTCGAAGACGCGGGCATGGGGATCTTCTTCGACGGCGACTACATCGTCTGGGAGTCGGGCCATCTGTCTCGCTGGGACACTGAGACTGGCTCACGATCGTGGACGACGGCGGAGTCTCTCAGCGACACGCTGCCCCCGTTCCGATGCGGGAGTCGGGTGTGTGCCCGGGCGGGCGGCTTCGACCCGTCGCTGCGAATCTTCGATCAACAGACCGGAGACATCCTCGGGGACTACCCCTTCGAAGACGTGTTCGAAGGTCTCTCCTATCCATATCTCATCGACGACTCCCCGGATCACCACACCATCGTCGTTGGCCGCGGAGATCGGTCCGAGGTCCCCGGCTGCACCGATGAGCTGCAGCTGATGCTCTGGCGCGTCTCGGGCTTCGACGACTGACGTTCAGCCGCTGAGGCACGCGCCGACGTTGAACTCCCCGAGCACGGTGCCCTCCTTCACCCAGGAGACGCACTCGAGCCCGTCGCCGCAGCCGGGGTCGAGCTCGGTGAGGTCGCAGAAGTCGGTGCAGCACGGCTCGCTGCCGTCGCAGCCATCGAGGAGCTCGGACGGCACCGCAACGCGGCCGAGCTCGCACGACGCGACCTGCACCTGCACGTCGTTTTCGTAGGGGATGCCCGGCCGGGCGCAGAAGAACTCGGGCTCGTTCCAGTTGCCGACGCAGCTCTGGTTGCTTGCGCAGTCTTGCAGCAGCGGATCGCACGTCGGCAAGCAGAGCGCGACCCAACCGTCGTTGCCCTCGACGCACGTGGTGACCGGGCTCTCGCAGTACGGATTGCCGGGCGAACCCTGGCAGAACGCGGCGCACGTGCCCTCGAGGGTCTCGGGGTCGACGTTCACGCACATCGTCCCGACGTCGCACGAATCCACGCCGCTGACGGGGCTGCCCTCGACCACGCATGGGTCTCCCTCGACGCCGGGGTCGGGAGCGACGGGGGAACACCGCAAGAAGTTCCACAGCGGCCCGCCGTCGTTGGCCCAGGCGCGACAGGCCTCGCCCTCGGGGCAGTCTTGGTCGAAGGTCGAACACGGGTCGAGTCCGAACCCGCCGTCGGCCTTGATGATGAACGGGCTGCCCGACGACTCGCCGCTCGAGCCCCCGCTCGTGGTGCCGGGGTCGGTCGTCGGGTCCGTCGCCGTGCCGGGTGAGGTCGCCGTGCCAGGGGAGGTCGCCGTGCCGGGTGACGTCGTGGGCGAGGTGCTCGTGACGCCTCCGCTCTCGCCGCCCGGTCGCGGATCGGTGCTCGTCGGGGTCGGGGCCATGCCGGACGTGCTGCCGGAGTCCGTCTCGCCCACCGCGACCGCAGGCCCGCAACCGAGCGGGAGCAGGAGAAGTAAACCGCCGAAACGATCAAAGGTCACAAATCAACCCTATCACGAAATCCCAGCTGCCGGGTTCCTCAGCCGTCGGGTTCGAACGCGTCGCACGGTAAGTCGACGATGCCGACCGCCTCTTCGAAGAACGGGGCGTAGTTCGGCTCGCACACGGAGGCGACCCGGTGCTCGTCAAGTTCACCCCGAGGTCTCTCCGGTCGTCCCCTCCTCGCCCCCGGTGCTCGCCGCGTCTCCACTCGCCGTGCACGCCGAGCCGTCCCAGACGCACCCGATCAGCTCGCACGTGACCTCGGTCAGGCCCTCGCAGAGGTCATCGAGACCGCCCGTTCCGAGCACGCCGGGGTCGGCGCACAGCTCGGTGCCCGAGCCCAGCGAGGTCCACTCGCAGCCGTCGGCTTCGCAGCTCGCTCGGTCCGCGTGCCCGTAGCATCCCTGCGCGGCGCCTCCGGTTGGCAAGCCGCCGCCGCCGGTCGGCGGTAAGCCACCTCCGGTATCACCGCCCGAGGTCAGCACGGAGCCGTCGGTGTCGGATCCATCGCCGGTGGTCTCGCCGGGGGGGAGGCCGTCGTCTGGAGCATCGGGCGCGTCGGTGCTCGACGACTCGGCCGCCGGTGGCTCGCCCGTGTCATCGGCCGAGGGCGCGGTGGTCGAGGGCGTGGCGCCAGCGCTGCCGAAGTCGTCTTCGTTGGCGCCGGTGGGCTCGAGCGTGCAGGCACAGGTGATGGCGATCGCCACCGGGAGTAGGGTCTCGAAGTCGATGCGCATGGTTCATCCTTCCGGGGGCAACTGATCGCAGGTCGTGTCGATGAGCTCGACCGCAGGGTCGAAGAACACGGAGTAGTCGGGTTCGCCCACGCCGACCACGCGGCCGCGCTCGCCGAAGAGCTCGACGAAGTCGACGAAGACCTGCGCGTCGGCGTTGGCGAACGCGCCCAAGACGACGATCGCCTCCTCGACGCCGTTCTTGGCCGCCAGCACGTCGTCGTACCACTGCTGCGGGGTCCCAAACGCCCCGGGCACGACGTCGTCGGGGATGCCCTCGGACGCCCCGACGGTGTCGTCGGAGATCAAGACGACGACGAGCACGGCGTCATCGCGCAGGAACCCCGCGTTGCACCCCGAGGGCGCGTTGTACTCGTCGCTGAGCGCCGCTCGCATCGCGCTGATCGGCTGCTCGATGTAGCTGCCCGAGATGCCCACCCGCGAGACGCAGTCGAAGGTGCCTTCGATGTCGGACTGCGACTCGGTGAGGTAGCGGCGATCGCCATCGACCCCGCACGCTCGGTTGCTCGCCTTGCCGCCGTAGGGCTTGACGACCCCGCACCCGAGCGTCTTGTCCTGCGCGTCGAGCTCGGTGATGTTTTGGCCGCAGTCGTAGCCCTCGCAGATGTCGAGCCCCGGCAGCGGAAAGTCGATGCCGCACGCCGATCCCTCGAGCAGAGGGTGCTCGTTGCCGTGCACCGACTCTTCGCACGCGTAGGTCGGATCCGCGTCGGAGTCGACCACCATGATGTGAAAGTCTTGCGCGGCGACGTTGGCCAGGATCGCGTCGAGAAATCGCGGAAAGCTCTGGCGCAGGCTCTGCTGCGCTTGGGTCATGGACGAGGAGTTGTCGATGACGAACAGGAAGTCGATCTTGCCGCAGCCCTCCTGGCCGGGGTCGGCGTCGGGGTCGTCGCCGCCGGGGCCCACGTCGTACCGAGGGCCGTCGTCACCGATGCCCGAGGACTCGCCCCCTTCGTCGCCGCCGCCTCCGGGCGCATCGCCCGAGGTCCCCTCGCCACCGGGCCCGGGCGCGGGGTCATCACCCAAACCGCTCCCGGCTGCGCCGTCTTCGTCCCGCACGGCGTCGGCACACGCTGGGGCCCCGAGCACGAGGGCGATCGCCCATGAACATCTCGCTACGCTCATCTTCACGTTCATCCCTCCGGTTCGAACTCGTCACACACCACGTCGATCGTCGAGACGGCCTCGAGAAACAGCGGGCCGTAGTCGGGCAGCGCGGACGAGCCCAAGAAGCCCCGGTCGCCAAACGAGAGCGCCCAGGCGTCGTAGCTGGGGCTATTCTCGAACAGCCCCAACACGACCACCGCGCTGGCGTTGCCGCCCTTGGCGTCGATGACCGCGGCGGTCCACTCGGCCGCTGTCGACTGGCCGTGCTCGATGTTGGCGGTGGCCGGGCTCGCGTCGGAGACCACGGTCACCACCAAGATGGCGTCATCGCGCAGGAAGCCCTCGTTGCAGCCGCCCGCGCCGTTCATCTCGGCCGAGAGCGCGCGAGACATGGCGGTCATCGGCAGCTCGTTGGCGCTGCCCGTGGTGCCCACGTTCGCGGCGCACTCGAACGCAGCGGCGAAGTCGGAGGTCTGCGCCGAGATGTACTGGCGATCCGCACCGAAGTCACACGCAGCACCGTTGGCCCCCGACACGTCCCGGCCCGAGCCGATCGTCTCGTTGCAGCTCGTCGGCGCGGGGCAGCACGACGGAGGCGGGAACACGGTGCCGCAGGTGTTGCCGTTGCACTGCACGACGCCGTTGGACTCGTCGGAGTCCACCACCATCACGTGATAGTCCTGAGCGTTGATCGTGCCCTCGATCGCGTCGATGAACCCCGGGAAGCTCGCGATGAGGTTCTGCTGGTTGTCGGACATCGACGAGGAGTTGTCGATCACGAACAGGAAGTCGGCCTTGGTGCAGCCCGAGCCCAGCGGTCCGGGACCCTCGGGCCCGAGGTCGAACTTCGGCTCGTCGCCTCCGCTCTCGTCCCCGGAGCTCTCGGCGGCCCCGGGATCGGTCGAGCCGGCGCTCGAGGTCATGCCCCCCGTCTGCACGGCCGTCCCCATCCCCGCGGGGTCGCCCGTGGTCGCCGAGGGTGCCTCGCCACCGGCCGATCCGGCCATCGACGCTTCGGACCGAGGCGCCTGAGCGCAGGCGCCGAGCAGAACGCTCGTCGCGCCGACGAGAACGAGGACAGGCTGCCGCATGCTCGAGGAGTGCCCGCAGGCCGCCATGGGTGCGGCGGATTTCTTTCGAGCACGTGGATTCTCGTCTTCGGGGTTTTTCGGCGCACCGATCGGCGAGCGCGGGAACCCTTGCTCGGCGCCCGCGGCCACGCGTGCGCCGAGCGGCCCATGGCGCGCCCCGTGATAGCGTGAGGCTGATGCGGATGTACGGCTGCACGATCGCCTTGCTGATTGCGGCCTGTGGAGACGCCGACGACGGGCGCCAGGGCACGAACGTCACGGGCGTGACCATCGGACCCGTGACGAGTGGCCCGACCGCCACCGAGACAGACTCGGGGTCGGCAACGGACGCGCCATCGGGGTCGAGCGGCGCGTCTGCGACCTCCGAAGCGACCGCGAGCGACACCAGCCCGTCGTTCGACGTGGGCAACGGCGGAGGCTCCGGCAAGAAGCCTCCGGCGGGAGAGGGCTGCCGCAAGGTCGACGTGATCCTGGCGGTCGACAACTCCGGCAGCATGTCCGAGGAACACGCCGCGCTGCAGGGGCCGGTGTTCGACTCGTTTCCTCAGGCCCTGCTCGACATCAACAACGGCATCGACGATTTCCAGCTCGCGGTCATCGACGCCTGCCCCAAGCCCGCGATCTTTCACAACACCGGGGATGCAGGCGCGTGCGACTTTTCGACGGGCCTGAACTTCATGACCTCGACCTCGCCGGCCCTGGCCGACGAGTTCGCCTGCGTCACCACCTTCCCCGCCAACGGCTACAACGGCCAGCCCGACAACTGCATCGACGACGGCGCATTCGCCGACGACGACGAACAACCGGGCCTCACCGCCGCGCAGAGCGTGTCAGCGATGAACCTCATGGGTGCGAACTTCGGCTTCGTCCGCGACGACGCGCTCCTGTTCGTCGTCGCGATCACCGACGAAGATGAAGAGCTCGCCGACATCGGCACCGTGCAGGAGATCCACGACCAGCTGATCGCCGCGAAGGGCGGAGACACCTCGAGCGTCGTGTTCCTCGGCATCGCCGGTGGCTCCAACTGCGAGGGGCCCTACGGGTCCGCCAACAACGCGACCGTGTCTCAGGATCTCGCCCAACTCTTCGTCGACGACGGACAGGGCCTCTTCTGGGACCTCTGCCAAGGCAACCTCGAGATGGCCTTCGAGCAAGCGATCTCCACGATCGTCGACGACGCCTGCCAGGACTTCGAGCCCCCGGGCTGAAGTCGAACGGGCGGCAGTCTTGCGATGGTGAGAACCCCTCGGACCGACTAGTGCACCCCCTCGACCCTCAAGCCCCTGACCAGCCCCAAGGCTGCCCGCAGCAGCCGGTCGTCTCCGAGGCAGCGGCGGATCGGCATGAGCTGCGACTCGACCACCGGGCGGTGCCGTGCCAGCTGGATCGTACGCGGCGAGCCTGCACACACCGTGGCGAGCAATGACGGGGACGTGATGCCCTGGTCGATGGCGGCGGCGATGAACAGCTCGCGAATCGGACCTCGCGCCCGCATCGCGGACGGTCGCGCGCGGGTGGCCGCGAGGACGGCCGCGGCGATCGT
>JANSYI010000076.1 GCA_024742475.1 bacterium | reverse complement strand
GGCGGAGCCGTCGACCTCCGACTCGGTCAGCCGATGCAGCGCGTCGTGCTCGAACTCCTCCGCCTGACCGTGGATGGAGTCGAGTCGGTAGTCCAGGTCGCCCGCAGGCGTCCAGCCGAACGAGTAGGCCTGCACGTTGGTCCCTTGCACCGCCGTCGTCGATGACTCGAGTCGACCCGTGGCAGGGTCGAACCATCGAGTCGTCCGCGTCCGATCGGGTGCAGCTGGCGCAGCACCGTACGACCTACGACGTGCGGACCCTAGATCCAGAAGTGCACCGCCGTGTGAAAGACACCCAGCCCCACCGCGACCAGGCGCCGCTTCCATCGCCCTTCCTCCTGACTCGCCGCGACGAAACCGCCGAACTGCCCGCCGGTCTCGACGTTCCCGTCGACCTCGCCCTTCTCGAAGACGAGCTGTAGCGCCCCGTAGGCCGTGAGCGAGGAGGCCGCGAGCACCACCACGACCCAACCCTCTGCCTGCTCTCCGAGCAGCTCGAGAACGTTCACCCCGGCGAGCTTGATCGCCCAGATGGCGGCGCAAGCCAGGAGGCCTACGATGAGCATGAGCTTCGCTTGTTTCCTCAGCGGAACACCGTCGGCGCGGTCCGTCGACACACCAACGAGGTGATGCGCGGCATCAGAGATCAACGCGTCGGGCGTACGCAGGTCGGTAAGCCGCTCGATCCCCTTGCGCTTCTCCTCGACGCTCAGCGAGCCTCCAGACGGCCGCTGCTTCCTACGAGGCATGACTACGAGCGTAGCGGAGAGGAGGCTTGGGGGAAACCGGGGCTTCACTCAGACGACCAGGGGGCTGGCTACCTGATCGGCGAGGACGAGGGCGGAGCCGGCGCCGTCGTCCAGACCGCGAGGCCCGCGTTTCCGTTCCGGCGGTCAAGGTTCAGGGCTGAATGAGGGTCATACGACCGTCGTGGGACACGCTTAGGAACCATCGGCATGAATCATCGAACACCTCGATGTCGTCAACACTTGGATACCAAATGTCGTCGAAGTGTCGGGACAGGGCGTCAAGATCCAGGCTGTCGATGTCATCGAATCTGTACCAGTTCACGAAGACGCGATGCGGGCGGCCAATCGGGACCCCCTCAACGAGAGCGCGTAGGTCGGGCTGACCGTCTCGGGGGACTTCACCCAAGTGGTTGCCGGTTTGTGCGTGTAGGTGTCGGACAAGTTCAAGAGGGTCTCCGTCACTGAGGCCAAGTGTGGCCGCAACCTTCTTCCGAAGCGTTTCGCACTCCGCCGCTGTCAACGCCGCGAACTCGGGAAACGGCTGTCCCGGATACGACCTTCGAAAGTTTTCGAGCTTGCTCGTGTCCATCGTACTACTCGATTGGGATGGCGCCGGAACGTCCACCACTTCCGCGCTTTCCTCCGGTGTAATCCCACCAGTTGATGTGGGGCCCCGCCTCCGGATCGCCCTTCGGCCGTCCTGGGTGTCCGGGGTCGAGCCGGTACCCCTTCTTGGGTGTGCCACGTTGAGGACTGCCAAATTTCCCGGCTTTGCCGGGTGGAAGCGGCCCGCCCACCTCCTTGTGGACCTTCTTGAGCGCCTCCTTGTGGGCACTCAGCGACGGCTTGGTGTACGAACCTGTCTCTTTGACCCCCTTCGGCCCCTTCGCTCCCCCCGGAAGCCTGCTACTCCCGATCTTCCAAACCAGCTCTTCAAACGCCTCATCGTCCCCCTGACCAGCCCTTTTTACCAGATCTGCCCACTCGGCGTTCTGCTCGTCGTGCAGGCCGGCCGCTTCGTCTGCAGCGTAGAGGGCGATCGACGCGCCGACGGCATACGGATTCCCCAACAGAACACCGACGTCGAGCGCCGCCTCGGAGCCCACGTCCAGCGCCTTGACCAGCGCGAAAGCACCCGACATTGCCTTCTGCACGCTCTTGGCCTCGTTCGGCATCCGGCACGTGGTCACGTTGCCGCTTGCGCTGCATCGACCGCCGAGAGCCTCGACGTAGGCAACCTCCTCGCGGAGTTGTTGCTTCGTCATGAACTTCGGATCGCCGAGCGCTGCCAGCTCATTGCTGTTGCGCATGCCGACGCCCGACCCGTCACCCGCCCCCCAGTACGCGGCGCCGACGGGTCCACCAGATGTGCCCAGCGACACCTCGCTGGCCTGCCTTGGGACTCGGACGATCCGGCCGCAGGCATTGTCGTCACTGATGTAGTCGCACCACGTCCCGTGCTCTTCGCTCCACTCCCGTCCTTCTGCCCAGCCGGAGTTCGGATCGCCTTCGCCCTCGGGCGCGAGCCCGGTCGGGTCGACGAGTGAGAGGGGGCGATTCTTGACGTACGCGTAGCTATTCCAAGCCGCTGCGTCCGTCGCGCCCGCAACCACCGGGTCCACGCTCATGAACCGCCCCAGCCGCGGGTCGTACATCCGCCCGCGCATGTTGATCAGCCCCCCGTCGAGCTCCGCCTGGTGCCCGGTGAAGCCCACGGGGATGTCGTCCGTGGCACTGTCCGCCACATACGCGCTCCAGTCGGTCGCGTCCCGCGCTCGACCCCACACGTCATACGCCACGCGGTCCACCTCGGCGCCGTCCGCGTTGGTCACCAACCCCGCCGAGCCGAGATGGTCGTCGTGCACGTACCGCGTGTCGCCGCGCTTCCATGCGTTCGCACCTTGGTAGTCGAAGCGGAACTCCCCCACCACCGCACCCGCGGCGTTGGTCGCACGGATGCGAGCCTCCTCGAGCACGCCTTCGGAGTCGTAACGACGCTCGTAGAGAGGATGCGGAGTGACCGTGAACCCGCCTCGGTTGCTCGTCTCGCGGATCACCCGCGCCCCGTCGGCGTCGTAGGACATCTGACGGGTCGTGCCCGCCTGAGAGATCGTCCGCGCCTTGCCGAACGAAGTCCAGCTGATGCTGGTGCTGCCGAAGTTCTCGACGGCTCCGTTCGCGTCGTGCGTGTACGTCGTCGACGTCGAGCCGTTGGTCGTGTACAGCAACCGCGTGCCAGCGGTGTCGTAG
>JANSYI010000031.1 GCA_024742475.1 bacterium | reverse complement strand
GAGGCGCGAAGGGGGCTATGCCCCCGCAGCGTCGGGAACCGAGAGGTTCCCCAAAGAACGCCCAGCGAGCGAGGGCGCTCCGCGCCCGACCTTGGAGGGAGGCGCGAAGGGGGCTATGCCCCCGCAGCGTCGGGAACCGAGAGGTTCCCCAAAGAACGCCCAGCGAGCGAGGGCGCTCCGCGCCCGACCTTGGAGGGAGGCGCGAAGGGGGCAATGCCCCCGCAGCGTCGGGAACCGAGAGGTTCCCCATCAAAGCTTGCAGCCGAACTTGTCGGCCAGGCCTCGCGGTCCGTCGACCAGGAACTCCGAGACACCCGCCTTCTGGAAGTGCTCGATCGACGCCGCGGCGTGGGAGCAGACCGCGGGTTTGTCGCCCTGGTAGCGCGAGACCGCGGCGAGACCCTCTTCGACGCGGCCCATCAGCGCGTCGGTCTCCTTGCCCGCGTTGGCGACCTTGGCGGCGGCGGCGTAGGCCTTCTTGGCCTCCTCGAGGTCTGCGGGGTTTTCGACCGTTTCGCTCGCGGAGGTCCCAAACGCGCTGCCGATGAGCGACTCGGCCCGCAGGATGTTGGCGAGCGCGCCGGGCAGCGACTCGGGCGCGGCGTTGGCCGCGTTGGTGAAGGCGGCCGCGGCCGCTTCGTAGTCTTCATTGCCCAGGAGCATCGCCCCGTGAGCGAGCTGCGCGACCGCCTTGACCTCGGGGTCTTGCGTGCGGTCGGCCATCTCGAGGGCGTGTTTGCTGGGCTCTTGGCCGCTCTCGAACACGATCTGCGCGTGGGCGAGCGCGAGCCATCCGCCCGCGAGCCCGCTGGCTCGGTATTGCTTGCGCTCCTCGAGGTCGTTGTAGACCGGCTCCAGCTTGTCGATCGCCTGCTGATAGTGGCCGAGCAGGTACTCGTGCGCGCCCTCGGCGATCTCGGCCGGGTCGGGCTCTTGCGGGACGTCGGGCTCGATGGGCTCCTTGGGTTCGTCCTCGCCTCCAGTGTCCGCGACCGTGACGTCGCCGGTGGTGTCGGCGTCGGGGACGTCGCTGGGCTTCTTGTCCTTGTCGCAGGCGAGGGGCGCGAGGAGAGCGAGGGAGATGACGAGGCGTTTCATGGCTGCGCGGTGTCCACTTCGGGCGAAGGAGCGTCTTCGTTGGCTCCGTCGTCGGCGGTCTCGGGGGTGGGTCGGTCGATCAACCGGATGTCGAGTCCGTCGACGAGCGCGAGGGTACCGTAGACACGCTCGGTCGGCTGCCCCGCGTCGGCGGGCGCCGGTTCGGGCGTGAACTGTCCGTACACCTCGACCCGGTCGCCGAGGTACAAGGAGACGTTCTCGTGGTGGAAAGTGTGTTTCTCGGCCGGCGCGATGACGTACGCCTGCTCGAGGTCTTCAATGGCGACGGTGCCGGTGTCATCGCGCAAGAACACGGTCTCCGAGGCCACGGCCGAGGCCGCGCTGGCTCCGGCACGGTTTCGCCAGACGCACTCGCGCCCCGCCGCGCCGCCGAGGTTCTCTGACGCGCCGCACAGCACGCCCTGCAGCCGGACTGCGCCCGCGGTGGCCTTCGAGGCAACCGACGGGTCTCGGCCCTCCAGCCCTCGCACGGTGGTGCGCCACCGTTCGCTCCGCTTGCGGGGTGCGTCGAACCACACCCGACCGCGGGGGCGCAGCGCATGTGTGCCGCGCTCCTTCGCGAGTCTCCTCGAGCCCAAGTAGAAGACGACGACCGCGACGGGCACCAGCAGGGCCAGGATGAACAGCGGGCCGCCCGAGTCGGCGAGCATCGCGAACGGGTCGTTGGTTTGGGTGCCCGTGGGTGGGGGGAGGAACGCGATCACCAGTACGCCTCGGATAGCCCCAACTTGAAGTGGCCTTCCGTCTTGCGCTGTGCTGCCGAGCCCACCTTGCCCTTGACCAACGACCGCCCGACCTCGCCGGGCCCGATCTCGTCGATCTTGGCGCCGCGCAGGCTCGGGCCCCCGGTGAAGTTGGCGGTGGGGACCACGTCGCGAATCGGCACCGTGCTGCGGTTGTGGACCTCGATCACCCAGTGCACGCGGTCACCCCACATGACCGGATCGCCTTCGACCTCCATCTGCACCATGGGGCCGATGTCGTAGGCGCGGTTGGGTCGAGTGTCGCCGCTTCGCGGGATGAGGAGCATGCGACCGCCTTGAAAGTCGATGCGGGCCAGGAAGCGGCGCATGACGTTCTGACCGAGCAGCCCGGTGTGCCGCCCGTTGATACACTTGTCGCAGACCGAGACGACGAGCCCCTCGATGCGGATCTGCCCGAGCCGAAGCGCGGGGAGGTACACCATCCGGCTCTCTCGTCGACCCTTGGCGGTGTCGAACTCCAGCACCGGGGCGTCCGACGGGATCTCGATGCCGAGCTCGGCGGCAGCTTCGGTGCTCAGCGTCGTGTACGAGGCGCCCGTGTCGAAGAGGTAGGTCTTCTTCGCGTGCCGTCCTCCGTAGCCCTCGAGACCGACGTCGACGAAGATGGCCGTGCCCTGCTCCTCGAGCGGCACGCTGATCGCCTTGGCGAGGTCGAGATTCGCGTCGACCGAGGGGAGGGGAGGTGCGCCCCTGTCGGCGACCGTGGGGGGCGGCTCGGGGTCCACCGCATCGGCGGCGTGATGGCCCAGTGCCGACATGACCCGCGTGGCGGAGTGCGACTCGCCCAGCGTCTCGGCCGCGACGGCGGAGCCCTGGCCTCGCAGCGCCTCGCCGACGATATCGGGGACGAGCTGAGACACCGCGAGCAAGCCCAGCGTGTTCCAGACCATCGGCAGCCACGCCATCGTGAGGCTGATCTTCTTGGGCGCGTGCTGGTGCTTCCACGTCGCAAGGGCGAAGGGCAGCCCGAGCGTGAGCGCGACGGCGATGAACCACGGGAGGAACGCGTTTCCGCCCCCGACGGCAGCTGCGCGGGCGAGCGAGAGCACGACCCACAGCGCAACGACGACGCTGGCCAGCGAGCCCAATCCCAGCAGCACCCACAGCAGTGCGAACAGCACCGACTGCACCGCGGAGGTGGGTCCTGCGCTGGCGTTGTTCGACGGGCGACGGCGGGGCGGTCGCGAACGAGGCCGTTCCCGGGCGCTCTGTGGGCGCCGAGGCTGATCGGGCATCACTGTGGGTGAGTGTAGAGCAATGGTCGGTCCGTCGCACGACACCCGAGCCGTGGGAAATGCGCGGTATTGAACTGGCGGGTCGAATGCCAAAACCGTTGGAGCACGTCCGAGAAAAACCGTACGATTCGTTACACGGTGGCGGAAGCTGAGCACCAAGACGCGAGGACGCGTCGCGTGACCCCCACGTTTGGGGTGCGGTTCGAGTCACGCGATGACTTCGTCGTCGAGTACGCCGACCGTCTCCGCAAGGGCCGGCTCCGGCTACCCGTCGAGACGCCGCCGGCACCGGGTGCAGCGGTGCGGGTGAAGCTCACGCTGCCCGACGACGCGGTCCTCTATTTGCGCGGGCAGGTGAGCGCCGTGCGCAGCCGGGATGGGGAGGCGATCGTCGAGCTCGAGGCGATGAACCCGGCGCAGCGTGAAGCGCTCGAGAACTGCGTCGACGGGGTCGTCGGACGCGACGACGAGGCGAACACGGTGCCCAACGCCGAAGAGGCGCTTCACGTGCTGGTGGTCGACGACCTGGTCAGCCACCGCATCGAGCTCGGAGATCTCCTGAGGGCGCGGGGCATGCGGGTGCGCGTCGCGGAGAATGGCCTGCTGGCGCTCTCGGCGGCGCTCAAGAAGGTGCCCGACGTCATCCTCACCGACGTCGAGATGCCGCAAATGGACGGTTGGTCGCTGCTTCGATCGGTCCGACAGCGCAAGCGCCTTCGGGGAATCCCGGTGGTCTTCCTCACCCGTCTCTCCGACGAGCTGTCCCGCCTGCGCGGCTACCGAATGGGCGCCGACGACTTCCTCCCCAAGGATCTGCCGGCCGACGAGATCGCGGCGCGCCTGATCGGTGTCGTGACCCGCCGTCGACAGCTGCCGACCAACAACGACGCGCAGGGTCTGCGCGGAGAGCTCGAGCACGTCCGCCTCGGGAGCGTGCTGGCGTTCCTCGAGTCCGAGCGGCGAAGCGGCAGCCTGCATCTGCGTTGCGACAACGAGGCGTCCACTCTGCATCTGCGCAACGGCGCGCTGACGCGGGTCGAGCAGCTCGGCTCCAACAGCCACCCGCACGATCGCGTCTTCGAGCTGCTCGGCTGGGCGCGCGGCGAGTTCGAGTTTCAGACCGTAGGCACCGGAGACGACTCGCCGAGCTGGCCCGCGCCGGGTCCGGCCAACGACGGCGCAGTGACCCCGGTCTCCTACCTGCTGATGGAACACGCTCGCCGCGAGGATGAGCGCAACAGCCAGACCTGAGTTCATCACCGACGCGACAGCGCCGGAGTCCCCGCCCCCCGAGGTGGGTGCGGCGATCCGGCGCGGTTGCGAGACGTGGACGGGTGAGATCAGCCTTCGGCGGGCGCGTCGCTGAACACGGCGCACACGCCATCGACGTTCCACACGCCGCCCGACTCGTAGGGCTCGACGTTGAGCACGTACAGCTCGGCGCCCTCGCGACCGCACTGGTTCTTGGCGACGTCCATCGCCTCCTTCACGGAGGGCGCTCGGCCCCGGTAGATGCCCAGCTCGGTGTAGGGCGTGACCAGGTCGTCCTTGCTCTTGACCACCTTGACCTTGTCTTGGGGGACGGGCTGGGTCTGCACGTCGAAGTTGGTCTGGCGGTAGTTCGACTTGTAGGCGCAGCCAGCGAGGCTGCTCGAGGCCACGAGCGCGAGGGTGAGAACAGAGGCGAGGCTGCGGGGGCGAGACTTGAACATGGCTTGGCTCCGTGGCGCTGAAGTAGGCCCGGGTGTCGGGCGCGGGGTTCGACGCACCGTGAGGGCAGGAGATTCGACGATGTCGACGAGGTCCATGTAACTACTCCGAAATTGGGGCAGGAGGACCCGCGGGGAGGGTGACACGAAACACCGCGCCGGGGAATCGTGCCCCATCCAGCGGCGCTCGGGCGTCCTGGGGCCGCAGCTCGAGGCTGCCTTCCATGGATTCGAGCAGGCCCTGGCAGATCGGCAGACCCAGCCCCGTGCCCTCACCGGCCTTGGCGGTGGTGAAGAAGGGCTCGAAGAGCCGCTCGCGCACGTCCTCGGGGACGCCGTGCCCGCTGTCCTGCACGTCGATGTGGGTCCGGTCTCCGTCCGCCTCGACCCACACCGTGACGCGCCGCGGACCTTCGGTTTCGGCGGTCGCCCGCGCCGCGTTGACGACCAGGTTGCGCAGGACCTGGTCGAGCAGCCCGGGGTCCGCGTGGACCTTCGACCCCTCGTCGCCGCGGACGTCGAGGGACACGTCTGCGCAGCGCGGGTCGTGCTCGAGCAGGCGGACGAGGCCTTGGGCAGCCTCGACTGCGCGCAGCGTCAGGGGCTGCTGGCGGGTCGGGCGGGCGTAGTGGAGGAGCTGGGTGACGATGCCTTGAATGCGCTCGATCTGGGTGCGGCTGCGCTCGAGCATGTCGCGCTGCGTGTCGTCGAGCGCCGGCTCGGAGCGAGGATCGAGCAGGAGCTCGACGTAGCCGAGCACGGCGGCGAGCGGGTTGCCGACCTCGTGCGCGATGCCGGCCGAGATGCGGCCCACCGAGGCGAGCTGCTCGGCGCGGACCAGGTGCTTGCGCTGACGCTCGATGTGCTCGACCCGCTCCCGCAGCGACTGCGTCATCTGGTTGAACGACCCGGCGAGCGATTGCAGCTCGGCTGGTCCCTCCTCGGGGACGGCAGCCTCGAGGTTGCCCATCGCGACCTGGCCGACGGCGTCTCGAATGTGCCCAAGCGGGCGGACGACCTGGACTTCGATGAGCCCGATGCCGAGCACGAGCATGACCACGCCGACCCCGAGTGCGAGCACGGCGACCTCGGTCCAGTCCTGCGTGCGCGTCCATGGGGCGGGGCGGGCGACGACCCGCAGCACCAAGGGGCCGCTGTCGCGGGCGCCTCCGAAGGTGCGCAGCGCTCGGTCGACGATGACCAAGCCGTCCGAGGTGTCGATGCGCGTCCCACCGGGGTCTTGCAAAGGGGCGGGCGGGGGCAGGGGAGGCGCGAGCCCGACCGCGATGCGGGGCGGCTGGTCTTGGCGGTCGCTGAGGCGATGAAGCGTGATCGACTCGATGCCGAGGGTGCCGATGTTCGAGCGCAGCACCGGCTCGAGTTGGCCTCGTCCGGCCGCCGCGAGGGCGCCGTTGCCCAGCTGCGGCGTGACCAGGGCTGCGAGCCCCTGGACGTGGTCGGCGAGCTGCTCACGCTGTGCGGCTTCGTGGCGTCGCCGCCCCAGGACCTCGCTCGCCAGCGAGAGCGAGACCACCGCCATGACGAGCGTCACCGCGAGGGTGACGACGAGCTCCCATCGCAGCGAGCGGCGGGCCGAGGTGTCGAGCACCTACCGCCGCGCTCCGAGGACGGGGAGTCGATGCCGCACGGGCGCTGTGGCGCTCGACTCCATGGAACAACCCGCGCAGGCGCTCGGGGAGGGGCGAAGCCAGCGTCTGAGGAGCCACGTCGCGGCCACGG
The DNA here is from genome assembly GCA_024742475.1 of bacterium. Classification (GTDB taxonomy): domain Bacteria; phylum Myxococcota_A; class Polyangia; order Nannocystales; family Nannocystaceae; genus CAJXVA01. Next base: position 101,574 of record JANSYI010000031.1, on the reverse strand, counting down.
CGACCACCGCGAGCGGGAGGCCGTCTTGAACGATGACGTGGGCGAACTCCATGGCGCCCTACTTCTTGTTGTTCGCGTCCTGGCCCGGGCAGGAGCCGCCCTTGATGCCGCGCGCGCGCGGGCACAGCCCGTAGAGCTCGTGGCGGTGGCGGATGAGGTTGAAACCGAAGCTTCGCGCGATCCGCTCCTGCTCGCGCTCGATCTCTTCGTTGTGAAACTCGAGCACGTGGTTGCACTCGATACAGATCAAGTGGTCGTGGTGCTCGGTGTCTCCGGCCGTCTCGTACGTGGTCTGGCCCTCGCCGAAGCGGCGCTCGGCCGCCAAACCGCACTCGGTGAGCAGCTTGAGCGTGCGGTACACGGTCGCGTACCCGACCTTGGGGGCGTCTTCGCGGGCGAGCGCCAGCAGCTCCTCGATCGAGGTGTGCCCGTCGGTGGCGAAGAAGCGCTCCGCGATCACGTCACGCTGCCGGGTGGATTTGAGCCCCTGCTTCGTGAGGTAGGCGTGGAACTGCTCCATGAGCGCGTCGACGTCCACCGTCTGTTCGGCCGCATCAGCCATCGGCGGGCACAATAGGACGCATCCGGCCGGCGCCGCAAGCGTCCCTTGCGCACGGCGCCCCACGCCGCGTTGCAGCGGCAACGTGGCCACCCCTATACTCCGCGCCGCCCATGGCGCGGACATCCAAGAAGAAGGCCGACACCGACGCGGTCGCTCCGCCGAGCATCGACACGATGCTCGATGGACTCGAGGCGGTGGTCGCCGAGCTCGAGTCGGGGGAGCTCCCGCTCGAGGAGGCGCTTCGCAAGTTCGAGGAAGGCGTCAAGCTTGCGCGCCAGGGCGAGCAGATCTTGGCGTCGGTCGAGGAGCGCATCGAGGCGCTGCTGGCCGACGCCGAAGGCACCGAGCCATTCGAGGCTCACCCCGAGGAATCCACATGAGCACTTTCGATCTCGAGTCCTACCTCGCACCTCGACGCGAGCGCGTCGACGCCACGCTCAGCGCGTTGCTGCCCGAGCCCACCGGAGACGATCCCGGACGCCTGAGGGAGGCCATGCGATACGCGGTGCTCCTCGGGGGCAAGCGCATGCGGCCGCTCATGGCCATCGCGGCCGCCGAGGCGGTCGGGGCGAGCGTCGAGACCGCGCTGCCGGCGTGTTGTGCGATCGAGCTGGTCCACGCCTACTCGCTCGTGCACGACGATCTTCCCGCCATGGACGACGACGCGGAGCGCCGGGGCAAGCCGACGGTGCACGTCGCGTTCGGTGAAGACAAGGCGATCCTCGTGGGCGACGCGCTGCTGACCCTCGCCTTCGGTGCGTTGGCCGGTGGCGTGGGCGGGCGCCCTGCTACGGGTCGCGTGGGCGATGCGGTGGCCAAGCTGGCCCACCACGCGGGCATCGACGGCATGGTCGGCGGGCAAGCGCTCGATCTGGTCGCGGGACAAGACATTCACGACCTCGAGCTGCTCGAGCGCGTGCACGCGCTGAAGACGGGCGGCCTCTACGCGGGCAGCGCGGCGATGGCCGGCCTGCTCGCGGGCAAGGACGACGAGGTGGTCGGACGGCTCGAACGCTACGGCCTGAAGTTCGGCATCGCGTTCCAGCACGCCGACGACGTGCTCGACGACGACCAGCCGGCGCTGCGCGAGAAGGCGCTGAAGCGAACCGACGCGCTCGTCGAGCAGTGCATCGACGAGGTCGCGCCGTTCGGCGAGGCGGCCGAGCCCCTGCGGGCGATCGCGCGGTGGGTGGGCGAGCGCGCCCGCAAGGCCGCCGGCGCGTAGCCGCGGCTACTCTTGCGCGACCCGGTTGATGGTGATCGTGTCGGTCACGAGCACCGGGTCGCCGTCCTCGGGGCACGTGGCCAGGTCGGGGTCCTCGGGGTTGTCGAGGATGCAGAACGGCTCGTGGTCGTTTTGCCGGAGGACCGCGGTGATCGTGGCCGTGGTCTCGGGGGACTCGGGCACGGTCGCGGCGGTGTCGGCGATGCGCAGCGTGCCCTCACCGGGGCTGGCGGCGACGACGGCGATGTAGCCCGAGTCGCAGACCGGATCCTGGGCGCAGGCCGGGAAGAGGTCGTCGTAGTAGAGGTGGACATGGCCCTGCCCGCGGGCGGGGTCGGTGTCGGAGACCGAGATGTCGAAGTTGAGGACGGCGGCCTCGAAGTCGACCAGCGGGGTGCCAAGGTCGATCTCGGAGCCTGGCCAGGGTTGGGTGATCGCCACGTGCGGCAGCCCATCGTCGATCCAAAACAGCCGCGTGTCGGACGCGCCCGGGTTGCCGTAGGGGGTGCCGTCGGGCCGCAGTGCGCGGGCGCTGATCCGGTGGCCGCCGGGCGTGTCGGCGACGGTGAACTCGCTGATGACGATGCCGTCGCTGATAGGCCCCGAGCGCACCTCGACCGTCTGATCATCCAGCGTGACCTCGATATATCCCGCGTTGGGCTCGCCTTCGTCGGCGCCAAGGTCGAGTCCGGAGCCGACGACGCGAATGACGACGTCGCCTGCGTCGTCGAACGCCTCGCGTGCCTCGGGAGAGCGAACCTCGACCGAAGGCAGCGCGGAGACGCAACGGCTCCCGTCGCAGAGCATCGCGGAGGGGCAGTCGGCGTCGGGGTCGGCCGCGTCGATGATCTCGCAGGTGTAGACGCCCTCGAGGGCGGCGTCGAAATCGGCGCCGTAGCAGCCGGCCAGGTTCGAGGCGACAGCGATCGAGACGAACCCAAGAAGACGTGCGGAGTGTGTGCGCATGTTTAGAACCGTCCTTGCAGTGAGAGCCCTGCGGAGCGACCCGTCCACGTTGGCACGAGCGTGGCCGTGGGGCTCCCTTCTGCGGCCTTCTTGCGTTTGAGGCCGACTGCGAGCAGGGCGACCCCGGTGACCGCCACCGCGGCGCCGGCGGCGGCCGTGACGATCTGCAGCGTTTCGAACCGACGGCCCTCGTCGTCGAGGGTCTGGACCTCCGCGAACGTCAGGCCTTGGGGGTTGCCGTCGTTGACCTCGTCGACCGCGTTGCTGCGGTCGGCGGCCGCGACCCCGAACCCGATGCCACCGCCGAGCGCGAGCGCTCCGCCCACGCCGGCGAGCACGGCACCGGTGATGATGAAGGGGCGGCTGGGTTTGGGAGGCTCGGGTTGGGAGACCGGCTCGGGCTCGGGGTCGGGCTCGACCTGGCCGTCAGGGTCCGTCTTCGCGCGCTCGATGTCTCGTTCGAGCTGGAAGATGCGGTCCTCGACGTTGGCGCGGTCATCGGCGTCGGGTTTGGCGCGCAGATAGGTACGAAACGCTCGAATGGCCTCGTCTGGCTTGCCCAGGCGCTCGTAGCAGAGCCCGATGTTGTACTGGAAGTCGGGGGAGGCGTACCGCGTGGCGGCCTCTTGAAAGTGGCCGAGCGCGTCTTCGTAGCGCGCCGCGTTGTAGGCCTTCTTGCCCAGCTCGTACGACTCCATCGCTCGTTCGAGCTGGGGGTCCTGGCGTGGGGGCTCGGTGGGGGCTGTGCCCGGAGGCGCCACGTCGGCAGGCGCAGCGGCCGGTGCCTTGTCCTCGGCGGGGGGGGCCACGGCGAGGGAGATGGCGATGGGCAAGGCCAGGAACGGGGCGAGAACGTCCATGGGGTCAACGGGCGGCAGTGACCGCGCGGGGCGACTATACGCTGGCGTGCGGCGTTGTTGCCAGAAGTCGGCGATGGGTTCTACAGTGGCGCAGGATGTCCAAGACCACGATACGGCTGGAGCCGGATGGCCTCAATCGGGCCAGAGACGGGAAGAAACGGGCGTTCGTGGTGGTGCTTTCGGGCGACCGCATGGGGGAGATGTTCCCGCTCAAGGAGAGCGCGCGAACCACCATCGGCCGCGGACTGCAAACCGACGTGCGGATCAATGACGAGGGAATCTCTCGTACGCACGCGGCCGTAGAAGGAGACAGCGGTGGCTACTACCTGCTCGACGCAGGCTCCACCAATGGAACCTACGCGAACGGCAAGAAGGTGGATCGGTACGAACTCCAAGAAGGTGACAAAATTCAGATCGGCGCTCAGAGCGTCCTGAAGTTCACCTATCACGACGATTTCGACGAGGACTTTCAACGCAACCTCTACGAGTCCGCGCTGCGGGACCGGCTCACGGGGGTCTTCAACCGGGGCTACTTCAACAATCGGCTCGAGAGCGACGTCGCGTTCGCGCTGCGCCACGGCAAGCCGCTCTCGCTGGTCTTGTTCGACATCGACCACTTCAAGAAGATCAATGACACGCTCGGACACCCCGCAGGTGATCAGGTGCTCAAGAACCTCGCCGACCGGGTCGCAGGTACGACACGCAGCGAGGACATCTTCGCCCGCTACGGTGGCGAGGAGTTTGCGCTGATCTGTCGAGACGTCGACGCGCTCCGGGCGGCACGGGCGGCCTATCGCATCATGGAGACGGTCGGGGGCAAGGCGTTCGCGCTCGAAGAGCAAGCGCTCACGGTCACCGTGAGCCTGGGCGTCGCCGACCTGGGCATGCTGGTGGAGCCGACCGCCGACGCGCTCATCGAGGCCGCCGACGCCGCGCTGTACGTGGCCAAACGCAACGGGCGCAACCGCGTCGAGATCTACGACCCCGAGAGCGAGCCGACGCGGCTGGTGTGATCGTGCGCAGCATCTGGCCCGCCACCGTCGCCCTCCTCCTCGCGGGCCTCTCCTCGTGCAAGAACGAAGGCCCCGCGGCGAGCGTCTCCGCGGCGGGTTCGGAGGCCAGCGAGGTCTCCGAGAATGCCGAGAATGCCCAGCCCGCGCCGCCTGACGAGGTCGCCCAGCCCGGACGCGCGCTGTGGTTTGCCTCGGGGCTGGGTCGCGACGCGATCCTGGCGAGAGAGCGACGCGACCACGCCGAAGCTGTTCGGCTGCTCGACGCGTTGCTGCAGACCGACCTCCCGCGCGCCGAGCGAGCGGGCGCGCAGTGGCTTCGCGGCCTCGAAGACCTGCAGGACGACCGCTTTGCGGCCGCGGCCGACCGCTTTGCCGAAGCCGCCGAGGCGCCCGAGCTGGCGCCGGTCCAGGCTCGGCTCGTGCGGCTTGAGGCGCAGGCGCGGCTCGACGCGGGGCAGCCCCAGAGGGCCCTCGAGCTCGTCCGTGGCGTGACTGCCAAGGCGCGCGAGCGCTCCGGGCTCGCCGAGGCGTTCGCCGTGATCGAGGCCGACGCGCTCCTGCGGACCAAGGCTCGCGACGAGGCGCGCAAGGCGTATGAGGCCTACCTGGCGAAGCATCCCAAGGGAAAACACCGCATGGGCGTGTCGATCAAGCTCGCGCGCATGCTCGCGTCCGAGGAGGGCGATGCGGCCGCGCACGCCAAGGCGGTGAAGCTCTACGAGTCGATCCTGCTCGAGGCGCCCTTGTCGGACTACGGCGAAGAGGCCGCGGGCGCGCTGCCGGACCTCCGCAAGTCCGCGGGGGTGAGTCGCTCCGCCAAGGACCGCGCCGCGTTCGAGAGGCGACTCGCGGTGGCGCGCATGGACGCGATGCTCTCCGCCCGCCGGTACAAGGGCGCGACCAAGGCTGCCGATGCCCTGCTGCGCAAAGGCGCCGACGAGGCGACGCGCTGCCGGGCGCTTTACGTCAAGGGGTCGGCGATCTTCAAGCAGCGCCGCCGCGCCGACGCACGAGCGACATTCGACCGAGCGGCAGCGTCCTGCAAGAAGGCCAAGGGCGTCACCACCTACGAGGTGAAATCACGCTACCAGGGCGCACGCGGGCTCTACGCCGCGGGCAAGTACGACAAGGCCGCCCTGGCGTTCTCGTCGCTGGCCAAGGAGCACGCCAAGAACTCCTACGCCGACGACGCGTGGGTGTTGGCGGGCGAGTCGTGGTCGGAGCACGGTGACGACACCAAGGCGACGTCCGCGTTCGAGTCGGCGCTGGCGGTGGACGGCGACATGAAGGACGAGGCCCGGCGTCGCCTCCTGTTGCTGGCGTTCTCCGCGGGCAACGCTGCGCGCGCGCTCGCGCTGTGCGACGAGGCGCTCGAAGGCGCGATCGCCCACCCCACGACGAAGTCCAAGCTCCACTACTTTCGCGGACGCGCCCTCGCGTCACTCGGCAAGCGCGACGCGGCGACCTCCGCATGGGTCGACGCCGTGCAGACCGACCCGCTCGGTTACCCGGCGGCGCAGGCGATGTCGCGGCTGCATGAAGCCGGGCCCGAGGCGTTCGAGCGGGGCCTGGCGATGCTTCAGCGCGAGACACCCAAGGCCGACGCCGCGACGACCTCCAAGGGCGCGGAGCGAGCCGTGCTGCTGGCTCGACTCGGGCTCGGCGACGACGCGCGCGAGGAGCTCGACATCGCCGGTGTGCGCGGTTGGCCGGCGGTCGCGGTGCTCAACCAGGCCGGCCTGTACGCCGAGGCTCAGCGCACGCTGGCGAACCTGGGCACCGCGTGGCGGAAGGCTCCACCGGGTCCAGCCAACCTGCCCGTGTGGCGGCTCGCCCACCCGCGCCCCTTCGCCGAGCTCATCGACGGTTACGAGGAGAGCCACGGCGTGCCGGACCTGCTCGCGTTCGCCGTGATGCAGACCGAGAGCCGTTTCAACCCGGGGGCGACGTCGTGGGCGGGCGCGCGAGGCCTGATTCAGCTGATGCCAGCCACGGCCAAGGGCGTGGCCAAGAAGGTCGGGGTCGAGGTCGACAAAGACGACCTCTACGATCCGGCGACCAACCTCAACCTCGGCATGCACTACCTCGCGGGCCTCGTTGCCCGCTACGGCGGTGGGCCAGGGGCCGTTGCGCTGGCGATCCCCAGCTACAACGCCGGCGCAGGCGCGGTCGACAAGTGGTTGCGCGAGCGCGGAGGCTGGGAACTCGACCTCTTCATCGAAGCAATCCCCTACGACGAGACCCGCAAGTACACCCAGTCCGTCTTCGGGCGCTGGTGGGCGTACCGCTGGATCTACGGCGAGGGCGACCCCGCCGAGCGGGTGCCGTTGTTGCCCAAGGCCACGCCCCAGAAGGTCTGAAGCACGAAGGTCTGAAGACTCGGCGTCAGGCCTCGAGGCCCAGCTGCTGCGCACCGATGAGGTGCAGGCGGCAGGGGTCGGCGCCGACGATCTTGTGCTCCTCGTCGAGCAGGGCGCGCAGCACCCCGATCTCTCGCTCGTCGATCGGGACCACCATGAGGTGTTCGGACTTGGCCCGGACCACGCGGCGAAGCATGCCGAGCAGGTCGTCGTTGCCCGAGTCGGCCGTCAGCGCGTCGCCAAACGCCTCCTCGACCATTTCCTGGATCCGCTTGCCGCGGTCGGCGTCGGCGATCTCGATGATGCCGAGCAGCCGGGGCGACATGATGACCGCGCTGTCGAGCGTGGCTGCGTCTGCGATGCGCAGCGCTTTGGCGGCGGCTTCGGGGGAGTCGACGCGGCGGAGCTCGGTGAGCAGGTCGTCGTCGTGGCAAAGGCGGCCCACGTGGGCGAGCGACTGGAGGTGCTGCTGGGGATCGTCGGGCGGCGCGAGCAGAACGAAGAAGATGTCGGCTTCGTCATCGTCGACGGCGATCGGGCGAGGCGTGGTCACCAGCGCCCCGATGCTCTCGGTGAGCCCTGGGATCGGCGCGTGGGGGACGCTGACGCCACCACCGAGCGCGACGTGCCCCTCGATGCGACCGAGCAGCGCCTCTTCGAGGGTCTTCGCGTCGACGTTTGCGGCTGGAGCGAGGGCCTCGGCCGCAGCACGAACCACCCCTGCGAGGCTGTCGATGTCTTCGCGGACCCGCAGGCGCTCGGCTGGGATGAAGTCCTGGGGTGGACTGTTCGCCTCCCCGGCGCGACGCGGGGCATACACGCGCTTCCACTCGGCCCAGATCGAGCTGACGAGAGACCCGGGCTTGGGGGCCTCGCGACCACCGCCGACGACCGCGTTGCGGTAGCGGTTGGTCAGCTCGTCCCATTCGACGACCATGCCCGAGCGTCCACCGCTCTCCCGACTCTCGCTCCACGTCGAGAGCAGCTGGAGGCACGCGTGGTCGATGTGGTCGAGCCGATCGATGTGCACGTGCAGCTCACAGTCGTCGGGCACGTTGTCGAGGGCCTGGGCCAGGCGCGGCACCTGCAGGAAGGTCGCCGAGCCGAGCAGGTGCAGGTCGTACGTGTCCTTGGACTTCGCCCGCTCCCCTCGGATCTCGAGCCGGGCGAACGTCCAGACGATCTTGAGCATCGCCACCGCGAGTCCGGCGATGATGCCCTTGAACAGGTCGAGGAACACGACGCCGAACAGGGTGATGAGGCAGATCGCCAGCTCGGAGCGACCCTGCTCGTACAGGGCCTTCATGGCCCGCCAGTCGATCAGGCGGTAGCCCGTGTAGACGAGGATGGCGCCGAGGCTGGCACGCGGAAGCAGCTCGAGAAGCTGGGGGGCCGCCACGACGAACAGCAGAATCCAGATGCCGTGCAGGATCGTCGAGCGGCGCGTGCGTGCGCCGGCGTCGACGTTGACCGAGCTGCGGACGATGACGCCGGTCATCGGCAGGCCGCCGACGGCGCCGGTGAGCGCGTTGCCGATGCCCTGCGCGAACATCTCCTTGTCGTAGTTGGCCTTGGAGAAGTTCTGCCGCTGGTCGATGGCGTTGGCGGTGAGCAGCGTCGCGGCGCTCGCCACGAAGGCGAACACGAGCGAAAGCACGACCAGGTCGGTGGACAGCAGCGTCGCGTAGTCGGCCGGCGCCGGCGGGGCGAGCCCGTCGAAGAAGTTCGGCGACATCTCCAAGAAGCGGACGCTCGGCTCGAGGATGAGGGTGCCGGTGGTGACGACGACCAGCGCCACGAGCTGCCCGGGCACGAGCTTGAGCTTGGCCGGGCGCAGGTTGGGCCAAAACGCAATGAGGGCGATCGACGTGGCGGCGATGATCGCCGGGGCGAGGATGTCGCCCGAGAGGCTCTCGGGCAGCAGCAGTACGTTGTCCTGGAAGGAGCGCGCGGGGTCGACGTCGAGGCAGACGTGAAGCTGCGAGGTGAAGATGATGACGCCGATGCCGATGAGCATCCCCTGAATCACGGCGGGGGCGACGGCGCGAAACCACTGGCCGAGCTTGAAGACGCCCGCCAGCATCTGCCAGCCGCCCGCGAGTACGACGACGGGCCCGAGCGCGAGGATCGAGTGGTCGGCGATGAGGTCGTTGACCAGGACGATGAGGCTCGCGGCGGGACCGCTGACCAGCAGAGGCGCGCCCGAGAACACGCCGACGATGAGCCCGCCGATGATTCCCGTGACGAGGCCAAGCTCTGCGGGGACGTCACAGGCGACCGCGATCCCGATGCACAGGGGGAGCGCGACCAGGAACACGACGGTGGATGCCAGGAAGTCGGGCAGCCACCCCTTGGGTGCGTCGGAGTCTTGCGGTTTGTCGTCTTGCATGGGGCGACGGACGCGGGCGGGGCGTCGTGCGCCGCACGCTAGCATCTAATCGCGGGGCTTGCGCTTGTAGAACTTCCGCTTGCCCGGATGGCCGCGACGCGGGCCCTTGCGACCCCAGCGGCGACCGCTCCCGCGTCCGTCGTCCTCGCGCGGAGGCTCGGCGTCGATGGGGCGGACGGACATCGGTTCGCGCGGCAGCCGAGGCTCGGCCATCGTCAGCAGGGTCGCGACCAGCTGCACGGGGTCTCGCTTCTCGAGCACGCTCTTGGCGTAGGTGAGCGTCTTCTCGTCGATCTCGGCCCCGCTGTCGAGGCGGGCGTGAAGGTCCCGCCGCAGGTCCTTGGTGATTGTCTTGCGCACCTTCGAGGCCGACGGAACGGATTGCCACGACGCGTCGACCCGGGCGGCGGAGAGGAGCTTGCGGACGAAATGCTGGGCGCGCGGCGGCACGAGCAGGAGGCTCTTGCCTTGTTTGCCGGCGCGTCCGGTCCGACCCGAGCGGTGCGTGTAGTCGTCGGGATCCTGCGGCGGCGTCATGTGGACGACCATCGCGATGTCGGGCACATCGATGCCGCGCGCAGCCACGTCGGTACAGACCAGCACCTGAATCGTGCCGCTGCGGAACGCGCTGAGGGTGCGGGTGCGCTGCGCCTGGCTGAGGTCGCCGGAGAAGGGCAGCGCGGGGAACCCGTCCTCACCGAGCTTCTCGGCGAGCTCGGCTGCGCCGATACGTTTGGCGACGAAGACCAAGACCTGCTCGCCGAGGGTGAGCAGCAGGGCGTTGACGAGGGCGCCGTAGCGCTCGCGAAAGTCGACGAGCTGCACGACGTGCTCGATGTCGGCGTTGGCCTGGCCGAGCTGCGTGCCCTCGAGGTGCACCGCGTCTGTTTGGAACTTGTCGGCGATGCCCCGGACCGCGCCGGAGAACGTCGCGGAGACGAGGTGGCTGCGACGCGAGGCGGGCAGGGCGTCGATGATCGCCTCGAGGTCCTCGCGAAAACCCATGTCGAGCATGCGGTCGGCCTCGTCGAGGGCGACGGTGGTGACGTCGGCGCACGAGAGCGCCTCGCCGCGAATGTGGTCGAGCATGCGGCCGGGCGTGCCAACCAGGACCGCCGGCGGGTTGCGAAGCATGCGGTAGTCGGCGCGCATGTCGGTGCCGCCGACCACGACCTCGACCCGCACCCGAGGCACGTCGGCGAGCAGCCAGTGGAGCTCGTCTGCGACCTGGGTCGCGAGCTCTCGCGTCGGCGCGATGATGAGGGCGCGGGGCCCATCGAGCGACTTGGGCAGCGGGTCAGCCTCGAGGAACGCGCGCCCGAGCACCAGGCCCAAGGCGACGGTCTTTCCAGACCCGGTCTGGGAGGAGATTCGCAGGTCGCGGTCGGTGGATGCACCCTCGACGACAGCCTGTTGCACGGCGGTCAGGGAGGTGAAACCGCGACGTTCGAGCGCGTCCCGAAGCTGCTGCGGCACCCCCTCGAACGGATCGGTCTGGGTCTGTGGGGCGTCGTCTTCGTGCTCAGGGGCGGACATCTAGGCTCCAGGGAGGGCCCCGTGTAGCACCGTTTGCCCAGGAACGCTCGCCCGTGTCCTCACGGCGTCGGCAGGTTCGAGCACCCGCGGCGCGCGCGCTCGCCGAATCAGTCGCCCGCGGGGACCTCGACCTCGGGGAGGGTCACGGCTTCTCCGCCTACGGCTGCGCCGGGCGCCAAGATGGCCACGAGCAGCCGCCCGGTGGCACAGACCTCGCCCGTCTCGTCCGTGATCGTCGCGTCCCACCGCGCGCGCCCCTCGGCGGGCGCCTGCGTCATCGTGGCCTCGGCCCGCAGCGTCGCGCCCACCCGTGTGCCTCGAACGAAGCGGGTCGTGTTCTCCAGGCCGACGACGTTGTTGCCGCGCGCGAGTTCTCGCAGCGCGGCGCCGACCGAACAGACGGATTCGACCAGCGAGGCGTAGACGCCACCGTGCACCAGCCCGTACGGCTGCAGGTGCGACGCGGTGACCTCGACGCAGGCGGCGATCGAGTCGTCGCCCACGGTCTCGAAGTGCACGCCGACGAGGCGGTCGAAGCCGGAGAGGTTTGCGTTGAGCAGGGCGGTCCGCTGCTGGGCGGGGAGTCCGGCGAGCATGGTGGCCAGGTCGGCGGCGGAGGGCACGCGCCGATGCTACCGCGCTCGGGCGCCCTGCCGGGCCTTCACAGCGGCGTGGCTTCGATGCGGCTCACCGACACCTCGGGGTGCGTGAGCTGCAGGAGCACGTTGGCACCCGGAACGCCGGCTTGGTAGTCGAAGCGGTCGGCGTCGAGCTCGACGCTCGTCCGCATCCAGCGGACGGTCCCCTCGTCGTCGATCGTGGCCGGGAGGGTGCCCAGTGCACGGTAGGCCTCACCGTCGTACTGCTGAAGCTCGCCCGTCGTGCCCGCGGCGTAGACGAGGCTCACCAGCACCCGGCCGTCGGTGCCATCGGGGAGGTCGACCACCAGGTTGGCGTTGACGGCGGTGGACGTGCGCGCCGGGAGTGCCAAGCCGCGGTCCTGGTCGGAGGGCGGGGCCCAGTCCACGGTGTAGAAGCGCACGCCTCCAGCGGCGGCGGGCACTGCATCGTCGCCGTCGCCGGCCTCCATCTCCCAGGTGCTGCCCTCGGCGAGCGCCGCCGGACGGTGCACGAGCAGCAGGGCCAACGCGAGCGCACGCGCGCTGTCGACGGTCGCGCCCTCGAACGCGCGCTCGAAGCGGCTGAGGTAGCTACTAAAGAGCAGCGACCGACCCAGCTCGAACACCAGCGGGTCGCCACCGGGCGAGTCCCCGTGGGCGGCGTAGCCGATCACGGCGGCGCGGGACCACGACCACTCGCTGTCGTTGCCCTCCGAGCCGTCGACGAACCCATGCAGTCGCGCGGGGTGGTCGCTCCACATCGTCTGCGAGAGGGTCGCGGCGACGCCTTGCATCTGCGAAGCAGTCCACCAGTCTCGCGCCCGGGCCTCTCGCATGAGCTGCAGGGTGACCAGCGCGTGCGAGACGTCTTCGGCCCGGCGCTGCGCGGGCGGGTATCCATCGTCGGCGTAGTTCCACGAGTAGCCCGCGGTCGGGTTGCCGCTCATGCGGGCCCAGAGCAGGTCGGCGACAGCCGGCGGTCGTTCGGCGAAGCTCGCGTCGCTACCAGACTCGCTGAGGATCTGGCTGGCCATCGCCACCAACGCGCTGGTGTTGTGGACGGCGATCGCGTCGGAGGGCTGCGTGGAGTACCACCAGTACCCGCCGTCGGCGACGGTCGTGTAGTGGTCGTCCCAGCGCAGTACGAGCGCCTCGCCGAACGCACGCACCGAGGCTGCGCTCGGGTGCGCCTGGTCCTCGAGCACGCGGGCGATCTTGGCGACGCCGAGCGCGACCATGCCCGACTGCCACGTGTACGCGGTGAAGGCGGGGTTGGTGCTGCCGTCACCGAACGCGTCCCAGGCCTCGTCGAGGCCGAACCCGGGGCCACCGCCGAGCACCAGGTCGTCGGCCGCTTCGAGCTCGGCGATCTCACCGAGGGCCGCCTCGATCAGCGCATCGCGTTGGGGGAGCTCGTACGCGCGCGCGTCCCACAGCAGCTCGCCGATCGCCTGGAGCACGTAGCCCTGTCCAGCCGAGTGTCCGTAGGTGGCGCTGGTGTCGAGGCTCTCCGCGTTCGAGAGCATGCTGTCGGTCGCCATGGCCAGGAGGCTGGGGTAGGGCCCCAGCGAGAGGTCTGGATACGGCGGCAGGACCTCGCCACCGGTGCTGCCTTCGGTGCTGCCGGCTTCGCCCGTCGCCTCGCTCGTCGACGCTGCGCCCGTGGTGGAGCCCCCTGCATCGGTGGTGTCCGAGCCGGTCGTCGGGGCGGTGGCGCTCGTCGATGCCTCTGCGCCGGACGAGCTCTCGGTGCTCGAGGTCGCCGCCGCTCCCGTGGAGCCGCCCGCCGTCCTGGCGCGGCCGGAATCGGACGCTTCACATGCCCCCAGAAGCAGGAACGCCCACATCCACCGCCGGTCGCGCACGACGGCAGTCTACAGGAATCGCTCGATCACGTTGAGCAGCTCGGCGCGCGAGAAGGGCTTCTCGAGCACCGGCGCCTCCACCCTCTCCGCGAACGCGCGCGCCTCGGAGGTGACCGTCGCGCCGGTCATGAACACGAAGCGCCGATGGATCATGGGGTCGAGCTCTTTGAGGGCCTCGAAGACCTCCCTGCCGCTCATCTCCGGCATGATCAGGTCGCACAGCACAAGGTCGAACCGCGTCGCCGCCGCGAGCTCCAACGCCGCTGCGCCGCGATTGGCGGTGTGGACGGTGTGCCCCTTGAGCGAGCGCGAGAGGGCGGACGCGAGCATCTCTTCGTCGTCGACGATCAGGATCCGCAGCGACTGCTCCTCGGTCGGCGTCGGCTCGTGTATGGGCACCGAGCCGGTACCCAGCTCTTCGGTGGCGGGAGCGATGGGCAGCTGGACCCGTGCGCGCGTGCCTCGGCCCTCGAGTGGAGCGAGGTGGATCGACCCCTGCAAGCCATCGACGATGCTGCGACACACGTACAACCCGAGCCCCGTGCCCTCGCCCACGTCCTTCGTGGTGACGAACGGCTCGAAGAGCCGCTCGACGTGCCGGGGATCGATGCCGGGCCCGGTGTCGCAGATCTCGATCTCGACCATCTCCGCGTCGTGACGCGTCCGCACCGTGATCCGATTGGTCGAGGGGTCTCCGGGGGCGATCGCCTGGATCGCGTTGACGAGCAGGTTCAAGAACACCTGCCCCAGCTGCGCACCGTCGGCAACCACCTGCGGCAGCTGACGGTCGAAGTCGCGAACGATCGCGGCGCGGTTGCGGGCCTCGCCTTCGCAGATTCGCAGCGCCGTCTCGAGCGTGGCGTTCACGCTGACGTGCTTGCGCTGCACGTTGGGGCCGGGGTGGGTCATGCTTCGAAGGTCGCGCACGATCGTGGCGACCCGGCGGACGCCCTCCCGCGCCTCGTCGAGGCTGGCCCGGACCTCGGTGTCCACGTTCGGCCCGCGCACGCGGTCTTCGAGCACCTCGAGGTTGCTCAGCACGAAGCTCAGCGGGTTGTTGATCTCGTGGGCGATGGTGGCGGCCAGCGTCCCCAGGGCTGCGAGCCGGTCGGATCGGAGCAGCTGCGCGTGCAGTGCCGCTGCCTCGTACTCCGCCTCTCGTGCTCGCTGGGTGTGGGCCCGGATGTAGAGCACCAAGGTGGTGAAGGCGAAGATGATCGACACCCCGACGAGCATGTACAGCGCGTCCCAGTGCGCGCCGAGCTCGACCGACCGCGCCGCGGTCTGCCTGCGCAGCGCGGGCACGAGCGCGGCGATCCCCTCGATCGAGGACGGTCCGTGCATCGTCGGCTGTTCGAGCGCCCGAAGCTCGGCGTTTGCGGCGTCGGCGGCGGCTCGAAGCATCGCGTCACCCCGCGCCGCGCTCAGGATCGCGGGCATCTCGGCGTCGAGGGCCGCCAGCGCCGCGCGGCGGCTCGCGGGCTCGGCGGAGTGCAAAGAACGTTGGACAGCATCCACCGTTTGCAGCCAGCGAACGCGCTCGGACACTTCTTCTCGAAGCCGCGAGACGTCGCTGATGAGGGCAGCGCACCAGGCGACGAACAGGATGAGAGCGACCGCAGCGACGCCCACGCGGAGGTAGAACCCCGCCTCGCCGCGCTCTCGTCCTTGCCCTCTCACCACATCCTAGTGTCTCGGAGTGCCCCGCGGCCGGGCGGACCGGATCGGGCCGCTTCGAGCACGGCACGGGCCGACCCGGCGGTTTGAGCGCTGGGCGCGGTCAGGAGCGGTGAGGTTTGGGCGGAGGCAGTGCGCCGGCGGGTGAGGTGCCCGCTGGCAGCGCGTCCTTGGCCATCTTCCGCTCCATGCTCCGGATCTTCGCGGTGAAGAAGGCCTCGGCGCCCGCGTAGAGGCAGACGAAGGTCCACACCGGCGACAGGTGGGTGATCCACGCGAGGCTCCAGACCGCGAAGACGAGCGAGGCTCGGCCGACGTCGCCATTGAGGAGCTGGCCGGTGCCGGGCAGGAACAAGCTGAGCAGACCCGCCGTGACCGGGAGTCGTGGCTCCTCGGGGTCGTCGTCGTACAGGGCGAGCGCGTCGTCCTCGGGCTCGACGGGCGCAAGCACGCCGTGCTCACCGAGCTCGAGCGCGGCCTCGCGAAACATCGACTCGAGCCGCTGCTTCTCCGCGTGCGGGACTCGAAAGCGCCGCGAGGTGTCGCCGCGCTCGATCAACTCGCCGGACTGGACCAGCGCGGTGACGACCGCTTCGACGTCGGCTTTGGGGGCGTCGAGCGTGCGCGCGGCGGACTCGAGCGTGACCCACTGCACGCGAGGGTCGGCGAAGAGGCTGAGCAGGCGCGCGCGGAGGTTGGTGCCGGTCGGCGAGGGGGGGGGCGCGATGGGGCGCTCGGTGTGGTCCCAACCGCTGCCGAATCCGCCGCGGCTCTCTGCGTTGGACGGCGCGGCACGGTCGGGCGCAGGCCTGCCTTGGCGCGCGCCGGCCCGGTCGTCGTCCCGGCCTGAGAACCCCTCGAGGCGACCACGCCGGATCCGACCCAGCATGCGGCGGCCTCGATTGGCTCTCGTGCTCACCCTCAATTCGTAGCGCAGCCGGCACAGGTGGTCCACCCTCCGACCGCCATGGGCCGCATGAAAAGGCACCAGGCCCTACCGAGACGGGCGGGGCAGGCGCAACACGCGGTGGAGGAGGCCGGGGTCAGACTGACACGTCAAAGGTCCGCAGCGCGTCGTTGAGGCTCGTGCGGGTGTCGGTCGAGGCCTTTCGCTGACCGATGATGAGCGCGCAGGCGAGGTCGAACTCACCCGCGGGAAACTTCTTCTTGCGCGTGCCTGGCACGACCACGCTGCGCGCGGGGACGCGGCCCTTGATCGTCTTGGGTTCGCTGCCCGTCACGTCGATGATCGGGGTGGACGCGGTGATGACCACGTTCGCGCCGAGCACGACCTCTTTTTCGAGGTGAACGCCCTCGACCACGATCGCGCGCGAGCCGATGAAGCAGCCGTCCTCGATGATCACCGGCGCGGCTCCGGGGGGCTCGAGCACCCCACCGATCCCGACGCCGCCCGAGAGGTGGACGTGGCGACCGATCTGCGCGCAGCTGCCCACGGTGGCCCAGGTGTCGACCATGGTGCCGGTGCCGACCCAGGCGCCGATGTTCACGTAGCTCGGCATCAAGATCGCGCCGCGCTCGATGAAGGCCCCGAAGCGAGCGGTGGCCGGCGGCACGACGCGCACGCCGGCCTCCGCCCAGTCCCGCTTGAGCGGGATCTTGTCGTGGTACTGGAACGGCCCGACCTCTTCGACGCGCATCTCTTGCACGACGAAGTAGAGGACGATGGCCTGCTTGACCCAGGCGTTGACCGTCCACTCGCCTCCATCGCCCTGCGGCGGGTTGGCGACGCGCAGGGTCCCGTCGTCGACGAGGGCGACGGTGTGGCGCACGGCGGTGCGGTGCTCGTTGTCCTCGAGGAGCGAGCGATCGTCCCAGGCGGCTTCGACGCGGGTGCGGAGCTGGCTGGGGTCGGCGTCACGGTGGGTGCTCATGCGCACTCCTTCCCACACGCCGGGGCCGCCGACAAGGGGCCCGCGCGTAGAGGCGATCCGCTAGGCCGCCTGCAGGGGCGCGTCCCGGGCAGCGTCCTCGATCGACGCGCCCACCACGATCGTGGTGTGGGTCAACGCGATCTCGACGACGCCGCGGCGCCCGAGCAGCCCCGGCTCGACGCTCCGGCCACGGGCGAGGCCCTCGAGCACACGCTCGAGATCCGCCTCGACCGGTGGCCCCCAGACGCTCGGCGGCTCGAGCCCGAAGCCCCGTGACCACTGATGGTTCCAGGTCGCGGGGATGTGGGGGGTGAGCAGTCGAAGCATCACTTCGTCCGCGACGGGCCAGGTCGAGTCCTGGCCGAAGCAGGTCTGCAGCGCGCTCGCATAGAGGTTTGCGGAGGCGCCCTCGAGGTGATGCAGGGGCCCCAGCAGCATCAGCGCTTGCTCGGGCGCCACGCGGGGTAGGTCCCGCACCGACTCGCGCGCCGTCGGCGGGCGCGACGCGAACGCGCCGAAGTTTGCCGGCCAGTCGACCCGTGGCTGGTCGAAGAGCGCGGACAGTCGCTCTTCGAAGTCCTCATAGATCGCGCGTGCCTCGTCGGTCGTCGCGGCAGCGCGCATCCTCAGCAGGCCGGTGAGACACCGTGGCGACGCGGCCAAGGCCTCGAACAGGGGCGGCCATTGTGGGGCGCGGCGGATCCACTGGGCTCGGATCCCGGACGCGACGGCTCGAAACACCCCATTGAACGGCTCCATCTCCGAGAATCATCGGTCTCGAAGCGGGGCCCTTGAGTTTTTCGGCGGCGCGCCGATGCACCACCGCGGGACGCCAGACATGCCCAGTCGCCGGCTTTGGGACCGCATCGGACCTCGATGCACCAAAAAGTCGACAGAAATCCACCCGAGGGGTTGCGCGGCGAACCCGACCTCACAATAGACCGTTTTGAGCGAGGAGTTCCCCAATGCAGGCCGCCGATCTTGCCCAGTCATTTCCCGAGTCCATTGCCGAGAGCCGTCTAAAGAGCGCTCCGCCCACCTTCCGGGGTCATTCCCCGGCCGCCCGCCGCGTGCAATCGATGATTCATCGCGCCGTTCGGACGAACCTGCCGGTGCTGCTGGTCGGTGCGCAGGGGTCGGGTAAGGAGACCATTGCACGCATCCTTCACCACTTCGGTGGTGGAGAGGTCCCCAACGTCGAGGTCGTGGGTGCCAAGGAGCAAGGTCGCCTGGTCAGCTTGGGTGCATTCACCTACCTCTCCAACCTCGAGGACCTCAGCCTCGAAGAGCAGGCGCGCATTCCCGCGCTGACGGGTCTGGGCCGTGTCGTCATCGGCACCGAGCTCAAGCCCGAGAGCGAAGCGGGCCGTCAGCGCCTTCACCCGCAGATCGTCCGCTGGGCGTGCGGAGTTCGCATCGACGTGCCGACGCTCGCCGAGCGCATCGAAGACCTCGAGATGATCGCGATGGACATCATCTCCAAGACGCCCACGCGTCGTCCCATCGGCGGTATCGCCGACAACGCGCTGGACTGCCTGCGCTCGTACCGCTGGCCCGGCAACATGGACGAGCTCGAAGAGGTCATCCGACAGGCCGTCTCGTCGGGTGCGACCGAGCAGATCGAGCTGCGCGACCTCCCGGCCAAGCTCCGGGTCCGTGATGTGCACTACGCGCGTGCGGAGTCGCCCGAGCGCCAGCTGTGCCTCGAGGAGGCCGAGAAGCAGGCGATTCGCCGGGCGCTCAACTACGCCCGCGGCAACAAGCGCAAGGCCGCCCGCCTGCTGCACATCGGCAAGACCACCCTCTACCGCAAGCTGAAGCAGTACGACCTCGAGTAGACGGGTCACCACTTCTTCGCCTCGTCACGCCTCCGAGTCCGCCTGTTCGCGGTCCCTCGGGGGCGTCGTCGCGTCACGCCTCGAACTCGCCAGCGATCGGCGCGGGGCCGTGCGCGAGCCTGCCCAGCTGCGCGTGCAGCCGCGAGCGGACCCGAGCGAAGCGGATCTCTTCGTCGTGGCCGAGCGCCGGTTCGTCGACGGGGTCCGGCGCCGGATCCGGTTCGGACGTGGCACGTAGCACGCCCCTACAGTCCGAAACGGACGCCTCGGGGTTCCCAGGTCCGGGCCGAGCGGGGAGGGAGGCGCAGCGCGGGAGAACCCGCGCTTGCAATGTCGCGGCAGCGGCGGTCTTCTGCCTGCGTTGAGCGCCGAACGCACTGACTCCCCGACTCTGGGTGCAAAGATCCCCGACGACGCCCTGCGCGATGCCGACGAGATCCTCGAGCGCTTCATGGACTGGATCGCCGACATCGGCCTCGAGCCGTACGAAGCCCAAGAGGAGGCGTTTCTGGAGGTGATGGGCGGCCGGCACGTCATCCTCAACACGCCGACCGGATCGGGCAAGTCGCTCGTCGCCCTCTCGATGCACTTCAAGGCCCTGTGCGAGGGCAAGCGGGCGTTCTACACGAGCCCGATCAAGGCGCTGGTCAGCGAGAAGTTCTTCGATCTGTGCCGAGCGCTCGGCGCCGAGCGGGTGGGCATGATGACGGGCGATGCCAGCATCAACCCACGTGCGCCCATCATCTGCTGCACGGCCGAGGTGCTCGCCAACTTGGCCCTTCGCGACGGCGAGTGGGCCGACGTGCACTACGTCGTGATGGACGAGTTCCACTACTTCTCGGACTCCGACCGCGGCATCGCCTGGCAGATCCCCCTCATCACGCTGCCCCACGTGCAGTTCTTGTTGATGTCGGCCACGCTCGGGGACACCTCGGTGTTCGAGAAGCGAATCCCCGCGTACACCGATCGCGAGCTCTCCGTCGTGCGCAGCGCGACGCGCCCGGTGCCTCTGGACTTCGCCTATCGCGAGACCACCCTGCACGAGACCGTCACCGACCTCGACGAGCAGGGCCGAACGCCGGTCTATGTGGTCAACTTCTCGCAGCGGGAGGCGGCGGAGCAGGCCGGCAACATGATGAGCGTCAACCTGTGCTCCAAGCCCGAGAAGCAGGCCATCGTCAAAGCGATCGGGGACTTTCGCTTCGACACCGTCTACGGCAAGGACGTGCAGCGCTTCCTCAAGCACGGCATCGGGGTGCACCACGCGGGGCTGCTGCCGAAGTATCGGACGCTCGTCGAGCGGCTCGCGCAGCAGGGGCACCTCAAGCTCATCTCCGGAACCGACACGCTGGGGGTGGGGGTCAACGTCCCGATCCGCACGGTGGTGTTCACGAAGCTGTGCAAGTTCGACGGCGAGAAGGTCGGCATCCTCTCGGTCCGTGACTTCAAGCAGATCGCGGGGCGGGCGGGTCGCAAGGGGTTCGACGACGCGGGTAGCGTGATCGTGCAGGCGCCCGAGCACGTCGTCGAGAACAAGAAGCTCGAGGTCAAGGCGCTGATGGCCAAGCGCAAGAAATTCACGCGCAAGAAGCCGCCGGAGCGGGGATATGTGCCGTGGGACGAGAAGACGCTGGACAAGCTGCGCGAGAGCGAGCCCGAGGCGCTGTCCTCCCAAATGAAGATGAGCCACGGCCTGCTGCTCTCGGTGATGCAGCGCGAGATCGATGCCAGCCGCCTGCACGGCGGGTACGGCCGCATCATCGAGATCATCGGGCGCAGCTACGAGCGTGAGGGCCGACGCAAGCGGCATCGACGGCAGGCCGCGCAGCTGTTTCGGGACCTCCGGGCCGCCGGCGTGATCGAGGTGCTCGATGGAGCCGTGCAAGGGCGCCGAGCGGTGCGCGTCGCCGAAGACCTGCAGCAGGACTTCTCGCTGCACCACACGCTCTCGCTGTTCCTCCTGCAGGCCCTCGATGAGCTCGACCCCGAGCGCGACACCTACCCGCTGGACATCGTGTCCTTGGTCGAGTCGATCCTCGAAAACCCCTACGCCGTGCTCAAGCGTCAGGTCGAGACGGCCAAGACCGAGCTCGTCGGGCGCCTCAAAGCCGAAGGCGTCGAGTACGAGCAGCGGATGGAGGCCCTGGAGAAGGTTGACTTTCCCAAGCCCTGCGCTGACTTCATCTACGGCGTCTTCGACCGGTTTCGCGTGCATCACCCCTGGCTCCGGGGCGAGAACGTGCGTCCGAAGTCCGTCGCTCGGGACATGGTCGAGCGGTTCGCGAGCTTCAACGACTACGTCAAGCAGTACGGGCTCGGCCGCAGCGAGGGCGTGCTGCTCCGGTACCTGTCCCAAACGTACAAGGTGCTCGTGCAGACCGTGCCAGAGGCGTACCGCGATGACCGGCTCGAAGACGTCATCGCCTACATCCGGGCGACGCTGGCGCGGGCCGACTCCTCGCTCGTGCGGGAGTGGGAGGCGATGGCGTCGGGGCGCTCGGACGTGGTCGACGACGACGTCTCGCAGGAGGAGCCGCCACCGCCCGATCCGGCCGCCGATCCTCGCGCGTTCAAGGCGCGGATTCGAGCCGAGATGCAGGCGCTCGTCAAAGCCATCGCGGTCGGGGACTTCGAGGAGGCGGCGATTGCCACTGCGGCGACAGAGCCCCCGTGGACGGAGGACCGGTTCGAGGAGGCGCTCGCGCCGTGCCTCGACGAGGTGGGCGCGATCGTGTTCGACCATCGCGCTCGCTTGGCCCACCTCACCCACATCGAAGCGTCCGCGCCTCGGGTGTGGACGGTGCGTCAGACGCTATGCAACGCCGAGGGCGACACGATGTGGATGCTCGAAGCGGAGGTCGATCTGCCGGTCCCCACCAAGGATGCGCCGACCCCCGACGGCCCGCTGATCGCGCTGATTCGGGTCTCGAGCTGAGAAAAGCGGCAGAAACGTGCTGCCCGGCGGTTGCCGCACCGGGTGCCGCGTGTCAGGTTACGTACCGTTCGGTATATGCCCGGCCGCGAAGAATGCGCACCCCCCTGCGAGGTGCCCGGAGACAGCCTCGCCGCGCGTATCCTCGGCGAGGCGATCCGCATGTTTGCCTCTCGCGGGTTCGCGTCGACGTCCGTACGTGAGGTGGTCGAGGCCTGCGGGTGCACCAAGCCGGCGCTCTACTACCACTTCACGAACAAGGTCGGGCTCTATCGCGCGGCGATCGGGTTCACCGTCAACCGGCTCGAGTCCGTCTACGGCGGCATGCGCGAGGACGCGCCGTTTGCCGAGCAGCTGCGTCACGGTATCGCGCAGATGCGGCGCTACGCCGACGAGCATCCCGACGACCTCCGGCTCCTGTTTCGGGCCGAGAGCGAAGCCACCATTCACCCCGACCTCGTCGACGTCCGCACCCTGCGGGCCAACGACCTCGCCATCGTCGAAGGGCTCCTGTCGAAAGGGGTTGCAAGCGGCGAGCTTCGGCACGATCTGCCCATCAAGGGGGCCGCGATCGCGCTGGTCGGCGCGATGCACATGTGGCTCCAGATGTGGCTGGACGGCCACCCGCTCGATACCGAGTTCGAGCAGAGCACCTTGACCTTGTATCTCCACGGAGTTCTCGCATGAAACGCTTCCTCATCGCCGCGGCCCTGCTTGGGACCGCGTGTAACGGTACAGCCGCTGCCGAGCCCGCGTCCGAAGACGCACAGGCCGCGGCGGCCGCGCGCACCACTCCTGCCGCCCGCGCCACGTGGGTCGAAGCCGCCACCATCGAGCCGTCGTCCGCGTCGCTGCACCTCACGCTTCCCGGCGAGGTCGAGGGCTCGCGCGACGCCTGGCTCGCGTCGTCTCAAGGCGGGTACGTCGAGGCCGTCGAGGTCGAGGTCGGACAGAAGGTCGAGCAGGGCGATCTCTTGTTCCGCATCGACCGTGGCCTGTACCAAGCCAGGCTCGCCCAGGTTCAAGCCGAGGTGAAGGCCGCCAGGCGCGAGGTGAACCGCGCGAAGAAGGCCGGCAACGCCATCGCCGCGGTCGAGCTCGACCAGGCGCATGACCGCTTGGTCGCCGCGCAGGCCTCTGCGCGCGTGGCGGAGATTCAGGCGTCTCGCGCGTTGATTCGGGCGCCCTTCGACGGCGCGCTCGCGGCCGTCGAGCTCGAAAAGGGCGAGGTCGCCAGCCCCGGCTCGCCCGCAGCGCGGCTCGTGGTGCTCGACCCGGTCAAGGTCACCATCTCCGTCGCCGACCGCGACGTGGGGCTGCTGAAGGTCGGGACCGAGGTCAAGGTGGGCGTGGACGCGCTCGCCGAGCCGCGCGTGGGAGAGATCGCCCGCATCCTCCCTGCGGCCGACATCGACACGCGCACCTTCATGGTCGAGATCGAGGTGCCCAACGAGGACCGCGGCCTGCTCCCGGGCATGATCGCCAGGGTCGAGGTCGAGCAGAGTCTCGAGCAAGACTCGCTGCTCGTTCCGCAGGGCTTCCTCGTGACCAAGCGCGACGCCAACGGCGTGTTCGTGGTCGAGGACGGCGTTGCACGCTGGCGCCCGCTGGATCTGGGGCCGCTGGTGCGTGATCAGGTCGTGATCGACGGAGGCTTGTCGGTGGGCGACAACATCGTCGTGGTCGGCCAGAGAGCGCTCGCTGACGGTGATGCGGTGATCCTGTCTCGGCAGGGCACGTGTTGCGCGAACGGCCGACCGCAGTTCGGCGCAGGACAAGGCACATGATCGCCGGCCTCGTTCGCCGCGGTTCCACCGTCCTGCTGCTGACGGTGTGCATCTTCGTCTTCGGCCTGCAGACGTATCTCTCTCTGCCTCGGGAGGCGTCTCCGGACGTCGAAATCCCCGTCGTCATGGTCACCACGCCCTACATCGGCGTGTCTCCCGAGGATATCGAGTCGCTGGTCACCAACCCGCTCGAAGACGAACTCGCGGGGGTCAAGGACCTCAAGAAGATGAGCTCGACCTCGGCCGAGGGCATCAGCCTGATCACGCTCGAGTTCGAGCCCGAGGTCGTCATCGACGACGCGCTACAGAAAGTGCGTGACCGGGTCAGCCGCGCGCGACCCGACCTCCCGCAAGACGTCGAGGAGACGTCGGTCGCCGAGGTCTCCTTCAGCGACTTCCCCATCGTCATCGTCACCATCGCCGGACCGGTCGACGAAGAGGAACTCAAGAAGCTCGGCGAGCGGCTCGAAGACGACGTCAAGGAGATCGGGGGCGTACTCGACGCCAAGCTCACTGGCGGCCGAACGAGAGAGATTCAGATCCAGGTCGACCCGGTCCGGCTCAACCACTACGGGCTTGCGCTCGGAGACGTCATCGGTGCGATCGGCGACGAAAACGTCAACGTGCCCGGAGGCGACGTGGACGCGGGCGAGGCCAGCGTACTGCTGCGAGTCCCCGGCGAGTTCGAAGACCCGGCCGAGATCGAGAACGTCGCAATCAAGCGCAAGGGCGACCGTCCGGTGTTCATTCGCGACGTCGCGCGCGTGGTCGATGCGTTCGAGGAGCGAGAGACCTACGCGCGCATGAACGGGCAGCCGGCGGTCTCGCTCGCCGTGTCCAAGCGCAGCGGCGCGAACATCCTCGAGGTGGCCGAGGCGGTCAAGGCGATTGCAGCCGAGCACCAGGAGAAGTGGCCCGAGGGGGTCACCTTCCGGACGCTGGGCGACCAATCCGAGATGATCTCCTCGATGGTCAGCGACCTGGAGAACGGCATCGTGACCGCGTTGCTGCTGGTCGTCGGCGTGCTCGTGGTGTTCATGGGCGTGCGCAGCAGCCTCTTCGTCGCGATGTCGATCCCGCTGTCGATGCTGCTGGCGATGATCGTCGTGTCGGCGTTCGATATGACGCTCAACATGATGGTCCTCTTCTCGCTGATCTTGGCGCTGGGGATGCTCGTCGACAACGCGATCGTGTTGGTCGAGAACATCTACCGGCACGCCGAGATGGGGAAGCCGGCGCGACAGGCGGCGGTCGATGGGACACGAGAGGTCGCGATCGCGGTGGCTGCGTCCACCGCGACCACGGTCGCAGCGTTCGCGCCGCTGGTGTTCTGGACCGGCGTGATGGGGCAGTTCATGGGCTACATGCCCAAGACGGTCATCATCGTCCTGCTCGCGTCGTTGGTGGTCGCGATCGGCATCCTGCCCGTGGCAACGGCGCGCTTCATGCCGAAGTCCGTGGGGCGCAACACCGATGCGGGGGAGAAGACCTACGGCGCTGCGATGCGGATGTACCGGCGGCTGCTGGGGTGGTCGATCAAGCACCGCTACATCTCTGCGTTCGCGGGGGTCATCGCGCTGGTGGGTACGGTCGCGGTGTACGCGGGCAACAACCACGGCGTCGAGTTCTTCCCCGAGACCGACCCCAACCGCGCGACGATCAGCGTGCGGGCGCCCGACGGCACGGGGCTCGAGGCGACCGACGCCATCGTCCGGCAGATCGAGGCAATCCTGGCCGATGAAGCGAACGTCGACGTGTTCGTGGCCGAGACCGGGATCAGCGGCGGCGGCGACCCGATGACGGCAGCCCAGCCCGCGCCGAACTTCGCCCGCATCACCGTAGACTTCCTCCCCGACGAGGCCTCTGCGCTCGCCGGTGAGACGGTCCGCATCGAAAAGACGACCGAGACGGTCGACCGGATCCGTCAGCAGGTGGTCGAGATCCCAGGCGCGGAGATCTCGGTCGAGAAGGAGCGCATGGGACCGCCGGTGGGGTCACCGATTGCGGTCGAGGTGTCCGGCGACGACTTCCACGAGGTCGGCGCGCTCGCGGCCGCGGTTCGTCGGCAGCTCAGCGACGTCCCTGGGGCCACCGACCTCACCGACAACTACCGCGTCGGGCGACCCGAGATGCGGCTGCGCATCGATCGGGGCGCTGCGAAGCGTGTCGGCACAAGCACCGCCTCGGTGGCGAACACCGTGCGGACCGCGGTGGCCGGTACGAAGGCGTCGTCCTTCCGCGACGGCGAGGACGAGTACGACATCACCGTGATGGTGGACCCTCGCTTTCGCGACGACCTGCAGTCGGTCCTGGGCTTGCGCATCCCGGGCAAGCTCGACACGAGCCCCGACACCTTCCCCGTGCCGATGTCGACCGTCGCGTCTTTCGACCTCGCGGGCGGAAACGGCAGCATCTATCACATCGACCAAGACCTGGTCGTCACCATCGAAGGCGACATCGCCGAGGGCTACAACGAGACCGAGGTTCGTGCGGGGGTCGTCGCGTTGATCGATGACGTCGATACCAAGCCGGGCTACGGGTTGCGGCTCGGTGGTGCGCAGGATGAGCAAAAGGAAGCCGAGGCGTTCCTGATCCAGGCGTTCGTCATCGCCATCTTCCTGATTGCCGTGGTCCTGGTCTCGCAGTTCAACCGCTTCGACCTCCCGCTCATCATCCTCGCATCGGTGGTGCTCTCGCTCGTTGGCGTGCTTTGGGGCCTGATGATCACCGAGACTCCGTTCGGCGTGATCATGACCGGGCTGGGCGTCATCTCGCTCGCGGGCGTCGTCGTCAACAACGCCATCGTCCTGCTCGACTACGTGCAGCAGCTCAAGGCTCGGGGCGTCGCCACGCTCGAGGCTCTCGTCGAGGCCGGCACCGCAAGGTTCCGCCCCGTGATGCTCACCGCCGCGACCACCGTTTTGGGGTTGGTGCCCATGGCCATGGGCATCTCGATCGACTTCCGCAACCTGCGAGTGCTCGCGGGGACCCAAAGCGCGCAGTGGTGGGGCGCCATGGCCGTCGCCGTCATCTTCGGGCTGGCCTTCGCCACGGTGCTGACGCTCGTGCTCGTACCCACCATGTTCAGCATCCTCGACGACGTCCGAACCGCGGGCGCGTGGATTCGCGGCAAGCTCGGCGGTGCGAGCCCCGGCGCTGCCCCTTCAGCCGAGCCCGAGCCGAGCGCCGCCGAGTAGGCCTCCCGGAGCAGAGCGTGATCCATCGGGGGCCCCGCGGGGCTCCCGGTTCATGCACGCACTCGCAATCGAACGCGACTCCGGCGATGCGGCCGGGTCGACCGCGGCCAACCTCCGCGATTCGGACCGAACGAGCCCCTGGCCTGCGCGCCATGCCGCTCCCGTCTCGTCCGCTGCAGATCCGCTCGCCGAGGGGGCCGTCGAGGCCGTGCCGCGAGGCGAGGGCTCGCCGATGGCAGACGGGCACGGAGACCTCCTGGCCGCGGTCGAAGCGTTGGCCGAGCGTGGTGACGAGCCATGCCGGGCGTTCTTGGCCCATGCGCTCGAACACCCGTCGTGGGTGGACACGGCGCGACTCGAAGAAGGCCAGCGCCTCGGCCTCGCCCTGGCCGTGCCGACGGGCGCGGTGCTGCTGCTCGGTGGGCTCGTCGAGGTCTATGGAGTGGCCCCGATCGCCGACGCGCTGGGCTCGACGCGGCGCCTGCACGACCAGACCTGGCGACGCATCCTCGAGACGGGCCGGCTCGTTCGCGACGTGCATCTGCGGGGCGCGATGGCGCCCGGAGCCGACGGGCTTCGCGCCATCGTGCGGGTCCGGCTGCTGCACGCGATGATCAGGGTCCGGCTCGCGCACCGCGGACACGACGTGATCACCCAGGAGCAGATGGCGTTCACGCTTTGTGCCCACAGCCACGTGGTGCGGCGATGTCTGTCCAGGCTCGGCATCCGACTCACCGCGAGGGAAGCTCGTGCCCATCAGCATCTGTGGCGCCTGATCGGACACGCGATGGGCGTACGCCCCGAGTTCTTGCCCGACTCGCCCGAGCAAGAGACGCGGCTGTATCGGCGGCTGCGTCTCGAGCTGTGCACTGGCGCTGCGGGGGCCGGCCGAGTGCTCACGGCCCGGACCATCGAGACGGTCGCCCGACGATCGCGATTGCCCAGAGCCCTCGTGTCGACGTTGGTCCACCACCTCGTCGGGGCGCAGCTGGCCGACCGATTGGCGGTCCGTCGAACGACATCCTATGCAGCGCTTCTCTCCGTGGGGTCGGCGCTGCTGGGGGGCGCCAACCGCATGCGTCGCGCGAGCTCGCGACTCGACGCGCTCTGCATGCGAGGGGGGCGGGGTTTCGCCAACGTCGTGCTGGAGACCGACCCGGGCAGGGGCGATCCGATCGCCGCCGCCGCTGCCCGGGGAGCGCTTGCCATGCTGTCGGACGCTCGAAGAAGGGGCCTGGATCCGTGCACCGCTCGGTGACGCTCGACTCCGTGGTCGAGCCCGCGAGGTGCAGCCGCGTCGAGCGAGACGCGCTCACCGACGAGCTGTACGAAGTGCACGCGCAGATCTTCGACGGCGTCGGGCCCGACGCGTTTCGTCGCTACGTGATCGAGCCCGAAGGGGCACGAACGCGGCTGCAAGTGTTCCGCGACACGCACGGCGACGCGGTCGGCTACATCGCGATTCATCGCTTCGTACGGCGCGTGGGGACACGGGACGTTCTCATCTTGCGCAGCGAGGTTGGCCTGCTGCGGCCGTTTCGGGGACGGGCTCCACAAGCGCGCTTCGTGCTGCTGGAGACCGCGCGCGCGTGGCTGGCCCACGCAGGGGGCCCCACGTACGTCTTTGCCTGCCCCGTGCACCCCGGCTCGTACTACGGGGTCACGCGGCGGGCCTGCCGGTCGTGGCCGCGGCCTGGGGAGACGACACCACCGCAGATCGCCGGGCTGATCTCGCAGCTGTGCCGCTCCTTTGGACTGCCGAGCGTGTCCGGTGCCGACCCGCTCGTCAGAGCGGTGGGGTGGGTGACCCGGGAGAGCCGCGAGGACCGCGACTACTGGGCGAGACACCCCGCCGCCGAGGTGGCGTTCTACCGCCGCACCAACCCGGAGTACGGGCGGGGGCACGGCCTGTGTATGCTCGTCCCGGTGACGCCGCGGCTGGTGCTGCAGGGCATGCTCGGAACTCTCGGCGAACGACTGCGGCGCTGGGCTCGGCTCGCAACTCGTCGCGCTTCGGCGCGCATCAGTACGGGTTCGCCGGCACGATGACGCCTTCGCTCGCGCCGACCGTGCCCGCCTCGACGCTTGCCTCGACGTCGGGCTGGAGGCTTACCGTGTCCCCCGCGATGAGTCGCCACAGTGGCAGGTCCTGGTAGGTCAGGAGCATGCCGGGCGCGCACTGCTGGGGGAGCCCCGCGGCCGCGAGTACGTAGACGTAGCCGTCTCCGTAGACCGTGCCCTCGGCGTCGGGGCCGATGAGCAAGGCGGTGGCTTCGTCGATCCCCACGCCGAGCGCGTCGGGCTCGACGTCGTCTTCGACGAGTCGAGCGACGAAGCCGACCAGGCGGGCCATGCGGTCGCGCTCGTAGAAGTGCGAGTCGGTGATGACGCGCGCGAGCGCGGGCAGGGCGAAGGGTCCCGCGTCCAGCGTCATGTACTGGTTGTAGGGGTCCTCGAGGACCTCGTCGGGATAGACCGTGCCTTCGTAGGCCGCGAACACGTGCTCGCCCAGGATGGCCAAACCCGCGCTCGTGCCACCGACGACTCCGCCGCGTGCATGCACCGCGTCGACGGCTGCTGCGACGGCGGAGCCCGAAAACGCCTCCATGTACGCGGCCTGATCGCCCCCTGCGAACCACACGACCTCGGCTTGCTCGACCCGGCATGCCACGTACGGGTCGTCGGCGAGCGAAGGCTGGTCGATGAGCAGCGTTTCCACCGAGTCGAGGCCGCCGATGTCGTCGAGGAAGTAGTCGTTGTATCCGTCCGATCCGGAGGCACGCAGCACCACCGCGTCTCCTCCCGCGGCGTAGGGAAACGCCGCGGCGAACGCCTCGTCGACGTCGGGCCCACCGCCCATGAGGATGAGCGCCGGCCCGGTGGGGTCGACCTGGGCGTCGTCGTCGTTACCGACCTGCCACCGCGTGAGCGAGGCGGGGGCGTCGGGGCACTCGATCGTACTCGCGCCGGTGCTCGACGATGCTGCGTCGGTCGATCCGTCGGTGGAGGAGGACGTCGTGGTGTCGTCTTCGGTCGTGCTCTCCGAGTCGCCGCCCGACGTCTCGGCGCCGGAGGTCGACTCGGCCGACGACGTCGCCGTGCCCGCGGAGCTGCCCGAGACGCCCCCGGACGACGACGAGGACGAGGACGAGGAGGCGGCACCGCTGGAACCATCGGCGTCGGTGGGACTTCCGCCGGAGTCACAGCTGAGCACCAGGAGACCTGCGGCGAGGGCGTGTCGCTTCACGGCACCGCGTGTAGCACGTCATCCGACGGGGCGTTCGCCGTAGACGATCTCTTCGATGGTGAAGTAGGCCTCGCCGCGAGGGCGTCGGACCTCCACCTCGTCGCCGACCGCTTTGCCCAGGAGCGCTTTCGCGACGGGTGACTCGAGGCTGATGTGGCCGCGGTCGGCGTCGGACTCGTCGGGACCGACGATGCGGTAGCACTTGCGCGCACCGTCGTCGTCTTCGAGCACGACCCAGGCGCCAAACCCGACCTTGCCTCGGTTTGCGGCCTGCATTTCGGGCGTCAACACCCTCATGCGGTCGAGGCGGCCAGAGAGGAAGCGCAGCCTGCGGTCGATCTCACGCAGTCGCCGTTTGCCGTACTGATACTCCGCGTTCTCCGAGCGGTCACCCAGGGCTGCCGCCGCTTCGACCTCGGCGGTGACCTGGGGCCGTTCGACCTTCCACAGATGCTCCAGCTCCGAGGTCACCTTCTTGTGGCCCTCGGGCGTGACGAGGATCGGGAGGTGCTTCGACATGAGCTGACCAGTATGGCACGTGATTGTCGGGCGGGTTCGGGGCGGATACTCTCCGCCTCATGGTTTCCCTTCTTCTTCGTCGCGGTCACGCGTCCCTCTTTTCCCTGGCTCTCGTCGCCGCGAGCGTGGCGGGTTGCGATAGCAACGACGGAGGCGGCAGCGGAGAAGGTTCGACCTCGGGTACGAGCGACGGCTCGAGCACCGACCCCACCGCCGGGTCGACGAGCTCGGGCGGCACGACGGCCGACGCTTCGTCCTCCTCGTCGACGACCGATGAGAGCACCACCGGCTCGACGACCCTCGCGGATGGATCGTCGTCGTCGACCTCCGACGAGGGGTCGTCCTCGACCGGAGAGATCTGCGAGCCCGGCACCCAAAACTGCGTCTGCGACGGTGAGGCGTGCGAGGGCGACCTCGAGTGCGTCGACGGGACGTGCTTCGTGCCCGGAGGTTGTCAGGGCAAGCAGACCGACACCGAACCCAACCAGGACGAGGGCGCCGCGCAGAGCGTCCCGGGCGTGACCTGCGGAGAACTCGCGCAGGTCGAGGGCAGCAGCGAGCCCGAAGACGTCGACTGGTTCTCGACCGAGCTGACCGACCTCGGCGAAGACTGCCCCGCCAGCGACGGCACGATCGCCATCGTCACCGCGGCCGAAGACCTCGAGGTCTGCATGTACTTCTCCTGCAACGCAGGTGCGGCCTCGGTGAACTGCGGCCCCTCGACCGACTCCACCTCGCCCGACGGGCTCACGGGCTGCTGCGGCACCAACAGCGTCGAGCCCGACTTCTTCTGCTCGGGCGTCAACAGCGACAGCGAGGTCCGCATCAGCGTCGGTGGCCTCGAAGCCAACGCCTGCGTCGAGTACGCGGTCGCGTACCGCGTGCTCTAGTCGTCCAGGCTGTCGACGAGGTCACGGAGCAGATCTCGGATCTGCTCCGAGTGGTCCTCGACCGAGACGTCGTCTTCATCGTCCCAGGACCACGTCCCGCCCAGCAGCACGTCACTGTGGAGCTCGTTCATGCCCAAAGTGGTACCTGGTCGGCTGGGGGCGTGGCCATTTCTTGGTGTTTTCCGCTGAGACTCCGGGTCGAGTTCGCGCTTCGGGGCTCGTTTTTTCCGTCGGGCCGGTTGTGCGATACTCCGGCGAGCCATGGCGTTGCACCTTGGAACTGCGCGAATCGAGACGCGCGGCGAAACCCCGCTCAAGATGCCCAAGCTCGAGAAGGCCCTGCTCAAGGCCCTCGACGAGCTGGGCTGGGAGCAGACCTATTCGGGTAAGGCGCCCCCAGAGGAAGAGCCCGAGGACGATGCGACCGAGTTCGCACTGCTGGCCAACGGCGACGGCGTGCTCGCGGTCCGCGTCGCCGAGGTCAACGTGGTGCGCGATGTCGCGCGACACATGAACGGGACCCTCGCCTCGCCGCTGATGGTCTTCTCGACGAAGGGCTCGTTGTTTGGCCGCCGCTCGGTCGAGGTCACCTGTCGCAAATTCGAAGTGAAGGACGGGGACGTCGAGGAGCTCCCCGTGATGGTGACCCACACCGCAGAGGTCACCGATCTCGAGCACAACGAGCTGCGCCAGTCGCCCAACGCGTTGCGTGCCCGGATCAACAACGCCAACGAGTCGCTCCTGAGCGCCGAAGCCAGCGCCGACTTCAAGGTCAAGAAGATCTTCCGCTACAAGCGAGCGCACAAGAAGGTCAAGTTCAGCACCCCGCGGCTGGGTCGCCTCATGGGGCAGGTCGAGACGTGCGAGGCCTTCGAGGTCGTGCACGAGGGGGAGCAGCCGATCGTCAAGGTCGTGCTCAGCGGCGGCGCCAAGAGCCTCGCGTACCTCAAGCCCGAGGAACTCGTCGAGCTCGAGAAGGCGATCGAGGCGCGACCGGAGATCGCCCGGCGACGCGCGGGCGCAGAGGGCTGATCCTCACCGCGGGACGACGTGTCCGCGGGCGATGTGGTCGACCAGAAGGAGGAGCGTGGGCATCCGGAACCGTCCATGCATCGCGCGGACGTGGTCTGCAGCCTCCTCGTTGCGCATCGCGCTGGCCGTCACCCATAGCGGGGTCGAGCTGTCCCCACGCAATACGGGCTGGGCGGCCGCGCCCTCGTAGGGGGTCTTGGCGACGCCGATCGCCTGCGGGTGCAGGTCGTCCTCGGCGAGCGCGCGCACGAGGTGTCGTCCCAAACCTGGCCGAGCCCCGAGATCGACGTAGCCGTCGACGATGACGGTGTCGATGGCGTGCGCGGCGAACACCCAGCGCAACAGCGGGAGAAGGCACGGGAGTTCGCGTTCGTAGAATCGCCCCGGAACGTAGGGGCCGAAGTCATTGGCTCGGTCTACATACGTCGCGGCCGGGGTCGGATCGCTCCACCGCTCGAACACCACCGCGGCGGCGCGGGCTTCGGTGTCGCTGTCGTAGTGCACGTCGGTCGCAACGATCACGGTCTGAGCCTACTCCTTCTGGCTCCGTGCGATCGCGGGCCGTATGCTGTTGGACGCATGGACGTCTCGATCGAATACTGCGTCGTTTGAAACTACGAGCCGCATGCGACCCGGGTGGCCGCAGAACTCGCAGACAAGTTCGGCTGCGCTCCACGACTCATCGAGGGCGGTCGCGGCATCTTCGAGGTCAAGGTCGACGGGGCCGTGGTGTTCTCGAAGCGCCAGGTCGGCCGGTTCCCCAACCCCGGTGAGCTCAGCGGCATCGTCGAGCACCCCTAGGAGCCCGCGCTGCCCAAATACCTCATCCTCGTCCCCGGGTTCCTCGGCTTTCAGCGCCTGGGGTCGATGTCGTACTTCCTCAAGGTCGAGGAGGTCCTGCTTCGACTCGGTCAGCGGCTGCGCGAGGAGGTCCAAGTGCGGGCGATTCGGACCCTGCCCACCGGGTCGTTGGGGGCGCGGGCGGCCAAGCTGGCCGAGTTCGTGGGCGCCCTGCCCAATGACGGCGGCGAGGTCCACCTGCTGGGCCACAGCACCGGCGGGCTCGATGCGCGGCTGTTCCTGTCTCCGGGCGCGTCGTTGCCGACCACGGTCGACGTCGCAGCCGCGGCCGCGCGCGTGCGCAGCGTGGTGACGATTGCCTCGCCCCACCACGGCACGCCCTTGGCGCTGTTCATGACCGGGGTCAACGGGCACCGCTTGCTTCGAGCGATGTCGTTCGTGCTCACGCAGCTGCTCTCGAGCGCCCGAACGCCCGCAAAGGCGCTCGGCTCGATCTCCGAGGTCGTCCTCGTGCTCGACAGCCTCTCGGGTCTCGACCGACATTTCCGCAAGCCGCTCGCCGACACGCTCGGCGCGCTGCTCTCCAAGCCGCTCGATGCCGACCTCGACGACGGCGGCGCGCTGCATCCCTTGATCGAGGACATGGGGCACGACACGGCCCTGCTCGAGCACCTGACGCCCTCGTCGATGGACCTCTTCAACACGGCGGTCGGCGACCGCGAGGGCGTCGACTACGGCTGCATCGTCGCCGCTGCGCCGCCGCCGGGCTTTCGCGGGCGCATGCGCGTGGGGGTCGATCCCGTGGGCCAGCTCGGCTACGCGTTGTTCAGCGCGCTGCACCGCCTGTGCACGCTGAGCCGGCCGCGCGGCCACGCGATCTTGCGCCCAGCGCAGCGCGCGGCCCTCGAGGCAGGACTGGGCCGCATGCCCGAGACCGCCGACAGCGACGCGTTCGTCCCCACGCTCTCCCAAGTCTGGGGCCACGTCATCGACGCGCGGGAGTGCGACCATCTCGACCTCATGGGCTACTACGGCGCACACGGGACGGACCTGCTGCCGTGCGCGGCGGATTTCGGCACGGCCGAGTTCGAGCGCGTATGGGAGCGGGCGGGGCTGTTCGCGCTCGACCCCGACTTCCTCTCGAGCTGACCTCGGGGGTACGGTGGCGTCGTGGCCGACTCCGACGCTTCGTTCACTCCCGCGCAGGTGCGCACGCACTGGACCGTTCGCCATGGACTCGGTCAGCCCGTGGCCAAGCGGGCCGAGTCGGTGATCGCCAAGAGCGGCTGGCTGCGAACGCTCGGGGGGATCGACGCCTACCTCGGCTTGCGCGCCCGTTGCCCGGGCGTGACGAAGAAGGCTGTCGATCAGGCGGTGGCGAAAGGACGACTGCGGGTCGTGCCCGCGGTGCGAGGATGCATCTACTTGGTGACGCAGGCGCAGGCGGCCCCCCTGATCGCGTTGGCCGCAAGCCTCGCGCGCCCGCGAACCTCGAGAGATCTCGACAAGGCCGGGGCGACATGGGGCGAGGTTCACGAGACCGCCGACGCGATCGCCGAGGTGCTCGCGGATGGTCCGAAGACGACCGACGAGATTCGAGCCGCGCTGCCCAAGGGCGCCGTACGGTCGCTGGGCCCTCAGGGGAAGAAGGTGGGCATGTCGTCGGTGCTTCCCGTGGCGCTGCGGGAGCTCGAGTTCGACGGACGGGTGCAGCGGAGGCTGGTCGGGGACACCCTCGATACCGAGCGCTACACCTGGGCGCGCTCGCCCGAGGCCGAAGCGGCCGAGCCCGACATCGCCAAGGTGGTGGAGATGGTGCTGGAATTCGCGGGGCCGATGACGGTCAAGGAGCTCTCGACGTTCGTCGGCGTCCCCCAGCGCGCAGTCAAGGAGGCTCTCGCGGAGCATGGCGCGGCGACCGTGCAGGTCGAAGGGTGGTCCGCGCCGGGGTTCATCGACCCCGCGCATGTCGCCTCCGTCGGAGGCGCGTCGCTCGAGCCGAGCTGGCGACTGTTGCCCTTCCACGACAACTTGCTCTCGATGCACCGCGGTCCGGCGCCCTTCGTCGCACCCGAGCACCACGACCTGAAGGTCAAGGTGTGGGGTGGTCGAGGCGGCCCCGTGGCGCTGCGCGACGCCAACCACCTGGGCTACCGCCCGCTGATGTACGCGGACGCCCTCGTCGGGTTCTGGGAGTGGGACCCAGACGAGGGGCGCGTCGTCGTGGGCACCCTCGACGCCCCGCCACGCGGCACGAAACGAGCCCTCGCCGAAGAAGCCGCGAACCTCTCTGCCTTCATCCGCGACGACCTCGGACATGGCCGCGCCTTCTCCCTGGACACCGACGACGCCCTACGCGCGCGCACC
This sequence comes from bacterium, assembly GCA_024742475.1. GTDB lineage: Bacteria > Myxococcota_A > Polyangia > Nannocystales > Nannocystaceae > CAJXVA01. Next base: position 65,999 of record JANSYI010000031.1, on the reverse strand, counting down.
CAATGGGTGCGCGCCCTCCCATACTCGAAGTGAACCCGACCAGCCCGTCACGCCCCGGACCGGCGCTCCGCCCCACCACCGCCGAAGCGAACGCGGAGGAGGGGACCCTACGGGTCCGCGAGCGAGGGCGCCTGCGCCCGAACTTGGAGGGGTGAAGCGAAGGGCGCTCCGCCCCACCACCGCCGAAGCGAACGCGGAGGAGCGGACCCTAAGGGTCCGCGAGCGAGGGCGCCTGCGCCCGAACTTGGAGGGGTGAAGCGAAGGGCGCTACGCGCCCGAAGCGAGGGGAACCGAGAGGTTCCCCTCCAAGGCTAATACGCCTTGGCCATCAACACGCGCTGGGCGGACGGCTTGCCCGTCTTGATGCACGTCCCCGGCTCGGCGTCGGGACCTTCGCCGGGCAGCGGGATGCAGCGAATGGTGACCTTGGTCTCGGCTTTGATCGCCGCTTCGGTTTGCGTCGTGCCGTCCCAGTGGCACCACGCGAACACGCTGTCGTCGCCCTCGAAGGTCTTCACGAACTCGTCCCAGGTGTCGAGCGTGACGGTGCGCTCGGCCATGCGCGCCTTCGCGGCGGCGAGCAGCTCGTCTTGATATGCGTCGAGCCGCGCCTTGATGCCGGCGACGAACGCGTCGCGATCCAGGAACTCCTTCTTGCCGGTGCCACCGGTGCGCATCTTGATGCAGACCTGGCCCTTCTCGAGATCCTTGGGGCCGAGCTCGATGCGCATCGGCACCCCGCGTCGTTCCCAGTGATAGAACTTCGCGCCCGGACGCATGTCGCGGTCGTCGATCTGCACCTCGAGGAAGTCTCGGTAGCGGACGCCCTGCGGTGCGATGTCGATGGCGCCGAGCTCCTTGCGGAGCGCATTGGCGGCGTCCATCACCGCCGCCTTCTGCTCGTCGTTGCGGTAGATCGGGATGATGACCGCGTGAATGGGTGCCAGAGCGGGCGGCAGCACCAGCCCGTCATCGTCGGAGTGCGTCATGATGAGACCGCCGACGAGCCGCGTGGACACGCCCCAAGAGGTCTGCCACACGTACTCGAGCTCGCCGCTCTCGGACTGGAACTTCACGTCGAACGCCTTGCCGAAGTTCTGGCCGAGGTCGTGGCTCGTGCCGGCCTGCAGCGCCTTGCCGTCCTGCATCATCGCCTCGATGCACAGGGTGTCGACCGCACCTGCGAACCGCTCGGTCTCGGTCTTCGTGCCGCGGATCACCGGCATGCCCATGGTGCCTTGCGCGAAGTCGGCATAGACGTCGAGCATGCGGCGGACCTCTTCTTTGGCCTCGTCGTGGTTGGCGTGCGCCGTGTGGCCCTCCTGCCAGAGAAACTCGGTCGTGCGCAGGAACATGCGGGTGCGAAGCTCCCAGCGCATCACGTTGGCCCACTGGTTGATGAGCATCGGCAGGTCTCGGTAGCTCGAGATCCACTTGCCGAAGAAGTGGCCGATGATCGTCTCGGAGGTCGGGCGGACGACGTAGGGCTCTTCGAGCTCCTCACCACCGGCGTGGGTGACGACCGCGAGCTCGGGCGCGAACCCTTCGACGTGTTCGGCCTCCTTGGTGATGAAGCTCTGGGGGACGAGCAGAGGAAAGTAGGCGTTCTGGTGCCCCGTGTCCTTGAACCGCGAGTCGAGCGTGCGCTGGATCTTCTCCCAGATCGCAAACCCGTACGGCTTGATCACCATGCAGCCTTTGACGACCTTCGCGGGCTCGGCGAGGTCGGCTTCACGGATCACGTCCTGGTACCACTGCGGGTAGTCCTCGGACCGCGGCGTGATCTTCTCGGGCTTGGAACTCATCGCGCGGGAGCATGGCCCGGTCGCGGTTCACCGCGCAAGCGCGACCTGCCGGGCCACAGCACCAAGGCGAGGCTGCTCACTGCGAGTAGGCCGATTCCCCGAAAGATGCGGTGCAGGCCCCGGTGGCCGTGGCGGGCGAGCTGCTCGGCGCCCACGCGAAGGAGGTCGGGCTCGAGCTGCATGAAGCCCCACGCGGGGTTGCCTCGGAACGTCCAGTGGGAGACCCACAAGTAGCCTGGATCCTTGGGCGTGTTCGTGTTGAGCCACAGCATCCACTCGAAGATCGAGTGCTGCGCGAGATGTGCCTGCAGCACGACGGAGAGCCCGAGCAACAACAACAGGCCGAACCGGACGCGTCCCGTGCCGTGATCCCACGCTGCGGCGATGGGGAGCAGCGCGAAGGGGATGACGGGCACCAGGAAGCGTGGCCCGATCGCCCAGCCACCCCACCAGTCGCTCCGTGCGGCGACGAACACCAGCCGCGTCATGACGATGGCGAGGCAGAACCACGCCGCCGCGGGCACTCGGCTTCGAAAGCGGCGCCAGCCCAGCAGCGCGCCGAGCAGGATTGGCGACGTGAGCCAGAGGCTCCGGCCCGGAGACAGCAGCAGCGCCACCAGCTCGGTGCTCGGAACGATGAAGTGGCTGTACAGGCCGTAGCGCCCCGACTCGATCGGGCTGCCAAAGCGGGCCGCGTGGCTCAGCCCCAGCGCGAGCAGCCCCGACACTCCGACGGCGAGCGCGATGCCCCACACCCACGCCATGCGTCGTCGATGCGCCCACAGTGGCGCGATCGCGTAGCCCACGAACGCTGGGATCGCGATGAGGTTGAGAAGGTGCACGTGGCACGACCAGCCCACCAGCGCCGCCGCGCTCCACAGCGACCCCGCGCCCCGGGTTCGGTGGTGGCGAGCGACGCACGTGGCCGCACCGAGCAGCATGGTGGCCGAGAGCGTCTCGCTCAGGAACGTGCGCGAGTAGGGCCACATCAGCGAGCCAAGCCCGAGACCGACGCCGACCAGCCACCGTGCGCTCCCGCGGAAGCCGAGCTGCCGCGTCCAGAGCATGGCCAAGCCCACCGCGATCGGGGTGAGCAGGCAGTTCGTCAGGCTGACGACCAGCCGCTTCCAGTCGCCCGCAGGCGTGCGCGGGTGGACATAGAAGTGGTTGGAGCGGACCGCGTGCCGCCAGGATTCGGGGACGGAATCGGCGGTCGCGGCCCCGAGCGCGTACATCGGCAGCGCCACGACCGAGAGGCCGTGACCGAAGAACCCATAGCGCCGCTCGTCGACGCCGCTGGCCCAACCGAATGTGCCGGTGGGTTGCCCTTTGGGCTCACCGGTGCGTCGGGCGATGCCCCGGATGTCGAGCGCGCCGCGCTCGTAGATCGCTTCGCTCGTTTGGTAGACGATCTCGTCGTCTGGAAAGACGATCCGCCCCGAGGCAGATCCCAGATACACGCACAAGCAAAACACCAGGAACGCGACGGTCCGTCGTCGTCCCTGGTGTGCGGGCGTAGGAATCACGCGGTGGTGATCAGCCGGAGGTGCCGCCGGAGTCGGACATGCACATCGACGTGTCGAAGGTGCACATCATCGGGTCGCAGCCGAGCGTGCCGGTGCCCAGGCCGAGCGAGGTGCAGTCGAGACCCTGCAGGTCGGCGCCGTCGCACTGCTCGCCGGGGCTGACCACGCCGTCGCCACAGCCGCCGGGGTCGCCCGTGGTGGGGTCGTCGGTGGTCGTGCTGGTGCTGCCGGGCGTTCCGGTGGTGGTCGCCGGGTCGCCGGTCTCTTCGGACTTTCCGGTGGTGTCGTCGGCGACGGACGTGCCGCTGGGATCGGTGGAGGTGGTGGAGCCCGGAGTGGTCTCCGTCTCATCCCCCGAGCTCCCCGAGCTCATGCCGGCGGTCGCGGTGAACCCCGGATCTTCAACATCAGTCGTACACCCTACGGTGACGCCCAACAGCGCGAAGCAAGCAACCCCAAACCCAGTGCGAAGCATGCCCCACAATAGACCGGGCGCCCCACACCCGGTCAAGGAAAAAGCGGGTTCGTCAGCTCGTAGAACTTGACAGAACTTACGTAGATCGTTCTTCGACCGCGGAGTCGCCTGTGGCTCCTCGCACGGCGTGTGCCGGGAACCTCTTCGAGGTGGGCGAAATCGTGCAGGCGGCGCGAAATTCAGATCGCGTCACACTGCGGTGCGGGCGCGTCGGGGTAGCGATCGTCTTCGACCTCGTTGAAGCCGGGCGCGGGTCGGGCGAAGAAGTACCCCTGCATCCATGCGCAACCCGTCTGCAAGACGGCGTCGCGCTCCTCGCTCGTCTCGACGCCCTCGGAGATCGTCTGTGCTCCAATCTCCGCGGCGAACTGGCCCATGCGCCGGATGAGCCGTTGTTTCACCGGATGCTCGTGCAGGTCTCGGATGAGCGCCATGTCGAACTTGATGAAGTCGGGATCGAGCTCGGCGAGCGCGGTCAGTCCTGCGTAGCCGCTGCCCAAGTCGTCGATCGCGAGGCGATAGCCTTGGTCACGCAGCGCGCTGAAGAACGTCTTCACGCGGCGGTAGTCTTCGATCGCCGCGCGCTCGGTCAGCTCGAAGACGATCGAGGAGGCGAAAGGCGTCAGCACCCCATCGAGCGTCTCCTTGGCGAAGATCGGGTCGTCGAGATCGCTGGGGTGCACGTTGATGAAGTGCAGGCGCTCGCCCGCCGGCGTGATGGAGAGCTCGTCGGCGATGAGGTGGCGAAGGACGCGACCGAGGGCATGCACCCGGTTCGTGCGCTCGGCGACGCCGAAGATCAGATCGGGGAACTTCATCCCGTCCATCGTTCCCCGACACAGCCACTCGAACGCGACGCTGTCTCGACTTGCGCAGTCGATGATCGGTTGATGGTGGAAGAGGAACGCCCGCTCGGCGATCGCCCGGTCGAGGAGCGATGCGGAGCACTCGAGCTGGTAGCCCTTGGGATCGAAGGCGGCTCGCGCAGCGGCCGTGACCGCGCGGGCGAAGGTCTGCTCGGGGTGGGCTTGGCTCAGCCGAAGCGGAACGCGGGCGATCGACAGGGTCGACGCATCGGCGGGGTTGGGCAGCGACGGCGCGACGGCGTGCAGCACGGCGTCGCGCAGGGTTTGTTCGTGCAGATCTCCGCCGCTGCGACGCCACGCGATGAAATCGTCGGCGGGCCAGTGCCGGACGCCGTACGCCTCGCCGTCGATGCCGAGCACGCCGACGAGCGCCTGCGCCACGTTTTCGAGCATCGCCGCGTGAGCGTCGTGCCCTGCGCGCTGCTCCACGTCAGCGCCGAACGGGACTCGGATGTAGAACAGTTCCATGGCGTCGCCCGCAGACGCTCGCAGCGTTTCGGGGAGGGTCCATGCAGCATCGACGTGAAAGGGCATCGCTCGAGGCGGTCATCGTCGGCTCCTGGTCCCCCTTGAGCGTGGGATCCGGCCGGAATCGGGCGTGAAGAAGTGACCAGGGGGACATTTGAGACCCCATGTACGAAACCGCGCAGGTCGACGTACCTCCTCCGGTTCGCGCGATGCCGCGCTGCGCGCGCTTGATCGTGACCCCGCGAAATCAGTACAATCGTGCGCAGGTGCAAGGGGTTTCGCCGATGCTGTCGGGCGGGTCGCAAGGGGCTCGTCTCGGCAAATATCAACTGCTCCGTCGGATCGCGACGGGCGGCATGGCGGAAATTTTCCTCGCGCGCGCGCAAGCGATTCACGGGTTCGAAAAGCAGGTCGTCCTCAAGCGCATCCTCCCGCAGCACGCATCGAGTGACGACTTCATTCGAATGTTCCTCGCCGAGGCGCGGCTCGCCGCGACGCTGCATCACCCCAACATCGTCCAGGTCTACGATATCGGAGAAGAAGGCGGCACGTACTTCTTCACGATGGAGTACATCCAAGGGCAGGATCTGCGTCGCCTCGTTCGCGCGGCGCGGCGCAAGCAGACGCCCATCCCGCTCGCACACATCCTGCACATCATCATGGGGATGGCAGGTGGGCTGCACCACGCTCACGAGAAGGTCGGTACCGACGGTCGCCCGCTTGGAATCGTCCACCGAGACGTGTCTCCGTCCAACGTGCTCGTGACGTACGAGGGCGACGTGAAGGTCGTCGACTTCGGCATCGCCAAGGCGGCTGCGGCTCAAGTCTCGACCATTGCGGGCACGCTCAAGGGCAAGATCCCGTACATGTCCCCCGAGCAGTGTCGGGGCGAGGCGGTCGACCGCCGCAGCGACATCTTCTCGATCGGCACGCTGCTGTGGGAGCTCACCACCGGGAAGCGCCTCTTCGCCGGGGAGAACGAGTTCGCGATCCTCAATCGGGTGGCGAAAGCCGACGTGCCGCCGCCGAGCTCGGTGCGACCCGAGTACCCGCCCGAGCTCGAAGCGATCGTCATGCGCGCGCTCTCGGTCGACGCGGAGAGCCGCTACCCCACCGCGATCGACCTGCAGATCGATCTCGAGGACTTCGCTCGCGAGGCGAGGTTGCCCGTGTCGTCGGCCCGCATGGGTCGCTTCATGCGGAACCTCTTCGACGAAGAAATCAAAGCGGCGACCGCCGAGATGGCGATGGCCCCCGCGGCGGACTTCCCCGGCGGCACGATGATCGTCTCGCCCAGCAGCCCGCCGGAGGGGATCTCCGATCTCACGCCCAGCGAGGTCCGGCTGCACGCCGAGCCCACCCCGGGAATCATCCAGGACGACGGAGGCCACTCGGGGACCGACATCTCGTTCTCGGGCTCTGCGGTGCCCCGACGCAACCCGGCCATCGCGCTCGGTGCCGGCTTCCTGCTCACCCTCGCCTTGGGTGGCGGCGCGTACATGGCGTTCGGCGGGGCCGACGACCCCGTCGGTGACTCCGACGCCGCTGCGGCCCAAGAGACCGATCTGGCGCCGGGCAAATCGGCGGACCCACAGGTCGCGCCCGATCCCTCCGCCTCGTCACTCGAAGCGGTCGAGCCTGCGGGCACGCCCGAGGCCGGGGAGGTCTCCCCCCGGGCGGATTCGGCCGACTCCGCCTCGCCGTCCGATGACCCCGGTGGCGAAGAGCCCTCGTCCGCTTCCTCCGCCCCCTCCGCCCCCTCCGCCCCCTCCGGAGGTGCGAAGGCCGAAGGTCAACCAGGCTCCGAACCGGCCAGCCCGGCGACGTCGAAGCCGGCCAAGCCCAACTCGGCGGGCCAAAACCCGGACAAGTCGTCCAAGCCGTCCAAGCCGAGGTCTCCGCGGTCGCCCGCAAAGGGTGGGACCAAGGGGCGCAAGGGCAAGAAGACGCCGAAGTCCGCGCCCGAGCCGCCCCCCGAGCCCAAGAAGAAGAAGCCCAGCTACGACGAGAACTCCGCCCGTCTGCCTGGGCTCTAGCCGGAGCTTGGGCCAGTGCTCGAGCCCGGCCTCTGAGGACTCGCACCGCGCCCGTGGGTTGCACCCCTGGGCCGCACGGGCCTCGACGAGCACCGCGTTCATTGGGCATCATCGTAGGCACGCTGACCTTGAGACGCACGGCCAGACCCTCCCTCCCTCGCGCCCTCGCGCTGATGCTCGCGCTCAGCATCGCGGTCCCCACGTCGGCGTCTGCGGCCCCGATCCCGATCGACGACCCCGAGGCGAAGGCGCTCTTCGAACGAGGCGTCGAGCTCTACGAGTCGGGCGACCTCGAAGGTGCGCTCGAGCAGCTCGATGCCTCCTTGGCGATCCAGCGCAGTACCGAGGCGCTGTTCACCAAGGGACAGAGCCTCAACCGGTTGGGGCGCTGTCGAGAGGCGGTGCCGATCTATCTACAAGGAGGTCCTCACGCAGGTCGACCCGGGCAGCGAGGCCGAGATCGCAGTCAAGAACGTCCTGGTCGTGTGCGCAGAGAAGATGGCCGAGGAGGACGAGAACCCCGTGGTCGCTCCGGTCATCGACTCGGACGACGCCGGCGACGAGGGCTCCGATCCCGTCGAACAGGTCGACGAGCCTCCCAAGGAGCCCGTCAAGCGCTGGTACGTCGACCCCTACGCCCCGGTGCTCATCGGCGTGGGTGCGATCGGAGTCGGTCTGGGTGGCTACTTCCTCAAGCAGGCCTCCGATGAGAACGCTCGACAACCCGAGCAATACGACGAGTTCGCGGCCAAGGGAGATCGCGTGCGTCGGCTGCAGATTCAAGGGGGCGTCATCCTCGGGGTCGGAGCTGCGCTCCTGCTGACCGGCGCGATCCGGTATGCCGTGCTCGGGGCCCGAGACCGCCGATCCCGAACCGCCGTTGCGCCGACCTTGGGCCCTCGCTGGGCGGGGATCTCCGTTGGCGGACGTTTCTGATCCACTCCGACCATGCACGTGCCGACCGTGGCTCGTATGATGCCGCTACCTTTGGTCCTGTCTCGAACAGCCGCTGCCGTGGTCGCGCTCGCCTTGATGTGTGGAGGCACTCCGCTCGCCCGCGCATCGATGGCACCCGGGTCCGCGCGAGCGAAGGAACTCTACGACCAGGGGCTCGACAAGTTCGACGACGAAGAGTTCGACGAGGCGCTCGAGCTGCTCGAAGCGTCGCTCGAGCTCGAGCGGACGGCCGGGGTGCTGTACGCGACCGCGCAGACGCTCAACAAGCTCGACCGGTGCGCAGAAGCGGTCCCGCTCTACAACGAGACGCTCGACCTGCTCCCTCGCGACAGCGAAGCGGAAGCTGCCGTCAAAGACGCCCTCGTCACGTGTGCAGAGAAGCTCGCGGCGGGGACGGAGGTCGCTCCCCCGCCGGAGCCGGAGCCGGAGCCGGAGCCCGAACCGGAGCCCGAATCGGAGCCCGAATCGGAGCCGGCTTGGTACAAGGACATCCCTGCGCCGATCCTCGTTGGTGTTGGCGTCGTGGGCCTCGGTGTCGGTGTCGCCTTCCTCGGACGCGCCGGACGCATGGACCCACGGGAGGCCGATGACTACGGCGCGTTCGAGGTCGAGCGCGAAGAGCAGCGCAGCCTTCGGATCCGTGGTGGCATCCTCGCGGGCATCGGCGGCGCGCTCGTCGTCGGCGGCGCGATCCGCTACATCCTCGTGGCCCGGAAGCTCCGTCAAGAAGACGAAGAGGGGAACGCCGCGGCGACGCTCACCCCGGTGATCGGTCCGCGCTGGACGGGCCTGTCGTTGCAGGGCCGGTTCTAAACGCCCGCGGTGCCAGCCAGGCCCAGCACAGCAGCAGCGGCAGCACGCTGAGCACGCCGGGCAGCCCGAGCAGGAGCCCGAGGTTGGCGTGCCCCGTGCTCGCCGACGGCATGGCCTCGGCGAGCCGCCCCAGCGCGAACTCCCACAAGGGGTCGCCATGTTGCGCGGCTTCGGGGCTGCCCGCGGCGAGCAGGAGTGACTGCACGACGCTCACGCCCAGCAAGATCGCCGTGGCCTTGGGGACTGCGCGCCATGCATGGATGATCCCGAGCGCGACGAAGCCCAGCGCGGGGATCATGTGGCGGGGCCCCGCCGAGGCACCTCCATCCCACATGTAATAGCCCGCGTTGAGGAGCCAGAAGTACACGAAGACCACCGACGCGACGATGTACAGCCCGCGGCGCTCCGACCGAGTCGCGCCGCGAGCGAGCCCCCACACCGCGAGGAGGCAGATCGGGCTGACGTAGAAGAGCCCACGAAAGTTTCCGAACAACAGCGCGAGCGCGACGGTGGGATCTGGCGCGCCCAGGCCGTAGTTGACCGCCATGCCTTCTGCAAACTCGGCGCGGTAGACGAAATCGTAGCCGGTCGCCAGCGGGCTCCCAAACGCGACCCAGTGGTAGCCGGCGAGCAGGAGCGCCCAAGGGAGGCCGCCCAGGCAGACGCGCAAGGCGTCGACGCGGCCGCGGCGAGCCCAGGCGTAGATCACACCGACCACAGCGACCACGGCCGCGGGGTATTCGGTGATCACGGCCGCGCCGAGCAGCATGCCCGCCGTCATGGGGGCCGCACGCGCACGGGCCGGAGCGAGCTCGAGCACCGCGAAGGCCGATAGCAAGAGCGCTCCGCACAGCGCGTGTCCGTACAGCGACGTCGAGTAGACCCAGACCGGCGTGCCCAGCCCATAGGTGACGGTGGCGACCACGGCCGCGCGATGCGACTTCGACAGCGCCCGTGCGAGCAGGAACGTCGCGCTCCCTCCCAGCGCCGCCGTGGGCAGCACGACGACGAAGAAGGTGCACAGGTACAGCGCGAAGCGGTACGAGGGGCTGTAGCCGAGTCGATCTCCTGGGAGCCGGTCCTCGGGGTCGAGCGCCGTCCCGAGTGCTGCGACCTTGGGGTCGAGCGATTGCACGGCGAAGGTCGGGGGCATGCCGCCCAGAAGCGCTCGGACGGCGGAGTAGCCGGCATAGGGGATCGTGGCGAACAACGACACGCCCGGCGCTTTGTCGCTGTAGAAGTGGCCTTCGCGAAAGCTCTTGTCGCCGGTCGCGTGGTGGCTCGAGTCGATTGCGGTGGTCTGTTCCTCGACGAGCGCGCGCGTCAGCGCGAACCTCGAGTTCTGGTTCCACGCCGGGGCGCCCACGAAGAACGCGTACGAGAACACCAGCCCCCCGACGAGCGGAAGCAGCGATGCACGAGCGGGGCGGATGAGGTCGAGCAACCAGGCGAGACGTGGCCCGGCGGCGCCGGACTGCGCTTCGACAGGCATGTTCAGGACGTCAGCCCTGCGCTGCTTCGATGCGGCCCGTCATGGTGGCGACCGCCTCTCCGAGCGCGGCGCGGCTCTGCTCGGCGAACTGGGCCTCGGGGCTCTGTGCCAACCGCTGGAGCATCTGATATGCGCCCGTGTAACGGCGGCCCGGGTCGCGGTCGAGGTTCTTGCGGACGATTTCGGAGAGCTTGGGCGAGAGGCCGGAGACGCGCCGACTCGCCTGGCTGATGTCGAAGCGGGTGATGTTCTCCCGGGTCTGCGCGTCCGTTTCGCCCGCGAGGCACCGCTGGCCGCGAAGCATCTCCCACAGCATCACGGCCATCGAGAACAGGTCGGTGCTCTGGTTGGCCTCGCCGCCGGGCTGAATGCGCTCGGGCGCCATGTAGGCCAGGTCGCCTGCGGTCGGCTCGTCGTGCTCGCTGGGCAGCCACGCGCTGCGCGAACGCCCGAAGCCGATCATCACGGCGTCGCCATTGCGCGAGACCATGATGTTGCTCGGGTTGATGTTGCGGTGGACCAGGCCGAGTGGGGTGGGGCCCTCATCGTCCATGAACTCCATGGTGTGCAGATGGCGGAGCGCGTCGGCGAGCTGGCCCATGATGTAGACCGCGACTTCCTTCGTGAGCTGACGCGGGTGCCCCTCGTCGTGCCCGAGCAGGGTCGAGAGCGCGACGCCGTCGACGCGATCCATCACGACGTAGGGGATGCCGTCCTGATCACCTGATGCGTGCACGGTCGGGCACGAGGGGTGATTGATCGACTGGAGCATCTTGACCTCGTGCTCGAACGCGGCCTTGCGACGGGCGGCATCTGCACCAACGGACGAGCGGGGCGGCTGGAAGAGCTTTGCCACGTAGGTGGGTCGCTCCTCCGTCGGCTCGTCCTCGTGGCGGACCAGGTACACCCGGCATGACTCGCCGGCGCCTGGGAGCTCGGAGACGAGTCGGTACTTGCCGAGGCTGCGCAGCTCCATTGATGTGCAGTGTGCATGCGCCTGATCCGCCTGTAAAGCGCCGCTCGGCGGCCGTTTTGCGCCCTGGCTGTGGGCCGGTATCGTTCCTCCATTGTCCGAGGACACCGAGCACGGTCATCTGATCTTGGGCGCTGGTCTGACCGGGTTGTCGGCTGCGCTTCATGCCGCACGCGCCGATTCGACGCCTGTGACGGTGTTCGAGCGCGCGCCGGAAGTCGGCGGCAAGGCTCGCAGCCGCCGCCGCGACGGCTACACCTTCGACGTCACAGGGCACTGGCTGCATCTGCGCGATGATCGGGTCCGCGCGTTGGCCGACGAGGTGTTCGCCGCTGGAGATCTCGTCGAAATCGAGCGGAAGACCGGGATCTACACCCACGGCGTGATGCTCCCCTATCCGTTCCAGGCCAACCTGCACGGGCTTCCGCTGCCCGTGGTGCAGGAATGCCTCGCGACGTTCATCGAAGCGCAGGTCGCTGCATCGTCGCCGAGCGCCGCGACACCGCGCACGTTCGAAGACTTCGCGGTCGCGCGCTTTGGGCGGGGCATCGCCGAGCACTTCTTCATCCCCTACAACCGCAAGCTGTGGGGCGAGGCGTACGACGACCTCACGCCGGACTGGATCTCGCGCTTCGTTCCGATGCCCGACGTGCGGCAGGTCGTCGGGGGCGCTATCGGCCTCCGCCAAGAAGGGCTGGGCTACAACGTCCGCTACCTCTATCCCACCGCCGGGGGCATCGACGCGCTGCCTCGCGCGCTCGACCGGGCGGCCCGCGCCGCCTCTGCCACCGTGCGTCTGAGCACCGACGTGACGCGCATCGACCCCATCGCGCGGAGAGTCCACACCGCCGAAGGGGGCGTCAGGAGCTACGACCGCCTCGTCTCGACGCTGCCGCTTCCCGAGCTGGTCAAGCGCATCGACGGCATCCCCGACGCCCTTGCGGAGGCTGCGGGCAAGCTGCGTTGGGTGCGGTGGCGCTACCTCGACGTCGGAACGCGCAGCCAGGTCCCCATGGACGAGCATTGGGTCTACGTGCCCGATCCGCAGACGCCCTTCTTCCGGGTGGGCTGCTACTCCAACGCGCTGCAGGCCATGGCGCCGCCGGGGTGCGGGTCGCTGTACGTCGAGCTCGCGGACCGCGACGAGCCGCCCGACCTCCCCGCGATCTTCGCTGCGCTGGCGCAGATGGGGGCGCTGGCGAGCCCGGACGACGTCGCGTTCGCGGACGTGCACGACATCGAGTATGCCTACGTCGTGTTCGACCATGCCTACGCCGGCGCCCGAGATGCGCTGTTCGATCATCTCGAGGGCCTCGGCATTCGCAGCTGCGGCCGCTACGGGGCGTGGATCTACAACTCGATGGAAGACAGCATCCTCGCCGGAATGGAGGCCGCGCAGTGGCTCAACGCCTGAACGACGCCCCCGAGGTCAGCGTCGTCATCCCGATCTACAACGAGTCGGAGATCCTGGCTCGGAGCGTCGAGGACTTGGTGCAGGGGCTTCGCGTGCTGGTCGGGCAGGGAGCCTTCGAGGTCATCCTCGCCGAGAACGGCAGCAATGACGGTACGCCCGAGCTGGCGGCGGAGCTCGGCGAGCGCTTCGCCGAAGTGAGCTCGTTCAGCTACCCCGAGCCGAACTACGGTGGCGCGCTGCGGGAGGGTATCTACCGCGCGTTGGGTCGCTACGTCATCTGCGAGGAGATCGACCTTTGCGACCTCGATTTCCACGCGCGTGCACTCGGCGTGCTGCGGGCCGGCGATGCGGAGTTGGTCATCGGCTCGAAGGCGATGCGTGGCGCCAACGACCAGCGACCGCTCAAGCGCCGCGTCGCGACCGTCGCCTACAACGGACTGCTGCGGGTCACGCTCGGGTTCCGAGGCACCGATACGCACGGGCTCAAGGCGTTCGCGCGAGCGCCGTTGCTCCCGATCGTGGCCGGCTGCGTCGTCGAGTTCGACGTCTTCGCCAGCGAGTTCGTGATTCGGGCCCAACGGGCGGGACGCCGCTGCACCGAGATCCCGATCGAACTCAACGAGAAGCGGGCGCCTTCGATCCGCCTTGCGGCTCGCGTGCCGCGGGTCCTCAAGAACCTGATGCGGTTGATGGTCTCCATCCATCTCACGCCCGAGTCGGACCGACCCGCGCCAGAGGCCTCCGGGCGAGACTGATGGACGCGCGGACGACCGCGGTCAGCGTCGACCTCGACGACCTCGGCTGCTACTTCGCGGTGCATGGCCTCGAAGGCGCCCCGGCCTCTCTGGCCCTGACGCGCTGGCTGCCGCGTTTTCTCGAGCTGTTCGAGTCGCTGCGGATCCGCGCGACGTTCTTCGTCATCGGACGCGACGTCGAGCGCGACTTGGCCGGAAGCGGGGAGGGGGCCGCGGTGCTTCGCGCCGCGCTCGCCGCGGGACACGAGCTCGCCAGTCACTCGTACGCGCACGCCTATGACATGAGCACCTGGCCGCAGGCGCGGGTTACAGCAGACCTGCAGCGGTGCGACGCGCTGCTGCGCACGCTCGGGGGGGCGCCGCGAGGTTTCCGTGCACCCGGATACACGCACAGCGCCGCCATGCTGCGCGCCGTGGCGCAGGTCGGGTACGCGTATGACAGCTCCGCGCTCCCGTCCCCTCCGTACTACCTCGGCAAGGTCGCGGTCATGGCCGCGATGGCGGCGCGGGGTCGTCGGTCGGCGTCCGTCGCCTCGGGCGCCGCATCGTTCCTCGGACCCCGCCTTCCGCATCGTCGCCGCGACGTCGATCTCGTCGAGCTGCCGATGAGCGTCACGCCCGTGGCCCGCCTGCCGCTGATCGGCACCACGTTGCTCTCGGGTCCGGACTTGCTGCGTCGGCGCCTCGTTCGACGCGCGAGGACGCTGCCGCATCTTCACCTCGAGCTTCACGCCATTGACCTCGCCGATGCGCGGTCCGAGGCGATCGACGCCGACCTGCCAGAGCTCCGGGTACCGCTGGCCAGTCGGCGCGCGCGGCTCGAAGCGCTCCTGCGCGAGCGCGGACCCTGCATGCGCCTCGACGCGCTCGCCGAGACGATCTAGCGCCGTCGCGGACGTTGGCGAGGTTCGCTCGAGCTCTCGCGACGAGCGGCCTGCGTTGCGAGGCGGTCCGCCTCTTCGTTGCCCGGGTGTCCAGCGTGCCCCTTGATCTTGAGCAGCTCGAGGTTGGGAACGCGCTCCATCTGCGTCTTGATCGCGCCGATGAGCTCGAGGTTCGTCTTGGCCTTCCAGCCGCCGATCAGGACGCCCAAGCTCCAGCCGCTGTCGGTGTACAGGTGGATGCGCCGCTCCTGCTCCGCCTCCTCGATCTGCTCGAGGGCTCGCAGGATCGCGGTGAGCTCGGCGATGTTGTTGGTCCCGCTGCCGATGTACTCGCTGAGCTCCAGCGTCGTCTCGGGGCGCTGCATGAAGACCCCGATGCCGGCCGGTCCCGGGTTTCCCGAGCACGCGCCATCGGTGTAGATGACGATCGTGTTTTCGTCGGCGGGCTCCTTGGGCTCCTCGCGGAGCGCGGCCTTGCTCGTCGCCGCCGCAGCCGAGGTCCCGCCCATCTCCTGGTCGCTGATGATCTCGGCGCCGAGGTCGACGATGTTGTCCGGGGCAGCCTTGTAGGACTTCCGCGCTCCGAGCCGGTACCGCACCTCCACGCGCCCGCGGTGCACGATCGGCTTCCCGGTTGGGAGCACGCGCACGTAGACTTCTTCACCTTTGAATTCGCACTTCTTCCAGGGCATGGAGGCGCGCAAGCCTACCGACCGGTGCCGAAACGGACCAGAGGAGACGCCTTTTGGTCCCCGGCCGTGCAACCGGTGCCGGCTGAGTCCGTCTTCAAGGGTTCGGGGTCGCTGCGAGTCGTGCGATCCGGCGAAAACGGCCGATCTTTTGTGCTTGCGGTCGGTTTGGGCGGCGGCTAAGTACCCCGGGTGATGATTCGGACGCTGGCCACCACGACTGCCGCTGCTGCCCTTTTGACCCTCACGGCCTGCAAGGGCGGCGGAGCGTCTGGAGATGCCGCGAAGCTCATCCCCGATGCCGCTACCGTGATCGGTGGCGCGAACATCCAGGAGATGATGAAGAGCCCCCTGTACGACGGCAACAAGGAGATGCTGGAGAAGGGGGAGCAAAAGGAAATGATGGACGCCGCCAAGGAGTGCAACCTTGGCCCCGACACTTGGAAGTCCGTCGTCTTCGGCGTCGACCCCGAGGGCGGCGACAGCAAGATGGCCGTCGTGCTCACGGCCACCGGCCTTGGCAAGAAAGAGAACCTCGAGTGCATCGCCACCAAGGCGAAAGAGAAGAACGACGGCAAAGAGCCGTGGACGATGGAAGAGAAGGACGGGAAGCTCGTCCTGACCATCGACGATGGTGAGGCCACCGGCTACGTCGTCAACGACGACACGCTCGCCGTTGCGGGCAAGGACTGGGCAGGCGCCGTCAAGGAGCTCGTCGATGGCAAGGGCAAGCCCGCCATCGAGAACAGCCTCAAGGACGTTCTTGGCCGCACCGACATGTCCAAGGCCGTCTGGGCCGCCGGGGTCGTCCCCGCCTCGATGGCAACCGGTCCTGCCGACGGCATGAAGGACGGCGCGATGTGGGTCGACATGTCCTCGGGCCTCGAGATCAACGCCTCGGTCGGGCTCAAGGATGCCGACACCGCCAAGTCCAAGGCGGAGGAGTTCCAAAAGCAGTACGACCAGGCCAAGGGCATGGCCGGCGCGTTCGGTATCCCCGCCGCCGTCACCGACAGCGTCAAGATCGAGGCCAAGGACGCCGCCATCAACGTCTCGGCCAAAGCCTCCAAGGAAGATCTCGAGAAGATCAACGAGGCCGTCAAGAAGAGCCTCGGCGGCATGATGTAGTTCGTCTCAGGCGTTCACGCCGCGCGCCTCGGTCGTTCTTCGGCCGAGGCGTTTTGCGTCCGGGCGATCTACGCCGCGTGGGGAGACGCGTTGTCGAGCGCGGCGAGAACCGTGCTGCGCGACGCGGGCTTCTGCAGGAAGCCATCCGCACACGCGCCCCGCGCGATCTCCGAAAGCTCCTCTGCCGAACGGCCGCTGTGCAGCAGCACCTTTGGCTGGACCGAATCCTCGCAAAGCTCTCGGGCCGTGCGGAGTGCGCCGCAGCCGCCCAAGCCGGGCATGTTGACGTCGAGGATGACGATGTCGGGGCGCAGACTTCGAAACGCGACCGCGAGGCCGAAACCGCTCTCGAGGGTGGAAACGACGTGTCCAGCGCCCTCGAGCATGAGGCTCAGGGTCGTTCGGACGAGGCTGTCGTCGTCGACGATGAGTACGCGAAGGGGCACGTCTGTTCCATCGGCCGGCCGCGGGCAAAGTTGAGCTGATGTTGAAGGGGGCGCTGCAGGCGCGTGATGTGGCTCATCCCGAACCGAAGCGCTGGCGTTTGCGCGTTGGCGAAGGATCCAGCACTCTTCGCGCCCGGCCTCTCGCGGCTGGGTCACCCGCACGCGGTCAGCCGCGCGCACCTTGTAGCCGCTGTTGGCGGTGAGCATCGAGGACACGACAATGCGAAAAACTCCCCTTCAAATCGTCAAGGAGCAGCACGGCTCCAAAGCGGACCTCATCACCAAGTTGGTCGGCCTCATCGAGTCCGATGACGGCGAGTCCGACGACGACCACAAACGTCGCCTCCGCAACGTCTCCAACGCCAAGCTGCTGCATCTGCTCGACGTTGGCGAGCGAGCCAAAGCCGCCGGTGGCCGCGATGGCCTGGTCGCCAAGGTGCTCGAGCTCAAGAAGCAGAGCAAGGACCACGAGTACGGCGACGCCCTCAAGAAGAAGTCGCTCGGTGACCTGCTCGACATGGTCGCCAGCCTGCAGCGTCGCGCCGACGGCAAAGCCGGCAAGAAGCCGCTGCACCTGCGCACGCGCAAGAACTAACCCCGCGCCTCCGCGCGCACCAAGAAAGAAGAAAGACCGGGGCCAAGCCTCGGTCTTTCTTCTTGGTTGGCGGCCTACTTCTTGATCACGACCGGGACCATCGCGAAGTTGCCCGACGCGTCGCGAACGCGAAGCACCACGCGGTGAGTCCCGGGGCGGAGGTCGGCCGGGAGGTCGAAGACGACGACCTCTTTGGGGCTGTCGAAGAGGCCGTCTTGCGCGCTCGCGGTGCGGAAGCGGCCGCCGTCGATGCTGTAGGCCGCGTCATGGACGTAGCCGCCGTCGTCCGTGGCGGTCGCCGTGATCCGTGAACCCTTGACCGACGGGAGCGAGACCGAGGGGCGCTGCCGATCGACGACGAAGGGATCGCTCACCAGCTCGTCGGTGCGAGCCTGCGCGCTTCCGTTGGCCGGCTCGTCGCTCGCTCGCACGCCGACCTCGTACACGCCGTCGGGAACCGTCGAGAGATCGAGGCTCACCTCGCGCCCGGTCACGGGCTCGCCGTCCTTCGTGACGGCAATCCACTCGCCGCTGTTTCCGCCCTCGGGGCGAATGCGGACGTCGTACTCGAGGTCGTCGTCGTCTCTCGCGTCGACCTTCCACTTGATCTTCACCGTGGAGCCCGGCTCCTTGTCGTCGGTGGGTGCAAAGCGTGGCGCATCGATAGACACCTCGGTGAGCAGCGGGGCGAGGTTCTCCGGGGCGTAGAACGCCTCGAGGGATCGCAGGGTCGCGTCAGCGTCATCGAGCCCGACCTCGAGCTCGATGTAGCGGCGCTTGGCGAGCTTGGCCAGGCTGCCGCGCAGCCCTGCGGGACCCTTGGTCAGCGGGATGTTCACCCAGTCGCTCCAGCGGCTGCCGCGACCCTCGTCGGGCTCTGGCGTGGGACCCACGCGAGCGCGAACGCTCAGCGATCCGTCTCCACGGACGACGACCGCGCCCCACTGCGAGGGATGGATCGCATCATGGACTTTCGGGCGGTACTTGGCTTGTGAGGCCGGCGCAGCGCGAAGCTGGTAGACGCCGGCGCCGTGGGCCGTGGCGGCGAAGGCAGGACCCTTGGGCAGCTGACAAAGCGCCGTGGTCTGGCGTTCGTCGAAATCGGCGACGGTCGCGGCGGCACGGGGCCCCGACACCCTGTAGACTTTGCCGCTCTGCGAGGTCCCCACCAGCACGGCGGGGCCTTGGGTGAGCAGGGACGTGAAGTATTGGTCCTTGCGGGCGATCCACTCCTCCCAGGGCGCCTCGGTTGCGCGGTCGAGATCGACCTTGGGCCCGAGGTCGACCGCGAAGAGCTTTCCGTCGGCCTGAGGCGGGCGCTCATTGCCCGCCTGGCCCGTGGGCGGCGTGCCGGTGAGGCTGGTCCGCTGAAGCGTCTTGCTCAGCGCGTCGACGCTGCCGATCTGCCGGCTCTGGAACGTGTTGATCGCCGCCACCAGGTGTCCGTCGACGAGCGCAAGGGCGCGGACTTCGTCGCCGGAGAAGCTGTGCAGAAGCTCTCCATCGACGTCGTCGGTGACGCGGTAGAGGTTGGCCGACGGTGACACGCCCACGACGAGATCTCCGTCGACGGGCAGGACGCTGAGAATGTCCTTCTCCTTGGCGTCGAAAACGACCTTGGGGCTCTTCCCCGAAAGCGTCATCGCGTAGAGCTCACCCTTGGGTCCGGTCGCTGCGTAGAGCGTGCCCTCGTGCACGGTGAGGTTCCAGATCTGCTCGACGGGGAGCGTCGCGAAGTCGGAGATCTTCCCCTTCTTGCTGACTTGGACGATCTTGCCGCCGGGCACGGTCGCGGCGACGATGGTGCCGCCGGGCAGCTTGGCCATCGCGCTCACGAGGACGCCGTCGAGCGCGGCGACCTTCTCGACTCTCAGCGTCGCCTCGGGCTCGACCTTGCCGCCCTTCTTGCCGGGCCGCGTCTTCTTGCCGGGCTTCTTGGAGAGGTTGGGGAACACGCGGACGATCGCGGCCTCGTCGGCCGTCCCGATCAGGACCGATTTGCCGTCGGCAAGGCACGAGAAGGCCGTGGTCTGTTTGATCTCACCTCGCTGCGGCAGGTAGCCCACGGTCACCCGGCCATCGGACTCGATGGCGGCGCCTTGGGTTTCTCCGCGATCGAGGTCGGAGTAGCCGGAGACTTTGAGCGTGCGCGTGCCTCCGGCCTGAGCGGCCGTCGGCCCCAGGCTGAGAGACGCACAGACGAGCGAGCAGAGGAGGAAGGGGCGAAGCGGGCGATTCATGTGTTTGATCACCGGAAGGATTTGGGGGCCTTGATGTCGAGCTTGAGGCGATGGCTGCCCACGACGATCGATTTCGTCGGGATGACCCGCCGGGACATCTGTTTGAGGCGAACGGAGGGCTGTGTCGCGCCGCGATCGAGCATCGTCTCGAGGACGCTGTCGGGCAGGGCGGGCATGAGGCCCTTGCGAGTGGCCAGGCCTTCGCTCTCTCGATAGATGGTGAGCACCACCGAGCGGGAGGGGAATGACTGGGTGAGCGTGGTGACCAGGTCGTCGAGGTCGTCGGAGAGGGGGCGCAGCGGGACCGCGACGTTGCCTGCGGCCAGTTCCACCATGATTTCCTCTCCGGCCGCGTCGTCGGGAACGCGGATGGGGAAGACCTCGGTCCGCGCGTCGCCGGCGTAGTTGCGGAAGGTGACCTCGACTTCGAGCAAGTCGCCGGCGCGAATCGTCTCTTGCACGAAGCGCACGTTCTCGATCTCGTCGAGCGGTGCGCCGTACTCCATCGAGATGCTGTGCCGAACGTCCTGGATGTCGGCGACCTCGAACCCGTTGTCGAGCAGCGCCAAGATGGCGAGCACACTCCGCGTTCGGCCAGCGATTCGCCCGATGAGCCCTCCGCTGAAGAAGAGCTCCTCATCGAATTCGAGCTCCCGGCGACCCGACGCGCTCTCGTACTCGATCTCGGTGTGCAGCTTGAACACGACCTCGGTGGAGTCTCGTGCCGCCTCGTCGATCGCCTCGGCAAGGATGGAGGCGATGAGGTTGGGGGTGAGGTCGACGCCGAACGAGACGCGGTTCTCGTAGGTCCGCGGGGGGAGGTCGGGATCGGGCCCCTGGATGGTGGTGGTCACCGGGATCATCGGCGCCCGCTTGTCCGTGCGCAGCGCGATCGCAGCCTGGCGGTCTTGGTACATCAGGCCGTCGATCGAAAGCGGACTGCTGACCTTCACCGAGCGCTGGTAGCTGTTGATGATCGTGTGCACGCGCGCGTGCCCCATGGGCACGTTGGTCGGACCGGAGTCGAACATCGAGTGCCCGAACGCGAGGAGTCGGTCACCCTTGGGGTTGACCCAGGTGACCGTGCCGTTGCCGGCGACCGAGCTGTCACCGTCGATGAGGATGACCGAGACCGCATCGCCGCCGCCCCAGCCCTTCTTCTGCGAGGTCTGCTTGGAGCTGGACGTTCCCCGCCCGCCGCCACGCACCGGGGTCATGCCCAGCGCATCACCGAGCATGCGCGTCGCGGCGGGTCCCAGACCCGAGACGGACATCGGCACCGACAGCGGCACGAGCGACTCGCTCGCGTCGAGGTCCTGGGGGCGCTTTCGGGTCGGCAGCGGCGAGGTGTCGAGGCCAAGCATGGTGTCGGCCCACGCCTGGGTGCCCCGCCGCTTCTTGCCACGCCCCGCGCCCTTGGGCGCGCGCAAGACGTCGGGTCGGTAGGGGAGGTCGCCGACCTGGTGCATGTTGACCATCGGCGTGAGGGCCCCGAGCGCATCCTTGTTGAACGGCCACCCGTACGAGAGCGCGCCGACGAGCTTGCCGTCGATGAAGATCGGGCTGCCCGACATGCCGCCGACGATCGAGCTGTGCTCCAGCCGAGGGTCGTTCGATCTGAACAAGACCGCGTCTTGCTTGGGCAGATAGTTGTGGATGACATCCACGATCTCCACCTCGAACTTGTCGGTCTGCTCGCCCTTGAACACGGTGACCGCGTGGCCACGCATCCCGGGCTTGACGTCGGAGACGGGCATCGTCTCCACCTTGCGTGCCGCCGTGGCGCGCTCGGGGCTTGCTGCCAGCGCGAGGCCGGTGAGCAGGAGTGAGCCGAGCGCCCACGTGCCGATGCGCCTACGTAGGAGGCGGGTTTCTCTCATGTCGGGACAGGGCCTTTCGCATCACGCCGGCGAGGTCGTCCCCGGGCGTGTAGAAGAATCTGTGGCGCTGCCGCGCCTCGTTGGTGAGCGTGAGGTCTTCGATGCCCTCGGGGGACAAGAACACCACGCGAGGGATGTAGTCGCCGTCGGGCGCGTACTCGAGGACCTTGGGCTCGAGATCTTGGTCGGCGTTGACCATGACGAAGCGCTGCGAGAGCGCCTCGATCTCTGCGTCGGAGAAGGCGGGCTTGAGCTCCTTGCAGCGCTTACACCAGCTGGCGTGCACGACCAGCATGACGGGCATGCCGTCTCTCTTGGCGTGCGCCAACGCGCCGTCGAACGGCTCCCACGGGATCTTGTCGCCGAATCCGTGCGCATCGGCCGATGCCGAGCGATGAGGGGCCGGTGCGGGCTCCTCGTTGGAGCAGCCCGCCACGACCAGCGCGCCACAGAGGCTGAGCACGAGTCGGTTCACCGTCGGCGGACGATATCACGGCGTGGCGCGCCCGCAGGGTCCGTGGCGGCACTGCTCGTGTGGCCCGGTGGCCCAGCCAGTGGCCCACGGGCGGGACACCCCCGCGGGCAGGCCCGCACGAGCACGAGGTCTTGGTGCTGGCATGCGTGTTGAACACGAGCGGGTCATGTCCAACGCCGTCGTCACCGCCTTGTGCCCCTCCGATCGCCCCCGCGAGCGCATCAGCGTGTTCGGGCCCGAGGCGCTTCGCGTGGTCGAGCTGGTCGCGCTCGTCCTGGGCGGGGGGCGGTCGATCGCGCGCGCGGCGATGGCCCTAGAGCAGGTCGGCGGGCTCCGGGGGCTGCGCTCGGCCACGTGCCTCGAGCTGACCCGGCTCGACGGGCTTGGTGACGCGGGGGCGTCCGCGTTGTGTGCGGCGTTCGAGCTGGGGCGGCGCGCGGCGCAGCTGGAGCTGCCGCTCGGGACGCCCCTTCGCTCGCCCACGGACGTGGGCGCATACGTGCGGGCGCGGCTGGGTGATGCGCCCTCGGAGCGCTTCTTGGTGCTCGGCCTCGATGCGCGCCAGCGCGTGCGCGCCGTGGAGCTCGTGGCGATCGGCTCCTTGTCCTCGGTCGAGGTCCACCCCCGCGAGGTGTACCGCCCGCTGGTGCGCGGCGGTTTGCACTCGGCGATCGCCGTGCACAACCACCCCAGCGGTGACGCGACCCCCAGTGACGCCGATCTCGACCTCACGCGCCGGCTCGCCGACGTGGGGGTGCTGCTGGGGATCCCCCTGCTCGATCACCTCGTCGTGACGTCGTCCGAGGTCGTGTCGATGGCGGCGCTCGGGTTGTTGCCATGACGCGTTGCGCGCGGCCCGGCGTCGCCAGGACCGTGGCCCGCCGCAAGCGGGGAGTTCGAGGGGCAGGGAATAGAGGGCGCCCGCCTCGGTTCACAGGGGCTACACTGCGAGGGAGCCGCGAATGAACTGGAAGCGCGTCAAGGCCGTAGGGAAGCTCGTGCTGCTCTTCGGCACCCCGTTGCTCGTCGTCTTGGGCCTCTTTGGCTACGGAGTCTACGTCGGCGACCTCTACCGTCACGGCATCACGTCGTTCGAGAAGGAGTGGCTGGGGCTCGACGTCGAGGTCGCTCCCGCCCACGAGGACGATCCTGCCGAAGACGGCACGCCGGAGCCCGAGGCGAAACCCGAGCCCGAGGCGGAACCCGAGCCCGAGCCGGAGCCCGCGGCGAAGCCGGAGCCCGCGGCGAAGCCCGAGCCCGCGGCGAAGCCCGAGCCCGAGGCGAAACCCGAGCCCGCGGCGAAGCCCGAGCCCGAGGCGAAACCCGAGCCCGTCCCTACTCCCGACACGCTGCCCGAGACGCAGGTCGACCCGCTCGACGCTGCGCTCGGCGGTCGCTTGGGCGTGCCCGTCACCGTCAGCGTCAAGGTCCTCGTCGACGACGCGCTCGTCGAGCAGCACCCCGACTGGATCGACTACGTGCAGCGCACGATCAGCCAGGCGTCGTCGGTCTACGAGAAGCAATTCGGCGTCACGCTCGAGCTGGCCTCGGTGGGCCGCTGGGGTGTCCCCACCGCTGGGATGTCTGCCGGCGAGCTGCTCGAGGATGTCGAGGAGCGCCCTCGCGAGGCGGCCCAGCTCGTGCTCGGCTTCACGGGCCGCCCTCTCGACGATCGGACGTCCGGCAAGGCGTACACTCCCGCCGAAGATGGCCCCTACAACGGCTCCGCGGCGGTCGTGTACGCGCAGCCGGGTCGCCGGCGCGCGCACGTGCGCGGCCTCCTCCACGAGCTCGGCCATCTCTTCGGGGCGCTCGACATCACCGACCCCGCCGCGCCGGAATACGCGTCGGGTAGCTGGATGAGCTACGCCACCGTCCCTCCTCAGGCTGCTCCATGGATCGACGCCACCAACCGAGCCCGCATCCTCGCGCGCAAGGACAAGCCGTTCGCGCCTCAGGGCGCAATGACGGTCGCAGGACCCGCCACGCCACCCCAGGAGGCATCCGATGAGTGAGCCCGCAAGCAAGGGCGGCAAGCTCGCGCCCAGTGAAGGCGCCGTCGCAAAGAAGGACTCCTCGGACGAGGCGCCCCAGAAGAGCCGGCTGTCGTGGGCGCTGGGCTGGGTCGCGCTGCCGGGCGCGGTGCTCGGAGGGATCTTTGGTGGAGGCGTCCTGGTCGGCGCGAACTTCCATGAGTCCTGGTTCACCCGCGCGTTCGTCTGGATCTTTTCGTAGCGGGATCCTTCTCGCCGATCACTCCGGCCGAACGAAGGCGTGGATCCTCGCGCCCTTGGGCGTCGGGTCGACCGGCGGATGGTCGGTGACCAGCCGCTCGATGACCGGCAGCGCTCGATTGATCGTGGTCTCGGCGTGCAGCGGAGAGAACTCCCCCTCGAAGAGCACGAGCAGCCGATAGATCCCTGCCAGTGGCCTGACGCGGACGTGCAGGGATCCGCGGTCCCACGCCCAGGCGCCCGCTTGCGTCGAGGCCTCGCCGACGGCGGCCCACGTGGTGATCAACCGCTCGGCGGGGATCGACTCGGCCGCCGCGGCGATCGTCGGCAGGTGCGGGGCGAGTTCGGCGGGGGCCGCTGGGAGCTGCTGCCCGCCGGCCCATCCCATGATCAGCTGTGGCGGATGATCGCCGAGGGTCTGGCCGATGACCCGCGCGCGCCCGAGGTCGGTGAGCCAGTTGCCGTCGCTCGAAGCACCCCACAGCACCGGCGAGCGCTCGTCGAAGACCCACGCCGCGTGCGCGCCGACCTTCGACACCAAGACGTCGAGCGCCTCGCGAAGCCTCTCGCCGCTCTCGGATGGCTGCGCGGGGGTTGGGGCGTCGCCGGCGGCTTCGAGCAGCACGCGGTCGAAGGACGCGGCGAGTCCCTCGAGCAGTGCCTGCGTGTCGTCCGTTGCGTCGTCGACGTCCGCACAGATCATCCATCCATCGCGCACCGGCGCGGAGACGACGTCGGTCGCCGGCGCGCTCGCGTACTCGATCCACGCCCGAGTGGCGCCGAGTTCTCGGCACACCAAGGCGAGCAGCCGGTCGAGGGCTTGCATGGCGCCAGGCTACCCCGATGTGTGGGGGTCGGAGGGGTCGATTCGGGGCACACGCCGAGTCTCGCGAGTGATCTCCGCACGATAGCGGTCTAGCTCGTCCTCGACCTCGACCGCGCTCCCCCCTCGGGCGCTGACGAGGCGCTGCGCAACCTCGCGAGCGACGGACCCGCCCAGCCCGGGATCCGTGAGCGCCAGCGGCACTCGGCGCCGGAGTACGTCCGAGACGTGCCGAGACCCCTCGTGGGTGATCGCATGGTGCAGCTCGATCCGGCGGTAGGGCAGGTCGGGGACGATGCGAGCCTCCAGCTCGGGAACGCCGCGGGCGCGGGCGGCGAGCAGTCGGGCGGCGGGACCGTGTCGGGGGTAGAGATCCGCGAACAGCGGGTCCGCCCGCTCCTGCGCGGTCGGGGGCTCGAGCGGGACCAGCGGCGACTCGGCGGTCGAGCATGGACCCGGCGCGGGTCGGTTCTCGGGCCAGCGGGGTCGTAGACGGCGTACGACCTCGTCGACGACCTCTTCGGCCATCGCCCGAAACGTGGTCAGCTTGCCGCCGACGAGCCCCAGCGCGCCGCTCTCACCGCGCACGATCCGGTGCTTCCTGCTGAGCTCCGCCGAGTCTTCGACGGCGCCCTCGGGACGCACGAGTGGCCGAACGCCCGCCCACGCGCTGATGATGGCCTCCGGCTCGAGGCGAGCGCCGGGCATCACGCGAGCGATCGTCGAGAGCAGCTCGCTCTCTTCGTGCGGAGCAACGCCGCACCCCTGTGGGTCGCCTTCGTAGGGCGTATCGGTCGTGCCGACGTAGGTTCGCGTTCCCCACGGCACGACGAAGAGGATGCGCCGAGCGTCACCGGGCGCCTGAATGACGACGGGCCGATCGACGGGAACGTCCTCGGAGCGCAGCACCAGATGCACGCCCTTGGACTTGTGCACGACGTGCTCGCCGGGTCGTCCAAGCAGCGCGGGTCCCGTCCATGGGCCGGTCGCGACGACGACTTCACGGCCGCGGATCGTCTTGCCGTCGTCGAGGTAGACGTCGATTCCGTCGCCCCTCCGCTCCAACCGCTCGACCGGGCTGTAGGTCAGGACGTCGGCGCCGTGCCGACGCGCGTCCTGCAGCACCGCGAGCGTGAGCCGGGCGTCGTCGGTGACCGCGTCTTCGTAGACGACGGCGCCTCTGAGCCCCTCGGGGGCGAGCAGCGGCTCGAGCTCGAGGCACCGCTGGCTGTCGAGCGCGTCGTGTCCCTCGCCGCGAAAGAGGTTCAGCGCGTCATAGAGGGTGAGCCCCATGCGCAGCATCCACGGGCCGAGGCGATCTCCGCGGTAGGCAGGAAAGAGGAAGCGCGTCGGCTCCACGAGGTGCTCGGCCGTCTTGTAGAGTCGAGAACGCTCGCGCAGCGCCTCGTAGACGAGGCCGATCTGTCCCTGTTCGAGGTAGCGGACGCCGCCGTGAATGAGGCGCGTCGAGCGGGAGCTGGTCCCGCAGGCGACGTCGGCCGCGTCGATGACCACGACGCTCAGGCCCCGCCGCGCGGCGTCCCGTGCCACGCCGGCCCCGCTGATCCCCGCGCCGACGACTACCAAATCCCACATCGCGCCCTCGTCGACGCGCTGGAGGAGGCCTCGGACGGTGGATGCGTCCCAGGGTACGCCTGCGGCATCCGCGTGGGCTGGGACGGCGTCTCCTCGGGTGGAGGGGGGGCTCGAGTCGGACACGGTGGATTCGCGCACCAGGCCTCTACGTCACGGCGCGGGGATGGTCAAACGTTCCGGTCCGGGATTGTTGCAGCGTTCGGTTGCGCGAAGCGCCGCGCGTTGTGACAATCCACCGGCCAACCCGAACAGGAGCCTCGATGGCGCTGTATACCCTGTACGTTCAGTACGCGGGACGACCCCCCGAAACCAAATCATTCGACAAGGAAACGATCGTCCTCGGACGTGATGTCGGCGACATCGCCCTCCAGGACCCCCAAGTCTCAGGCCGCCACGCCGAGATGCGGTTCCAAGGTGGCCGCCTCGTGTTCCAGGACCTCGGCTCGACGAACGGCTCGTTCCTGCCCAGCGGAGAGCGCATCCAGGCTCCCGTAGAGCTCGGCATCGGCCAGGCTGTCCGCTTGGGACAGTCTGTCATCACGGTGCAGCACATCGACTTTCCCGGCGCCGTGGGGCAAAGCAAGACGATGTTCGCGGGGGCCGGCGCCGCGCCGCCTCCAGCCGCACCTCCGGGTGGCCAGGCGCCGTTCGCGGCGCCTGCCGCTCCGCCGATCCCCGGCGCCTCGCCGCAGGTCAAGCCCGCAGGTCCACCACCGGGTCCTCCTCGGCCCGGGATGCCCGGTGGCCCCGCCCCGGCACCGGCGCCCGCTCCGATGGCAGCGCCCGCACCGGCGCCCGCACCCATGGCAGCGCCCGCACCCGCGCCGCAACCGGGTTATCCGGGGCAGCCTCCGGGTGCAGGTGCTGCACCGGGTGGGCCGCCGATGGGAGGCGCACCTCCGCAGCCGGGTTACCCCGGGCAACCGCCAGGCGCTGCGCCGGGGCAACCTCCCGGCATGGCCCAACCGCCAGGCGGCATGCAAGGGCAGCCGCCGATGGGACAGCCCGGCCAGCCTCCCGGTGGCATGCCCGGGCAGCCGCCCCAGCCAATGGGTCAGCCCGGTGGTTTCCAGCAGCAGCCGGGCTATCCCGGTCAGCCTGGCGCCATGCAGCCCGCGCAGCACCAACCCCCGCAGCACCAAAACGACCCGTTCGCGGGTGCAGACGCCGAGGGAGGCTTCATCTCCGACGTCAAAGCTGGGTTCGCGCAGCTCAAGCCGATCCTGGTGCCCGCCGTCTTGGTCGGGGGCGCCATCGTGCTTCCGCTGGTCGGCTTCATCGCGCCGCTGCTCATGTACGCGGTGGGAATCATGCTCGTGCGCTCGCGCCTGGGCATGGAGGTGTCGCCGGGCACCGCGGTCAAGTACGCGATGCGTGACCTGGTCAGCAACTGGATCAGCGCCCTCTTGGCGGTGATCATTCCGTTCGCCGGATCTGCAGGCGGCCTGCCGTCGATGATCATCGAAGGCAAGGAGAAGGGCGAGGCCCTGAGCCGAGGCATTCAGATCCTTCAGATGGATCTGGGCCGCGTCATCCTCGGGACCTTCGTCGCGGCGATTGGCGGCAACATCGTGGCGTCGATCGGCTTCTCGTTGTGGGGCATCATCCCCTACGTCGGTTGGCTCGTCGCGATGTTGCTCGGCATGATGGGCTACGGCTTCATGATCGGGCTCGTCGTCTCGACCGGACTTCACCAGTACTTCGCGCTGCGCAAGCAGCACGAAGGTGCCGACGTCGAAGCCGAAGCGCGCGCTGCCATGGAGCGCATGGACGCCGAGATGGGTGGAGGCGGAGCGTCTGCGCCGGGCGGCTACCCTGCGCCCCAGCAGCAGCCAGCACCGGGTGGGTTCGGGCAGCAGCCCGGGCAGCCCGCGCCCGGCGGATATCCGCCGCCGGCAGGTCAGCCACCCCAGCCGGGCTACCCGCCCGCGGGGGGCCAACAGCCTCAGCCGGGTTATCCGCCGGCTGGAGGCCAGCCGCCTCAGCCGGGTTATCCGCCGGCTGGAGGCCAGCCGCCTCAGCCGGGTTACCCGCCGCCGGGTGGTCAGCAGCCCGCGCCGGGAGGCTACCCGCCGCCGGGTGGTCAGCAGCCCGCGCCGGGAGGCTACCCGCCGCCGGGCGGTCAACAGCCCGCGCCGGGAGGCTACCCGCCGCCGGGCGGTCAACAGCCGGCACCCGGCTACCCCGCACCCGGTGGTCAGCCCGCGCCTGGAGGCTATCCGGCGCCCGGTCAGCAGCCCGCGCCGGGCGGCTACCCGCCGCCGGGAGGCTACCCGCCGCCAGGCGGAGGCTATCCGCACCAGTAGCCTGCGCGGCAGCTGGACGCGCACGAAAGGGCGGTGCTCACGCGAGCGCCGCCCTTTTCGTGCGCGTCAGACTCGAGCGCGGACGTGATGCAGCGCGTGGACCCACCGGCACCCAATTGCGTACGTTCCTGCCGGAGTTCCCCATGCCCGACGCCCCCAGCACCTCGCCGCGGTACGACCTCTCTCGCCTGAGCCAGTTCCCCGAGCTGACGCCCGACGTCATGCGCCTCGCCTACCGCGAGGCCTGCCTCGCTCGCATGCACGTCGAGCGCGTCGTGCAGGAGTGCCTCAAGGGCATCGTCAAGTTCGCAATCTGGGGACCGGGGGAGGAGATTCACGGCACCGCGACCGCGCTCGCTGCCAAAGAAGAGCTGTCGTTCGACAGGTTCGCGATCTGCGGTCACTACCGCAGCGCGTCGCTGCTGGCCCTGTGGGCGCGCCTGCAGGGGTACGAGGACTTTCACCTCGATCACATGCGGCAGCAGCTTTCTCGCGTCACCGACCCGTGGAGCGGCGGCCGCCAGATGACCGCGCACTTCAACGACATGCGCTTCGGCATCCTGCCGGTTCAGTCGGCGCTGGGTATGCAGGTGTCGAAGTCGGTCGGCTACGCCTACGGCAACAAGCTCAAGGGCATCGACAATGCGGTCACGATGGCCGTGGTTGGCGATGGCACCTGTGCCGAGGGCGACCTTCACGAGGGCATGACCGGGGCGTCGATCCTCGGTCTCCCGTGGCTCCTGGTCGTCACCGACAACAACATCGCGATCAGCGTCAAGCCCGAGGACGGCCGCGGAATCGAAGACTTCGAGGCCTACGCCAAAGCGTTCGGCTTCGAGTACTTCACCTGCGACGGCAACGATTTCCTCGACGTCTACGAGACCAAGCGCAAGGCGATGGCGTACTGCCGCGACAACCAGAAGCCTGCGCTCGTTTGGGTCCGCAACCTCTCTCGCCTCAACGACCACAGCTCCGCGGCAGACGTCACCTTCAAGTTCGACCAGCACGATCCCCTCCTCGACTTCGGGGCGGCGCTGGTCGAACAGGGCGTGGTGCAGGCCGGCGACATCGTTCGCCGCAAGGATGGTCAGTCGAAGGACTACTTCCTGCGGCACGATCTGGGCACCCTGGGTACCGAAGCCGACCAGTACATCGTCGGCACGATGAGCCAGGCCGAGTCCGAGCCCGAGCCCACGTACGAGTCGGCCTTCGAGGACATCCGTGACCCGTACCCCGAGGTCGTCGAGCCGGCTCCCGAGGGTCGCAACACGATCATCTCGATCAACGGCGCGATGCGGGCTGCGCTCGGGGCCATCCTCGCCAAGAACCCCATGACGTGGGTCTACGGCCAAGACGTCGGCGCCAAGGGTGGTGTCATGCAGGCGACCCGTGGGCTGTTCGACCAGTTCCCCGGACAGGTCAAGGACGCGCCGATCAACGAGCCGCTCATCCTGGGCGCTGCGACTGGCTTTGCCCTGCACGAGGGCGCCACGGCGCTGCCGGAGATTCAGTTCAGCGACTACAGCCTCAACACGCTTCACTGGCTGGTCTACCTGGGCAACCTGCTGTGGACCTCCGGCGGTACGATTCACGCCAACGTCATCGTCCGTCTGCCCACCGAGCCCCTTCACGGCGGCGCGGTCTACCACTCGATGTGCATGGAGGGCCTCTACGGTGCAATCCCGGGCCTGACGATCTGCGCGCCCACCACCTCGCGTGACATCTACGGCATGCTGCGAAGCGCGGCCGAGTACACCGGCCCGGTGGTGTTCTTCGAGTCCAAGGGCCTGTATCGCATGACGCTGGGCGACGCGTTCCCCGGAGAGCCGACCGACAAGACCGAGGTCGCCAAGCTCAAGCGTGCGATCGCGTTCGAGGGGCACGCACCCGACATCCCCGAAGACTTCCGCGTCCCGCTCGGCAAGGCCGCGATTCGCCGGGAGGGGTCCGACCTCACCGTCGCGACCTGGGGCCGCTGCACGCTCTACGTGCAGAAGGCCATCGAGACCCTGTCTTCGGAGGGCATCGACGTCGAGATGCTCGACATGCGAACCATCGTCCCGCCGGACATGGACACGCTGTTGAACTCGGTCGGCAAGACGCGGCGCCTGCTCGTCGTGCACGAGGACCGCGTGTTCTCGAGCCTGGGCCGCGAGCTGCAGGGCTCCGTCATCGAGTCGATGGCGGGCCAGCCGCTGGCCACGCGGGTGCTCGGTCAGGACCCCGTCCCCGGCATCCCGCAGAACGCCCACCTCGAAGAGCAGCTCGTCGTCTCGCCACAAAAGATCATCAACGCGGCGCGCGAGGTCATGGCGCTGCCGCTGGGGGCAGGGACTGGGGCCGCGCCGGCCCAGCCTGCGGCGCCGAGCGTCCTTTGGACACCCAACCGCAACTTCGTCGCCTGAGCCCAGCAGCAGGCGGTGGACTTCGGTCAGGACACGCTCGAGGTCTGCGGGTTGACGCTCGCGGGCGTCACCCGAGGGGGCATTGCGACGAGTCTTCGCGTGCCCGAGCTTGGGCTGCTCTTCGACGTCGGCGTGCCGACGGCCGGCCAGCTTCGTTGCGAGCGCATCCTGGTATCGCACGGGCATCAGGATCACCTCGGCGGGCTGCCCTACCTGCTCTCGCAGCGGCACCTCGCCCGCAAGAAGCCCGCCGACGTGCACGTCCCGGCCGAGATCGTCGACCCGCTCACGCGCATCTTCGAGGCCTGGGCCGAGATCGAGGACTTTCGCATGGATGTCCGGCTCCACGGCACCAAGCCGGGCGACGTCGTGTCCGTGGGCAAGGGGATGGAGGCCTTGGCCCTTCGATCCGTGCACAGGGTCCCCTCGCTGGCGTGGCTCGTCCGTCGGACGACGCGTCGGCTCAAGCCGGAGTTTGCAGGGCGAGCGCCGCAGGAACTGCAGGCGATGCGCCGCGATGGCGATCCAATCACCGAGGAGCACGTCGAACCTCTCCTGTGCGTGACGGGCGACACCAAGATCGAGCTCTTCGACGCGGAGCCGCTCGTGCGTCAGGCGAAGGTGCTCGTGCACGAGGTGACCTCCTGGGACGACCGTCGCGATGTCGAGCACACGCGCAGCTGGGGGCACACGCACATCGACGAGGTTCTCGCGCGGGTCGAGCAGTTCGAGGGGGAGGCGCTCGTGTTGGTGCATCGCTCGGCGCGACACTCTCGCGCTCAGGCGCTGAAGGTGATCGCCGACCGGTTCCCCGCGGCGGTTCGGGACAAGATCCATGTCTTCGGCCGATGAAATCCTGATCCTCGGGGCCTCGTTCGCCGGGGTCGAGGTCGTCTATCAGCTCGTCCGAGCGTTCGACGGGCGGCCGCCACCGATCGTCGTCGTCGACCGCCAGGAGTCCCACGGCTACCTGCCGCTCGTCCAAGAGCGTTTGTGCGGCGTGCTCGACCCGGAGGCGTCGAAGCTGCGGACGCGCGCGTTCATCGAGTCCGTTCCCGGCGCTCGGTTCGTCCGGGGCGAGGTCGAGGCGTTCGATGCGGCGAGCAAGACGGTGACCTTGGCCGATGGCTCGAGGTTGACCGGCCGTTTCGTCGTCGTGGCGCTCGGCTCCGGGTTCGACGCGCCAGCGGTCATCGACGGGGCACAGCACGTGCTGGCCTACAAAGGCGAGGCCGCGTTCGACGAGGCTCTCGGGGCGCTCGAGGGTGCACTCGATGGAGCGCAGGAGCCCGTCGACGTCGTCGTCGTTGGCGGAGGGATCAGCGGCTGCGAGCTGGCCGGGGAGCTGGCCGCGCTCAGCGGGCAACGCCCCGCGGGTTGGGCTGCGCCCAGGGTTCGACTGGTCGCCGGCGCCTCTGCGTTGGTCGAGGGGTTGGGCGCGCGCATCTCGGCCAAGGCTCAGCGCGCGCTCGAGCGGCAGGGCGTCACGGTCGAGCTTTCCACGCGCTTGTCTGCGGTCCGCGATGGTGAGGCCGACGTGCTGCGTGAGGGGGCGCTGCACACCGTACCCGCGGCGGTCGTGCTGTGGGCCGGCGGGATTCAGCCCGCCTCGGTCCTCGCCCGCCTCGGCTTGCCCCAGACGCGGACCGGTTGGCTCGCCGTCGGTCCTACCCTGCAGTGCTTCGTCGACGCCTCCATGACGCGGCCGGACATCTTCGCGTGTGGGGACGCGGTGCGGATCTGCGGCGGAGAGGGGCAGTGGGACACGATGCAGCGGGCGATCGAGTGCATCTGGCAGGCCCAGGTGGTCGCCTCGAACCTGCGAACGCTGCACGCGGAGCCGGCGGACTATCCCGAAGGGGTGCCACCGCTTCGCCCGCATACCCTGCGTGAAGAGTTCTTCTACGGCCTGAGCCTCGGCGCGCGGTCGCTCGTCGTGTATCGGGGCTTCGGCCTCGACGTCCCGGGCGTCAACCACCGCTTCCGCCGATGGTTGATGCGGCAGTACTTCGCCCGCTACTCGCCGCTGCCGGGTTGAGTGCCCGACGGCGTGTGTCGTCGTCCCTCTACGCCGAGATCGACGCCAAGTAGTCCTCGAGCGAGTAGGGCGACGCGTCGCTGAACGCGTCCGTCGTCGGGCGAACCCCGCACATGCGGTCGACTCGGAAGTTGCGGAAGCCGCGTCGGAGCTCGCACCACGCACCGAGCGTCCAGTGCCGTCCCCAGAAGAACAGACCCAGGGGGCGCACGCGTCGCTGCGTCGTCTCCTCGTTGCGATCGACGTATGTCAGCTCGACCACCGTGCGCCCATCGATCGCGGCGCGCAGCGGCCCCAGTCGCGCTCGCGCCTCGGCGGGCACATGGAACGACATCGAGAACATCGAGGTCGCGTGCACCCGGGGACGCTGACGCTCGGGCAACGCGGCGTGCACCTTCTCGAGCGCACTTTGGGCGGCGGTGCGAAGCTCGGCGTCCGCCCAGCTCTCGACCATGCGCGCGCCGAGGACGAGCGCCTGAATCTCCGCCGTCGTGAACATCAGCGGAGGGAGTTCGAAGTCCTTGCCGAGTCGATACCCCACGCCCGCTTCCCCTCGAATGGGGACGCCCGATCCGATGAGGTCCTTGATGTCCCGGTAGACCGTCCGCTCCGAGACCTCGAGTCGCTCCGAGAGCTTGGCGGCCGTCGTCAGGCGCCGATGCTGGAGGATCTGCACGATCTGAAACAGTCGGTCCGCGCGCCGCATCTCCGTACCGTTGCGTTGCTGGGCCGAAAAGTCCAGGTGCCCGCGGTGGGGTAGCCTCTGGGCATGCGCACTCGCTTGGTCGTCGCGGCTCTCGCAGCCAGTTGCTCTGCGGGGTCCGGTTCGCCGCCTTGGTCTGCGCCAACCTCCGCCGAAGGGGCACTCGTGGCACCGACTTCGGCGGACCCCTCGCTCTCCTCGCCCGAGCCCGTGCCGCCGCCCGAGGCGGCGTCCCCGGGGCAAGGGTTCCGCGCACCCGTCGTCGAGGCTGTGCGCATCACCACCACGACCGACGTCGCCGTGACCCTCACCCGCGCCGACGACTTCGCCCCGTGGTCGGGACCCGTGCGCTATACCGCCGAGCCCTTCACCGTGACGGGGCGGCCGCACAAGGGCTACGTGCGCGAGCGCAACGTGCTCGGTTCGGGCCGCTCGTTCGATCTCAACGGCGACGGGGACACGCGGGACAGGTTCGCCGCGGGCTGCGATGCCGAGGCGTTCGCGCTGGGCAAGGCGCTTCGCCTCGAGCCCGTCATGTCCGGTCCCGCGGTCGCTCGACGATACGCCTACGGCCAGGGCGAGCAGTCCCGTCTCGCCTCACTCGGCGAGCGCGGTGTGTCGGCGATGCTCTACCTCCCGTGTTCGGACGATGAGGTGAGCCTGGGGTGGTCACCGCAGCCCATGGAGCTGCGCGAGGTCCCGGGCCCCGCGCTGATGGTGCTGGCGTTCGGCAATCCGTCCCTTCCGCCCTCCTTGCCCGCCGACGGGGTGCGCCGGGAGCCGAGCGCTTCGAACTTGGCCGAGCAGCGGTTCGAGGCGAGCGTGTTCGAGGCCGTGGGCGAGGGGCCGCTTTGGTACGCGGTCTCTGGCGCGATGGTGCAGATCGATCCGGACGCGAAGGAGCAGACGATCCGCGTGTTCTTCGAGGGCGATGTCGAGGCGGTGCAGATCGCCGTCAACGAGGGCCGAGACGGCGTGGACCGGGCGCGGACCTACGTGTCCACCCAGGTCGTCGGCGCGCGGTAGCCTGGCGCTCGGGTCATCGCACGCTGAAGCTGACGCCTTCGAACCCTGCTCCGTCATCGGGATCGCGGGGGCGGGCGTAGACCTCGTGGTCGCCGGGGCTAAGCCGTGCGAGCACGCGGTAGGGCGGCCTCGAGGTGCCGACGACGTCTCCATCGACCACGAACTGCACCGCCTCGGGGCGTTGCCCCACCGGGCCGCGCCACGACGCCGTCAGCTCGACGCGATCGTGGTCGGTGCCGTCGTGTGCAAGCAGCAGGACGTCGCCCGGGTTGGGGCTGGTCATTGCGATGACCGGACGCGTCGAGGCGGCGCCGCACGCTGAGACATCGTGCTCACGCAGCCAGGGCGTGCCGTGCGGGTCCTTGCCCGGAGCGCCCGGCGGCAGCGACTCGAGCCACCCATCGAAGGGCTCGGGCAACACGGCGACGACGGAGGCGGCGGCGGCGTCACAGACCATGCCCTCGGGGGTCTCGCGGACGTGCCGGTGCACGGTGCATGGCTCGGTGGGCACGGACGCGGGGTCGAAGCGCCGCGCGACGGCGTCCGGGCAGGCGTCCGTAGACACCGCACCGGAGAGCGGGCAGACGTGGGCGATCGCCAGGGCGTCGTCGGGCCAGAGCGGGCCGCGGGTGTGCACGTCCGTCATCGCACGACGCATGATGTCGGCGAACAGGGGCCCGGCGCCGCTCCCCCCGGTGACCTCCCGCATCGGCGATCCGTCCGCGTTGCCCAGCCACACGACGACGGTGCGCTCGTGGGTGAAGCCGGCCGTCCACGCGTCGCGATAGCCCGAGCTGGTGCCCGTCTTGAGCGCGAGGGGATAGCCGATGTCGAACGGGCTTCGACCCTGCAGGAGGCGCAGGCGCGCGGCAGGGTCACCGAGCGCCTCGACGACGGCCGCCGTGGCACCGCGGGGCAGGACCCGGCGTGGTGAAGCCAGCGGGTCGCTGGCGAGGACCCGCAGCTCGACGGCCTCACCCATGCGCGCGAGCGTGACGTAGGCGCGCGCAACCTCGAGGGGCGTGACCTCCCCGCTGCCCAGCGCCAATGACAGGCCATAGTGGCTCGCGTCGTCGGTGAGGCTCTCGAAACCCAGCGCGTGCAGGCGTGCAAGCAGCGAGCCCTCGCGCAGCTGTGCGGCGAGGCGGATGACCGGCACGTTCAGGCTCGCGGCGAGGGCCTCCCGCGCGGAGATGGGGCCGAGGAAGTCCCCGTTGAAGTTGCGCGGCGCGTAGACCGAGCCGCCCCCCTCGACGAACTCGGTGGGCACGTCGGGCAGCATCTGGGCGCCGTGGTGACCCTGCTCGAAGGCGAGCCCGTACACGAACGGCTTGAGTACGGATCCAGGCTGCCGTCGCGCGCGGATCATGTCGACCTGCCCGGCGATGTCGGGGTCGAAGAAGTCGGCGCTTCCGACGTAGGCGAGCACGTCGCCCGTCGTGTTGTCGACGACGAGCGCCGCGGCGTTGTCCACCGAGCGCTCCCGCATCTTCGTCATGTGGGTCTCGACCAGGCCCTCGATGTCGGACTGCAGCTCGCCATCGAGCGTGGTCGTCGTCTGCGTGCCCTCGTGCAGTCGACCGTCGCCGATCAGCGACTGCACGAAGTGTGGCGCTTCGAAGGCGTGGGCGAGAGGCCGAAGCTCGATCGCCTCGGCCTCGGCGCGCGCCCGGGCATCGGCCGTGAGCAGCCCGGCCTCCTCGAGCCCCTCGAGCAGCGCCCGTTGGCGAAGCACGACCCGCTCGGGGTGCGCGTAGGGATCGAGGAACGACGGCGAGCGAGGCAGGACGGCGAGATAGGTGGCTTGGGCCCAGCTGAGGTCCCGGGCACGCACGCCGAAGTACCCCTTGGCAGCCGCTTCGGGCCCGACCCATCCGTGGCCGTAGGGGAGGCGGTGGAAGTACGCTTCGAGGATCGCGTCCTTGTGCGCTCCGTCCTCGAGGTTCTGGGCGCGCGCGGCTTCGCGGAGCTTGATGCCCAGCGTCCGCTCACCTGCAGTGCCGCGCGTGTCGAGAAGCTTCACCAGCTGTTGGGTGATCGTGCTCGCGCCCGAGACGACTTCGCCGTGTCGTGCGTTCTGGAGGGCCGCGCGAAGGATCGCCAGCCGGTCCACGCCGTCGTGGTCGCTGAACCGGGCGTCCTCGGCGGCGAGCGTCGCCAAGACCAGACGCTCGCCGACGTCCTCCAGGGGGATCGGTCGTCCGCGTCGGCCGTCTTCGGCGGGGAGCTCGCGCAGCATCACCCCGTCTCGGTCCGTGATGCGGTGCCCGCTGTACCAGTCGTCCTCGAGCAGAGCGGACGCGTCGCCCGCCTGGGCTCGGTAGGCCCTCCAGCCGAGCCACGCCACCACCATGCCCAGGGCCGTTGCGAGCGCGAGTCGGCGCATCCAGAGTCGAGCGGGCGCGACGTTCACGGCTTCACCACCACCGTGGCGTCCTTGGAGTAGCCGGTGCTGTCGGGCTCGTACATCAGCTCGGCCATGGCCGGCGGGACGACGTAGGTGCCCGGCGTGGTCGCACGCATCGTGTACGTGCCGGCAACGTACTCACCCCAGAACCGGTCGAAGTACAGATGCACGCGGTCGTCGCGAATCTCGACGTAGCTCGCGTCCGCCGAACCCCACTGCAGCAGGTCGTACATCGGGTGGGCGTCGGTGAGCTCGGCGGGGCGTGAGACCGTCCACAGGTCGGGCTGGATGGGCTCGAAGCCGGCGGGGATGCGGTCGGTCATCGCCAGGTAGCCGCGACGGTCGTGGTCGAGGTCCTCGGGCATGCGAGCGAGCAACGCCACCCGCACGACCGCGCCTGGCTCCACATCGGCCATGTCGACGGGCTTGCCCTTGGCCGTCGTGTAGAGGCGGTAGACCTCGGGCCCGTTCGTGGCCGAAGTCTCGACCTGGGTGTCGCCGGCGGCAAATGGGCGTCGCCACGCGGCCGAGACGTGAAACGACACCGCCGTCTCGCCCGTGGTCTCGAGCCGCAAGACGGCGTGCCGACCCGCGACCTCGTCGAAGGGGATGGTGAAGTGACCGCCACCGGTGCCCATGCGCGAGGATTGCTCCGCGTCGGGGGGGAGCTCGATGCCGTCGAGGCGAGCCACGACACGTGCATCTTCGCCGCCGTCGGACACGACCTTTTCGCGCAGGGCGAGCAAGCCGAACGCCGTCGACTGCGTCGTGTACGAGCCGGTCTTGCGAACGAGCGCCTCGGTGAGCACGGGGACGAGCGCCGAGGTGGGGCGCAGCCGGATGAGCGCGAGCGCGGCCTGAGCCTGACTGCGCGTGTCCGAGCCGTAGTAGTAGAAGTCGGTGTCGTCGTCCTTCTTCTTGACGGTACCGTCGGACTCGAATGACGCCTCGACCACGTCGAGCGCCCGTGCGACCTGGTCGTCGTGGCCCTCGAGCGACGCGAGCGCCAACGCGACGGTTGCGGCACCGAAGGCGCCTTGGTGCTCGAGCGAGTCGACCAGCATGTCGGCGCTCGAGTCCGGGAGCGCGCCTGCCTCGGCGAGCGCGAGCGCGATCGAGGCTCGCTGCTCCACGTCTCGGCGCGTCGCTGTCGAGCCATCGCCGAGCCGGCGCCCCAGGTACTCGGTCACGCCTTCGAGCAGCCCGGGAACCTCGATGCCCTGCGTCTTGGCAAGCGCAATCGCTCGCGCGGCGTAGGCGGTGCCGTACAGGTTGGGCTCGCTGCCGCCAGGCCAGTAGGCGAGGCCGCCGCTGCTCGTCTTCATCGACGCGAGCCGCTTCAGGCCCGCCAGCGTCATGGCATCGATCTCGTCCTCACTAAAGCGAAAGAAGCCCAGCCGCGGCAGCACGTCGCGTGCGGCCAGCAGCGGCAGTGTGGACGAGGTGGTCTGCTCGACGCAGCCGTGCGGGTAGTCGACGAGATATTCGAGTCGGCTGCCCAGCTCGGGCCACATGTCGTGCCCGAGGGTGACGGTGATGACGGCGTCGTCGGGCAAGTCGGTGGTCACGCCCGCGGGCACCTCCATGAGGATCTCCTGCGCGCCGTTGAAGGCGCCAGCGAGGCGAGGGCGTTCGTCGATGCCTGCGGCCTGGACCGGCACGATGGCCTCGACCCGATCGCGGACCGCTCCTTTGCCGTCGGTGACCTCGAAGATCATCCGTCGGTCGCCAGCCTTCTCGGCGGTGGTGGTGAAAGCGACGCGGGCTCGCCCCATCGCCTTCAACGAGACGGTCTGCGTCTGGCCATCGAGGGTCACCGTCGCGTCGACGGCGTCTTCGAGCCCGTTGTGCACCATGACGGCCGCTTCGAACGTGTCGCCTTGCAGCGCGAAACGAGGGACCGCGGGCTGGAGCATCAGGGGCTTGCGCACGTTGAAGGCGCCCTTGGCTTTGCCTCCGCGGCCTTTTTCATCGAGCACGACGGCCATCATGCGGAACTCGGTGAGGTTGTCGGGCAGGTCGAGGCCGACCTCGACCTTGCCCTCGTCGTTGGTGCGCAGGTGCGGACGCCACAGCGCAGTCCGGACGAAGTCCTTTCGCGTACTGACTACGCTCGCGTTGCCATCGGCGCCCATGCCGTCGCCCGCGGTGTGGCTGCGCTGCAGCAGGTCCGCGAGCTCGGTGCGGGTGTCGGCGATCGAGAAGCTGAAGGCGGCGCCGGGCCGCAGCGCCGTCACGGGGTCGGGTGCCTTGTAGTTGGTCAAGCGCAGTACGCCCTCGTCGACGACCGCGAGCGCCACTTCGGCGCCCGCGACGGGAGAACCCCCGCGGGTTACGGCGACCTCGATCTCGGCGCGCTCACGGGGCTCGTAGGCCTTGGCGTTCGCCGTCACGGTGACGTCTAGGCGAGCGTCCTCGAGGGAGACGGGCAGCTTGACCGCGCCGAACTTCCACTGCGCGAGCTGCTCGCCCCGCGCGTTGCGGGGCAGGAACGTCACCGATGCGAACGCGTGGGGCGCATGCTCGGCAGACAGGGGCACCTCGAAGGTGACCGGACCTGCGCCGACCTCCCGCGCTTCGTGGGTCAAGACCGCGCCCTGCTCGACGGTGAACAGCGCGGTCGCGTGCTCGAACGGGTTTTGCGCGACGACCTTGGCGGTGTCGCCGGGTGCGTAGGACTTGCTGTCGGCGACGAGCTCGAGTCGATGACCGGGCTCGGGTTGGGACCCGGACCATCCCGATCCCCAGGCCCACACGTGGGCGGTGCCCCCCTTGCGTCCCTCCACCTTGGTGCGCACCTCGTACGAGCCCGACTTGGTCGGCGT
The DNA here is from genome assembly GCA_024742475.1 of bacterium. Lineage (GTDB taxonomy): Bacteria > Myxococcota_A > Polyangia > Nannocystales > Nannocystaceae > CAJXVA01. Next base: position 25,719 of record JANSYI010000031.1, on the reverse strand, counting down.
CAGCTCGCAAGAGACGACGCTGCGCGCCGACTTGGCCGAGCACTTGCCCGAGGGAATCTCGACCTCGTGCCAGCGCACGCGCGACGACCCACCGGGGCCCGGCTTGCGGGTGCGCTTCCACTCCATGCGAACGAGCTCGGCCGTGATCGTCTTGCCGACGACCGCGTTGCCGTCGGTGTCGATGACGCCCAGCTCGAGCTGCAGGGGCGTGCCCACGTCGGGCCAGCGGTCCTTCACCTTCACGCCCGCGTAGGTCGACGCGGGGTGGACGACCACCGAGTCTCGACCCGCGATTGCCCGGTGGCTGCTGTCGGTGACCTCGGCCTCGAACGTGAACGTCTGCGGCCCGGAGGACAGGACTTCGACGACGGACGTGGCGTGCAGGGTGCCCGCCTCGTCGAGGGTGCCGTAGCCGCTGCGGGACCACCCCGAGTCGTAACCGTAGCTCGGCGAGAAGCGGAGCCCGCGAGCGGTGTGCGGCCCCTTCGGCCACGGCGCGCTGCTGCGCCGGACGACCCAGCTGGCCTCGGCGCCGTCCATCGCTGCGCCGAAGAGGTACTTGGCCACGACGTCGGCTGCGACCGTGGTCTTGCCGCCGGCTTTGGTCGCTTTGGCTTCGACGTCCACCTTGAACTTCGGGGGCTCGAACTCCGCCACCTGCACTTGCGTGCTGCCGATCGGCGTTCCATCGGCGAGCAGCTCGACGTGGTAGCGGCCGATCTTCGCGCCCTCGTCCGTGGTCCACGACGCGCTCACGCTGCCCATGTCGTCGGTGGTCAGGGTCTTGGAGTACGCGGTCTTCCCCGTGGGGTCCGTGATCTGGATGATCGTCTCCGTGTCGGCGACGGGCAGCAGGTCGGCGCCGCTGGCCGTGCGCATCATGCCTTTGACGTGCACCGTGGCGCCGGGGCGATAGACACCGCGGTCGCTCATCACCAAGCCGCGCGGTGCGTCGGGGTCGATGCTCGTGCCGCCGGCGAGCTCGGGCGTCAGGTGGCGCTCGTTTTGAACCCGGTGCCCCATCGGCAAGATCGTGCGGGCATCACCCGCCTCGACGCGCAGCAGTGCGTTGCGGGACTTCGCCAGCGCGACGTCGAGCACTGCGACGCCCTTGTCGTCGGTGCTGACCTTGGCGTCCTCACCGTCGATGAACAGCTTCGCGCCGGTCACCGGAGCGCCGGTGGCCATGTCGGCGACGTGGACGAATGTCTTGTCACCGCTGCCGCGCGCGTGCACGACCATCGCCTTGTCGTCGTTGACCATCAGCAGCGCCAAGGGGGGCTTGCTCGCGCGCGACCAGCTCGGGTGGCTGGGGGCGGGGGCGCCGAAGGCGATGGAGGTCCGCTGTAGCTCGACGATGTAGGCCTTGCCGGCCTCGAGGTGGTCGAGTAGGTCGACGCGGGTGAGGACGTCCTTGTCGCGGCGTGCGGACGGCTCCAGCGACACCTTCACGTCCGGCGTGCCGCTGGGTGCTTCGCGCCGGGACACCTTGGCGTTGGCGTCGCGCCACTTCGCGTCGCTGTTACCGACCTCCCACGCGCGCAGCTCGACGCCATCGACGTTGCGGGTGGTCAGCGTGAAGCTGTGGCTGAGCGCGGCGTCGAGGAACTGCAGCCCCTCGGGCATGGAGACGCTCGCTGCGCGAGGGGCGGTGCGCACCTTGACCACGACGGGGCCGCTCAAGCTCGAGCCGTACTCGTCCTTCGCACGATCGAGCGTGATCGTGTAGCTCTGACTGGGTTCGAACGCACCGCTGATGTTGACCTGACCGTCGGAGCTCCACCGCTGCGACCACACCGAGAGGTTGCGAACCGGAGGCTCGACACGCACCGAGGACTCGAGCGTCTTGCCGCCCTCGACCGTGTTGTTGAAGTGAAGCGCGACGTCGCGTCCGCCGATGTGCAGGGTGTCGCCCTTCATCGTGCAGCGTGACGAGTCGTAGCGGCAGTCGGCCTTGGTGAACTTCAGCCGTGGCGCGACCTCGAAACCGACGCGATCGGCCTTTTCTTCGGGCGCACCGTGGTCCCGAACCGTGAACGCGCCCTCGCTGCCTGGGCGCAGGCGCTTCTTGGGGCGGACGATCACGATGTTGCGCTTGTCGGCCTTCGCTCCGTCGAAGAGGTCTTTTCGGGGGTGCGAGAGCTTGAACTCGATCGCGTCGCCCTTGGCGTTGGTCAAGGTGATGAGGTCCCGGACGTCCTGAGGTTCGACCGCCTGGTCGAACAGGATGGTCAGCTCGGGTCGGCTGCCCTGCTTGGTGCCGCTGTAGGGCGTGAACGTGACGACGCGAGGTTTGCCGATCTCGGGGATGTAGGTGATGAGCTTGCCGCCGATCCACAGCTGCGGGTCCGCGCGGAACGTGCCCTCCCACGTCAGCGGGTTGCCCGCCTCGTCCTCGATCGTGCCCAGCTTCAGCGTGTAGTCCGTGTCGGGGTCGAAGGGCTCTGCAGCGGAGAAGGACATCGACCAGTCGCTGTTCCACCGTGCCTTGCCCTTGACGCTCGGCGTGATCGTCAGCGGTGGTGGCGTCTTGCCGTCGCGCTTCGCCTTGTGGTTGAGCCGCAGCGTGATCGTCTGCCCCGATGTCTCCCATCGACCCGACGTGTCGAGCTCGGGCCATTCGACTGCGAGCGCTTCGGTGGGGTCGTCGTCCACGCCGGTGAGGTTGGGCGGCAGCAGCCGTCGCTCGCGCCGGGTCAGCGGCGGAGGGAAGAGCAGCGCCGGACCATCGGAGGGGATCTTCGAGGTGTCGATGTCTGCGGGGGACGAGCTGTCCTGCTCGGTCGTCGACGACGACGAGGTGCAGGCCAGCGCGAGCACCAGCAGGGTGCGCGCAGGAGTGGAGAGGAGCGACGGGACGCGAGCCATGGGCGTGCCTCCACTGTGCACGGACCGGGCCGGACGTGTTCTTGCGCTCGTGGGACGTCCAGCCGGCGCCTCCAGCGTCGATTCCGTACGTCGAAGACACTAATGATGTCTTTCGGACGAGCGTTGGAGCCAATTTGCTTCAGAAACCGACGGGGTGCATCCCGTTCGCTTTCTGAGCAGAAACGTGAGGCTGGCTGGCTGCCCGCGAGAGGATACGCAGGCCGCCGTGGGTTTCCGATCGACCGTGGATTTCGCAAGCTACCGATGATGTCGGAGTCTCGGTACGACGCGCTCTTCAACCCCACCCCCGAACACCAAATGATCCGGGAGACGATCGCGGAGTTCGCGGTCAAGCACGTCGAGCCCCAGGCCGCCGCTCACGACGAAAAGGGAGAGCTCAACGTCGAGCTCTTCCGTCAGCTCGGTGAACTCGGGGTGCTCGGCATCACCATTCCCGAAGAGGCTGGCGGCGCGGGCATGGACACCGTCGCGGCGGTGATCATCCACCACGAGCTCGCGAAGTACGACCCTGGCTTCACGCTGGCCTACCTCGCGCACTCGATGCTGTTCGTGAACAACTTCTTCCACTGCAGCAACGACGCGCAGCGAGAGCGGTACCTGCCGAAGGTGCTCTCCGGGGAGTGGGTGGCCGGGATGGGCATGACGGAGCCTGGCGCCGGCACGGACGTGCTCGCGATGACCACCACGGCGGTGCGCGACGGGGACGCGTACGTCCTCAACGGCACCAAGACGTACATCACCAACGGATGCGAGGGGCACTGCTTCCTCGTCTACGCGAAGGTGGAGGGTCGGGTGACGGCGTTCCTCGTCGACCGCGATTGCCCGGGTTTCTCGACCAGCAACCACATCGACAAGTGCGGCATGCGGGGCTCGACGATGTCGGAGCTCATCTTCGAAGACTGCCGGATCCCAGCCTCCAACCTCCTTGGCGCCGAGGGCGACGGGCTCACGCACATGATGCGCAACCTCGAGATCGAGCGGCTCACGCTGGCCGCGATGAGCGTGGGCATCGCCGAGCGATGTGTCGGCATCATGGTCGACTACTCGGTGGAGCGGAAGGCGTTCGGCAAACCGATCGGCGCGTTTGGCCAGATCCAGCGCTACATCGCCGATGGCTACGCGATGACCGAAGCGGCGAAGTGCCTCGTCTACAACGTCGCCCGCCAGGTCGGCGCCGACATTCGCAACCGCATCGGCTCGGACGCGGCGAAGCTGTTCGCTGCGCCGGTGGGCAAGATCGTCGCCGACAACGCGATGCAGGTGATGGGCGGTGCGGGCTACTGCCGCGAGTACCCGGTCGAGCGGCTGTGGCGAGACGCCAAGCTGCTCGAAATCGGAGGCGGCACCCTCGAGGCGCATCAAAAGAACCTCGCCAAAGACCTCGCGCGCGAGCGGCGTTAGCAATGACCGTTTTCAGGGTCCGCGCGCTTGCCGGACCCTCGTGTCTCCAGGTGGCAGGCGCCGGCCGGGTTACGCCCCGCGTCCGGTCCTGCGGACTTTTGCTCGTGGTCTGAAAAACGGACTTTACGGGCGGCGCCCCTTGGGGTGACCATGCGGGGAATCAACCGGGCCTCAGGCCACGGACCAGGAGACTAGGGTGAAACTCGATCTACGCTTTCTTTCCTCACTTTCTCTCGTAGCGGCGCTCGGCCTTGGCACGGGCTGCCCCGCAGACGACGAGCCTGCTGAAACCACTGACACCGACCCGGGCACCTCGGGCGAGACGGACCCGACCGACGCGACGGACCCGTCCGGCACCACGGACCCGTCGGGCACCACGGACCCCTCGGGCACCACGGACCCCTCGGGCACCACGGACCCCACCGGTGAGACCGACACGGACCCCACGGATCCCACCGAAGATCCGACCGACCCCACCGGCGAGGATCCGCTCCCCGACGGCTCGGACTGCACGATGGACGACCAGTGCGAGTCGGGCTCCTGCTACGTGACGGGCATCGGCGGTCTTTGCGGCGAGTGCTCGGGTGACGACGATTGTGAAGGCGGCGGCTGCAGCCTCCCCAACCCGCTCGCCATGCCTCCCGAGGGCTCGGTGTGCAACATGGGCATGCTCGGCGACGGCTGCCAGACCAGCGAGGTCTGCGTCGACGACCTCGACTGCGTCGAGATCATCAACGTCCCCGGCATCCTGATGGCCAGCACCTGCTCGGAGTGCACCACTTCGGCCGACTGCACCGACCAGGTCTGCAACATCACCGTCGATGTGGCGAACATCAGCGGACAAAAAGAGTGCGTCGATGAGGCTTCGGTCGCCGACGGCTCGTTCTGTGACATCGAGGGTGACGGCGAGCTCGCCTGCACCAACCACTGCGCCGAGGCGAGCCTCAAGGGCCTGCTGACCTTCGGCGTTTGTGGCGAATGCCGCGACGACGACGACTGCATGGGCGGCACGACCTGCACCGCAGCCGAAGTCGGCATCGACGGCTCGATCGTCGCGTCGGTCTGCGAGTAGTCGCTCTCCCTGCGAATACCCGGAACAACGACAAAGAGCGCGCCTGCTTCAGGCGCGCTCTTCTTCGTTGGTTCACCCCGAGCTCACTCGGGGGGCGGCTGAGTGTCGACCTGCTCTTCGCCGCTGCAGCGTTCGAACAGCGCCTCGCACTGGGCGGAGAGGAGGTAGTCGGCTTCGTTGGGGACGTCGCCGTCGGCGATGCGCTCGCAGGTGATGTCGTTGGCGGTGCGGTCGAGCAGCTGCGCGGCTTCTTCGAAGCAGTCGGAGAACTCGCCGACCGTCGCGCCGCAGTTCTCGACTTCGTCGAAGTTGCACTCGAGTCCCTCCGTCTCGACGTCGAACTCGCCGGTCGAGTCGGGGTCGTTCAGGCAGGCTTCGCGTTCGGAGCGGCACTGGGCCAGGTCGAGGGTGCCGTCTTCTCCGAAGGAGCTGCCGATCGCGAAGCTGTTGCACAAGATCGAGGAGAGCTGGTCGCCGACGATGTCGTCGGCCCAATCTTTGGCCTCTTCGCAGAACGCCTCCTCCTCGGCATCGTCGAGCTCGTCGATCGGCTTGGACTCGGGGACGGACTCGGGCTCGAAGGTCGCATCGGCGGGGTCGTCGTCGCAGCCTGCGACGGGGAGGGAAACGGCCAGAAGGCCAACGAGAGAGATCAAGCGAGTTCGCACGGCTGAATTGAACGACGGCGCGCGCCGATCATTCAACCGCGGGAGGGAAGAAAGCTGGCGCTACTGCAGGCTTGCGACGCACCGCACCAAGCCGGCTGGCAAGGCGGCATCGCGCTGGCGGATCGACCCGTCGGCGAAGTCGACGATCCAACCGAACCCACCTCCCGGCGTGGTGGCGGACCAGTAGCCGCTGCACTCACCTTGTAGGTTCGGGTCCCAGTAGCAGCCCGCCGCGGGTCCACCTCCGGGGGCGTCGATGCAGCCATCGCAGGCGTCGCTGTCACACTCGACGGTAGCGCACGCTTCACTGAGTTCGCATGCGCCGTCGGCCACGGTGTCGGGGCAGCCGCGCATGAGCGACCGAAGCTCGTCGACGGTGGGCAGACGCCACCCTCCGGCGCCGAGCAAGGTCAGGGAATCGCAGTACGCGACCGCGTCGGCGACGTTGGGGTTCCCGCCCATCGGCACGAGCTCCCAGGCCAGGCCGTTGTCCGCGTCGAGGAAGCACTCCGCGTACTCGCCGGCGTCGTTGCAGCATGGATCTCCGGGGGTACAACCGATGGCCGGGCCGGTGGTCTCCGAACCCGACGAGTCTGCCTCGCCGCTCGAGGCGTCGGTCGTGCTCGACGATGCGCCCGAGGTGGACACGTTCGTGGTGCTCGAACCAGCAGCTCCGCTCGAGGACATGTCCGCGTCCGTGGACGACGCGTCGGCGCTCGTGCTCGCTTCGTTGGAGTCCCCGTCCTCGGAGCAGCCCCACAGCGCGGTGGCCAGACCGAACGACAAGAGACCGCGAAGGACAGGGCGAAGCGAGACGGCGCGCGTACTCATCACGGTGGCCGATATACCACGGAGCCGATGCCGCCACGCGGCCGGTCAGCCGTCCTCGGGGGGCTTGATCTGGCTCAGGAACGCCGCCGCCATGTCGCCGATCGCATCCGAGGTGAGCTCCTCCTCGGAGTCGATGTCGTACAGCTCGATGCCGTCCTCGGGCAGCTCCTCGATGAACCGGCTGGGCTCGCGAGGGACGGTCTTGCCTCGCTCGACTCTGTGGTTGCTGCGGCACAGCCACAGCGTCTCGCGGGCGCGGGTGATGCCGACGTAGAAGAGCCGCCGCTCCTCCTCGATGTCACCGGCGATCGCATCGCTGGCCCGAGGCGCGGAGACGCGGCGATGGGGCAGCACGCCTTCCTCGATGCCGATGATGAAGACGTAGTCCCACTCGAGCCCCTTGCAGCTGTGCAGCGTGGCCAGCGAGACCTGGCCCTTGCGCTTGGCCTCGGCCTCCTTGTCCTTGTCCTTGTCCTTGTCCTTGTCGTCGGAGTTGCTGTTGTCGAGCGTGACCATGCCGAAGTACTCGGACCATCGTGGCCGCTTCTCCTGCTGGCGCATGCGTTGCTCGTATCGGGCGATGCTGCCCTTGAGCCAGTCGACGCCCTTGAGGCGATGGGCGGCGGCTTCGTCGTTGCCGATCTCCTTCTTGACGTGGTCGGTGAAGTTGACCGTGTCGAGCACGTACTCCAGCGCGGCCGCGGCGTCCCCGTGTTCGCGGGCCCGAATCTGCGCGGAGCGGATCATGCGTGAGAAGCGGTCGAGCGACTCCCGGGCGCGGCTGCCGATGCCCTCGACCCGCTCGGCCCGGTGCACGGCCTCGAGCATGCTGACCTTGTTCTCACGGGCATAGTTGGACAGCTTGCCCATGCTGACGCGCCCGATGCCCCGTGGGGGGGTCTCGAGGGCCCGCCGGACCGCCAGCTCGTCACGCGGAGTCAGGATCGTCTTGAGGTAGGCCAGCGCATCCTTGACCTCCTTCTTGTCGTAGACCGACTGGCCGCCCAGCACCCGGTATTGGATGCCGTGCTGCTGCAGCTCCTCTTCGATCGACTTGGCCTGAAGCGCAGAGCGATACAAGACGGCGATGTCGTTGGGCGAGACGCCATCGTCGACGACCAACGATCGGATCTTCTTGCCGACCCACTGGGACTCTTGGGGCCCGTCGGCAGCCACGACCATCTTGACGGGATCGGACCCTCCTCGCGTCGCGATGAGGGTCTTGTCGTGCCGCGTCGTGTTGTGGGCGACCACCACGTTGGCGCAGTGGAGGATCGGCGTGCGGCAGCGGTAGTTCTCCTCGAGCTTGACGACGGTGGTGCCCTCGAACATCTCGTCGAAGCGCAGGATGTTCTCGACCTTGGCGCCGCGCCACCCATAGATGGCCTGGTCATCGTCGCCGACTACGCAGAGGTTGTGGGGAGGGCGGGAGAGCTGGCGAAGGAACTCGAGCTGCGCGTCGTTGGTGTCCTGGTACTCGTCGACCATCAGGTAGTCGAACGTGTTCTGCCAGCGCTCCTTGACCTCGGGCTTCTCGTTGAGCGTGCGCGCGACCAGGCAGACGAGGTCGTCGAAGTCGACCGCGCCCAGCGTGCGGAGACGGTCCTCGTAGGCGCAGTAGATCGAAGCCGCGACCGCGTCGTATTCGTCGATGATCTGCCGTTCGGCCGCCTCGAGCTCGAAGGGGACGAAGGCGTTCTTCCACAAGCCGATGCGCTGCGCGATGGCGGGGATGTCGAAGCGGCGATCTTCGCCGGCGCCGTGGTGTCCGTACTCCCGCATCAGCGAGCGGATGATGCCCAGCACGTCGCCTTGGTCGAGGATCGAGAAGCGCGACGAGGGCAGGCCGAAGCCTTCGGGGTCGAGGCGTAGCAGGCGAGCACCCAAGCTGTGGAACGTCGCCAGCAGCACCTCGCTCGCAGTCTGGTGGCCTACCATGCCGGCCAAGCGCTCGCGCATCTCGCCGGCGGCCTTGTTGGTGAAGGTCACCCCGACGATGCGGTCGGGCGGCACGCCGAGCCCGATGAGGTTCTGAATGCGGTGCGTGATCACCCGCGTCTTGCCCGAGCCCGCGCCGGCGAGCACGAGGAGGGGGCCATCGATGCACTCGACCGCCGTGCGCTGACTCGGGTTGAGATGGCTCAGGTCCATCGGGCGATGTCTTGTACTCGCCGGAGCGCTCGCGTTTCAAGCCGAAGCTCGGCCGACGGACACGAGGGCACGGACGCGGTCGGGGGCGCGTGCGCGCTCACCACGGTCCGGGCATGGCTCGTTGCTCTGCCGGGCTACTGCTCGACTTCGGCCCGCAGCTCGACCCGCACCTCGTTGCGTCGAAGGAAGCTCGGCGTCCACGGCGGATCGTATTGGGAGAACACCGGCGGTGTACCGGCGAGCGTGTAGCCCTCCTCGGCCACGGCCCTCTCGAGCGCTCGCGTCCGTCGGTCGACCTCGGAAGCCTTGGGACGACCCGAGAATCGCGCAACCGCGTGGCGGACCTTTGGCAGCTCGCGAATCTTCACGCGCGCGTCGTTGGGACGTGGCAGCGTCTCCATCGTGTACTTCGAGGGCATGGTGAAGGTCACGGTCCACGTGTCGGCCTGCTTGGAGCGGTCGACGGGTGGCGTCATCGCGATCTTCTCGGAGCGGTCGACGGGCGCCGTCATGGCAACTTCTTCGCCAGCGGTGTTGTTGCCGAAGATGAAGTCGGCCAGGACGCGAAAGCCGGCGCTGGTCGCCCCCTTGGCGTCACCCTCGACCTCGACCTGAGCGACGAGGCGCGGGGCATAGGCGCGCACCTCGAACGCGTCGTGCTTTGCGACGACCTGGTACTTCGGTTCTTCGGTGCGGGCGGCGGCAGCGGCGGCCATAGCGGGGATCGCGAGCGCAACCATGCCTCCCAGAGCAATCAATGCGTTTCTGCGCTTCACCTTTCGAGTCTACGCGGAGGTCGGACGAACGCTCGCAAGACACCCCTCGGGGGGCCACGGGGGCTCGTTAGGCGCTCATCGACGGTGGCGCCAGCGCCCCGGCAAGGCGTCGAACGCGACCCCGAGGCCGAGCATGAAGGTGACGAGCGTGCGTCGGTCGACGGTGTCGTCGGGCAGGGTTCGGCGAGAGCGGGGCCCGATCATCGGACCGCCCCACAGCTCGACGCGAACGCGCTCGGCGATGGCCCTGCGAAATCCGACGGCGAGCATGCCCGCGTGGTTGCCCCAGCGATCTCGGGCCACCTCGCCCTCGAAGAAGGGCGGGGTGAAGTTTGCGTCTCCGAAGGCGTGAAGGCCGATGTACTCGACGCGACCGAAGACATGTCGACCATAGGCACCCAATCCGACTCCGCCCCCGACGGCGCCCGAGAAGACCTTGTCCTTGGCCGCGTTGCCGACGACCCAGGGGCGCGCGTGCACGGAGAACACGCCCGCGAGCCGAACGCGGAGCTCCGCCGTGGTGCCGACGCCGAAGAACGCTCCCCGTTTCTCGCACCGCGCCACGTCGGCGCGACACTCCTCATTGCCGATCGCGTGGGGCCCGAGCATGGCCGAGCCAGCGACCGCGACGCGTGGGTTGGCGTCGGCGGCCTTCTGCGCGGCGGAGGGTTGTGCCGCCCACACGACGAGCGCGGCGGCGGTTGCGAGCCCGACCATCGGCACCATGGTGCCGCGGACCGATGGCGCCGGCCAGTGCGATGGGGTCAATCCACCGCGTGCGGCAACGGTGCGCCGCGGACGCCAGCGAGCACGTTGTCGATTGCGACGCTGGCCATGCGCGCGCGCGTGCGATGGGTGGCCGAGCCGATGTGCGGCGCGATCACGACGTTGGGCAGCGCATAGAGGGGGTGCGAGGGCGGCAGCGGCTCTGGATCGGTGACATCGAGCGCCGCGCCCCCGAGCTCCCCTTGGCCAAGCGCCTGCACGAGCGCGTCCGTGTCGACGATCGGGCCGCGCGCGGTGTTGACCAGCAGCGCCGTTGACTTCATGCGCCCCAGCGCGGACGCGTCGATGAGCCCGCGGGTGGCCTCGGTCAGAGGGACATGCAACGAGACGACGTCGGCACGCTCGAGCAGCGCGTTCAACGAGACGCCCTGCGCATCGGGGACGATGGGCGGGACGGCACGGTGATGCGCGTAGAGGATCTCCATGCCGAACGCCGCGGCGCGCCGGGCGACCGCGGTCCCGATCTTGCCCGGCCCGACGATGCCCAGCGTCGCACCGCCCAGCTCCAGGCCCAGCCAACCCGTCGGCGACCAAGGACCCCATCGACCCGCAGCGGCGTCTGCAGTGGCCGCGGGGAGACGACGGGCTGCGCTGAGCAGTAGCGCCATCGTCAGATCTGCGGTGGCATCGGTGAGCACCCCTGGCGTGTGACCCACCGCCACGCCCCGCTGCGCGCACGCCTCGAGGTCGATGTTGTCGACGCCGACGGCCATGTTGCTCACCACGCGCAGCCGCGGGGCCCGGTCGAGGAAGGCGGCATCGACCTTCTGGGTCAGCAGCGTCAACACCCCGTCGGCCGAGGGCAGCGCGGCCTCGACGGCCCGCGACAGGGACACGGCGTCTTGCGGCCCCGCGACCACGTCGGCGGCAGCGTGCAGCGGGGTCATCCATGCCTCGGGCAAACCGCGGGGAACGACGATGCGCGGGCGGGTCATGAAAAGGCCAGGACGAGGTCGCAGACGTTGGTGCCCGTGGGACCGGGCTGAAGGAGGTCTCCGAGCGGCTCGAAGAACCCATAGGCGTCGTTGCGTCGCAGGTGAGCGTCGGGGTCGAGCCCGCGGGCCAGGGCGCGCGCAATCGTGGTGCCGTCGACCGCAGCGCCGGCGGCGTCCGTGGGTCCGTCTGTGCCGTCGGTCGCAAGGCTGACGAGCAGCGCGTGCTCATGTCCCATGAGGGCAGGCGCAGCTGCGAGCGCGAACTCCTGGTTGCGGCCGCCGCGGCCCTCGCCGCGCACGTGTACGACGGTCTCGGCGCCGGCGATCGTGCATCTGACCGCGTCCGTGCTGGGTGCCTGCATGCGGTCGTGTGCCCACCGGACGCCCTCGACGCGGGCTTCGCCGCGAAGGGAAGGGGTGACCGTGACCTCGGCCCCGGCCGCCGCGGCTTCGCGTGCCGCCGCGCGGACGGCCGTCGCGTTGTCGGCGAGCACATGCGACTGCACACGCGGGTCGTCGAACGGGCCCGAGCCCACGGTGTGCATGTCTCCGCCCAGCACGTCACACAGTACGCCGAGGTGGATGCTCAGGCCGGCGGGCACGGCCCGCGCGAGGCCTCCCCCCTTGAGGCGGCTCCACCTGCGGCGCTGGGCGTTGAGGACCTCGATCGGCGTGGCGTCACCGAGGCGAGCGCGCGTCTGCTCGCGGACCTCTTCCAGCGAGACGCCCGCACGCGGCTGCTCGGCCAGCGCCGACGCGCCGCCGCTGACGAGCGCGACCACCACCTCGCCGGGCGTGGCTGCGGACGCGGCGTCGAGCAGCGCGGCGCCAGCACGCAGGCTGCCTTCACCGGGGAGGGGATGATCGCCCACGCGCACGTCCACCCCGTCGATCGCGGTGGGATGCGGGGTGACGACGACGCCGCCCCGCAGGCGATCGCCGAGCGCGTCACGCAGCCCGAGGGTCATCGGTGCCGCGGCTTTGCCCAAGGCGAGCACGCGCACCGGACCGAGCTCGTGCAGCGACGTATCCGCCCATTGGCGCACGAGCACCCGCGGGTCGACGGCGTCGAGCGCCGACTGTAGAATCTGGGTCGCAAGGGCGCCTAGCGGGTGCTCGGCGAGCGCTCGGCAGCCGAAGGTCATGGCTGAGCCGGCGCCAGCGACTTTCCGAGCCACAGGCCGAGCCCCACGGCCAGCAAGCCGAGGACGACGTGAAGGAGGACCTGCGCCGCGAACACGCCGTAGCGCCCCTGCTGCGCGTGGGTGTGCGCGAGCAGCCCAAAGGCGCTGTAGGTCGTGAACCCGCCCAGCAGCCCGCCGAGCAGGATCGGACGCAAGGAGCCTTCGGGCAGGGCGGCCGCCCCCACGCCGATGGCCAGGCAGCCCAGCACGTTGACGGCCAGCGTGCCGGCCGAGGGCAATACGGACTCGAGGCGGGCATCGAGCAGGGGCACGAGCGCCACCCGGAACGCGGCACCCGTCCCTCCCGCGAGGAACACCCAGACCATGTCTTTGATGGACAGAATCCTCGACTCCTACGTTCCGCGACTACGCCCCGAGACTAGACGCCCGGCTATGCATAGAACGCCTCGATGAGCGCGGCGTACTTCTCGTTGACCACCTTGCGCTTGACCTTCATGGTCGGCGTGAGCTCGCCGCCTTCGATCGAGAGGTCGGCCGGCAGCACCGCGATCTTCTTGATCGTCTGGACGCGAGCCAAGCTCTTGTTGACCTCCTCGACCTGCGCCATCAGCCACGACTTGACCTTGTCGCACTCGGCGGCCTCGGCCATGGAAGTGGCGGCGCTGCCCGACTCGGCGTAGACGGTGTCGAGCTTGGTCTCGTCGAGGGTGAGCAGGGCGCTGAGGTGTTTCTTGCGGTCGCCGACCACGACCGCCTGCGACACGGTGGGGATGGCCTTGAGCTGGCCTTCGATCACCTGGGGGGCGATGTTCTCGCCGCCGGCGGTGATGAGCAGGTCCTTCTTTCGGTCGGTGATCTGCAGGAAGCCGCGGTCGTCGATTTCGCCGATGTCGCCCGAGTGCAGCCACCCGTCTTCGTCGAGCGCCTCGGCGGTGGCCTCGGGGTTCTTGAAGTAGCCCTTGAACACGTGGCGGCCGCGCATGAGGATTTCGCCGTCCTGCGCGATCTTCAGCTCGGTCCCGGGCAGCTTCGTGCCGACCTTGCCGGTGACGTACTTGCCGGGCACGGACACGGTGGTGGGGCCGGTGCACTCCGACATGCCGTAGACCTCCATGATCGGAATGCCCAGGCTGAGGAAGAATTCGAGCGTGTCCTTGCTGATCGGGGCGGCCGAGGTGATCTGCATGCGCGAGCGGTCGAGCCCGAGCTGCTCACGCACCTTGCTGAACACCAGCTTGTCCGCGACGCCGTAGAGCATCGGACGCGGCTGCCCCTTCTGGTCCGCGTACCCGCCGGCGAGCCCTTGGGACCGCGCCCACGCGCCGATCTTCTTCTTGAGCCCGGTGTTGGCCGCCCCCGCCGCGACGATCTTCGCTTGAATCTTCTCCCACACGCGGGGCACGGCGAGGAAGATCGTCGGCCGAATCTCTTTGAGGTTGTCACCGAGCTTCTCGATGCTCTCGGCGAACGCGGTGCAGCCATGGGTCACCATGGGCCCGTGCAGGCTGATGATCTGCTCGGCGATGTGGGACAGCGGCAGGTAGCTGACCACGATGTCGCCATCGGCGTAGCCGAGCGTGTCGAGGGCGGACTTGGCGGTCCACGTCATGTTGTCGTGGGAGATCATCACCGCCTTGGGGTTGCCCGTGGTGCCCGAGGTGTAGATGTACGTGCACACGTCGTCGGGCTTCTGCGCGTCGATGCGGGCCGCGAGCTCCGCGTCGTCGACGTCCTCGCCCTTGGCGAGGAACTCGGGCCAGCCGTAGACGTCGTCTTCGCCCGAGTCGCCGCGCATGAGGATGAACGCTTTGACCTCGGGCAGAGAGTCGCGGACCTCCATGAACTTTGCGAGCTGCGCGGCGTCTTCACACACCACGATCTGCGCTTCGGCGTGGCTGGTGACGTAGGCGCACTGCTCGGCGGAGTTGGTGGTGTAGATGCCCGCAGGGCGACCGCCGGCAAAGATCGCCGCGATGTCGGCGACTACCCACTGCACGCAGTTGAACCCGATGATCGAGACACCCTTGCCGGGCTCGAGGCCCAGGGCGATCATGGCCTTGGCGGCCAGTCGCACCTCGTCGCTGTACTCTCCCCACGTCTTCGTCTTCCAGGCGCTGCCTTGCTTCCACTTCAGCGCCGGCTCGTCGCGCTTTTGCTCGACCACGCCATCGAAGACCTCCATGACCGTGTGCTGGACTTCGCTCATCGGACCTGGAGCGTAGCAGCCTCGGGTGCGCGGTTGCGGGCTATGCTCGCGGACGATGGGTCGTGGACCCCACCAGGCCGACGCGACGCTGTTCGCTGCCTCGGCGCTGCCGAGCCTTCGTGCGGCCGTCGCAGACCTGAGCTGGCTCCTCGGCCGGGGATACGTCGACCCTTCGGCGACCAAGCTCGTCGGCGACCGCCATCGGTTACGGCAGCGGCAGCGCGTCGCCGTGTCTCGCAGCGCAGCGGGTGCCGAGGCGCTGGCGGCTCGCTCGGCGAAGCGTCGGTCCTCGGAGGCCCTGGCCGGGGAACACCTGGCCATCGACGCGTTCAACGTCTTGATCGGGACGGAGACCGCCCTGAGCGGTGGCGTCTTGCTGCGCGGGGTCGACGGGGCACTGCGTGACCTGGCCAGCGTGCATGGCAGTTATCGCCGTGTCGCCGTCACCGAAGCTGCCCTCGACGCTCTCGTTGCGACGCTCGTCCGCTGGAGCCCTGCCGCCGTCACGTGGTACGTCGATCGGCCGGTCTCCAACAGCGGGCGGCTCGCGGGGTGGATTCGCGAGCGGGCGCCCACGGGCGTCGCGTGGTCGGTCGAGCTTCCCCACGACGCCGACCGCGGCGTCATCGAGGCGGACGCGGTCGGATGTAGCGCCGACGCCCGCGTGCTCGATCTGGCGCCTGCGTGGACAGATCTCGTGTCCGAGACGGTCGCGACGCACGCCCCGGAGGCGTGGGTGGTGGACCTTCGCGGCTCGGGGGCGGCCTGGTAGGCTGAGTACCGCCTCGATGCACGACGCACTGCGCAGGCTCGGGCGCGCCTTCTTCACCGAGGTGCGTCGGGTCGTCTCCTACGCCACGCTCACGCTGCTCGTCGTGGCCGCGGCGCTGCGGCCTGCGCGGGACGCCCGCGCGGTGGTTTGGAAGCAGGCGGCGCGGCAGATCGTGTTCACCGGCGTCGAGGCCGTCCCCCTGGTGCTGTTCTTGGGGGCGATCGGCGCGGGCGTATTCGTGACCACGGCGGTCACCTACTTCTCGGGCGCGCACGAGAACAAGATGGTCATCGACGTGCTCGCGCGGCTGACGGTGCGAGAGCTTGCGCCGCTCGCGACGGCGGTCGTGCTCGCGCTGCGCTCGGGCGCTGCGATCACCGTCGAGCTGGGGTCGATGAGCGCGCGGGGGGAGATCGAGGGCATCGAGACCGCAGGCATCGACCCGATCCGATGGCTGCTGCTGCCGCGCTTCATCGGCATGGGTCTGGCGACCGTCGCCCTGACCATCGTGTTCATCGTGTCGGTATTCGCAGGGGCCTTTGGAGCTGGCGTCGCCGCGGGCGTGGTCCCTGCACAGTACGCTGCGGGTCTCTCCTACGTGTCGGCGGTGCAGCCGGCCGACCTCCTTTCGTCGTTGGCCAAGGCGGGCCTCTTTGGCGTCGTCTCGGCCGCAATCGCCTGCTATCACGGCCTTTCGGTGCGCGGCGACGTGACCGAGGTGCCCCGGCGCGTCGCAAGGGCGCTCGTCGAGATCCTCATCCACTGCTCGGCGCTGGCCGCCGTGTTCGCGCTCGTGGCTTTGTAAATGTCGTCGATCGAGATTCGAGCGCTGCACGTGCAGGGGTCCGCCGCGGGGCTTCGTGGGGTCTCGCTCAGCGTCGGGCCGGGCGAGCGGGTCGCCGTGGTCGGACCGCATCAGCCCAGGCTGAGCCTGCTGATCCGCGCGTGCGCGGGGTTCGAGCGCGTGGCGTCGGGCACCGTCGAGGTCTGCGGCGTCGATGTGGGCGCCGCGGATCGGCGCGCGCTCTTGCAGCTGCGGCGGCAGCTGGGCTACGTCTCGATCGCGGGTGGCCTGCTCGCCAACATGACCTTGCGCGACAACCTCGAGCTCGCCGTGCGCTACCGCGGCACCCCGCACGCCGTCGCGACAAAGCGGGTGCAGTCGGCGATCGACGCGGTCGGACTTCAGCACATGGCCGATCACCGCACGTGCTTCGTGCCGGCCGAGTGGGTGAAGTGCTTCGCCTACGTGCGCGCGCTGCTGCTCGAGCCCGCGGTGCTGCTGGCCGAGGACCCCAGCGCATTCCTGCACCCCGATGGCCGCCGGGTCGTGGCGGCGCTCCACGACGAAGCCGAGGCCCGAGGCATCGCCGTGTTGATCGCCGATGACGACGTCGAGTTCGTCACGCCGCTGGTGCATCGCGTCGTCGAACTCGACGCCTTGGAGGCCGCGTCGTGAGCGTGCCGTTTCGGATCCGGCGGGCCGAGTGGGTGGCCGGCGCGATGCTGATCCTCGTCGCGACCGCGGTCATCGTCGGCTTGCTGCTGATGTCGAGGGGGCAGGGGTCCTTCGAGGCGCCCGCTCACTACCGGCTGCTGCTCGTCGACGGGCATGGCGTCGCCGAGGGGAGCCGCGTGTCCATGCTGGGCATCGACGTCGGCCGCGTCTCGAGGGTGCGCATCACCGACGACAACGCGGTCGAGGTGCGCCTCGAGGTGCGCGCCGG
The DNA here is from genome assembly GCA_024742475.1 of bacterium. Taxonomy (GTDB): domain Bacteria; phylum Myxococcota_A; class Polyangia; order Nannocystales; family Nannocystaceae; genus CAJXVA01. The sequence goes on along the minus strand of JANSYI010000031.1, from coordinate 8,360 downwards.
GTTCGCCGAAAAGATCCGCGAGGATACCCAGGCGTCGCTGCAGGCATCGTTCGGGCTTCAAGGCGTGCTCTCGGGTATCGGGGTGGCGCTCACGCCGGGCTCGCCCGACGCACCACCGCTGCCGCCGGGGTCGGTCATCGCCGCGGTCGAGCCCGAGCACATCGCCGACATGTTGCCCGGCGTGAAGTCGGACCCCCTGGTCCAAGATCTCGAGGTCTTGATCCGCAACCTGCGGGTCCTGTCCGACGAAGCCACTGATCCCCAGGGCAGCCTTCGGCAGGCGATGGACAGCCTGGCCACGGTCTCCAAGCGGATCGAGGCGGGCGAGGGGACCGCAGGCAAGATGCTCTCGGACGACGCGGCCCTGTACGGCGAGGTGGCCGACGTGCTCGAAGAGGTCGGCGACACGCTCGCCCGCGTCGACGGCCTCGTCCGCAAGACATCGGGCGTGGTCTCCAAATCCTCGTCGGCCGCCGACGACGTCAGCGAGCTGATCGAGGGCACCGACGCGTTGGTCGCCAGCGCCGACTCCATGGTGCGCAGCGCGGATGGGGTGCTGAAGAAGACCGGGCCGGTGCTCGAGCACACCGATGAGGCGGTCGGCGACCTCGGCGAGGTCATCACGACCTTTGGCGACGCGACCGCTGAGCTGCGCGGGGTGACCAAGCGGCTCGACGCGCTGATCAAGGAGATGCGCGTGGTCACCGACGCAGCCGGTCGCGTGTACCCGATCCGCCGGCACATGAAGAAGGCCCGACGTCGCCACGCCGAGTGACGAGGGCCCGGGCTGGCCCAGTGGCCCAACCGGTGGCCCACGTCCGGGCCGCCGTCTCGAATCCCGCGCCGTCACGGCGTCGCCAACCCGTTGGCCCGATGCTTGCTCCGCATGTCGGCATGCTCGCGCGTGCCTATTGTGCAGGCCTCGATGGTGTCGACGGCTACCTGATCACCGTGGAGGCCGACGTTCGGCGGGGCCTGCCTGGCCTCACCGTCGTGGGGCGCGCCAGCGGGGCCGTGGGCGAGGCCCGAGAGCGGGTCCGCAACGCGCTGGCCCACTGCGGGCACGAGGTTCGCCCGCGCAAGCAGGTGGTCAACCTGGCGCCGGCGGACCGCCGCAAGGACTCGCCGGGCATCGACCTGTCGATGGCGGTGGCGCTGCTGGCCTGCCACGAGATCGTGCCGCACGAGGCGCTCGAGTCGTTGATGCTCTGGGGCGAGCTGGGCCTCGACGGCGTGCTGCGCCCAGCGGTGGGCACCCTGATCGTGGCCGACTGCGCGCGTCGGGCCGGCTTTCGGACCATCGCCGTACCTCGCGCTTCGGCCGACGAAGCGGCGCTGTGCCCCGACTTGCGCGTGCTCGCGGTCGACGATCTACCCTCGCTCGTCGCACACTTGCGCGGCGAAGAGCCGATTGCGCCGCACCAGCGCGCCGAACCGACCGACGACGTCGCGTTGGACGGCCCCGACATGGCCGACGTGCAGAGCCAGGCCGCCGGACGGCTGGCGGTCGAGGTCATGGCTGCGGGCGGCCACAACCTGCTGCTGCACGGTCCGCCCGGCGTCGGCAAGACGATGCTGGCGCGCCGCGCCGCGGGCCTGCTGCCTTCGCTGCAGGGCGACGAGGCGCTGGAGGTCACCAAGCTGCACTCGCTGTGCGGTCGGCGGCCGCCTCGATCCCTTTGGCGACGTCCTCCGGTCCGCATGCCTCATCACACGGTGTCGTCGGCGGGCCTGCTCGGAGGCGGTTCCCCGGCGCGTCCGGGGGAGGTCTCGCTCGCGCACGGAGGCTTGCTGTTCCTCGACGAGCTGCCCGAGTTTGCGCGGGCATGCACCGAGGGCATGCGGGAACCACTCGAGGACGGCGAGGTGTCGATCGTGCGGGCCAACTACGCCCTGCGCTTCCCCGCCCGCTTTCAGCTGATGGCCGCGATGAACCCGTGCCCGTGCGGCTACCTCGGCCACCCCGAGCGGCAGTGCACCTGCTCGGCCGCGTCCGTGCAACGCTATCAGGCGCGGCTCTCGGGGCCACTGCTCGATCGCATCGACTTGGTCGTACCCATGCGCCCGCCGGCGTCCATGGGCGAGGTGCCCCAGGAGTGCTCCGCCGACATCCGGGCGCGGATCGAGGTCGCCCGGGCCCGGCAGCGCGAGCGCCTCGGCGCGACCGGTTTTCGCAACAACGCCCAGATTCCCACCGACGGCGGCGCGATGGAATCGCTGTGCCCCATCGACGACGCCGGCAGATCGCTGCTGGTGCAGCTCGCGACGGCGCGGCAGCTCAGCCCGCGCGCCCGCGACCGCATGCGGCGCGTCGCCATGACGCTGGTGGATCTGCACCGGTCCGGCGACAGCGTGAATGCGTCGATCGGGTCGCGCGAGGTCGCCATCGCCGGGTCGCTGCGACGCCTCCCGGATCTTCAGCCAGGCACGTGAGCGGCCTGGTACCGTCGGGTGACATGTCCGGCCCCGACGTCGTGTGCATCTACAATCCGGTCTCTGGCGGCGGCAAGACCAAGCGGTGTCTGGCCACGGTGCGGCCGCTCCTCGAGGCGGCGTTCGAGAGCTTCGAGGCGCGACCCACCGAGGGCCCAGGGCACGCCACGATCTTGTGCCGCGCGGCGCTCGAGAAGGGGGCCTCCCTCATCATCGCGTTCGGTGGCGACGGCACGACCAACGAGGTCCTCGCGGGGTTCGTCGACGAAGACGGCGAGAACTGCTTTCCGGGGGCCGAGATCGGCATCATCGCCACGGGGACGGGCAGTGACTTCGTGCGGCACCTCGGCCCGGCTTCGCTCGAGCAGCAGGTGCAGGCGGTGATCGACGGCCCCGGCCACGCCATCGACTACGGGGTCGCGCAGATGGTCTCCAGCGACGGTCAGCCGCTGACCCGGCCGTTCCTCAACGAGGCGAGCGTGGGCGTCAGCGGCCTGGTCAGCAAGCACGTGCAGCGAGCGCCCCGCATGTTCGGCCCCGCCGCCTCCTACGTGTGGAGCTCGGTGCGCAGCCTCTCCGAACACCGCGACAAGGGCGTCACCATGCTGCTCGAAGACGACGTGCCGATCCGCCTTCCGCTCACCTTGGCCGTCTTCGCCAACGGCCAGTACTTCGGCGGCGGCATGTGGATCGCCCCCGAAGCGCGTTGCGACGACGGCTGGCTCGACGTGCTCTACACCGGCGGCACGGGCAAGGCCCACTTCGTCACCTTGCTCGCGCGCGTGTTCAACGGCTCACACGTGCGCTCGTCGGGGGTGCGAAGCGCTCGGTCCCGCACGGTCCGCATGGTGCCCGACGACGACCGCGACGTCGTGTTGATCGCCCTCGACGGGGAGCAGCCCGGGCGCCTTCCGGCCACGTTTCACATCGTGCACCAGGGCATTCGCGTCCGCGCCCACGGGCTGCCTGCGCGTGAACCCGTCTCCACGGGGGCGTTCGCGCCGGTCGGCGATCCCGAGGAGGAGCCCGCGCCCGTACGGATCGCGCGTCTGCTTCACTGAGTCAGCGTCTCGAACACCACGCGCGCCACCGTGGCCATACTCTGTCCGCTGATGCGGTCGAGGTCGTCGGCGTGGGTGTGCCAGGCGTCGTAGTCGTAGTCGATGAGCAGCACCGAGGGGATGCCGGCGCGCGTGAGGAACACGTGGTCGTCGGTGATCGCGTGCGGATAGGTCGCGTCGACGAAGGCGCGCTCGCCCAGCGCCGCGGCGGTCTCCCAGAGGCGCTGGACCAAGGCGGGGTTGTGCCGCGACGAGTTGGGCTCGCGGGCGATGGTCAGCTCCGCGTCGCCGACCATGTCGAGCACGATGCCAAACTCGGCGCGGGCCATGCTCGGCGGGGCCTCCTCGACGTGCTCGGCGAAGTACATGGAGCCGGCGCAGTACCCTCCGTGGCCGGGCCGACCGAGCTCTTCGCCGTCGAACAGCGCGATCGTGAAGCCGGTGCCAGGGTCCAGCGAGTCGCGCAGCGCAGGCAAGAGCGCGAAGAGCACGGCGACGCCGCTGGTCCCGTCGTTCGCGCCCGGGATGGGCTGGTCGTGTCGCCGCGGATCGGGGTCCGACTCGGCCCAGGGCCGGATGTCGAAGTGGGTGGCCAGCACGAACTGCCGGGGGGCCTTCGGCCTGATGACACCGTAGACGTTGGTCAGCGCGAAGGGGGCGCCGCCGTCGGGATCGTAGCCCGTGAAGGGCTGGGTGTGGACGGTGGCGCCCATCGCTTCGAGCCGGTCGCGAAGCGCCGCGATGCCGCGCTCGCGGTTCGGGTCGCCGAGCGTCCGCGGCACCCGTAACAGCGCGGCTGCCTCCGCGAGCAGCCGGGCTGGGTCGAAGTCGGCGCTCGCCCGCGGAGCCTTGGCAGGCGCCGCCGCTCGGCAGGCGCACAGGAGCAGTCCCCAGATCCAGCTCCGACGCACGCGGCACAGGATAGGGGTCCATGCCCGGGCGTGGCCAGTGGCCCATTCGGTGGCCCATCCATGGGCCAGCAGCCGCGGTGTAACTCGCCCATGCGTCCGTCCGGCGGTCTCCTTCGAGTTGGCACGACTCCCGCACTCAGGCCGGAGCATGGCAAACAAACCGTCCAAGAAAACCCCCACCGAGCCCAAGCCCAAGTCCGCCTCCGAGTCGATCAAGAAGGCCATCGACACCATCGTCACCCGGTTCGGCAAGGGGGCGCTCATGGCCCTGGGCGCCGACAGTGGCGAGCGCCCTTCCTTCGAGTCGATCCCCACCGGGTCGCTCGGGCTCGACCGCGCGCTGGGCATCGGCGGTGTCCCCAAGGGACGCATCATCGAGATCTACGGCCCCGAGGCGTCGGGCAAGACCACCCTGACCCTCCACCTCATCGCGGAGGCGCAAAAACAAGGCGTCGTGTGCGGCTTCATCGACGCCGAGCACGCCCTGGACATCCAATACGCCAAGGCCCTGGGCGTCTCGCTCGACGAGCTGCTGGTCTCGCAGCCCGACTTCGGAGAGCAGGCCCTGGAGATCGTCGATACGCTGTCGCGCACGGGCTCGGTCGGCCTCATCATCGTCGACTCGGTCGCAGCCCTCATCCCTCGCGCGGAGCTCGAGGGCGATATGGGCGATACCCACGTGGGGCTGCAGGCCCGCCTGATGTCCCAGGCCATGCGCAAGATCGCCGGCGTCGCACACCAGACGGGCACCACGATCGTCTTCATCAACCAGCTCCGTCACAAGATCGGCGTGCAGTTCGGCTCGCCGGAGACCACCACGGGAGGCAACGCGCTCAAGTACTTTGCCAGCGTCCGCCTCGACATCCGCCGCATCGCCACGATCAAGGACGGCGACCGCCCGGTGGGCAGCCGGACCCGGGTCAAGGTCGCCAAGAACAAGTGTGCGCCACCGTTCGTCACCGCCGAGTTCGAGATCGCGTTCGGTCGGGGCATCGACCGGGAGGCCGAGATCCTCGACGCGGGCCTGGGTTCGGGCGCAATCGCGAAGAATGGGAGCTGGTTCAGCTGCGGCGCCGAGCGCATGGGGCAGGGGCGGAGCGCCGCGCTGCAGTGGCTCCGGGAGCATCCCGACGAGTGCGACGCGATCGTGCGGGCGACCCTGGGAAGCGCACCTCAGGAGCCCGCCGTCGCGGCGTAGAAGGACGTCGCGAACAGCGCGCGACACCAGCGGGGCGGTCGATTGGCCGGTGTCCGGTGCAACACGACCGCCCCTGTTCCGTCCTCCGTGGGGCGCACCCGCACGAATCGTCCTTGCGTCGGTCGGTTCGCGTTGCGAAACTCGCGCCCACTCCCCCGGAGGAACGAGTGAGTAGCTACTACGTTCTCAAGATCCAATACGTCAATCGTCCGCCCGAGACACGCAACATCAGCGCACCGACGACGACCGTCGGCCGTGAGACGGGCGACATCGTGCTCAACGACCCGCAGACATCGGGTCGGCACGCCGAGATCGTCTTTCAAGACGGGCAGGTTCGGGTCCGCGATGCGGGGAGCACCAACGGGACGTGGTTCAACGGCCAGCGTCTCACCGAGTTTGCGATGGAGCCCGGCCAGTGGTTCCAGGTCGGGCAGACCACGCTCCAGCTGATGGCCGTGCACGGTGCAGCAGCGCCCGGCCCGGCGCCGGGTCCTGCCAAGACGATGATGGCCATGGGCGCACCCCCTCCCGCAGCCGGTCCCGCGGCGGCACCTGGAAGCGCGCCGGTTGGCTGGGCACCCCCAGGTGGGGCCGCGCCCGCGCCGGCAGCAGCGCCCGCTCCGGCCCCTGCACCTGCCCCCGCTCCGGCCCCTGCACCTGCGCCGGCCGCTGCGGCTCCTGCACCCGCTCCGGGCTACCCGCCCGCCGGTGGAGCTGGAGGCTATCCGCCCGCCGGTGGAGCTGGCGGCTATCCTCCCGCCGGTGGAGCTGGCGGCTATCCGCCGGCGCAGGCGCCCGCGCCCGCGCCCGGCATGGGTGCGGCCCCTGGTGGCCCGCCTCCGGGAATGGGACCGGGTCCTGCGGGGCCCGGCGCGCCGCCTCCGGGCATGAGCCCCGGCATGGGTCCGGGTGCGCCCGCGCCCGGCATGCACCCGGGCGCTCCGGCACCAGGCATGGCTCCCGGCGCCATGGCCCCCATGGGCGCTGGCGGACCGCCAATGCCCGGCGCTGCGCCTGGCGGCCCAGGCATGGCTCCCATGGGCATGGGTGGCGGCGGCGTTCGCCCCAACTTCCAGGGCTCCGGTGGCGAGCTGCTCGTCACGTGCCTCGTCGGTGGTCTGCTCTGCTTGATCACCGCCTACATCTACTTGCCCTGGTTCATGTGCAAGCTGGCGCGCTACGTCGCCAACAACACCACGCTGGGACCCACGCGGCGCGGTGAGCTTCGCGTCGAGTTCACCGGCACCGGTGGCGAGCTCTTCGTCACGTACCTGGTCGGGATGCTCCTGACGATGATCACCTTCGGCATCTACCTGCCCTGGTTCATGTGCAAGATGATCAAGTTCTTCACGGACAACACGCAGGCGGTGGCGCCCGACGGCACGCGCTATCGGCTGGCGTTCGAGGGCACCGGCGGCGAGCTGTTCGTGACCTACCTGGTCGGCGCGATCCTCACCACGATCACCCTGTACATCTACTTCCCCTGGTTCATCTGCAAGCTCGCCAAGTGGGGGGCCGCCAACACGCGCATCCTCGAGAACGAGCAGCCCGTGGGCACGATGGACTTCGAAGGCACCGGCGGCGAGCTGTTCGTGACCTACCTGGTCGGCGCGCTGCTGATGGTCATCACGCTGTACATCTACCTGCCCTGGTTCCAGGTGAAGATGACCAAGTTCTTCGCCGAGGGCCTGCGCATCCACTACCAGGGACGCACGTTCCAGGGGCAATTCCACGGCACCGGCGGCGAGTACTTCGTCATCATGCTCCTGCACGGCTTCTTGACCCTCATCACGGCGTACATCTACCTGCCCTGGTTCTTGGTCAAGCAGTGGGAGTTCAACATCAACAATCGCGAGTTCATCGAGATTGGTGGTGCAGGCGGCGGCATGGGTGGCCCCGCGTTCCAGCCGCATATGCCGGCCATGCGCTGAGCCAGCGCTGCTGGTCCTCCCGTCCTCAGAAGGAGAGGCGCGCCCCAGCGGGGTGCGCCTCTTTTCTTGCGCCACGCTCAGCGATCGACGCAGGCGCACGCTTGGGGTGCGTCCGCGTCGGTGCACTCTCCCCAGCCGATGGGAAAACACGCCTCGGGCACCGCGACGAGGACGTCTCCGTCCACCTCGAGGAACGGGCTGCAGCCGATGTCTCCGGGATAGGCAACGCCAACGCAACGGGGCTCGGCCGGCTGCCGCTCGCATGTGAGGGGATCGACGATGCGCTCGGGCTCGACCCACGCGCATTGCAGCGACACCCCGCCGGGCAGAGCGTCGACCGCCCCACACGACGAAGCGTCAGGCTGTGCCTCGCACCGCAGGGCAAAGGCCTCTTCGCAGTCGGCGTCGTAGGGAGGCTCGTCGCAGCTCTCGGGAAGCGCGTCGCCGGGCGGCGCGTCATCGGTGTCCCCGGCAGCGTCGTCGACACTCGGATCGCAGGCGAGGGCGAAGGACAAGGCGAGCGTAGAGCCAGTCAGACGAAAACAAACCATACTCTCAGCGTAGCGCCCCATCGGCTTCGGGGCTCGGGCCCGAGTCGATGCCCACCGGCCGCACGCCCTCCTCCGCGCCTCCTGACCCGAAGGGGGAGGCGCGGAGGAGGTTCACCCGCTCGCACGTCCCAGCCCCTCACTTCAACGTGAGAGCGAGGAGCCCCCGGAGGGGGTCCGCAGCGGGAAAGATACAGGAACTCGCGAACACACCAACACGACGCAGCCGCCCCGGAGGAGCGCCTCCTGACCCGAAGGGGGAGGCGCGGAGGAGGGTC
>JANSYI010000052.1 GCA_024742475.1 bacterium | reverse complement strand
GGGGTTCGCCGACCTCGACGAAGAACGGGGGCGGTTGTACGCTGACTTGGTCTTCCTCCACCTCTCGGACGCGGCGCAAGGAAAGTTGAAGGCACTGATGGACATCGAGCAGTACGACCTGCAAAGCGACATCGCAAAGAAGCTCGTCGAGCGCGGCCAGGTGCAGGGCAAGATCGATGCGGCGCTGCTGGTGCTCTCGGGTCGAGGGTTGTCGGTGCCGGATGGACTTGCCGAAGCGCTCGCGGGGCTTTCGGCGGAAGACCTCGACGAGGCGCTGCGGCGCTCGGCAACGGTGGCCTCGGCGGACGAGCTTCTCGAAGGCTGAGACGAATGACTCGCCTGCACCGACGTGGCCCCCCACCGGCCACGCCGGGCCGAGAAATCGCCCACAGATGATTCTCCTGCTCGTCGATGATCGTTCCGCAGGTGGCCGGCACTACCGCCACTGATGCTTGGTTTATCGACTCCCCGCCACCGGATCGGTGCGCTCGCGTCCTCGTTGCTCCTGGCCCTCGCGTGGACGGCGGCGCCGTCGCCGGCGCGTGCGTGTGGCGGAACGTTCTGCGATGCGCCCTCGACCCCGACGTCGACCGTCATGCCCGTGGACCAGACCGGGGAGAACGTGATGTTCGTGGTCGCCGACGGTCAGGTCGAGGCCCACATCCAGATCCAGTACACCGGGGACCCCGAGCGTTTCGCGTGGATCGTGCCGGTGCTCGCCGAGCCGAGCGTCGAGGTCGGATCGGATCTGCTCTTCACCGAGCTGCTCGACTCCACCGTGCCCACGTTCACCGTCACGACGCGTACGGAGAACTGCGGCTCCAGCGGCTTCGGCGGCGGTGGCGGCGGCGGAGGCGGCGGTGGCTGTGGCGGAAGCTTCGAGTCCGAGCCGCTCGCGGACTTCGACGCCGGCGCCGGCGAGGGCGACGAGCCCGACGAAGAGCAGCCGGTCGTGCATCAGCGCGACCTGGCCGGCAGCTTCGAGTACGTCGTGCTCGAGGGCGGAAGCGTCGACGGCGTGGTGAACTGGCTCGACGAGAACGGCTTTCAGCAGGACGAGGACGCCCCGCAGATCCTGCAGCAGTACATCGACGAGGGCTTCTTGTTCGTGGCCTTCAAGCTGCGGTCCGGTCACGGTGTCGATCAGATTCACCCGATCGTGCTTCGCTACGCCGGAGACGAGGCTTGCGTGCCGCTGCGGTTGACCCGGATCGCGGCGCGAGACGACATGGGCGTCCGGACGTTCTTCTTGGGGCGCGACCGGGTGGTGCCGACCAACTTTCGCCACGTTCAGCTCAACCCGCTCAAGCTCGACTGGACCAACCCCGGCCCGGGCTACGAAGGCCTCGTCACGCGTGCCGTGGACGAAGACGGGGCGGATGGCCACGCCTTCGTCACCGAGTACGCCGGCACCTCGCGCGTCGTGTCATCGCCCGCGTTCAGGTCGACGAGCTGGCGCAGTGAACCGTTCGCGGAGGCGACGCCCCAGACGCTCACCGACCTGCTCGCCGACACGGGCCTGATGACCTGCACGATCACCGACTGCTTTCCGACCCACCCGCTGGTGCCGTCGCTGCTGCAGTCGTTCGTTCCGCCGCCGCCGGGCGTGGACCCCCAGATGTTCTACACGTGCTCGAGCTGCTACGCGGACTGGCAGCCGTCCGAAGAACCCCCCAACCCGTCGCCCACGCCGGGGACGGATGGTGGCAGCAGTGGTGGCGACACGGACACGGACACCGACACCGACGACGCGGGCATGGAGAGCACCGGGAGCGACGCGGGCTCGTCTGGGGGCGAGGAGACCGAGCCGGACTCGGAGGCGTGGCCTGCCACCTGGGACACCGTGGGGCTGGCCGAGGCCTTCGAGGCGCAGATCATCGCGCCCAGCGATCACGCCGCGGCGCTGGTTGCCAAGTACCCCTACCTCACCCGGATGTACACCACGCTCTCGCCGAGCGAGATGACGCGCGACCCCCTGTTTTCCGAGCAGGAGATGCTGCCAGACGTCGACCCCGACTGGTCCGCGACGCTCTTCGACCGCTGTGACGGTCCGAACCGCGTCGAGCTCGAGAACGGCTCGGTGGCCTGGTTCACCGAAGACGACAACCCTCCCACCTTCGATGGCATGCCCTCCGCTCGCGTCATCGAGGAGTTCTTTCGCGGCGCACCGATGACCGTGCGAGACAACGGCGAGGCGATCGACGCCGCGCTCGCGTCCTGGAACGCCGAGCACGCGGGGCCGGACATCACCCCCGACGACGAGCAGCCCGCGGGCGGCAACGACGATGACGGCGGCGTCTGTGCCTGCACCTCGACCTCACCACTACGGGGCTCGGGCACCATGACCGTGCTGCTGCTGATGGGACTGTGCTTCCGGCGTCGGCGCTCGTGAGGCGCCCGTCGTCACGCCGAGCCGCTCAGACTCGTCGAACGTCCCCAATGCGGACCTTCGACCCGCCTGAGCGACGCGCAGCACCCCCGAACGTCCGCGATTCGGAAGTCTGGCCGTGCTGAGCAAGCAGGCTACGAGACGGCCGCTCGGCGGGCTTGAATCGACGGCCAGGCTCACCCCGACTCGTCGCTTCGCTTGGCGGCCTCGAGTTCGACTGCGTCGCGTCGATCGCGGGGGCGAGGAAGCGCTCGTTTCACCGCGATCAGATGATCGCGACTAATGACCTTCACGGTGTGTCCGAGCATCGTCATGTCGACTACATCGACGGCGTCGTAGTCTCCAATCGGAGGCTGCTCGGGCAGCACGTCGAGGCGGCCTAGCCGGGACTCGACGAGTATCATTCGAAAACCTCGCAAGCGATCCGCCGTCTCATAGAGCAACGACAGGTCCGGTCGAGTGGCGTGGCGAGGATCATGGGGTGCGAGTGCGTCGAGGAGTCGCTGCAGATTCGCCTGGGTGAATGGCGCGAGGACGTCGAGGTCGACGGTCATTCGGGTCGCTCCATGCAGCACCGCCGCGACGCCGCCGACGATGGCAAACTCGAAGCCGGCCGCGAGCAACGTGCGAAGCAGGGCTTCGTTGTCTTGCGGATGTCGACTCATCGTTCTCGAGGGCGCGAGAAGTAGATCCGCAGCATCTGCTGCAGTTGGACGAAGCGGTCGTGGGGGGTGAGCTCGAGGTTGCGCTTCAAGAGGTCGATGTCGATGTCTTCGGCGACGGCATCGGTCCAGCGGCCATCGTCTCGCTCGAGCCAGTGCGTGCGCAGGCTTTCGAAGGTCAGCTCTGATGGATCGAGGTCGCGCTCCACTCCGTGCGAGCGTACCGCCTCGGAGCGCCGATGGCGGAGACTCCTGCGCTCTCGTGCCCGACAACTCGTCAGCGCGTTTTTGCGCTGCCCGCGCCCCCGAGAAGTCCCGCCTCACGGCGCAGTGCCGATCCCACGCGGCGCCACCATCGACGCTCCGACTCCTCTGAGCCGCGGCCGCGGTGTTCGCGACCGCCGCGCTCGTGCTAGCCGGCCGCACCCGCAGCGCGCGTGCGCACGGTCTCCAACACCGCGTCCACGTCCGCCTGATCCACGTTCTGCCGGTGGTCGCTCAACTGCAGCCGCACCCGGTCCCCCTGAGTCTGCGCGATCAAGATCTGCGTGACCGTCCCCACCACCGGATCCAGATGCACGGTGACCGAGCGGAACGTCTTGCGCACGACGGAGCCGCGCGCGGGCATCAGCTCCATGCGGAAGCTTCGACGCGGCACATCCACGCGCAGGCCCTCGATCAACGACCGCTCGCCGCCTTCTTCCTTGGGCGGGGGGGCGAACAACCGCAGCAGCAGGTTGGCGAGCCACCGCTGCGCTTCGCGGAGCGCGGGCTCGACCTCGGGCGGCGAGGCCAGGGTGGTCTGGTTGGGCACCACGGTGATGCGCTCGCCTTCGATGAGCGACGATGAGCCCGTGAGTCCGTCGTCGCGCAGCACCAGGGTCGTCGGGGCGTCGAACACCATCGAGCCTTGGGTGACCAGCGGCTCGTCGAGCAGCGACGTCTCGCGCGTGGTCACCAGGCGGGCCATGACGTTCTTCGTGCGGCGGGCGTAGTTCGACCACAGCTCCAGGCGGTTTTGCAGCAGCCGCTGGTCCACGGCCTCGGCGCGGCGTGGGGCGAGCACGGCTGCTGCACCACCGACCATCATCACTCGGCGCGAAAGCTTCATGACTCGGCCTCCTCACGCGGGGGGCGCTCGAGCAGCGCCGCGAGCCCCGGGCCCACGAACAGGCCCACGCCCGAGGCGAGCAGCGATCCGGCCGCAGCCGCCACGCCGATGTCGGCCCACAGGGGAATCGGGCTCGCCGCCAGCGCAAGGCCAGCCGTGGCCTGACCAACCCCCGCCGCCAGCACGCCCGTCGCAAACACAGGGGTGCCCGCGCCCGCGGAGCGGCACGCCCTGGCCGAGGCCACGGTGGCGGCTGCCCCCGCCAGCAGGAACACGGGCAGGACCGCCGGCGACAGTGGCACCCCGGTGAGCTTCATCGCCAGCAGCACGCCCGCCTGTACGCAGGCTCCGGCCAGCGCCGAGGCCAGCGCGACCGAGAACTGCCGCACCGCGAGCCATACGATGAACGCCCCGAGCCAAAGCTGCGCCCCCGCGGCCAGGCCCAGGCGGTCGAGGAACGTGCGCGCCTGCACCCGGCCGCCGATCGCCGGGCCGTGCACGACCAGCGTGCGCCCATCGGGGGTCTCCAGCGCGGGCGGCAGGACGTCCGGGTCGGGCGCGAGGTGGATGCGGGCCTGCAGCGACACGCCGCCCTCGTCCTCGACCGCATAACCGCGGATCCATCGGGCCAGCGGACCCTCGAGGGCAGCCGCGGGCGTGGGCACCCTGTCTGGATCCGCCGCGCTGCGCAGGAACTCTCCGAAGGCCGCGGGCCGGAACCCTCGCGCGCTCAGCAGCTCGCGGAGCTTTGCCAGCCTGCCGGTGAGGTCGAGCTTCACCAGCCCAGCCTTGCGGCGCTCGAGCTCCTCGGCGGGCAGCACCAGCGAGCCCGGCGTGTCGACCACTCGCGCCTCGGTCGGCACCAGCGTCGCGAGTACCCTGGCGTCACCGGCCGCGCGCGTGAGCGCCTGCTCCAGGTCATCGCCGTCGGTGCGGGCGTGGGCCACCAGCCCGGGGTCGAAGTACGTCTCGCGAACGTGGGACGTCGCGTGCGTGCTCGGGGCCACCTCGAGCCGGTCTGCTCCGCGGACGCGCAGCCCCTCGATCGCCCACCAGCCGCCGCCGAGCAGTCCCATCGAGATCGCCACCGCGATGACCGGGTTCGGCCGCAGCACGATGCGAGCGGCTCGGTCGCGCTCGGGCACCCGCATCACCTCGAGCAGCGCTGGCAGCACCACGCGCGTCATGCCTCGCATGGTCAGCGTGACCGCGATCCACAGCGTGGCCCACGTCTTCCACAGCGCGAAGTCCAGCGCCGCCAGGGGCACCAGCGCCGTCGCCAGCACCAGCAGGCCCGCCCAGCCCCCCGTCGAGATCCGCGACAGCGGCAGCGCAGCCCCGCTCGCGATGCCCAAGGCCAGGATGAACAGGGGTGCCGACACCGGGTCGAGCGCCACGAAGCTCGCGCACGCCAGCCCTCCGGAGGCCACGCAGAGCAGCCCCGCCAGCGTCCGTCGCACGTTCCGCAGCGCCGCCGCGACGATCAGCGTCAGCCCGGCCAGCATCACGAGGAGGGTCTTGGTGAACGCGGTGTTGGCCGAGCGCTTCGCCGCCCTCCGATCCGCGCCAGGCCCCACGTCGGTGATCTTCACGGCCTCGCCCACCGACTGGGCTGCCAGTGCCGCCAAATCTTCTCCGTCGCGATGGCTTCGCGTCGCCATGAGCAGCGATCGCCCGTCGTGCGCCAGCAGGTCGCCGCCCGGCGTCGGCGCGGCGCGGCTGGCAATCGCCGGCGCGTCCCACGACGCTCGCGCTTCCACCCCCGCGGTCAGGGCTCGCAGCCGCAGAGGGTCGCGACGTGACTCGGCCATCGTCAGCCCGAAGAACGGGGAGGACATCGTCGAGCGCAGCGAGTCCACCGCGGCTCGAATGCTGTCGTCGGTCAGCCGCTCCGCCAGCGCCTCGTGGGTGGAGGTCGGCAGCAGGTATAGCGCGTGCGCGTCGAGCCACCCGTTGCGCTCGGCCGCGGGCGCGACGATCGGCACCCACGCCTCGTCGAGCACCTCGTGCACCCGGTCGGCCACCGACAGCAGCTCGTCGGGCGAGAGATCTCCTTCGTGCTGCAGCAGCAGGTAGCCCCGATCGGGCGCCGCGCGATGCTCGGGCGGTAGCAGCCCCTCGAGATCGCCGCTCACCTCCACGCTCAGCGCGCCCCGCATCACGAACACGCCGCACGCCACGGCCCACACCGCGACGACGATCCATGCGTAGCGTCGCGACAGGGCCCGCAGCGAAGGGCGGGCGGGCTTTGCGTTGGTCGGCTCGGCCACGCGTCGGCGGAGCGTAGCAAGACCTGCGGGCTCGCGGCGGACCGATCGGCTCTCGTGTTATGCAGACGCCGATGTCGCTCAACCCCGCTCAGCAGGCTGCAGTCGACCACCGAGGGGGCCCGCTCCTCGTGCTCGCGGGCGCGGGCACGGGCAAGACGCGGGTGATCACCCACAGGGTCGCGGCCCTGCTCGACGAGGGCGTGCCGCCGTGGCGCATCCTGGCGGTGACCTTCACCAACAAGGCCGCCAAGGAGATGCGCGAGCGCATCGACGTGCTTTGCGAGGGGCGCCACGAGACCAAGGAGCTATGGGTCGGCACCTTTCACTCGATCTGCGCCCGTATCCTGCGGCGCAACCCCGAGGGCGTGGGTCTGAGCTCGCACTACGCAATCTACGACACCAGCGACCAGCGCTCGCTGATGAAGCAGGTGCTCGCCGACCTCGGCGTGCCCGACCGCCTCTACACGCCCAAAGGCGTGCTCGGCCACATCGATCGCGCCAAGAACCAGGGCCTGCGCCCCAGCGAGATGGACGCGCTGCAGATCCTCGAGCCCGTCGCCACCGTCGTGCGCAACGCCTACACGCGCTACCAGGACAAGCTCAAGGCCGCCGACGCCTGCGACTTCGGCGACCTCATCCTCCACGTCGTCACCCTGCTGCGCAACGCCGTGAAGCCCTCCGACTCGCAGCTGGGCGATCTGGATCCGATGGTCCGCATGACCACGCGGTTCACCCACGTCGTCGTCGACGAGTTTCAGGACACCAACCCGGTGCAGGCCGAGTTCGTCGACCGCATCTCTCGCAATGCCGAGCTGTGCGTGGTCGGGGACGACGACCAGTCGATCTACGGCTGGCGCGGCGCCGACGTGGACCAGATCCTGCGCTTCGCCGACCGCCACGACGGCGCCGAGGTGGTCCGCCTCGAGCAGAACTACCGCAGCACGATGAACATTCTCGAGTGCTCCGACGCCGTCATCCGCAAGAACGCGGGGCGCTTGGGCAAGAAGCTGTGGAGCGACCTGGGCCAAGGCGACCCCGTGCAGCTGGTGCGCCTCGGCGACGAGCGCGACGAGGGGCGTCTCATCGCCCAAGACATCTACGCCGCCATCGAAAACGGCACCGACCCCGAGGAGATCGCCGTCTTCTATCGCACCCATGCCATGTCGCGGGTGCTCGAGGACGAGGTCCGCCGCATGGGCCTGTCGTGTCGCATCGTGGGTGGCGTCGCGTTCTACGAGCGCCAAGAGGTCAAGGACACGCTGGCCTACCTCTCGGTGCTGCGCAACAGCAGCTCCGACGCCCACGTCAGCCGCATCATCAACCGCCCCGCGCGGGGCATCGGCAACACCACCCAGACCCGCCTGGCCGACGCCGCCGCGAAGGACGGCAAATCGCTGTGGGAGGCGCTGCTCGACCCCGAAGCCGCCGGCCTCAAGAAGGCCGCCGCGCGCAAGGTTCGAGCCTTCGTCACCATGATGCAGAACCTCCGTGACGAGATGCACGAGCTGCCGCTCGACGAGCTGCTCGCCCGCGTGGTCGAGGTCAGCGGCTACCGCGAGATGCTCGTCAGCGACGACAGCGAGGAGGCGCAGGCGCGGCTGGAGAACCTTCAAGAACTCCAGGGCAACGTCATGGAGTTTCTGCAGGAGCGACCCGACGGCACGCTCGACGAGTACCTCGAGCTGGTCAGCCTGGTGGGCGGCGAGCGCTCCGAGGGTGACGCCACCCGGGCGATCAACCTCATGACCGTGCACTCGGCCAAGGGCCTCGAGTTCGAGCGCGTCTACGTCACGGGCATGGAGGAGCGCGTCTTCCCGCACGCGCGGGTGCTCGACGATCCCGTGCAGATGGAGGAGGAGCGTCGACTTGCCTACGTCGCGCTGACCCGAGCCAAGCGACACCTGACGCTCACCATGGCCGCCCGTCGGCGCATCTACGGTCAGACCCAGGTTGGCACGCCCTCGCGCTTTCTCGGCGACCTGCCGCGCGAGTGCATTCACCGCGTCGGCGACGAGCCGGCCTACGGCGGACATGGCGGCGGATATGGGCGCCGGTCCGCGCACCGTCCGCAGCCGACTCGCAAGCAGGCCGAGTCGTGGCAGAACGACATCGAGTACGACGTCGACCCCGACATTCCCTTCGACGACATCCCCACCGACGAGCCCGAGGGCGTGCCGATCTACGTCGGCATGCTCGTGCGGACGCGGACCTTCGGCGACGCCGAGGTGATCGGCTGGTCGGGCAGCGGCACCAAGATGAAGCTGCAACTCCGGCTGTCGAACCGGGAGGTCAAGACCGTGCTCGCAAGCTTCGTCGAGCCACTTTAGCCCGGGGCTCGACATTCGCACAAAAGACCGATAGCTTACATAGCTGCCGGACTTGACCATGCGACGCCCCATCCCTTCCGTAGCCATATTTAGCGCTCTGCTGGCCCTCAGCTGCCGCGCAGAGCCAGAATCCGCCCCCGGAGCCTCCGGCGACACGACGGACGCCTCCGGTACGACCGATGACGAGCCCGACGGGACCTCCACCGGCGCGCCGGTCGCGCCCGAGCTGCTGTGCGAGGGCGGCGAGCCGCTCGTCGGCGGCAACGCGGGCTGGGGTGCGCCTCCCTTCGAGCCGCCGCAGGAGGGCGAGCCGTCCGACCCCGACGATCCCGACACGGGTGACACGGGCATCAGCTCGGGCTTCATCACCGATCCCGACGGCGGTGGCGTATCGATCGAGTGCTCGATCTGGGATCAAGACTGCGCGCGGGGAGAGAAGTGCGGGCCGTGGGCCAATGACGGCGGGGACCAACACAACGCCACCCGCTGCGTCCCCGTCGCGCCGGATCCGATGCAGCCGGGCGAACCGTGCACGGCCGAAGGGTCGGGCGTCAGTGGCATCGATGACTGCGCGCTGGGCGTGCTTTGCTACGACGTCTGGGAAGACACGCTCGAGGGGACCTGCGTTGCGATGTGCGGCGGATCGGAGAGTGAGCCCGACTGTCCGTTTGGGTCATGGTGCAGCATCACCAACGACGGCGTGCTCGCCTTGTGTCTGCCCGACGAACTCTGCATCGAAGACGAGGTGTGCCAGTGCATGTGCGGCGACGGAGCCGACCCCGACTGCGAGCCGGGGCAGTGCGAGGAGGAACCCAAAGCCCTCGATCCCCTCGACCTGCGCTCGCAAAAGCAGACCGAGGCGCCCACGCTGTGCCCCGACGAGTATGACCCTCTCGTGCTCTACATGAGCAACGACGACAGCAACTCGCAAGCATCACCCGTGCTCGCGCGTTGGGACATCGAGCATGGGCGCGTCGTCGATCCCTCGAGGGTCCGCATCCACGAGTTCCTCAACTACTACGACCTCAGCTACGACAACCCGACCGACCAGACGGCGAAGGTCGGCATTCAAATGCGCAGAACCGACCCCGAGACGGGCGAGTTCACGCTGATGGTCAGCGCGCGCAGCCGCCAGATGTCTGCGGCCGAGCGGCCACCGGTCAACCTCGTGTTCTCGCTCGACACCTCCGGTTCGATGTCGGGAGAGCCGATCGAGATGCTGCGCGAGACCATGTTTGCGACGGCCTCCTCACTTCGGGCGGGCGACACCATCTCGATGGTCACGTGGTCGACCGACCAAGCGGTGCTGCTCGACGGCTACGAGGTGCAGGGCCCCGACGACCCCGAGCTCGTCGGCATCATCGAGGGCCTCGGGCCCGGCGGCGGCACCGACCTTCATGCCGGCCTCGTCGCCGCGTACCAGCTCGCCAACGCGCACCACATCGACGACGGCATCAACCGCGTGATGCTGATCAGCGATGGCGGCGCAAATGCTGGCGTCACCGACATCGACCTCATCGCGAGCGAAGCCTCCGACAGCGACGGGGAGGGAACCTACCTGCTCGGCGTGGGCGTGGGCGACGCGGGCGGCTACTCCGACGCCCTCATGGACGCGGTCACCGACGCGGGCAAGGGCGCGTACATCTTCGTCGACAAGGCCGCCGAAGCGCACCGCATGATGGGCGATCGCTTCCTCGCCAACACCATGGTCGTCGCGCGAAACGTGCGGACCAAGATCACGCTGCCCTGGTACTTCGGGATCCAGAGCTTTCACGGCGAGGAATACAGCGGCGATCCTGCCGAGGTCGAGCCGCAGCACTTGGGGCCCAACGACACGATGACCTTTCACCAGATCATCTCCGCGTGCGACGCGAGCCTGATCTCCGACTGCGACAGCATCCAGGCCGAGATCGAGTACACCGACCCTCTGACTGGGGTCGAGCACTCCGACGAGCGCACCGTCGCAATCGAAGACCTCGTCATCGAAGACGCACACGTCCTGCACAAGGCCGACGTGGTCGTGGGCTACGCCAAGGCGCTGATCGTCATCGGCGTGCTCGCCAACTCGGGCAACACCGAGGCCGCAGGGGAGGTGGCCCAGAACATGGCCCAGTGGGCAGCCGACGCGGCCGACGAGCTGAGCGACGCCGAGGTCGACGAGATCGCAGCGCTCCTCGACGCCTACGCAGACCAGTTCTGAGCGGGGTCACCACCCCGCCGAGCCGGGTCCGCCCTTGAACGGTCCCGTCACGTGCGGGGTGACCCAGCCGCCGTAGAAACCGCCGGGCTGCGGCGTCGCTTGGTGTCCTCCCACCCAGCAGCCGTCCATCGCCGCGCAGTAGAACGCCAGGTGCCCAGCGACCTGGGCGAAGTCATCGAAGGGGTCGGGGTAGGACCAGGCCGCGCGGGCCGCCACCCGCTGTGGGGCAACCACGTCGAAGTACGCCGCCTGTCCCTTCCATTCGCACATCGACGCGCCGCCCGCGGGGCGCAGCATGTCCATGTTCACGTCGGCCATCGGTACGTAGTAGGTGGGCGGGTGGCTGGTCTCGAGCAGCCGTAGCGCATGGTTCGTGTCTGCCAGCGTCGCGCCCGCGAACTCGATCTTCACGCGCTCGGACCATGACTCGAGCCGGGGTGGCCGCGGAAAATCCCAGACCGACTCCTGCCCGTCCTTTGGAATGGCGATCTCCCGGGTCGCCGGTCGGGGTCGACCGGGCCGGTTCCACGCCGCGCGGGCCGCCCGAATGCTGTCTGAAATGCGCGCCATCGCCCTTCGTTGCTAGCACGTCGGGCGGCGCCGGCTCGTAATCACCGTGATGCACGTTGCACGGACAACCGCATCGAGCGGCGAGGGATCGGCGAGCGAGTCCTTTCGACGTATCGCCGGCTACGCGTCGGTCACCGGGGCCGAAACTCGTCCAAGAAAGCGAGACCGTGGGCGCGCTGCGGCGACTTGGAGAGGACGTGGGGATGTCTAGATCACGCTGTGGAGTCCGGACGTGGGGCTGGATGTTGGGGGCATCCGTGCTGCTCGGCGCTTGCTACGAAGGGCACTCGGTCGGCGCCGATGGTTTCGGGACCGACGGCCCGGGGCCGACGGCCAGCGGGGAGGGAGGCTCCGACGACGACGGCAGCGGCGGCGGTGACAGCGGTGGGCCGCTGAGCGCATGCGGCGACACCCCCTCGCCGGGCTCGGCGCCCATTCGGAGGCTGACGCCGTTCGAGCTCGACAACACCTTGCTCGACCTCCTCGGCGACGACACGAACCCCGCCGCCAACCTGCCCGAAGAGGGTGGGTCGGGCTTCGACAACAACGCCGAGGTCGGCGCGGTCAGTCGACTCGTCGCGCAGAAGTACATGCAGATGGCCGAAGACGTCGCGCTGCGGGCCACCGCCGACTTACCCGGCTTGCTCGGCTGCGCATCTCCTTCCGACGACGCGTGCCTTCGCTCGTTCGTGGAGTCGTTCGGACGCCGTGCGTGGCGGCGTCCCCTCGAAGCGGGCGAGGTCGAAGACATGCTCGCGCTCTATGACGACGCCCGCAGCGAGTCCGACGCGTCGACCGCGGTCGGCGTGTTGCTGCAGGCGTTCTTGCAGTCCCCGTTCTTCCTCTACCGCGTCGAGCTCGCAGGTGTCGACGCGGACGATGGGGCGGCCGTCCCGCTCGATGGCTACGAGATGGCCACCCGCCTCTCGTATCTGATGTGGGGCTCGATGCCAGACGAGGCGCTCTTCGCCGCGGCCGAGGCCGGCGAGCTCTCGACCGCCGAGCAGATCGAGGCGCAGGCGCGACGCATGCTCGAGGACCCGCGAGCACATCGCATGGCGCTGCACTTCTACGAGCAGTGGCTGCTGTACCGAAACCTCGACGTGCTGGCCAAGGACACCGACACCTTCCCTGCCTACACGGCCGACATCCCCGGCCTGCAGCGGCGGGAGGTCGAGGCGCTCATCACCGACGTGCTCTGGGAGGGTGACGGCTCGCTCGAGACGCTGCTGACCGCCGACTACACCTTCGTCAACGACGCGCTCGCCGAGTTCTATGGCATCGAAGGGTCCTTTGGTCCCGGGTTCGAGCGAGTCGCGCTGCCCGGCCAGGCTTCGGGCATCGTCACCGCGGGCGGGGTGATGAGTGTGTTCGCCAAGCCCAACGAGACCTCACCCGTCGCGCGGGGCCTGTACGTACGCGAGCACCTGCTCTGCCAGATCCCGCCGCCGCCGCCCGACGACGTCGACCTCGTGCCGCCCGAGCCCTCCGACGCCACGACCACGCGAGAGCGATACGCCCAGCACAGCGACGATCCGGCGTGCGCGGGCTGTCACAGCCTCATGGACCCGATCGGGTTCGGCCTCGAGAACTACGACGCCCTCGGCCGCTGGAGAAGCCAGGAGAACGGCACCACGATCGACGCCTCGGGTTTTCTCGCCCAGGCCGGGCTCGCCCTCGAGGACGAAGCGTTCGACGGCCCCGTCGAGCTCGGGCAGCGGCTGCGCGTGAGCCCCGACGTGCGCTCGTGTGTGGCGCAACAATGGTTCCGTTTCGCGTACGGCCGGACCGAGTCCGAAGAGCTCGACGCGTGCACCCTCGAGCAGGTGCACGCGCGCTTCGAAGCGTCCGGGTACAACCTCCGCGAGCTGCTCGTCGATCTCACCCAAACCGATGCCTTCCGCTTCCGGCCCACAGGTGCCCCGTGAACAAGCCCGCGTCCAAGCCACTCTCCCGACGTACCTTCCTTCGCGGTGCCGGTGGTGTCGCCATCGGCCTTCCGCTCCTCGACGCCATGATTCCGGCCGCGCGGGCGGGCGGGGCGGATGGTCCGCGCAAGCGCTTCGTCGTCTTCTTCTCGGCCAATGGCACCATCGAAGAGGCGTTCCGCCCCGAGGGCGGGGTGGACGACTTCAGCTTCAGCCGACCCGGCGGCGGTGAGCACATCCTCAGCCCGCTCGAGGCGATCCGCGACGACCTGCTCATCGTGTGGGGCCTCGACATGGTCTCGAGAAATCAGGGTCCCGGTGGCAACGGCCACGACATGGGCATGGGACACATGCTCACGTGCCAGGAGCTGCTCGTCGGGCCGTCGGGCATCGGCGAGTTCTCGCACCTCCCCGACGGCTCGGCCGGAGGCATCTCCATCGACCAGGAGATCGCCAACCGCATCGGCAGCGAGACGCCATTTCGCTCGCTCGAATTCGGCGTCCGCTCGCTGCTGGACCTGCAGCGCCAGGTGACCAGCCGCATGTGCTACCGGGGCCCGTTCGAAGCGCTGCCGCCCGAGAACGACCCCGCGGCGGCGTTCGACGCCCTCTTCACCGACCTCGGCACCGACCCGACCGAGCTCGCGGCGCTGCGTGCTCGTCGCGGCAGCGTGCTCGACAAGGTGGCCGACGACTTCAACCGCCTCAACGCCAAGGTCGGCGCAGGGGACCGGGTCAAGCTCGAGGCGCACCTCGATGCCATCCGCGAGCTCGAACAGAGCCTCTTCACCGAGGGGGGGCCGCTCGAGGCGTGCGCGCTGCCGCAGCGGCCCGAAGGGCTCGACCCCAACAGCAACGACCAGTACCCCGCGGTGGGCCGGGCGCAGATGGATCTGATGACCATGGCGCTCACCTGCGACCTCACCCGCGTCGCGAGCATTCAGTGGTCGACCGCGCAGAGCGGCATCCGCCACTCGTGGCTGGGGCATTCGGCCAACCACCACTCGCTCTCCCACGAAGCCGACGACGACCCCGCGGCGCGTCAGCAGCTGATCGAGATCAACCAGTGGTACGCCGAGCAGTACCTCTACCTTGTGCAGGCGATGAAGTCGGTGCCCGAGGGCGATGGCACCATGCTCGACAACAGCGTAGTGCTCTGGGTCAACGAGCAGGGCAACGGCGATCTACACACGGCCACCGACGTGCCGTTCGTCATGGCGGGCAGCGCTGGCGGATACCTCAGCACCGGTCGCAACCTGCAGATCGACGGTCGGGCACACAATGACCTGTTCGTCTCGATGCTGCACGCGATGGGGCAGACCGACACCAACACGTTCGGGCTGCCCGAGCTGTGTCAGGGGCCGCTCGACGAGCTGACCTGACCGCGTCGCCCTGTCCGTGGCCTTCTTCGCGCTTCAGCGGGGTGGGTCCGGCTGGTCGGCGAGCGGGGCGTCGCAGGCGCCCGCACACCGTGGCATGGGCGGCAGCTGTTCGAGGTTGCGCTCGATCTCCTCCGCATCGAGGGCGAGCGGCTTGCCGTCGACGTATCGACCCTCGAAGTGATCCCAGCGGAGCCGCTGCGCATCGAACGGATGGCAGGCGTCGTCATCACGGTCGCCCTCGCCCTCGTCCTCGTCCTCGGGGGCACATCCTCCCTCGTGGGTCTTCGAGACCACGTCCAGCCACCGCGGGCTCACGCGAACGCGCCGCTGTACATCGGGAGGAGCCGTCTCGCCCGGACCGCGCTCGAGGAGGTCGACCTCGAGGAACGGCACGAAGGGCTCCTTGCGGAACTCGAGGTGGTATCCGAGCAGCCGCTGTCGTCGCGCCTGCGGCCCGAACCCGCTCGGGGTTGGCCCGGAACGGCTGAGGTCGGCCAAGACGGCGAGCTCGACCTTGCCGTGTCCGGTGAGGTCGCCCAGCTGTGCCCGGACCGCGCCGTCGATGCACCCTTGGTCGAGGAGGGTCGCTTGGCCCGTCAGCGCGCCGGCCTGGTCGAAGGAGGCGAGCGCCATCACTTCGCAGTCGATGTCGCCGTCGGTCAAACCAGTCGCGTTTGCGGCGGCGACGGCCGAACAGCTCGGCTCGGAGATCGGGCCGTCCTCGTCCTCGTCCTCGTTCTCGTCCTCGTCGCTCCCCGAGGGGTCGGGCTCTGTCTGGGGCGCCGCCGCACGCTCGGCTTCGCACTCCGCATGCAGCTGTGCGATGGCCTCCTGCAGGGACGTGCGCAGCTCGGGCGCACGCGTGCCGAGAAACTCCTCGAGTCTGTTGAAGCTGTAGACGACGACGGTCGCGCGCTCGGTCGTCAGGGTCGCCAGGGTCGTCAGCTCGGCGCGGTGGAGCGCAGGCAGGGCATGCTCGGCGCCCAGGGGGAGCGTGTCGGGGTCGATGGGATCGGGCTGCGGCTCGTCCTCGCTCGAGGCGCGCCGCGGTTGCGCCGCGGGAGTCGTGGGCTCCGGCTGCGCGTCGCCGGGCTCCGTCGACATCTGCGGCGCTCCAGTGCGGCACGCCGCCGTGCAGAGCAACACCGCGGAGAGGACGCGAGAACGGTTCATCGAACTGGGGATAGCTCTTCGCGGCGGCGCACGGAAGCGCTTTGTTCGGCGCTCACGTCGGCGGGACGAACTTGTAGCCTGCGCCCCGCACCGAGACGAACATCTTGGGTGACTGCGGGTGCTTCTCGAAGTGGCGGCGCAGTCGCATGATGAAGTTGTCGACCATGCGCCGGTTGGGGTAGTCGCGCAGCTTCCAGACCTCGCGCTGGAGTTCTTCACGGCTGAGCACCCGCTCGGGGTTCTCCACGAAGTAAAGCAGGAGATCGAACTCCAGCTTCGTCAGGCGCAGCGTCTGGCCGTCGCGCTCGGCGATGTGCCGTTCGAAGTCCACCTGCGCCGAGCCGATGCGGATGGATGGCGTGCTCGGTTGCGGCTCTTCCTGCTTCTCCCACTCGGCGCGGCGAAGCATGGAGCGGACACGGGCGAGCAGCTCTTCGAGCTCGAAGGGCTTGGTGAGGTAGTCGTCGGCGCCAGCGTTGAGGCCCTCGACGCGGTCGTCGAGGCTGGCCTTGGCGGTGAGCATGAGGATGGGTGTCGTCTTGCCCGACTCGCGGATGCTGCGGCACAGCGTCAGCCCGCTGATGTCCGGGAGCATGACGTCGAGCACCATGATGTCGTAGTCGGGCTGAAGCAGCAGCGACCCGGCCTCTCTGCCGGTGCGTGCGATGTCGACCTCGAACCCCTCGAGCTCGAAGTTCAGCTTGAGGCCAGCGGCGAGGTGGTCTTCATCTTCGACGAGGAGGAGTCTGGGCTTGGGCTCGTTCATGACTCAGCGTCCTCTTCGAGTGCTAGCGCGGTACCGTCGGATGTCTTGGGGAGGTTGATCGTCATCGTGGTGCCGGTGCCGCGCCCGTCGGAGTGGGCACGGAGCCGGCCGCCGAGGTCTTCGACCAGGGCCTTGACCACGAACAGGCCCAGGCCAGTGCCGCGGCGGGCACGAACGTCCTCGTGGTCAACGCGATAGAAGCGGTCGAAGATTCGCCGCAGCTCACCTTGGGGGATGCCGACGCCGCGATCGCGGACGTGGATCTCGACCGCTCCGCTGTCGCGCTCGCGTGCGGTCACCTGCACTCGGACGGGGCTGTTCGAGTATTTGATGGCGTTGTCCAGCAGGTTCTTGAGCACCGTCTCGAGGGCGGTCGCGTCGATGTGAAGCTCGATCGAGTCGTCGACGTCGATATCGACGATCTCGGGCTCGAGCTTGTGCCGGCGAGCGACCGTCGCCACGCACCGGTCGATCAGGTCGCCGAGCGACACGTGGCTGATCATCTGCCCGGCTTTGCCGTATTCGAGACGGGTGGCCTCGAGGATGTCGTCGATGAACGCCGCGAGCCGCTCGGTATCGTCGAGCATCATCTCGCGCAGCTGCTCGCGCTGTTCGTTCTCCAGGCCGCGGCGACCGAGCGTCTGCAAACCCAGTCGGAGCGACGCCAACGGCGAACGGAGCTCGTGGGTGACCGAGTCGATGAACGTGGTCTGCCTTCGGTTCTCGAGGATCTGCCGCGCGAGGAACACGGAGAAGAGGATCAGCACCGTCGTGATGACGCCCAGCGAGATGATGCCGCCGATGAGCAGCCAGACGTTGCCGACGGACTGCGCCGTGAACTGGTTGCGGAGGATCACGTAGATCCAGCCGACCAGCATCACCACGGTCAGCGTGGCGCTGACCGAACCCCACACGATGGGGCCGGAGATCGAGCGTGGAGGGCGACTGGCCATGCGGTGCCTCCACCGAGCATGGCCCGGCTCGTGCTCTCGGGCCAAACCCGCGCAAATCCACAGAACTCCACAGATCCGAGAGCAGGGAGCGCCTTGGGTCGAAATCAGCGTAGATCCAGCATCTTGGATTCACCGCCGCCCCTCTTCATCCACACCTTGTTCACAATAGCGGCCTTCGGGCCGCCCTGGGGTGTGGATAGATGTAGGTGTGTCGGCGCACATTCGCAGGCCCGCCGGGTTCGAACGCAGCGCGTGCGGCCGAAGCTACGAAAAACGAGCGTTCTGGGCGGCGAGCCGCTACCATCCGCCGGCCATGGCGTTTGTCGTCACCGGAAACTGCAAAGGTTGTCGCTTCACCGACTGCGTAGCGGTCTGCCCCGTCGAGTGCTTTCACGCCGACGCGGAGATGCTCTACATCGACCCCGACGAGTGCATCGACTGCGGTGCCTGCGTCCCGGAGTGCCCGGTCGAAGCGATCTTCGATGAGACCGAGCTGCCCGACGATCAGGCGCAGTGGAAGGACGTCAACGCCGAGAAGGCGCCAAGCCTCCCGGTGCTCACCGAGACCACCGATCCGCTGCCCACCGCCGAAGATCGCAAGAAAGAACTCGGCTTCTAGGGGCCGCGTCCAACCTCTTCACGGCCCGAAGCGCCGAGGTCTCGTCGCACCCGAGAGCTCGCCGCGCATCGGGCCGTTTGCATGGGCGCGCGAGCTAGCGGCCGAAGAGGGCGAGCACGCTCGTGTACCCGTGCTGGTAGGAGATCCCCTGCACCGGACCGAGCTCGCCGTTGCAGAAGAACCCGCCGATCGGCAGGTCGGGGTAGGTCGCCCGCACGATGTTGCTGTCGACGTCGGGCTTTCCGTACAGACCGCGTCCGCGGCCGAGGCACGAGAACATCAATGCGCCCTCGGGCGCAGGCATGCCCGCGTCGCTGCGCGCCTCGAGCAGAGCCTGGAGGTCGCGAGCCGACGTCTCCGCGTCGCGAAGATGAAACTGCACGACGGTGTTGGGCCGGACGTCGGCGCCGATGGCCAGTGACCCCGTGTCGCCGTCGAGCCCCATGATGTTGCGGATCAGGAAGTCGCCCTGCTCGTAGACCTCGAGCCCGTCGTCCATCACGATGCCGACGAAGAGCGACTGACGCAGGCGTGCCTGGTCCTCGTCCGAGAGGGAGTCGTACAGGCTCTGAAGCGCGGCTGCGGGGCTCTGGCCGTCGAGCCCCGTGATCAAGTTGTCGTGGCCCCGCGTGATGAACATCGGTGAACCGATCGGGCGACATCCTTGCGAGACGATCGTGTCGATCTGCACGTCGCCCCACAGCACGACGCCGGCGGTTCCGGTGGCGAACACGTCGTCGCCCGCGAACAAGGCCCCGCCGCCGGCCTCTTGCATGCCGCTGGCCACGCCGCCGACGACCGTGCCGCCCTCGAACGTGCGATCGAGGCCATCGAGCACCGCCGAGACGGGGCTCGTGTAGGGCTCGGGAAAGACGATGATCGTGGGGTGCGCGTCGGAGGGGGTGTCGAGCACCTCCCGCCACAGGCGCGCCGCGTCGGGGACCGGGACGCGGTCGGGGTCGAGGTGGAAGGGCCGGATCTCGACGTTGGGCAGGTACGCGGCGCTGATCGAGAGGCCCGCGCCTTCTTCGAGCTCACGGCCCCCGCCGATCGTGCCGCCCGCCGAGCATCCCACGAGCGCCGCCCCGGGATACTTCTCGCGTAGCATCCGATGCAGCCGTACGTAGTCGCGCTCGTGCGTGCTGCCCACGAAGAGCGTCAGCAGGGAGGGGGCGGCCCCGTCGAGTTGCGCTTCGAGGTCGTCGACGACCTCGTCGAACGCGGTGTCGAAACGATCGGCACCCGAGAGCGCGGCGGCAAACTTCATTCGGCTCCAGGGTAGCGGGTCGGCGCGTGTCCGTCGCGGGTCAATGTCGGTGCTGCGTGAAGGTGGTCGTGGGGCGGGTCGATCCGGCCGTGCCCTGCCAGTAGAAGTCCTTGGCCTCGACGGCCCGGCCCCCGATTTCGTCCATCGTGGTGGCGTCGAAGAGGCGGCCCCCCACCATGGTGTGGGTGACCTTGTCGCTGTCGCGGATGTTGGCCAGGGGGTTGCCGTCGATGATGGCCAGGTCCGCCAGCTTGCCGACCTCGAGCGAGCCCAAGGACTCGTCCATGCCGATGTAGCGGGCGCTGTCGAGGGTCACCGCCCGCAGGGCCTCGTGCTGGGTCATGCCGCCCTGCACGAACATCCACAGCTCCCAGTGCGCTGCGAGGCCCTCGCGCTGGCCGTGCGCGCCCAGGTTCACCTTCACCCCGGCGTCTTGGAGCTCGGCGCACAGCTGTGCGATCTCGAAGTGGTTCCAGTCACCCTTGGAGGCCGTGGGTCTGCGACGCGAGCGCGGCTCGTAGGCATGCGGCGGCACGAACGCCTGCATCTTGGGATGCTCGAACACGTCGGTGTTGGCGTACCAGTACAGCTCGCCTCCCAGGCCGCCGTACCCGACGCCCATCGTGGGGGTGTAGCCCACCTCGGTCGCGCTCCACAGCTGCTCGATGTCGTCATAGCCCTTCGCCACCGGGATCGCGTGCTCGATGCCCGTGTGGCCGTCGACGATCATGTTGAGGTTGTGCTGGAGCGTGGAGCCGCCCTCGGGCACGACCATCATCTCCAGCTCTCGTGCCGCGGCGATGACCTGCTGTCGCTGGTTGCGACGAGGCTGATTGTAGCTCTTGACGCTGAACGCCCCGACCGCCTTGAGCCGTCGTAGGTGGCTGCGGGCGTCGTCCAGACTGTCGACCACGGCGGTGAACGGCGCGTCGGCGCCGTAGAGGATGGTGCCGGTGGAGAAGATGCGGGGCGCGACGATCTCGCCCGCCCTGGCCAGCTCGGCCGCCGCGAAGATCTCGCCGGTGTCGTTGGACGGGTCGTGCACCGTGGTGACGCCGAAGCTGAGCGTGGCGTAGTGCAGCCAGTTCTGCTGCGGGGTGATGCCACTCTCCCCTTGGCTGCCGTGGGCGTGAACGTCGACGAGCCCCGGAATGATCGTCTTGCCGCTGGTGTCGATGCTCTGGGCGCCGACGGGAATCGCGACCTCGCCGCGCTTGCCGACGGCCTTGATGCGGTCGCCCTCGACCACGAGCACGCCGTCTTCGATCACCTGCTCGCCTTTCATCGTCACGATGCGAGCACCCGTGAACGCGAACGTCGTCTTGGGGACGTAGCCGTCGACGTCGAAGCCGATGTCCGTGCCGGACTCGGGGGGCTCAGGCAGCGCTTCGGGGGCGCCGTCGATGAAGGAGAAGGTCTGCTTCAGGTCGCGGGCGAACAGCTCGGGTCCCGTCGACCAGTACAAGCGGCTGCTGTCACCCGACCAGTGCAGGCCATCACCCGAGTCGCGGCTGACCTGTTTGACCGGAAGCGCCTTGGACTTGGGGCCGACGTCGAATACACGCCCCGTGGCGGGAAAGGGGGTGATGAAGGCGTTGAACCCCTCTTGAAACGCCAGCCACCTGCCGTCGGGCGATACGCGCATGCGCGTGGCCTTCTGCGAGGTCACGTGCTCGCGGCGGTCCGAGCCGTCGAGCTCGATGCTGGCCAACAGTCGCTTCTTCTTCTTGAACGTGGTGAAGAAGACGCGGTCGTTATCGGCGCCGAAGTGTGGGCTCGCGCCGTGCCCGATCTCCTTGGGGGTGCCGCCGCGGGTGGGCACCACGTACAGGCCCTCGTCTTGTCCCCACAGCGGCGAGGTGAGCCAGCCGCCCGAGCCCTTGCGGTAGACGATCTTCCGGCCGTCGGGCGAGAAGACCGGGTCGAAGTAGTGCCCGGGATCGCGGGTGACCTTGGCGCTGCGACCACCGGACGCCGGCACGGTGCGGACGCTGGCGAGTCCGTCGTCGGTCCAAGAGACGAACACGATGCGCTTGCCGTCGCGGGAGAAGGAGCCGAAGAACTCGTGCACGCCTTTGTCGGTGGTCAGCGCCTTGGGTTTGCCGTCGGGCAGGCTCTTGACGTAGAGGCGACCCAGCGCCTGATAGATCACGCGCTTGCCGTCGGGGGAGACCTCCACGTTGCGCAGCATCTTGGTGTGAAACGTCTTGGGCGCGGGATCCACCCGGTGCCGCAGCGCTTCGACGACCTCGCGGGTGTCCTCGACGTGAAAGGGGATGTTGGTGACGTTGCCTCGGTCGGTGTCGACCCGGTGAATCTTGCCCTCGCCCCAGTAGACGATCTGCGCGCTGTCGGGTGTCCACGCCATCGTCGGGTAGACGCCGTGAATGGCCCACGTCTCCTGCATGTCGCGGTCGAGGTTGCGGGCCACGATGCGCTCGGCACCGGAGGCGAGGTCCTTGACGGCCAGCACCGTGTCCAGGCCGTGTCGGCGGACGAACGCGAGCTGCTTGCCGTCGGGGGACGGCGTGGGTCGCACCGCGCCGCCGGGACCCCCGGCGAGAATCTCGATGGTGCCGTCGCTGCGGTCCATCCGCTTGATGTCGTAGATGCCCGCGTGCGGGTCCTTGTTGTATTCGAAGAACTCCCCGGGCGTGGTGTCCTGGCTGAAGTACAGCCACTTGCCGTCCGGTGAGAACGCGGGCTCTCCCACGTCCTTTTGGTCGTTGGGTTTTTCGGTCAGCCGCACGCCCTTGGTGTCGCCGCCGACGTGATACAGCCACATTTCGCCCGAGCCGAGGCTGCGCCGCGCGGTGAAGTGCTTGCGCGCCACGATGAACTGGCCGTCGGGCGACCACGCTGGGCTGTTGACCAGCCGGAAGTCTTCCTTGGTGATCTGCCGGGGCTCGCCGCCGCCCGCGGGCATCACCCAGATGTTGTCGGCACCGTCGCGGTCGCTGGTGAACGCGATCCACTTGCCGTCGGGGCTGAAGCTCGGCTGCATGTCCCACGCCATGCCCGAGGTCAGCGATTTCGCCTCGCCGCCCGCGAAGGGGACGCTGTAGAGGTCGCCGAGCAGATCGAAGACGATGGTCTTACCGTCGGGGCTGAGCGTCAGGCTCATCCACGTGCCGTTGTCGGTGTCGATGGTGACGCTCTTGCGCGGCCCCGGGGCGTCCTCGACGCTCCACGGCTTCTTCTCGTCGGTGGCGTCGTCCTTGCCCTCGTCCGCTTCGTCGGGCTTCGGACCCGCGGGGGGCGAGGGATGGAACGTCAGCGGGGCAGGCTCGGACCCGCCGTGGCTGGCACCGGGCGCCGCAGTCTCGCCGCCGCCACGACAACCCGTAGAGGCGAAGCAGGCCAGCAGAAGGAGCGTTTGCAGCGAGTGGGGGCGTGCCATCGGGGGGCATCACTACCACCGCCACGTGTGATGCGTCAGCCCCCGTGGCTTGCAACACCCCGCCGCTGGGGGTGATGCTGCGACGCCCCGCCCATGGAGTCCTTGGAACAAGTCGTCGAGAGCATCAACGAGTTCATCTGGTCGTCGGGCATTCCGGTGGGGGATCAAACGATCCCCTTCATCGTGATCGCCTTGCTCGGGGTGGGCTTCTTCTTGACCCTGCGCCTGGGATTCGTGCAGGTGCGCCGCCTCGGGCACGGCCTGGCGGTCGCCACGGGGCGCTACGACGATCCCGACGACCCCGGCGACGTCTCGCACTTTCAGGCCCTGTCCACCGCGCTGTCCGCGACGGTCGGCATTGGCAACATCGGCGGCGTGGCGATCGCCCTGCACTGGGGCGGCCCGGGTGCGCTCTTTTGGATGTGGATCACCGCGCTGCTGGGCATGGCCACCAAGTTCTCCGAGGTGACGCTGGCCCAGAAGTACCGCACGACCGAAGGTGGCGACGTCGCGGGCGGGCCGATGTACTACATCGAAAAGGGGCTCGGCCCCGCGTGGAAGCCCCTGGCGGTGTTCTTCGCCGTCGCGCTCGGGCTCACCGCGTTCTTCACGGGCAACGGCGTGCAAGCCAACACGGTGGCCGACACGATGGACGCGACGTTCGGCGTGCCCGCGTGGATCACCGGGCTGGTCGCGGCCGCCATCGTGGGCGGAGTCGTGCTCGGCGGCATCAAGCGCATCGGCAAGGTCACCTCCATTCTCGCGCCGGCCATGGCGGGCCTGTACGTCACCGGCGCGCTGATCATCTTGGCGATGAACGTGGGAGAGATCGGACCAGCGCTGAGCTTGGTCGTCTCCGAGGCGTTCAACCCGACCGCCGGGGTCGCCGGTACGGGCGTCGGCGCCATCCTCGTGACCGCCATGTGGGGCGTCAAGCGTGGCTTGTTCTCCAACGAGGCCGGCCAAGGCAGCGCCCCCATCGCGCATGCCGCAGCGCGCACCGACGAGCCCGTCTCCGAGGGCGTCGTCGCGCTGCTCGAGCCGTTCATCGACACGATCCTCATCTGCACGATGACCGCGATGGTCATCATCATCACGGGCGTCTGGAAGGACTTCACCCCCACCGAGCTCTCGGTGGGTCAAGGCGACATGACCTACGTCGAGGTGAAGGCGGACGGCAGCTTCACTCCGCTGGACGACACCCCCGAGACGGTCACCGTGACCGAGGGCAAGTCGGTCGGGCCCGCGGTCGCCTGGCACGACGCCCCGATCGCCGTGCTCTACGTCGACGCCGAGCAGACGACCCCGTTCACCGGCACGGTCGACCCCCAGGGCAACAAGGCCGTCGCGGCCGATGGCACCGAGTACGACACGCTCTACGGCGACGCGGCCGAGAGCGGGGCGCCCCTGACGATGCTCGCGTTCCGGCGGGGGCTCGGGCCGATCGGCGACTTTGGTCACCACATCGTCTTGCTGTGCGTGGTGCTCTTCGGCGTGTCGACGGCGATCTCGTGGAGCTACTACGGGGATCGCTGCGCCAACTACGTGCTGGGGCCCAAGGCGGTCGGGCCGTACCGAGCGGTGTTCGTGCTGATGCACTTCATGGGGGCCGTGTTGCCGCTCTCGGTCGCGTGGACGCTCGGCGACATGTTGATGGGCGTGGTCATCCTCCCCAACCTCATCGCGCTCGTGCTGCTCTCGCCCAAGCTCGTCGAGCTGACACGCGACTACTTCGAGCGCCAGCCCTGGAAGCAATAGGTGTGGGTGACGTAGGGCTGTAGTCAGGGCGTCGCGCTCACCGACTCGATCGTCTCGATCTCCAGCTGGTTCAACGAGATCAGCGCGAGCACGTCGGTGACCTCGAGTGGGATGTGCCCGGCGGTGACCGACATGCGACCCCAGGTCGGGTCGAGCTCGTGCCATCGCGTGCCGTCGTGGTAGGCGACCCAGGCGTGGGCGACCATCTCGCTCCCCTGCGCGGCCATGCCGCTGCGGACCTCGGCGGGCACGCCCGCGGCACGAAGCAGTGAGACGCTCAGGCGCGAGTACTCGCTGCAGTCGCCGCGGCCCACCTCGAGGATCTCGGTGGCGTCGATGGAGCGTGGGGTCACCTCGTAGGCGATGCGCTCGTGGACCCAGGCGGTGATGGCCTTGGCCTTGTCGGCCGGGGTCATCGAGGGCTTGGTGAGGGTGTCGCGGATCTTCTCGATCGCGGGGTCGTGGATGCGCAGCGCGCTGGAGGTGTCGAGCAGGGCCTTCTCGCGCGACTCGGTCAGCACCTCGGTGGCGTCCTTGTCGAGCGCCTTGGCGCGGACGGTGATCTCGAGGTGGGTGTCATCGACGATGCGTGTCGACACGCGCGCCGAGGGAAACACCGACTGGTCCGCGAACGCGGTGGCGTCTCCGACCGAAAGCGAGAACCGGAGCGTGCCCTCGGCTTCGTCGGCGCCCAGCGAGCGGGGCAGGGCGGCGGCGTTGCGGAACCTCGCCGACGCGAGCCACTGGTCGACGACCTCGGTGGCGTCTCGATCGCGCAGCCGCAGCGAGATGCGTCCCTGCATGCTGCCCACCCGGGTGCTCGGGTCCCACGTCGCCTCGAACCCCACGTCTTCGACGATGCCGACGATGCCGGCGAAGAACCGCAGCATCATCCGCTCCAGGTCCGGAGCCGTGCTCGGGAGTCGAGCGACGACTTTGGACGCCTCTTCGCCGTCGAACGTGCCGCGCCCCAGGAGGTGCTTGCCGCCCTTGCTCGCCGAGGGGCGCTCGAGGGCAAGGCGGGCGAGGTGCTCGTTGCTCGCGAGGACGAGCAGCCCATCGACCCTGCCGTACCACCACCGACCGCTCGACTGCTTGGGTGCTTGGCCAGCGGCGCGGACGCCCTCCTTCTTGGTGGCCTTGGCCAGGTTCGGGTTCTGGGGCAGCACGAGCACCCACTGACTCCACAGGCTGTCGCCGGGGGCGGGGTACCAGCCGAACGCAGCGCCCGAGCTCACGGTCAGGAGCCCGACCGGGGGCACGACGTCGCCGGCGGCGAGCTTCATCTCCTCGAGCTCGGGCAGGTCGTCGTCGTCGGCCTGCTCGGGATAGCCGACCACGAGCGTGCTGACCGAGCCCGGAGGCAGGTGGGCGCGTGCGTTGGTCATGTCGGGGATCTTCGCGTCGGCCGTGGCCGAGTAGCGGAACGCGATGCCCTTGCCGTCGGCAACCACTTCGCTGGCGACGTTTGCGTCGTCGATGGGGGAACTCAGGCCCATGGAGGCGGCCTGCAGCGCGCTGCCATCCTTCCAGTCGCGGGTCAGCGCGATGAACTCGGGGTCGTCCGCGAGGCTCGGCGTCCCGGGCTCGGGCTGGAAGAGGACGCGGCGGGCCATGAAGTCGTTGGAGAACACCAACACGCGGTCTCCGGCGAAGAGGTAGCGCTCGGCGTCGGTGCTGACAGAGCCCTCCTCGGCTTCGATGGTCGCGTAGTACTCGAGCGGGTGCCCAGCGACGGTCACGCGGTGGCGAAGCCGCTCGTACCTGCGTTGCTTGGGATCTTCGTCTTCGGCCGTCGTCTCGTCGTCGTCGATCGCGTCGTAGACCAGCTGGTGCAGCAGCGCTGGGAGCACGCTCAGTCCGACGGGCAGCAGCCCCATGCCGTTGGACAGGCGGAGCACGATGGCCAGGCCTGCGTCGGACCCGTAGCCGCGCCGACCGAGCTCGGTCAGCAGCGCAGCGCGGTCGCGGACCGTGGCGGCGCAGATGAATCCGCTGTCGCCGGCCATGCTCGCGCACTCGATGGGGGCCGAGAGGTCGAGGCCGCCGCCGGCGAGCAGCGCGTCGAAACCGTTGGACTGTCGGATCGTTTCGACGGCGCGGTCGACCATGAGGCGCTGCGTGGGGTCGCTCGGTTCGAGACGCTGCGTCAGGTCGAAGACGGTGCTGGCGAACAGACCCGGGGAGGCGACTCTGGCGAAGGTCCAGTGCCGCGTGGGGAGGAGCTCGGCCAAGGGCGCGCGCTGCAGCTGCGCCAGGGAGCGAGCGGGGCGCGGGCGCTTTGTGTCGGTGCGTTGTGCCGCGCTGAACGGGTCGGCGCCCGAAGGCTCCCCGCGACGCGCCTCGGCGTGCCACTGCGCAAAACGGCGCAGCGTCTTGGCGATGGCCTTGCGCCGCTTGCCCGGGCCCTCGAACCGCTTGGCGGCGGCCTTCAGCCGAGCTTCGTCCTCGCCTTCGGCCAGCTCCACCAGCCCGTACGCGAGGGCGCGAGCCTCCCAGTAGCGGTTCTCGTCGAGCGTGTCGGGGTCGAGGGCGTCGAGTCGAGCGCGCACGGCCGCTGCAAAGCGCGGCGTGTCACGGAGCTCGAGCACGTCCAAGGCGAGGAACGCGATATCGGTGTCGGCCTCGCGGGCGACGCGTTCGGCCTCGCCCAGGTCCACGAGCTCGGGGCGCTGCGAGGCGATCACCCACGCGTCCACCCTGGCGTCGTGGTCTTTGGAGGACTTCAGCGACAGCATCCATCGCCGCGCGCTGGCCTCGGGCAGGTTGAGGCCGAGCTCGATCCTGCCGCGGGGGCTCGCCTCTTCCCGGTCGAAGTACCCGGGGGCCGAGAGGGGAATGCCCATCGGGATGAGGTGCTTGGCGTCGTCGATGGCGCGGCTGGGGTGATGTCGTACGGCGAGCGCGCCCCACTCGTGCAGGCGCGCGTCGTCGTCGAGCAGCGCTGCGAGGGCCAGGCGCCGTGCCGCGCGTGAACCCGGCTTCGCGCACGAGAGCACATCGTGGCGTCGCTGCGGGTCGGCGGAGGCGAGATAGATGTCGAGCACGAGCTCCGCGGCGCTCGCCGGGGCGGCGTCGCTGAGCGTCGCGGTGATGGGGCAGCCAGCACCGTGCGATGCGCCGGCTTCGAGCCGAGCCTTCAGCCGGCTGCGATCCACCAGCGTGCGGCCGTCAGCGCGCAGGCTCGCGGCGGAGAAGGACGGAACGACGGCGTCGAGCGGGGCAAAGCTGCGTCGCAGGAGCGCGAACGCGGTGACCAGGGACTCGGCCTGGGCGTGCGGCGCCGAGCCCAGCAGCGTGAAGACGCGACCTCCCAGCGGCACCGAGGTCATGAGCCAGACCTGCGTCGAGTCGCTGAGGGCCGCGTCGGTCGCCGTGCCCGCGGCGATCTCGGCCGTGCGGACGAAGTGCGTCGTGTAGCCCCGACGTTCGAGGGAGTCGAGTGTGTCTCGAAGACACTCGATCCCGACGCAGCGCGACGCACGGGCGTCTTGTTCGACGCTCACCCACGCGCCCGCAGCACTGCGTGCGCTCATCGGCCCGTCGTGCGCTTCCCAAGCGAGCGGGAAGAACGCGTCGGCGCCCACTTCGGTGTGGCTCTGGTAGCGGGGGACGAGGTCCATCATGTCCCGCGTGGACACGCTCGACAGGCGGCCGTCGAAGGCGGTGGGCGAGCGAAACCACGGGGGAACGTCGGGCCTGGCGCCGACCACTTCCTCGGTGAGCTCCGCATGCTCGAGCAGGAGCGAGTCGGGCCGAGCGGCAAAGGCCTGGGCGTATCGCGCCTTGGCGCCGTCCAGGTCGCCCGCGACCACGCGCGCCTTGGCCCCGACGATTGCGACGAGGTCGTTGGACGGGTAGGCCGCCTCGAGCGGTTTCAGGCGATCGAGCGCGAGCTCGGTGCGCCCCTCCTCGCTGTCGGACTCGGCCATCAGCACGCGAACGAAGGCGGAGTCGGGATGCTCGGTGAAGACGGGCGCGAGCGTGGCCGTCACGTCCTCGGAGTCATAGGCCGCGGCGACGACGCTGCCCAGGACGTCCGCGGGGATGCGCTCCGCCTCGAGGTCGTCGGCCATCATCGGGGCCAGCGCTCGGGCTCGGGCCGCCGCGAGCGGTCCTCCAAGCTGCGCGTCGGTCATGGGAAGCGCCGCGCTCACCTTGGCGTAGTGCGAGGCCACGTCGGGTCGCAAGCCGCGGAGTGACTGATAGGCGAGTCGCCCGTGCAGGGTGGCCGCGTCGGCGTCCCGGCTGCGAAGGGTGCCGAGGTGCGCGTGCTCCGAGCGCGTGGAGTACTCGGCTTCGGGGACGTCGTTCTTGGTGAGGAACGTCGAGGGGGCGTGCGCGTAGCCGTCGATGCTCGCTTGGGCTGCGCGTTCGTGTTCGCCACCGAGCGACAGCCACGCCGCGAGGTTCTGGTGGAGCACGGCGACGTCGGCTCGGTCGCGCAGAGGTGGGCCGGAGGGCTGGTAGGGCGGCGGCGGGGTGGTCTCGAAAACCATCGCCAAGACACCCGGCGGCGGCACGTCCAGCTGCAGCAGCAGGAACGTGTAGTTGACCGCCGACTGCCAGCTGTCCTTCTTCTCGGCCTCCCAGGCCTTCTTGCAGGTGGGCAGCGCTCGCGTGTCACCGGGCAGGTCGCTCAACAGCATGCACGCGTAGCCCAGCAGTGGTCCCTCCGCGCGGCCCAGCAGTGCGTCGTGGTGTTCCTCTTCGCCCAGGTCTGCCCGCCACCGCCACTCGCGCCAGAGCGCCTCGGGCGTGAGCACGCCCTGCTGCCCGGCAAGGTGAAGCCGGACGGGGCCGCTCGTGGATGCGAGCGGGACGATGCCGGCCTCGGGAACCTCGGAGCGCGCCATCGACAGCGCCTCGCCGTGCTCGCCGGTCAGTAGCATCAGCTCCAGCATCACGCTGCGTGGTGGAGTTGCGGTGCGGCGGTGCAACGCGAGGAGCGTGCTCGCGATGGGGCGCGCGTCGTCGTGGCGGACCGCGGCGCGCAGCAGTTCGTTTCCGTGCTCGACCGCGAGCGGGATCATGGCGGGGGCGAGGGACGAGGCTTGCGCCCACGCCCGCGATGGGTCGTCCGCGAGCGTCTCGGCGTCGGCCAGCGATTGAAGCGTCGTGATCGAGCCATCGTCGACCGCCGCCCGCACGGTCCAGGAGAGCGAGCCGTGCTCCGCGAACGCTTCGAGGGCGGGTGCGGTCTGCAGCGACACACCGAGCGCGAGGAGGTGTGCGGACGCGCTGGGGCGCTCAGGCCACAGGTCGAGCAGGATCCTTTGCGCGCTGGATGGGTCTCCTTGGCGAGCGGCGAGCAGGGCTTCGACCTCGCGGCGCTCCGGCGCGTCTGCGCGAATGCCCGACACATGCGAGGCCGCGCCCGCCGAGTCGCCGGCCTCGAAGGCTGCACGCGCGGCGAGCCCCAGCAACATCCCTCGCGCTGGCTCGGGCGCGCCCTCGGCCACCTCGAGGTAGATCGCCTCGGCGCGCGCGAAGTCGTCGTCGAACACCAACGCCTCGGCAGTCTCCAGCTTCGTGACCCAGCCCGACTCGCTCGACAGGGCGCCGTCACCATCGCCCGAGGACCCGTAGCCTGCCGACTGCGTGGGCCAGTCGGAGACGAGAACGGCGTAGGGGACGTGTTGCGTTCGGCCCGCCATGTGGTCGGCGAGCGTGAGCTGCAGTCCCGCGAGGCGTTCGGGGCTGAGCGAGGCTCCGAAGCGGCCGAGCCAAGCGTCGGCGCCTTCGAGGTCACCCCGCTCGATCAGGGCGCGCACGTAGCTCGAAGTGAAGGTGGACGACAGGGCGAGCGTGGTGTCGCGGGCGGACTCCATGGCCCGCTGTGCGGGCGCGTCGAGGGCGTCGGCGTCGAGCCAGAGGAACACGTCGTCGGCGGCCGCGTGGTCGAGGCCGAATTCCGAGAGAATCCATGCGGCGTGTTTCCACGGCGCGACGACGATGCTCGCGCAGTCGACCGGCTCGCCGCCCTCGCCCAGGCAGTGCTCGACGAAGCCGTAGTCTCCGCCGAGTCGATCTCGAACCCAGGCGCGGTCCTTGCGGCCCATCGATCCGGCACCCATCGCCCGCACGAGCGCGGCCGGAGACAGCTGTGCGTCGCGTTGCGACACGCGTCGAGCGAGCGCGTCTACCAGTGACGAGCCCAACGGCGTGTCAGCTGCCGGGATCGCGTCGGCGCGCACGGTGGACAGTCGCCAGCGTTCGAGCGAACGGTCGGCCGCGAGCGTCGAAGCGCCGCGGTGTCGTGCGCGCCAGTCGTCGTAGGGCTCGGGCTGGCCCGCGCGTACGCGTGCGAGCGCCTCGAGCAGGGCCGCAAGGTCGCGTTGGGTCTCGCTCGTCCATCGCGGCTCGGACGCTTCGAGCATCGCCAAGGCGTCGCCAGACAGACCGGCCTCGAGCAGCAGCTGCGCGTAGTGCAGCCGCGCGGCCGGAGCGTCGGTGTACGTCTCGGCGCGTCGGCGCGCCCGCGAGATCGACGACACGTTGGGGGAGGGGGTGGTCTGGTCGCCGAAGACGTCTGCGTCGGGGACGAAGCTTCCGTCCTTCATCGCCTCTCGAAGCTCGAGCAGCACCCGCGCGGGAACGTCGGTGGGGTCGTGTTTGGCGATCGTCGCGGCGAGTTCGACGGCGCGCTGAGAGAGCGCCCCGGCGCCGAGCTCGTCGCGCAGGAGAGCCCATCGGACGTCGTTGCCGCGGACGCCGAGCTTGCGCAGGACCGATCCGGGAGGCACGTAGTCCTGCTCGGCGACCGCCCATCGCTCGGCGAGCGCCCACGCGGACAGCCAGGCGTCCGGATCGCTCGCGGTGGCGTCGAGCAGGGCGACGGGGTCCCCGGACCAGTAGGTGGTGTGCTCGCAGCCCCAGGCGAGGTCATCGACCCGCGGGCGGCTGCGGGCGAGCGATGCGTCGATGACGAGCGACCCGGCGCCAAAGCGGCGGCCCGTGGCCAGGGCCTGGTCGATCGCGCGGCCCAGGTCGCGCTCCGCAGATCGGCGCGTCGCGGCATCGGCACCTTCGGCCTCGGCGAGCAGCGCCCGCGTCTTGGCCTGCTCGAGCCACTGCGACGCGTGGAACACGGCGTCGGTGCGAAACCCGAGGTCGAACGCAAACCGAGCGCGGCCGCGGTGGTCGTCAGGCGCGAGCGCTTCGTGTCGCTCGATGTCCTTCGCCGTCAGCGCCCGTGGACGATCGAGCCGACCAGCGCAGGCGGAGAACAGGATCAACCAGCAGACCGCGAGGACACGCGTCACCGGATCCGGGTATCACGGCTCGATGTCCACGAACAGCCGCGTGATAGACTGGCACGATGAGATTGGCTTGTTGTTCATGGATCGTGGTGGTGCTGGCCGCATGCGGTCCGGCCGTCGACACTGACGAGGAGGGGACATCCATGTCCGAAGTCGGCTCCACGTCGGCGGGCTCGACGTCGGTCGGCGGGGGCGGCACCTCGGTATCGGGTCCCAACCCGGATCCCGATCCGGGCTCGTCCACGGCGCCGGTCACGACGTCGCCGGCCACCTCGGAGACCAACTCGGGCGACGACGGTCGCTCGTCCTCTACGACCGGCGTCGCGATCGGCGACGAGTACTACGTCAGCATCGCGACGATCGTGGCCGAGACCACCCCGTTTCAGTTCTTGGGGACGATCAAGGCCGAGGGTGGCGCGGTTGGCATGAGCCTCACGCCGCTCTCGCTGGATGTGGGGTCGGTCGACAGCCCCCGCGAGCTCACGCCTCCGATCATCGAGCTGGGAGGACGAGCGGAACCCGATGGGCTAATCACCATCGTCGCGCCCGAGGTCCAGCTGGTGGGCGCAGTCAACCCGATCACGGGATCCGACGTCGTCGCCGACATCACGATCCAGGCCGAGTTCGTCGGGGACCTCCTGTGTGGCCGAGTCAGCGGCGCGATCATCGTGCCGGCCAACATCGATCTGGAGGGCAGCACCTTTGCCGCGATGCCCGTCGCGCTCGGGCCCGATCCCGACCCCGGCGACATCCCGCTCCCGAGCGACATCGGTTGCCCCTGATCCCGACCGTGCGGCATCGTACAGCCCATGCTGTCGCTGTCGCTGTCGCTCATGCTCGCCGCCGCCTCGGCCGATCCCGTGGATGCTGCGACGAAAACGGCGCGGGCGGAGTACGAGTGGTTTCACGCCCATCCCGAGCTCTCGAACAAGGAGGTTCAGACCGCCAAGCACCTCGCGCACGCCCTGCGCGGCTTGGGGCTCGAGGTGCACGAGGGCATCGGCGGCACGGGCATCGTCGCGATCCTCGAGGGTAAGGGCGAGGGGCCGACGGTGCTGTATCGGGCGGACATGGACGGCCTGCCCGTCACCGAGGCCACGGGTCTGCCCTATGCGAGCAAGAACGCGGGGGTCATGCACGCGTGCGGGCACGACGTGCACATGGCGACGGCGATCGGGGCGCTCTCGGTGCTGGCGGCCACTCGCGACACCTGGTCGGGCACGGTGATCTTCGTCGGTCAGCCCGCCGAAGAGCTCGGCGCGGGTGCAAAGGCGATGGTTGCCGATCGTGCGTTCGGGCGGCTGCTGAAGAAACACGGCAAGCCGACCCTCGCAGTGGCGCTGCACGACGCCGCCGACCTCCCGGCGGGGCAGGTGAGCCTCATCGAAGGGGCGCACCACGCCAACGTCGATTCGGTGGACATCGTCGTGCACGGCAAGGGAGGCCACGGCGCGCGCCCCCACGAGAGCATCGACCCGATCGTCATCGGGGCGGAGATCGTCATGGCGCTGCAGACGATCGTCTCGCGCCGCCTTCGTCCCGACGAGAAGGCGGTGGTGACCGTCGGCAAGTTCGACGGCGGCACCAAGCGCAACATCATCCCGCCCTCGGCGACGCTGATGCTCACCGTCCGTTCCTACGGGCCGAAAACCCGCAAGGTCCTGCTCACGGAGATCGAGCGGGTCGCAAAGAACGTCGCCAAGGCCCACCGGGCCCCCAAACCGCCGACCATCGTGGTCGGCGACGGGCTCCCCTCGTGCAAGAACGACCCGCAGTGGACGCGCAAGGTTCGAGCCGCGTTCGAAAAGGAGCTCGGTGCCGACAAGGTCAAGCGCCACGCGCCGTCACTCGGCGGCGAGGACTTTGGGGTCTTCGGCACCGCGCTCGGCGTGCCCGCGATCATGTGGAAGCTCGGCGCCGTCAAGCCCGCCCGCTGGAAGAAGGGCGCCGACCTGCCGGGCTTGCACTCCGATCGGTGGGCGCCCGATCCCGACCTGACGCTCCGCACCGGGATCCGGACCGTGGTCGCCTCGATTCGCACCGGCCTGGTGCAGTAGACTCGCCGCATGAGCAACCCGCGTCTGAGCGACGAGCAGGTGGCCGAGTTCCTGGCCGAGCTTCCCGGCTGGACGTACTCGTCCAACCAGCTCGCGCGCCGCTTCGACTTCCCCAACTTCAGCGTCGCCATCGCCTTCATGGTCCGCGTCGGCATGGTCTGCGAATCCATGGACCACCACCCCAACTGGTACAACGTCTACGGCAAGGTCGAGGTCCAGCTATGGACCCACGACGCCGGCGGCGTCACCGGCCTCGATATTCGGCTGGCGACGCAGATGAGTTCGATCGCAACCGAGCTCGGCTGTAAGAACTGAGCGCTGCCCAGTCGATGGGCTGGTGCACGACGACGCTCCCGCTGACGAGGTCGTGAAGCGTCCGGCGGTCGGCGCGAGTCGCTGGGACTACGAAAGAAGGACGATGATGCACCCTCGAAACCCGCGTTGGCTGTCCATCGGACTCTTCGTGCTGATGGGTTGCAACGCTTCGGTCGGTTCGCCGTACGACGACCTCCGAACCTGCACTGCGGAAGATGGCACCCTCGATGCCGAGGAGTTGTCGATGTTCGAAGGCTGCCAGCGCCTCGAGGGCAGCATCGTGCTCAGCGATGGGTTCCCCGAACGAACGAACTTTTCCTCCATCATCGTGATTGCTGGGAACGTGGGTGGCGGAGGGTACTCCGGGGATCCGCTGTCGCTCGAAGGACTCGATTCGTTGGAAGTCGTCGAGGGAAGCTTGGCTTTCGTCGAAGACAATCTGGTCGACTACACCGGCGTTCCAAACCTGCGCAGCGTCGGGGGGCTCAGCGCTCGTGGCGT
Organism: bacterium; assembly: GCA_024742475.1. GTDB lineage: Bacteria > Myxococcota_A > Polyangia > Nannocystales > Nannocystaceae > CAJXVA01. The sequence continues at coordinate 6,367 of JANSYI010000052.1, read as the reverse complement.
TCCCGAGTTGAGGGACTTCCGCGGCCTCGAGAATCTCACCGAGGTCGGCGGAACCCTCACCATCACCCGAAATCCGAAGGTTGAGAGCCTCGAAGGCCTGGAACGGCTACAACACGTACGCGGAGACGTGTTGATTGGTGACAACCCGCTGCTTCCGCCCGAAGACGTCGAGACGCTGCTACGGCGTGTGACCGTCGACGGGGAAGTCAACGTGTGGTGATGCGGCTGAGCGCTGTCCAGTCGATCGGCTGGTGCACGACGACGCTCCCGCTGACGAGGTCGTGAAGCGTGCGGCGGTCGGCGCGAAAGATGAGCGCGAGGTCGACGAGCACCAAGACGCCGGTGAGCTGCGCGAGCAGCCTCAGGCCCTCGCGCACGACGAGCCCGCGGAGCGTGCCGATGGGGCGACCGCTGCGGTGCACGATCTTCAGGCCGAACACGGCCTTGCCGAGCGTCCGGCCCCACAGGGCCAGCCCGAGCACCTGGCCGAGGACGAACGCACACAAGAGCGCGCCGACGGGCAGCGAGATGAGCAGGCGCTCGGTCGAGAGCGCGACCGCGAGCAGGAACCACGCGCCGTAGAAGGACGAGAGGTCGACCCATCGCGCGAGCAGTCGACCCACCCGTCCGCCGAGCGCAACCTCCTCACCGCTGGCGAGGGCCCAGAGGCCTGGTTGCACGAGGCGGCCGGTGGGATTGGGGACATCGAGGGCAGCGGTGGGTTCGTTCACGCACCCAAGAGGTCGACCACGGCCGCCGATCGTTGCAGGAATTCTGACACGCCACACGCAAGACGGCCGCGCTCCCATCGGGAACGCGGCCGCGAACTGACCCGAACGCTTCCGGCTCAGGTCGCCGAGAGCTTCTTCTTGAGCTCTTCGAGCTGGGCGTCGATTTCGGCGCCCTTGGTGGCGTCTTCGACCTCTTCGTCGGAGGCGGGGGCGTCGGCGCTGGCGGCCGGCTCGTCGACCTCGCCGGCGAGGGCCTTGCGCTCGCGCTCCTGCTCGGCGGCCTGCAGGGCCATCTTGGACTTGAGGGCGGCGAGATCGTCATCGACGCCGCTGCTGGCCTCGAGTGCTTTGAACTGCGACTCGAGGGTGGCCTCGGGCAGGGCGCCGCCGATCTCGGCGGTGGCTTCGGCTTCGGCTTCGATCTGCGTGACGCGGTCGGACATGCGCTCGAAGGTGTCGAACGCCGAGGTGGAGTTGATGTTGGAGAGCGTCTCGTTGATCGTGCGCTGCGCCTCGGCCCGCTTCTGGCGGGAGACCAAGATGTTGCGCTTGCGCTTGGCCTCTTCGATCTTGTTGTCGAGGCCACGCAGGGCGGCCTTGAGCTGCTCGACCGACTGCTTTTGCGCTTCCCACTGCTGCTTGAGGGTCTCGGCGACCTCTTCGTGCTCCTGCTTGCGGGACAGAGCCGCGCGCGCGAGGTTGTCGTCGCCGGCCTTGACCGCGAGCATGGCCTTGCGCTCCCACTCGGCGGCCTTGGTGGCCTCCTGCTCGTACTGCTTCTTGATGCGCTTCTCGTCGGCGATCGCGACGGCGACCTGCTTCTTGGCCTCGACGAGCTGCGCCTTCATGTCCACGAGGACCTGATTGAGCATCTTTTCGGGGTCTTCGGCCTTGTTGATCAGCTCGTTGATGTTCGAGCGGATCAGCGTGCCCAGTCGTGAAAACAGTCCCATGTCTACGCGCTCTCCTCGGCGCCCTTTTGCGCGCCCGTGCTCTGGTTGGCCGAGACCATCGGCGCAATCTTGGCATAGTGATTGTCGAGCGCCATGCACATGTCGTCCACCATGGCCTGGAACTCGTTGAAGTCGAGGTTCTCGAGCTGCTGCGCACCCGAGAGCACCAGCTGCGAGCCCTGAAGGGAGTAGCTCGCGTGGAGCAGCTCGGAGTTGAGTTCGAGCAGCGTGCGGAACACTTCGGCGTGGTCGCCCTCGCCGAGCTCGAAGAGTTGAATCGAGAACAGGACGATGGGGTCTTCGATCTTCACGCCCAGGCTCGCGTTGCGCGCGCTTTCGGGGTGGAGGACCCAGGTCCCGTCGGCGATCTGCTCGTACGGCAGACCGCTCTTGATGAGGAAGGATTCGATGTTGTCAGCGCTGCTCATGCTGGTGGACCCTGAACGTGGGGTTCGAGAGTGGCCGGGTTCGGGCCCCATGCCGGAGCCGTCTCGAGTCGTCGGCGGGCTGCCGAGTCCTCGCGAGTCCGCGCACCAAGATGCGGGAGTGCAGGGTATCTAGGCCACGATAGCGCGGCAAGCGGCGAACCTGACCGTCGGGACGATGTTCGAATGCAGGCGCCAACACGGGGCAGGGCGGATTTCTTCCCGGGGCGTTCGGCCTGGCCTGTCGACCACCCAACCACCTCGCGAGGCCACTCGCACATCGAGGGCCGCGCCTGGGACTTCCCCGGGCTGAAACAGCGTGGTATCCCGCGTGAGTCGCATGACCGAAGGCGTTAACCCGGCACCCCTGCCGCGCCACGTGGGCATCATCATGGACGGCAACGGCCGTTGGGCACGCGCCCATGGCCTGCCGCGCGAAGAGGGCCACGAGCGTGGCTCCGATTCCGTGCGCACGGTCGTGCGCGCCGCTCGTCGCATCGGGGTGCCCGCCCTCACCCTCTTCGCCTTCTCGTCGCAGAACTGGGATCGGCCTCCCGAGGAGGTCTTCCGCCTCATGGAACTCCTGCGCCGCTTCTTGATTCAGGAGCGGAGTGAGATCCTCGACAACGGCATTCGGTTGATCACCGTCGGTGACACCGAGCGTCTGCCGCCGCACGTGCGCGAGCCGCTCGTCGAGCTCATGGCGGCGTCGGCCCACAACGAAGGCATGGTGCTGTGCCTGGCGCTCAGCTACGGAGGCCGCGAGATGATCGCCAAGGCGTGCCGCGAGATGTGCCAAGCGGCGCAGGCGGGCACGCTCGACCCCAGCGAGGTCTCGGTCGAGACGGTCGAGTCGTATCTGCCGTCCTCGAAGCTGCTCCCGCAGCTCGACCTCCTCATTCGCACCAGCGGCGAGCATCGGATCTCCAACTTCTTCCTGTGGGAGACGGCCTACGCCGAGCTCTACTTCACCGAGAAGATGTGGCCCGAGTTCACCGAAGAAGACCTGGTGTCGGCTCTTCACGACTTCGCGCAGCGCGAGCGCCGATTTGGCCGCACGTCGGACCAACTCGAGGACGAAGTCCTCCCGGCGGGTCGCTCCGTCGCTGGAATGGACTGAACCTCGCGTGGGAGAGACGACCAAGCGAGCGCTGACGGCGGCCGTTCTCGTCCCGATCGTGCTCGTGGCGATCTTCGTCGACCCCACGATCTACGGGGTCCTTGCGCTGGCCATCACCTTTGGCGTGGGTGGCCAGGACGAGTTCATCCGCATGGCGCTGCCGGTCACCGACGAAGACCCCGCCCTCCGGCTTCGTGTCGCCGCGGGTCTGCTCGGCGCGGCGATCGTCGTGCTTCCGGCGCTGTACGGACCCGGCATCACGATGCCGCCCATGCTTGCGTTCTCGGTGCTCGCGCTGGGGATGGTGGTGCTCTCACGCAAGCAGCATCTGCCCGACGCGGGCCGGCACTTCGGGGTGCTGCTCGCGGGGCTGCTCTACGCGCCGGCGTTGATGTCGGTGCTGCCGCTGCTCAAGGATTCGGGCCGCCCCGAGTGGCTCACCATCGTCCTGTGCATGGCCTTCTTCTCCGACACCGTCGCCTACTTCTTTGGGCGCGCGTTCGGCAAGCACAAGCTCTACCCTGCTGTCAGTCCCGCCAAGAGCTGGGAGGGCGCCTTCGGGGGCGTCTTGGGGTCCACGCTCGCGACCGTCGGCGTGGGCTCGTTGTGGCTGCTGCCCGACCTTCCGATCGCCCACGCGATCCCGCTGGGCATCTTCGGCAGCGTCGCCGGGCAGACCGGCGACCTCGTCGAGTCGATGCTCAAGCGAACCTTCGGCGTGAAGGACTCGGGCAAGATCCTGCCCGGGCACGGTGGCTTGCTCGACCGCATCGACGCGCTGCTCTTCGTCGCGCCGGTCGCGTATTATTATGTAGCTCTGTCGAGCTAGGGAAACCTCTCGGTTTCCCTCACTGCGGCCGGCGAAGCCGCCCTTCGTGGCTCTGTCATTGAGGGAAACCTCTCGGTTTCCCTCACTGCGGCCGGCGAAGCCGCCCTTCGTTCACCCTTCCAAGTTCGGGCGCGGCGCGCCCTCGCTCGCGAACCGCGAGGCGGTTCGCTCCGGTGCGATTTGGGGGTCGGTGGTCGGCCGGCGGAGCCGCCCTTCGTTCACCCTTCCAAGTTCAGGCGCGGCGCGCCCTCGCTCGCGAACCGCGAGGCGGTTCGCTCCGGTGCGATTTGGGGGTCGGTGGTCGGCCGGCGGAGCCGCCCTTCGTTCACCCTTCCAAGTTCGGGCGCGGCGCGCCCTCGCTCGCGAACCGGGAGGCGGTTCGCTCCGGTGCGATTGGGGGTCGGTGGTCGGCCGCTACTCGGAGGCGGGGGGGAGGGCTTTTTGGTCGCCCTTCTTCACCGCGAAGTAGATGCCTGCACCGACGCCGCCGACGAGGAGGATGGGCCAGGCCGCAGCGACGAGGGCTGCGACGCCCCACCCCGCGGCGCCCGTGACGGCCGCAGCGGTCGCGGACTTGCCAGAGGAGGCTTTCTTTTGCGACTTCGCGTACCAGTAGGTACCTGCAGCCACGCTCGCGCCGATGAGAAAGGAGCCGATCATGAGAACTCTGTGGGCAGTATAGGCCGAATCGTCGCGGGCGCTCTCGAGCCCACCCATCCGCGGGGTGGACGCGGCTGGAGGCGCGGGGGATACTCCTGCGCCCTTGTCCGACTCGAACAAAGCTCAGGCGGCGCCTACGGACGCTTCGGCGACCCCCGCACCCGCGTCTGAAGGGAATGCATCGGCCACCTCGTCGGGGGAGCCCGCGCGCGGCGCGTCCGAATCCTCCGACGAGGCTCAGCCACAGAAGCGTCGTCGTCGGCGTCGACGTGGCGGTCGGAACAAGAAGAAGCCCGAAACCAAGCCGGAGCCGGCCGTGTCCGCGACCCCGGCGGCGCCGGTCGACCCGGGTCTGGCCGCGCTCGCCGGAGGCCTGCTCAGCCACATCGACGACCGAGAGGTCCAATGCACCGTCGACGGATGCCACGAGACTTGGACGTGGTCGGCCGCCGAGCAGATCGCCGCCTACGGCCAAGCGCCACCAAAACGCGAGTGCGCTCGCTGTGCCTCCACGACCGCGACCGAAGTCCGCTGCTCGGTCGAGGGCTGCAAGCGCACGTGGAGCTGGAGCCGGGACGCGCAGATCAAGCACCGCTCGTGGGCGAAGCGACGCGGCGATGACCGACGCGGCAAGAAGCGACGGCGACGCGCCGACGGTCCTCCACGCCGCAAGTGCGAACTCTGCCAGGCGAAGCTGGCAAAGCTCAGCGAGCGCCCGTCGGTCTGCAAGGTTCACGGCTGCACACGACCGGTGATGATCGATCGTGACGCGCAGCTGCGGGCTTGGGCATCGACCGGCAGCACGGACCTCGACCGTGAAGCGCCGCTGGCCAAGCAGATGTGCGAGGTGTGCCGTGAGTTCTGCCGAACGCACGACGACCGAGCGGTTCTGTGTGGTCGCCCCGGATGCGAGCGCTCTTGGACCTACAAGCGCGGCGCGCAGCTGCAGGCGTTTCTCGCGGGCCGGTTCGAGGACCCGATCCGCTTGTGCGAGACCTGCGAAAGCGAAACGCGTAAGGCGGCGCACGGAACTTCGACGCCCGCCAACGTCGAGGTGATGCCTTGCATCGTCCCTGGGTGCGCGGGCGTCTGGCATCACCGCGCGGGACAGAAGGTTTCAGCGTGTCAGGACGGGGAGTTGCCGGTCGATCGCATGTGCGATGAACACCGTACGGAGCGTGACGCCTCGCCGCGCATGTCCAGCCAACCCGAGCCCGAGTCCGCCGAGGTCGAGGGGCAGACCGCCCCACCGCCCGAGGCACCCGAGCCCACGGACGAGGGTCCCAAAACGGATCGAGAAATCGTGCCTTCGAGCGATCCGATTTCTTGACCCGTTCCCCAAGACCTGCGACGGTCCTCTCGCGCACGTAACCCCGGCTCTCACGACCGCTCTGCTCTTCTCCTCTGCGACTTCTCCTGCGACTGCGTGCGCGCAAGCTCCGACGGCGTCTCGAATCTCGAGACGCCGTTTTTGTTTTCTATGGGGAACCTCTCGGTTCCCGACGCTCCGGGGGCGAAGCCCCCTCCGCGCCTCCCTCCAAGGTCGGGCGCGGAGCGCCCTCGCTCGCGGGGCGTTCTTTGGGGAACCTCTCGGTTCCCGACGCTGCGGGGGCGAAGCCCCCTTCGCGCCTCCCTCCAAGGTCGGGCGC
>JANSYI010000007.1 GCA_024742475.1 bacterium | reverse complement strand
GGCGCCCTTGCTCGCGAGCCTTTGGCTCGCTCCTTCGCCTCCGATTCGGCGGTGGTGAGAGCCGCCCCCTTCGCGCCTCCCTCCAAGGGCGGGCGCGGGGCGCCCTTGCTCGCGAGCCTTTGGCTCGCTCCTTCGCCTCCGATTCGGCGGTGGTGAGAGCCGCCCCCTTCGCGCCTCCCTCCAAGGGCGGGCGCGGGGCGCCCTTGCTCGCGAGCCTTTGGCTCGCTCCTTCGCCTCCCGGTGCTCGCGAGCCCTCGGCTCGCTGCTCTGCCTCCCGGTGGGGGGCTTGGTGGGGTGGCTTTGCGTGTGGGTCCTGGGGTACATGGGCTGCATGCCGCTCATCCTGGTGAGCAATGACGATGGGGTGTTCGCGCCGGGGATCGAGGCGCTGGTGGAGGCGGTCGAGCCTCTGGGGGACGTCATCGTCTGCGCGCCGGACACTGAGCGGAGCGGGTCGAGCCATGCGATCACGTTTCATACGCACCTGCGCGTGGGGCCGGTGAAGAAGCCGGCGACGAACTGGTGGCGGGTCAGCGGCACACCCGTCGACTGCGTCTACGTCGGGTTGCATCACCTATGCCCCCGCAAGCCCGACCTCGTCGTCTCAGGCATCAACGCCGGCTACAACCTGGGGACCGACGTCTTCTATTCGGGCACCGTCGGCGCCGCGGCGGAGGCTCGCATTCAGGGCGTGCCATCGCTCGCGGCCTCGGCCGACCGCGGGGTGTCTCCTCGCGTGGCGATTCCTGCCGTGCGTCGCGTGGCCAAGGCCATGCTGGAGCTCGGCGAGCTGTCGCTCATCAACATCAACGTGCCGCGCCCGCCCGGACTCACGGACGACGCGACGGCCGACGATCTCGACGCCGCCGCAGCGGCGCTGCCCGTCGAGGTCACCCGGCTGGGCGTTCGCAAGTACAAGAACAACGTCGAGGCCCGCAAGGACCCGATGGGGCGCACCTACTACTGGATCGGCGGGCCTGCGCTGGAGACCGATCACAGCCCCGGCGATGACACTTACGCGGTCACCCACGGCACCGTCGCCGTCACCCCGCTCGAGCTCGACATCACCGGGGCCGACCCCTCCGTCGCGCAGCGGCTGCTCGACGCCTCCGAAGGTTGAACCATGTCTCACGCACTCGACCCCTCCGTTGCCCACGCCGGCCTCGACATGCTCCGCGAGCACATCGCCGCGGTCCCCGACTTCCCCAAGGAAGGCATCCTCTTCCGCGACATCACCCCCGCGCTGGCCGATCCCACGTGCCTGAAGACGGCCGTCGACCTGCACTTGCACGCGGTCGCGGACGTGGCCGGCGAAATCGACATGATCGTGGGTATCGAGTCGCGCGGGTTTCTCTTCGGCATGCCGGTTGCGGCCGCGCTCGGCGTAGGGTTCGTCCCGGTTCGCAAGCCGGGCAAGCTGCCGCGCCCGGTACTCGAAGAGCGCTACGCCCTCGAGTATGGGGAGGACGCGCTGCAGCTGCACCAGGGCGACCTGAAGGCCGGGCAGCGGGTGCTCGTGGTCGACGACCTGCTGGCGACCGGGGGCACGGCGTCGGCTGCGTGCGCGCTGGTGGAGAACGCGGGGGCGACCGTGCTCGGGTGCCTCTTCCTCATCGAGCTCGCGGCGCTGAACGGCCGGGGCCGCCTCGGCGAACGCCGCGTCGACGCGCTCATCGAGTACTGAACCGATCGTGCGGCGGGGGTTCACGCGATCGTGCGTGAATGCGAACTGGACGCGGACCGCGACCGAGGCCACCGTGTTCGGCATGGACTGGACTCGACGTGCGTTCGTGGTGAAGGCGGCCAAGGCCGCTGCCGTGCTTCCATCGGCGGCGATGGTGGGGATGCCTGGGTGCAACGGCACCGAGGATGCGGCGGACGAGGACTCCGGGACGAGTTCGACCGGCCCTGGCTCCACGACCGGGACCCCGGGGTCCACGGGCGACGAGTCGAGCACCACTTCGGCCGATACGACCACCAGCTCGTCGACGGTCAGTGGCGCACAGGACGAGAGTTCCACCTCCTCGGGCACGAGCGGCTCGACCAGCAGCGGTGGCACGTCCGAGTCGAGCACGGGGCCGGCGTCGTGTGAGCCGACCCCCGGCGACATCGAGGGCCCGTTCTACCGCCCCGACATCCCGATCGGAGGCGACCTCGACGTGCACGGAGACCTCGGCGTCCCGCTGCGCATCGAAGGGCGGGTGATCGACGAGGGCTGCGCACCGATCGCCGACGCCATCGTCGAGATCTGGCACGCGACCCCGGTCGCGCCGGAGGGCGAGCCTGGCGACTTCGACGCCACCTACGACGCCTCGGCGGAGTTTCGCTACTACGGCCAGGTCGCCACCGACGCCGAGGGCAACTATGCCTTCGACACCCTGCGTCCGGGCTGGTACCTCAATGGCCCCCAGTACCGGCCAGCCCACGTGCACGCCAAGGTGTGGGTGCGTGGCGAAGAACGTCTCACGACGCAGCTGTACTTCGAAGGCGACCCGTTTGGCGAAGGCGACCCGTGGTTCAACCCGACCATGGCGCTGATGCCCGATCGGGACGGCGTGGCGACGATCGACTTCGTCGTGTGAAGCACTGGGGATCGTCGACGAGCAGCTCATGGGGCACTGCTACTGCGCCTGCGAGTGAGGCTTGCGGAACTTCAGCACGAACTTGTCGCTGAAGGTCTCGCGGCCGCTTCGCCATGGCAACGCGTTCCAGTCGCGGGTGTCGCTGAGGTTCCGGAGGAAATCCGCCTCGTCTTCGAGCACGAAGCCGGCCGCGGTCACCTCCTCGACCACCATCGTGCGCTCGATCCGATGCAGCGTCTTCGAGACCGACCCGCCGGCGCCGGCGGCTGCATGGGCGTCGATGATCACATACGCGCCGCCGGGACGAAGCGCCGCGAAGACCGCCCGGTTGTGGGCCGCACGGTCGACCTCCTGCCACACGAAATCGTGATAGAAGAGCACGTTGATCGCGGCGTCGAGGTCTCGGATCTCCGTCCCGAACGGGTCGTCGAAGGGCCTGTCCACCCGGGTCACATTGGCGTTGACCGGCTTGGCCAGGCGGGCAGACCACCCCTGCTCGGCGAAGCGCTCGAGCACGAACGGCGTGTTGTGGCCGACGACCTCGCCGTCGGGGCCGACCGCACGTGCCAGCAGCTCGGTGGTGTAGCCCGTCCCGGCCCCGATGTCGGCTACGCGCATCCCCTCGTGCACGCCGAGGAACGCGAGCATCTGCACGGGGAGCCGACGGCGGTCCGCCTCCCTGTCCTCGTCGCTGCGGTCCGTCGCGGCAACGAGCGCGGCGAGGGCCTGAGGTGACAGAGGCGTCGCGGACCTGGCGACCTGCCCGGCGGATGAGGACGTGGGGGGCGTCGTCTCCCGTTTCGGTCCGGGCTGGACCGGGGCAGACGCGCATGCGGCCGCGAAGAACGCGGCGGCCAAGGCGGAACGAGTCACGGCTGCAGGATATCGGAGTCCCCGGGGCGTGCCGCCGACGCTCCTGCGCCTCAGCCGAGCGCCGCGAGGAGGCGCTCGGGGGACCAGAACTTCGGCGGGTCCTGACCCTCGAGCGCGTGTACGGTGTCGGTGATGAGGGCGTTGGCCGGCGCGGAAAGGCCGGCCTCGCGGGCGCGCACGACGATCTCACCGCACAGGTCGTCGATCTCGGTGGGCTTGCCGGCCTCGAGGTCCTGCAGGGTGCTCGACTTGGCCGAAGGGTCCACGGCCACGAGGCTCTTGGCCACGCGAAGGACGATGGCGTCGGGCAGGGCGAGCAGGCGGGCGATGGCGCCGGGGGGCAGGCCGACGATCGAACGCGGTGAGAGCCCGCTGCCGCGCAAGACGGCGAGTCCCTCGCGCATGATCCGGGAGAAGCAGCGGCGAAGGGTCCGCGAACGCAGGGACTCGGCGATGGTCACCCCGGTGACCGCACAGATCCCGTTGTTGAGGTTCAGCAACAGCTTGCCGGCCATGACGTCGTCGATGTCGCCTCGCACGTCGAGGTGGATGTCGACGCGGGCGGCGGCCCGCCGAAGGGATCCGAGGTCGTCGGCTCGTTTGCCGGGCAAGCGCCCGACCAGGATCGGGCCCTTCGTCGCCTGCACGAACACTCCCGGGGCGGGGCGCACGACGTTGTAACTGACCATGCCCCCGGCCACCGACTGCTCCAAGGCCGCGCGCAGGCGGATGGGGTTGCGCAGGCCGTTTTGCAGCGAGAGCACCGCAGCATCGGGGGACAGCACGCTCGCGAGCGTCTGAGCGGCCTCGGTGGTGTGGCGCGACTTCACGGTGACCAAGCACAGGTCGACGTCGGAGAGGATCGCGGGATCCTCGGAGACGACGAGGTCCTCGCTGGGGCGGTACGTCCGACCGCCCAATCCACGGCTTTGCAGACCATCGCGCACGGCGACCAGGCTCGGCCGGGCCACCATCGCGACGGGCACGCCCGCGGCGGACAGCCGGATGCCCACCGAGGCTCCGATTGCCCCGGCACCGAACACGCCGACCTTCAACTCGCGGCCTCCGCGGGGCGGGTGAGCTCGACCCGGCGGGGGGAGAAGGGGTCCAGGTCGGCCAGGTCACGGTCGTGCACGGCGAGCAGCAGGCCGGCGCCGCGACCGATGAGCGCTTGCAGGATGTCCACCATGCGGCCGCGGCCCTCGCGGTCGACCCCCGCGAAGGGCTCGTCGAGCACGTAGAGGTCGGCCTCGCCGAGCTGAAGGCCGCCAAAGGCCAGGCGACGCCGCATGCCGACCGAGTAGGTGCTCGCGAGCCGCTCCAGCGCTTCGCCGAGCTGGGTGGCCTCTCGTGCGCGTGCCATCCCTGCGCCATCGCGATGCACGTCGGCGTAGAACTGCAGGAGCTCCTCGCCGGTGAGCCCCGCGGGCACCTCCACCTCCTGCGGCAGATACCGCAGGGCTGCGCGGGCCGCCAGCGGGGCATTGGCGAGCGAATGTCCGCCGATTTCGATCGTGCCGCGGTCGGGGATCACTGTGCCGCAGACGCAGCCGAGCATCGTGGACTTGCCGACGCCGTTGGGGCCCAGGAGCAACACCGTCTCGCCCGCCTCGACGTGCAGGTCCACGTCGGCCAGCACGGTGTGGGTGCCGAATCGCTTGGAGACTGAGGTTGCGTGCAGGGGCTTGTTCATGCGGTCGTGCCTCCGAGGGACAGGGCGAAGCGGACGAGGACCACGGCAGCCCCGAGCGCGACGGGGGCCCACAGCAGCCCGGTGGCCAATGGGTGGGTGCCACCGCGCTGCGCGGGCGGGAGTGGGAGGGTGGAGAGCAGGCGCGCACGCAGCGGGCGACTGCGGGAGAGCGTGGTGGCCGGGACCAGCCACAGCAGCGCGCCCGCGACCCACACGGCGACGTGCGGCGGGCCGATCGATGAGCCCAGGGCGACGAACGCCGTTGCGCCGGCGAGCGCGATCAACCGGAAGGTGGGCGCGGGGGTCTCCCTCCAAAAGGCGAGGACGAGCAGGCGAAGCACCGGGTCCCGCACCCGGGCGATCGCCGCGGGCGTCGGCTCGGGCACGGGCGGGCCCGCAAGGGTGCGCGTGGCCTCGGCGAGAAACGGCACCGCCTCGAACACCCCCGTGGCGTACACGGCCGGCGCCGCGACGAACGCGAGGGCCGCCACCGCGACCGCCAGGCCCCCGACGGCCCACAACCCGGCGGGTACGGCCGTGCCGTCGGCGGTCAGGTCGAAGGCCAGCTGCAGCGGCATGGCAGCGGCCGCAGCGGCGCCAACGCCCAGGGCAGGGGCGTAGAGGTGGACCGCCGTCTCGGGGAGCGTCAGCCCGCCGCTGGCGCGCTGCTGCAGGTCGTCGGCCCAGGTCCCGGATTCGAAGCGCCGCCCCAGCGCAGCACTGGCGGCCGGGATCATCGGCTCGAACAGGCCGGCGATCACGGCGAGCGCGGCCCAGTCGAGCACGAGGTGAAACGAATCCTCCCAGCCCGACGTCGGTACCAGCCCGACCAGGACGGCCACGGTGCCCAGGCCGAGCGTCTCGGCCAGACCGCGTAGGTGGCGAGACCGAGCCGCCTCGAAGTGCGCCGCGGGTGGCAGCGGGAGCACGAGCAGCTGTGCGCGCGATGGCGCGTGCAGGTACCCCGTGATCCGGGCGTGCAGCCCCGAGAGCAACAGGACGGGTCCGCCGAGGAACACCATACCGCGCCGCGTCGCGAGCCCGACGTCGGCCGAGGCCGCCAGCAGCACCGCCCACAGCGACGCCACGACCGCCGGCACCACCCAGTCGGCCCAGTGTCCTGCGTCCCAGCGCTTCAGGCGGCTGTTCGACACGCTCGACATCGTTCGCGGCGCATCAGAGGTACCACGTTCCGGCCTGTCACTCGACGGATCCCCGCCCGCGCGAGACACTGAGCTGTGCTCTCGCTTTGGCTCGCACTCGCCGGTCCGCCCACCTCCGGGCACCTCGAGGTGCACGAGCGCGTGGTACTCGAGCGCAGAGCCGTCCGCGTGGTGGAGAGCCAGCGATACGCGCCCACGGGGCTGCCGATCGCAGACCCCACGCGGAGGCTGATGCTCGGTGACGCTGTGCTGGGGACCCTCCGGGGTGCCGAGGCCCTCGCGACCACCTGGCCGAAGCCCCAGCGCAGCCCTGCCGAGGCGCGAGCGCTCGCCGAGGCGGCCGGATACACCGTCCGGTCCGTGCTCGCCGAGCACCGCCCCAGCGATGGCCGCGTCCGCTGGCGCGTCGACGTGGCCTTCGACCCCCTGCTCGGCGCGCGGCCGTTGCTGTGGATCGACGACCCAACAGGTGCGCTGCTCGTCGGCCCCGACCAGGTGCGCTCGGTCGCCGCGGCCGCCTACGCGCGCAACCCCGTGCTCGACCCCGTACCTGACGTGTTCGAGCTCGAGGACGTGGTGCTGCCCCTCGAGGGCCTGCGCACGCCGCTGTTCGACGTTCGCCAGTGTGAAGACCCCGGCACCCTCGGAGCCTGCGTGCTTGCCCCGGTCGAGCCCTCGGCGCAGGCCGACTTCGTCTTCGCCGCGCCGCAAACCGACGAGGACCACGCCGATGGTACCGATCCGTTCTCCGCCGCGTCGGTGGCCGTGCACGCCCAGGCGTTCTTCACGTTCGCTTCGGCGCATGGTCTGCCCCTGCCCACCTGTGTCGCCGAGGGCACGCGGGGCACCTTGGTGGCCAACTACCGCGGGTTCACCGGCGAGGACGTCATTGCGGTGGCCAACGCCGGCTATACGGGCGACTGCAGCATCCTGGCGTTCTTCGGGCAGGGGCCCGCCGCCGACTGGGGCTACGACGCCGACGTCGTCGTGCACGAGCTGACCCACGGATCGATCGCCGCGCAGATGGGGGAGGGGCGCGTTCTGGGCCTCGCGCGGCGTCGCTCCGAGGCGGTGGTCACCGACGCGGGCGCGATCAACGAGTCGATTGCCGACTTCGTCGCGGCGGTGGTGACCGGAGACTCCGCGCACGGCGAGTATGTACGCACCTACGACGGCGGCTTCATGCGTGACGCCGACAACGCCCGCCGGTGCCCCGAGGACCTGCTCGGTCAGATCCACTACGATTCCGAGCCGCTCACCGGGGCTCTGTGGCAGGCCCACGCCGACTTGGGCGATGCGCTGGTCGAACCCGTGCTCGACGCCGTCGCGATGCTCGAGCAGGACGCCACCTACGAAGAGGCGTCGGCGAGCATGCTCGCGCTGACCGAGGCCACGATGGGCTCGGCCGCTCGCGACACGCTCTTTGGCGCGCTGGCCGACCACAACCTCATCGACTGTGAGCGCGTCGCCGCCCTCGAGCAGGTGCGCGGCCCGGTGCGCCTGCTGCCGCGCTACGGCTCGGGCGGCTACTACGACCCGATGCGCCCCGGCCCAATGCAGCTGCGCGTCGAGGTGCCGCAAGACGCGGCGACGATGACCGTGACGTTCTCGGTCGCGGTCATCCCCGAGCCGGGCTGGGACCCCGTGGGGGACGTGCACGTGCTCGTGCGCTCGGGCGCGCCGGTCTCGTTCTCGTATGACGTCGACGAGGAGGACCGGACCACCGTCGCGGCCGACCCGGACCTTCACCTGCCCAGCGTCAACGACGGCACGTTCACGGCCGATGTGGTGCCCGGCGAGCCGGTGTACCTGGCCTTCTTCAACCAGGGCCTCCATGTCACACAGATCGATGATTTCGCGGTGTCCTTCGAGGCCTCGGCGGGCTCGAGTACGGGCGGCGAGGGCGACGACGAAAGTACCACCGGGACCCCAATGCCCTCTACGGACAGCTCGGGCGGGACACGGGAACCTTCTGCGAACGCAGGCTCGGGCGGGTGCCGGGTAGGCGAGGGCCCGCGGGGCCTGTTTTGGCTGCTGTTGCTCGCATGGCCTCCGTCGCAGACACTGCAGCGGCGCCGACGGTAGAACATCGGCATGGTTCGGTGGTGTGGTGTGTGGGTGACGTTGGGGCTCGTCGCGGGCGGTTGTTCGGCCCAGGACCCGTACGAGCCCGGGACTCCGCTGACGCCGACGGCGCCGGGCGTGGGCACCTCCGCAGACGGTGACCCGACGTCCGGGTCTGGCGGGGGACCCGACTCGGAGGCGACGTCCGGGGCGAGCGAGGACCCCTCGGGCGCGGTGTCGTCGGGCGGCGACGAGACGACCGGCGATCCAGACGCAACCGGGGCCAGCGACACCGGCGTCGAGGACAACTGCTACAGCGAGCCGCTCGACCCCAGCGCCGACGTCAGCGACATCGTTCAGAGCTACGGCGGGCCCGGCTACCAGCAGGCGGTGATCGAGGCGATGCGGCGCCGCTACCCGGCGGGGGCGGACCTGCTCGAGGCGCAGCAGGACGATCCCTACTGGGCGCAGTTCTCCGACTCCAACAGCTGGCAGGGCATGGTCGAGTGGCTCGACACGCTCGTGCACGAGCAGACCCACCTCTTCAACGCCTATCACGCAATCGACGTCGGTCAGTCGGCCTCGATCTACATGCGGCAGGACCTCATCGTCTACCTGCCGCCCGAGCAGGGCTTTGCACGCGGCGAGATCCTGGCCGAGCTCCCCGCGGTGATGCAGCAGAGCATCTATGCCGACACGTATCTGACCGGATCTCAGGGGCAGCGCGGGTTTGGTCCGCTGCTCGACGAGACCTCCGCCTACGTCAACGAGGTCCCCGGCCTCGCCGTCTTCGGGGAGTACTACCCGGGCTTCGGGCTGTCGCTGCGAGACGGTGCCGCGGCGATGCTCGTCTTCGTCGAGTTCTATCTGCGACGGGCTCGCACGCAGTACCCCGGGTTCTATGCGTGGGCCCAGAGCCAGCCGGCCTACGTCGAGGCGGTGCAGCTGCTATGGCAGCGCGCCCAGTTCTTCTACGAGGAGGTGGGCGACCATCACCCCAACTTGGGCATCTCCGACGCGGAGTACCGCGCCGAAGCCGAGCGCGAGGAGAACCTGGACGAGCTGCGCATGTTCACCGGGGTCGGCCTGCAGGCGGGCCCCTGCGTGGACTGAGGCGCCCCGGCAGGCGATACTGCGGGCAGTGGCGAGCCCCCCCACGCCGACCGTTCCCCTGGGCGAGGACCAGACCCCGGTCGAGGATGCGACGCCCTCGCGCGAGAGCTTGACGCCCGGGACGCGGGTGGGTCGGTACCTCATCGTCGAGAAGATCGGGGAGGGCGGGGCTGGAGCCGTCTACGCGGCCTTCGACGCCAAGCTCGACCGCAAGGTCGCGCTCAAGCTGCTGCAGCACGGCAACGGGGGCGGGCCGCTGAGTACGCTCGACCCTCGCTGGCCGAAGCTGGTGCAGGAGGCGCGCATGCTGGCGAAGCTGAGCGACCCCGAGGTCGTCACGGTCTTCGACGTCGGCGAGTTCGAGGGCCTGGGGTACCTGGCGATGGAGCTCGTTCGCGGCGGCGACCTTGCCGAGTGGATCGAGCGCCACCGCGGCGTGCACGCCCGAGAGCCTCGGCCCCTTCACGACGCACTGGCGCTGATGCGGCAGGCCGGCGAGGGGCTCGCGTGCGCGCACCGAGCCGGCCTCGTGCACGGCGACTTCAAGCCGGCCAACGTGCTGATCGACGCCAAGGGCCGGGCCAAGGTGAGCGACTTCGGCATCGCGAGGTTGCACGGCGGGGCCGATGTCCCCTCGAGCCAAATGACCACCTCGCCCGGTGACGACCCCTCGGTCGATGCCTCCTCGCCGCGCGCCGACGACACCGCGCGAGGCGCAAGATGGGTCGGTACGCCGGCCTTCATGGCGCCCGAACAGTTCGATGGCGAGCTCCCCACCGAGCAGACCGACGTCTACGCGTACTGCACCGCGCTGTTCCAAGCCGTCTACGGCGTGCTGCCGTGGTCGGCCGCATCGCTGCTCGAGCTCTCCACGCTCAAGGCCCATCGCCCGCCGCACCGGCCCTCCTCGGTCCGTGTGCCCCGATGGCTCGACCGCCTGTTGGATCGCGGGCTCGCGGTCGATCCGTCCGACCGATTCGCGACGATGGACGCCGTGCTCGCCGCGCTGCGTCGCGGGCTCGGCGGGCGCCGCCGCAAGGGGGTGGTCGTCGCTGTCACCATCGCCGTGGCCGGGGCGAGCGCGCCGCTGTGGATGCCGCAGCTGCGCACAGCGCAGGACGGCCTGCTGTGCGAGACCGACGGCTTTGGCTGGGACACGCAGGCGCAGCAGAGGGTGAGAGACGCGTTCGACGGGCTGGGGCATCGCGCGCCGCAGGAGGCATGGACGCGGGTCGATACGCGCATGCAATCGCTCGCCACCGCGTGGGCGGACGCGTGGGAGGGCGCCTGTCATGCCACGGGCAGCCCCTCCCTTCAGCGCCAGTCGCTCGCGTGCCTGCAGCGGCAGCGTCGCCAGGCCGACGCGCTGGTGGATGCGTGGACCGATGGCGAGGCGCTCGGCGTGGAGCTGGTCGACCGCGCCTCGCGGGCCGCGACGGCGCTGGCCGAGCCCTCCGACTGCCTCGAGCCCTCGCGGCTCGGTCAGGGCGACCGCCTGCCGGCCGATGCCGAGCTCGCCGCGGCCGTCTCGGAAGCGCGCGCGCACCTCGACGAGGCCGTCGCGCTCTCCCGCGCCGGGCGGGTGAAGGACGCGCTGCCCAAGGCCAAAGTGGCCATGGCCGCGGCCGAAGACACCGCCTTTGGGCCCGTGCTTGCCGAGGCGTCCTTGGTGCTCGGCCGTACGCTCGAGCGCGCGGGCGACATCGAGGGCAGCGCCGAGGCGCTCGAGCGCGCGTACTTCGAGGGGGTCTCCGCCGAAGCCCCCGCGCTGGTGGCCGAGGCGGCGTCGCGGCTGGTCTGGGTCGTCGGCGCGCGCCTCGAAAAGCACGACGAGGGCATGCTCTGGGCGCAGCACGCCGGTGCGTCGCTCGAAAAGACCGGAGGCCGCCGCGACCAGCTCATGACCAACGTCGCGGGGCTGCTCGAGCGCAAGGGTGCCTATGCCGAGTCGGAGGCGAAGCTGAAGGAGGCCCTGGGCGCCACGCCGCAGGAGGAAGCCTACGACCTGGGCATCGTGCACCAGCGTCTGGGCGACGTGCTGCGGCGGCAAGGCAAGACCGACGCGGCGATCGAACACTACCAGCAGACGATCGCGCTTTGGACCGAGGCCCTGGGCGCCTCGCACCCCAACGTGGCGATTGCGAAGAGCTCGTGGGCGTCGGGGCTGAGCCGTGCCGGACGCACCGAGGAGGCCGAGCGAGCGTTTCGCGAGGCGCTCGCGGAGCTCGAGGCCGCGTTCGGCAGTGAGCACCCCACCGTCAGCGCGGCGCTGCAGAACCTTGGCATTACGCTGAAGAACCAGCGCAAGTTCGAAGAGGCCGAGGCGGTGTTCCGGCGGGCGGCGTCGATCGACGCGGCGGTGTTCGGGCCCGAGCACATGAAGACCGCCGACCGGCGCGAGGCGTTGGGACGGCTGCTGACGCGGCGGGGCAAGGGCGCCGAGGCGCTGGTGGAGCACGAGGCGGCGGGCAAGGTCTACGCGGAGGCGCTCGAACCCGGGCACCCGTGGCGGATCCTCAACCTGCTCAACGTCGGCGACGCCCTGCGGCAGATGCAGGCGCCGCGCCGGGCGGTGGATGCCTACGCGGCGGCTCACGACGCGGCACGGGATCACTTGAAGGCCGACGATCCGCTGCGCGCGGACACGGCGGCCTACTACGGGCGCGCGCTGGTCGAGGCCGAGCGCTACTCGCAGGCCGCCGCGGTGCTCGGACCGGCGCTTCGGAGCCTGCGCGCGGTGGAAGGCTACGAGGACGTCGAGGCGATCGCAGGCTGGGCGCTCGCCCGCGCCCAGGTGGAGACCGGGGGCGACGTGGCCGAGGCGGTCACCCTGGCCACGGCATCCCGAGAAGGGCTCGCGGGCTGGCCCGAGGAGCAGGCCGCGCTCGACGCCTGGGTCGACGCGCACGGACAGCCCCGCTAGGCTGCTAGGCTGCCGCCCATGCCGTCCTCCAAGTGGGATGTCCGCTTCCTCGAGCTCGCGCTGCACATCGCACGGTGGAGCAAGGACCCCTCCACGCAGGTCGGATGCGTCGTCGTCGGACCCGACCGAGAGATCCGCAGCACGGGCTTCAACGGGTTCCCCCGCGGCATCGACGACTCGCTCGACCGGCTCACCGATCGCGAGCAGAAGTACCCGCTGATCTGCCACGCCGAGGAGAACGCGATCATGCACGCGGCGCGCATCGGCATCTCGCTCAAGGGCTGCCGCGCCTACGTGACGTGGCCGCCGTGCACCCGCTGCGCCCGATCGCTGATTCAAGCCGGCGTCGACGAGGTGATCTACCCGGCGGGGCTAGAGATCCCCGAGCGCTGGATGGGCGACTTCGAGATGAGCACCGGCATGTTCGGCGAGGCTGGCGTGGCCATCCGGCAGGTGCCCGTCAGTCCCAGCAGCTGAAGTCGTAGGTCGTCTCGCTGCGCGGCTTGCCGCTTCCGTCTTCGACCGAAGTGCGGATCAGCCTCCCGGAGGCGTCGTAGCCATGGCGGGCGACGCTGTCGATCGCGCCGTCTTCCATCTGCGTGGCGGTGACCAAGCGCCCCTTTTTGTCGAAGTCGAACAAGGAGACGCGCTCGAAGGCGCCGTCCATGCCGACGTCGACCCGCCGCGCGATGACCCGTCCGTCCCCGTCGACCTCGACGGTGATGCTCTCGAGGACCTGCGGCTCGCCGATCGGCGTGCGCGTGCGCAGCTCGTACACGAAGCGGTCCCGCTCGTCGTAGTGAAGCGCGTGCGCGTCGACGAGCACCCAGTCGCCCTGCGACCACCGCGAGTGGGTCCGCGTGCGCAGCAGCCCGGCTTCGTCGTAGTCGCGACGGTGCTGGGCGATGACGCGGCCAGCCTCCGCGTCGTGCACGTCCTCGCGGACCAGCAGATCGGCCTCGTAGTGGAAGGTGCGCGTGGTGACCGACGCGCCCTCGACGATGACTTCCCTCGCGCGGCGGCCCTGCGCGTCGTAGGACCACAGAGTTTGGCGCTCGCCCCCCGGACCGCGCTGCACTGCGCGAGCGCGCCGCCCGTCCTCGTAGGTGTAGACCGTCTCGGTGACGCCGGCGAACGCGGTGTTCCGCATCGCGCACGGGCCGGGCGTGCGTGATGCCGGCGGGTTCGCGGCGTGGGGCGTCGGCACGGGAGCCGCTGCAGGACCGGTGGTGGCGGCGGCGGCACATCCGGCGGCGAGCAAGCCCAAGAGGAGACACCCACGCATCGTCCGCTTCATGCAAGCACGCGGGAGCGGGCTGCGCCAAGTCTGGGCAACGCGGGGCGACGAAAAAGGGGAGAGACCGCAGCCTCTCCCCCTTTGGTGTCCGACGGACGCGACCCCTACTGGGCGGCGGCGGGCAGTGGCAGCGGCACCCAGGGTCCGGGGCCGATGACGATTGCGGTCATGCCGAAGGGCTGATCACCACCGGTGTCGTCGAGCGAGCCGTGCGCGACGACGAACGCCGACAGGCCGCCAGCAACCGTCAGGCCGAAGGCGCCCGCGAGGTCCTCGCCGGCGATGGGGAGAACCGCACCGCGCGAGGCGGCGACACCGACCACGTACTCCCCTGCGGGGACCGTGATCTCGCCCGAGGCGTTGGGGAAGGACAAGCTCTGGAAGAAGGTCTCCGCGAGCTCGCCGTCCATGTTGAGCGCACCGGCCGTCACCGACGGCGCGGATGCGGCGTGCACGACGACTGCCGTGGCGTCAGCCGAGGCCGGGTCGTAGGTGAACTCCTCGGTGAAGAACTCGACCGTGAAGTCCGGATCGGGCCCCTCGCCGCCGTCGTCGGTCGCGAGCTCACCCGCGGCGACCGCGAGGTACTGCTCGCCCGCGGCAAGGGCGGGGGTGTTGGCCGTGAAGGCCGGGTCGCCCGCGCAGGCCTCGTCACCCGTGGCGTGGATGTCGAGCGCGTACTCGCCCGGCGGCACCTGAATGCCACCCAGTGCGCCGTAGGCCACACCCTCGAGCAGCGGCGTGCCAGCAGCGCAGATGTCGACCGTGGGCGCGTCGGTGCCCGCGTGCAGCGCGTAGACGCGCGGGTTTTGGTCGATGAAGCCGATCGAGCCTTCGGGGCCCACGGCGAGCAGGGAGAAGCCGGTCTCGGCGCGGGGCAGGTCGGAGAGCAGGCCCGTGGCGATGACGTACAGCGGCGCACCGGCGGTGAGCTCGGGCGTGGTGAACGCGGTCACGGGCTCACCGCCCGCGCCGATGCCGATCTGCAGGGCCTCGCCGGCGGGCAGGGCCACACCTTCGGCGCCCGAGTCCGCGTAGGGCGCGACGCCCTCGAGCTCGGCGGTGCCGTCGTTGCCGACGTCGATGTCGACGGCAGGAGCGTCGGAGCCCGCGTGCACGATGCGCGCGAGCGCGCCGTCGCCAGCGTCACCGAAGCCGTCGGCCAGCGCGAGCACGCGGAAGGCCGCGTCCCCTTCGCCGCCAACCTGGCCGGCCGCGATCGCCGTGATGCTGTCGCCCTCGGCGATGGGGAGCGACTCGGTGGAGAAGACGGGCTCGCTGTCGGGAGCTTCGCCGGTCGCGCGGACCTCGAAGATGTAGTCGCCCGCGTCGACGGGCAGGTACTCGGAGGTCTCGCCGTAGGCGAGCGCCGTGATGACGGGCTCGTCGATGCCCATGACGTAGACGTCGACCGCCGGTGCGCCGGGCGAGGCGTGCACCACGCGGACGGCAGCGCCACCTGCCGCGGTGTCGGTATCGGTGTCGGTGTCGGTGTCGTCGGTGTCGGTGACGTCGTCCGTGTCGGTGACGTCGTCCGTGTCCGTCATGGTCTCGGTGGTCGGGTCGCCACTGGGGTCACCGGTCGGGTCGCTCGAATCGGTGCCGGAGCTGTCCGTGTCGCCGCCGGGATCGGTGTCGTCCGACGGGCATCCGGTGAGCGCGAGGATGGAGATGAGGGTGAGTGCACTGGTCTTGTAAGTCTTCATGCGTAGTCCTGTGGTTCGGGACGGGTCCCCAGCACGCGGTGTCGGGGCTGCACCCCCACGCTGACCGAGATTCGGCAACGTGCAACAAACCTTGCTCAACTTCTGAACAAGGTCTGAGCCGAGTGCGGAGTGGAGGCCCGAAACACGGCGTGACGATAGCCGCCCTGGGAGGCCGTGCAATCCCATTCGCGGTGCCAATCCCCACTCTGCTAGGGCGAGTGCGGCGATGTGTCGCGTGACAGGGATGTCAGGGGATCGGCGTGCCGCCGGTGCACAAGCCGGCGACACCCACGATGGTGACCGCGCCCTCGTAGGGCTCTGACTCGTCGACCTCGGGGCCCAGAGGCACGGCCGCGCCGAATCTGTGCCCGCACGAACTCGCCCACGCCGTGACGCGCTGCATCGCCGCGAAGCCTCCGACCCAGACCTGACATCGGCCGTCCTCGCCGTGCATGCAGTCGGCCTCGACCGTGCGCTCCCCGTCGATGGTGAGCACGACGCTGTCTGGCTGCAGCGGTGCGCCTCGGCTGTCGGTGACCTCGATGAAGAGATCGCCCTGCACCGGTGCCTCGCGAACGGCACTCCCCGGCGCGGCATCGTCGTCGATCTCGCCGGAAGCACATCCACCGAGCAGCCCCGGTAGCAAGAGGGCAGCGGCCCAGTTCCACGGTCGTGTGTGCATCGTGTACGACACGTAGGATGAGTCGATCTGCGACCCAAGAAATCGGCGGCGGGGTACAGGGACGACGGGGTACCGAATCGATCGAGCGCAGACGTGTGAAGCCGTATAACCTACGAAGTTACAAGCCCTTGGAGGCAAAACCTCGAGCTGCTTCGAGGGCTGTCAGCCGAGCGGCTGTTGGTCGAGCCACATCGGATCTCCGCTGCCCCTGAACATCGCCACCGTGGCCCGCCCTGTCGCATCGGTGATCATCACGTGCACCGGCGCCTCGAACCCCTCGTCGGGGATCTTGCCGGTGACGTGCGTCTGCGCGATCGAGCCCTTCGCCGAGCCGATCGGTGGCGGGGCGAACTCGCTGAACAGCACCGCCCCGTTCGCGCCCACGGCGGCCGTACGCATCGGCATGCGGTAGCGGCGATGCGCGACCGCATCGCGCACCACGCGGAGCACGAGGTCTTCGACGTCCATGCGGGCGTGAATCTATCAGGCCGGCTCGCGCGTGGTATACGCCCGCCCCATGACGCGAATCGCGATGATCCTGGTGTTGGCGCTCGCCGCGTGTGATGCGAAAGCCCCCGAGAAGAAGGCGGACGGCGACGCGAAAGCGGGAGCCAAGGCAGACGCAAAGCCCGCGGACGGGGAAGCCAAGAAGCCCGCCGCCAAGGCCGACGCGGAGACGAAGACGCCCGCCGACGCGAAGGCCGCCGACGCTGCCGGGTCCGAGATCGACCCCAAGTTGCTCGACCCGGCCGCGGCCAACGAGACGGCGCCCGAGAGCTACAAGGTCAAGTTCGAGACCACCGCGGGCGACTTCGTGGTCGAGGTCAAGCGAGATCAGGCTCCCGTGGGCGCGGACCGCTTCTACAACCTGGTCAAGATCGGCTTCTACGACGACACCGCGTTCTTCCGGGCGATCAAGGGCTTCATGGTGCAGTTCGGCCTGCACGGCGAGCCTGCCGTCAACAAGGTGTGGCGCGCCGCGCAGATCGACGATGACCCGGTCAAGGGCAGCAACAAGCGCGGCATGCTGACGTTCGCCAAGCAGAACCGGCCCAACACGCGCACCACGCAGGTGTTCATCAACTTCTCGAACAACAAGAACCTCGACGGCATGGGCTTCGCGCCCTTCGGCACCGTGGTCGAGGGCATGGACGTGGTCGACAAGATCCACACCGGCTACGGCGAGGGTGCTCCGCGTGGCCGTGGCCCGAGCCAGGGGCGGATCCAAGCCGAGGGCAACGCCTACTTGAAGAAGGACTTCCCCGAGCTCGACTTCATCAAGAAGGCCAGCATCATCGAGGGGTGACCGCCTCGAGGTGTCGCAGGTGGGCGAGCACCTCGCCCGCCGTGCGAAACGCCTCGATCTCGCCCTCGACCTGATCGAGGCGCACGAACCGGCCCTGCTGCGCGTCCCAGTCCAACGCCACGTTGGAGAAGTACGGCGGCGCCTCGGGGTCTTCGTCGGCGTACGCGATGAGCACGATGACCTCGCGATCGGGGTCGTCGTCGACGTCGTGGAACATCACCGCGGCGACCCGGTCGAGGGCGTCGCCGTCGTGCAGCGGCGGGAAGTCGAAGCGCTCGTTCTTGCTGTGGGCGAAGCCGCTGACCCGGCCAGCGGTGCCCGGCCCGGTGCTCCGCGCGAGCACGACCGCTGTGGGGGCACCGGTGGTCGCGGACGGCCCGAAGCGCGCCTGATAGACGCGGTGCGCCAGTGCGCGTCCGCGCAGGTGCGGGCCAATCATGCGCTTGATGTAGCGCTTGGGCGTGCGCGCGACGTCGGCCGGCGGGGTGGGCGTCAGCGCAGGGAGGTCGAGCTTCACGACCTGCCGCGGGGCCTCGACCTGCGCAGGTTCCGAGCCGTGGGCCACCGAGGGCGCGACGGGGCGGGCCGCGTCATGGGGGAGTTCCACCGCCGCGTTGTCGCAAGCGCTCGCGAGGGTCACGAGCGCGAGGCCGAGCCCAGCGCGCTTCATCGTCGCGAGCCACTATCGGGCACGGGCCCGCGAGGGGCAAGGCTCAGCGAGGGGTCGCGCGCGTGCCGAACGGATCGAGCGTTCCCAGATGGGGCGCGCGGGGAAGGCCAGGGGCGCCGCCGCGGGAGATCGACACCGGTGGGGTGTAGGGTCGCTCGATCGCCACGAGCCCTTCGACCGGAACTTCGGGCAGCGCGATCTCCTCGAGCGTGGCCTGCGGCTCGGCAGGCTCCTCGGGGATCGGCTCGGCAGGCACGGGGGCGCGTGGACGGGCCGACAGCACGGGGTCGGGGTCGGGCACGGCGTGCGTGTTGGACAGCGCCGTCTGCTCGACCAGGGGCGAGTTCTGTGCCGACGTCTGGGGCGCCCGCTCGGCTGCGACCGCGGCCGCCGCAGGAACGGGACGCACGTCCGGCCGCATCGCCCAGAAGGTCGACATGCCGCCGAGGATTGCCACGCCAGCCGCGGCTGCGCCGACGCCGTAGCGCGACCAGTAGCCGACGTCCACGGCGTGTTCGATCAGGGTGGGCTGGGCGAGATAGCTGCGCGTGGTCCGGCGCGGGGTTCGAGGTCGCCGTGGGCCCACGCGGTAGCCACCGAACTTGAGCACGTTCTCGACCACCGAGCGCGGGGTGAAGAAGTCGACGATCAGCAGGTCACCGCGGCCCAGGGGGTCCAGCGCCCGCCGCAGCGCCTGCTGGGAGGCGACGTCGAGCGGCTCGGGCAGGCACAGCACGCGGATCCCGGTGCTCGGGTCGCGAAAGCGCTTGAGCGCCTCCCGAGCGGCGTCGCCGGTCTGCAGCTGCACGGACCACCCGCGCACGGCGAGCGCGTCGACCACCACGCATGCCTGCGCACGCAGGCCCTCGGCACAGAACAGCGTGGCCACCTTGGGGCGCTTGATCGGGCGGTGCCGGGACGTCTTCGTGCGTGCCACCATGCCCTCTGGCGTCGCATGGGCGGGGGATCGCTCCAAATAACGCGCAGGCCAGCCGCAGGCCTCAGGGCCGGGGTGAGACCGCGCCGACCTTGGCGATGGGGCGGCGCAGGGGGACTATGGAGTCGGTGTCTTCCCCGCTCCCTCAGATCGACTACACGTTCATCTGCGACGCCGGCCCCGCGTCGGGAACCTGGAACGTCTACCGCTTCTACTTGGAGGAAGCGATCAGCAGGCCGTACGACGCGACGGTCGACCTGGTCAGCGACAGCCTCGATGCGTCGACGAACGACTTCCTGGGCCAAAGCGCGACCGTCGAGTGGATGCGGGAGGGAGGGGAGCCCGAGATGCTGCACGGCATCGTGGTCGAGGTGGAGTTCATCGGGCGCACCGAGGACCAGGTCTTGGTCCGTCTGCGCCTCGCGCCGGCGTTTGCGCTCGCACGCCAGAACGTGTTTCGCCGGATCTTCCAGGAGATGTCCGCCCTCGAGATCGTCGAGTCGGTGCTTGGCGACTTCCTCGGTCCGTACGGGCGGGCGCTCGACCCGGGCACCTCCTCCCGGGGCACGGGGGTGCGCGACTACTGCGTGCAGTACGGGGAGAGCGACTTCGACTTCGTCTGCCGCCTGCTCGAGGAGGAGGGCATCTCGTACGTCTTCGACCACGATGGCGACACCGAGACGATGCTCCTCATCCACGACAACGCCGACTTCGTCGAGGCCACGAACCTCGATGGGACCGGCGTCTTTCCGATGATCGTCAAGCGCCCCGAGTTTGCCGACGTCCTCTCGGTCCAGGCGTTCGAGCAGAAGATTGCGCTCGTCCCGACCGGGCTGCTGCGACAAGACTACGACTTCCTCACGCCCACCGAGCCGCTCTCGTCGAGCCTCGATGCGGCGCAGGACTCGGCCGGCTATGCGCGGCGGCTGTACGACGCGATGGACCGCCGCTACGTGACCGACGACGTGGAGGCGCGGGCCACCGACGCGCTCGAGGCGGCCCAGCAGCGCTGCAACACCGTCCGCGGCGAGGGCAACGCGCACACGATGCGGGCGGGCAAGGTGTTCGAGCTCGAGCGCCATCACAAGGAAGACCTCGAGGTGCAGTTCGTGCTCAGCCGGGTCGTGCACGTCGGGCAGCAGCCGGAAATCATCGTGATGGGCACCTCGGGCGGCGAAGAGAGCCGCTACCGCAACCGCATCGAGGTCCAGCCGCTCGAGGTCCCGGTGCGGCCCGTGCAGCGCACGCCCAAACCGCGGATTCGAGGGCCCCAGACGGCGACCGTGTGCGGACCGGCCGGCGAGGAGATCCACACCGACGAGCACGGCCGCATCATGGTGCAGTTCCACTGGGAGGAGGAGATGACCTTTGACGACACCTCCTCGTGCTGGGTCCGAGTGGCGCAGAGCTGGGCCGGGCCGGCGTGGGGTGCCCAATTCACGCCGCGCATCGGCATGGAGGTGGTGGTCCAGTTCCTCGAAGGCAACCCATCGCGACCGCTGGTGACCGGCTGCGTCTACAACGGCGACAACGCGTACCCGTTCTCGCTGCCCGACAACAAGACGCAGAGCGGCTGGAAATCCAATAGCTCGCCGGGTGGCGGGGGGTACAACCAGTTTCGGTTCGAGGACGCGGCGGGCTCCGAGGAGATCAACCTGCACGCGCAAAAGGACTGGAACAACACCGTCCTCAACTGTCGGACGACCACCATCGGGGCCGACGACACGCTGGCGATCACGGGCAACCGGACGAAGACGGTCGACGTCGACCAGGCCGAGACGGTCGGCGGCAACAAGACGATCGACATCACGGGCAACCACACCGAGACCATCTCGGGCGAAGAGTCGATCACCGTCACCAAGGACGCCTCGTACACCTGCAACGCCAACCAGACGATCACGATCGCCCAAGACGTCACCGAGACGATCACGGGCAAGCGGGAGCAGACCATTTCGAGCACCAGCAAAGTCACGGTCATGCTCAAGGCCGACGAAATCGTAGGCGCGGCCAAGTCGGTGACCGTCGGCGGAATGTACTCCGAGAAGGTC
This sequence comes from bacterium, assembly GCA_024742475.1. GTDB lineage: Bacteria > Myxococcota_A > Polyangia > Nannocystales > Nannocystaceae > CAJXVA01. Next base: position 256,509 of record JANSYI010000007.1, on the reverse strand, counting down.
GGCGCGAGCCGGAGCATCACCGCCGTGGGCGCGTTCTCGGTCACCGCGGGGCTGTCGGGCAAGTTCCAGTGCGCCAAGGACATCACGATCAAGGCGCAGAAGAAGATGACCATCGAGGCTGGTGATGCGATGAACATTACCGCCACCAAGAAGACCTCGATCACCGCCAAGGACGATTACGTCCTCAAGGGCGACAAGAAGCTGACCTTCGACGTCAAGGACCAGATCGCCTTCAAGTGCGGCAAGGCGTCGATCGCCCTCAAGAAGAGCGGCGACATCCTGATCAAGGGCAAGAAGATTCAGGTCAAGGGCTCGGGCGACGTCATCCTCAAGGGCAGCAACGTCAAGGCGAACTAGCGTTGTCTATGAGGGAACCTTCGCAAGGTTCCCTCGCTGCGGGGGCGGAGCCCCCTCCGCTTCACCCTCCAACGCTCGCCCTGTCGGGCTTGTGCTCGCGTTGCTCGCCGCGCATGGGGGGGGGCGGAGTCCCCTTCGCCTCATCCTCGGGCGCTCGCCCTGTCGGGCTCGTGCTCGCGTTGCTCGCCGTGCTTGGGGGGGCGGGGCACGAGGCGTTCGCGGTGCTCGGGCGCGTGGGTGCCGGGGTTGCCTCGTCAGCGCTGCAGACAATGACGGCCGCTGTGCTGGTGTGCTCGGTCTGTGGCGTGGCGCGAAACGGCTGCGAAGCCGCTGACCGACCGTCGCCCAGGCCTCTGTCCCGTTGCACACGACGGATCAGGCCTTCGTATTTTTCCTTGACATTATCCGCCGAGTTTTTTTTTACAACCCGGCAAGGATGCGCTCGAAATCGACACGGAAGGAAGCGACCGGGGGCCATTCGCCGCCGAGATGGCGGGGGGCCGACGCCATCAGGAACGCCGTGAGAACGTGGATGCTCGTCGCAGTTCCGGTACACCTCCTGTCGGCGTGTTCCACGACCCCGGGCGCGACGGTGAATCCGCGAAAGGGGGATCGCAGGCTTGGTCTCGAGGGTCCTGCCTCCGGCGAGTCGACCTTCTGTCTCCGCGGCCATGTGCATCACACAGAAGAAGACCAGGACAGCTACCGAGACGTCGTTGTCTCTCAACCGTTCTACGCGAACCGGCCCCGTGTCGTAGCGACCACCGCCGACGGCTTCTTCGAATACTGCGACGTGCCAGCAGGTTGGGTCAGCCTCACGGCCCGGTCCTCTACGGGGTCGAGAGCCTCTACGGGATTGTGGATCTCAGGGGATACGGAGGTCGGGCTCAGACTTCGCCCTCAGCAACGGCCGCCGGACCCTCCTCCGAAGGTCATTCCGGTCGAGCTTCGCATGCTCACCGAGGAGGGCCACAGGACGGGCAAGCCTCAGAGGATGCAGCTGAAGCTCGATGAAGAAGGACTGTATCGCGCCGACGTCCCCGCTGAGTTCGCCGAGGAATCTGGGATCATATCCGGCCCAATGCTCGACGCCCTCTTGTTGGAGCCCGAGGTCGAACATACCCACCTCGCAACGGTGACGGATATCCACTGCCAGATCGAGTTCGGGGGGGGCGGTGGCGAAATCGTCCTCCGTCGGCAGCAGCCCAGCGCCACATCCGAGGCCCGTGTCAGGACCACGAAACCTGACGCCGAAGCCAAGGTCAGGCGTGCGATTTCCGAACTGCAGCCGTTGGCGGTGGGTCCGAACGCTGTCGGTGATATCGAGTCGGCGTTCTCAGACGTTCTCACGGCGAACACGTCTTCCTCCTACGAGTTCGACGACGAGGTCGTTCACGTCAGGCTCTTGTCTGCAATCGCTCAGAGACTTTCGGCGGACAGAGCCTACGAGTACGCGCGCCGGGTCTCGCCAGACTCGAGGGCCTGGGGCACCGCAGAGGAGTCGATCGCCGCGGTCTTCTACCGGCCGAAGGACCTTACGGCGAGTATGGATGTGTACCTGCGAAAAATCGCAGCAGCGGGTGCGACGCCGGGAATACAGGGCGCTGCGATCAAGGTGCTCGCGGCGCTCGCTGAATCACGTGGCGAGGCCGTGGAACCGTGGCTCGAGGTGGCCGGTGATCCGAAATTCGACCGGGTGTGGCCTGCACGGCAAGTCCGCGACAAGTTTGGCGACGGGTCGACCGTCCAGATCGGTCAGCCGCTTGACCTGTCGACCTTTAAGGGACTGCCGAGCGATGAGGCCGGTCGGAACTTCGAACTCCAGTTCCGTGATGAGAAGCCAACGCTCGTTGTCCTATGGGCGACATGGTGTTCCATCTGCCGGACGCATATGAAGGTTTTCCATGACGTATACCGACAGGCGGGGGGTAGCTTCGAGTTCCTGTTCGTCAACCTGGACGACGACCTTTTTGCCCTCCGCAACTTTCGACGGCGGTGGCCGATGCCCTGGACTCACGCTGTGGCAAACTCCGAGGAAACCCTCGAAGAGCTCGGCATTCGTGGGCTTCCCTACTTCTATCTGATCAACGAGGACGGCAGGGTTAGCGCTCAAGGACACGATTTGACCAGGGGACGATTGGCGGCGACTCTTGCAGAGTACGAGAACCTAGAAAAGCTCGCAGCGGGCGATGAGTAGCAAGTTGGCTCGACGCTGCAATATGAGAAGCGAACGTTGAGGATGTTCGTGATCGACAAGAAAGGAGCAAGACGACAATGGAGAAGGAATTTCGAAAACGATGTCTGTCAGTTGCCATCGGGCTGGGATGCATGTTGGCCCTTGGTGGCTCGGCCTCTGCGAACAGTGGGCCCGGAGCAGGGACCGGGACCGGAGAATGGAGGTTCTCTCACGGTGGAGGGAGTCTGACGGTGGTGGCGGAGATGGATGATGGTGTGGTCTACGACCTCTCCATAAGCGGCACGAAGCCGAGTTCGGGCGATCTCCCCATCCGAGTCACGAATTCCGACGGTGAGATCCTGAGTATCGAGGAAGGTTCCGGAGGAACTCTGATCTACTCTGGGTTCTTCTACGCAGACGTGGATCCGAGCGCCGCCGGGAGCTGCACCCACTGCGTCTGTAGCATTCTGGATCCGATCTGTATTCAGAGTCCTGGTAGCTACAACGACTGTGACGTTGATGGATCGACCTGCTACCAGTGGGGCTGCGGAACCGGCGGTGGCTCCAGCCACTACCAGATCGAGCCCAACTTCTACGCGGAAATCTGAGCGCTCGCGGGGGCGGCCTCGGTACTGAGTTCGCCTCCACGTCCAGAGCGGCGGCTGTCGACCGGATAGAAGGCTCGAATGCCGCAGGGTCGCCGACCTCCTCATCCAGGGCGTGGTTGGGTTCGGCTCCAGGGGTGCAAAGCGCGCAGATGGTAGCCGTCTGCCGCGTGCGACCCTGGGGTTGCCGGGCCCTTGGGCTTGCGTAGACTGCGGCTTGGCGGCGATGAAGTACGACGAGGACTACCGCAGCAGCAATGTGCAGGACCTTCGTGGGCGGGGTGGGGGCGCGGCCGGTGGGCTCGGGCTGCTGTTCATGCTCGGTCGGCGCTTCGGCATCGGGGGCGTGGTGGTCGGGCTGCTGGTGCTCGGTGGGCTGCAGTTTTGCGGCGGCGGGGGCTTGGGGCTTTCGTCGGGGGGCGGGTCGTACGAGCCGAGCGCGCGCGAGGAGGCGCTCGTGGGGCTGGTCTCGACGGTGCTCGACGACGCGCAGCGGGTGTGGACCCAGCAGTTCGCCGACCGGGGCATGCGGTACGAAGAGGCCACGCTCAAGCTGTTCTCGGGCACCGTCCCCAGCGCGTGCGGTCGCGCCACCTCGGCCACGGGCCCGTTCTACTGCCCGGCCGACCAGGACGTGTACATCGACCTGAGCTTCTACGAGCTGCTGCGCGACAAGCTCGGCGCGCCCGGAGACTTCGCGCAGGCGTACGTCATCGCGCACGAGGTCGGCCATCATGTGCAGAACCTGCAGGGCAACCTGAACAAGGGACGAGACGAGGGCGCCGCTGGGGGCTCGGTGCGAGTCGAGCTTCAGGCCGACTGCTACGCCGGGATCTGGGCTCACGACACCCGCAAACGCGACGTGCTCGAGGCCGGCGACATCGAGGAGGCGCTGCGGGCCGCCCAGGCGATCGGCGACGACGCGCTGCAGGCGGGCGCGGGCGGCTCGGTTCGGCCCGAGACGTTCACGCACGGCACCTCCGCGCAGCGCAAGAAGTGGTTCGAGATCGGGCTGCGGACCGGGTCGATGGACGCCTGCGACACCTTTTCAGCCCGCGACCTGTAGCGGCCTCACTGCGCCTCGGAGAGCACCCGCCGCACCTCGGAGAACGTGGTCACGCCCTCGAGCACCCGCAGGACGCCGGCCTCGTACAGCAGCTTCATGCCGCCCTTGCGGGCCTGTTCGATGACCTCCTCGACCGGCGCCTCGCGTCGGATGAGGGCGCGCAGCGCGTTGTCGACCGTGAGCACCTCGTACACCGCCGCGCGTCCCCGATAGCCCGAGTCATGGCAGTGTGAACAGCCGCGGCCCTTGAAGAGGGTCGTGCCCTCGAGCATCGCCTCGGTCACCCCGAACTCCTCGCGCTCGGCCTCGGTGATCGCGTAGGGCTCCTTGCACGCCGAGCACACCCGCCGCACCAGCCGCTGCGCGACCAGCATCGCGAGCGCGTTCGCGAGCAGGTAGTGCGCGACGCCCATGTCCTTGAGCCGCATCAGGGACTCCGCGGCGCTGTTGGTGTGCAAGGTCGACATCACCATGTGACCGGTGAGCGCCGCCTTGATCGCGATCGCCGAGACCTCCGAATCGCGCATCTCTCCGACGAACACCACATCGGGGTCCTGGCGCAGGATCGAGCGCAGGCCGCTGGTGAAGGTGACCCCGGCCGCCACGTTGATCTGCACGTGGTTGATGCCGTCGATCGTCGCCTCGACGGGGTCTTCGAGCGTGACGATGTTGACGCCCGGCTCGTTGAGCTCCGCGAGTCCTGCGTGCAGCGTCGTCGTCTTTCCGCTGCCCGTGGGCCCCGTGACCAACACCAGCCCCTGCGGCAGCGCGATCGCCTTCTTGAAGCGCTGCAGGTCCTCTGGGCCGAAGCCGATGCTATCGAGCGTCGTCAAGCTGGCGTCCTTCTTGAGCAGTCGAATGACGCACTTCTCGCCATACACCGTCGGCAGCGTGGACACGCGGTAGTGGCACGTCTCTCCCTCGTAGCGGATCGCGATGTGCCCGTCCTGGGGCTCGCGGCGGTTGGCGATGTCCATCTCCGCCATGATCTTCATCCGGGTGATCATCGCCCCGTGAAGGCGCTGCGGTGGCGTGATGAGGGTCTGCAGCACGCCGTCGATCCGGACCCGGACCCGAAAGTAGGTCTCGTAGGGCTCGATGTGCACGTCGCTGGCGCGCCGGTTGATCGACTCGACCAGCAAGAAGTTGCACAGCGTGATGATCGGCGCCTGCTCGCCGGCGATCTTGAGGTTGTGAACGACGTCCTCGTCCTCGCCCTCCTCGGCCGCCGCGCTGCGGTGGCTGTCGACCGACCCCACCGCGCGCTCGTAGAACGCGCCACCTTGGAGGATATCCTCCATCAGCGACTGGCTCTCGAGGTGCTCCTTGACGAAGCTCTTGAAGTCCGACTCCGTGCATGAGAGCACGACCAATCGCTTGCCCGTCGCGAACTGGATGTCGTCGATTGCCGTCAGGTTGAACGGGTCGAGCATCGCGACGTGGATCGACTCTTCGTCGGCCTCGGTGGGGATGGCCTCATACTTGAGGACCAGCTCCCGAGGGATCGCCGACAGAGCCGCTGCGTCGACCTTGAAGGTGTCGAGCGCGACGATCTCGACACCCATCTGCTCACGCAGCGCCCCGCGGATCTGCGCCTCGGTGCAAAGCCGAAGCTTGACGAGGATCGAACCCAGTCGGCCTCCTCCCATCTTCTGCACGCCGAGCGCGCGGCGGACCGCGTCGTCGTCCACCACGCCCGCGTCGACGAGAATCTCGCCGAGGCGCCGCTTGGGCCGGTTGTGCACCCGAGGCGCCGCGGCAGCGTCGGCCGAAGGCGGTTCGTTCGCGGCCGTCTTGCCTCCGAACCGCTCGGGGATCGGGGGAGGCGTGTTCTCGCGGGCCGAACTCACCGAGCCTACGTGGCGTCGGCCGCACGGACGGGCAAGGCCCGATCCCGGACTCGGCGCGGTCCGGTGCGCCAAGCTGGTACAAGGACGGTATGGAGCGCTTCTATCCGATCGGGACGCCGGGTGTGCCGTGGACGCAGACCGAACGCGACGCGTGGTGGTCCCAGCGCGAGATTGTGCGCAGCTACGCCCAGGAGGTGCTGCAGCGGATCGAGGGCCTCGGCCCGGGCTTTCGTGTCCAGCAGTACGGGGCGCTCTCGATCGAGCCTCAGCGCTATCCGCTGTACGCCGTGATGCCCGCGACGCCCGTGTCCGCCCCGTGGGCGCTGGTGACCGGTGGCGTGCACGGCTACGAGACCAGCGGCGTTCAAGGGGCGCTCGACTGCATCGAGCAGCTCAGCGCGACGTTTCAGGGGCGCGTGAACCTGGTGGTGGCGCCGTGCGTGAGCCCGTGGGGCTACGAGGTGATCAACCGCTGGAATCCCTACGCGGTCGACCCCAACCGCTCGTTCGTCGCCAACAGTGAGTCGGAAGAGGCGGCGGCCCTCATGCGCTTCGTCGCCGAGCTCGACGTGTCGTTCGCCGTCCACATGGACCTGCACGAGACCACCGACAGCGACGAGCAGGAGTTTCGGCCCGCGCTCGCGGCCCGCGACGGCACCCCCTTCGAGCCGGGCGTCATTCCCGACGGCTTCTACACGGTCGCGGACAGCGAGAACCCCCAGCCCGAGTTTCAAGCGGCGATCATCGCCGCGGTCGAAGCGGTCACCCACATCGCGCCGCCGGACGCCAACGGGCAGATCATCGGCGCGGACGTGACGCAGCCGGGCGTCATCCACTACCCCTTCAAGGCGCTGGGGCTGTGCGCGGGCCTGACCGACGCTCGATTCACGACCACGACCGAGGTCTACCCCGACAGCCCCCGAGCCACCGACGCGATCTGCAACGCGGCCCAGGTCGCCGCGGTGCGTGGGGGCCTGCAGTGTGCCCTCCAGCTACTTTGACTGCAGACCGCCCAGGCGCCGCAGCCGGGTGGCCAGCGGCGCGTCGCGGTCGATCTCGGACTCGTGACGCACGCGGACGCGGGCACGCAGCGTGCGGATCGAGGTGCGCGAGGTCGGCACGGTGGGCGAGCGGCCCGTGCTCGGCCGCTTGGCCGCGTGGGTCGGGGGCGCGGGGACCCGCTGCCTGCGTCCGCGACCGCGCTCGGGCGCCGGCTTGGGAACGCCCCGCTGGTTGGGCAGCAGCTGCCCGTGCGCGTCTCGAAGCAGTGTCGGCGTGCAGATCGTCGATGCGCGGGGGGACCGGCGTCGCATGGCGGGCGCGGGGACGACCTCTTGATCGGGCAGCACGTCGCCCTCGGCGTCGCGCAGCAGCGTGGGCGTGCACACCGTCGCGGTTGCCCGCCGCTGGGGCACGGGGGCCGGCTGGGGCAGCGGCGTGTCTTCGACCTCTTCGAGCAGGATCTCCACGCTCTCTTCGATCTGCATCGAGTCGACGATGACCCCCGCGACGCTGCCTTGAGGATCCCAGCCGCGGGCGACCGCGAGCACGTCGCGAGCGTCGTCGTGGCGGCCCGCATCGACGTAGATCGCCGAGAGCTGCACGAGCCGGGCCTGGGCGCCGGGGACGTCCCCGTGCGCGGCCTGAAGCTCGGCGAGGTCGATGTGCAGGTCGATCCGCTCGGGGGCGAGTTCGAGCGCAGCAGCGAGCATCTCGTACAGCGGCGTGGGGTCGCCCGGGCCGGCGGCTGCGCGCACTCGGACGGCGTCGACGAGCCCCGCGACGGCCGCGTCGGTCTCGCCGCGGGCGGCGCGAATGCGGGCCAGGCAGACGTGCGCGTGTGAGGCGTCGGGGTCGGTGCTCAACGCAAAACGCACCAACGCCTCCGCATCCGAGCTGTTGCCGTCAGCGGCGAGCTGCACGGCCATGTCGAGGACGGAATGTGCACCCATGCCGGGGCATTAGACGACACGCGCGCGCGGCGGAGAACCGCTCATTGTGCGGCCTTCCCAACGCTTCTGACCCAACGCCGGCACGCGCGGCGAAGGATTCGTGGGCAAGACGACCCTACGAACACGTGACGGTGAGATCGCGCGTGGCTTCGCGCATCAGCCCCTCGACCTCGATGAAGACGGTCAGCGACGCAGCCGATCCGCAAAACGGCAGCACCTGCGCGTTGGTGGTCGCCGCGTTGCTGATGCGAGCCACGACCGTGTCTTCTGCGGTCAGGTCGATCGTCGCGGTGTCTCGAGGGCCGCGGACGGCGACGTCGAAGGAGATTTCGGGGCCGTCGGGCAAGGCACGGAGCACCACGTCTTCGACGGTGACCCCGGTCATGTCGACCGTCGCCACCATTTGCGCGGTGGCCTCGAGGTCGACGAGGCCGTCGGCGGGCTCCATGCGGGCCGAGACGCGGGCGGTGCCAAGGGTGACCTCGACGTCGCGAGGCGTCTCATCGCCTCCGCAGGCGACGACGGAGCAGAGCAGACCCAAGCACGCAGCAACGCGGGGGAGCGTCATGGCGCGGAGCGTAGAGCACAACGCATCGGCTCGCCAGCGCGCGACCGCACATGCGCGCGCGCCGACCGTCCACCACCGCGTCGGGTCCACTCGCGCGGAGAGCCCCGGCGCACCGTGGTGCGCCCGGGAACACTGAGCGACGTGACGACACCATGGTCCCCGCGACGACGATGGGGTGCGCTCGCGCTGTGCACCGCCGGATGGTGGCTCGCCCTCGCGCCCGCCATCGACCTCGTACGCCCGAGCAGGCCCGCGCTCTCCACCGAGATCGATGCGGCGCTGCAGGGGCCGCTGGCGGCCTCGGACGAGGAGCGCAGGCGCAACCCCGAGTGGATGCTGATGGCGGAGCTGTACTCGGTGCTCTCATGGAGCAACGCGGCGCTCGCCAACCCCGAGCGCGCGCCGGCGCTCCTCGCCCGCATCGACGAGGCCATCGAGGCCACGCTCGCGTTCGAGGCGGAGCACGGACCGCTCGCGCTGTTGTTGCCCTATGGCCGTACCCAGCCGTTTCGGGATCCCGCGGGGCGGAGCCTGTTCGTCGACGGCGAGGTCGCGATGATGTTGGCCGCGCGGCTCTCGGTCGCCGAGCACCCGCGCTTCGCCGCCGAGCTCGACGCGCGAGTCGAGGCCATCGAGGGGAGCCTGCGCCGGGGCCCGGTGGCCAGCGGCGAGAGCTATCCCGACGAATGCTGGACCTTCTGCAACACGACCGCGCTCGCGGCCTTGGTGCTCGCCGACCGCGTCCGGGGCACCGACCACCGCCCGCTCGTGGACGCCTGGCTGGAGGCCGCCAAGCGCTCGCTCCTCGATCGCGACACCGGCCTGCTGGTGTCCAGCTACACGTGGGAGGGCCGGCACCTCGATGGCCCCGAGGGCAGCAGCATCTTCATGGTCGCCCACAACCTGCTGCTGCTCGACCCGGCCTTCGCCCGCGAGCAGTATCAGCGGGCGCGCGACGCGTTGGTTCGCGGCGCGTTCGGGTTCGGGTGGGCGCGCGAGTGGCCGCCGGGCGCCGCGGTCCGGCAGGACGTCGACTCGGGCCTGGTGGTACCCGGCTTGGGGGCGAGTCCGGGAGCGAGCGGGCTGGCGCTGTTGGGCGCGGCGGCCTTCGGCGACACGGACACCCAAGACGCGCTGCTGCGGTCGATGGAGCTCGCGGCCGTGCCGACGCGCGACGAGGACGCGCGCTGGTATCGAGCCGCCGGCAGGATCGGCAACGCGGTCACGTCCTACGCGCTGCACTTCGGCCCCCTGTGGGAGGTTCGGACATGAGAAGGCATCCCATGCTTCGCGCGGCCGCCGTGCTGCTCGTGCTGGTGCTGGCCCTGCTCGCCGCAGGGGGGCCCAACGAGGCGGGCGCGCTCGCGGGCGTGGGCGGCTCGGGCGTCGGCACGGCCGTGGGCCTGGCCTGGATCTTGGTGTTTCCGCTCATGGTGCTGATGGTTCCCCCGCTGCTGTTTTCGGCCGTTGCGGAGGGGCTGCACGGCCTTTGCAGGCGCGACCCGGACGACGGGCTTGGCAGCCGGTCCGTGCCCGGGCGACACTCGCGGCAGTGGTCGAGGCTCCGACGCAGATCGGGCGGTACGAAATTCGCCGGGTGATTGCGCGCGGCGGCAACTCGTCCGTCTACGCGGCCTGGGATCCGAAGCACGACCGCGAGGTGGCGCTGAAGTTCCTCTCGCCCGAGGACATCGGCCAGGGCCTCTCGAACGTGCCGCGCTTCAAGCGAGAGGCCCGCGCTCTGGCCAACCTCGACCACCCCAACGTGATCACGCTGCTCGGCGGGGGGGAGGCGCTCGGCGGCGCGTACATCGTGATGGAGCTGCTGCGCGGCAAGACGTTGCGCGAGTGGCTCGCGGCCAGGCCCGTCTCCACGCGCGCGCTCGAGGTCATGCGGCAGGCGGGCGTTGGGCTGGCGGCCGCGCACGACGCTGGCATGGTGCACCGCGACTTCAAGCCCGACAACGTGATGATCGAACCCGACGGGCGGGTCTGCGTCCTGGACTTCGGCCTCGCCAAGGGCGGCGCCGCCTCGGCCAAGGGCAATGAGCCCATCGTCGACGGGTGGTCGAGCGTCAACCGGACGCCGCTGTCACGGCTGACCGAGCCGGGCTCGGTGCTGGGCACCATCGAGTACATGGCGCCCGAGCAGCACCTCGCCGGGCTGGTGGACGCGCGCTCGGATCAGTTCTCGTATTGCGTCACCACCTACGAGGCGGTCTTCGGCGCGCGGCCGTTCGAGGGACACGACGTGGGGACGATCCTTCGCGCGATGGGGCAGGGCGTCAGCTCGCGGCCGCCTCGTCCCGCCGCGATCGACGCCCGCGGCTACCGAGCGCTCGCCCGGGGGCTGTCGATCGACCCCGCCGCGCGCTGGCCGTCGGTCACGGCGCTGCTCGGCGAGCTGTTCCCCGGCTGAGGTCCCGCCTGGGGCGCCACGCAGGTGTCCTTGCCCACTCCGAGACGTCGCAGCCACGACGGGGGGGCGAAGGCCATGTGCGAGACGAGCATCGCCGCGGAGAACAGCCAAAGGCCCATCACGACGGCAACGCCCACGTGCAGCGCCACGGCGATCAGCAGGATGGGGCCCCGGCTGCGGCGATGCCAGATCAGCGCAGGGTAGGCGAGCTCGAAGAGGACCGACCCATAGCCGAGCACGTTGAGCAGGTGGGGCGAGGCGGCGAAGGGCTCCAGCGGGAAGAAATTGAACTCCCAGTCCGTCATCGCGAACCAGACGCCCAGGCCCTCCCACCAGTCGTCGCCCTGCAGCTTCTCGAGGCCGGCAAACGCCATGATGATCGCCATCTGCACCTGCGTGAGCCGCAGACCCATCGAGCGCGCGGTCTGGCGCCATGGCACCAGCATCAGGGGAGCGCGCCGGCGCGCGTCGAGGGCCAGGGCGTGTCCCATCGGCACGAAGCACTGGATGAACAGCAGGTTGCTGCACAGGTCGTCGACGCCGTAGGCGATCGCCGGCGCCCGCCGGGTGAAGCTGTAGTGCCCCACTAGGAGCACGAGCTTTGCGACGTTGGACCGCCAGCCCAGCGTGTAGGCCGCAGCGGAGGCCAGCGTGACCGCCCAAAGACCCCACGCGGCGGCGGGCGTTCGAGCGACGAACAGCACCGAGAGGCTGGTGCGCTCGCCCTCGATCGAGGGCGTGAGCGCCAGCGGGAGCCAGCCGTCCTCGGTGTAGAACGCCTCGATGTGGCCCAGCAGCGAGCCATACGAGACCAGCAGCGTCAAGCCCAGGCCCACCCGCACCAAGTCCAACGCGGCGGTGTGGGGCGCCTCGAACCAGAAGGTCACCCAAGCGCGCACCAGCCGGCGCAACCATGCCTGCAGCGCGCTCAGGGCCGGGCTCCTTGGTCTGCACACGCCTTGAAGTAGAGCTTTTCGACCGGCATGTCCTCGAGGATGCCCTTGCCCGCCACCACGTCCTCGGGGGTGCGGTCCACCTGGTGGGCGACGGTGAAGACGATCTTGCGGGGCCGCAGGTCGGCGTGCTTGCGACACAAGAACGCCGCGGCAGGCTCGCCGTAGACGTCGCCGTTGTCGATGACGTTGACGAAGAGGGTGGTGTAGCGAAAGAACGCCGGGTCCCAGCGGTCCAGCGCCTCCATCCAGGCGAAGCGGTGGGTCTTGCCCTCGCCGTCGACGACCTCGTAGCGGGGCAGGTCGCCTGGGCCGGGGTCGGGGGAGAAGAAGCCCCAGTCGTTGTTGATGTTCGCCAGCTCGAGCGCGGGATAGGCGAGCTCGTAGGCGTCCCCGACGAGCGCCGACTCGGGGCCGGCCGCGATGAGCAGGCCGCCCACGTAGGCCGCGACGACGCCGGAGAGCGCGCCGTAGACCCACGGGGCGTGCGGGAGTCCGCCGCTGCAGCGATCATCGGCCATGGAGCGCCGTGAATCGTACACGCGATGGACGCGGGGCGCGGGGGTGGTAGCGTCCGCGCGATGACCGAGCCTCAGCCTCCGCGCACGCGCGGCCTGCTCCTGGGAATTGGCGCCGCGCTGGTCGTGCTCTCGGCGCTCTTCGGCTGGCGCACGCTGCAGCAGCGAAACGAGTACGACGCCTACAAGCGTCAGACCATGGACGAGGCCGACCTGCCCTGGACCACGGAACACCTCGAGGTCGACGCCTGCGTCTCGTGGACCACCAACTGGGGCATGGAGTGCACCGGCATGGAGGCATGGTGCCTGGGCGAGGCGCCGCGGCTGACCATGGCGTGCATGGAGGCGTCCGACCGCGCCGCGTTCTGCGAGGAGGCCGGCGACGCCGTCGCGTCGACGCATTTCGGGTACGCCGAGTGCGAGGCGCTGCGCGAGGGCGTGCAGGGACGCCACCTCAAGCGCGCGCACAAGAAGTACTGCGCCGCGGCCTACCGCGCCGTGGCTGAGCACTGCCGACAGCGCGCGATGCAGTGAGCCGCGAGAGGCCGGGCGTCGAGGAAACGCTCGTGGCCGCTCGCTGAGGGCACCGCACCACTGGGCGCCGGGCGGACCCGAGCCGCGTGGGCCATACTCTGCAGCCATCGATGCTGACCGGGCTTGGACACTCCGCGACCCTCATCGCCGCCTCCGCCGGCTCCCATCAGGCCCTGGTCACGCTCGCGCTCGCGGCCGCGCTGGGCATCATCTTGGCCGTCGCCGCGGGGCGTTTGCGGGTGCCTGCGATCGTGGTGCTGCTCGTCGGCGGCGTCACGCTCGGGCCCGAGGGCCTGGGCTGGATCGAGCCGGAGCATCTGGGCGAGACGCTGCCGGTCATCGTCTCGCTCGCGGTCGGCTTGATCCTGTTCGAGGGCGGGCTCACCCTCGAGGTCCAGGGCCCCGGCGGGACTTCGCGGATCGTCGCTCGGCTCCTCACGCTCGGGGCGGTCGTCACGTGGCTGGGCGCGTCGGCGGCGGTGTGGCTGGTCTTCGGCACCACCGTGTCGATGGCGCTCGTCGCCGGCAGCCTCGTGATCGTCACCGGGCCCACGGTGATCAGCCCGCTGCTCAAGCGCATCAAGGTCGAGCCGCAGGTGCACGGCATCCTCCACTGGGAGGGCGTGCTCATCGACCCGGTCGGGGTGTTCATCGCGCTCGTCTGCTACGAGTGGGTGGCCGGACAGACCGGCGACGTGGTCGCGCTCAACTTCGGCCTGCGGATCGCGGTCGGGGGCCTGCTGGGTGCGGCGGGGGGCTGGGCCGTCGTGCAGGCGTTTCGCCGCGAGTTCGTGCCCGAGGACATGGTCAACGCGTTCGCCCTCGGCAGCGCGCTGGCGGTGTTCGCCGCGGCCGAGCTCATCGTCAACGAGGCCGGCCTGCTCGCGGTCACGGTCGCCGGCTTCGTCATCGGGTGGCTCAAGCCGGCGCCGCTCGAGCAGATCCGGGCGTTCAAGGCCGAGATCACCGATCTGCTCATCGGGCTGCTGTTCATCCTGCTCGCCGCTCGGCTCTCGCTCGAGCAGTTCACCGCGGTCGGCTGGAAGGGGATCGCCGTCGTCGCCCTCATCGTCTTGGCCGTTCGGCCGCTCAACGTTCTGCTATGCGCCTGGGGAACGGATCTCAGCTGGCGCCAGCGCACGTTCTTGGCGTGGGTGGCTCCGCGAGGCATCGTCGCCGCCTCGATGGCGTCGCTGTTCGCGCTCGGGCTTCGCGATGCCCCGGCGCTCGGCGACGCGGACCCTCGGCTGCTCGAGACGATCACCTACTTCGTCATCGGGGTCACCGTCATCGTGCAGGGGTTCTCCGCCGGCGGTCTGGCCCGCCTCCTCGACCTCAAGCGCCCGCCCGCGCGCGGCTGGCTCGTCGTCGGGGCCAACACGTTCGCGCGCCGCGTCGCGCACTTCTTGGCCGCTCGTGGCGACGCGCCGGTCTTCGTGATCGACAGCAGCGCGCGGCTCGTCGCCCAGGCGCGCCAAGAGGGGCTGACGGCGTTTCGCGACGACGCCGCGCGCGTCCAGATGATCGAGCAGCGACAAGAGCTCCTCGAGGTCGGGTCCGTCCTCGCGCTCACCGACAACGCCGAGCTCAACGAGCTGGTGTGCCAGCGCTGGAGTGGGGCGCTGGAGCTGCACGAGTCCGCGTATCGCTGGGGCCCCGACGACCCCACAGACGACCGGCCCGGGCGGATCGCGTTCGCCGTGCCGGCGCGGCCTTCGGTGCTCTCGCTCGAGCTCGAGCGCGGCCACGCCGTCATCGCCGAGCACGACGTCGCCGGCGGGGAATCGGACGGCACTGCGCTGGTGTTCGACACGCCGCAGGGGCTGCGCACGGCCGCGGCAGTCTCGTCGACCGAGCGGGAGGGAGCTGGGCGCGTGCTGTCCCTGATGCGCGGCGGCGGATACCTGGGGCGAGCGCTCTCGGCCAGCGCGGTCATCGACGTCGCCGCGGCCGACCTCGACACGCTGTACGAACGCCTCGTCGACACCGCGGTCGCGCGCGCGCCCTCGATCTCTCGAGAGGCGAGCCTGCGCGAGCTCGACGACGCGAAGGGGCACGTGCCGACGATCACCAGCCACGGCGTGGCGATCCTGCACATCTACAGCCGGCACAGCCCTCAGCGCGTCTGCGTGCTCGCCCGAATCAGCGGTCCACTGGAGGTCGACGGCGCCAGCGAGCCCGTACGCCTGGTCTTCCTCATCGTCAGCCCCAAGGGTGACCCGGAGGGACACCTGGCGACGCTCGCCGAGATCGCGCGCCTCGTCGACGACGACGCGTGGCGTGACGCGATGGTCGCCGAAGCGGACCTCGAGCGCGCGCGGGCGCTCGTCCGCGAGCGCGTGTCATGATCCTCGGGGCCGCTGCGCTCAGGGGTCGAGGAGTCCGACGGCGCGCTCGAACGGCGCGTCGACGCCAAAGGCCGCCGCGGCCGCGCGTCGGCTCGTCTCGGGGTCGCCGGTGGTGAAGTAGCGGTCGGGCTGTGCCCCGGGACCGGCGACGGGGACGTGGCGCCGCACGAGGGCTCGCGCGGGGTCGATGAGGGTCTCCAGCCGCGGCAGCGCGGCCCGCAAGGCGCCGGACACCGCCAGATAGTGGGTGCAGGCGCTGACGATTGCGGTCGCCTCGCGGACGGGCGCGAGGATCTCGGCGAGCGTGGCCTCGAGCGTGGGGCCCGACAGGACGCCGCGCTCGACGAGGGCGGAGAGGGGCTGGGCGACGACCTCACGCACGGTGAGACCGTGGGGGCGCAGGGCGGCGCCGTAGCGCCCCGACTCCACCGTGCGACGCCCGCCGAGCACGACGACCTCGCGCACGCCCGCAGCGAGCGTGGCCTCGATGCCGGGGCGGATGACGCCATCGACCCGGGCACCCCCTCCCTCGAAGGCCGGGTGGTCGAGGATCGTGCTCGCGGCGTTGCAGCCGATGAGCACGTGCGCGCAGCCGCGGCGCGCGAGCGCGCGCACGAGCGCGCCGACCCGCCGCGCGAGCGCCTCGTCGGGCTGCAAGCCGTAGGGCACCGCCCCGGCGTCGGAGACGTAGAGCACCGGCTGCTCGGCGCCGGCGGCTCGCATCTTGCGAACGACGTCGAGTCCGCCGATGCCCCAGTCGATCACGCCGATCGGGCTCACGGGTAGGCCATCTCCTGGAGGTTCGCTTCGTCGAAGCGCCCGGTGTCGAAGGCGATGACCTGGGCGCGGCGCCCGACGTTGAGGACCTCGAGCGCCCCACGGGGGAAACGGCTGCCCAGGTACCAGTCGTACTCGTGAAACGCCCGCATGGGGTTGAACGCGAGCATCTGCGCCCACTGAGGCGAACGCACCATGCGCTCGCGCGCGCGAACGTAGCGGCGATGCCGAAGCTCGACCGCCTTGACCCGCAGCTTGTCCCCGACGAGCCGGGGCAGCTCTCGCAGCCCCGCCGGCTTGTCGACCATGTCGACGACCAGCAGGCGCCCCCCAGGCCGAAGCACGCGGCGAAGCTCGAGCATCAGCGGATCCCAGTCGAGGTAGCGGAACGACAGCAGCGAGATCGCCACGTCGATGCTGTTGTCGGCCAGCGGCAGCCCGGGCCCGCCCACGGTGTCGAAGCGCAGGTGCGGGGCATCGGCATTGCGCGCGCGTGCCAGCTCGACCATGCGCGGCGACGCGTCGAGCCCCACGCCACCGGTCACCGCAGCCGCGAGCGCCTGCAGCAGGGCCCCGTTGCCGCAGCCCAGGTCGAGCACGTCGAGCCCGTCGCGGCGAGGATGCGCGGACAGGCGCGCTCTCAGCCACCGCAGCTCATCCCGGCGCACGGCGATGTCGTCGAACACCGCGTCGTAGTCGTCGGCGACGGGGTCGTAGCTTCCCCCGCCGTGGCCCGGGTCGAACGCCACGGGGCGCTCGAGCGGCATGGCGCCCAGATACTTGCGCACCGACGCCGCAACGCCGTGCGACTTCCGCCCCGGGCATCCAGCGACGAAGAGCGGGGCGTCGTCGTCGGCCCATGGAGGCACGAGGACGAAGCGGCTCGGGTCGGCGGAGAAGGCCGTGTACCAGTGAAAGCCGAACGTGCGGACGCCGAACGTGCGGGCGAAGAACGGCGCGAACCAGCGCGCCGATCGACACGCGTGAATATGGGCCTGCGCGCCGGGGGCGAACGGAATGGAAAGCGCGCGCCACTCGTGGGGCGAGAACTGCTCGGGCCAGGCCGTCGTCCCGAACATCGGGCCGTACAGACCTCCGTGCCCGACGAAGTGCAGCTGCTCGATGTCCTGCGCGTCGGCGATCACGGCCCTCACGTCGGCCTTGCTCTCGACCGCGCGGCACCAGATCGTCGCGCTCCGATGCTCCCGCGTGAGGCTCTGCGCGAGGGTTCTTGCCGCGCGAGCGAACCGGGGACCACCGTCGCGGTAACGCGTCGTGTAGAGGATGACGATCATCGGGCCCCCATCGACGCGCGGGCGCGCCGGGGTCTTCCCAGGGTGGCGCGGCGCTCGCTCACAGCTCCAGCCGGGTGGTTTGCGTGCGGCCCTGCACCGAGGCTTCGAGCAGCACGCTGGCTTCGTTGACCGCCACGACGCGGTGCCCCTGCACGGTCTCGCCGAGCTTCACGCGCTCGGTCGTGCCGTCGCGCAGCGTCAGGACCGCCACTCGGTCTCGCCCCTCGCCCTCGACGCGACGCAGCGAAAACAAGGGGGCGTCCTGCGGGGCCGGCTGGGCAAACTCGGGCGGCTTGGTGAACTCGGCGGGGACCTCGATGGGCGCGTCGACGGCCGGCACATCGGGCTGTGGCGGGATCGGATCTGCAGGCGGCGGCACGTCCTGCTGCGCCGCGCCGGCCCAGACCGTGGGGGCGGACTTCGGCGGGTCCGCAGGCCAGTAGACGTACATGGCGACGCCGACCGCCAGACCCGCGAACAGGGTGATGAACGGCCAAAGCGGCCGCGCCGGGCGGGGCGCGGGCGAGACCATGATCGTCTGACTCTGCGCGGTGAACGGTGGCACCGGGCCGGCCACGGTCGCCGAGGATGACGCGACGGCGGTCTTGTCGGCACCGGCCCGACTCGATGCGGATCCGGGGTGCCCCACGAGCGTCCCTTGGGGCTGAGCCGGCCCCGACCCGAAGCGCAGCGTCGGCTGCGGGTCTTCGGCGGGGGCCACCGATCCCACCGGGGGCGCCGGCGTCGACGGCGGGCCCGTGCGGATGAACTCGGTGCGGCTCGGGTCCTCCCAGGGCAATGGGCGCTCGCCGAAGAGGCCACGCAGGTACCGCGCGAGCGCCTGGGGGTCCGTACGCACCCCCAGCGTCGCCGCGAAGCGCTCGAGGTCGTCGTGCAGCGCGCCCGCGGTGGGATAGCGTCTGTTGGGATCACTCTGCAGCGCGGCCAGCACGATGCGCTCGAGATCGGGGGGATAGCCTCGGCGCAGCGTCGAGGGGGGCGTGCGCACGCCCTTCATCACGTTGTGCAGCACCGCGATGTCGGTCTCGCCCGCGAACAGCCGCCGCAACGTCGTCATCTCGTACAGCAGGATACCGACCGAGAACACGTCGCTGCGTCGGTCGACGACGTCAGCCCGGCACTGCTCGGGCGACATGTACGCCAGCTTGCCCTTGAGCGTGCCCGCCCGCGTGACGTGGGTGCCCGCCTCGGCTTTGGCCACGCCGAAGTCGACGAGCTTGACCACGCCGTCGAATCCCACGAGCACGTTGGTGGGTGAGACGTCGCGGTGCACGATGTGCAGCGGACGGCCCGCGTCATCGGTGTGCTCGTGCGTGTAGTGCAGGGCCGCGGTCAGGCCCAGCGCGATCGAGAGCACGTGGGGCAGGGGCACGTTCTGCCCGGAGGCCTCGGCCGCGTCGAAGATCGCGCGCAGGTCGTCCCCGTGCACGTACTCCATGGTGAAGAAGTGCTCATCGGCGGGCCCGATGTCGAGCGTCCGCACGATGTTGGGGTGCTGCAGGGCGAAGGCGAGGTGCGCCTCGTCGCGAAACATCCGCACGAAGTCCTCGTCCTCGGCCAGGTGCGGGAGGATCCGCTTGAGCACCACGACCGGACCCGGTGCGCCCGAGGGTTGCGGCGCCCTGGCGAGGAACAGCTCCGCCATGCCCCCGGTCGCGAGCTTGCCCAGGATCTCGTAGCGCGCGTCGGACCCCGGCACGCGCAGACGGCCGGAGAGCGGGTGGGCCAGGGGACTCACGCCGCCCCAGCGTAGCGCGGTCGTGGAGATCGCAGCAACGCGCGTTGGGCCCTGGTAGCCTCCGCTCGCTTCGATGTCCGCGTCAGCACCCTCGGCCGACGACGAAACCGCCCGCACGTGGGCCTTGACGGGCCTGTTCGCGCTCGCGGCCGCGCTGCTGTACGGCATGACGTTGTGCCCGACGGTGTCCTGGTACGACTCGGCGGAGTTCTCCGCGAGCGCGGCCTCGCTACGCGTCGTGCCGCATCCTCCGGGCTACCCCCTGTACGCGATCCTCGGCCACGCCTTCACCTGGCTCCCCGGCGAGGCGGCCTTGGGCATGAACGTGATGTCGGCCGCGTTCGGCGTCGTCACCGTCGTGCTGGTGCACCGCGTCGCCGTCGAACTCTCGCTGTCGGCGCCCGCCGCCGCCGTGCCGCCGCTGCTCGTCGGCGTCGCCCCCTCGGTGTGGGGCAACGCGAACGTCGCGGAGGTCTACACCCCGGGTCTCGCGATCCTGCTCGGCGCGATCCTGCTCTGCCTGGGAGCGCGGCGGCGCGGCGATGCTCGGCTGGCCTGGGCTGCGGCGGGGTTGGCAGGCGCGGGCCTGGGTGTGCACATGTCGGTGGCGACCTGGGGCCTGGGGTTCGTGGTGCTCGTCGCGGCCGGGGCCTGGCCGGCGCTGCGCGGCTCCCCGCGCGCGACGGTGGTGCGCTGGGGAGTCGGCTGCGCGGTCGCGACGCTGCTCGGCGCGGCGGTGCTGCTCCTCGTCCCATTCGGTCCGTTCGACGCCGTCACGCCGCTGGGCCCCTACGAGGACTCGTTCGGCCGGATCTGGGCGCGATTCATCGCCGACGTGCAGGGCGGGGTGTTTCGCCGCTACTTCAAGCCGATGCCCGTGCTCGGCCGGATGACGTGGATCAGCGGCATCCTGCGTCGCAACCTGGGGTGGGGCGGCCTGCTCGTCGCGGCCGCGGGCATGGCCTGGGCGCTGAAGCGGGCGCGCGTGTTGGCGCTCGCGTTTGCGGCGGGTGCCGTGGGAAACGTCGCGTTCTTCTTTCGCTACGACGTGCCCGACCTCGACGTGTTCTTGCTGCCGTGCGTGGTGTCGTTGGCGGTCTTCGCCGGCTGGGGCGTCGAGGCGGCTGCCCGCCTGCGGCCCGCGCTGGGCTGGGGCGCGGCGGCGGTGCTGGGGATGATGCGCGTCGCGGCGGCCGCCGACGTCTACCCCGCGCTCGATCGCTCCGAGGATCGGGCGGCCAGGGTGTACGGCGAGCAGGCGTGCGCAGCGCTCTCGCCGGGGTCGGTGCTCGCGATGACCAGCCGCCCCGATGAGTGGCGCCTGTATAGCGTCGTGCTCTACATGCACGAGGCCGGCGAGGGCTGTGCGGACGTCGAGTTTTGGGGCATGGCCTCGGTCGAGATGATTCAAGGGGCCCTGCAGGCCGGACGCCCCGTGTACGCGTTCGTGCCCGCGCCGCGCTTCGGCTGGGCGTTTCGGCTGGAACACGAGGCGCCGCTCTTCCGGGTCAATCCTTCGTAGGGTCGACCTCGCCTCGCGACTCGGTCACGATCTGCTCCCAGGCCGCGCGCTCGCCCCAGGTGCCCGCAGGCTCGGCGAGGGCCGTGGGGCACAGCTCGTTGATCGGGCAGCGGTCGCACTTGGGCTTGCGGGCCGTACAGACGTGGCGCCCATGCAGGACGAGGCGATGTCCGACGTCCGCCCATGCGCGCTTGGGGAACAGGGCGCACAAGAGCGCCTCGATCTTGGTGGCGTCCTTCTCGCTCGTGATGCCGAGGCGCTCGACCAGCCGCGTGACGTGAAGGTCGACCACGATGCCGACGCTCTTGCGGAACACCGAGGCGAGCACCACGTTGGAGGTCTTGCGTGCGACGCCTGGCAGCGTGATCAGCTCGGCCATCGTCTCGGGGACTTTGCCGCCGAAGTCGTCCACCACGGCCTGCGCCGTCTTGCGGATGGCCTTGGCCTTGTTGCGAAAGAAGCCGCTCTTCTTGACGACCACCTCGACCTCTTCTTGAGGTGCGGCGGCGAGGTCGGCCGGGGTCGGCCAGCGCTCGAACAGGGCCGGGGTGATCGAGTTGATCGTGCGGTCGTTGGATCGTGCGGCCAAGATCGTGGCGACGAGCAGCTGCCAGGCGCTTTCGTGGTCGAGCTCGACCTTGGGAGCGGGCTGGGCCTTGCGCAGCCGCGCGTGGATCTTCTTGACCCGCTCGCGCAGCGGCTCGGAGATCGGGCCGGCGTGAACGGGCGGGGCTCCGGGGTCCTTCTTGCGGGTGGTGGCGGTGCGAGCCATCGGCGCGATGATGGCACGCTTGATCGCCGTGGCCAGGGCCGGCACGCTCGGCTGTGATGTCTCGCCCCGCGCCCACCGACCGCCTGCTCTCGCTGCTGGCCGAGGAGGGGATCGGTGAGGCGTACCCAGAGGCCGTGCACGCGCAGGTCGCCGATTGGCTCGAGGACCCGGGCATCGACGCGCCGGACCTCGAGGACCGCAGTGAGGTCCCGTTCGTCACGGTGGACGGGCCCGGGACGCGAGATCTCGACCAGGCGCTGTACTGCGAACGCCGCGACGGGGGCTTCGGGGTGCAGTACGCGATCGCCGACGCGTCGTACTTTGCGCCCGTGGGTACGCCGCTGTTCGACGAGGCGTTGCGCCGCGGCGCCAGCTACTACCTGCCGGGCCGCGCGGTTCCGATGCTGCCCCGCGCGCTGAGCGAAGACTTGGTCTCGCTGGGGGAGGGCGTCCCGCGGCGGGCGATGGTGTTCGACATGACCCTCGACGCGCAGGGTGTCTGCACGCATACGAAGATCGTCCGCGCGCGCATGCGCAGCCGCCACCAGCTGACATTTGCCGACGTCGAGCGTGCGCAGCGGGGGGAGACCGGCCCTGTCACCGACCCCGCGATCGCGGCGAGCCTGCGGGCGATGAAGGCCGTGGGCGCCGTGCGAGCACGCCTGGCCGACGCGCGCGGCGTGGTGCCCTACCACCGCAAGGAGGTCCGGGTGAAGCTGCGCCAAGGCGAAGACGCGGCCCTGACCGCGGTGGAGGTGGTGCGCAACGGGGTCGAGGCGGACAACGCCCAGCTTTCACTTCTGTGCAACGCCCAGGGTGCGGAGGTGCTTCAGGCGCTCGGCAAGCAGCACGCCCAGCCGATCTACAAGGTGCACCCGCCCCCGAGCGAGGACGCGCTCGCGTCGCTCCAGGCGCGCATCGACGCGGTCGTCCGCGCCCACGACGTTCAGGACGCGCCGTGGCGTTGGCATCGAGACCGCGTGTCGCTGGCCGACTACGTCCGGCGGCTGCCCGACACGTCGGAGCACCCGCGGCTGGTCGACGCGATCCGACGGCAGACGATCATGGTCAACGTGCGCAGCGCCTTTGCGGACGCGCCGGGCCGGCACCACGGCGTGGGCGCAGACGTGTACGGGCGCTTCTCCGCCCCGATGCGCGAGGTGGTCGGTGTGTACCTGCACAAAGAGATGTTCGAGGCGCTGCACGGGCACTCTCGACCCCGCGAGGCCGACGAGGCGCTTCGTCAGCAGGTGATCGAGGCGGCCAACCGGGCCAAGATGCTGCAGAGCGCGGTGTCTCGCGCTGCGGATCAGAGGGTGATCGACGACCTCTTCGAGCGGGATCTGGCCGAGCCCCCGCGGGCGCGCAGCGTCCACCCGGGCACGGTGATGGGCATGCGCAGGGGCAGGGTGTACGTGCGCCTCGATGCGCCGCCGCTCGACGTGAAGATCTACTGCGACAGGCTCGCGCAGCCGCTGCAGGCCGACGCACACGGGGCCGTGGTCTCACGAGGACAGCGCCCGCTCGCGCGGCTCGGCGACGCCGTCGGTGTCCGGGTGGTGCACCGCGACGCCGACGGTCGCTGGGTGCTGGACCTCGAGCGGGCCTGAGCTGCGCAGATCAGCTGCCGGGTTTCGACGGCGAGCGGCGGAACGACCCGCTGGCTTTGGCCTTGCCGCCGCCACCGTCGGACTCAGGCGCGGGGTCGAGGTCCTTGTCGAGCGGGAAGTCGGGCTTGCGGTTGGGGTCGCACTTGGGCGGGGGCCCAAAGGCGTCGGCCTCGAACGGGTACTCGAGCGAGCCCTTGCGCGTGTGCTTGCCGTTCTCGTCCGACGCCCGCGCCTCGATGCGCACGGTGTGCGTGCCGCTGCGGCTGGGCGTGCAGTACGACAGCAGGTAGAAGCGCTTGGCGTGGGCGTCGATGCGGTCGGCGACGCGGGTGAAGGCCTCCTCGACCTTGGCCTCGTCGGTGGCCAGCTCGGTGCCGTCGCGGCCGATGTCCGAGAGCGCGCCCTCCTCGATCTCGGCGCCGACGCCGATGACGTAGATCTCGAAGTCGGCGTAGTCCTCGGAGGCCAGCGCCTCCTGCATCTCCTCGGCGGTGATGCGGTGCGCGCGATCGGTGCCGTCGGTGAAGACGACC
This sequence comes from bacterium, assembly GCA_024742475.1. Classification (GTDB taxonomy): domain Bacteria; phylum Myxococcota_A; class Polyangia; order Nannocystales; family Nannocystaceae; genus CAJXVA01. The sequence goes on along the minus strand of JANSYI010000007.1, from coordinate 232,895 downwards.
AGCGTACCGAACTTGAGCGGACGCTTGTCCTTGTCGAGCGCCTTGCGGAGCGTCTCGAGGCCCTGGATGACCGCGCCGTGCAGGTTGGTCGAGGGATCCTTGGGTTCGAAGGTGCGCAGGCCGTCGAGGCCCCCGTCGACGCTGCCCTTGGCCTCGGTGAAGCGCACGACGGGGGTGATGTCCTCGCTGCCGTCGAAGGCGGACACGCCGACCTTCTGGGTGGCGCCGACGCGCTCGGAGAACTTGTGGGCGGCGTCGACGACCGCGTCGGACTCGCCCGACTCGGTGATGCTGCCGCTCATGTCGAGCAGCAGGTGCGTGTACATGACGGCTGCGACCTCGGGGTTTTGAATGACCTGCTGGCTTTCGAAGGGCGAGACGAGGGTGTCGTCCTCGTAGATGGCGAAGTCGTCCGCAGTGAGGCCGGCTACGGGCTCCTCACCGCGCTCGACGGTGAAGAACACCCACACGTTGTTCGGCTTGGCCTCGGCCGAGTTGATTCGAGTCACCGAGAGGCCGTTGCTGCAGCCGAGAAGCGATGCGCACAGGGTTGCGGTTGCGAAGATGCGACGCACGAGCACGACTGTACGGCAAGGACGCGGGCTCGTTGATGTCATCTGCCTCGCGGAAAAAACCGCTGAAACGTTTGGAATCGGCGGGGCGGGGGTGGTCCAATCGTGGTGATGCGAAAGGCTCGTGTGGGGACCGTGGGCATTGCACTGCTGGTCGGCTACTGGGGGGCTGCGGCCTGCGCAGACGCGGACGATGGTGCGTCCTCGGCAGGAGCGGCCTGCGATACGCCCGAGCAGTGTTATCCCGACGCCGACCCCGAGGAGATCCAAGGCGACGTGCTGTGCCTCGATCGCGTACCTGGGGGGTATTGCACGCACACCTGCGTCACCGATGAAGACTGCTGCACGGCGCAGGGGGAGTGCGACGGACGACGACAAGTGTGCGCGCCGTTCGAATCGACGGGCATGATGATGTGTTTTCTGAGCTGCGAGGACGAAGACCTCGGCGATGATGAGGGAGACGACTACTGTCGCGACAACGCGAGCACGTCGTTCTCGTGCCGCTCGACCGGCGGCGGCCCCAACAACCGGAAGGTGTGCGCATGAAACGAATCACGATGGTCCTCGCGGCGTTCTTCGGCGTCTGGCTCGTCTCCACCGCAGCGGAGGCGGCACCGAGCCCCGGCCGCAAGATCAGCAGCGGCAAGGGCGGCAACTTCGGCATCGGTCTGAGCCTCGGCGACCCGATGGGCCTGTCGATCAAAGGGTTCTTGGCGCCCAACCATGCGCTGCAGGGCGACTTGGGCTGGGCTCCCCTGCACCACGGTGACGGACGGCTCGGCTTCGACTACCTGTGGCACCCAGGCGTGTTCGCCAGCGGTCCCGTCGCGGAGTTCATGCCGTACCTGGGGCTGGGCATCGGCATGATGTTCTGGAGCGACCGCTGCTACTACCGCTACTACTACGATGACGACGGCGATCGTCGCTATCGCGGAAGCCGGCACTACAACGGTCGGTGCTCCGACGGCGGGGTGGCGATGTTCATCCGGGCGCCGGTGCTGGGCCTGGGCGTGCACTGGAAGAAGGCGCCGATCGACACGATGTTCGAGGGGTCGTGGTCGCCGTACATCATCTACCCCGACCTCGCCCACGGCGACTTCTCGTTCAAGATTCGCTACTACTTCTAGCGATCGCCCGGTGCTGAGGCCATGCAGTCGATGCCGCCCTTGGGGCCGTAGCGCTGCACGATCTGCTCGCCGAAGAACGTGCGGGGGTCTTCGCCGAGCGGCCGCCGCACGTAGAAGATCCTGTCGCGGGAGGTCTCCTCCTCGTTGCGCACGGCCCAGCCGGTGTCCGCGGGCTCGAGCGTGAGCCGCCGGGTCTGCACGAACCCGCGATGCATCTGTCGCTCGCCTTCGGGCGGCTCGGACTCGGAGCGCAGCTCGGTCACCTCGACCACCGCCGCGCCCTTGTCGGCGGTGTGCTTGATGCCGGCTTCGACCAGGTTGGCCGAGAGCACGAAGACGTTTTGCGGCAGGTCCACCGCTTTGTAAGCCGCGCAGACATCGGCGGCTGTGGGCAACCCGACGGGGTCGGGGCCGGTGGGCGCATCGGGCAGCGACTCGGTCTTCGAGTCGCACGCGAGCAGCAGGGACGACGCGAGCAGAAGGCGGCGCATGGGCGGACTCTACACGTCTTGGCGGCGGTGGTACCGTGGGGCCATGCGCGCGCTGCTGCTGCCCGCGATGGTGCTCGTCGGCTGCCGCACCGCACCTGGGGCGGCCCAGTCCTGCCACATCGAGTTCGAGGACGAGCCCGCGCCGCAGGTGGTCTACGCCGAGCCCACGCCCTGCGATCCGCTCGAGCCGGACCAGCGGCAGATCCACCTGCAGCCGCCCGTGATCGTCGCGGAGGCGGACGATGGGCAGCTGCTGGTGCTCGACCGGTTCGGCGGGATCTTCGTCGACGACCGATATCTGGAGACGCGGGTCTTCGTGCTGGACGACGAGACGTTGGTGCAGCGAGATGGAGCCCTCGGTGGAATGCACAGGGAGAGCGCCGACGCACCCCTGTACGCGACCGTTTGGGTCGACGACGCTCGCCAGGCGATGGTGCGATGGGGCACGGACCCGCTCGAGCACATCGATCCGACCTCGACCGAGGTGGTCATGTTCGACGAGCCGCCAGCGGGGACCACGGACGCCGAGAGATTCGAGCAGGGCACACCCGCGGGCGTCCTGCCCGAGTGCGCGGCGAGCTCGTATCCGCTCGAGCCGCTGACCCCGCGAGACACCGTCGAGTACCTGACCCTCGACGAGCGTGGGTATCGCGTGCTGGTGACGATGGACGGCCGAGGCTACGACGCGTTCGGAGCCTCGCTCTTCTACGGACCTCCCGACGCGGTGCGGGAGTACCCGGTCGAGGTCGTGGGGCGACAGAGGGACGGCGGGACGACGACCGTCGTCTTCGAGGCCGACGGGGCGCGCAGCGAGCTGTACTTTCCCGTGGGATGCAACGGCCCGTTCACCCTCGACTGCGAGGGCACGATCACCGTCGGCGGCGAGTCGTGGGTGGTCGGGGTGCCGCAGCGCGACGTTCCCGTGCCGCAGGGCGAGACGTACCTGTGCGACGACTCGGGCAAGGCAGGGTAGGGGCGGGGCTGACCCGGAGGTGGCACTCGCCGTGTTTTCGTTGCGCCGTGCGCAAACAGCGCAGTGTGACACGTCCTCGGGGGTTGCGTTCAGCATTCTAGATTCTAGAATGCTGAACAGTGGCACTCCAACCTCGAGATGTCCTCGTCGCGCTCAAGCTGGCACTGCGAGAGGCCGAGGACGAGCCGTCCTATGCGGCACTGGCTGCAGACCTCGGCCTGAGCAGCTCGCAAGTACACGTGTCGGTCGGTCGAGCCGCGCTCGCGCGGTTGGTCGACCGTGACGACAAGCGGGCTCGGTTTGCCGAACTGCGCGAGTTCCTGCTGCACGGGATCAAGTACATGTGTCCCGCGGAGTTCGGCCCGGTCGCCAGAGGGATACCCACGGCGCACTCCGCCGCGCCGCTTCGTGACCTCCTCGTCGACAGCGGCGAGCCTCTCGTCTGGGCCGACCCACAGGGCGAGCTCCGAGGGCAGTCCATCGAGCCCCTGCACCGCGCGGCTCCCGGGGCTGCGCTCCGAGATGCCAGGCTTCATGCTGGGCTTGCCCTGATCGACGCGCTCCGCGGCGGTCGTGCACGCGAGCGAAAACTCGCCGCGGAAGAGCTCGGAGCGATGCTGCGCCCATGACGACTCCAGATCCGAACCGCGAGAACCTCTACGAGGTGGCCCGGGCACTCGACGACCTCCGCGAGAAGGCCGTATTCGTCGGAGGCTCAGTCGTCGGGCTACTGCTCACGGACGCCGCAGCACCGCGCCCTCGGCCGACCGACGACGTCGATGTCACGCTCGACGTTCACCCCCTGTCTTCGTGGCAAACGAAGCTGAACCCGCGCTTGCGAGAACTGGGTTTCCGAGAGACGGGCAGCGTGATCTGCCGATGGCGGGTGGGAGACGTGCTCGTGGACATCATGCCTGCCCGCGGTGCGGTCCTCGGATTCTCCAATCGTTGGTACCCCGAAGCGATCGACACGGCGCAGGACGTCTCCGTTGGCGACCTATAAATCAGGGTCGTCTCCTCCGCGATGTTTCTCGCGACGAAGATCGAAGCGTTCAACGATCGCGGAGACGGAGACCTTCAAGCGAGCCACGATGCAGAGGACGTCTTCGTGGTGGTCGATGGGAGGCCCAGCATCGTCTCAGACGTCGCCGCGGCGTCGCCTGAAGCACGCAGCTTCATCGCAGAAGAACTCGGCAAGTGGATCGCTGCTGCGGATTTCCCCAACGCCCTCGAAGGTGCACTCGAGCCAGGACGTGATGCGATCGCCGAGCCGCGACTGCGAAGAATCGCGGAGCTAGGCTGACCTGGTGAGGGGCGGCAAACCGGGCGTACTCCCGATTCGAGTGCTCACAGCAGGATTCGAACCTGCGGCCTACGGTTTAGGAAACCGTTGCTCTATCCGGCTGAGCTATGCGAGCGACACTCGCCGAGGCGAGAGCGGCCCGCAACCTAGCCTGGTCCGAGGCGGCTGTCTACGCTCACCGGTCGAGCAGAGCCCCGGTACAGCGCGGCGTCGGACTCGGCGAAGCAACAGAACACGACGCGGGCGGGCAGGGTGTGGGCCTGGAGGGCGTCGTGGACGGTGGCATGGCGATCTCGGTGGCGGCCTGAAGGGGGAATCGGTAGGCGCCGGTGGAGAGCGCGGGGAACGCGAGGCTGGTGAGTTGGTGCTCGCGGCAGAGGGCGCAGGCCCTGGCGTAGCAGGAGCGCAGCTGGGCGGCAGTGCTCGAGCAGCGGCCAGCGACTCGACGAGTTTGGACTCGTTGAACGGTCGGAGTCACGCCCCCTATGATGCAGCGGCATGAAGGGCCTCTTCGACGCGCGGGTGCGGCTGTGCATCGAGCCGATCGGAGAGCCCGACCTGTCCTCGCTCCCGGTGCAGGAGCAGGCGCTCGTGGCCAAGGCGGTGCCCAAGCGGATCCGCGAGTTCGTCGCGGGCCGAACGCTCGCGCGGCGCATGCTCGGGGAGGCCGGCATCGCCGCGCAGCCGCTGCTGCGGACCGAGCACGGCGCGGTGCCGTGGCCGAGCGGCGTGCAGGCGAGCATCAGCCACTGCGGGCCGTGGGTCGGCGTCGCGATGACCACCGAGTCGGGCATCGGCGGCGTCGGGCTCGACATCGAGGAGGCCAAGCCGCTCGAGGAGACCTACTGGCACGTCATCCTCACCGACGACGACATGCGTCACCTGCTGTCGTGGCCGGAGTCCGAGCGCACGCGCGTCGCCAAGCGAGTCTTCGCGGCCAAGGAGGCCGCCTACAAGGCGCAGTATCCCGCCTCCCAGCAGTTCCTGCCGTTCTCCGCGATGTGGATCGAGGTCGGCACGGACATGCAGAGCTTCATCGCGCACTTCCGCGTCGACGCGTCACCGTGGCGGACCGGCGACGTGCTGCGGGGGCGCTTCGCGGATCTCGACGCGCACATCGTCACCGGCGTCGTCGCGCCCCCGCCTCAGTCCTGAGTGTTGTCCAGGTCGTCATCGGTCCCGAACTTCGTATCGGGCCCGGCGCTGCGCACCAGCACGGTCGTCTCGGTCGGGCACGACAGCGCGTAGTCCGTGCCCCAAGGATCCCGCGTCGCGACCTTGGCCTTCGTCGCATGGGCCAGCGCGGCGACGTCCGCCGGGCAGGCGCCGCGGTACTGCACCCGGTACAGCTGCGTGGCTTGATCGATCAGGACCAGGTCCTTCTTCGCCACGTCCGTGGACGCGTCGATCATCGAGGAACGGCTGAGGAGCAAGAAGAGGAGCAACATCATCGAGTGGAACGATGAGCAACAGTCGTGCCAGCGGGGATCTCGGGGACCTACGCGCGAGCTCTCGGCGCGCCCGCGACAGGGTGTCGATCGTTCGCCGAGCGCGCGCGCGATCTGTCATCGACGACCCGAGAACGCCCACGCTGACACCCCCTCGTGTCAGGGTCGGCAACCCTTGCACGCCGCGGTGACACGGTCGGCGCTTTCGTGACCCCAGGCACTCGTAGCCGGCCGTATTCCGTTGTTTCGGCGTGGCCGATGCCGTACGACCGAGGGCCCCCGATGCCGGTGACAGCCCATTCCCGCGGTCCTCTCGGAACCTGGCGCGGCGATGCCAGCGCGCTGTCGCGCGAGCCGTCCGTGCTCGCGCCGATGCTGCAGCGCGTGCACGTCCCGCTCTTCGTCGTCGACGGACCGCAGGGGCCCGCCGTCACGGCCGAAGGCGAAGCCACCCTCGGCGGCGGTGAAGGGATCGGGCTTCGCGGCATCGTCCCCGCGACGGCGCTCGAGCACCTGGGTGACCCCAGCTTCGCGCGGGATCACGGCGCGCGGTTCAACCTCGTCGGCGGCGCGATGGCGGGCGGCATCGCCTCGGTGCAGATGGTCGAGGCGTTCGCCAAGGCCGGCATGCTCGCCTTCTACGGCGCCGCCGGGCTGGGCCTGGACACCGTCGAGGCTGCGATCAACGGGCTGTCGACGCGGCTGCTCGACAGACCCTGGGGCAGCAACCTCATTCACAGCCCCTACGAGCCCAAGCTCGAGGACGCGGTCGCCGACCTCTACCTGCGTCACGGCGTGCGCACCGTGTCCGCTTCGGCCTACCTCGGCCTGACGCTGCCCCTGCTGAAGTATCGCTACGCCGGCATCGGCCGCGGCGAGGGCGGGCAGATCGTGGCCCCCAACCGCGTCGTCGCGAAGGTGTCGCGGGCCGAGGTCGCCCAGAAGTTCATGGCGCCGCCGGCCGACAAGTGGCTGCGACGCCTGGTGGAGACGGGCACGCTGACCCACGAGCAGGCCGAGCTCGCCGCGGCGCTGCCCGTGGCCACCGACCTCACCGCCGAGGCCGACTCGGGCGGGCACACCGACAATCGGCCCGCGCTCACGCTCGTGCCCTCGATGATCGCCCTGCGCGACGCAGTGGCGAAGGAGCACCCCGCCGCGGCACGCATTCGCGTCGGCGCGGCCGGAGGCATCGGCACGCCGCATGCGGCCGCGGCCGCGTTCGCGATGGGTGCCGCCTACGTCGTCACGGGCACGATCAACCAGGCGTGCGTCGAGTCGGGCACCAGCGACGCCGTCCGGGCCCGCTTGGCCGAGGCCTCCGAGGCCGACGTCACCATGGCGCCCGCCGCCGACATGTTCGAGATGGGTGTCGAGCTTCAGGTCCTGCGACGCGGCACCATGTTCCCCATGCGGGCCCGCAAGCTGTGGGAGCTGTACCGCAGCCACGACAGCCTCGAGGCGATCGGTACCAAGGAGCGCGAGGCCCTCGAACGCACGACCTTTCGCAAGCCTCTGGCGCAGGTCTGGGCCGACACCGCCGCGTTCTGGCGCGACCGCGATCCCGAGCAGGTGGCCAAGGCGGACGCCGACCCCAAGCACAAGATGGCGCTGTGCTTTCGCGCCTACCTGGGCCAGGCATCTCGCTGGGCCAACCGCGGCTTGCCCGACCGTGAGTCCGACTACCAGGTCTGGTGCGGCCCCGCGATCGGGGGCTTCAACGCCTGGACTGCCGGTACCGAGTTCGCAGAGCCCAGCCGGCGCCGCGTCGTGCCGCTGTCCCTGAGCCTCTTGCATGGCGCCGCCGTGCTCGCCCGACTCGGAGCCCTCCGAGCACAGGGCGTGCACGTGCACTCCGGCGCCGTCGATCTTCGTCCTCGCCCAGTCGCCGCTCTCGAGGAGCTCTGCCTGTGACCGACTCATCCACCACGCCCATCGCCATCGTCGGCCTCGACTGCCTCTTTCCCGCCGCGGACTCGCCCACGCGCTACTGGGCCAACCTGCGCGAGGGCGTCGACGCGATCACCGATGTCCCGGCCACCCACTGGCGCCCCGAGGACCACTACGACGCCGATCCGAAGGCGCCCGACATGGTCTACGCGCGCCGCGGCGGCTTCCTGACGCCCGTCGACTTCGAGCCGCTGCGCTTCGGCATCGCCCCGCGCGACCTCGAGGCCACCGACACCACCCAGCTGCTCGCCCTGCACGTGGCCGCGCGGGCCCTCGAGGACGCGCGACTGGGCGACTTCGACCGCGAGCGCACCGGCGTCATCCTCGGCGTCACCGGGGCGCTCGAGCTCGTCATTCCTCTGGGCGCCCGGCTGAGCCATCCGCTTTGGCGCAGGGCCCTGGCCGAGGCTGGGGTGGACGACGCGGTCGCCCAAGACGTCATCGAGCGGATCTCCGAGGGCTACGTGCCCTGGCAGGAGAACTCGTTCCCCGGGCTGCTCGGCAACGTCACCGCAGGGCGCATCGCCAACCGGCTCGATCTGCACGGCACCAACTGCGTGGTCGATGCCGCCTGCGCCAGCTCGCTCTCGGCGCTGCACCTGGCCATGCTCGAGCTGCAGACCGGGCGCGCCGACGTGATGCTCTCGGGCGGCGTGGACGCGTTCAACGACGTGTTCATGTACACGTGCTTCTCGAAGACGCCGGCGCTCTCGCCCAGCGGCGACGCGAGGCCGTTCGACAATGACGCCGACGGCACCATGCTCGGCGAGGGGGTTGGCGTCGTGGTGCTCAAGCGCCTCGCCGACGCCCAGCGCGACGGCGATCGGATCTACGCGGTGCTGCGCGGCATGGGCACCTCGAGCGACGGCAAAGGCCAGGCGATCTACGCGCCCGCCTCCGACGGGCAGGCGCGCGCGCTCCGTCAGGCGTATGCGCAGGCCGGCGTGCAGCCGCGCTCGATCGGCCTGGTCGAAGCGCACGGTACCGGCACCAAAGTCGGCGACGCCACCGAGCTGCGCGGCCTTGCGTCCGTCTACGGCGCCAAGGACGACGCCCAGCCGTGGTGCGCCCTGGGCTCGGTCAAGTCGATGATCGGCCACACCAAGGCCGCCGCCGGCGTCGCGGGGCTGATCAAGGCTTCGCTCGCGCTGCACCATCGCGTGCTCCCGCCGACGCTCAAGGTCTCGCGTCCCAACGAGGCCCTCGACGGCGCACCGGCATTCTACGTCAGCGATCGCAAGCGCCCGTGGCTGTCCTCGCCCGATCACCCACGTCGCGCGGCCGTCAGCGCGTTCGGCTTCGGCGGCAGCAACTTTCACTGCGTGCTCGAGGAGTCCGAGGGCGCGCACACGCCCGCGTGGGACGGCGACGTGCAGCTGCTGGCCTTTGGCGCGGCGAGCCGCGACGGCCTGACCACCGCCATCAAGGCCTTCTCCGCGAGCGACTGGGACGATCTGCGGGCCCAGGCGCACGCCAGCCGTGCGGCGTTCGAGCCCACCGCGCAGTGTCGCGTCGTCGTGCCGCTGCGCCGCGGCGACGATTGGGGCGCCACCTTGGCCCAGGTGGCGCAGGCCGTCTCGCAAGACAGCCGCGGCCGCTTCACCACACCCGGTGGCGCCGCATTCGGCGAGGGCGAGGCGCGGGGCCTGCTCGCCGCGCTCTTCCCCGGACAGGGCGCGCAGTCGGTGAACATGCTCGGCGACCTCGCGTGTTTCTTTCCCGAGATGCGCAGCACGATCGAGCGCGTGCTGACGGATCTTCCTGAGGTGCGCAGCGCCCTGTACCCGCCCTCGGCGTGGACAGAGGAGGCACGCGCGGCGCAGGCCCAGGCGATCACGGCCACGCAGAACGCTCAGCCCGCCCTCGGGGCCGTCAGCATGGGCGCGCTCGAGATCCTGCGCGGGTTCGACGTCGTCTTCGACGCCGCCGTGGGGCACTCCTACGGGGAACTGTCCGCGCTGTGTGCCGCCGGCGTGCTGCCACTCGACGACTTGGGCAGGGTCTCTCGCAGCCGGGGGGAGCTCATGGCCGAAGGGGAGGGCGATCGCGGCAGCATGCTCGCCGTCGCGGCCTCACTGCAGGACGTGCAAGGCCACCTGCGCGAGGCCGGCTTGACGCAGGTCGTCATCGCCAACCGCAACAGCCCCGCCCAGATGGTGTGCTCGGGGACCTCGGCGGACATCGACGCCGCCGCGTCGCACCTGGAGGCCGCCGGCGTCCGCGTGCGCCGTCTCGACGTCGCGGCCGCGTTTCACAGCCCGCTCGTCGCCGCCGCGCAGGCACCGTTCGCCGAGTCGCTGAGCTTCGTCAAGTTCGCGCAGCCGCAGTTTCCGGTCTACGCCAACGTCTCGGCCCAGGCCTATGCGGGGTCCGACGCGCAGATGCGGTCCACGCTCGCGGAGCAGATTGCGGCCCCGGTCGAGTTCGTCGCCTGCATCGAAGCCATGCTCGACGAGGGCGTCGACACCTTCGTCGAGATCGGCCCCGGCCGTCGCCTCAGCGCGCTCGTCGAGGCGATCGCCGGCGACCGCGTGCGCACGTGCGCCGTGGATGCGTCCTCGGGAAAGCGCTCGGGGCTGTTCGACCTCGCCTGCGCCCTCGGAGCCTTGGCCGCGTGGGGCCACCCCCTCGACCTGCACGCCTGGGACCCCACCGTGCCCGCCGCGGCCGACGACACCAAGCCCACGCTGCGCACTCCGATCTGCGGCGCCAACCTCAAGCCCGCGCCGACGAAGAGGCCTCCGGTCGCGCCCGCGCGTCCGGCTGCAGCGCCCCCGACCACGCCTCGGCCTTCGGCCCCGCCCGTGACCATGTCCCCCACCACGCCACGCGCTCCCACCGTCGCCCCCTCGCTGCCCGCCCTCGACCCCGCCGACCCGCTCGCGGCCCTGCTCGCGCTACAGGCCCAGACCGCGCAGCTGCACCAGCAGTTCCTCGAGGGGCAGACGCGAGCACTCGAAGCCCTCGGCGGTCTCGTCGCCGGGTCGGGCGCAGCCGTGACGGCGCCCCGCATGGCAGCCGCGCATGCGCCCTCGCAACCCGCCATCGCCGCGGCGCCCCCCGAGCCGGAGCCGGCGCGCGCGCCCGCACCCCAGCCTCCGCCCGCCCCGGCCCCCGCCGCGAGCCCGATCGAGGCGGACGTCTTGGCGGTCGTCTCCGAGAAGACCGGCTACCCCGTGGGCATGCTCGAGCCGAGCATGGGGCTCGACGCCGACCTGGGCATCGACTCGATCAAGCGCGTCGAGATCCTCTCGGCCCTGCAGGAGCGCCGACCCGACCTCCCGGTCATCGGGCCCGCGCAGCTCGGCAGCCTGCAAACGCTCGCCGACGTCATCGAGCACCTCGGCGGCGGCGCAGCCGAGGCCTCGCCCCGCGGGCCGGCGCCGAAGCCCGCGCCCTCCGCGTCGAATGTGTCCGGCGCCGTCTTGGCGGTGGTCTCGGAGAAGACGGGCTACCCCGTCGAAATGCTCGAGCCGAGCATGGGCCTGGACGCCGACCTCGGCATCGACTCGATCAAGCGCGTCGAGATCCTCTCCGCGCTGCAAGAGCGTCGACCCGACCTGCCGGTCATCGGCCCCGAGCAGCTGGGCAGCCTGCAGACCCTCGCCGACGTCATCGAGCACCTCGGCGGTTCGTCGTCGACGGCCGCGACCCCTCCGCAGGCCCCGGCCGCCCCGCAGCGCTCGGGCGTGCTGCAGGCCCTGCTCGCCGTGGTCTCGGAGAAGACGGGCTACCCCGTCGAGATGCTCGAGCCGAGCATGGGGCTCGACGCCGACCTGGGCATCGACTCGATCAAGCGCGTCGAGATCCTCTCGGCGTTGCAAGAGCAGCGGCCCGAACTCCCGGCGGTCAGCCCCGATCAGCTCGGCACGCTGCAGACGCTCGCGGATGTGGTGCAGGCCCTGGGCGGCGCCCCCACCGAGGCGCACGACGTCGCCGCGAAGGCCCCCGCCGCCGAAGCTGCAACAACGGACGCCGCGACCACGCTCGACCGCTACGTCGTGCGGCCTGCGGCCTTCGTTCCCGCGCAGACCCGGCCGCTCGCGCAGGGCGTCGTGTGGGTCAAGGGCGACGCACAGGAGGCGGCCTCGGTCTTGCGCGAGGCGGGGCTCGACGCGCGCGCGCTCGGGGACGCCGACCCGCTGCCCGCCGACGCCGCGGGCCTGGTCATCGTCCCGCCGCTGCAAGCCGACCACGCCTTCGTCAAGCAGGCGTTTGCGTGGACCCGGGACGCCCGCGGCTCTCTCCGTTCCGGGGCGCTGCTCGCCTTCGTCACCCGCATGGGGGGCGCGTTCGGGCTCTCGGGCACGAAGCATCCGCTGCACGGCGCCTTCGCGGGGCTGGCCAAGACCGCGGCGCGCGAGTGGGACGACTGCATCGTGCACTCCATCGACGTCGAGGCCCTGGGGGATCTCGGGGAGGCCGCCAAGGCGCTCGGCGCCGACGCGGTCGAACTCGGGGTGCACGGCGGTGCCTTGTGTACGCCCGCCCTCGACGCCCTCGGGGCCGCCGCGCCCGCGCAGCCCGTGCTCGAGGCCGGCGACGTCGTGCTCGTCACCGGAGGCGCCCGAGGGGTGACCGCCCAGATCGCAAGAGCCCTCGCGGCCCAGAGCCCCTGCACGCTGGTCCTGCTGGGCCGCTCACCCATGCCGGGGCCCGCAGGAGCCCTCGAGGGGGCCCACACCGAGGCCGAGATCCGCGCGGCCATTCTCGGCGGGCCCAACCCGCCCGCGACGCCCGCGGCCCTGCGTGACGCCGTCTGGGCGGCCAAGAGCGCGGCGGAGATCCGCGAGACGCTCGCTGCGATCGAGGCCACCGGCGCGCGTGCCCTCTACCGCAGCTGCGACGTCCGAGACGCCGACGCCGTGCGGGGGGTGGTCGCGGAGGTGACCGCCGCGCACGGGCCCGTCCGCGGCCTCGTCCACGGCGCGGGCGTGCTCGCCGACAAGGTGATCACCGACAAGACCGACGCCGACCTGGCGCGGGTCTACGACACCAAGGTGCGCGCAGCCGAGCACCTGCTCGCGGCCATCGACCCCGCGCAGCTGCGGATGCTGGTGATGTTCAGCAGCTCGACCGCCCGATTCGGGCGGGTGGGGCAGGCCGACTACGCCATGGCCAACGAGGTGCTCAACAAGCTCGCGCAGCGCTTCGCCGCCGCGCACCCGCACGTTCGCGTGCGCTCGGCATGCTGGGGTCCCTGGGACGGCGGCATGGTCACGCCCGCGCTGGCGAAGATGTTCGCCGCCGAGGGGGTCCGCACGATCGGCCTGTCGGCAGGCGCGCAGACCTTGCTCGACCTGCTCGGCCGCGACACCGGGGTCGAGGTCGTCGTGCTTGGAGAGGGCTCGGCGCTGCCCGGCGCGGTGCTGTACTCCGAGCCCCCTGCCGCCGGCAGCGGCCGCGGAGAGACGGTGTTCGCCCGCACCGTGGGCGTCGAGGACCACCCGTTTCTCGCCAGCCACGCCATCGGGGGCAAGGCAGTCCTGCCCGCCGCGATGATGCTGGAGTGGTTCGCGCACGCGGCCACCGCCGCGCACCCGGGCCTGCGCTTCGTCGGGCTCGAAGGGCTCGAGGTCTACCGCGGCGTGAAGCTGGGGCGGGCCGACACGGTCGCGCTGCGCATCGAGGCGTCTCCGGCCGAGCGCAGCGGAAGCCAGTTCCGTGTCCCCATGAGCCTGTGCTCCGGCGGCGACAACGGCCACGCGGTGGTACACGCCCGCACGACCGTCGTGCTCGCCTCCGAGACGCCCGCGAGCCGGGACAACGCGACGCGCGGGGAGCTGCCGGCCTATGGCGAGCCCGTCGATCGTGTCTACGCCACGCGGCTGTTTCACGGCAGCGCGTTCCAGGGGATCACGAGCATCGACGGCCTGGCCGCGCCGGGCATCAACGCGACCGTCCGCGGCGCCCCGCGCCCCAAGGAGTGGATGCAGGCGCCAGTGCGGGGCCGCTGGATCACCGAGCCGCTCGCCATCGACTGCGGCCTGCAGGCGGTCATCGTCTGGAGCGCGACACAGGCCGGCAGCCCGTCGCTGCCGAGCAAGCTGGGCGCGTACCGGCAGTTCCGACCGTTCCCGGCCGAGGGCACCAAGCTCGGGGTTCGCATCGCGGAGCGCTCCGGCGCCCGCGTGGTCGCCGACCTCGATTGGTTCGACCGCAGCGGCACCCCGCTGGCGCAGCTGACCGGCGCCGAGTTCACCCTCGATCCCGGCCTCGCACAGGCATTCACCCGAAACCGCGTCGAGTAGCGCATGTCGCCCATCGCCATCGTCTCGCTGGGAGCCGTGCTCCCCGGAGCCTCCACCGTGGAGGCCTTCGGGGCGTTGGTCGCCCGTGGCATCGACGCCGCCACCGAGGTACCGCCGGGACGATGGACCCTGTCCCCGCAGGACGCAGTGTCCTCCGTAGGGCCGGCGCCCGATCGCGTCCGGAGCCTGCGCGCGGGCCTGCTCGACGACGGCGCGTGGCAGGTCCCGCTGCCGGGCTTCGACCTGCTGCAGCACGAGCGCGCGGCCCTGGACCCCTCCGTGCAGGTGCTGCTCGCCGCGGCGTCACAGGCGTTCTCGGGCCTGACGCACACAAAACGCGAGCGAACCGCGGTGGTGCTCGGCAACATCGTGCTGCCCACCGACGGCGCCAACGCGCTGTCGCAGTGGGTCGTGGGGCGCCAGATCGAGGCGCGGCTGGGCTTGCCGCTGACGCCCGAGCCGCCGCCGTCCATGTGGAATCGCTGGGTCGCGGGGCTGCCCGCGGGCGTCCTGGCCCGGACGCTCGGCTTGGGCGGTGACGCCTTCACGCTCGACGCGGCGTGTGCCTCGTCCCTGTTCGCGATCCACCTCGCGGCCGGCAAGCTGCGCCGAGGGGAGGCCGACCTGGTCCTCACGGGCGGCCTCTCGCGACCGAGCGCCCTGTACACCCAGATGGGATTCTCCCAGCTGGGCGCCCTGAGCCCCACGGGCCGATGCGCCCCGTTCGATGCGGCCGGAGATGGACTCGTGGTGGGGGAGGGCGCGGCGGTGATCGCCTTGGAGCGACTCGACGACGCGCTGGCCCACGGGCACACCGTGCATGCGCTCGTGCGGGGCACCGGCCTGTCGAACGACGTGGACGGGCGGCTGCTGGCGCCGAGCTCCGAGGGGCAGCTCCGGGCGATGCGCGCCGCGTATGCCCAGGCGGGCTGGGTCCCCGGCGACGTCGAGCTGGTCGAGTGCCACGCCACCGGCACACCCGTCGGTGACGCGATCGAGTTCGAGAGCCTGCGCCAGCTTCGGGCCGAGGGCACGGGCCACGCCGCGCCTGCCCACCTGGGCGCCTCGAAGGCCAACGTCGGCCACTTGCTCACCGGGGCGGGCGCGGTCGCGGTCCTGCGAGCGCTGCACGCGATGAAGGGCAGGGTCATCCCGCCGATCGCCAACCTGCGCGCCCCCGACGAGCGCCTGCAGACGGAGGGCTCCGGGCTCGTGCTGCCGCGCGAGGCGACGGCGTGGCCGCAGACCGGCCGTCCGCGCAGAGCGGCCGTCTCGGGGTTCGGTTTCGGTGGCACCAACGCTCACGTGCTGCTCGAGTCCCCCGGCGATGCCGCGCCGCAGCGGGTCAGCGTCGCCGTGCCAGCCCCGAGGCGCGAGCCCCTGGCCATCGTCGGTCTCGGAGGGCACATCGGCAAATGGCGGACGCTGGACGCGCTGCGCGAGCGCCTCTTCGACGATGCCAACGACGACGCGCCCGCGCCCAAGGCCCGCTTCGGCGACCTGGAGTCTGTGCCGGGGTGGTTCATCGAGGCGCTCGATGTCCCGCTGGGACGCTTTCGCATCCCCCCCAGCGAGCTCGCACAGCTGCTGCCCCAGCAGGTCCTCCTGCTCGGCGTGGCCGACGAGGCGATGGCAGACCTACAAAGCGAACAGCCGCGGCCCGAGGGCGCTCGCTGTGGGGTGTTCGCGGGCGTCGAACTCGACTTCGGCACGACCGACTACCACCTGCGCTGGGTCGTCCGCGCCCGGGCGCCGCAATGGGCCCGCGCGCTGGGCAGGCCGGGTGAGGGGCCCGCGTTCGAGGCGTGGGTCGAGGGGCTGTGCGACGCGCTCGGGCCCGCGCTGTCGGCCGACCGCACCATGGGCGGGCTGGCCAGCGTGGGCGCCAGCCGGGTCGCCAGGGAGCTGCGCTTCGGCGGGCCGAGCTACACGCTCAGCAGCGAGGAGAGCTCGGGCCTGACGGCGCTGCAGGTCGCCGGACGGGCCCTGCAGGACGGCGAGATCGACCTCGCGCTCGTGGGCGCCGTCGGCCTCGAGGGCGACGTGCGCGGGTGCGTGGGCTCGGAGGCGGCCACCTCCGCGGGGACGCCGGCCGAGGGCGCGACCGCCCTGGTGCTGATGCGGCGCTCCGACGCCCTGGACCGCGGCGAGCGGATCTACGCCACGCTCGAGGGCTTTGGATCCGCGAGCAGCAGTGGCGCGCTTCGACCCGAGCCCACGCGCGCCGCCGTGCACCGCAGCCTGGAGCGCGCCCGAGTGGACGCTTGCCTGGACGCGGTGGGCGTGCTCGATCACAGCGGGTCGGCGCGCTGGCGCGGTGCCGAAGTCGAGCAGCCTGCGGCGCTGCATCTGTCCACGGCGCGCCGATGGGGGCATGTCGGCGCCGCGGCAGCCCTGGCCAGCGTCGTCGCCTCGGCCCTCCGCCTGCACCACCACGTGCTCGACTCCCCCTCACCCCGCGCCATGCATGCCGTGGGCGGCGGGGCGCAGCGCTGGGTGCACGACCGCGCCGAGGGCCCGCGCACGATCGCCGTCGCGGCGCTCTCGTCGATGGGGCACGTGGCGCACGCGATCCTCCGCGAGCACGCCGCACACGTCCGCCCCTGGACGCCGCCGGTGCACGAGGCCCTGTTCGTCGTCGCCGGAGACGACCGCCAGGCGCTGGCCGGCGGCCTGGACCGCCTCGCCGCGGTCGCCGAGGACCTGCAGGGCCGGCCGATCGCCGCGCTCGCCCGTGGATGGCACCACGAACATGACACCCGCGAGGGCGCGCTGGCCCTGTCGATGGTCTGTCGCGACGTCCGCGAGGTCGCACGGTTGGCCCGCTCCATCGCCCCCGAGCTGAGAAGCGGTGGCCCGCTGACGCCGCGCGGCGAGGGCCGGGTGATGTTCACCGAGGCGCCGCTGGGTCCCCAAGGGGATCTGGCGTTCGTCTTCCCCGGATCGGGCAGCCAGTTCGTGGGCATGGGCCGGCGGCTCCTGCTCGACTTCCCCGAGGTGGCCGCGCGCCAAGAGACCGCGTACGGGCACCTGCGCAGCCAGCTGCAGGCGGACCTGTGCTGGTCGAGCGACCCGCAGACCCAAGGGCGAGACGCGCGGGGGTTGATCTTGGCCCAGGTCACGCTGGGCACGCTGGCCTCCGACGCGGTGAGGCGCTTCGGCGTGCAGCCGGACGCTGTCATCGGCTACTCGCTCGGCGAGACCGCGGGGCTGTTCTCGCTGGGCGCGTGGTCCGACCGCGAGGGCATGCTCGAGCGCGTGGCCCACAGCCCGCTGTTCGCCACCGATCTCACTGGGCCGGCCCAGGCGGTCGCGCGGCGCTGGGGGCTGGCCGAGGGCGAGCGCGTCGACTGGGCGCTCGGGGTCGTGCAGGCCGACGCGGCCGCCGTCGACGCGGCGCTGGCCGGCGAGGACCGGGCGTATCGGCTCATCGTCAACACGCCGCGCGCGTGCGTCGTGGGCGGAGACAGGGCGGCGGTGATGCGCTCGGTCGAGGCGCTGGGCGCCGATTTCCACCCCCTGCAGGGCGTGACCACGGTGCACTGCGACGTGGTGCGGGACGTGGAGGACGCCTACCGAGCGCTGCACGTGCTGCCGACCCAGGCCCCCGAGGGCGTCCGCTTCTACAGCGGCGCGTGGGGCAAGAGCTACCGCGTCACGCAGGACACCGCGGCCGACTCGGTCACCGCACAGGCCGTCGACGGTCTGGACTACCCCGCGGTGATCCGCCAGGCGTGGCGCGACGGCGTGCGCCTCTTCGTCGAGCTGGGCCCTGGAGCGTCGTGCACGCGGATGATCGACGCGATCTTGACGGGGTGGGGGGAGCGGCCGTTCTTCGCTCGGTCGGTGTCCTCGCCCACCAGCAACGGACGCGGCGCGATCGCGCGGCTGCTCGGGTGGCTGGCCACGCACAGGGTGCCGATGGATCTGTCGCCGCTGCACGCCCCCGACACGTTCGAGCGCTCGACCCCTTTGCCTTCCGACGAGGAGTCGGTGCGCATCGAGGTCGGCCGCGCGCCGCTGGGTCCGCTTGCGGCCGCCCAAGAGAGCGCCCCGCCTGCGCCCGAGCTCCCCGTGCCGACGCCCATGCCGACGCCCACGCGCCACCACGCCCCCACGGGCTCTCCAGCCTGGCTCGCCCCCTTGTCGGCCACCGCCGACGCCCACGCGGCCTTCCTCGCCTCCCAGCGCGCGTTCATGGACGCGGCGACGGCCATGCTGCATCAGCGCGGCAGGGGCCCCGTCGCGGCGCCGCAGACCTCGACCTGGACCGACACAGCACCCCCGCGCGCCCTCGATCGGGCCGCCTGCCTCGCGTTCGCCGTGGGCCGCATCGGCGATGTGCTCGGGCCCAGCTACGCGGCGGCCGACGCCCACCCCACGCGGGTCCGTCTCCCGGCCGAGCCGCTCATGCTCGTCGACCGGATTCTCGAGATCGAGGGCGAGCCCCACTCGATGTCCCATGGCCGCGTGGTCACCGAGCACGACGTGCGCGAGGGGCTTTGGTACCTCGACGCGGGCCGCATCCCCACCTGCGTGGCCGTCGAGGCGGGCCAGGCCGACCTGTTCCTCTCGGCGTTCCTCGGCATCGACGCGCAGACCAAGGGCCTGGCGGTCTATCGCCTGCTCGACGCCACCGTCACCTTCCACGACCGCCTGCCCACCGTCGGGGCCGTCATCCACTACGACATCCGCATCGAGCGGTTCTTCCGCCAGGGCGACACCTGGCTGTTTCGTTTTGCCTTCGACGCCACCGTCGACGGCCAGCCGCTCATGACGATGCGCGACGGATGCGCGGGCTTCTTCACCGAGGCCGAGCTCGCCGCGGGCAAGGGCGTCGTCGATGGAGGCCTGCAGGCGCAGCGCTCCCGCAGCGCGCTCGCCGACCGGCCCACGTTTGCCCCCGCGACCCGGCACACGCTGGACTCCGAGGCCCTCGAGGCGCTGCGGGGCGGCGATCTGGTCGCCGCGTTCGGCGAGGCGTTTGCGGACCTGGGCGTCGCGCAGCCCCGCACGCTGCCCGGCGCGCCGATGGACCTGGTCCACAGAATCACCGCGCTCGACCCCGGCGGCGGCACGTTCGGGCTCGGCGTCGTCGAGGGCGAGGCGGACATTCCCCCCGACGCGTGGTTCATCACCTGTCACTTCTCCGACGACCCCGTCATGCCCGGCACGCTCATGTACGAGTGCTGCCTGCACACGCTGCGAGTGTTTCTGCTCTCGCTGGGCTGGGTGGGCGGCCCCGAGGCGTCGTTCGAGCCCCGCTTGGGCGTGCGCAGCCGGCTCAAGTGCCGCGGGCAGGTGCTCGAGCACACCAAGGTCGTCACCTACCGCATCACCATGCGCGAGTTCGGGGCCGACCCCGAGCCGTGGGTGATCTGCGATGCCACGATGTTTGCCGACGGCAAGCGCATCGTGGACATCGAGGACATGTCGTGCCAGCTGCGGGGCGTCACCGCCGACGAGCTGCGCGCGCGCTGGGGGGCCTCCTCCGATGCGCCCTCGCCCCGCGTCTACGACAAGGCCAGCCTCGAAGCCTACGCCTACGGCAAGCCCAGCGAAGCCTTCGGCGCCCCCTATGCGCTCTTCGACGGCACGGACGGCTCGGGCCGCAAAATCGCCCGGCTGCCCGGGGCACCGTTCCAGTTCATGGACCGCGTGCCCCAAGTCCGCGGCGCGCCGTTCGTGTGCGAGGCCGGGGCCGACTGCGTGGCCGAGGTCGACCGCGACACGTGGGCGTGGACGCTCGAGGCCAACCGCCAAGACGACATCGCCTTCGCGGTCCTGCTCGAGATCGGGCTGCAGGCGTGCGGGTGGCTGGCGGCCTACGCCGGCTCGGCGCTGACCGCCGACGTGGACCTCAAGTTCCGCAACCTCGGCGGGGCGGCCACGCTGCACCGGGCCGTGCGCGACGACGAGCAGGTGCTCGTCATGCGGGCCGCGATGACGCGGGTCTCCAAGTCCGGAGGCATGATCATTCAGCACTTCGACTTCGGGGTCTACGGCGAGGACGGCGACCCAATCCACACGGGCACGACCTACTTCGGCTTCTTCACCGAGGGCGCGCTCGCCGAGCAGAAGGGCCTGCGCGACGTGACCCCTCACGTGCTCTCGCCCGCGCAGCGCAGCCGCTCGCGCACGCCGATGCGGGTCCCGGGCACCGCGCCCATGCCCACGCAGAAGTGGCGCATGATCGACCGCGTGGACCTGTGGGTCGACGACGCAGGCGCCCACGGCCAGGGCTTCCTCGAGGGGGCGATCGACGTCGACCCGGAATTCTGGTTCTTCGCCGCGCACTTCCATGAAGACCCGGTCTGGCCGGGCTCGCTCGGCCTCGAGGCGTTCTTGCAGCTGCTCAAGGTCTACGCGATCGACCGCTTCGACCTAGGCCCGAACGCCCGCTTCTGCACGATGCCGCTGGGCCTCGAGCACCGCTGGGAGTACCGCGGGCAGGTCGTGCCCACCGCCACCACCGTGCGCGTGCAGGTGCACATCCGCAGCGTCGATCCGGCCGCCAAGCGGGTCGAGGCGGAGGGCATCTTGGTGGTCGACGGCCGCCCGATCTACTCGATGCACGCCTTTGGCGTGCAGGCCCAGGAGGCACCCCGATGAGATACGAAGACGTCTACATTCACGGGCTTGGCTACGCGCTCGCGCCGGTCATCGTCGCCACCGAGGACCTCGAGGACGCGCTCGAGCCCACATACCGGGCGATCAAGGTGGCGCACGGTCAGCTGCAGGCCATGACGGGAATCGTCGAGCGGCGCTGGTGGGAGCCGGGGTACCCGATCACCGAGGGCGCCATCGTGGCCGCGCAGCGCTGCCTCGAGGCGCACGACGTGCCCGCCGCAGACATCGGCATGCTGGTCTACGGCGCAGTGTGCCGGGAGCACTTCGAGCCGGCCACGGCCTGCCATGTGGCGGCAGGGCTCGAGGCACGCGGCCACGCCATCGCCCCCACCGCCGCCGTCTTCGACGTGAGCAACGCCTGCCTTGGCGTCATCACGGGCATCATCGAGGTCGCGGGCCGCATCGCGCTCGGGCAGATCGAGGCGGGGCTCGTCGTCGCCTCCGAAACCGCGCGGGAGATCAACGAGGCGACCATCGCGAGGCTCAACGCCGACCCCACCATGGCCCGCTTCGTCAGCGCGGTCGCCACCTTCACCGGGGGCTCGGGCGCGGTCGCTGTGCTCGTGACGGGCAAGACCTACGGCGGGCATCGGTTGCACGGTGCGGCCACTCGCGCCGCCCCGACGCACCACCGCCTGTGCCGCTGGGGCCTGCAGCCGCACCCCGGCGTCAGCGCGCCTGCGGGCGACCCCGCGCTGCGCCCCTTCGCCGCCACGGACGCCTCGGGCGTGCTCGAACACGGCGTCGCGCTGGGCAAGGCGACGTGGGCCGATTTCCTCGAGACGATGCAGTGGACCCCCGAGCAGGTCGACCGGACGGTCTGCCACCAGATCGGCGCGGCCCACCGCGACACGATGCTGCAGGCGCTGGGGCGAGACCCCGCCGGCGACTTCGTGGCATACGAACACCTGGGCAACATCGGCACCGTTGCCCTCCCGATGGCCACCGCGCTGGCCGCTGAGCGCGACTTCTTGCTGCCCGGGCAGCGCGTGGGCCTGCTGGGCATCGGCAGCGGCCTCAACTGCATGATGCTGGGAGTGACCTGGTGAACGACACGCTCTACCCCTTCAACACCGCCACACTCGACCGCAACGGGCACCGCTACCACTACGTCGACGAAGGCCCCAAGGACGGCCCCGTCGTGCTGATGGTGCACGGCAACCCCACGTGGTCGTTCTATTGGCGCAACCTGATCAAGGCGCTGGCGGGCACGCACCGGGTCATCGCGCCCGATCACATCGGCTGCGGCCGCTCCGACAAGCCCAGCGAGGACGACTACGAGTACACGCTGCGCTCGCGCATCGACGACCTCACCGCGCTCGTCGACCACCTGGGCCTGCAGGACGTCACGCTGGTCGTGCACGACTGGGGCGGGGGCATCGGTTTCGGCTGGGCCGTCGACCACGCCGATCGGGTCAAGCAGCTCGTGGTGCTCAACACGGCCGCGTTTCACCTGCCCTCGGGCAAGGCCTTCCCCGCGGCCCTCACCCTCGCCCGCGTGCCGGGCCTGGGCGGCCTGCTCGTGCGGGGGGCCAACGCGTTCGTCCGCGGCGCCAACCGCTTCTGCGTGACCAAGCGGCCCCTACCGCCCGAGGTGGCGCAGGGCTACCTCGAGCCGTATCGGTCGTGGGCCGATCGCGTGGCCGTGCACCGCTTCGTGACCGACATCCCGCTGCACCCGCGCGACCGGGCGTTCTCGGCGATCGAGGCCACGCAAAACGGGCTGAGCCGGCTGCAAGACAAGCCCATGTTCATCGGCTGGGGCCTGCGGGACTTCGTCTTCGACCACCACTTCCTCGCCGAGTGGGAGCGCCGCTTCCCCGATGCGCAGGTGCACCGCTACGAGGACTGCGGCCACTACATCCTCGAGGATGCCACCGAAGACCTGGTGCCCAAGATCGCGGCCTTCATCGAGCCGGCCGTCTCCTCGGCGCAGGTGCGGGCGTGAGCGGCATGCGGCTCAACGTCGCGGCCTGGTTGCCGGTGCGGGCCCGAGAGCAGCCCGACGCGCTCGCGGTCGCCGTGGCCAGGAAGGGCGCGGGAGGGCGGACGGAGTACGACGAGCTCACCGCGGCGCAGCTCGAGGCGCGCAGCAACAAGATCGCCCACGGGCTCACCCGCGTCGGCATCACGCGGGGCGTTCGCACCGTGCTCATGGTGACGCCGAGCCCGGAGTTCTTCGCGCTCACCTTTGCGCTGCTCAAGGTCGGCGCGGTCCCTGTGCTGGTCGACCCCGGCATGGGCGTGAAGAACCTGGGGACCTGCCTGGCCGAGGCCGAGCCCGAGGCGTTCATCGGCATCCCCAAGGCCCACGTCGCCCGCTTTGCGCTGGGCTGGGCCCGCAAGAGCGTCCGCATCAAGGTGATGGTCGGCCCGAGGCTGCCCGGCGGCGGCGTCACGCTCTCGCGGCTCGAGCAGGACAGCCCCGATGCGCCGTTCGAGCCGATCGAGCCCGAGCCAGAGGAGATGGCGGCGATCCTGTTCACCTCGGGCAGCACGGGCGTGCCCAAGGGGGTGATCACGCCGCACCGCGTGTTCGCCAACCAGGTGCGCCTGCTGCAAGAGTCGTTCGGCATCGAGCCGGGCGAGCGCGACCTGGCCACCTTCCCGCTCTTCGCCCTGTTCGGTCCCGCGCTGGGGATGGCGTCGGTCGTGCCCATCATGGACGCGTCGCGGCCCGCCGAGGCCGACCCTCGCGACCTGCTGACCGCGATGGAGGACTACGGCTGCACCAACATGTTTGCCTCGCCGGCGCTCATCGACAAGCTCGGTCGCCACTGCCAGGCCGAAGACGCCCCCCTGACCTCGCTGCGGCGCGCGATCTCGGCCGGGGCGCCCGCGTCGATACCCTCGCTGGAGCGTATCGCCCCACATCTGCCCGAGGGCGCGCAGGTGTTCACGCCCTATGGCGCCACCGAGTCGCTGCCCGTCGCGGTCATCGGCTCCGATACGATCCTGGCCGAGACCCGTCAGCGCACCGAGGCGGGCGAGGGCGTGTGCGTGGGCGCGCCCGTGCGTTCGATGGAGGTCGCAATCATCCCGATCAGCGACGACGCGATCGCGGACTGGGCCGACGTCGAGCCGCTGCCCGCCGGGGAGATCGGTGAGATCGTGGTCAAGGGTCCGGTCGTCACGCCCGGCTACTACGCGCGCGCCTCCTCCACCGCGCTCGCGAAGATCCGCGACGGCGAGGCCATTCGGCACCGCATGGGCGACGTGGGCTACCTCGACGCGCAGGGCCGGCTTTGGATGTGCGGACGCAAGGCCCACCGGGTGCAGACCTCGCAGGGGCCGCTGTTCACCGTCCCGTGCGAGGCGATCTTCAACACGCTGCCCGAGGTCCGCCGCACCGCGCTGGTGGGTCTCGGCGCGCCCGGCTCGGCGCGGCCAGCGATCTGCGTCGAGCTCGCCGCGGGCGCCGACTGGGCGAGCGTGCAGCCGAAGCTGCGGGCGCTGGCGGCCGAGCACGCCGTCACGGCGGGCATCGAGACCTTCCTCCACCATCGCGGATCGTTCCCAGTCGACGTGCGCCACAACTCGAAGATCTTCCGTGAGAAACTCGCGGCGTGGGCCGCTCGAGCAGCATGAAAGCCCTGGTCACCGGCGGCGGTGGGTTCCTCGGACGCGGCATTGCGCACGCGCTGCTCGGCGAGGGGCACAGCGTCCGCAGCCTGACGCGCAGCGAGAACCCCGAGCTGAAGCGGGCCGGGGTCGAGACGATGCAGGGCGACATCGCCGACCCCGAGGCGGTGGCGCGGGCCGTCGACGGCTGCGACGTCGTCTTTCACGCCGCGGCCAAGGTCGGCGCGGCGGGGTCCTACGAAGACTTCGCGCGCACCAACGTGCGCGGCACGGAAAACGTGCTGTCGGCCTGCCGCACGTATGCGGTCGAGCGGCTCGTGTACACCTCGACCCCAAGCGTGGTCTTCGGCCACGACGACCTCGAGGGCGTCGACGAGTCGCACCCATACCCCGCCGAGTACGACGCATTCTATCCCCAGACCAAGGCGCAGGCCGAACAGAGGGTGATGGCCGCCAACGGGACCGCGCTGCGCACGGTGTGTCTGCGCCCGCACATCATCTGGGGGCCCGGCGACACCAGCCTGCTGCCCCGCCTGCGGGCGCGCGCCGACAAGCTCCGCAGAATCGTGACGCCCGGTCCGCCCAAGAAGATGGACATCACCTACATCGACGACGCGATCGCGGCGCATTTGCTCGCGGCCACGGCGCTCGACGCCCGGCCCGCCGAGGTCGGAGGCAAGGCGTACTTCATCTCCTCGGGCGAGCCCGTCGAGATCTGGTCGTTCATCGATCAGGTCCTGCAGGCGACCGGGAAGCCTCCGGTGCGAGGCACGGCCCCGCGCGGTGTCGCGCTGGCGGCGGGGTGGGTGCTCGAGACCGCGCACAAACTCCGCGGCGCCGATGGAGAGCCGCGAATGAGCCGCTGGATCGTTCGCGAGCTCACCACCTCGCACTGGTTCGACATCTCCGCCGCGCGCCGCGACCTCGGCTACGCGCCGCAGGTGAGCCTGCAGACGGGCCTCGAGCGGCTCGCAAAGTGGTGGGACGCCGACGACACGGTCGTCGTTCCCACGCCCTGAGCGGGCACGGTTGCGCACGCAGAACGCGGCACCGTTGCGGGGTGCCGTTGCGCTTTGCAACGCGCCCGGGCGCAAGCCGGTGATCCACGTTGGACGTACGCGTGGCACGATCCTTTCATTGGAAGCGCAACGATGACGGAGTGGACGCGAACGTGGGGGGCGCGGTGCCTGGGATCGCTGCTGCTGATCGCCTGTGGGGGCGGCGGCGGTGGAGCGGCGGGGACCGACGGGGGCACCGACGGCTCGGAGACGATGCCTCCGGAGACGGACGATGGACCGACGGCGAGCGATACCGAGGACGACGGCTCGGGGGATGAGACCGGCGAGCCCGAGGCGATGGTGGAGGTCGAGTACCTCACGCCCGTCGAGCACCTGGTCCGCGTCTCGATGGCGCTGCGGGGCATGCGGCCCTCCGAGGCCGACGTGGAGGCCGTGGAGGCGGACCCGGAGGCCCTGCAGGGCATCGTCGACACGTACCTGGACGACCCCGCGTTCGGGGCGACGGTGATGAGCCTGCACAACGAGGCGCTGCTGGTCGAGCCCGACTACGCCTACTACCCGGCAGGTTTCCCCAACATCGGCCCGCTGGAGGGCCGCGACTTCTACGAGGTCAACAGCGACATCATGCGGGCGCCGCTGCGCCTGATCGAGCACGTCGTGATGAACGACCGGCCGTACGCCGAGGTGGTCACGGCCGACTACACGCTGGCCAACGACACCGTCGCGGCCGTCTGGGACATCCCCTACGACGGCAACGGCGGGTGGCAGGAGACCGCGTGGGCCGACGGCCGCGACAACGCGGGCGTACTCTCGGACTCGTGGCTGTGGCAGCGACACCGCAGCACGGACGCCAACGCCAACCGCGGACGCGCCAACGTGGTGGCGACCGCGTTCCTGTGCTCGGATTTCGCGAGCAATGACGTCGACGTGGACATCGACGTGGACCTCTCCGACCCCGAGGCGGTCGCCGACGCGGTGCTCGACAACCCCAGCTGCGCCACGTGTCACGCCCAGCTCGACCCGCTTGCCAGCTACTTCCGCGGCTTCTTCCCGCTGTACGTGCCTCAAGAGCAGGAAGAGGAGGCGGACCCGTACCCGATGGAGCTGCCCTGGTACGAGGAATTCTTCCCCGAGCTGCTCGACGTCCCGATGCAGCCTGCGGCCTACTATGGCAACGAGGGCGACGGCCTCGCGTTCCTCGGGGCGCGCATCGCCGAAGATCCTCGGTTCACGCGCTGCGCGGTGCGTCGTTTCTGGTCGTATCTGCACCAGACGCGGCTCGAGGAGGTGCCGGGCGAGGTGCTCGACGCCTTCGAGCCCGACTTCGCCGCGCAGCAGAGCGCAAAGGCGCTGGTCCGGGCGATCGTACTGCACGACGACTTCCGCACCGCGGCGGTGCTGCCCGCCGACCCCGACGCGCCCACCGAGGCGGAGCTCGATGTGGCGCAGCGGGTCGGCATGCTCAAGGCGCGTCCTGCCGCGCTCGGGCGCATGGTCGAGGATCTCACGGGGTTCCGCTGGGTCACCGACCTCTCGACGATCATCGATGAGGAGACGGGCGAGCCGCTCAACCTTGGGCGGGTTCCGCTGCTCGAAGACTCGTATCTGGGCTACCGCGTGCTCGGCGGGGACATCGACTCGATGTTCGTGACGCAGTCGGCCTCGACCTACAGCGGCCCCACGATGCTGGTGCTGCAAAACCTCGCCCGCGAGGCCGCGCACCACGAGGTCGAGCGCGCAATGGAAGGGGAGGGCAGGCTGCTGGCCGCCGACCCCTCGCTCGAGGACGAGGCGGACGTGCGCGCCGAACTCGTCGCCGTGCATCGCCGACTGCACGCCACCGACGTGGACCCGGACGACGCGTCGGTCGACGCCGCCTGGACCGTGTTCGAGACCGCCCTGAGAGCCTCGGGAGACCCGGTGCGCGCCTGGAAGACAACCCTGACCGCCATGCTCTCGGACCTGAGCATCGCCTTCTACTAGACCCTCAGCCCAAGGATCCAAGACATGCACGAGCGCAATCGAATCTCACGACGTGGACTGCTCACGGGCTCGGCCGCCGCCATCGGGGCGGGGTGGGGCGCGAGCCTGCTGGCAACCCGCACGGCGCGGGCCGAGGTGGGCGAGGCCAAGAACCTGATCATCGTCAACACGGTGGGAGGCTGGGACACGACGTACGCGATCGATCCGAAGCCGGGCGAGGCGGACATCGACGGTCCGGACGACGGCACGGTCCGCGAGGTGGGCGGCATCCCGATCCTCGACGCCGCGTCGCGCCCTGCGGTGACCACCTTCTTCGAAGACTTCGCCTCGATCACCACGGTGGTCAACGGCTTGCAGACCTCGTCGATCTCGCACACGTCGGGCTATCGCCGGATCATGACCGGGACGACGAGCACCGACGCGCCTGACATCGGCACGATCGCGGCGGTCGAGCACGGCAACGATCTCGCGGCGCCGTACCTGGTGCTGGGCACGGTGTCGTTCTCGGGCCCGTACGCGGCGTCGGTCACCCGCACCGGCAACCTCAACCAGATCAACACGCTGATGGCGCCCGAGTTTGGCTTCCCCCTCGAAGACGGCAGCCTCGGCTTCGAGCGGTTCGTGATGACCCCCGACGAGCAGGACGCCGTAGGCGACTACGTGCGGGCCAGGGCCGCGGCAGGGCGCCAGCGGTGGCACGGGCAGGGGCGCAACGCCACGCGCGGTGCAGACTTCGAGAGCGCGCTGGGCCGCGCGCAGGCGCTGGTCGACATCGGCACGTTCGGGGAGCTCGACTACGCGCAGTCGTTCGGCCTGCAGGTCGACCTGGCGATCCGCTCGCTGCAGCTGGGCACGTCGGCGGCGTGCCAGATCGAGCTGTCCGGCTGGGACACCCACGTGGGTAACGCCGAGCAGGCGTTCTACTGGCAGGAGCTGTTCTCGCAGCTGCACCGCCTCGTCACGGGCCTCGAAGACGAAGGCCTGCTCGAAGACACCGTGATCGCGGTCGTCTCGGAGATGGGGCGCACGCCCAAGCTCAACGGCGACGCGGGCAAGGATCACTGGCCGGTCACCAGCGCGATGCTCATCGGCACACACATCGGCGGCGGCCGCGTGCTCGGGGCCACCAATGGGCAGCTCGGGGGCCGCAACGTGGACCTGTCGACCGGAGCCGTCGACGGCGGCGGATCGCCGCTGCGCCACGGCAACTTCGCCGCGGGCGTGCTCGAGCAGGTCGGGGTCGACCCGACGGGCTACCTCGGCTCGTCGACGCCGCTGCGGGGTTTCTGAGCCCGAGCGGCGCGTGGCGTTGTACGCTCGTGCTCGCGTGACTGATGTCGAACTCCTGCGCGCCTGGGCGGACGGCGACGCTGCGGCGGGGAACACCTTGTTTCGCCGCCACTTCGACACGCTCTTTCGCTTCTTCTCGACCAAGGTCGATGGGCCGGCGGACGACCTGGTGCAGGAGACGTTCTTGGCGTGCCTGCGGGGAAGCGCGCGGTTCGAGGCGCGGGCGTCGTTCCGCACGTACATGCTTCGCATCGCGCGTAACCGACTGTGCGAGTACTACCGGGGCAAGCGGCGCGCGTTCAGCCCGCACGAGGACTCGGTGGTCGACGCGGGCGCCTCGCCGAGCACGGTGCTGGGCGCCAAGGAGCGGGAAGGGCGGCTGCTCGCGGCGCTGCGGCAGCTGCCGCTCGACTTTCAGCTGACGCTCGAGCTCTTCTACTGGGAGGGCATGAAGACCCACGAGATCGCCGAGGTGCTCGACATCTCGCCGCACACGACGCGGAGCCGCCTGGCCCGGGCCCGGGATCGGCTCCGCGAGGCGCTGGCGACGTTGGAGCTGGTCTCCGCCGACGACCTAGCGACGCTCGAGCGCGAGGCGGACTTCGACGCGTGGGCGCGGCAGCTGCGGCCCTAGGGAACCTAGGGCACGAGCCACAGGGGCTTGTGGATGTCGGCCCACAGCTGGTTGCCCCGCATCTCGGCGAAGAACCCCATGACGCAGCCGGATTCGCGCGAGCACTCGACGACGGCGGGAATGACCGCCTTGCCCATGCCATGGCTGAAGTTCACGATGGCAGGCTCGGCGCTGTTGAGCGCCCGGTCGGCCCAGGCGCACTGCCCGTTGGCGAGGTTCTGGCCGTTGTACGAGCCGCGGGGGGCCTTGGAGAAGCGGATCCAGTTGTGGGACTTGGCGGCCTCGAACTTGAAGCGGCCCTTGCAGAACATGCGATACGTGGTGCCGGCCTTGGCCTTCTCCGGCGCGAGGCCGACGCACATGAACCCGAGCGCGAAGACACCCAGATGCCGCAGGCGACGCTGCAGGCCATGAAAGGGGCGGGGGAGATGGAGAGAACCGACGACGCGATGAGGCTTGGACATGGGTCACGCGTACCGTCGGGAGAACCGGGGAATTGATCCGCGGCATCGCGCCGCTCCGCACGGCTGTGCGAAATCGCCCAGGTCGCCGTCGCGCACGCTCTCGAGCGCCGGGGCTAACATGATGAAACCACTGAACTGCGACCGGAGCGCCGGGCTTGCAAGAGGTCGTTTGCAATGAACGTCACACGACCCATCATCCTCACGTTCTCCATGGGCCTGTGCTTTGGCTGCGACGACTCGACGGCCAAGGAGAAGGTCGCCGATGCGAAGCAAGAAGCGCGCGAAGGGGTCGCCGAAGCCAAGGAGGAGCTCAAAGAGGCCAAGAAGGAGCTCGAGGACGCCAAGGAGGCGGCCGAGAAGCAGCTCGAAGGGGCCGAAGCCGACGCGGCCGGTGACCAGGAGCGGGGCCGCTTCGAAGCGCTCAAAGACGAGACCGACGCGGCCTTCGTCGCCCGGGCGAAGAAGCGCATCGAGACGATCGACGGTGAGCTCGAGGGCCTCGACGACGCGGTGCGCAAGAGCCCGGAGTTCATCGACGTCGAGAAGAAGCTCGCCGAGGCCCGCAAGGACCTGGCCGAGTTCAAGGGCGACAAGCTGCTCGACGATGGCAAACTGGGCGTGACGACGGCGATCAACGCCGCGGAGCGCAAGCTCGACGCCGCGAAGAAGTAGCGGGCGCCGACGCACGCGGCCCCTTCGTCCTGCGCGGGACGGAGGGGCTCTTGCGTAGGCCGTGCTCCACAGTGGGGCGCCGCTGACGCGGGGAAGGGGGCCTCAGGCTCGGATATGGGACATTTGGTTGCGCGCAGCATCAAGAGGCCGAATGATCGCGACTGCACGCGAATGCTCGCTCGTCGCCATGTCTGCGTCCTCGCGGCCGCGCTCACGCTCGGATGCACGATGGTCAACCCGGCCTACGACGGCCCGGCGTCGGCGGGCGCATCGACCGAAGGAACCAGCGCCGACGTCACGCCCGGGAGCGCCGCGCAAACCTCCTCGGGGCCGGGCGCCACCTCGAACGTCACGGAGGAGGGGTCCAGCTCCGGCAGCGGCGAGGCGTCGAGTTCCTCGGAGACTGGCTCACCCGGCACGACCGGCAGCGCGATGGCCTGCGCGGCTGCACCGCCCGCAGACGCGCCGTGCAACGCCGAGGAGAGCGACTGTGACAGCTGCGATGACGGCGTCTGCACGATCGAGTGCATGGGGAATCAGGAGTGTGCGGGCCGGTCCTTGCTGTGCGCGGCCGGCATGCCGTGCGAGGTCCGTTGCGCCGGCGAGCAGTCGTGCTCGCAGGCCACGGTCGTCTGTCCGCCCGGCCATGCATGCGAGGTGCGGTGCGTCGCGCACCAGGCGTGCAGCCAGTCGGTGGTGCAGTGCGGTGACGCGGCGTGCAGCATGCACTGCAGCGGGAGCTCCCAGGCCTGCTACCAAGGCTCGTTCGAGTGCGGCGCGGCCGACTCGACGATGACCTGCGGCCAAGCCCAGGACGCGCTGCCGGGTCTCGATGCGGGGCGCTCGCGGTGCGCCTGCACGGCGACGGGTTGCTGACGCGCTCGTGCCCGTCGCGGGGATCGGGGTCTTGGGCGGATCGCTCTGGTCGGACGGCCCGACTTTGGGTCGCTTCTTGTCGACCTTGCCCTTGGGCGCAGCCGCGCGAGCGGGAGGCGGGACTGGGCACGGAGGGGCTGTCGGAAAGCGCTGGGATTGATCCCGGAGCGTATTGGGGCGTCCGTGGCCCCCTGAACGATGTCAACGCAAAGTAGAAATGTCGTGCTGTCTGCAAAGTACAGATGTCGCACAACACTGCGCCACCCCGGGTCCTAGCCACCTCTCACCTCCCCATGGACCCTGTGCCCCCCCTCAGCACTTCCGCCAAGCCACGCATACAAGGCAGGAAGAACGAGAAGCGTCAAGACCGTGCAGGTCGCGAGGCCTCCGATCACAACCGTGGCGAGCGGGCGTTGGACCTCTGCGCCTGCAGTGGTTGAGGTCGCCATCGGAAGGAACCCCAGGACATCGGTGAGCGCCGTCATCAGAACGGGCCGAAGACGGAGTTTCGCGCCCTCCAAGCATGCCTCGGCCGTCGACTCTGCGTGCTGTCGGAGGTCCCGGATGCAAGAGACCATGACAACGCCGTTGAGCACCGCAATGCCGAACAACGCGATAAACCCGACCGCCGCGGAAATCGAGAACGGCATACCGCGCGCGACGAGAGCGACCAATCCTCCTGTCGCGGCGATGGGGACGTTCGCGAAGACGAGGAGCGCTGGCCGGACATCCCTGAAGTTGACGTAGAGCAGGACGAAAATGGAAGCGAGCACCAACGGGACGACGACAACCAGCCGATCGGTTGCGCGTTCCAGATTCTCGAACTGCCCGCCCCACTCGACGAAATAGCCGTCGGGGAGCTCGAGCTCGCTCGAGATGCGCCGCTGCGCCTCCGCGACATAGCCTGCGAGGTCACGCCCGCGCACGTTGACTTGAACCGTTAATCGCCGTCGGACACTCGCCCGGCTTACCTGAGCCGGCCCCTCGTCTGTCCGAACGTCCGCAACCTGACCCAGCGGCACCAGCTGGCCCGCTTCGGTGGCCACCGGGATCCGCCGAATCGCGGCAGGGTCGGAGCGACGGTGCTCCGCGATGCGAACACGTAGAGGAAACCTCCGCTGCCCCGCAAAGACTTCACCCGCATCGGAACCGCCCATTGCTTCAACAGCTCGCATGACGTCGCGAACATCTGCGCCATAGCGGGCGATCGCATCTCGGTTGGCCTCGATCGTCAACAGCGGCAGCCCGGCAACCTGCTCGACATTGATGTCTTGTGCGCCGTCGAGTTCCCCCAACAGGGACGCCACGGATGTTCCTGCGCGCCGCAGTTCGTCGAAGTCATCGCCGAAGATACTCACAGCGATGTCGGAACGAGACCCACTGACGAGTTCGTTCGTTCTCAGCTCGATAGGCTGTGAGAACACGAAGTTCTGACCGATGGCTTCAGCCTCGAGACGTTCAGACATCGCGGCGACGAGCTCGGCCTGGGTCTCGTATCTCCAACTCTCTCGCGGCCTGAGCATCACATAGATGTCGCTGATCTCGACCCCCATCGGGTCGGTCGCGATCTCTGCACGGCCCGTTCGAGACACTGCCGTGAGGACCTCATCGCCGAAGTGCTCCAGCAACACTTCTTCAACTCGCGTCGTCGCCCGTACGGACTCCTCGAGCGAAACGGACGGGAGTCTCACAGCCTGAATTGCGATGGCTCCTTCATCCAGGCGCGGCATGAATTCCGCGCCAAGCCGTGGGACGAGGAGAAGGGACGCCAAGAACGAGGAGAAGGCGAGGAACGCAACGGTCCGGCGGTAGCGCAGCGCGATGCGAACGAGGGGGTCGTACAAACGATGCGCAATACGCATCAGCCGCGTTTCCTCGCCCACTGAAGGCCCGCGAAAGAGCACGGTCGAAAGAGCCGGCATGAGCGTGACGGCGAGCAACAGCGATGCCGCGAGCGCGACGAGGACCGTCAGAGCCATCGGCCGAAACATCTTGCCCTCCACCCCCTCGAGCGTGAGGATCGGGACGTAGACGAGCATGATGATCCCGACGGCGAATGCCACGGGGCGAGCGACTTCTCGAGCCGAAGCTTCGACACCTGCGGGGGTCGCGCCACCGCTCGAACGGCGTCCCCGCACGATGCTCTCTACGACCACGACGGGCGCATCGACGATCAAGCCAAAGTCGAGCGCGCCGAGGCTCATCAGGTTCCCTGCGACACCCATCTGCTTCATCACGACGAACGTTACGAGCATGGATAGGGGGATCACGCTCGCAACGAGGAAGCCGCCGCGCAGGCTTCCCAGAAGCAGAAGCAAGACGACGACGACCAGCGCGCCTCCTTCGAGGAGGTTGGTCGCGACGGTCATGATCGTTCGGTCGACGAGCTGCGTTCTGTCGTAGTAGGTCTCAATCGAGACGCCCTCGGGGAGCGTCCCCTCAATCTCCCGGATCCTGGCGTTGACCGCTTGGGCGACGTCGCGCGAGTTCTCCCCCATCAGCATCATCACGGTGCCGGTGACGACCTCCCCGCGGCCGTCTCGCGTCACGGCTCCTTGACGAACCATCGGGGCAAAGTGAACGCGGCCGACATCTCGCATGTAGATGGGGGTGCCGTCAGGCTGGGTCGAGATGACGACCTGCTCAATCTCTCGCAGCGAGCGAAGAAGACCGGTGCCACGGATCAGGCGCTGCTCGCCGGCGTGCGCGATGTAGGCTCCTCCTGCGTTGGCATTGTTCCTCTCGAGGGCTTCGATGACCTCGGCAAGGCTGAGCCGAAATGACAGCAGTTGGTCGGGATCGACTTCGACCTCATAGGTCCGAAGTTCACCGCCGAAGCTGTTGACTTCCACCACGCCAGGAACCGAGCGGAGCTGATAGCCGATGTCCCAGTCGAGAACGGCGCGTAGCTCCATCAAGCTCCAGCATGCTTCGGTATCAGGAGCCCCTGCGTCACACATGGGCTCGCCGGAGACCTCGAACATGAAAATCTCGCCCAAGCCGGTGGAGATGGGACCCATCTGAGGGGATCCGTAGCCCTCGGGAATCGCCTCTCGTGCGGCGGAGAGACGTTCCTCGACGAGCTGCCGCGCCCGGTAGATGTCCGTCCCCTCTTCGAACACGATTGTCACCGCAGACAGACCAAACCGGGTCACGCTGCGCAACTCCGCCAAGTCGGGCAATCCACTCATCACGGATTCGACCGGGTACGTGACGAAGCGCTCCACCTCGAGCGGGCCGAGTTCGGGCGCGGTCGTGAGCACTTGGACCTGGACGTTCGTGACGTCAGGCACCGCGTCGATCGGCAGCGCTCGCATCGCCCGTACCCCGACTGCGCCGGTGACGAGCACGACAAATGCGACGAGCAAGGCGTTCTGAGTCGAGAACCGGATGAGCGCGCCCAGAAAACCTGGCTTCGGTGAGGATTCAGTGCGCATGACCTTCGCCCAACGATCCTTCGAGCAGCTTCGACTTCAGGGCGAAACTGCCGGAGACGACGACGGGAGCCCCAACGTCCAATCCGTCCTTGATCTCGGTCAAACCGTGGGCACGCGCGCCTGGTACGACCGAAACTGCTTCGAACACCGCGGGGCTCGTCTCGATAAAGACGACCGTCCGTCCTTCAACGTCCTGGAGTGCTCCGTCGGGGACACACAGGACCTCCCGGCCCTCCGACCCGCGCTCTCCGATGGCGATCGTGCCGAACAGGCCTGGACGAAGCGTGCGGTCGGCGTTGTCGAGCTCGACGCGGATCTTCACGGTTCGGGACACCGGGTCGAGGGCAGAATCCACGTAGTCAACGACCCCCCTCCAAGATCTGCCGGGGACTGCGATGACGGACACCTCTGCAGGAAGGCCCACAGCGATACGCGTGAGGTCCCGTTCGAAGACGCTCCCGATCACCCAGACCTTGTCGAGGTCAGCTACGACGAACAAAGTCGTCGCCGAGTCAACGACCTCTCCCTCGATCGCGTGACGTTCGAGGACGACGCCGGACAAAGGGCTCTCGAGAGAGACGGCAGCGCCTCTTCCGCGGCCTCTGGCCCCGTAGACCGAAAGCTCTGCTCGAGCCGCCTGAACGTCTGCATTCGCCTCCTCGAGTGCTCCCTCAGCGGCGAGAATGTCCTTCTTTGCGACCACTCCGGAGTTCCTCAATCGTTCCTTTCGCGAGAGCGTTGCCTCTGCCATCCGCTTCCGCGCCTGGGCCTGCTTGAGGGATGCCCGCAGGCTCCCAAGATCTGTGCTCTGCATCTCGGCGAGCACTTGGCCGGCCTCGACTTGGTCACCGAGGCGAGTGTCGACCTGCTGCAATCGCCCTCGGACCAATGGGGCGATATGTGCGACACGAGTCTCGTTCACGCGAATCTCCGCTGGCACCTCGAGGGAGCCGAGAAGCAGGTGAGTTCGAGCTGGAGACGTTCGGATCCCGTTGCGCTCGACGACGTGAGGGTCGAGTTCGATGTGGTTCGCACCACTGTCTGGGTGGTCGACCTCGGCGTGTTCATCGTGTTCGTCGTGCTGCGCACGACTTGGCGCCGAAGCACTACAGGCCGCGGCGACACAAACGAGGCCGAGAAGGAGGGCACGGCTCATGGCGTGTCCTCCTCTGGTCCAAACTCTGCCCCAACGACGAGTTCCAACGCTGCGGCTGCATTGATGTACTCGACCTTCGCTTCCAGCAATGCCGTACGAGCCTCGATGACTTGCTCGAGGGTCTGAAGGACTTCGAGGAGTTCGACCTCCCCGGCATCGAACGCTTCGTTCAATGCGACGAGCTGCCGGCCATCCCGGAGTGACGCGACCTCGTCAAGAGCGTCGATGCGCTCGAGTGCGCCGCGGACTCTGGCTGCGGCGGCCGCAACCTTGCCCGGAACTCCGCGCTCGAATGCGAGAAGGGCGGCTTCACTGCTTCGTTCGGCGGCGCGCGCTCGCGCGCGGGATGCCTGATTTCTCGAGAAGGAGGGGATCGGAACACTGAGCGTTCCAAGCACCACGTTCGCGGCACGGCTGTTTGCAACGCCGGCTTCCCGAGCGTAGTTCACCCCGATCGTCGGTTCCGGCCAAGCCTCGCGCTTCTCAAGGCGGCGATTGGCAACGGCGCGCGAGATCCCCGCCTCCAACGTTGCGCGGTCACGGTTCTGCCGAAGAGCTCGATGGACGAGTTTGGTGGTATCCGGCGGAGCCACTGGATGATCGTCGACTGCTCGCAAGACGAGGGGGGATTCGCCCGGCCATCCGCTCGCCGCTGCCAGCTGCCCAAGCACCGCATCGCGAAGCGCTGTGGTCTCGCGAACCTTTGCGGTCAGTAGCGCGGCCCGAGCACGCGAGAGTTCGGCGACCAATGGCGGCTCTTCGCCTGCCTCGACCTTCTCCTGCGTTGCTGCAGCGAGGCTGTCGGCGGCGCTTGCCGCCTGAGCGCTCAGCTTGACGAGCTCCTCAAACACCGTGACGAGCCGATAGAGCCGCCGCACCTCAACCTCGACGACCCACAGCCTGCCCTCCCGTCCGCTTTCCGCTTCCCGGGCGCCTTGCTCGGCAGCGGAGATTCTCCGCTTGCGCTCCCCTCCAACCTCGATCTGCTGGCTAACGCCGACCTGAGCCTCCAGCCCGGTGCTTCGTGCCTGAGAACGGGCACCGAGCGAAACCTGGACGACCGGATTGTAGAGCGCGCGTTGTTGGGCAGCTTCGAGCTCCGCCTGCGCGCCGAATGTGGACGCTTCGGCGAGCAGCGACCCCGGAGCGCTGGCCCGGGCGAACCGCACCAGCTCTTGCAAGGTGACGGGACCCATGGGCACGGGGACTGGGTCATCGTCCCCGAGGGCGGCCGCGAAAGGAGCGGGGGCAGGTCGTGCGGGGATGGCAAGCTCACCGCTCACACAGCCCGGAGAAGAGACGACGAGCCACCCAAGAGCGCTACTATTGACGATAGTTTTTAGTGTCGTGGTCATGGGTGCGGCAGCTGATCGCGGGGCGACGTCAGCCGAGGAGCTCCGCCGCGGTCTCGTCTACGGCGAAATGGAACGAATCGAGGGGCTCTGAGCCGAGGCCGTGGGGAAGCAATGCGACCGCCAAGAGAAGAAGCAGCCCACGCAGAACACCCCGACGGGAGCCGCAGGCACACGGCATCTCCGCGTCATCGAGCAACAGTCGTACGCGGAGCTCGAGGGCCCCGCTGTGGCCCGAGTGAACACCGGGGGCGACCGCAGTTCCACTCCGGAAGCGTGCCCCGCGAACCAGCGCGTCAGCAAGCGCTGCTCGGTCCGCGCCGAGTAAAGCCGCGTGACGGTCACAGGCGATTTCACGAGCCAACCGCCATCGCTCGAACTCGGGACGCAGGAACGAACCGAGTGGGTTGAGCCGCATCGCCACCTCCGCAACAAACCCGCGGAGCGGATCACCGCACAAGGCGTGTTCGATCTCGTGCAAGAGGACACCACGCAACATGTCACTGTCGAGGCGCGCGACGTACTTCGCGGACAGCTCGATCCGAGGACGAAAGAGCCCTCGGACGCACGCCGCCGGCCCGCTGCCGTCCACGACGACGATAGGACCGGTCCAGCGACGCAGCGTGGCATCCGATCGGAGAAGGTCGACGCGCGCTTGGCCGCGTCGACTGGCCTCGGAGATCTGGAGCACCCTCGCGGTGCCCCCGGGAACCCGCGTGGCGGCCACGAGAACGATCGTGATGAGCGCGAGCGCGAGGGAAAGAGCTCCCCCGCAGACAGAGCCGAGGAGCTGCTCGTCTCGGCATGCGCCCAAAGCCCCGCCAGGCTCCGACTGGTGGAGTGCAGCAGAGAGCACCCAGACACATGGGAGCAGGACAGGTGCCGTGACGTAGAGGTAGCCGCGCGTCGATCCGTAGCTCGTGATCTCGGGCATTCGCCGTCGGCGCCAAGACAGGAGCAGCTTGGTCGCAACGGTTGTCAGAGGGACCGCGACACCAAACAAGACGCAAGACGCAGCGAGAGCGAACGACAACTCGGTCACCGGGATTCTCCACCACGCCGGGCGCGGATCATCGCTTCGAGCCGATCGAGTGCCTCATCGTCGTCCTCCGCGACCTGATCGACGAGGGCCGCGAGTGCGGCCTCGCGACCTGCAGCGGGGAGACTACGCATGAGCTCCTGCGCGAGCTGCTCATGGAACTGCTCGCGGCTCATCTTCGAACGATAGAGATAGCGCCTGCCATCCCGGACTCTGTCCAAGATCCCCTTGTCGAAAAGGCGGCGGACGGTCGTCAGCACTGTCGTATAGGCAAGGTCTCGTTGCCCGGAGAGTCCATCGACCACCTCTTGGACGCTGAAGGTGTCCCACGACTCCGACCACACGAGATCCATGATGTCGGCCTCGAGGTCGAACAGGACGACACGCAGTCCCCGTTTTTCGGGGCGAATCCGGATGCCCTTCACGCGCCCAATGCTACCATCGGCAATAGTAGTTCGCTAGCAGGGCCAAACGAGAGATGGGACACGACCACACGCACGACCACGCGCCCAGCCACAGCAAAGCCTTCGCTGTGAGCCTGGTGCTCAACACAGGGTTTGTTGTCGTTGAGGTGGTCTACGGCCTAATTGCGGGGTCGATGGCGCTCGTGGCCGACGCTGCCCACAACCTCGGCGATGTGCTCGGGCTCGCGCTCGCGTGGGGAGCGACACGCCTTGCTCGGATCGAGCCGAGCAGCCACAGGACGTACGGCTGGCGAAAATCGACGATCCTTGCGGCGCTTCTGAACGCGCTGCTGATCATGGTCGCCGTGGGAGGCGTAGCCTGGGAGGCGGTGCAGAGACTCGGCAGCCCGACGGAGATCAACGGGTGGACGGTCACCACCGTCGCGTCGATCGGAGTCGCAATCAACACCTTCTCCGCAGCCCTCTTCTTCGCGGGTCGCAAACGCGACGCCAACATCCGCGGGGCGTTCCTCCACTTGGCGGCAGACGCCGCCGTTTCGGTCGGGGTTGTACTCGCGGGGCTGCTCGTGCTCGCCACCGGGTGGCACTGGGTCGACCCCGCAATGAGCCTCGCGATCTCCGTCGTGATCCTGGTCGGGACCTGGAGCCTTCTCCGTGATTCGATCAACATGCTCATGGATGCGGTCCCGACGCACCTCGATCTCGCCGAGGTTCAAGACTGTTTGGAGAACACAGACGGGGTCGTGGAGGCGCACGACCTGCACATCTGGGCGATGAGCACGAGCGAGACGGCGCTGACAGCTCACCTCCGTCTGGACGAGGGTGCCGATGGCGGCGAGGTCCTCTCCAGCGTGCGACAGACCATCCTGAGTCGCTTCGACATCTCGCACTCCACGATTCAGACCGAGCCCCACGGCCTGGAAGCACCGTGCGCTCAAGCGGCCGAAGGACAAGTCTGAGGTCGACGGAGGGTCTGCCGTGCTCGGAACCAGGTGGTCTTGCCCGTCGCCAAACTGTCAGGCTTCGCTCCACATCACGAGGCGCGAGAGCCAGGTTTGGATTTGGGGCCGAATCTCCGACAACCGCGAGCACCGCCACCAAGCCCTGCAGGTCTGCGTCGCGGCGAAGGGGGCCGCAGCCGCGTTGCACGTGGGCAGTGAGTGCACCAAGGGCCGCGGCCTTGTCGTCAGTGGGGGCATCACGCATGCCCTCCACGCAGACGACGGCCTCGTTGTGCTCCTGGACTCTTCGTCCGCACTCGCGACGCGGATCCATGAGACGGTGCTGCGAGATCGAGCCTTCGGCCAGTTCGAGACGGCAGGCTGGGATGGTTCGCTCGAGCACGGTGCAGAACTGCTGGACTCCCTTGCGCGGGGGCCGGCACCCACGACGGACTCACGCGTCCGCGACGTAATGCGCTGGCTCGACGCACTCGAAACGACAGGCCGGTGGTTTGAGGCGACGCTCGCGGGTGCGCTCGGACGCACTCAACTGTCGCGCAGTCGCTTCCTGCACTTGTTCTCTGAGGAGGTCGGCTCGCCGTGGAGGACCTACCTCGTATGGCGACGTGCACAGGTTGCGATGTCTGCGGCGTCGACCGGCACGTCGCTCACTGAGGCCGCACACTTTGCCGGATATGCCGACTTGGCACACTTCTCGCGGCAATTCGTCGCGCTCTTCGGCGTCCCCCCAGGGCAGCTCGTCAAGGCCAGCCACTTTGTTCAAGCCTTCTGAAAGGGCGGGGAGTCAAGCTGATGGTGTGGCACAGAACAACCGAGACGAGACACGCTGGCTCGCGCGGACGCCAACCGCCGACTATGACAACCCTGCGATTGAAGAGCTGGTCGAAGCCAGGAAATGGCGCAGCCTGACGAAGTACGAACGAATCGGAGCGACCTACGACTTCGTCAAAGACGAGATCGCCTTTGGCTACAACAGTTCAGACGACCTACCCGCGAGCGCGGTGCTGGCTGATGGCTACGGGCAGTGCAACACGAAAGGGAACCTGCTTGTTGCGTTGCTTCGCTCCGTTGGTGCCCCCGCCCGTTTCCACGGGTTCACGATCGATAAGTCTCTTCAGAAGGGAGCAATCCCGAGCTGGCTGTATCCGCTTGCACCGTCGAGAATACTTCACAGCTGGGTCGAAGTCTCTTGGGAAGGTGAGTGGGTGCCGCTCGAGGGCTTCATCCTCGATGGAGACTACCTGCGCGCACTCCAGAAGCGCTTTCCCGATGCGAAGGCGTTCTGTGGCTACGGTGCCGCAACGACGGACCTCCAGAACCCGCCGGTGGAGTGGCGAGGAAGACCGACCTTCATCCAAAAGGACGGAATTGCCGAGGACCTCGGAGTCTTCGACGACCCAGATGGGCTCTACGAGGCGAAAGGAACGAACCTGTCCGGGGTCCGACGGTTCCTGTACGTCAACGTTTTCCGCCACGCGATGAACGCAACGGTGGCGAGAACCCGCCGGTCTTGGTCTCAGTCACCAGGTCCAAGGTGCGAAGCCGTACAACAGAGCAACTAAGAGCCCGTCCGCTCCTCGGTAGCGCCGGTCGGCTGGTGGAACAACAAGCGGCTGCTTGCGCGCCTCGGCTAACGCACTTCGCCGACCTCTATTTTGCGCCTGCAAACAGTTTTCCGATAATGTATATTATGTCAAATAAAGAAGCGCGGTCGGTCGAGCTAGTTTGAGTGTCATGCCAAGGCAGGTCGCGCTTGCAGTTGGAGTTGCCCTCACGCTCGCAGCGTGTGCCCCCAGCGTCGAAGAGTCGGCCGCCGGCTCGACCGGAGCAGCGACGTCGGGTTCGGAAGACACGGGATCATCGATGTCGTCAGGCGACGACGGCACCGAGGCGTCAGCGTCCTCCGGCAGCACGACGGATGCCGCATGTCCGCCGGTGGTGCCCGCCGCCGTCGTGCTCTTCGCGTTCGACGAGGACGGCGTGCCGGCCACGCTGCCCTCGGGGTCCGTGGAGTTCTCGGTCGACGATGGACCACTCGAGATGGTCACCACGGAGGCAGAGATGCTGCCCCATCCCCTCGCGCTCGACGGCGCGCCCGGCCGCTATCAGATCGAGATCGACGCGCCGATGTACCGGCCGGCGTCCGTCGAGGTGGACGTCGGCATGACGCCGGGCGGCTGTGGACCCGCCACGGTCGAGGAGATGGTCACGCTCGAGGACCGCGGCTGCACGCTGAGGTTCGTCCCGGCCGTCAGCCTCACCGTCGTCGACGAAGCAGGACGCGGCGTGCCGCTCTCGCCGGGGTCGGTGACGCACCAGATCGACGACGCGGAGCCTGAGGTCTACCCCGGCAAGACCGCCCCGCTCGAGCAGCCCTTGTCCTTCGGCGGCGGCGGCGGGACACACGAGATCACCGTGTCCCAGGAGGGCTACCTCCCCGGGGTCTACTCGACCCTCGTCGAGCTCGATGACGCGGGCTGCCACCCCGTCACGGTCACCGACACCTTGGTGCTGCAGGCCCGGTGAGCGTTGCGGTGGGTCACGTACAGTACCGGACGTGGTCGCTGGGTGCCTGCTGAGCTGAGGTGCGTCGACGCCGGAGTCACCCGAAGAGCCCGGGGAGCGCTCCCCCCTTCGAGGACTCCTCGGATCCGAATGTCTCGACGTCGTGGCCGAGCGCCTGCGCCGCCGAGACGAGGAGGCGGTTGTGATGCGTCCCCGAGGCGTACGACACCACGCGGCCGGTCTGCAGCCCGCCGGAGGCCTGCCCCGCGAGGATGAAAGGCGTGTCCTCGACCGTGTGCGCCCAGCCGTTCGAGTTGTCGGTACTCCACATCACGAGGCTGTGGAACAACAACGAGCGGCCGTCGGGTGTGGGAATCTGGTCGAGGCGCGTCAACAACGACGCGACCTGCTCGGCCGTCCACCCCAGCAACTGCCCGTACTCGGCTTGGCGCGCGACGTCGGAAAAACCGTAGTGCGAGTAGGCGTGGTAGTGGTCGGTCAGCCCGAGAAACGTCGGTGAAAACGCGAGCGTCCCTCGGCCGAAGCAGAACGAGGCCGACCGGCCCAAGTCGCAGGCAAGCGCCGCGACGAGCAGCTGCATCATCGCATCGGTGAGCTCGGGGATCAGCGCGTCGTCTTCTGCGTTGAGCGCGAACATGCCGGGGTCGACGCAGCTCGGGTCGTCAGCGATCGTCGCGTCGATGCGGAGCTCAGCCGCACGGATGGCTTCGAGGTGGGCATCGAAGCGCGGCCTGTCGTGGGTTGGGATCGCCGGGAGGATCGCGTCGAGCTCGTCTCCGAGATGGTCGAGGACGCTGCCTCGCAACACGCGGCGCCGTGCCAACTCCGCCATGGCCTCGGCGTCGTCGCCAAGGAACGGCGCGAAGTAGCGGCTGTACGCGGCCATCGGGTCGTATTCGATCGGAATTGGCTGCATCGGGCCGCTGAAGGACAGCGTGCCGCCGCGGACGGCTGGCCCGACACCCAGCGGGATCACGCTGAACGGGGTCGCGGCGGTCGTCGCGTGCAGGTAATCCAGCGACATGCCGCCCGGGGCGTTGTAGTTCTGCAGCGGGTCCGCCCCAGTCAGCATGGTGGTCAAGCCCATCATGTGGTTGTTGCCGCCCCGGTTCGCGTGGTTGTCGAGTCCCTCGACGAATACCAGGTGCTCGGCCAACGGACGCAGGGGCTCCGAGGCCACCGGCCACGCTCCCGCGACATCGGCGAGCGCATACGACTCGTTTCGAACCCGACCGGGGAACAGGAAGCCGTCCGACTCCTCGGGGTTGGATTCGTAGTACCAGTGGGTGCGCGGGACGACGCGCCAGCCGGCAGGATGGTAGACGCCCACGAACCGCGTGGGGACCGAGGCGTCCCCACCTGCCCGGCTGCTCCCGATCCCGAGGCGGAACACTGGGGCCGCTGCGACGGCGGAGAATCCGAGGAGCTTCAGAAGGCGGCGGCGACTTACGTTGAGATGGCTCATTCTTCACCCGGCGGCTGGAGGATTGCGTCCGAGGTTGCGACGGCGAGGACGAGCGCATCGAGGCGGCGCCCCTCGTCCCAGAAGGCGGCCAGCACCTCCTCGAGCACGGGTTCGTCGGCTTCGTCCGTCTCGCGGAGCAGAGCGTAGCGGAGCGTCTGTCGGGCCAGGCAGCGCTGCACCGCCTCGGTCTGCGACAGCGCGAGCCCCAACTCGAAGACGCCCTCGACCTCGACGTCGTTGCCGGCGCCCGAGAGCGCGCCCGATACGTCGACTGGCAGGCCGTTCTCGAGTTCACGCGCCCGCCCGACCCAGTCGTATCCCTCGAACGGAAGCCCCAGAGGGTCGATGATCTCGTGACACCCGGCGCAAGCCGCGTCTTCGCGATGAATCGCAAGACGCTCGCGCATGGTCGCCCCTTCATCGACGGTGTCCGGAATCGCCGAGATGTCCATTGGGGGCGCGCCGAGGTCGTTGCACAGCAGCCGCTCCCGAATCGCCACCCCCCGCTCGACGGGATGCGTCGAACGGTTTCCTGCGTGTGTCCACGTGAATACCGGGTGCGCAAGCACGCCCGGGTACTCACCGGGGTAGTTCGTCGCGATCGCCGGGTCCCCGAACGTCAGTGGGTCCGTCAACAGCGCCTCTAGTGTGCCCTGCTCGGTATAG
This sequence comes from bacterium, assembly GCA_024742475.1. Lineage (GTDB taxonomy): Bacteria > Myxococcota_A > Polyangia > Nannocystales > Nannocystaceae > CAJXVA01. Next base: position 188,602 of record JANSYI010000007.1, on the reverse strand, counting down.
AGAGCGAACGCCGTATCGACGAAGTCTTCCCGGAGCATGCTGCGCGAGAGCCCAATGTCCGACTCGTACTCGAAGCCCTTGAAGAAGAACTCGAAGCGCGTGAGGTCGAGCAGCTCGACATAGAACAACCCCAGGTTGGCTCTCGCGCGCTCGTCGGAGAGCATGCGTGTCGCCTCGGCGCGGAGCACCTCGGGGTCGAGCAAGGAGTCGTCGGCCGCGCGCTCGCGAAGCGCGTCGTCGGGCCCCTGCCCCCACAAGAAGAAGGACAGCCGCTCCGCGACGGACCATGCCCGCCGCTGGGGCGACTCGGGGAGCAGGTACAGCGTGCGTGGCGAGAGCACCATGGCCATGACGACGGCGGCGTAGGCTGCGTCTTCGTCGGACTGCGCGAGCACGTCGTCGTAGACCTGCAGGAACGAGTCCGTGTCGATGTGCTCGGGCGGCCGTCGGAAGAGCCGGCTGCCCACGGTTGAAATGAAGCGGCGCATGCATGCCCGCGGCTCCAGCTCCTCGCAGTCGGCCAGGGCGTCGGGCGATGTCGACCCTTGCCATGCGATCCGATTGGCGAACCTCTCGATCGCCTCGAGCTGGGTCTCGAGCGCGCCCGCCCCCACGACCAGCCCGGCGACCTCGTTGCTGAAGACCTGCAGCGGGGGGTCGGGCTCGAGCGGAAGAAAGTAGCTGTTGAACGTCTCGTCGAGTCCGAATGCGTCCCGAATCGTTGCGTCGAGCTCTCGACTGGTCAGCCGACGCGTCGGGTACAGAGGCGACGACTCTACCGGCGGATCCCCGGTGGAGCCGGTCTCGCCGGCGTCGGTCTCGGTCACGTCCGAGTCCGCCGTCGCGCCGGTCGGGCCCATCGTGGAGTCGAGCGCATCCGTGGCCCCCGTGGATGCATCTTCGGCCGGAGAGCTCGCGGGCCCGGTGTAGCAACCGCATTGGAGCAGCACTGCAGTCATGGCCGCGTAACGAGGCAGGAAGGCGAGGATGGAGATTCGTGAGAGCACGAGACGCGCTCAGAACCTTACATGCTAGTGGCACCGAGGCGCATAATTCAGCTCGGGCGCACGTCACGTACCGGACCCCACGACCGCGGCGAGCTTGGGCCCGCCGGCCCGTTCGTCGTACGGATATCCTTGGCGCACGTCATGGCCGACGACGCAGCACCGTCCCCTCCCGACCGCATCCGGGCCCTGCCCTTCTCCGTCGTGCTCGCCCTCGGGGGCCTGTCGGGCCTGCTCGCCGCAGCCGCGGCCGCGCTGACGGTCGAGCCCGGGCCCGCCAAGGACACACCGCAGACCGCGAAGTCGGAGGCTCCGGACCCTGCCCCGCATGTCGAGCCCGAGGCTCCCGTCGATGCGGGCGGAGGCGCCGCTTCAGGCGAACCCACGCATGGCGCCGATACCCCGCCCCCCACCGAGCCCGACCCCGAGGAGCTCGACGCGACCGCCAACGCGGGGTTCGACGAGGCCGACGAAGAGGAGGAAGAGGAAGTCGAGATGCTCGCGGAGCCCGACGTCGGGGGCGATGCGCCGGGCGCCGCGGCGGAGGACGCCCCCGAGGAGTCCGGGGCCACAGCCGACGTCGTGCCCACCGCGAAGTCGGCCGACCGCGCCGCCGAGGCCGAGGCCACCCCCGAAGAGCTGTTCACGATGGCCCAGGCCGCCTACGACGAGGGCGAGTACCGCGACGCCTATCGGCTCGCCACCCGCAGCCAGCGCGCCAAGGCGTCCGATCGCACCCAGGTGCTCCGCGGACGCGCCGCCTGCCATCTCAAGGACGAGAAGAACGCCAAGGCGATCGTGCGCTCGTTCAAGCTCGGCGACGACCGTCGCAAGGCGCTGCGCGGCTTCTGCAAGGACCGCGGCGTCAGGGTTGGGCTCTGACGCATCGCCTGCGCCGCACGCCCAAGAGCCCCAGCAGCAGCATCCACGCGGCTCCCGCGTCCGCTCCGCTCGAGCACCCGCACCCTCCCGGATCCCCCGCTCCGTCTGCGCTGGAGGCGTTCGCGACGTCGTCGGTGCCCGTGCTGGAGCCGCTGCCGGGCTCCGCGTCCTCGCCCGTGGACGCCTCTTCGCCGCCCGAGGACGAGCCCCCGCAGCCCGGCCCCGGCACGAACACCGACCCGTCGTCGCACGGGCCCGGATCGTCGTCGCCCACGACGTACACCCGGTCGGTCATGTGCGTCGCGTAGCTGCGCCCGCTGGGGTCCTCCACGGTCACCCGGATCATCAAGCCCGCGCCGACCAGGTCCTGTGGCGGCACGAAGTCGAACGAGAACCCCTCGCCCTGCACCGGCGCCTCCTCCACGATCGGCTCCCACACCACCTCCGAGGTCGGCAGCGCCCACGAGGCGTGCAGCACCGAGCCTGGCTCTGCGCTCACGCAGCCCTCGATCGCGACCCCCTCCCCCACCTCGAGGAACGCCTCGGGCGTGGTGATGCTCGCCGCCGGCGGTGACGCGGCGGGGTCGGGATCGTCGACCACCTTCACGACGCTCGGGCACGGCGTCCACAGGTTCGAGGGCGGCTCCCACGTGTAGCCGTCGAGCACGTACGCCCCTGCCGGCACACCCGTCGTGTCCCAGTCGACGCCCGCCGCCGCCGCCTCGTGCGTGATCGGCCGGCGGTCGTCGTCCGCGTTGATCCGATGCCAGCAGCCCGCCCACGCCTCGGCGCTCTCGAGAACGTCCGAGTCGTAGATGTTGTCCGGCGCGATGTCGATCGCGCGCGCCCGGTCGACGTCGTCCCACGTGATCCACCGCGGCATGAACTCCTGCGGGGTGCGAGCGCGGCACAGCGCGAAGAACTGGTGCGTGCGGCTGTCCTCCAGCTCATCATCGGTGAGCTGGTCGTCCTGCATCGGGATGCCGTAGTCGATGTGCAGCACCGGGTCGACCGAGCGGTCGACGATGCGCATGCACGGTGTCCCGGTCCAGTCCACCGGCGTGCGCGGCTCGGGGCCGTTGCCCGCACGCACGGCCGAGCCGGGCCCAAGCGCTGCGAGCACGAGCCCGCCGAGCAGGACGCGCTCAGCCCTGCGCCGGCGAGAACCTGCGGATCTGGTTCTCCGCCGCATCGGTCACCCACATGTTGCCGTCTTCGTCGAACGCCAGCCCCATCACCGCGCCCTGCTCGAGCCCCGTGTCGAGCCAGTCGAGCAGGTTGCCGTCCATGTCGAAGCCGTAGATGCGCCCCGTGAGCGGGTCGGTCGTGAACAGCACCCCGTCGTGCATCTCCAGGCCCGAGGGCGTCGTCAGCGGGGGATCGAGCGCCGCGCCGTCGACCAGCGTGTCGAGCGTCGCGCCGTCCATGTAGTTCATCCGGCAGCCGTCGTAGTTGGGGATGATCGAGTTGCCCTCGGCCGCCGTGGAGGGGTCGAGCCGCACGATGCGTCCGTTGCCCGAGTCGGCCGCGTAGACGTACTGCCCGTCGAGCACCACGTGCGAGGGGATCGAGGGCACGTGCGCGAGCTGGGCGTCCGCGTAGCGGTAGATCTCGCCGTCGGTGTGGTCGGTGCCGCCCAAGCCGTGGTCGTTGTTGAACTTGTAGCGGGTCAGCGACCCGTGCTCCCCGTCGAACACCCAGTACGTGTTCTCCGACTCGTGGGCGATGCCCGAGGACAGCGGGCTGTTGTGCAGCATGTCGAGGTGGCTGGTGTGCCCGCCGTTGAACACGTCGATGTCGGCCGTCCACAGCGTGGGCCCCATGAAGCTGCCGTCCTCGGGGTCGCCCGGCTGCGTCGCCGCGCGCTCCTGCTGCGCCGTGGCGAACGCCCCGTTGTCCCCAAAGGCCAGGGAGGCCGGCTTGGCCAGGAAGTGCGGGCCGTTGTCGAACGTGGCCTGCCGCTTGTCGGCCACCTGGTTGGCACCCCCGGCGTCCTCGTAGATCACGATCGAGTGATCCTCGCGGTTGGTCACCCAAAGCTCCCCCGGCACGCCCGGCTTGAACTCGAGGTCCGAGGGGAAGTTGAGCCCGTCCTCGGGCGCCGAGATGATCTCGACCTCGACGTTCGCGATGTCGTGCGTGCCGTCGCCGAGCACCGGGATGCCCGAGACCACCTCGCCACCGCTCGAGTCCTCCGCGCCGCTCTCGCCCGAGCCGTCGCCCGTCGACGCCTCGGCGTCTTGCGTGGTGCCGCTGCTGCCCGAGGCGCTGGCCTCGGTCCCCTCGCTCGCCGACGCCGACGCCGACCCTGACTCGGTCCCGCCCCCGTCGGCCGCGCCGCCTCCGTCGTCACCGCACCCCAGTGCGAACATTGGAAGGAATACGAGGGATAGAGTTCTCAGGCGCATATCTGGGTCCGGTGGAGCGCAGTCCGGCCTCACTGTCCGCTCTGCGCTTACAAGGTAGGACTACCACGCACGCGGAATCTCGCTCAACGGGCTCGTGAGATGTAGTTCGGGTTACATGATAGAGGCGCAGCTCAAGGCACCGGAAGCCCGCTGGGCACGGCCGCAGGGACCCGCGTGGGCAGGTCCACCACCGCGGGATCGGTGAGCGTCTCCAGGAACTCGCGCAGGTTCGAGAGCCCCACGTTGCTCGGCTCGGTCTGGAGCTCGGCCGACAGCAAGCCCGTGATCTCCTCGATGTGCCCGGGGTCGCGCTGCAGCGTGGGGACGAGCTCGGGCAGCAGCCCGTCCGGATCGAGATCCTCGATGCCGCGCAGCGGGTCGCCGTAGTGGACCAGCACCGCCTCGAAGTCGAGCAACACGCCGTCGTGCATGTAGGGGGCCGTCACGGCCACGTTGCGTAGCGTGGGGGTCCGAAACGCGAACCTCTGGCCCGGGTCGTCCTCCACGAGCGCCCGCCCGTGATCGAAGGGCGCCGAGGCCCCGACCCCGGGTCCCAGCTGCGGGATGCCGGTGTTGTGCACGCGGTGGTCGGTGAGCAGTGCGCCGCTGTGGCAGTTGCCGCACTGCGCCGCCCCGTAGAACAAGATCGCCCCGAACTTGGCCGCGTCGGAGATCGCCGAGAGGTCGCCGCGCAGGTAGTCGTCCCACGGCGCGTCGGGGTACGCGAACGCCTCGCCCTGGTACGCCGCCAGCGCGTTCGCAGCGTCGACGAACGTCAGAGAGTCGAGCGCGCGCTCGGGGTACGCCGCCGAGAACAGCGCGACGTAGCCGTCCACCGCGAGCAGCCGCGCCATCACGGCCGCCCAGATCGCGGCCGGGTCGTCGTCGGGCAGCGCCGCGAGCTCGTTGACCTCGCCCATCACCGTGGTGTCGCCCGGCTGCCCCCGCATCTCCAGGCGGTCGAGCACCGGGAACATCGCCTGCGCGGCGAGGGCCGAGCCCAGCCCCGGCGGCAGCGCGGGACCCAGCGGGGTTCGCAGCGTGCCCTGGGCGTCGACCTCGACGCGGGCGTCCCAGAACATCCGCGTGAAGCCAGGGTCGCCCACGTTGAGCAGCGAGGGGGCGTGCCGCGGCACGAACGGTGGGTGCTCACCCTGGGCGCGCGCGGGGCCGAGCCCGACCGCGCCGGTGCCCAGCGAAAGCGAGAGCCCGTCGCCGGTGCCGAGCGTGGGGTGGTGGCACGTCGCGCACGCGATGTCCTCGTTGCCCGAGAGCAGCGGGTCGTAGAAGAGCGCCTCTCCCAAGGCCACAGCGGCGGGGTGGGCCGGTGGTGCCGGATCGAGCGGCACGACGGGCACGGCTTGTGCGGCGAGGATCTCGGCGAGCTGCTCGTCGAGCGTGGGCGCCGGACCGGTCGTCGATCCGTCGGGGTCGACCGTCCAGCCGGACCCGCTCGTGTCCGCGCTCGCCCCCTCGCTGCTCGCGCTCGCCGAGGTCGTCTTGCGACCAGAGGTCGTGCCCGCCCCGGACATGCCACTGGTCGCAGCGTCGGGTTCGTCGGGCTGGGCACCCGGCTGACCGCACCCCGCCGCTGCGACGCACCACGCCACGAAGAACCGCCGCATGTCGCACAGACTACCGAAGTCTCCGACCGCGCGCGCATGTGCGCCAGATCCCCACGCCCAGCCCGGCCCGAAATCGGCGACACTGCAAGCGCGACTCGATGAGCTCGAACGCAACGCCAACGCTGGGAAGCCTGCTGACCGACACCGTGCTCGCCGAGCGCTACCGCGTCGACGGCATCCTCGGTGAAGGGGGCATGGCCGTCGTGTTCGAAGGTCACCACCTCGGGCTCGACCGCGCCATCGCGATCAAAGTGCTCAAGCCCGAGTTCATGTCGACCCCGCAGGTGCTCAAGCGCTTCGAACAGGAGGCCCGCGCCGTGTCGCGGCTGGAGCACCCCGGCATCGTCCGCATGTTCGACGTCGGCACCGCGCAGGTCCCCGGATCCCCGACGCCGCTCGCGTTCTTGGTGATGGAGCGCCTGCACGGGGCCGAGCTGTCTGACGTGCTCGCCGAGGACGGCCCTCCGAGCGCCGCCGTTGCGCTCGCCTGGATCGAGACCCTGCTCGAGGCGATCGCGCACGCGCACGGTCGCGACATCGTGCACCGCGACCTCAAGCCCGAGAACATCTTCGTCTGCGAGGGCCCACAGGGCGAGCGCACGCTCAAGCTGGTCGACTTCGGCATCGCGAAAATGGTGCAGCCCGAGGGCGCCGCGCCCCTGACCCAGCTGGGCATGGTCTTCGGCACGCCGCTGTACATGAGCCCCGAGCAGGCGACCGGGCTCGCCGTCGACGCGCGCAGCGACCTCTACAGCGTCGGCATCATCCTCTACGAGCTGCTCAGCGGCCACGTCCCGTTCAACGCGCCCGACATGATGGACATCCTGCGGATGCAGGTGAAGGAGGCTCCACCCCGCCTGCCCGTCCCCGACGAGGTCAACGCGGTCTTGGACCGGCTCTTGGCCAAGGAGCCATCCGAGCGGTACCCCGACGCGAACGCGGCGCTCGAAGGCGTTGTCGCGGCGCGGGAGCGGCTCGAGGCGCCCAAGACCAAGAGCGCGCCCACCCTGCCCCGGGTCGACCCTGCGCTGCTCGCCACGGTCGCCCCGCAGCCTGCCCCTCAGTCCGCCCCACAGTCAGCAGGGACCTCGCAGACGGTGCCGCCCGCATCACCCCCGCCGGGCACCCAGGGCCGCCACGCTCCGCCCTCGCGTCCCCGCTCGGCCGCCGCCAACGTGGCAATCGCGGCCGCCGCAGGCCTGGCGCTCGTGCTGGTGAGCTGGGCTGTGCTGCGCGGCGGCGAGGATTCGGCGTCGGCGAGCAGTGCGTCGTTGGCCACCGACGCCGCCGCGGTCGGCTCGCCGGCCCCTGACGCGCAACCGGCCCCCACCAGCGCCGAGGGATCGCGCGCGTCGGACGAGGCGCTCGCGGCCGTCGACGCTGCGCTCGAGGCCGGGGAGCGGGGGGACGCGTCGACCTTGCTCCGGCCCCTGCTGCTCGCGCACCCGCGCGACCCGGACGTGCTGTGGCGCGCCGGCCTGAGCGCGGGCGACCCTGCCCGCGCGTCCGAGGAGCGCGCGACGTACTTCCTCGAGGCGATCCGCAACGACCCCGACCGGATCAAGAACGGCACCGTCCAGGCCGCGCTCTTGCGAGAGCTCGCGCGCAAGACCGTGCCCGAGCCCCTCATCGACCTGGTCATCGAGCACGGGCAACCGATCGAGGCGGTGTGGACCAAGGCCCTGCTGGGGCGCAAGCGCGGCGCCCTCCCCCCCTCGCAGCGCGCTCGGCTCGTGGCCGCCGCCCAGCCGGCACAGACGTGGAGCCTGCACGAGCAGCAGTGCCTCGACCTCTGGCAGGCGGCGGAAACACCCCGCCCGTGCACCACCTACGCGCAGGCCCTCGACGCGATCGAGGCGGAGCCGTCGGGCAAGCACCGCAGGTCGGTCAAGCACGCCCCCGTGCCCACCGCGGCGGGGCCGGACGACCCCCCGGGCGCATGCGAGGGCCTGCAGGCGCGCCGCGACGCCGTGCTCGAGCGCGTTCAAGACGCCAAGGGCAGCGGCAGCTTCGTACCCGAGGACTTCGCCGGCGAGGTGCCCACCAAGGCCCGACGCGGTCGTCGCAGCCGCTTCGGCGGCCTGTTCCGCTGACCGAGACCCAGGGGCGCGCGTCAGCGGACCTTCAGCCAGAAGCGCTCGAAGGGCAGCCAGATGACGTCGGCGCGCCCCTTGACGTTGCCGATCGGCACGAACGGCTTGGGCCGGCGGGCGTCGGGGTCGATGAAGTTGTCGGGGTCCTTGGCCTCGTCCGCGGCGCGGCGAGCCAGCGCCAAAGCGACGTCGGCCTCTTCACACAGGCCCTTGCGGCACCGCAGGCGGATGACCGACTCGGAGCCCGGCACCGCGAAGACGTGGTGGTACGCCTCCTCGTCCTCGCCCGCATGCCCGTGCTCTCCGACGGCCTCGTTGCCCGAGAGGTCGAGCGGGCCCGCGATGGCCGTCACTTTGGCGGCCAGGCCCTCCTCGGGCTGATGCCAGACCTCGAGCTCCAGGCTGTGGTCCTTGCCCTGCACGGTCGCTTCGAGCCGGGTGCGGTCGAAGGGGTTACGCGGGGGCTGCAGCACCTTGAGGTCGGTGACCCCGGTGTCGTGCCCCGTCTGCCCCAGCATGGCCCCGAGGTCCTCGTCGCGAAGCATCTTGCGCAGCTGCCGGCGATCGCTGGACGCCTTGGGCACGCGGTCGAGGACGACCTTGCCCAGGCCCTGTGCCTGCTCGGCGGTGCCGCAGATGTCCTTGCCGCAGTCGAGCACCACGACCATGTCTCGCACGTCGTCGGTGAGCACCACGGTGTACGCGTCCTCGCCCGTGACGAGCCACGCACGCTCGCCGAGCGCGGGCGCCAGCGGTGCCTCGGCCGCGGATGTGCCGACCTCGCGAAGCGCCGCATCCTGCAGCATGTCGACGCTCTGCTTGGGCTTGCGAAACACCCGCAGACGGGCGAGCCCGCGCGGGCCCTCGGTGCCGGTGCGCTGGTACTGCCGCTCGTAGAAGTGGTCGCGCACGTCGCTGCGCCCCGTCCACCGGTTGCCGTATTCGACGCCCTTGGGCCGCGGCAGCAGCTCGCGGGTGGCCTTCTCGGGCGTCTCGCGATAGGCCGCGATGACCTCGGTGAGGCGGGCGGCGAGGCGGCCAGAGTTCTTGCAGACCTTGCGGCCGCACTCGAGCTGCACGACGGTGTCATCCTCTTCGAGCAAAGCGACGGCGTTCCAACCGTCCTCGGTGCGGCCGACGACGAGGCGGTCGATCGACGCGCCGACCTCGAGCGTGCGGGCGAGCGCGTCACCCTTGGGCACCGGTTTGCCGTCGACCAGCGCGGCGACCGTCGACTCCTGCGCGCCGTCGACCCGCGCGGCGAGGGCCGACCAGGTCGCCTCGGTGCCCAGCTGGGGCGAGCGCCACAGCGAGAGCGTCAGGTCGTGCGCACGGCTGCGATGCGTCGCCATCCACACGATGCTGTCGTGGCTGGCATCGGAGAGTTCGTGGTCCTTGGGATGACTGAGCGTGAAGAGCTTCTCGTCGGTGAGGTCGCGCAGGTCCTTGTCGCTGAGCACCGCTGCCGCGTCGACGGCCTCGACCTCGACGGTCCACTGCGTGCTGTCGTGCGACTGGTTGCGGTTGTCACCCATCACCAGGATGTGCCCCTCGGGCACCGAGAACGTCTCGGCCTTGGGGAGGAAGTCGTTGCGCTCGGTCAGCGTGGTCAGGTAGCGGACGACGTAGGTCTTGTCCCCGAGGGTCTCCTCGAAGAGCTGGCAGCCGGTGAGCGTGCGCCCCGACGCGTCGTCGTGGCACTTCTGATCGAGCGGGGCGCGCTGCAGCACCTCGAACGCGTCCTCTCCGGCGCGCTTGATCGACACGATGCGCCCCATCACGCGGACCTTGTCGCCGGGCAGGCCGATGACGCGCTTGATGAAGTCCTCGCTGGGATCGAGGGGGTAGCGAAACACCACCACGTCGCCACGCTCGATGTCGCCGAGGAACGGGGCGACCACCGTGCTGGTGAAGGGGACCTGGATCCCGTAGCTGAACTTGTTGACGAAGATGTGATCGCCGGTGCGCAGGGTGGGCAGCATCGACTCGCTGGGGATCTTGAACGGCTCGTACACGCACGAGCGCAGCCCGAGCGCGACCATCACGGCGATGCCGATGTTCTCCAGCGTCTCTCGCAAGGCGCTCTTGCGAGCGAAGGAGGCGTGCTGGTGCAGCAGGTCGTCGAGCCGCTCGGCCTCCTCCTCGAGCGCTGCGACCTTGGCGGGGTCGTTCTCCTCGCGGAGGCGGTCGAGCTCGGCGAGGCTGTCTCGCATGTCCTGCGCGGGCACCTCGGCGATGCGCGAGGCGTGTTTGGCCAGGATCTTCTTGGCCTCCTTGGACAGGATCTTCGCCGCCGACCGCACTTGGCGGGCCGAGCGCGGCTTCTGCGACTCTTCGGAGGGGGCGGACTCGGACAAGGCGGTGCTGCCAACTGTAGCCCAGGCGGGCCGATGGGGTCAGTCTCCGTCCAGGCTGAGGACGGCGTGAAATGCGGATTGAGGGATCTCGACGTTCCCGATGGCCTTCAGACGCTTCTTCCCCTTCTTCTGTTTCTCGAGAAGTTTGCGTTTTCGGCTGATGTCCCCGCCGTAGCACTTGGCGGTGACGTTCTTGCGCATGGCCTTGACCGTGGTCCGGGCGATGACCCGGGTGCCGATGGCGGCCTGAATGGCGACCTCGAACTGCTGGCGGGGCACCAGTTCTTTCATCTTCACGCACAGATCTCGGCCCCGGTAGAAGGCGGTGTCGCGGTGCGTGATGAGGCTGAGCGCGTCGACGTGCTCGCCGTTGACCAGCAGGTCGAGGCGGACCAGGTCGGCGCGTCGGTAGCCGCCGGGCTCGTAGTCGAGGCTGGCGTAGCCGCGGCTGCGGCTCTTGAGCTGGTCGAAGAAGCCGAAGACCACCTCGGCCAGCGGCAGCTCGTAGGTCAGCTGCATGCGGGTCTCGGTGAGATAGGTGAGGTCCTTTTGCGTGCCGCGCCGCTCCTCGCAGAGCTTGATGACCACGCCCACGTGCTCTTGGGGCACCTGGATGCGCCCGACGATGATCGGCTCCTCGATGTACTCGTAGGCGCCCAACTCGGGGAAGCGCGCAGGGTTGTCGACCTCGACCATCGTGCCGTCCTTGAGGTGGACCTGGTACATCACGCTGGGCGCGGTGGTGATGAGGTCGAGGTTGTACTCCCGCTCGAGCCGCTCTTGGATGATCTCCATGTGCAGCAGGCCCAAGAAGCCCAGGCGGAAGCCGAAGCCGAGCGCTTCGGACGTCTCGGGCTCGTAGGTGACCGCGGCGTCGTTGAGGGTGAGCTTGCCCAGCGAGTCGCGCAGCGTCGGGTAGTCGGCGTTGTCGGTGGGAAAGACGCCCGCGAAGACCATGGGGACGACGTCTTGAAAGCCCTCGAGAGCTTCGGGGTTGGGGTCGGCCGCATCGACGATGGTGTCGCCGACCTTGGCGTCGCGCAGCTCCTTCATGCCCGCGATCAGGTAGCCGACCTCGCCGGCGGCGATCTCTTCGAGCTGCACCATGTCGGGCGCGAACACGCCGACGCTGAGCACGTCGTGCACGCTGTCGTTGGACATCATCTTGACGTCCATGCCCGGCTTCAGGCGCCCCGAGAACACCCGCACGATCGAGATGACGCCGCGGTAGGAGTCCCACCAGCTGTCGACCACGAGCGCCCGCAGCGGGCCCTCACGGTCGTCGGTGGGCGGCGGCACCTTTTCGACGATCGCCTCGAGGATGTCCTCCATGCCCAGGCCGCTCTTGGCGCTGCAGGGGATGGCGTCGAGCGCGTCGAGACCGACCATCTGCTCGATCTCCTCAGCCACACGGTCGGGGTCGGCCGAGGGCAGGTCGATCTTGTTGATGACCGGAATGATCTCCAGGTCGTTGTCGATGGCCATGTAGACGTTGGCCAGCGTCTGCGCCTCGACGCCCTGCGCGGCGTCGACCACGAGCAGCGCGCCCTCACACGCCTTGAGACTGCGGGAGACCTCGTAGCCGAAGTCGACGTGTCCGGGCGTGTCGATGAGGTTGAACTCGTAGGTCTTGCCGTCCTTGGCCGTATAGGCCATGCGGACGGTCTGCGCCTTGATCGTGATGCCCCGCTCCCGCTCGATGTCCATGCGGTCGAGGTATTGGTCTTGCTTGTCGCGCTCACCGAGCAGCCCCGTGGCCTCCATCAGGCGGTCGGCCAGCGTGCTCTTGCCGTGGTCGATGTGCGCGATGATGCAGAACGTCCGAATGAGGCTGTTGTCGGGGGCGGTCGGGACGATCGCACGGTTCTTGTCGCGGGCGTTCATGGGGTCGCAGACGGGGGCCCAAGAAGGGCCGCGCACGGCCCCCTACCATAGTCCTGCTCGCTTGCCGACGCTTCTGCATCCATCTACAGTTCGTTCGTGCGCTTTCGCCGGTTCTCCGCCCCCTGCCCTGCCCGGATCTCCACCCAATCCGGTGCGTGGCGCGTTTCGGCGCTGGGGGTGGTCCCCGCGCTGCTGCTGAGCCTCGGCGCCGGCTCCGGCTGCGCCGCCAAGGCCAAGAGCGACGCGGAGCAGACCAACGCGCCCGACGAGTCGAACGAAGACTCGCAATCTGCGCCGCAGGGCGCCAACCCCAACCTCAAGGCCTTGCGGGTCGACGACCTGCGCTGCGCGGTCAAGGGCCAGCGCGCCGACCAGCGCGACCTCAACCAGGACGGGCGCTCCGACCTGGTGTCCCTGTACGGGAGCGACGGCATCACGCTCAGCTGCCGCCAGGCCGACTTCAACTTCGACGGCCGCCACGACGCATACTTCCACTACGACGAAAAGGGCGTGCTCGTGCGGGAGCAGTTCGACCTCGACTACGACGGTCGCATCGACATCGGCCGCACGTTTCGCGACGGCAAGCTGGTGCTCGACGAGCAGGACACCAACCGCGATGGGTTCGTCGACGCCTGGCGCCGCTACGACAAGGGCCGACTGCTTCGCATCGAGACCGACCGCGACGGAGACGGCCGCGCCGACATGTTCGCCTACTACGTCGCCGGTCGCGTCGACCGCATCGGCTACGACGTCAACGGGGACGGCCGGGTCGATCAGTGGGACCACGACGCGGCCCGACGCGCTCGCGAGGCCGAGGCGATCCGCAAGGAGAACACCGCGCCCGCCGACATGCCCGGCGCCGGGACGGAGGAGTTCGTCGACGAGGGCGCCGAGGGCAGCGAAGGCGAAGAGGGCGCGCCGAGGGACACCCCCAAGCCGGCGACCTCCGCCCCCGAGCGCACCGGCGGCGACTCGCTCAAGCCCAAGGCCGGCGCAGGCGAGACACCAACGGTCGAGGCCGGCGAGGCGAAGTCCCTCGACGGGGGCAACGAGGGCGGCGGCACGGCGGCCAAGCCGGCCAAGCCCTCCGGCGGCGGAGCGCCCGTCAAGCCGCAGAAGCCTGGCGTTCAGAAACCCGGCGGCTGACCGACGCAACCCCACCGGACGCGGCGGTTGGCCTCGGCCGAGCGTGATACCCTCCCTGCAATGTCCGAGCCTGAGCAGCCCGCGGCCAGCACCGCTGCGGACCCCTCCGCCGAGCCCTCCGCCGACACTTCGGCAGCCACGCCGCCGACCGCCGACGCGCACAGCGGCGACGATGGCGACACGGCCGACGCGGAGCCCGAGGCCGACGACTTCGGCCCTCCGTTCACGCCCAAGACGTTCGGCGGCGCCTTCGTCTGGGCCAAGGGCGATGGGTTCGTGACGACGGTGCTGCGGGTCAAGGAGGGCAAGAGCGTGCCGGTGGCGACGCAGAACCGACGCGACATGCACGTGATGCTCACCGGAGGTCGCGCCGTGCTCGAGGTGGACGACGGCAACGAGGTCGACCGGGTCGAGCTGATGCCCGCGGGCCCGCTGCTCATCGATCCCGCCAACCGCTATCGGTTGATCGCGATGACCGAGGTCGAAATCTTCACGGTCTACACCCAGGTCTGAGGCCGGAGCCGACGCCCGCACGCCGACGAAGGACGCTGACGCCCGGTGGCCGAGCTCGACATCGACGTCTGCAACGTGCGGCCCGCCTACGAGGCGTCGCTCGCCGCTGGCGTGACCGAGGCGGAGCTCGAGGCGCGGCTGGGATGGACCGCGGCACACATCGCCCAAGACGGCGCGACGGTCTCGGGAGCCTCGACGTACGCGCATATGGACTGGATGGCGACGCGGCCGGGCTTCGCGGAGTTCGTGCTCGACGCGGTCTCGCGCCACACCGCCAACAGCCTCGGCGTGGTGGGCCTGGCGTGCAAGACGGCGGCGTTCCTCGGCGAAGCGATGGCCCGCCACGGCCGCTACCAGGAGCTCACGAACCGGACCGCGCGCTACGACGCCAAGCTCGAGGGCGAGACGGTGTGCATCGAGGAGACGCGCTTTGGCCCGCCGACGCTCGGCTCGATGCTGCTCTCCGACTACGCGGCGCTCGTCGCCGTGCAGCTGATTCGCACGCTGCTCGGGCCCGATGCCCCCGTGCACAGCCTTCGCTCTCGCCGCGCCGAGCTCCCCGAGCAGCATCGAGCGCCCTGGGAGGCGTTCGCGAAGGCGCCGATCGAGGCCGGACACGACAAGGCCGCCATCGTCATTCCGGCCGCGCTCGCGGTGCGGCCCCTGCCCTCGCACGACCTCGAGCTGTCGACCTACTTTCACGGCATCCTGCAGCGTCAGGCGCCCGAGCAGAGCGAGCTGGGGTGGGCCCACCGGGTGCGCGCGATGATCGAGCAGCGACTCTCGGACGGCACGCCGACGGCCGAGACGGTCGCGCGCGCGCTGGGGGTCGGCGCCCGGTCGCTGGCCCGCCGGCTCGAGGAGGACGACGAGACCTTCTCAGCGCTGCTCTCGGCGGTTCGCCGACAGCGCGCGACCGCCCTGCTGCGCGATGAGACCGTGTCGCAGGCCGAGGTGGCGTTCTTGCTCGGCTACCGCGACCAAGCATCGTTCTACCGGGCGTTCCGGCGCTGGTTCGGCATGACGCCGGCGGCCTATCGCCGTCAGGGTGCTGCGCCCTCGACCGATCCGTCCCAATCCTCGTAGGCCCACGGCTGCACGTCTTGGGCGGTGAGCGAGCCCAAGAACGCGACGATGGCCCGCGTCTGCGGTCCGGTGAAACGCCGGTCGACTTGGTGCCGCGCCATCAGCCGCACCGCCTCTTCGAGCGTCTCGACGCTGCCATCGTGAAACCAGGGTCCGGTCTGCGCCACGTTGCGCAGCGAGGGCACGGCGAACACCATCGTGTCGTCGGGCTCCCCGGTGACCTCGTAGCGCCCGAGGTCGGAGCGTCGCTCCGAGGGCCACGGCACCTTTTCACCGAGCTTGCGCAGCCCGTGCCCCAGGGCGGGTCCGTCGTGGCAGTCCGAGCAGTTGCGCCGAAAGATCCGATAGCCGCGACGTTCCCGCCGGGAGAGCGCCTCCCGATCCCCATCGAGGAAGCGGTCGAAGCGAGATCGTCGCGGCAACATGCGCTCGTATGCGGCGAGGGCGACGGAGACCTGCTCGAGGGTGGGCCCGTCCTCCCCTGGGAACGCGAGCTCGAACTGCGCGGCCCACGTGACGCGCACGTGTTCGAGCAGGCCCTCTTCGCTCTGGCCCATCTCGTCGGGTGCGAACAGCGGTCCGCTCACCTGCGCTTCGAGGGAGTCTGCGCGCCCGTCCCAGAACTGCACGTCCTTGAGTCCGGCGTTGAACACCGAGGGCGCGTTGCGACCCACGACGGCCCCTCCGGTTCCGACCGAGCGCGGCAGGCCGTCGACCCCCATCAGGCTCGGGTCGTGGCACGACGCGCACGAGACATCCCCCGCGCCCGAGAGCCCCGGGTCGAAGAACAATGCGTGCCCCAGCCGCATCTGCGCGAGGTCGGTGGGGTCGAGGTCGGTGGGGTCGGGGTTGTCGATGGACGTGAAGTCTCCGCACCCAGCGCCCAGCGCGAGGAGAGCCGTGGTGGCGATGCAGTGTCGGAGCCGAGTCAGGGTCGCAAAGGCCATGCACACAGCGTGTGCGAACGGCCTGGCGGGCGGCAGTGGCCGAAGGCGTCAGAGTCTTGTCCGATCCGGACAACCCAGGGGCGATGAGGGTTCTGCAGCGGGGCCCGCTACAGACAGTCGAGCTGCGGGTCGCCGGGCGCGTGGCACTTGAGGCACACCCTGCGGTTGCGGGTCGCCAGGGCGTTGCAGCGCGCCGAGTTGCGGAAGCGAGTGCCGTGCGGGTTGGCGCCCAGGCCCCCCACGGCGCCGCCAGCGGTGGCGTGGCAGGCCAGGCAGCTGTCCTCGGTGTGGCAGCTCGAACACGCAGCCATGTTGCGCTGCGCGGCGTGAGCGTGGCCCTGGGGCATGCCTGGAGGCCCCGCCCACCCGTCGGGGTGGAACGACAGTGAGCCCCCCACCCCAAACGCGCTACCGGGCTCGTCGTTGAAGCCCATGCGCTCGTGGCAGCCCAGACAGAAGCTCTGGGTGCGGTGGCACGACTGGCAGTTGCTGGTCTGGGCGCGCGCGTCGAGGGCGTGGGTGTTGATGAAGTCGCCGCTGTGGATCCGCATGGGGCGAATGACGCCGGCGTGGCAGTCGGTGCAGAACGACTCCTCGTGGCATGACTGGCACAGCGTGGGGTTGGCCTTGCTGATGTGCGCGTGATCCTCGACGAAGGCCAGATCATGAGCAGCGCCCCAGCTGTTGTCGGCCTTGGGGATGAGCGCGGGCATGCTGCGATCATCGATCGCCCGGGTCTGCAGCTTGCCCGAGGACTGGGTCGGGTGACACGCGCTGCAGGCATCGGTGGCGCCGATGCCGTCGTGGCATTCCAGGCAGCTCTGCTCGTCGGGCAGCTGCAAGACGGTGGCCAGGCGGACGCGGCTCATGTCGCCGTGGCAGTCCTCGCAGTCGGACCCGGCCTTGTCATGCAGAGCGTGGTTGAACTTGAGCAGCGGCTTGGGGGCGCGCAGGCCCGCGGTGACTCGCTGCTTGCCGCCGACGGTGTCGACCTTGGTGTGGCACAGCGAGCACTTGGCCGGCTCGGTGCGCGGCTTGGGATGCTGAGGACCGTGGCAGGTGTCGCAGACCTTGCCGCGAGGAAAGTTGTTGTCGGCGGCGCGTCGCGACCCGTCGATGTCGGTGTGGCACTGCACGCAGTCCATGCCGATCTTCAGGTGCTGGCCGTGGTTGAACGAGATCGGAATCGTCTGCAGGGGGTAGACGGCCGATCCGCGGCGCGTGGGACCGTGCATGACGCCGACCGTGGTGGGCACGTTGGCGCGCTCGCGCGGGCCGTTGCCGCCCCCGACCATGGTCGGGGTGCGGCCCATGGGAGCCGTGGTCGTGGGCTTCTCCTTGGGGCCGGCGGAGGCTGCCGCGACGAGCGAGAACAGGATGGTCCACACCAGGGCCCAGGTCGATCCGTTGCGCATGGTCATCGCTGCCCCACCCGAAAGGCCCAATCCACGTTGAGCATGCCAAAGGCCCGGAACGCCGCCCGCGTGTAGGGCGTGAAGAGTTCCTCGGCCATCATGTTGAGATAGACGCCGTGTGCGAGGCGAATGTTGGTGCCGGCCTGCAGGGAGACGCTGTAGCCCTCGCGCTGATCGGTGACCTCGTCCTTGTAGTAGAGCGCGTAGCTGCGGGCGTCGATGGCGATGCGGTCGTAGAGCACGTGGGTGCGGGTGTCGACGCTGCCGCCAGCCCGGGTACCGCCCTCGCCCCCGAGGCCGTAGCCATCGAGGCGCATGCCGAAGCGACGCAGCCGTAGCTCGGCCCCGCCGCCCCCTCCCCCGCCGAAGGCGACCCGATCGGCGGGCTCGAAGCCGGAGTCGGCGGTGGGCGAGGCGTGAAAGAACCGGCCTTGAAACCGGCTGTAGACGGTCCAGCGCGGCCCGGTGCGCACCTGGTAGACGACGCGCACGTCCTCGAAGGGCTCGAGGGCGAAGACGTTGAAGATCGAGTCGAGGTCGAAGCTGGGGATCGTGCGCAGGTAGTAGGCGCGCAGGGTGTGCATGTCGGTCAGGGCCCACCACACGCCGGCGCTGAGATCGTCGAGCCGTGAGACGCCGAGGTTGTAGCGACCTGCGCCAAAGGGAGCGAGCTTCCCCTTGGCCATGCGCAGCGCGACCGAGGCGGAGATGAACTCCTGGTCGACGACGGTGCCGACGCCGGCCGCCCCGTCGACGTCGGGAATGTCGCCGTTGATCGCGGCGGGCGACCAGGTGCGGCGATAGGCGAAGCGGGCGTCGGCGAACTTGATGTCCGAGAGCGCAAAGGCAGCGCCGACGACCGGGGAGTGTGACTGGTCGGCGGGGGTGCCTTGGGTGCCGTCGAGCTCGAAGGTCGGAAACCCGAACAGCGCGGTGCCGTCGACCTGCTGGCCACCGAACGCCTCGACGGCGACGTGGGCGGGGGTGTTGGCGCGGATCCATCCGCCGTCGAAGGCGTAGAAGTCGAGGCCCGACATCTCGAACTGGCGGCCGATCTTGAAGTCGAAGAACCGGGCGATCTGGCGGCCTTCGAAGTAGCCGTACAGCAGGTCGATCTGCCGGCCGTCGAGGGACTCGATGAGGTCTTGCGCCTGCCCGCTGGCGCGCCGGGTAAAGGTGCCGAAGTCGTGCCGCAGCCGCATGGACGCGACGATCTGCAGCTGCCCGTCGTCAGGGTCGCGAGTGAGCTCGTCCGACTCTCGCGGGGGCAGGATGCCGTAGACACCCAAGCCCACGTATTGCGCGAGCCGCCGCCGCCCCACGAGCTGTCCCCGCTCGCCTGGCAGCCGAACCATGTAGCCCTCGCCCACGCTACGCGTCGTCATCCGCACCTCACTCGCCTGCGCCGACGACCCGAGCGCAGCCACGAGCACCCCACACGCCCACCCTCCCCAGCCGCGGCGCCGCCGAAGAGGCCCGGAGCGCGCTGTAGAGAGGACGGGCATGCGTGGGTGCATGCTATGTCAAAGTCGCGAGCGTTGCGACGCGTCAGTGGCCGCTACGGGAGCGGGATCGGACCGCCGGGGACGCCGACGTCGAGCTGGTAGACCACACCGGGGTTGCCGGCGGCATACAGGGACGTCTCCTCGAATCCCTCTCCGCGCCCGAACTGCGCGTTGGCGATGTTCTGCATGTTCCCATCGACGATGTCGGTGGCCTCGCCGACCGCGTTCGCGTCGGCGTCGAGGGCCAGGCGGTAGATCCGAGCGTTGCCGTTGTCGACCGCGTACAGGTTTCCGCAGATGTCGAGCGACAGGCCATCGAATCGAGCCGAAGCCACGGTCGCGAGCTCCGTGATTGCCCCGGGACTGCCGTCCGCTCCGATCTCAACCTTGGCGAGCCGGCCGATCAAGTAGTTCGTGAAGAAGGCGACGCCGCGGTCGGGGTCGTAGATGATGCCGTTGGCGCCGGCACCGTCCGCACCACTGACGATCGTAGTGGGCGTGCCCGACGAGTCGAAGCGAACGACACGAGAGAAGTCGGTGGCCCAGACGTTGCCGTCGAAGTCGGGGTAGAGTCCGTTGACGCCCGCGATGCCCGTGGCGAAGTCCGAGGACGAGCCGTCCGGGGCGATCTGCGAGATGACGCCGCTTTGGAAGTGTGCCACGAGCAGGTCGCCGTCGGCAGTGAAGCGGAGGCCGTAGGCCGGTCCAGGGTCCGCGTAGGAAGCGATTTCAGTCCCCGCCGCATCGACGACGATGACGTCGCCGCCGTTCTTGCCGGCCATGCCGCCTTGGCCGTCGAAGGCGAGGTCTTCGCTTCCGTTGAAGCCCGAGAACACCTCGACCGGGGCGAACGGTCCGGCCGGGATTGCGCCGCAGTCGAACTCCATTCCACCGCTGCTGCTCTCGTCCCCTGCATCCCCGGTGCTGGAGGATCCTGCAGTGGCGTCGCCACTTGAGGACGACTCGTCCGCGCCGCTCGTCGTGGAGCTTCCGCCCGGGTCGGTCGAGCTGCCGGAAGACGACGGGTCGGTCCCCGTGGTGGGGTCGTCGGTGCCAGAGGACGTCCCGGCGTCCGTGTCCTCGCCGCCACCGTCGTCACCGCACGCGGTGGCCAGCGGTGCGCACAGGAGAAGAGGAAGCCAATGTCGTACGCGGGTCATGGCGCGAACCGTACGCGATCAGACTCGCCGGCGTAAGTCCACCGCGGGCTTCGCGGGACAGGTCCCCGAGGCCGCCTCGCGACGGCCCAGGCGTTGTGACAACCGAATCGCATGACACGCGGAATGCAGCTGGTCGCGAGCCTTGGCCTTGTCCCTGTGGCGTGTTTTGCGCCCGACGCACCGGTCGAGACCGCGACTGGGACGAGCGACGAGACCTCCGGGGCGGAACCGTCCTCGGGACTGCCCAGCGGCACAGGGTCCGAGACCACGACCGAGGGCCCGGACGAGAGCACCTCGAGTGGAGAGCCAGGGCCGACGACGCTGGGAGACTCGAGCTCGGGCGGTGTCATCGACGCCGACTGCGAAAGCACCGACGACTGCAACGATGGGCTCGTGTGCCTCGACGGCGCGTGCGGGCTGTGTACCCAAGCGGACGACGGTGACTCGGTCTGCGTCGAGGGCTATCCGCAGCGACCGCTATGCGGTGAGGACGGCCGCTGCGTCGCATGCTTGGCCGACAGCTGCTCGGGCGCCACGCCCGTTTGCGATCCGTCGCAGGGCTGCGTCGCCTGTACCGAGCACGCGCATTGCCCCGACTCTGCGTGTCACCTTGGGGGTCCCGATGCGGGGTCCTGCTTCGACACGGCCGACGTCATCGAGGTCCAAGCCCCCGGTGCGTTTGCCGAGCTTCTTGGCGAGATCGGCCCGGGCCAGGATCGGGTCCTCATCCTCGGAGCCGCCACATACACATTCCCGGTCGAACCCGGGTTCTCGGTGTTCGACATCGATGGCGAGCGCGAGGTCGCATTCGTCGGCAACGGTTCCACCGTCCTCGAAGGCAGCGTCGGGGCGAATGCGACGTTCTTCAACGCGACGGACGACGCCTCACAGGTCTACCTCGCCGGCCTCGAGTGGAACGGCACGATTCAAAGCGGGGACATCCCGGTGCTCTGGGTCGGGCCTGGCGCCGAATTGTGGGTCGATGACAGCACCGCGCGAGGAACCCTTCAACTCGGTGGAGGAGACGCGCACGTGCGGCGTTCGAACCTGTTCGACGGAGCCGGGACGCCGGTTGGGGAGCCGGACGCGAGCGTGCCGGGAGTGGGCAGCCTGTATCTGGAGAACGCGTCGGTCGAGCCGGGCCTCGAGCGCATCAGCATCAATGGTCTGCTCGACATTCGGTACTCCACGATCGTGGTCGATGGTGACTTCGTCTGCGGCGACGAAACCGACGGGATCGTACGAAACAGCGTCGTGCTCACGGGCGGAAGCATCTCCGAGGCTTGCGAAGGCGCCGCGTGGTCCGGCAGCGCTGTCAACACCCCGGGGTTTGGCACCTCGGTTCCCCCGTTCGACGCGGGTTGGTTTGCGCCGTCCACAGCCGTTCGCTTCCGGCTCAGCCCTCAGGGGGCCGAGGTCTTCGGTGAGCTCGCGCAGTGGGAAGACGGCGACCCACGACTCGACGCCGAGGGCGATGAGCGGCCCCTCGAGGGACCCAGCGCAGCAGGCGTCGACGAGCCGTAACTCGTCCCGCCAGCCCCTCACCCAGCCTTGGCGTACTCGGCCAGCAGCGTCTGTCACGACGTCTTGATCCGCCGGGCCGGCGGCAGGCCACCCGCGAACCGCGTCCGAGCAGCTCTGCTACGCCCCGCACACTTCGAGCAGCTTCTCCTGCGTCTGCTGCCCCGGATCACCATCGACCGTCAACCCGTGGTCGCACTGAAACTCTTGCACCGCCGAAAGAAACGCCACGCCATCGCGCGACCGCCTACCCCGGCGACCGCCTGGCGCATAGCCGAGGTTTTCGAGTCGGTCGTGGATGCCGGGCAGGCCATCGACGGGCTCGAGCGTTGCGACGGCGCAGCGTAGCGTCCGGTCTCGAACGGTGAGCGCGAGTTCTTCGGTGAACGGCCCCACCTCGAACTCGATCACGCCTGAGGCATCGGGCTCGAGGTCCAGCGTATCCCCGTCGAACTCGACCCGCGCCACGAGGCCGGGGCCGACGATGGGGGCCTCGTTGGCGTAGGCGAGTTCCAATCTCAGCAAGGGATACGGCAGCTCTACGACGAGCGTGTGCCGCCGCCCCACTGCGAGCCCGTAGAACTCGAACGGCTCGGCCGGCGGGACGGCTACGACGTCCCCACGCGCGAGCACACCCGGATCGGACCGCGCCTCACGGAGCGCGGCGTTCTCATCGGCCAGCCACACGTCCTCGATGGTGCGATGGCCATGCAGGTACCCGAGCCTGGCCAGGTGGACTCCGGGTTTGATGCGGTGCTCGGTCGACATGGCCCTCGCCCCCGCGTCGGCTTGAGCCGCCGATACCGGCGTGCGACAACCTCGACACGGTGTTGGAATCGTACCGCAGACGTGCTCGACGTCGAAGCCACACCAGTGATGGCGGACAGGGGCAGGCACCGTGAAAGAGGGACGCCGAAGCCTCTCCTTGGCGGTCTTGCCCAACACGCGCAACCGGCTGCGGCTCGAGCCGAGGGTCGTTGCGTGCTGGGCGGTCGGCGACGGTGTGTTCGACTTCGGGCACAAGTTCGTCGGCAAGGACGCGAAGCCGGACTTTCAGCGCTTCAACGCGATACGCAAGCAACACCCCCACGCCCAGATCGCTCTGTTCGGCCACACCGACGCGGTCGGCAGCGAGACCTACAACCACCAGCTCGGCTACGAGCGCGCGATGGCCGTCTTCGCCGTGCTCAAGCACGACCCTGACCTTTGGTACGACCTGTTTCGAAACGATCGCGACGGGCTGCGGCTCCTGAAAGCAGAACTCGAAGCCGAGGGCGAGACGATCAAGGACGCGCCCGGTGCGTTTGGGGCCTCCACGCTGGAGGCTGTGCGGGCGCACTTCACTCGAATCGGACCACCAGACCCGGTGCCGAACCACGACTTCCTCTCCGCGGGCCAGGCTGCGGTGCAGAGCTGCGCCGAGTTCAACCCCGTGCTCGTGCCTGCGCCGTGGATGTTCGAGGTCCTTCAGGAACAGGAGCATCGCGTCGCCCTGCAGGCGGTCAACAGGCGGGTCGTCGCGCTGTTCTTCGACCCTGCAACGGTCACCCACTTCACCTGGCCGTGTCCCCCGGGAGGAGGGGGCCCGACGAAGTGCAAGGCAAGGTTCTGGAAGGCGTCTCGCGCCGCGATTCGCACGACCGACGACGGTCTGCAGTGGTGGCCGAGAGCCTTTCGCGGCAACCCCAAGCTGCCCTGGATTGCGTCCGAGCAGGTCTTCGCCTGTCGGTTCCACCAGAGGCTCGTTCACGAGCGCCGTTGCGAACAGGTCGACCCATACGCGGTCATCCCGAAAGAAGAACTCGAGCCGCCCGAGAAGCCTGAGGTCCCACCTCCCCCGCCGCCGAACAAGCGCAGGCACAAGATTCCGACGTTCCCGCCGACCCCGACTCCCCCCGACGTCCTCCCCGAGGTCATCGTCAACTGCGAGCATCCGTTCCGCTTCAATAAGCACACGCTTGCCGAGGAGAGCGGCGAGATGAAGGGAGAGGACGCCTTCGCCGTCGTCCCGCCCGCGGAGGGGGACACCATCTTCATGCGAATCTTCCCCGACTCCGAACGCGAACACGTGCGGCTCTACTGGGACGACACCCTGCTGCCGGTGGCCGACGAGATGGTCCTCTTCAACCGGTCGGGCTTCGGCACGAAGCAGGTCGACCACATTGACGCCGACGTCGAGAACCCGCTGTGGCTCTACACGAAGGAGGAGATTCTCCGCAGGACCGTGCGGATCAAGGTGGAGGGCCGCGAGAACGACCGCTGGGTCATTCCGATTCGCATCTACCCCCGAGACTCCGCGGAGTGGGAGGGCCTGAAGATGTTGAACAAGGCTCGGGGCTGGCTCGGAGATTGGATCGAAGAGCTCGAAGAGAAGTTGAAGATGCTGATCGACGACTTCGAGTTCAAGTTCCTCCCCGAGGACGGCTGCGAAGTCGGCGCGCAGTTTCAGTGGCGGGAACTTCCCCTGCTCGCCGAAGGCGTCACGCCCGTGCCGGACCACCGGGTGATGTTCTGGTGGAGGTTCGTCTTCGTCTTCGACCCCTTCGTCAGCCTGCGCGGGACGCTGAAGGTCAGCTACTTCAAGGCGCTCAACACATTTCGCAAGTGGGCCAAGGGCACGTGGGCGGAGAAGACGATCGAGAAGTTCTTCGACGTCATCCCGCAGGAGATCTTCGATGCCCTCGAGGCCGCCCGACTCGAGGTGAGTCCAACCGTGTCCGGCGGGGTGAACGCCGCGTGGGCTCGACGCTCGCCCGACGAGCGGCTCGACATCGGGCCGCATGAGGATGGGGCGGCCAAAGAGGTCGAAGGGAGGACCAAGACGTCGCTCAAGGCAGCCGGCATCCTCGACACCGCGACTGCGCTCTTGATGATTGGGAGCAAGGTGACAGTGAAGCTAAGCTTTGGGCTGGGGGCGGAGTATCGTTATGGGCTGATCGCGAGCCTCGAGAAGGGAAAGGAGAAGCTTGGGATGTATCTGCAGGCATCGACGACCGGGCTGAAGGCCAAGCTGTTCATGGACCTCGAGCTCCCATTTTACGACCCTGACCCCATCAAACCGTCGTTCGTGGCGTTCGAAAAGCGGAAGTCAGACCTGGTTCGCTGGATCTGGTGGGACGGGGAAGACGCAGAATGACGAAGATGCTCACTCCACTGTGGTGTCTGGCGATGTTCATCGTGTGCGGGGAACGCCGCGACCGCGATGAAGCTCCGGGTTCGGTGCTCGATGACGCCGGGATGTTCCATCCGTACCCCGTGCGATACGATCTTCATGTCGAGGGGAACGCCGCCATCGTTACGATCAACGAAGAAGCGGAGGTCGTCATCTGCGACACGTTCTCTGAGAACTGCGCATTTGAAGATCTTCCTGTGCCACTCCCGCGCCTTCGGCACCACGAGAGTTCAGTAGAACTCACGCCTTATCTCCGACGAGGTGCGAACGCGATTCGAATCCAGGTTCGGCCGGACGGCGAAGACGACGCGCCCCTCCGATATAGGCTCGTTAGGAGCCAAGACGGGAAGAAACGTAAGACGCTGGCGGAGGGCGAGGTCGAGCTTGCCGAACTCGAGGGCGCCTCTCTTGCCGTTGAGACGTCCGACCAGTGTACTCCTCCCCTCCTTCCCAACGCTGATTGGGTCACGAAGTTCCTCGCCCCGTACCCGGAGTCGACGATGACGAGGACAGCCGAGTCCGCGGCGAAGCTACTTCCTCCGCCACGCACGGAGAAAGAGCGAGAGCGGCGTGCCGCCAAGTTTGAACGCCGACGCGCGCTGTCGTTGAACGAATACCCCTTCCCTAAGAGCGCGGTCGTTCAGACTCCGGAGTCAGGCCCGCTCGCACTCAACTACTCGTGCGAGAACGAGAGACTCTTCGTTCATCCGGTGGACGGCGCCTATCTCTTCGCTGCCGTCATCATCGAGCGTCATCCGGAGGGACCGCTCAAGGGTGCCATGACGAAGTCAATCCTCGGCACAGCGGCGGCGCTGGGGTACTGGGACAATCAGTGGTACGTCGCGGAGTTCTTGTAACCCATGACCACGACGACCACCCTCATCGTCCAGGGCCACGCGTACGCCTACAAGGCGACGGTCAACGACGAGGTCGTCGTCGAGGACGCCTTCGAGCCCGACGAAGCCGGCGTGCATGTGCATCCACTGTCCTCGATCCTCCTCGAGGGCGAGAACGTGATCCGCGTCGGCGGCACTCCCTCCGACCCCGGAGCCCAGATCCACATCGTCCTCGGGACCCAGCAGGTCGGGAGCCAGCCCCGGGCGCTGCTGGAGAACACGTTCAGCGAGAGCTTCGGCGTCAGCACCTCGCTCGAGCTCGGCGCTGGGGACGGCCTGCCAAGAGCCGCGGCCCTCGGTGCCGACCCGCAGCATGCCAAGGGGCCGGTGATGGATCTGCACCAGGCCGTCGCCAACGGTGACGTCGCGACGATCACCACCCTGCTCGCTCCCGTCGCCCAGTTCTGGTCGACCCGTGACGAGACGGAGCCCAGCTGGGATCACAGCGACTACTACCGGCACCTGCGCTCGGTGATGAGCGATCCAGGCTACCGCTTGCGCCCATTGAAGAGTCTCGAGTTCGCCTCTGCCGCCGGAGGACGGCTCATCGTGCCCCTGCAAGGGAAGACCTCCGCCCTCACCTTCGAGCACCGCGACCATAGCGAAGCCTCGGTGCAGTTCCAGGTCGCGCTTGCGCCGTCCCCAACTGGCTGGGTGTTTCTTCGATGAGCGGACCGGGTTTCCGTCATGAACACTGGCACGTTCACGTGATCGAGTGGTGTCGGATCAAGGACCATTTCGGCAGCCAAGCTGCAATTGCCATCGTCGAGGCCGCCGAGTCGCAGCTCGGTCTCGAGGCGCTTCGGTCCTGGCTCCCCGATCTATCGGAAGACCCCGTCGAGCTTCGTTCAGCGCTCGTGGACGCGTTGTGCACGGGCCAGCTGAGACTCATCCAACACGCCCGTGCGCACGAGCCATTGCGCGCTCCCGAAGTCCACGCCCTGGTCGACCTCATCGAGGCCGCTGACCACGAGGAACTGAAGCGCCCGTGGCTCGAGGTCAGCTGTCTCGGCCCGAAGGGCGAATCCTACGCGTTCAACAAGTGTCGAGTGCGACTCCCCGATGGCACTACCCGCTACGCGACCCTCGATCACAGGTCGTCTCTTCGGCTCGACGATGTCCCCGAGGACGGTACTTGTCAGTTCGAGTTGTCGCAGGACGCCCGACCTGATGGCGGCCGTCTGTCGCCTCCCGCGAAAGCCGTGGTCTACGAGCTGGGTACCGCCGCTGCCGTCGCCACCTCAGCGGTCCACGTCCTTACGATATCGACCTCGAACACCTGGGTCGAACTCGAGGTCCAGGACTCCCGGGGACGCCCGGTTCGCCACCTGTGCGGTACCCTCCGCACCAGCAACGGCCCCGAGCAGATCGAGCTCGACCCCGCGGGCGTGTTTCGGCAGGCACCCCTGCCCGACGCTGCCCCTGTCTCCGTCGAACTCCGTGCGGAGCCGGTTTCGTGAGCCGCACGAAGACCTTCGAGTTCGGGGGCTGGATCGTCTCCGTCGTCCCGCACCACCAGCTCAGGCGCGTCCGCTCTCCGAAACTGGCGAGCGAGATCGTCCGATCCGCGGAGGCTCGAGGCGGCGCATCACTGCTCTTCGACATTCTCGGGCACTGGGCGCCCTTGGGTCCCACACGCCGGGAGGACCTTCGCGCACTCGTGCGGAAGGAGATCCTGGACTACAGCGAGCTGTGGCGGGTCCCCGTCGACGGCAACGTCATCTTCGACGCCCCTCCAGCCGTCGACTTGCGCGACCTGATCCAGCCCGTGCCCCTCGGCGCCGACACTGTGGAGCCCACGGCGGTCGCCGAGCCAGCCCCGTGGATCGAGCTGGAGGTCAAAGACTCGAGAGGTCGAGCGGTGGAACACTTCACCGCCTCGCTTCGCTCGCCAGGCGCTTCGCGAGATGTCTCGACTGCCGGCGTCGTCCACGAAACGCTCGAGACCGAGGACCCCCTCGACGTGACCCTACGGGTGCGCAAGCCCTGATCCCCCCTCACCCAGTCTTGGCGTGCTCGGCCAGCAGCGTCTGCCACGACGTCTTGATCCGCTTGTACTCCGCCGGGCAGCTCCGCGCCCGCTCCTGCGGCAGCGCCCCCCTGCCCTTGGTCAGGGCGCCGCGCTTCTTGGGCGCGGCGCCGTAGGCCATGCACACGATCGCGTAGTAGCGCTGCTTTTCGAACGAGTGCTCGCTCCAGAACTCGTTGCCGCTGTAGCCCTTCGCGTCGTTGAGGAGGAAGGCTCGCCCGCCGTCGAGGGCCATCTCGATGCCCGACCCGCTCTCGATGAGGATCACCGAGGCGAGCTGGTCGACCGCGTCCTCCTCCTTGCCGGTGATCGGCAGCTGCAGCTGGTCCACCAGCGCGTGGCCGAGTTCGTGCAAGAAGGCGAAGAAGACCGCGCCGGTGACCATGCGCTCCAGCTCGGCCCCCGAGGCCTTGCCCTTGAAGAGCGACTCGAAGTGCTCGGCGAGCTCGTAGCAGACCACCACGCCGGGGGCCTTGGGGTCGTAGTACGCGTCGATGCGTCCGCACTCCGAGACCAGCACCGCGCCGTCCCGCGGCAAGGCGATCGTCTCGTTGATGCCATCGACCACCTTGCCGAACAGCTTGCTGCCCGACAGCTGCGCCTCGAAGCGCTTCAGCCTGGCCGACTTCGGCGCGGCGAAGGTGAGCTTGATGTCACCGTTGTCGACCGCGGGCGCCGGTCCCGAAGCGACGACCTTCGTCTTCGCCTTGGGGCAGTCCGCCGGCGTCGCCTCCGGGCACTGCGGGCACTTCGCCCCCGGATCACAGGCCCACAGGCTCAACGACAACAACGCGGGGACGAGGCGGCGCACCGCCCCAGGGTATCTCAGGGGCTCGCGCGCAGCGACGCGGCGCTCGCCGCCTCGACCCTGCGGACGAACTTGGCCAGCTTCGGATACTCGTGCGGCTCCACGACCCCGGTCTTCAGCGTGCTGCGCAGCTTCAGCGTCAGCGACGACCCGCCGGTCCGTCCCTCGACGTTGCGCTCGAACGAGCCGAACTCCCCCTTCAGCGACGCGGCCTCGGGCACCTCGGCGAGGCGTCCGCCCTGGATCTCGAAGCGTACCGTGGCCTCGTGCAGCGGGGCGTAGGGCACGATCATGCCCGTCATCCGCTGCGGAAGCGCGACGTAGGGCGCCCCCAGGTTGAGCGGCACGATGTCGCTGCGCACCAGCAGCGCGCCGTCTTGCACGACCCCCAGCGACGCAGTCGTGGCTTCGAAGCGCAGCACCAGCGGCGCCTCGAGGGCGTCCGCACCCTCGATCTCGAGGTCGACCAGGTCGTTGCCACGCAGCCAGCCCAGCTCGGCCTGCTGGAAGACCTCCTCGATGCGGTCCGCGTCGATCTCGCGCAGCGCCTGACGCCACGCGATCGCCTCGCCGCCGGTCAGCGTCACCGTGCCGCGCACGGTCGCCTCGCCGGTGGTGTCGGTCGCGACCTCGAGGTCCCAGCGCCGCGCGTCGGCGAACTCGGACGGCAGCGGAGGCACCGTGGTGGTCCCGCCCCGCTCCCCCGGGTGCACCGGCAGACGCAGCGCCGCCGCGCGCTCGTACCCCGGCGGCAGATACCCCAGCGGCATCACCTTCGAGGCGGTCATCACCATGAGCGGAGCCTCTCGCCCCGGCAGGTTCACCGCGAGCATCGGGGCGTCGTAGGCTTCGATCATCGGGTGCCCTCCGGGCAGCGACTTGGGCCCGTGTACGTTGCGCGCGAGCCACACCTCGTGGTCGACGCCCGCCACGTCGAGCATCGTCGCCAGCAGCACCAGCCGGTTGCCGCGACGCGTCGCGAACGTGGCCGTTGACGACGAAGACAGGTCCCCGCCATCGTCGATGTTCTCGACCACCCAGCTCCAAAGCGCGCGCAGCTTCGCGTCGTCGGTCTCCTTGCCACGGACGAGCCTGCGCACCTGCGCCCGCAGCTCGGGGTTGGTGCGGCGGCCGTAGTACACGCTCGCCGCCAGCGACTCCATCCAGCGCTCGACGTCGACCGCCGTGTAGATCCGGACGTTGGGTACCTCTTCGAGGATCGAGCGTGTCCCGGGCTCCACGCCCAGCCGGGGCATCCTGTCGACGCCGTACTTCGAGAGCCGAAGCGTCTGCCCGGCGTGCCGCACCTCGCTGACCTCCGCTTCGGGAGGCGTGTTGCGGCGATCGACCTTCAGCTCGACCGAGGCGGGCGCGAGCACCCACAGCTCGCTGCGGTGGTAGGGCACGTCGAACGACTGGAAGCGGAACGTCGACACGTCCACGTAGCCGGGCACCACGCCCGAGGGCGCCTGCTCGATCACGTACTCGTACTCGACGAAGTCCCCGATCTCGAGGTGGCGCAGCGACACGCCGTCCTTGCCGGGTACCAGCTCGGGCTCGAAGATCGTGCCGTCGGGTTTGATCGAGCGCAGCGTGAGGAGCTCGGAGCCCGGCGGGGTGTCGAGTTCCCCGTAGCGATCGAGCGCCTCCTTGCTGAGCAGATGCACCACGATGTGCACCAGCTGCCGCAGGCCCCCGCCCTCGTAGACGCGCGCGACGCTCCGATCGAGCACGAGGGCCTCGGCCGCCCCCTCGTACGTCACGCCCGAGTCCTGGTAGCGCTTCAGCCGCTCGAGCCCGTCGACCCGATACGCCATCAGGTCGTCGTCGATACCCAGGTCCGCGCCCAAGCGGCGCAGTCCGTTGCTGAACGGAATGTGCTCGAGCGCCGCCTTCACCCGCGTGCGGGCGCCGTCGCGCTCGCCCTGCGCGAGGTCGAGGTCGGCCAGCGCGATGTGGGTCGCCGCCCGCATCGGCACGAGGCGCTCCATGGTCTGCAGGTGCGTGCGCGCCTGCGCCATGTCTCCGCGCAGCGTGCTCAGGTGCGCCAGGGCCCCGAGCGCGTCGAGGTCGTCGGGCTTGCGATCCAACGCCTCTTTCCACAGCGTCGCGGCCTCCTCCCAGTCGCCGCGCGTCTCGGCGAGCGTGGCCCGCGTGCTCAGGCTGCCCGCACAGTCGGCGAGCGCCTCTGTCAGCGCGTCCTCTCGCTTCACGTCTCGGATGTCGCGCGCCTGGGCCCGCTCGTAGCGGAGCACCGCGCAGTGCTCGGGGTCGAGCGCCTTGGCCCTCGACAGCGCCGCGCGAGCCTTGTGTTCTTCGCCCGCTGCCCGGTGGATCTGGTGGCGCAGCAGCTCTCCGTCGACCGAGCGCAGCCGGCCCTCGTCGAGCTCGCCGAGCAGCTTGGAGGCCTCCGCGTCGTCACCGCGGCGCAGCAAGAGCTCCAGCAGGTTGCGCTGCGCCAGCTCGAGCTTCGGGTCGCGCTGCAGCGCGGTCTGCAGCGCCGTCTGCTCGCGAGACGCCGAGCTCGTGCGTGGCCGTGAGGGGTCGTTGCGTTCGAACGACGCGCGCATCGTCCACCCCAGCGCGAACGCGTCCGCGTCGTCGAGCCCCGGCAGGTATCGCTCGGCCGCGTCGGCGTCGCCCTCCGACAGCGCCGCGTCCATCGCCAGGTACGTGCGCAGCGGCCCGTAGATCGGGCCAGAGGTCGGGCCATCGGCGGCCGTGGGCTCAGGCCACGGCGGCCTGCGGTGCGTGGGCTCCCCGCGCAGCCCAGCCCCCTGCGTCGCCCCGGTCGGCGACGCGACCAGACCCCGTCCCTGCCCGTCGGCGGCGCGCACCAAGACCCAGGCGCGGTCTCGGGGGATCGACACCGCGACGTCGAGCACGTGGGACCCGGGGTTGACCGGCACCGAGATCCGGCTGCGGCGCGCGGCGAAGCGATCGGTCCGATCGGTCCGGTGGATCAGCACGCCGTCGAGCCAGACGCGCAGCGCCTCCTTGCCGCTGATGTCGAGTTCGATCGTGTCGGTCTGCGTCTGCAGCGTGGTGCGAAGCTGGCGGACACCCGAGCGCGGCGTCGGGTTCCACACCCGCACCACGCATGACAGCGGGACGACGACTGCGCCCGGATCCTTGGTGAACGCGCTCGGGTCCACGCTGGGCAGGTCGTAGTCGCCCAGGCGCCCCTGCACCCCCGATGCGTCCCATGCCTGCACGCAGCCCTGCTGTTCGAAGTACGTGTCGTAGGGCTCGCCCAGCCGGCGTGCGATCGAAGCCCGCACGCTCAGCAGCGGCTGATGGACCGAGAACGGCAGCGTGTGCAGCGAGGTCTCGTGGGCGTCGAAGAACGTCGAGAACCGCGCGTCGTCGTTGGGGCGGTCACCGTGGCTGCGCTGCAGGGCTCGCGCCGCCACGTGAGCGGCCGCGTCGATGAACGCGTCGTCCTCGGTCAGGGCCCGCTCGAGGATCGCGTACGCGGCGTCGGACAGCGTCTGGGCGTCGTCACGACCCTGCGCGATGAGCATGCGGCTGAGCAGCGCCGCGTCGTCGTTGGCCTCGATCAACCGCTCGAGGTTGGCGATCGCGGCGTCCGTGGAGCCCAGCCAGATCCACTCGAGGTGGGCCAGATCGCGGCGCGCCTGCAGGTCGCCCGGATGCTCCTCGAGGTGGGCGCGCAGGGCCGCGGCGGCCGTCCCGGGGTCGGTCGGATCGAAGGGGACCTCGGTTGGCGAGGGTTTGCAAGCGAGCGCAAACGCCAGGACGAGCGCCGCGAGGTGGGAGAAGCGTCGGAACCAGAGCATGGTGGAGGACCGGCAGGGAGGGTCAGCGGGCGCGGACGACCTCGAAGTCTTGTTCGAGGGCGGCGTCGACACCACGCAAGAAGGTGCGCAGCGCGGCATAGTCTTCGGGGGAGATCCGCCGCTTGGGCAGCGAGAGCCGCGTGCGGACCTCGGCGCCGTCGTCGGTCGGCTCCACCTCGAGAGAGAACACGCCGACGTCGGTCTTCATCGACGCGGGCGTGGGCATGGTGGAGAAGCGGTACCCGGGCGGCAGGCGGTAGCGCAGCGTGTGCGTCTCCTCCATCGGCACGTCGAGGACCAGCGGGTAGTTGCGCGTGGACTTGGGGGCGAGCGCCGAGGTGAAGCCCGACTCGCGGCCCGTCACCTTGAAGCGCAGACCATCGCCGGCCTGCGTGGCCCACTGCGGCACCGTCGCTTTGGCCGTGAGCGTGGCCGGGCGGGTGATGTCGTCGATGCCCGGGGCGGTAACGGCCTTGACGTCGATGCCGGGGAACGCATTGCCCAGCGCGCGGGTCATGCGTTCGGTCCGCTGCTCGGCCGACTGGAACTGGTAGCGCACCGAGCTGGCCGAGGCCCCCCGCACGGTCACCGCGTGCTCGAGCGTCGCGCTGCCGGAGGCACTGAGCGTGACGTCCTGCTCCAGCGCGCGCACGTTGTCCTTGGCCTGCGAGACGGGAATCGTGCGGTAGTCGGCGCCCTTGCCGTCGCGCACCACCAGAACGCTGGCCCCCTGATCCGAGGCGGGCAGCTCCGAGGGCCCCGACCACTCGGCCGTGCCGTCGAGGAACAGGTCGAACGCGGGTACGTAGGTGATCGCATGGTTGAAGACCGCCAGCGAGGCGGGCTCGGACGGCATCACGCCTTGGTCCCGGGTACGCACCAGCACCAAGTTGGCCTCGATGCCGACCTCCTCGAGCATGACCTTGAGCAGGCTCGCCTTGTCCTTGCAGTCCCCGAACCGTCGGCTGAAGATCTCGGTGGTGCGATAGGGCTTGAAGCCGTGAATGCCGAACTCGAGGCCGACGTAGCGCGTGTTTCGAACGACGTAGGTGTAGATCGCGTCGACCTTTTGGCGGTCGGTGGCGTCCTCGGGCAACCCCGCGAGCGCCTCGGCCACCGCGTCGCGGATCGCGTCGTCCACGACGAGCTGCTCGCGGACCAGGTCCCAGTACCAGTCGCCCACGTCGTTCCACGTCTCGTAGGTGCTCGCGTGGAGGAAGTCGGCGACCTCGACCCAGCCAGGCATGCCGCCCTCGGGGGTGATCGCCTCGACGTCCTTGGCCGCGTAGCGGTAGAGGGTGAAGTCGCCGCCCTCCTCGGTCGTCTTCTTCACGCCCTTGCGGTTGAAGTAGATCGGCTTGTCCGAAGGCGCCTCGAGGATGTACTCGACCTTGCCGATCGGGGCCGCCCCCTGCAGCGGCATCAAGTCGCCGAAGTACTCGTCGAACATGTTCTTCGCGGCGACGTCGCGCCGCAGGAACGCGACCTCCAGCGTGTCGCCGGGGCGGAGCCCTCCAAAGGCCACCCGGATCTGCCGCTGGTCGTAGTACATGCGGTAGCCCGCCGAGGCGAGCGCCACCACGCTGATCTCTCCGAGCTCTTCGACGGTGCCGTCCTTGCGCCGCACCCGAGCCCGGCGCACCTCGACGATGCTCTCGGCGGGGTCGTAGCTCAGCGCCTGCACGGCCTGCGAGCGCACGCCGCGGTCGTCGAGCACGCGAATGATCCGGTGATCGAGCCGCTCGGTGAGCCCGTTGGGCAGCACCTTCACCGCCACGCGATGCCGAAGCACCGCGGAGTCCTTGCCCTTCCACGAGGCGGGGATCTCGGTCTTGGACGCGATCTTGTCGAGGTCGAGCCCATAGCGGGTGAACACGTCGCTGGGCGCCGTCGCGTCGAGCGAGGCCAGCAGGTCGCGCACCGCGGGCTGCTGCGGCCGGAGGTCGAGGCTGCGCCGCAGGCTGCTCGCCGCCGCGGCCAGCTCGTCGTTGCGCATGAGCAGCCTCCCCAGCGCCGCGTGCAGGTCGGCGTCGTGGGGCGCCAGCGCGATGGCCTTGGCCCACGCCTTACGCGAGGCGTGGATGTCCCCGCGGGACTCCTCGAGCTGCGCGACGGCCACGTGCCGCTCGGGCAGGCCTGGGGTCGCGTCTGCGGCTTTGCGCGCGAGGGCGACCGCGGCGTCGGCTTCCCCGAGCTCGAGGAGCACGTCGATGCTCGCGCCGGCCAGCTCCGAGGAGTTGCCCGAGGCCCCCAGCACCGCCAGCGCGGCCTTGGTGCGGCCGGCTTCGTGCAAGCGAGAGGCGTACTCGAGGCGCAGCGTCGTCGCGTGCGGGTTGCGTTCGACCAGCGTCTGCAGCCACTGCAGCGACCACCAGCGGAACCCGGCGTTGGCCGCCTGGTCGATGAGCGCCAGCTCGACGACGGGGTCGCCCGGCGCGATGGCGTGGGCCTCCTCGAGGTTGTCGCGGTAGCGCGCCTGCAGGCCCATCGACTGGTGCCTCCAGCCGAGTTCGAGCAGCATGTGTGCGAGCAGCGGGCGGCTCGGGGCGCCCTCGGACCGCGCCCGTTCGATGCCCTCGCGCAAGGCCGTGAGGCTCTCGCCGGGGTCGCGCTCGACCACCGCCCGCAGCCACAGGCTTCGAGCCGTCGGCGCCTGCTCGGTCACGCGTCGGGCGAGCTGCACGGCGGTCTCGTCCTCGCGGTCGAAGGGATGCACCGAGCGGTAGAACTCCAGCAGCGCGAGCCCGTCCCGGGCCGCACGCTTGGCCGAGGCGCCCTCGCCGAAGCGACCCTCGAGCGCCGCGCGAATGGACGCGGGCGGGCGCTTGCCCTGCGGGCGCACGCCCTCGCGCGGGGTCCATGCTTCAGGCGCCTCGGCGGCCGACTTCATGGTCGCGATCGGTGAGCCGTCCGGGGCGCTGACGCGCAGGAAGAACCCCCACGCGCCCGACTGCGCGCTGACCTTGACCAGCACGCGATTCCAGCCCGCCTGCAGGCGCGCGGCGTGGGTGTCCTGCAGCGGATGCGACTGCCGGTACGCGCTGCCGCCCCCAACCGAAGCCCCGTCGACCCACACCTCGTAGGGACCTCCGGTGCCCACGGCGATGGCGACGTCCTGCGCCGCGGGGACGTGCACCCACGCCGTGGCGTAGCCGGTGACGTCCGTGTTCGGCCGCAGCCGGTCGTCGAAGCTGACGTAGCCACCGCGCGGCGCGTCGGCGTAGTCGATCGCCCGCCACGACAGCGGCTCGCCCGAGAGCTTGCCCGTGAACGTCTGCGCCGAGCCGAAGGCGTCGGTCTCGGGGGGATAGACCGACGTCTCCCCTTTGCGTCCGCTGTTGTCGAACGGCCCGACGATCTGCCAGCCCACGATGTAGCCCTCGGCGCGCAGCCGCTTCGCAGCGTCACCGAGCCGCCCGCGATGCTCTTGCACCCGTGCCTGCAGGAAGCGGGCGTACGATCGCACCAGCGGGTGGCGACCGCGGGCATCGGCGACGCTGGCCAAGACGGCGTCGAGGCGCTGCGGGTCGACCTCGCCCTCGACCTCGGGCAGCAGGCCCAGCAGCGGGACGATCGCCGCGGGGTCCTTGCCACGCACCGACTTCAGCGCGGCTTCCCGGCGCGCGAGCTCGAGGTCCCAGCGGTTGGGGCCGAGCTCGACGTCCTTGCGCGTGGGTCCGGCCAGCGGCTTCGCGACGGCCTCGCCGTGTGAAGCACACAACAAGACGGCGGCGAGCCCCAGGGCGCGCGATATGCTCCGAGGACGGCGAGCAGTCACGCGGGCGAGTTTGGTACAAACGCAAACCCCGCGCCAAGCGCCCATCTGGGGGCATGTGACACGCCGCGCGCCGAGGCGGGCTGCCTGCCCAGGACAGATGCGGTAGCCTCCGCCGCTATGAGCGAACCCCACGAACAGGGCTCAGACCCGGAGCTCTCGGCGGTCATCCCCGTCTACAACGAGGTTGGGTCCCTCCCGCAGATGCACGAAGAGCTGCAGGCCGGCCTCGCGCGCACCGGGCGCTCATACGAGATCATCTACATCAACGACGGCAGCAAGGACGGCACGACCGAGGTGCTCGACCGCTTCGCCGCCGAGCAGCCAGGCGTCGTCGGCGTGGTGCACTTCCGTCGCAACTTCGGGAAATCGCCGGCGCTCAACGCCGGGTTCGAGCTCGCCCGGGGCCAGATCGTGCTCACACTCGACGCCGACCTCCAAGACGACCCGGCCATGATCGACCAGTTCGTCGAGCGCATCGAAGCCGGCGCCGACTTGGTCTCGGGGTGGAAGCAGCGTCGACACGACCCCATCGGCAAGACCGCACCCTCGAAGGTCTTCAACGCCGTCGTGCGCCGAGTCAGCGGCGTGCAGCTGCGCGACTTCAACTGCGGCTACAAGGCCTACCGGCGCGAGTGCATCGAAGAGCTCTCTGTCTACGGGGGCTTTCACCGCTTCCTCCCCGTCCTCGCGGGGCACCGCGGCTTTCGGGTCGAGGAGCTCGTCGTGCAGCACCGGGCGCGCGAGCACGGCGTCAGCAAGTACGGCGTCAAACGCTTCTTCGACGGCATGCTCGACCTGCTGACCGTCTTGATGGTCACACGCTACCGCACGCGTCCCGTGCACTTCTTCGGCCTCTTGGGCCTGCTCAGCGGGTTCGTGGGCGTGAGCGTGCTGGGCTACCTCACCATCTTGAAGTTCATGGGTGAGCCGATCGGTCACCGGCCGCTGCTGCTGCTCGGCGTCCTGCTCACCCTCACGGCAATTCAGCTGATCGGCGTCGGCTTGGTGGGCGAGCTGCTGGTGCGCACCACGATCAAGTCTTCCGAGGTGTTCTCGGTGCGCCACACCTCGGGCTTCCTCGCGCGGCCGCAGGCGCTCGCGCCGTCGCTGCCACCGCAAGCGCCTGGCGAGGCTGCGGCGTCGCAGTCGGCTCCGCCCGCCGAGCCCGCGCCCTCGGTGCCCGCCGCTCCCTCACAGAGCCCCGCCGGCTGATGCGTACGGTCACGCAGCGGGTCCGCGAAGCCTCGGTCACCGTCGACGGCGAGGTGGTCGGCCGCATCGACGCGGGCATGCTCATCCTGCTCGGCGTCGAACGTGGGGACAGCGAGCGGGACGCGACGGTGCTCGCGAACAAGCTCGCCGGCCTGCGGATCTTTCGCAGCGACACGAAGCCAATGGACCGCAGCCTCGGCGATCTCGCAGGGTCCGCGCTGGTGGTGTCTCAGTTCACGCTCGCCGGCTCGGTCCGCAAGGGTCGACGGCCCGGGTTCGACCGCGCAGAAGATCCCCCGCGGGCCGAGGCGCTCTACCGGTTCTTCTGCGATGCCCTGCGCTCGGTCGGCGTCCCCGTGCAGACGGGACGATTCGGCGCGCACATGGACGTCCATCTCCTCAACGACGGGCCGGTCACGTTCGTGATCGACTGTCGCGAAGGCGCGATCATCGAGTAGCGAGGCTCACCAACAAGTCGCGAGACATGTCCGGTCATGTCTCCCAAAACATCGGTCGTCCCCCGAGAAGCGCGTGTCATCGCGTTGATATCTGGGTAGCCTGAAGCACGATGGTGATGGCGCGGGCGACGAAGATGGGACTTGCGACGGCGCTGGCAGCCGTCGGCCTGACCGGGTGTGCGGACGTCGAGGACGCTGGACCGGGAAGCGCCCTGAGGGCTGCGGGCGAGACGGTCGAGTTCTGGAACTTCCGCCCCAACGATCCGGGCAACGGCGACGTCGACCTCCTCGATGACGGGGACGACGACGGGCTGCCCGACACGATCAACTGGGAAGCCACCACCGGCGGCAGCGGCAACACCGACGTCTTCGACCCCACAGGCTCGCTCGTCGTGTCCACCGTGGAGAACCAGATCTTCGACGCGGCGGGCAACCTGCAGTGCACCGCCTACCTCGAAGGCGGGCTGTACAAGTTGCGCGAGGGCCTCGACGGTCCCGTGCTGCTGACGGCCACCGAGGGGCGCTACGTGTTCTGGGACGACGTGCAGTCGCTGCCCGAGCCCGGCACCTACGCGTGGTACAGCCTGCTCAGCCACGATCTGGGCTACGAGTTCTACGGCGACGTCATCTACGACGGACCCCGCTGGAGCGCCGAGGTGATCGGCCACGCGAGCGTGCACGTGCACAAGGCCAACCCGATGCGGAAGCTTCTCTTTGCGGCGCTGCACGAGGGCGCCTGCGGCACGGCCCCCTCGGGACAGTAGCCAGCCCCCTCGCCGGCGCGCTCGGCTACTTGCGCAGCCGCTGCAGCAACTCGGTCGCCTGCGTCCGGTGTTTGTCGGTCTTCGCGGCCGACAGGGCCTCGCTCGCGCTGGCCTGCGCGGCCTCGAGGTCGCCCGCCTCTTCGAGGGAGAGCGCGAGTTCCTTCATCGCGCGAAAGACCTCCGAGGGCGTCACGTCGGCCACCTTCATGCGCGCGACCGCGTCGGTGCAGTGGTCGACGGCGGTGTCTCCCACCGGGCCTGCGTCGCCTGGCAGGTTGCGCGTCGCGATGCACAAGCGCAGCGCGGCGCGGGCTCGACCACGCACCGCGCGATTCGAGCTGCCCTTGAACATCGTCACCGCCTCTCGGGCGTTGCGCTGCGCCTCGGCGAACGCCTTGTTGGCGATGTGAAGGTTGGTCAGGTTGTTGAGCGCATCGCCGAGCTCGATATGCGCGCCGGCTCGGCGGTAGATCGCGGCGGCCCGTTCGTACTCGGCCTTGGCCTGCGTGGGCTGCTTGGCCCGCTGATGCAGGCGCGCCTTGGTCATCCACAGCTCGGCGACGAGCTCGTTGTCGGGCCCGAGGGCTGCGCGGCGCACCGTCATCGCCCGCTCGATGAGCTCGAGGGCCTCACCGAGCCCCGCGGGCGTCGAGGCGAGCACGTTGGCGAGGTTGTGGGCGATGCTCGCGACGTCGGGGTGCATCGGACCCTGGTTCGACTCGCGCAGGTCGAGCGCCCGCCGCAGCAGGCCCTCGGCCTCGCCCATGTCCCCGCCTTGCGCGAGCGCGACCCCGAGGTTGGTCTGCAGATCCGCGAAGCGCAGGTCCCCGGGGGGATAGGCGCGCTCGGCCGCCTCGAGGGCGCGCTGCAGATGTCCCACCGCGTCGGCCACCTCGCGGCTCTCGATCGCACTCGCGCCGAGCTGCATGGCGAGGCGGGACTCGAGCTGCGGCGGCGACCCGGCGCGCACGAGCGCCGATTGGGCGCCCACGGCGATGCCGATGGCTTGGTCGGGCTCGTGCAGATGCACCCCGGCCACGCCCACGTACGACGTCAGGGCCCGCGCCTCCAGCGATGCATCCCCGACCCGCGCTGCGCTCTGTGCCGCCCGCTCGAACTGCTCGGCCGCGCCCTCGTAGTCGCCGAGCATCTGCGCCACCCGGCCCTGCACGTACAGCGCCCGAGCGACCGTGGCCGCGTGCTCGGTCCCCTCGGCGAGCGCCATGGCCTCTCGGACGACGTCCTGGGCGACGGCGTAGCGTCCGGCGAGCAGTAGGGCCTCCGCGTCGTCCGTGCGGGCCTGGGCGGCCAACACGGCGGCCCGCGCCTGCGGATCCTCGGGCAGCCCCGCGGATGCTTCGGGTCCGGCGGTGACACACGCACGCGGAGAGGTCAGCGCGGCCACGGCCGAGACGGCCTGCTCGACGACCTCGACGTCCGCGTCGGAGAGGACATCGAGCAGCGCCCGGAGCTCGCCTTGCCGCTGGTCGAGGCACCGCATGCGAACGTCCAGCGTCGCCGAGGACTGCTCGCCGTGCACCCACGTCGCCTCGCACACGCTCGTCCGCGCTTCGACCCAGGTCTGGGCGTACTCGTCCACGCTCTCGATGACTCGGTCAGCGGTGTAGGCCGCGAAGGCGGTCGCCGTGTCCCGCAGGGACGCATCGACGACCGCGCGGCGCCTCGCATCCCATACCGACGCGATGCGATCTTGGGCGCCCTGACACAGCGCGTCCGCGGGCGCCTGCGCGTAGAGGGCAAACGCCCCGAGCCCCGCGAGCATGGCGCCGCCCGCACTCATGGCGATCTTTCGACGGCGCTTGGCGGGGTC
The DNA here is from genome assembly GCA_024742475.1 of bacterium. Lineage (GTDB taxonomy): Bacteria > Myxococcota_A > Polyangia > Nannocystales > Nannocystaceae > CAJXVA01. The sequence continues at coordinate 148,308 of JANSYI010000007.1, read as the reverse complement.
GGCCCGCAAGGCGGCGATGAAGTCCTCCATCGTCGCGTAGCGATCGCCGGGCTGTGGAGACAGGGCCCGAGACAGCGCGCGAAAGATCCACGTGGGGACCTCGCTCTCGCCGGGCGGCTCGAGGATCTTGCCACGCGCGGCGTCGCGGCTGTGCGACTCGCTGCGAAACGGTAGCCGCCCGTAGAGCGCTTCGTACAAGGAGACCGCGAACCCGAACTGATCCGCGGCAGGGCCCGTCGCGCGCCCCCGTCGCTGCTCGGGGGCCATGTACGCCGGGGTCCCGACGATGCGCCCCGCCATCGTCAGCTTCATGTCGCCCGTCGACTGGACGACCTGCATGATGTCCTTGTCCGCGCCCTCCTCCGCCGCGTCCTGGCGCTGGCTGTCTTGGGAGTCGGTGCTCACGTGCGCCGTCACGGACTTGGCGAGCCCGAAGTCGAGCACCTTCACGCGCCCGTCCTCGCCGATGAGGACGTTGGCGGGCTTGAAATCGCGGTGCGTGATGTTGGCCGCGTGCGCGGCGGCCAGGCCGACCGCCGCCCGCTCGAAGACCTCGACGATCTCGCGCCAGCTTCGCTTCGACGCCTTGAGCCACTGCGTGATCGTCTGGCCTTGTACGAACTCCATCGCCATGTAGATCCGCCCGTCGGGCGTGGTGTCGACGTCGTGCACGGTGACGATGTTGGGGTGCTGCAGCTTGGCGAGCGCCTGCGCCTCGCGGACCAGTCGCGCGCGGCCGGTCGAGGTGCGGGTGGTGCGACCGACGCGACGACGCAGCAGCTTCAAGGCGATCTTGCGATCGAGCTTCGGGTCGTACGCGGTGCAGACCACGCCCATGCCGCCCATGCCCAAGACGTCGAGCACCACGTACCGGCCGACCTTGCTCGGCGCTCCGCTGGGGCCGCTCTCGGGAAGCAGGCGGCTGGCGGGCGCGTCGACGTCGCCCGACGCGGGCCCCTCGGCAGCCGAGTACACCTGCGTGGGGCCGGCAGCATTGTCCAGCCCCCGCTGCATCTCCGCGCTGCTCGAACCCACCAGGCGTCGATCTTGCCCGTCGCCCCGGTTTCGTTCAACCGATCAGAACCCGACCTTGCGCATCACGAAGCGCGGGAGCAGGCGAATCACCCACATCACCCAGGCCCAGATCCACGGGGCATAGACCACGGGTTTGCCCCGATCGACCGCCGCGAGCACGCGCGAGGCCACCGTGTCGGGCTCCCCCGCGAAGGGAGGGGGCGTCAGACCCTCGGTCATCGAGGTGCGCACGAAGCCCGGCTTGACGCAGACGGTGACCAGGCCCGCGGCGCGATAGCGGTGGTCGAGCCCCTCGAGGTATGCCGACAGGCCGGCCTTGGAGGCGCCGTAGAGCACGACGGGCTTGCGGCCGCGGTCGCCGGCGACCGACGAGAACACGCACAGCGTGCCGCTGCCTCTGGCCATCAGCCGTGCGCGCGCGGCCTCGCAGAACAACACGGTGTGCGCGAAATTGACCGTAAGCAACGCCCGCAGCCGGTCGAGGTCGGCCTCGAGCTGCTCTTGGGTCCCGAACATTCCGGCCGTGACGATGACCGTGTCGAAGCCCCCGAGCGCCTCGTCGGCGGCGTCGAGGGCCGCGTCGAAACCGTCCGGGTCGGCGAGGTCGCAGGTCGCGAATCCGACCTTCACCTGCCCCGGCGTGCGGGCCGTGCAGTCGGCCGCCGAGCGCTCGAGGTCGGACGTGTTGCGGCCGAGCAGGAACAACGCGTCCCCGCGCGCGGCTGCCTGCCGAGCCAGCGCCCTGCCCATGCCCTTGGTCGCGCCGAGGATCACCGCCTTCATGCGAGCGGAGGATACGTCACTGCGGGTCGCCGAGCATCCGCACGGACTGGGCGCTGCGGAAGCGCAGCTGCGGGTCCCAGCGCCGCCGCACCTCCATGAACGCCTCGAGCCGCGGCTCCATGGCGGCGAAGTGCTCGGGGCGCGTGAAGTTGTCCTTGGTCAAGTAGATCCGGCCGCCGTCGCCGATGATGTGCTCGTTGAGCGCGTCGACGAGCTGCTGCGTGTCGTCGCGGACGGGGATGTCCAGCGCGATCGAGATGCCGTCCATCGGAAAGGACAGCATGCCCCTGCCCTGCGCCCCGCAGTCCTTGATCACGCACAAGAACGACGCGCCGCCGAGGCGGCTGAGCACCTCGAGGAAGCGCCGCGCCGCGTCTTTGCCGGCCGCCTTCGGGAGCACGCACTGGTACTGCGTGAATCCGCGGGGCCCGTAGATCCGGTTCCAGTCGTGGATCGCATCGAGCGGCCAGAAGAAGGGCTCGGGGTGGGTGATGCCCGCCCCCACCGGCTTGCGGTAGTAGGCCGCGTTGAACAACTTGACGCTTAGCGGGTTGAGGGCGAACTGGGGGAAGACGAAGGGCACGCCGGGGCGCGACTTGGGCTCGGGAAAGCCCTCGGGAGCCTCGTCGGGCTCGGCCCACCGCCCCCGCATGAGGATGCCGCGGCCGAGCTGATCGCCCGAGGAGAGCACGTCGATCCAGCCCATCGTCATCGGCCACGTCTGGGCCGCTTCGGCGAGCCCCGTCATGTACGCGTCGATGTTGGGGACCCGCTCGCTCTCCATGTAGATCCACGGCGAGGGAATCTTCACCATGGTGAACTCGACCTCGAGGATGTGGCCGGTCAGGCCCATGCCGCCGATCGTCGCCCAGAACAGATCGGGGTGCTGCTGCGGCGTGCACTCGACGATGCGACCGTCGGCGACCCGCATCTTCAAGGCGGTCACGTGCTCGCCGAACGTGCCGGCGCAGTGGTGGTTCTTGCCGTGCACGTCCGAGGCCACCATGCCGCCCAAGGTGACGAACGTGGTGCCCGGCGTGACCGGCACGAAGTAGCCCCGGGGAAAGAACACCCGCAACAGCGCCCGCAGCGACAGCCCCGCCTCGGCCCGCAGCGCCAGCGTCTCGGGGTCGAACGAGAGGATGCGGTCGGCCAGCGTCGTGCCGGCCACGTCGCTCACGCCCGGCGGCGGCAGCGACGAGTCTCCGTACGAGCGCCCCAGGCCGCGGCACAGCACCGCGTCCTCGGTGAGCCGCTCGAGGTTCTCGTCCCGCACCTCGCGGCCCGGCACCATCACCCGGCCCCAGCCACCGATTTCGCCCACGTCAGCGGTGTTGGAGCGCTGCAGCGCACTCTCGCGGTTGTCGAGCGCATCGGGCGGCACGGGGGGCGCGTCCATCGTCGCGGAGCCTAGCACCAAGGCTGGCGTCCGGGCGCCCTGGGTGCGCGAGCGGTCCCCGGGCGGCGTTCAGCGGTCTCGGACGCTCTACAGCGGCGTGTCGCGCTGCATCGCCTTGGGTGCCCCTTGGGGCTCCTTCTTTGCCCGATCCCCGCCGCCGGCCAGGTGCACGGTGGTGGTGGGGAACGCGAACTCGAGCCCGAGGCCCTGCATCGCCTCCATGACCCGAAGCATGAACTCCTCGCGGATCTGCATGTGCTCGGCCCAGTTGGTGGTGCGCGTGAACAGGTAGCAGAAGATGTCCAGGCTCGAAGCGCCGAAGTCGAAGAAGTTGACCAGGAAGAAGTCCTGATGGAGCCGGTCGTCGTTGCGGATGATGTCGCGGACAGCCTCGACCGCCTGCCGCATCTTGTCGGGCGTGGTGTCGTAGGTCAGCCCAATCGTCATCTTGATCCGGCGCTTGCGCATCCGTGACCAGTTGTTGATCGGGCTGGTGGTGAAGGTGGCGTTGGGGATCGTCAGCAGCGCGTTGGCGAACGTGCGGATGCGAGTGACGCGAATGCCGACCGTCTCGACCGTGCCCTCGACGTCGCCGACCTCCACCCAGTCGCCGATCTGGAACGGTCGGTCGACGAAGATGACGATCGAGCCGAAGAAGTTGGCGACGGTGTCCTTGGAGGCGAAGGCAAGCGCGGCCCCGCCGAGGCCGAACCCGGCGAGCAGCGAGGCGGCGGAGTAGCCGAGGTTTTGAATGATCATCACCACGCCGGCGACGACCAAGAACGCGATCGCGGCCTTGCGGAAGATCGGCACCAGCTGGTCGTCGAAGGTGCCCTCGGTCGCCTGGGCGCGATCGCTCAGCACGTCGGCGACGCGGCCGACGATGCGCACGCCCAGCCAGGTGGCGAGCGCGACGGTGACGCCCTGGGCCAAGCGATCGACGAGCATGTCGACGTCCATCGCGTCGACCGTCTCGAGCGGCATGCCCTTGAGCGCCATCCAGATGCCCGCCACGCGGACGGCCCACGCCGCCGGGCGGCCCAGCGCCGCCACGATCGCCTCGCGCATCGAGCCGGGCGGCGTGCGCTTGGCGATGCCATCGAGCACGCGCTCGAGGATGCGGCCGCCAAAGAAGCCGGCGGTGACCGCGACCGCGGCGAACAGCATCTGCTGCATGGTGATGCCGAAGAACGCGGTGCCGAGGAACTCGTCCAAGCTGTCCATCGCGGGCCCGAGCCTGCCACAGACCGAGCCCGTCGCGGGCTCGCGTCCGGGCCGAGTCGAGGTTCAGGCGAGGTTCAGCCGAATTTTGGCCTGCGGCGGCGCGTCCTCGAAGAAGAACCGCTCCTCGCCAAAGGCCGGCTGGAGCTGATTGAGCCAGCTGGCTTCGGGGTCGAACCTGGCGAAGAACGGGCGGCGAACCCAGTCGCCATCGCGACCCTGCAGCAGCTGCAGGCAGAAGACCTTCTCGCCGCCAACCTCGGCCACGCCGTCGATGAGCACCTTGCCCGGAAACGCCGACATCGAGGGGCCACGCACGGTGCGCGCGAGGCCGGAGACCTGCTGGTACGCGTCGCGGAAGATCTCCCAGGCGCGCACGAGCGGCACCTCGAAGTACGCCTTGGGGCCCGTGTCCCGCTCGACGAACATGTAGTACGGGATCGCGCCCAACTTGACGCCCTCCTTCCACAGCGTGGCCCAGGCGTCCGCGTCGTCGTTGACGTGTCGGATGAGAGGCGACTGCATGCGGACGTTGGCGCCGGTGCTGCGGATGCGGCGGACCGCCTCACGCGAGACCTCGGTCGAAAGCTCGCGGGGATGGTTGTAGTGGCCCATCACGGCCAGGTGCTTGCCCGCGGCGACGACCTCTTCGAACAGGCGCAGCAGGTCGTCGGCGTCGGGGTCGCTGACGTAGCGTTGCGGCCAGTAGGCGACGGATTTGGTCCCGATCCGAATCGAGGTGATGTGCTCGAACTCGGGCGAGAGCAGCGGCTCGATGTAGGCCCGCACCGCCTTGGTCTTCATCACCATCGGGTCGCCGCCGGTGATGAGCACGTCGGACACTTCTTTGTGGGCCCGCAGGTAGTCCTGCAGGTCGGTGGTCTCCTGCGCTTGAAACTTGAGGTCGTCGAGGCCGACGAACTGCGCCCAACGGAAGCAGAACGTGCAGTACGCGTGGCAGGTCTGGCCCTGGCTGGGGAAGAGCAGCACGGTCTGGTCGTACTTGTGCTGCAGCCCCGGCAGCGGGCGCCCGTCGATGTGCGGCACGTTGTGCGTCATCTGCCCCGCCGGGTGCGGGTTGAGACGGCGGCGGATCGCGTTGGCGACCTGCTTGATCTCGGACTTGGGAGCGTCGTCGCGGACGAGCTGCGCCATCTTGGCGTAGTCGGCGTCGCTGAGCATGCCCTGTTGCACGAACGTGAGCTGGTACATCGGATCATCGGGCACGCGGTCCCAGTCGATCAGCTCGTTCATGACATAGGGGTTGGTGCGGAACGGGAGGACCTGGGAGACCACGTCGATGGCCTCGCGCATCTGCGGATCCAGCTTCGACCACTGCGGCGTCTTGTGGACGTTGCTGCGGGTGACGGCTCGATAGCGTGGCGCGCCCTCGGTGGTGGAGGGGCTGGAGGAGGCATCGAACGGCGACATGGGCTGGTCCTTTCTGCCCGGCCAAAGGCCGGGTGTGGGCAATGCGCGGGCGCGCAGGAAGTCGGCGACGCACAATGCGCAACCGACAGGGTACAGAGCGTGAACCTGCTTTGTTCCGCGGTGCTCCGTCCGAAGTCCGAGATCCCGCGGGAAGGGGTCGAGCGGAGAGACGAACGCCCTGCCGCCCCTCCAGGTTCGCGCGAACTATGCGGAGAAATCCTTGCAAAATCAAGCACAATCCCCCGCACCATGCGAAGCGATACCGCCCCCGACGCCCTGTGCGTCCTGTTCGTGACCATCGACGCGGCCCACGCCGCCGCGTTCGCTCGTTCCGCGGTGCAGACGCGCCTGGTGGCGTGCGCAAACCTCCTGCCCGGCGCCCGCTCCGTCTACTGGTGGCAAGGGGAGCTCTGCGAGGACGACGAGGTGCTGGTGTGGATGGAGACCCGCGCGCAGGACGTCGAGCGACGCATCGCGGCCCTGGCGGAGCTGCACCCCTACGACACGCCCAAGATCATCGCGCTCCCGCCCTCGGCCGTGCACCCCGCGTATCGGCGGTGGTGCCTGACCGAGACGGAGCCGAAGACCGAGCCCGCGTGAGTCAAGCCTTGGGCTTCTTCTCGGGCTTGGGCTCGAACTCGATCGCCCTGACCTCGAACGTGGCGAGCGCGTCGTCGACCGCGAGCTCGAACGCCCCGACCTTGGCGGCCGCCCACACGTCGGCGCGCACGGGCTCGAGGTCGGCGAGCGCAGAGGCGGGCGCGGCCAGGGTCATGGTGGTGATGCCGCGCGCCACCCCGACGTTTGCAGCGGTCTTGCTGCGGTTGATCGCGCCCAGGCAGGCCACGGCGGCCTCGAAGCTGCCTGCGCGCTCGGGCGCAGGCGCCCCCTCGAACAGGCGCTCGCTCGGCCACGACGCCGCGTGCACGCTGGCCACACCGCGCTCCTGCGCGAACGCCCACCCCCACACCGTCTCGGTGATGTACGGCAAGAACGGCGCAAAGAGGCGCAGCAACACCTCGAGCCCCAGGCGCAGCGCCGCCACGGCGGACGCCCTGCCCTCGGCGTCGTCTTCGGCCCGCGCTCGCACCTTGGCCAGCTCGACGTAGCTGTCGGTGAAGCCCGACCAGAAGAACGTCTCGATCGACTTGAGCGCGGGTGAGAACTCGAACGCCTCGAAGGACTTCGTCGCCTCGTCTGCCACGGTCTGCAGCGCCGCGAGAAACCCCTTGTCGAGCTCGCGGGTCACGGGCCCGACGTCGGCGCTTTGCATGAGCACGAACTTGGCGGCGTTGTAGAGCTTGGTGACCAGCCGCTTGCCGGTCTTGAACATGTTCTCGTCGAAGGCCGTGTCGACACCCAGCCGCGCGTTGGCGGACCAGTAGCGCACGCCATCGGCCGTGAACGCGTCCATCAGGTCGTGAGGCCCGTGGGCGCTGCCCCCCTTGGACTTGGAGATCTTCTGGTTCTTTTGGCCCTTTTGCTTGGGCTGGACCACCCACCCGCTGATCACGACGTTGTGCCAGGGCACCTTGCCCTCGTGCAGCATGGCCTTGGCGATCGTGTAGAAGGCCCACGTTCGGATGATCTCGTGCGCCTGCGGCCGCATGTCCGCGGGGAAGAGCTTGCCGTGGCGGTCGTCGTCGACGCGCCAGTGCGAGCTGATCTCGGGCGTCATCGAGCTTGTGAACCAGGTGTCGAACACGTCCGACTCGGCCACGAACCCGCCCGCTTGGCCGCGCTGCGAGGCCTCGTAGCCCGCAGGAACGTCGGTGGTGGGATCGATCGGGAGCTGGTCGACCGAAGGCAGCAGCGGGGACTCGTAGTTGGGCTCGCCGGCCTCGTCCAGCGGGTACCACATGGGGAACGGCACGCCGAAGTAGCGCTGGCGGCTGATGCACCAGTCGAACGCCAGGTTCTCGGTCCACAGCGAGAAGCGGTCGCGCATGAACGCGGGGTGCCACTGCACCTGCTCACCACGCGCGAGCAGGTCGGCCTTCTTGTCGAGCAGGCGGCAAAACCACTGGCGGGTCGGCACGAACTCGAGGGGGCGGTCGCCCTTCTCGAAGAACTTCACCGCGTGGCGGATCGGCTTGGTCGCGCGAAGCGGCGCGGGGCTGCCGTCGGCCGGTGCCTCGCCGAGCAGCTCGAGCACGGCCTTGCGGGCCTGCTTGGCGTTCTTGCCGACGATCTTGGCGTAGTGCTCGTTGGCCTTGGCCGCATCGAGGCTCTCCCACCCCGGCGTACCGTACTCGACCTCGACCAGCCGGCCGCGGCGCCCGATGACCTGGCGCAGGGGCAGGTTCTCGTCCCGCCACCACTGCACGTCGGTCTGATCGCCGAAGGTGCACACCATCAAGATGCCGGTGCCCTTTTCCATGTCGACGACCTCGCTGGGGAAGATGGGCACGGGCACGTCGAACAGCGGCGTGACGGCGCGCTTGCCGAAGAGGTGCTTGTAGCGCGCGTCGTCGGGGTGCGCGGTGACCCCCACGCACGCGGGCAGCAGCTCGGGCCGGGTGGTCGCAATGATGAACTCCTCCTGCGACCCCTCCACGCCGAACGCGATGTCGTTGAACGAGCTGTCCATCTCGCGGTCTTCGAGCTCGGCCTGGGCCACCGCGGTCTGGAAGTCGACATCCCACAGCGTGGGCGCGTCCGAGCTGTACAGGTGCCCCTTGCCGAACAGGTCGAGAAAGCTCATCTGCGCCACCTTGCGGCAGTGCGCCCCCACGGTGCTGTACTCCTGGCGCCAGTCGACCGAGAGCCCCAGGCGCTGCCACAGCGCCAGGTAGGCCTTCTCGTCCTCCTTGGTGAGCGTCTCGCAGGCCTCGATGAAGTTGGGCCGCGAGAGCATGCGCGGCGGCTTCTTCTTGACCTTGGCCGACGCCGGCTCGAGCTCCAGCCCCTCCTCGTAGGGCAGCGAGGGGTCACAGCGGACGTGATAATGATTCTGAACGCGGCGCTCGGTGGGGAGGCCGTTGTCGTCCCAGCCCATGGGATAGAAGATGTTCAGCCCGCGCATCCGCTTGTAGCGGACGATCACGTCGGTGTGCGTGTAGCTGAAGACGTGGCCGATGTGCAGGTTGCCCGAGACGGTGGGCGGCGGTGTGTCCACGACGAACGTCTCCTCGCGGGGCCGGCTGGGGTCGTAGTGGTACAGGCCTTCGCTCTGCCAACGCTCGTTGAGCTCGCGCTCGACGTTCTGCGCGTCGAAGTGCTTGGGGAGCGCTTGGGGGTCGATCGTGCGGTACGAATCGGACATCGTCTCCGGCCGAACCTACCCCTGGGGGTGGCCCTGCACAACGGGTATCCTCTGGGCCGTGGACGCCGAGCCAAACCCCTACGCGCCCCCGCGAGCGGAGCATGAGCCCAGTGGTGAGCCAGGCACGGAGTCCGTCGAGTTGTTCACGCTCTCGCAGGTCGCCTGGGCCTCGTTCCTCGCCTCCGCCGGGGCTGGGGTCGCCCTCATCGCCATCAACGAGCGCCGACTCGGCCGCGGCAACCGTGGGCTGTGGGCGGTCGTGCCGGCGCTGGCAATCGTCGGCCTCGTGTTCGTCGATTCGCTCCCCTCCTTCTTGGTCGGCGTCGTGGGCACGGCAGCGATGTACCTGACCGCGCGCGCGATGTTCGGCGCCGACCTCGATGAGCATCTGCGTCGCGGAGGTCGTCGATGCACCGGGGGGTCGGCCGTGGGGTGGGCCCTGCTCGGGGTCGCCGGCACCCTCGCGTCGATCTTCATCCTCGCGTTCGGCTACGCGTTCATCGACGAGTTGGTTTGATCCGTCGCCTCAGGGGTTCGAGGGCAACACCGACACCGCCCCCGAGACGGAGTCGGTGACGACGGCGTCGGGGGAGCCGTCCTCGTTGAAGTCGCCGATGGCGAGCGCCAAGGGAGAGAGGCCGGCGAAGAACTCGGTCTCGGTGAAGGAGCCGTCTTCGTTGGGGACCACCACCGAGATGGAGCCTGCATCGCGCGCGACCGAGACGAGATCCGGGCGTGCGTCGCCGTTCATGTCCGCGACGGTCGAGACGTAGGGCCCCTGCCCCACCGGCAGCGAGATCCAGTCGCCGAACCCGTTCTCGTCTCCGAGCAGCAAGCTGACGACCTGCGCGTCGAAGCTCGGCGCGAGCACGTCGGGCACACCGTCGTCGTCGAAGTCGACGATCGAGGCCGAGCGCGGGGCCGAGGCGATGGTCTCGCCCACGGCCTCGGCGAACGTCCCGTCGCCCAGCCCGCGAAACACGCTGAGCGTATTGCCGCCGAAGTTCGGCACCACAGCGTCGATGATGCGATCGCCGTCGAGATCGCCGAGCGCGACGTCGTAGGGCTGCGGTCCGGTGGCGTAGGGTACGGCGCTGGCGAACATGCCGCCGCCTTCGCCGAGCATGACCTCGATGGAGTTGGAGTCTTCGGCGACCGCGACCATGTCGAGCACGTCGTCGCCATCGACGTCCGCGATCGCCACGGCGCGCGTGCGGGCGCCTGCGGCTTCGGGCTGCTGCGGCCCGAAGGCGCCGCCGGACTGCAGGTAGACCGCCACGTAGTTCGTGCCGAGGTTGGCGACCGCGAGGTCGGGCTCGCCGTTGTCGTCGAGGTCAGCCGCGGCGACACCCCGAGGCTGAAAGCCCGAGAGCAGCGTCGGGCCGGCGTTCAGCGCCCCGGTGCCATCGCCGTAGGCCACCATCACCGAGGCGTCCGCCGTGAGCGCGACGGCGACGTCGAGGTGTTCGTCACCGTCGAAGTCGGCCACGGCGACGCCGGTGGGCGAGTTGCCGATGCCCGTGAGTGCGATGAGGTCGCCGAAGCACAGCTCTCCGGGCGCGTGCACGCCGTCCCCACACACCGCTGTGGCCCCGCTGGTCGACGAGGAGCTTCCCGCGCTCGAGGACGAGTCGGGGTCGACGAGAGGGACGTCGGTCGGCTGGGCGCCCGTGGTCTCCCCTGCCGTCGTGTCGGTGGAGGTCGATGTCGAGACCACGCCCGTGCTCGTGGTGCTCCCGTCGGCAGGGGCCACATCATCAGCGCACCCCGCCAGGGCGAGCAGCGCGGCGCACAGCCGCCTCACGAGGGCAGCTCCGAGACGTCCATCTCGAGCTGTTCGACGAGGAAGCCCCACAAATCGGCCCACTCCTCGATGCGCTTGGCGGTGGGCTTGCCCGCGCCGTGGCCTGCCCGCACGTCGATGCGGATGAGCACCGGATCGGAGCCGGTGTGCGCGTGCTGAAGCGCCGCGGCAAACTTGTAGCTGTGAGCCGGCAGCACCCTGTCGTCGTGGTCGGCGGTGTAGATCATCGTCGCGGGGTAGTCGGTGCCCTCTTCGATGTTGTGGTAGGGCGAGTAGGCGTACAGGGCCTCGAACTGCTTGGCGTCTTGGGGCGAGCCGTAGTCGCTCTCCCAGGCCCAGCCGATCGTGAACTTGTTGAACCGCAGCATGTCCATCACGCCGACCCCGGGCAGCGCCGCTTCGAACAGGTCGGGTCGCTGCGTCATCGTGGCGCCCACGAGCAGCCCGCCGTTGCTGCGGCCGCCGATCGACAGGCGCTCCGGTGCGGTCCAGCCCTGCGCGATCAAGTACTCGGCGGCCGCGATGAAGTCGTCGAACACGTTCTGCTTTTCCAGCTTCGTGCCCGCTTGGTGCCATGCCTCGCCGAACTCGCCGCCGCCGCGCAGGTTGGGCATCGCGAACACCCCGCCCATCTCCATCCACACGAGGTTGGGCACCGAGAACGTGGGCGTCAGCGGGATGTTGAACCCGCCGTAGCCGTAGAGGTAGGTCGGGTTGTCGCCCGTGGGCTTCACGCCCTTCTTGTGGGCGATGAACATGGGTACCGAGGTGCCGTCCTTGCTCGGGTAGAACACCTGGCTGACCACGAAGTCGTCCGGGTCGAAGCCCACCGTGGGCGCCTTGAACGTGGACACCTCGCCGGTGCCGACGTCGACCCGGTAGACCGAGCTGGGCGTCGCGAGGCTGGTGAACGAGAAGAAGCCCTCGGGGTCGTCTTCTTCGCCCGACACGCCGCTGGCCGTACCGAGGCCCGGCAGCGTCACGTCGCGCACGTGTTTGCCCGCGAGCGTGTGAATCGCGACGCGGCTGGTCGCCTTGTCGAGGTAGCTGAGCACCAACCGGCCCCCCACGATGCTCGCACCGCGCAGCGTGGCCTCGGACTGGGGGACGCGCTCTTGCCAGTGCTCGCGCTGCGGCCGCTCGAAGTCGACCGCGATGATGCGGCCCCGGGGGGCGCCGTCGTTGGTTCGGAACAGCAGCGCGTCGCCGTCGTTGCCGATGAAGCTGTAGGCGGCCTGGAAGTCGGGCAGCAGCTCGACGAAGCCCTTGGGCGCCGCCGCCCTCTTCTTGCGCTTGGGCCGGCGCAGGTCCTCGACGATGATCGACTTCTTGGGGTCGGTGCCCAGCCGGACGGTGATCACCAAGAACTTGCCGTCGTGGCTGACCGATCCGTCGAAGCCCCACTCCTTGTGGTCGGGTCGCTCGTAGACGAGGACGTCCTCGCTCTGCGGCTTGCCGAGCTCGTGGTAGTAGAGCTTTTGGTCGTAGTTGAGCTGCTCGAGCTCATCGCCCTGCTTCGCTTCGGGGTAGCGGGCGTAGTAGAAGCCCGCGTTGTCGGGCGACCACGACGCATAGGCGAACTTGATCGAGCGCAGCTCGTCGCTCAAGTCCTTGCCCGTTGCCACGTCGCGGACCCTCCACACCTGCCAGTCCGATCCGGCGTCCGACACCCCGTAGGCCAGGTACTTGCCGTCTCGGCTGGGCCACGTGCCCGAGAGCGCGACGGTGCCGTCTTCGCTGAGTGTGTTGGGGTCGAGCAGCGGCTTGGGCGCGTCGGTCAGGCTCTTCATCGTGTAGAGCACCGCCTGGTTCTGCAGCCCATCGTTGCGGCTGACGAAGTAGGTGTCTCCGCGTCGGCGCGGCACGCCCCAGCGCTCGTAGTCCCACAGCGCCGTCAGGCGCTTGCGCAGGGCGTCGCGCGCCTCGATCGTCTCGAGGTACCCAAAGGTCACCTCGTTTTGCGCCTCGACCCACGCCCGCGTCTGGTCGCTGTCGATGTCCTCGAGCCAGCGGTAGGGGTCGGCGACCGCGATGCCGTGATAGTCGTCGACGTGCTCCACCCGCGTGGCGTCCGGGTAGTCGAACGAGGGGCCGGCCTCATCCGCCGTCGGTGCGGCGCTGGGCGAGGCAGGCTCGGCCAGGGTCGTGTCCTTCTTGTCGCAGGCCGTCAGGAGCAGGGCGAGCGCGAGGGGGGTGAAGACGCGAGTCGAACGCACGGTCGCCGTTGTATCCGCCCCCGGCCGTACCTCACAAGCGCCACGGGTCGACCATTCCTGTTCGCGGCCGATCCACGATGGCGGCCACCTCGAAATCGCCGACGAGCGCCTGCGCCGTGACCGTCCGCACCGAATCGGACACCAGTCCGACCGACCGGGCCAGCCAAGCCACCACCCGCCCGGGCTCCTCGCCCGCCTCGCGCAGCGCCGCCACGTCCGGCGCGCCGTGTCGCTTGCTGAGCTTCTCCCCGTCGGGCCCGCGCAGCAGCGGCACGTGGGTGTACTGCGGGACCGGGAGGCCCAGCGCCGTCGCCAGCGCGACGTGCCGCGGCGTGCTCGTCCATAGATCTTCTCCCCGCAGCACGTGGCTGATCTCCATGAAACCGTCGTCGACGACGACGGCCAGGTTGTAGGCCCAGTCACCGTCGCGGCGCCGAAGCAGGAACGACCCCGCCTCGGCACGAAGGTCCTCCTGCAGCATGCCCATCCGGGCGTCGGACACCGACACCACGCCCTCGGGCGGCCGCCACCGCACGGCGCTCGGCCGCTCGGGATGCGTGGGGCCTCGCCAACAGGTGCCGGGGTAGACCGGCTCGACGCCGCTGCCGGACGCCGCCGCCGCGCGCACCTCCTTGCGCGTGCACGTGCAGGCGAACGTGTGAAGCTTCGCCAGCGCCGCCTCGTAGCGCGCGGAGCACTCGGACTGGCGATAAGGACCATGGGCGCCGCCGCGCTCGGGCCCCTCGTCCCACTCGAGGCCCAGCCAACGCAGATCGTCGATCAGCGTCTGCTCGAAGTGGGCCCGAGAGCGTCCGCGGTCGACGTCCTCGATGCGCAGCACGAAGGTGCCCGCGCGAGCGCGCACCTGCAGCCACGCGAGCAACGCGGTGCGCACGTTGCCCAGATGCAGCCTCCCGGTCGGGCTCGGAGCGTAGCGGCCGCGCACGGACACGCACCGCACGATGCCAGCGCGCACCCGCGGGGGCGAGAGCGCGCCTGCCGCTGCGACAGCGTGCGCGCGATCACGAAGATGCGCAGGCGCTTCCCTGGCGTCCCCGGGGCCCGCCCGGTAAGTCTCGCCAACCCATGGCCGACCGCCTCGACATCTCGCAGCGCAAGAAAGACCACCTCGCCCTGTGCTCGGGGCCCAATGTCGCCTTTCGCGAGAAGACCACCGGGTTCGAGGACGTGCGCCTGATCCATGACGCGCTGCCCGAGATGCACTTCGACGAGGTCGACACCACCACGTCGCTGCTGGGCAAGACGCTGAGCGCTCCGGTCATCGTCGCGGCCATGACCGGCGGCACCGACCGCGCGCACAAGGTCAACCAGGACATCGCCAGGGCGGCAGACGAGCTGGGCCTGGGCTTCGGGGTGGGGTCGCAGCGGGCCATGTTCGAGCGGCCCGAGACGGCCTGGACGTTCGAGGTCCGCGACGTCGCGCCGAACATGCTGCTGCTGGGCAACCTCGGCGTTCAGCAGGCGGCCACCATGTCCGCGCAGGAGATTCACGACCTGCTGGGCAAGATCGGCGCCGACGCCCTGTGCATTCACCTCAACCCCGCCATGGAAATCGTGCAGCCCGGCGGAGACCGAGACTTCCGCGGCGGCTACGAGACGCTCGCCCGCCTGGTCGAGGAGCTGTCGATTCCCGTCGTCGCCAAGGAGACCGGCTGCGGCCTCTCTCGCGCCGTCGCCAAGAAGATCCACGACGCTGGCGTGCGCACCGTGGACGTCAGCGGGGCCGGCGGCACCAGCTGGGTCGCCGTCGAAGCCCACCGCGCCATCAACGAAGAAGACAAGGCGCTCGCCAACGAGCTGTGGGACTGGGGCATCCCCACCGCGGCGTCGGTGGCACAGTGCAGCGGCCTGGGCCTCGACGTCATCGCCACGGGGGGCCTGAAGTCCGGCAGCGACGTCGTGCGTGCGCTCGCCCTGGGCGCGACCGCCGGCGGCATCGCGGCGGCGGTGCTCAAGGCCCACAAGGCCGGGGGCTACGAGGGCGCCAAGGCGTTCCTGCAGCAGGTGATGCACTCCGTTCAGGCCCAGATGCTGCTCACGGGCAGCCGCACCGTCGCCGACCTGCGCAAGGCGCCGAAGATCGTCACGGGCGAGCTGGCCCATTGGATGCCCGAGGCATGACCGCCAGCCTCACCCTGTCCCCGCGGGCCACGGCCTGCGGCAAGGTGATCGTCGCCGGCGAGCACTCGGTGGTCTACGGATACCCGGCGCTCGCTGCTGCGATCCCTTCCTCGCTCGAGCTCACCGCCACGCGTGGGCCCGCCGATGAGCCCGTGCACCTGCGCATCGACGCGTGGGACATCGACGTCGCGCTCGAGCCCGACACCGACCACCCCGTCGCCCGCGCGGCGCTCGAGGTGTTCGGCTACTGCGACGGACCCCTGCGCGGGTGGAGCATCGACGGCACGACCTCCCTGCCCTCGCGCGCGGGCCTGGGCTCCTCGGCGGCACTGACGGTCGCCCTCGCCCGGTTGTGCCTGGGCCAGGATGCGCCGCTCGGTGCAGTGGTCGAAGCCTCGCTCGCCGGAGAGCGCGTGTTTCACGGTGAGCCCTCGGGGATCGACTCCGAGGTTGCCGCCCGCGGAGGCCTGCTGCGCTACGTCCGGGGCGCGGAGGTCGAGGTGATCCCACTGCGCCACGCCCTGTCGTTGGTCGTCGTCCCCTCGGGCAAGCCCCGTAGCACCGCCGATCAGGTCGCTAAAGTCCGCACCCGACACGACCGATTCCCCATGGTCGTCCGGCCGGTCCTCGACGCCCTCGGCGCCCTCGTCGAGCGGTCGATCACCGCCATTGAGCATAATGATCTCGACCATCTGGGCGAGCTCTTCAACATCGCGCACCCCCTGCTGGCCAGCCTCGACGTCTCATCGTGGATCCTCGATGAGATGTGCGACGCAGCACGGGCCGCCGGCGCACGCGGGGCCAAGTTGACCGGTGCAGGCGGCGGCGGGTGCATCCTCTGCCTACCCCAAGACGACCCTGCGCCGCTCTTTGCGGCCCTGCAGGCCCGCGGGCACGCGCCTGTCCGCATCGATCTCGAGCCCTCCTCATGAAGACCGCGACCGCCACGGCCCACTCGAACATCGCGCTGGTGAAGTATTGGGGCAAGCGCGCCGACGTCGACCGCAATCTCAACCTGCCCGCGGTGGGCTCCTTGAGCATGACGCTCGACGGGCTGCGCACGGTCACCACCGTGGCCGAGGCATCCGAGGACGCCTTCGTCCTCGACGGCGCCCAAGCCGGCGGCAAACCGGAGCAAAAGGTCTTCGCGTTCCTCGACCGCCTGTGGGCCAGTGCACACGACACCCCGCGTCCGCGCTGCGCCGTCACCTCGGTCAACCACCTTCCCACCGCGGCCGGCTTGGCCAGCTCCGCCAGCGGATTCGCGGCCCTGGCCACCGCTGGCGCCTCGGCGTTCGAACTGGACATGTCGTTGCCCACGCTCTCGCAGTGGGCGCGCATGGGCTCGGGCAGCGCAGCCCGCAGCATCTACGGCGGCTTCGTCCGGCTCGACGCGGGCACCGCGGAGGACGGGAGCGACTGCGTCGCGCGCCCCCTGCCCGGGGTCGAGGATTGGCCGCTGAGGCTCGTCGTGGTGCAGACCACACGGGGCAGCAAGCCGGTCGGATCGACCGAAGGCATGCAGGCCAGCCGGGACACGTCACCCTACTACCAGGCCTGGGTGGACACCTCGATACCAGACCTCGACGCGGCCCAAGCGGCCATCGAGGCGCGCGATCTGCCCAGGTTGGGCGGGATCGTCGAGCATTCGTGCTTCAAGATGCACGCGTGCATGATGGCGACCGTGCCGCCGATCATGTACTGGAAGCCCGCCTCCCTGGCGGTGATTCAGACGGTCTGGGCAGCCCGGCAGGAGGGCGTGCACGGCTACGTCACCATGGACGCGGGCCCGCACGTGAAGATCTTGTGCCTCGCCGATGACGCCGAATCGATCGCTGCGCGCTGCCGCGCCGTACCGGGCGTCGAGGAGGTCAATCTGTGCGCCCCTGGCCCAGGAGCCTCGGTGGAGGTGTCCGCGTGAACGACATTCCAGTCTCAGCCCCCGGCAAAGCGTTCCTCATCGGCGAGTATGCCGTGCTCGAAGGGGCGCCGGCGCTGGTCGCGGCGCTCGACGTGCGCGCGGTCGCCCACCGAGCCGGCAACTCCAAACGCCCCGTTTCGGCGGTGGTCCGCTGCGCGCATCAGCGCGTCAAGGGCTACCTCGAGGCCCGCGGAGAGCACGACATCGATCCCCCGCCCGTCGTCGAGACCGGCGGCTTCACGATGGGCGCGCGCAAGCTCGGGCTGGGCAGCAGCGCGGCGGTCGCGGCCTCGGTCATCGGCTACCACCTCACGGCGGCCGGTCTCGACCCCTTCGACCCCAGCGTTCGCGAAGACGCGCTCTCGCTGGCCCTGGCCGCGCACGCCGAAGCGCAAGGCGGCGGCGGCTCCGGTGCCGACGTGGCCGCGGCGGTGCTCGGCGGCCTGCTGCACTTTCAAGACCGCAAGACCCGCAGCGTCGCCATGCCGCAATGGGCCCACATCGGCTTCGTCGACGCTGGCGCCCCCGCGGTGACCAGCCGATTCGTCGCGCAGGTCAAAGCGGCCGCCGCCGAGCAGCCCGGCGCGTACGCCGATGCGATCGGCACCCTGAGCGCCGCGGTCGACCAGTTCCTCACCGCCTTTCGCGACAGCCCCAACCCCGCCAAGAGCCTCGCGGGCGTCCGGGCAGCCACGCAGACCCACAACGAGGGCCTTCGCGCGCTCGCGGCGATGTCCGGCGCGCCGATCATGACCCCGGCCATCGAGACGATCATCGCCGAGGCGCAGGCCGATGGCCTCGCCGCCAAGCCCAGCGGCGCCGGCGGGGGCGACCTCGTGGTCGTGATCGCAGACTCGCGCGCCGACCTGGATCGCTTCGGCGAGCGTCTGCATCGCGAGCACGGCATGGCGCTGCTGGGCGACCTGAAGATCGCCGATCGCGGCATCCGAGCCGAGGAGCGCGTGCCCACCAACTCGCGCCTCGCCGGCTTCTTCAAGCTCGACATCGAGGCGCGCCGCCAGGCCGTCGCCGAAGCCACCGGGCTCGACGTCGCGCGCCTCTCGGACCTCGACGTGGGGGCGCTCGACATGCATCGGGCCAACCACATGATCGAGAACGTCGTCGGCACGCTCGAGCTGCCGCTGGCGATCGCCACCAACTTCCGCATCAACGGCCGAGACTTCCTCGTGCCCATGTGCGTCGAGGAGGCGTCCGTGGTCGCCGCGGCCAGCAACGCCGCCAAGATGATCCGCGCCGGCGGGGGGTTCTCGGCTCACAGCGACCCACCGTGGATGATCGCGCAGGTCCAGTTGACGCCTGCGGGCGACGATGCGCGTCCCGACGCGAACGCGGCCGCGGCCGCCGTCGCGGAGATCAAGGACGCGCTGCTGGGCATGGCCGACGCTGCTCACCCACGGCTGGTCGAGCGCGGAGGCGGAGCGCGTGACGTCGAGGTCCGCGTCGTCGACCCGGCCATGGTCGTGGTGCACATCCTCGTCGACTGCCGCGATGCGATGGGCGCCAACCTGCTCAACACCGTGGCCGAGACGGTCGCGCCTCGGCTCGAGGCGGTCACGGGGTGGACCAGCGGCCTGCGCATCCTCAGCAACCTCTCCGATCGCCGCTGCAGTCACATCAGCGCCCGCATTCCGCCCGAGGCGCTCGCGGGCAAGGGCTTCTCCGGCCCCGAGGTGGTCGAGCGCATCGTCTCGGCCAGCCGCTTCGCCGAGCTCGACCCCTACCGGGCCACGACCCACAACAAGGGCATCATGAACGGCGTCGACGCGGTCGTGCTCGCCACGGGCAACGACTGGCGCGCCATGGAAGCCAGCGCCCACGCGTTCGCAGCCACGCGCGAGTCGCCCGACGGCAAGGGCTGCCGCTACGGTCCGCTCGCCGTGTGGCGCAAGGGCGAGGACGGCTGGCTCGAGGGCAAGATGAGCCTGCCCACTGCCGTCGGCGTCGTCGGGGGGGCCACGCGTGTGCACCCCGTCGCCCGGCTCGCGCTCGAGATCCTCGGCTGCACCAGCGGCCACGAGCTCGGCCAGGTGATCGCCGCTGCGGGCCTGGCCAGCAACCTCGCCGCCTGCCGTGCGCTGGCGACCGAGGGAATTCAGCGGGGACACATGTCCCTGCACGCGCGCAGCATCGCGCTGGGTGCCGGCGCCAGCGGTGCCGAGGTCGAGCAGCTGGCCGCCGCGCTGGTCGCCGACGGAGAGATCAAGGCCGAGCGCGCCTGTGCGCTTCTCACCGAACTGCGTGCCGCGGGTGGCGGCACGAACCCAACGAACTAGGACTCACGCACTTCTCTGATGGGGGACATCATGGTCAACGCTACCGAACCTCGACTCTTCGCCGTTCCACTCGAAACCACGGCCGACGACCTCAGCGACGATTTCTCGCCGCCCGACGGCGCCCCTGCCGGTCCTTGGACCGTCGAGAGCGGCTACCGCTGGTGCGAGCGGATGGCCACCAACCACTACGAGAACTTCCCGGTGGCGTCCCGGTTCTTGCCCGCGCACCTGCGGCCGCAGGTCTACGCCATCTACGCGTTCGCCCGGTCCGCGGACGACTTCGCCGACGAGCCCCGCTTCGAAGGCCGTCGCAACGAGGCGCTGTCGACCTGGGAGCAGCTGCTCGAGACCTGCTACCACCGCGAGGTTCAGCACCCCGTGTTCATCGCCCTGCGAGACACGGTGCGCCGCCACAACATCCCCATCGGTCCCCTCAAGGCGCTGCTCACCGCCTTCCGCATGGACCTGACCAAGACCCGCTACGGCTCGCACTCCGAGCGGCTCCACTACTGCGCGCACTCGGCCAACCCCGTGGGCCAGCTCGTGCTCTACGTACACGGCCACCGCGAGCAGCAGCTTCACCGCTTCAGCGACGAAATTTGCGCCGCCCTGCAGATCGCGAACTTCCTGCAGGACCTCTCGGTCGACATCCCGCGCGGCCGCTTCTACATCCCCGAGGAGGACCTGCTGCACTTCGGCGTCGCCTACGAGGACCTCGTCGCCAAGCGCTTCACGCCCGAGTTTCGGGAGCTGATGCACTACGAGGTCTCTCGCACCCGCTCGATGTTCCTGCGGGGCCGCCCGCTGATCCGCCGGGTCAGCCCCGGCCTGTCGATGGAGCTCGACGCCACCTGGCGCGGCGGCATGGCGATCCTCGACCGCATCGAGGCCGCCGACTTCAACACCCTCGACTTCCGCCCCACCCTCGAGAAGCGCGACATGGCGGGCATCGCCCTGCGCTCGATGTTCTCGTTCGGCCGCCGCTTCCTGCGGGGAGAAGCATGATGTCGGCCGCCGTCGCCGCCATCCCGCAGCAGACCGCGAAGCTGCTGCGGCGCCTGACCACCCGAAGCTCGTCCAACTTCAAGTTCGCCTTCTTGTTCCTCGGCAAGGAGCAGCGAGACGCGCTGTCGCAGGTCTACGAGTTCTGCCGCGTCGTCGACGACGTGGTCGACGAGCGCCCCCCGGGCCAAGAGGGCATCGACACCGCCAAGGCGCAGCTGCGCGAGTGGAGCACCGAGGTGGCGCGCATCTTTGCCGATCCCTACGTCGAGAACGTCGCCCCGCAGTCCGACCTGGGCAAGGCGCTGGCCAGCTCCCGCAAGAGCTTCGACTACCCCCGCGAGGCGTTCGACGAGATCATCGCAGGCGTGAAGATGGACCTTCACACCGACCGCTACGAAGACCTCGACGCCCTGCGGCTGTACTGCTACCGCGTGGCCTCGTGCGTCGGGTTCTTGTGCCTGCCCATCTTCGGCGACACCTCCAAGGAGGCGCACGAGTACGCCGAGCACCTCGGCCTGGCGCTGCAGTACACCAACATCTTGCGCGACATCGCCGAAGACGCCGAGCGGGGCCGGGTCTACATCCCGCAGTCGCTGCTCAAGCGCCACGGGCTCACCGACGAGGACTTGATCAAGGGCCGCTACGACGGACGCTTCGTCGCCATGGCCAAGGACTTCGGCGACGCGGCGGAGCGCGAGTATCGGCGCGCGTGGGAGGCCCTGCGCAGCGCCAACGCTCGCGCCCTGCTGCCGGCCGAGATCATGGGCCGCACCTACTACAAGATCCTGGCCGAGATTCGGGATCGCAACTACAACGTCTTCACGCGGCGCACCTCGTTGCGCCGTCGCGACAAGCTCAAGGTCGCCGCCAAGGCGATCGCCCGCAGCTCGCTCGCCGTCGTGGCCTAGCCGGCTTCGAGACGTCATGACCCCCAAGGGCAACGGTCCCATCGTGGTGGCCGGAGCAGGCCTCGCGGGCCTCTCCGCTGCCGTGCGCCTGGCGAGCCAGTCGACAGGGCGCGACGTCGTCGTGCTCGAGGCGACGGCCGCCGGCGGCGGACGAGCACGCTCGTTCGAGCACGCGCGCTCCGGCTACGAGCTCGACAACGGGCAGCACCTGATGATGGGCTGCTACTTCGAGACGCTGGCCTTCCTGCGCACGCTGGGGCGCGAGCACTGCGTCGAGTTCCAGCGCAACATGGCGGTCGACATGATTCAACCCGGTGGCCGCTGGGTGTCGATGCGCTGCCCGGCCCTGCCCGCGCCGCTGCACCTCGGTGCCGGGCTGCTCGGGATGCGAGGCCTGGGCCTGCTGCACAAGGCGTCTGCGCTGCGAGCGGGCCTGCTGCTGCGCGGCGAGGTCGAACGCCCCGACGACAACGAGACGTGCGACGCGTGGCTGCGTCGCCTCGGCCAGACCCAGCCGATCCGCAACGCGTTCTGGGAGCCGCTGATCTGGGGCACGCTCAACGACGATCCGCTCGTCTCCTCGGCCGCCATGCTGATGGCGGTGCTCGAGCGGGCCTTCCTCGGGACACGCGACGCGTCGAGCTTCGGCATCCCCAAGGTGCCCCTGAGCAAGCTCTATGTCGACCCTGCCCTGCGCTACCTCGCCGCGCGCGGGGTCACCGTCCGTAGCGCGTCTCCCCTGCGAGGCATCGAGGTCGGCGCCGATGGGGTCGAGGCCGCGGTACTCCGCAGCGGCGAGCGCATCGAGACCGACACGGTCATCTCGGCCCTGCCTCCCAAGCCCCTGCTCGCGGCGCTGCCCGACCCCGTGCTGCGCGACCCCGTGTTTGCGGACATTCCCAAGCTCGACACCTCACCAATCGTCAACCTGTGGCTCGTGTTGGACAGGGCCCTTTGGCGGGGCCCCCACTTCGTCGGGCTCATCAGCTCGCCCCTGCACTGGCTCTTCGACCGCACCGCGATCGAAGGCTTCGACGAGCCGGGCCGGGTGCTGGTCAACTGCACCATCTCGGGCGCGCGCGGCATGGTCGATGACAGGCCGCAGGTCTTGATCGACCTGTTTCAGGCCGAGATGAAGCGGTATTTCCCCGGCAAGCCCTTCACGATCCTCGAGTCGAAGGTGATCAAGGAGAAGAAGGCCACGATCACGCACGCCGCCGGGACATACCAGTACCGCCCCGAGACGGTCTCGCCCGTCCGCGGGCTGTACCTGGCGGGCGACTGGGTCCGCACGGGCCTGCCCGCGACCATCGAGTCCGCGGTGCTCAGCGGTCACGAAGCCGCCAAGGTCGTGATGGCGCGGGCCTGAGCGGCTCGCTGGGCCGACTCAGCTCCCGGCCCGGCCGGCACGACCGGGGTCGTCGCCCAGAGGCCCCGAACGTACGGTGACCTGCACGCCTTCGGCGGTGAGCGTTTGGCCGTCTGCGGCGAAGCTGCGGCGCACGATTGCCAGACCGGATCCGCCCGCGACGGTCGTCAGGCGCCCGGCCTCGGCCCTCTCGGCGTGCGCGAGGTCCAGCGGCGCGGTGGCATCGCCCGCCACGTCCACCCGCACCATCACGCGGTTGACCTGCCCGCGGGCGTGAATCCGGGCCAGCGGCTCTTGCCCGAGATAGCAGCCCTTGTCGTAGCTGACCGCGCCGACGAAGCCGACCTCGGGCGGAAAGAAGTCGGGCCGCACCTCGAAGCCCCACGCGGGCGCGCCGACCTCGATGCGGTGCGCGGCGAAGGCGTCGGCATCGGCCCGCTCGACGCCCTCGAGCGCTGCGTCCGTTTCAGCACGGGTGCCCACGAGCAGCTGCCCGTGCACCGGATGGGTGCAGCGCCAGCGAAGCGGCGCCGAAGGCTCGGGCAGGTCATCGCCCCAAAGCGCCGCCACGACGACGTCCTCGCGGCGACCAAGCTCGACCTGGTCCATGATGATGTGTCGATCCAGATGCGCCTCCACGCCCTCGAACGTGTCGGCAGGGATGAGCAGATCGACGGTCTCCTCGTCGTGCACGAGCACGATGAGCTCGGAGACGATCTTGGCCTTTACGGTGAGCAGCGTGGCGGGCACGGCCTCGCCAGGCTTCGCGTTGGCGACGTCGGCCGAGAGGGTGCCCTGCAGGAACCGCTGCGTGTCCGGGCCGTGCAGGCGCAAGACCTTGCGCTGCTGGTGGGGAAGATCGTGAAGCGAGGCGCCGAGGACAGCCACGGGGCAGAGCTTGGCAACGGAGATCACAGCGCGCAACTGGCCACGTGCGGGCGTGATCCAGGCCTGTTGCGCCCGCTGCGTGGCAGGGGTACCCATGCGGTGTGCTGCGCGCGTCGTCGTTGTGCGTCCTGTTGGGCGCGGGTCTGCTGAGCCCGGTCGTGGACGCCGCTCCGCCCCCGGTGGCCGCCCCCTCGGCCCCGGAGGACACCCCGACGCCCCGCCGCGCCTCCGCGTTCGACGCTGTCGCCGACGGTCGGCTCGACCCCTACGGCCGACGCCCCGCCGACGTGTCGCGGCTCGGGCTCGACCAGATCGTCCGCTACGCCCTCGAAAACCCTGCCGTCAAGTCTGCCGACGAGCAGGTCACGGCCATGCGCGCACAGCTCCGCAAGGCGCAGTTCGCCTGGGTGCCCGTCATCGAGACCTCGGCCACCCTCAGCCCCGGCGTCAACATCCGCTGCGACGACGTCAACCTCGACGACGGAAGCGGCGACGGGTTCGACTTCCAGTACTGCCGCAGCCGCGACGACAACAGCTTCGACGTCAACACGATCGACGGCTACTTCGCGCAGCTCGCCGACGCAGGCGTCCGGTTCGAGTTCCGCGCCGACATGGTCATCCCGATCACGACGTTCGGCAAGATCCGAAACACCCGCAAGCTCGCCGAGGTCGGGGTCGCGCTCAAGGAGCTCGAGAAGGGGCAGGTCGAGCAAGAGACGGTGCTCCGCGTGCAGCAGGCCTACGCCGCGCTGCTGCTCGCCCGCGACACCGTCGGCATCCTGCGCGAGGCCAAGGGCATCGTCGACAAGGCGCAGCGGCGCATCGAGGCCGAGGTGGGCGGCGGCGACGACGACTGGGACGCCGACCCGTCCGAGGGTGATTCCCTGCGCGACCCCGATGACCTGATCAAGGTCAAGCTCGCCGCGATCGAGCTCGAGCAGCTGATGCGGCAGGCGCTCAACGTCGAGTCCTATGCGCTGTCGGCCTTGTGGGCCCTGGCCGGAGACGCGGCGCCGCCGGGCTTCGACGTCAAGGCAAGCAAGCTGCGGCCGATGGCGATCGAGGGCGGCCTGCAGCGACCGGCCGACTACAAACAGATGGCCGTCGCGCGGAGACCCGAGGCCCGTATGGCCTCGGCGGCGGTCAAGGCCCGCGAGTTCCAGGAGAAGCTCGCGCGCTCCAACTTCCTGCCCGACCTCGGCATCGCGGTCCAGACCGGCATCGCGCGCTCCAACGCGGTCGATCAGGACATGTCGCAGCTCTACTACCAAGACGGCTTCAACTGGACCCGCTTCTCCGCCGCGCTCGCCATGCGCTGGCGCTGGGACTTCCACTTCAAGACGTTCGACCTGCAGACGGCCCGCGCCAACACCCGCGCGGCCATGCGACAAGAAGAGGCCGCCGCGCTGCTGCTGGGTCTGGACGTGCAGCAGGCCTACGGAGATCTCGTGGAAGCCAAGCACCTCGTCGACACGTACGACGAAGCGGTCGATCTCAGCTGGCGGCTGGTCGTCTCGGGCCAGCAGAAGGACTCGGTCGGCGGGGGCAACGCCACCGAGCTGCTGCGCAACCTGGAGAAGTGGTACAAGCGCCGGTTCGACTACGCGCAGGCAATCTTCAGCTACAACGACGCGCTCGCGCGCCTCTCCCGCGCGGTCGGCACCCAGCTTGGCCGCGAGACGGGGCCCACCGCACCATGAGCGCCCTGGTCCACCGGTTTCCCCGCCGGAACGCCGTCCCAGACCCGGTAGAACGTGATGCGGAGCACCATGCTAGGGTGAGCCGCCGTGAATATGGCCCCACGGGGCCCCGTCTGACCCCGCAACCCGAGAGGACTCCCGTGATCCGCACTCGATTCGCTCCCCTCATGCTCGCGTTGGCCCTCTTCGGAGCGGCCAGCACCGCCCAAGCCGCCGACTCCCCCGCTTCCGCGCTCGAAGCGTTCAAGTCGTCCCACCAGTCCGTCGTCGGCCTCGTGCACGACAAGGCGAGCAGCGAGAAGATCGAGGCCGAGGTCGACGCCCTGCTCGACTACCAGTGGATCGCCCGGGCCGCCCTCGGAGGCGAGCGCCGCTACGCCAAGAAGTGCGACCCCCGATGTCCCGAGTACGAGGCGCTCCTCGCCCAGCTCATTCGCGAGAACTACCTCAAGCGCATTCGCCAGGCCGACTCGGGCACGGTGGAGTACCTGGGCGAAGAGGTCCGCAAGGACAAGGCCAAGGTCGACACCCGCGTGACCTTCGAGAAGGACGGCGAGAAGCAGACCCTCGAGATCTCGTACGTGATGCACTGGGTCACCGGCGAAGACGGCAAGGGCCAGTGGGTCGCCCGCAACATCATCACCGACGGCGTCAGCCTGTCGAAGACCTATCGCTACGAGTTCGGCAAGATCCTCCGCGACGAGGGCATCGACGGGCTGATCTCGCGGCTGCAGACCAAGCTGGCCGACATCGCGAAGGCTGATTAGTCATTGAGGGGAACCTCTCGGTTCCCCTCGCTGCGGGGGCGCAGCCCCCTTCGCTTCACCCCTCCAAGTTCGGGCGCGGGAGCGCCCTCGCTCGCGAGCCGCCGGCTCGCTCCTCCGCGTCCGCTTCTTCGGTGGTGGGGCGCAGCCCCCTTCGCTTCACCCCTCCAAGTTCGGGCGCGGGAGCGCCCTCGCTCGCGAGCCGCCGGCTCGCTCCTCCGCGTCCGCTTCTTCGGTGGTGGGGCGTAGCCCCCTTCGCTTCACCCCTCCTAGTTCGGGCGCGGGAGCGCCCTCGCTCGCGAGCCGCCGGCTCGCTCCTCCGCGTCCGCTTCTTCGGTGGTGGGGCGGGGGCCTTCCGCCACCCCCGCACGCTGGGGCGGGCCGGGTCCGCTTCTCCGCCTGCGGACGCTGGTGAGTGAGCGGGTTCCGTTCGACGCCTCGCGGGTTTTGCTGCGGGGCGTTTTGCGTGGGTGGTCTACACTGCGGGCGCGATGGAACTTCGCCGCCCAATCGCCGGCCTCGGGCTGTTGGTGGTCGCTTGCGCGTCGGACCCGACGCTGTTCGAGGGCGAGTTTGGACGGGCGGTTCCGCTGGCCAGCGGGGACGCGTCTCCCCTGCCCCGGCTGGCGTTCATCGACGAGGGATGCCCAGGGGCGTCGGCGCGCTCGGGGTGCGACCCGGCGAACGGGCGGCCCTGCGAGCTGGCGCTCATCGATACGCTCTCGCCGCTGACGGTGCTCAAGAGCGAGCGCGAGGACGCGCCGCTGAGTTTCGGGCGGGAGTGCCTCGAGCTGCGCCAGGCCCAAGGGCTCGCCTCCGCGACCCCGACCGAGGAGGCCCAGGATCGCTCCGTGGCCCGGTTTCGATTTCGCGACCTCCCGGTCGTGCGCGCGCCAGCCGACGGCGGCCAGGCGTTCTCGTGGGCGGCTGGCGACGCAGACGCGCTCGTCGAGCCCGGCGCGGTCCTCGGCGGAAACCTCCTGCGACAGTTCGCGGTCCTGTTGCGACGTCCACCGCTGGGCGGCGCGAGGGTGGCGCTGTACGGCGAGTTCCCCGGAACCGACCGCAACCTTGCGGACGAGGGATTCACCTTCGTTCCCGTGCAGTTCCCGGGGCGACTCCTCGGCCGCGATCTCGCCGATCGCTGCGACATCGGCGGCCAAGACTGCGCCCTGGGTGGCTTCGACATTCAAGGCAACCCCGACCTCGCCCTCGAGGCCAGCCGCATGGTGCTCGACGCCTGCGTCGCGATGCCGCCGTGCGGGGTCAGCTACGCGCTGACCGACAACAACCCGTTCGCGCCCGGTACGTGCTTCGCCTCGCGCGGGGACGCCCTCGACGCGACCGAGGGCGCGTGCGTCCCCGCCGACGACCCCGACGCCGGTGGCAAGCAGGCGTCGCTCGTCGTCGCGACCGGCGTCCCCGGGCTGGTGCTCTTCGACGACTCCGCGCGGCGCATGTTTGGGCCGCTGGAGAACCTGCCCGACTGCGGCGCCATCGAAGCCGACACGCCTGCGTGCGTCCTCGGCCTCGACGGGTCGCTGTCGATCTCCGGGTGGCCTCCGGCGCCCTCGGGGGACGATCCCCCGCTGCTGCGCCTCGCGGTACGCTCGGTCGGCCTGCTCCCAGGCCTTACCCGGACGCGCGGCCCCGGCCCCTGCGTGCGGGCCCAGCAGCGAGCGTCGGCGTTGCTGAACCAGTGCGAGGCGTTCGTCGCCGACTTCGAGGCCCGCGGCAACGTCGAGGACACGTCCACCCCCCACGCCGCCGAAGACTCCGACGCAGGCCTCGCCGTGCTCGGAGAGACCCGCTTCGACCCTGGGCAGCGCGAGCCCGAGCCCGACCGGTGGCTCGACACGACGGTGCTGCCCGAGACGCACCCGATGGTGCTGGCGCTTCGTCGTGACGTCGCACCCGAGGCGCTGCAGCCCGATGGCCTGCTCGGCGCGTCGGTGTTCGAAGACAGCGTCACGGTCCTCGACTACACCGATCCCAACCCCGGCGTCCGGCTGCAGTGCCTCGACCCGCGCTCGGGAGACTGCCTGAGCGCGCCCAACTGCAGCGCCGACGGCCAAGGGGCGTGCTGTCACGGACTGCCCCTCTCGCTGCTCTTCGAGATCATCGTGCAGGCGCGCGACGACACGTGCTGCGGTGCGCTGTCCGCCGAGGAGCTCCGCGAGATTCAAGAGGACGGATTCTGCCGCGGAGAAGCCCCCTCGTAGCGGGACGAGCCTGCGCCGTGCCCGCATCGCAGGCCGTGGCATAACGTTGGGTGCCCTCGGCACGTTGAGGGTGCACGCGCCATGGCTGACCCGACTTCGCTTCTCGCATTCGCCGCCCCAGACTTCGCCGGTGGAGGCCTCGCCGCCTACGCGTGGGCGTTTGGGCAGGGCGTGCTGGTCGACCTCACGCCGTGCGTCTACCCGCTGATCCCGATCACCGTCGCGGTCTTCGGCGCCAAAGGCGTGTCGCGAGGTCGGGCCCTCTTCCTGGCCAGCGCCTACGTGCTGGGCATGGCCGTGCTCTACACCTCGCTCGGCGTGGCCGTCGCCCTCTCCGGCGCCGCATTCGGCGCGTGGCTGGGCAACCCCTGGGTCGTCTACCCGATCGTGCTCATGCTGCTCGCGCTCGCCGCCTCGATGTTCGGTGCGTTCGACATCCAGCTCCCCACCAGCGTGCAGAACCGCCTCAACGCCGTCGGCGGCACGGGCCCGGTCGGCGCCTTCCTCATGGGGCTGGTCTCGGGGCTGATCTCCGCGCCCTGCACCGGGCCGGTCCTGCTGTCGCTGCTGGCCTTCATCGCGTCCTCGGCCGCCGATGGAGGCGGCGTGGTGTACGGGGGCTCGCTGCTGTTCGCCTACGCGCTGGGCATGGGCACGCTCTTCTTTGCCGTCGCGCTGGGCGCCAGCCTGTTTCGTCCGGGCGCCTGGATGGAGCACGTCAAGAGCTTCTTCGGCGTGGCCATGTTGGTCATGGCCGCGTGGTTCCTCCGGCCCGTCCACAAGGAGCTCGGCGACTTCATCATCCACCCCGACTGGGGCATCTGGGCAGCGATCGGCCTGGTCGCCGTCGGCCTCGCCCTCGGTGCGGTCCACCTGAGCTTCAAGTCGTCGCGTGCCGAGGCGTCACGCAAGGCGCTTGGCGTCGCGCTGGCCGCCATGGGCGGCATCGTGGGCGTCAACCTCATCCTGTACGTCCCGCCGATGGCCTGGACCGAGGTGACGACGCTCGATGAGATGACTGCGGCGATCACCGCGGCCGAGGACGACGGCAAGCCGATCGTCATCGACTTCGCTGCCGAGTGGTGCACGCCATGCAAGGAGATGGAGAAGTTCACCTTCCACCACGAGGACGTCGAACCTCGCTTGGCGAAGGGCTTCCACCTCATCAAGATCGACGTCACGGATCCGAGCGAGGACCAAGCGACGATTCAGGAGGCCTTCGGCAGCGGCACCCTCCCCTCGGTGCTCATCTATGGCACCGACGCGCAGCTCTCGGGCGCGTTCGAGACGCTGCGTGCAGGCGAGCCCATGCCCGAGGCCGCGGTGCACTTCAAGACGTTCGTCGACGCCCCCACGTTCCTCGCCGAGCTCGACGCGAAGCTCTAGCCGACCCGGTTCAGTCTCGGCCCGCGATGCGCCGCGCGACCGCGACCACCTCGGGGTCGTGGCCTCGTGCCAGCACGTCGACCGTGGCGGTGACGGCGATGTCGGGCGTGACGCCGCGGCCCTCGATCACGGTCACCGTGTTGGGGAGTGCGTACGTCACGGTGGGGACTTGGACGACGGCGGCCTTGCCCACCGAGACGGTGTCTGTCTCTGCGACGCTGCCTGCCGTTGCGCGGCCGACGGTGGTCACCAGGGGGTCGGCGGCGATGACCGCCGCGGCGAGCTCGCAGGTCCCATCGCAGCGAGGGCTCACCAGCAGCCAGCGCGTCTGGGCCTGCATTGGTGGCCCGGCCTCGGGCAGCGCGACGTTGATGAAGTCGGCGCTGCTCGCCGGGCGCTTGGTCGCCCACACCGTCGCCGCGGGGGAGACGCGCCGGGCCAGCACCTGCGCGTTGCCCTCGTGGTCGCCGAGGGTGCGCCGCAGATCCAGCATGACGTGCGTGCCTCCAGCGGCCTGCGCGGCCTCGGTGAGCTGCTCGGCGAACGCCTGCGCGTCGCAGTCGAGCCGATGCACGGTGACCACGCCCACCTCCGACGTCAGCGCCTCGCCCTCGACACACTGCGCGTCGGACTCGTCGCGCCACCGCAGGCTGACCTCGCGAACATCACCGTTCTTCGCCCGCCGCACCTTGACCACCTTGGGCCGCTTGCGATCTGCGTGCCGGCTCGCCGCGCTCCGCTCGAGGCTCTGCGCAAGCTGCTCGCGTCTGTGGCCGTCGGAGGACCCGGGCGCGACGCAGGTGGAGTCGGCCCACCTCAGGGCGTCGACGCCATCGACCGCCATGATGCGATCGCCGGGCGCGAGGTCGCCATCGTAGCGACCGTCGGTCCCCTCGACGAGGAAGGCCGGCCCAACCGCGCGCACCGACAGGCCCGTGTCGCTGTGCAGCCGGTCCGTGCGTTCGACGATGCGCAGCTGCCCGTCGCCGAGCCGGCAGGTCGCACGGCGCACGGCCGCCCGTCGATCACCACGACTTCGCGCCACCGCGAGTTCCTGGCGTAGCAGCGCGAGCACGGCGTCGACGTCGACGCCTTCGTCGGCATGGATGCCGCGGTGCACCCACCGAGACGACAGCGCCGCCGCGAAGCCCCCCACGTCGTCCCCGGAGGCGACGGTCTTGGTGCCTGGCGCGGTGGCGTCGGGGTTTCGTCCGTAGGCGCCCTCCCGCCCCACGTCCTGGAGGTGGAGCGCCCCATCGAGCGGCATGACATCCTCCCCGACGATCGGGGCGGGCACGCAGGCGAGCCCAACGAGGGCCAACAGCACGGACGACGCAACACGAGTCACCGGCCGAGGGTAGCGTCGCGGCGGCTATCGGGCGAGGAGCTTTTCCAGCCGCCCGCGATCGAAGCCGACCATGAGCTCGCCGCCGACGTCGATGACCGGGACGCTGCCCGTCTGTACGCCCGCCTTCGACGCCTTGGCCGAGAGCTCGGCCGCGGCCGTGCGGTCCTTCTCGATGTCCTTGGCGACGTACTTCACGCCCTTGCGGTCCAGGTAGCTCTGCACCTTCTTGCAGACCCCACACCACGCGGTCTTGTAGACGATCACCTCGTCGGTGTTCGCCGCGACCTGCGGCGGTGGCTCCAGGCCTTCGGGGAGGGCGAACTCGGACTTGAGGCCCTGGCCGAGCGCCAGCTCCTCGAACATGTCGCGCGGCACGGTCGAGAGGCTGACCGCTCCGGGCTCGGTCAGGTTGGCCACCCACACCTGCCCCTGCGGCGGCTTGGGGCCCTCGAGCAGCGTGACGCGCACCATGCCACGGGACGCCTCGGGCACGTCCTCCACCTTCGAGGAGTCGGCGAACGCCCCCCGGTCGCTCGCGAACGTGAGGACGGCCTTGGTCACCCCGGGCTCGAAGGACGCCTGCGCGGCGGACTCTTCGTCGGATGGGGGCGCGTCGGGCTGCGGGGGTGTCTCGGGCTCGCATGCGGTGAGCGCCAGGAACAGCCCCACCGCTGAACGTGTGTAGGCTCGCACGGGATTCATCGCGGCTCGAAGGGTAGCAGCACGGTGGCGCGGCTGCCCCGAAGACGCTATGACCCGGCGATGGCGCGCACGAGCCTCGGCGGCGGCCCTCGCACGGTCGATTCTCGTGTGTTCGCCCTGTTGCGCGCGGTCGGAGTCCTCGCCGGGCTCACCTTCGTGTTCATCGCGGTCAGCTACTCGGGCTACCTGGGCTTCACCGATCTCGATGGCCCCGAGGTCGCCGTCGAGCCCTCCACGTTCACCGTCGACGAGACAGGACGCACCGTCCACTACGGACGCAGCAGCCTCACCCGCGACGGCAAGATCTGGCAGATGCACCTCGAGGGCGCACCCGTCGGCATCGGCGACGCCCACGGGCGCCTCGGGTCACGGCTCTTCGACGAGCTCGACCAGGCGATGGCGCGGTACGTCGAGCAGCGGTACGGCTCGGGCGTCGAGCAGTGGACGGCCTCGATGCTGCTGCGCTGGGACTACCGCGCCGCCGACGACTACCTCGCCGAAGAGCGCCGGCTCGAGCTCGCGGCCCTCGCCGCGGCCATCCCCGAGGCCGCCAGCGATCGCATGAGCGCATACCAGCGCCTCTTCCTCTACCAGTGCATGCACGGCCTCGCGCAGCGGCTCGAAGACGTGGTGCTCGAGGGGTCCATGTTCGCGGCGAGCAGCAAGCGGCCGGGGTCCTCCGAGCGGGGCAACCTCGTCATCGGCCGCTCCCTGAGCATCGACACCGACGGCGAGCTCGGGGTCGACCCGGTGGTCACGGTCGTGCGCCCCGACGGCCGCTACCCGTACGTGTCGGTTGGGTGGGGCGGCATGCTCGGCGTGGTCACCGGCATCAACGCGCGAGGCATCTTCGTCTCGGTCAACGCGGCCCGCACCGACGACCCCCTCGAAGAGGGCGCGCCCCTGCCCTTGGTCCTGCGCGACGTGCTCGAGCGGGCCGACACCCTCGAGACGGCCACGGCGATGCTGCAAGACGCCAAGCTGCGCACCTCGGGCGTCGTGCTCGTCGGTGATGGCGTGCAGCGAAAATCGGTCGTCCTCGAGCTCGCGGCACGCGACCGCGAAGATCGAAGGACCACGCGGGGCGAGGACGACGCGGTGCTCTGGGCGACGAACCACATGGTCAAGGAGGCGTTCGAGGGCGATCTGCAGAACGACTGGATCCGCCGCTACACCTCGAGCGGCTACCGGTACGACCGCCTCGAGGAGCTGCTGACCGAGGGGGGCCCGGTCACCGTCGACCGTGCCGCCGCCATCTTGCGAGACCGTCGAGGGCTCGGCGGCGCCGTGCTCGGCCTGGGCAACCGCAACGCACTGGAGAACCTCACGGTCACCCACGCGGTGATCGTCGACGCTTCGGCGATGGTCCTGTGGGTCTCCGAGGGGCCCTCCGGCCTCGGTCGGTTTCAGGCGTTCGATCTGCGCGACCTCCTCGGCCGCGACGACGCCCCCTCCACGCCGCTGGACGATCTCCCCGCCGACCCCCTCCTGTACGCCGAGGCCTACCGCGACTATCAAGAAGCCATCGAGCTCGTCCGGCACGCCCGCGGCCTGCTCACCGGTGGCTACCCCGGACGCGCCTTGTGGTCGGCCAAAGTCGCCCTCGCCCTCGCGCCCGACGTCGGCGACCTGCACCGCCTCCTCGGCGACATCGAGCGCGAGCTCGGACACGACGCCGAGGCGCTCGAACACTACCAGCGCTACCTCGAGCTCACCCCCGGCCGCCGCCGCGACCAGGTCAGGGTCGAAGGCATCATCGCCGAGCTCGGCGGGTGAGGACGGCCGAGGCGCCCCCTCCGGCTACGGGAGGGCGTCGAGGTATTTGCGGATGGTCGCGGCGAGGCCTTCGAAGAGGGCGTCGGCGATGATGGCGTGGCCGATCGAGACCTCGTCGAGGTGCGGCAGCCCCCCGAACAGGGTCAGGTTCTCGGCGTCGAGGTCGTGACCTGCGTTGAGGCCCAGGCCTCGGGCGTGGGCGTGCTCGGCCGCGCGGACGTAGGTCTCGTAGCTGCGGCGCCCCTCGGCTTCGCTGCGGGCGTAGGCGATGGCGAAGGGTTCGGTAAACAGCTCGACGCGATCGGCTCCGAGCTCCGCGGCCCAGTCGATCGGCGCCGGCTCGGGATCGACGAACACGCTCACGCGCACGGACGCCTCGTGCATGCGCTCGATGAGCGAGCGCATCGGGCCCATGGGCGTGTCGGCTGGCCACCCCGCCTGCGAGGTGATCTCGCCTGGCCGCACGGGCACGAGCGTCACCTGATGCGGGCGCACGGCCTCCACCAAGTCCATCAGCTCGGGCCTCGGATCGCCCTCGATGTTGTACTCGACCTGATCTCGCAGCGGCGCGAGCAGGTCGGCGAGCTCGCGGACGTCGGTCAGGGTGATGTGGCGGGCGTCGGGGCGCGGATGTACCGTGATGCCCGTGGCGCCCGCCTCGATGCAGGCCCGTGTCCCCTCCACCACGCTTGGATAGCCTCGCGACGTCGGCCCCGCTTGCCGCGTCCTCGAGTTCCGCAGCGTGGCGATCTTGTTCACGTTGACGCTCAGACGGACCACGGCGCGGAGCCTACAGCACATCGGCGTCTGCGTCCTCGCGGTGGACGTCGGCGCCCCGATGCCCTGCGGCGCTCAATCCTCGTCGCCGCGAGCCGCTCGCAGCCGCGCCGCCGCCTCGGCTTCCCAGCCTCGCGCGGGCTCGACGTAGCGCGGCGGACCCTGTGGTCCCTGGGCCAAGGCGTCGGGGAGGTACGAGGCGTGGCCCCGATCGACGCCGCCGTCGGCCTCGTGCGGATACTTGTAACCGGCGCCGTAGCCCGACTGCTTCATCAGGGCCGTCACTGCGTTGCGCACCGCCATCGGCACATCGAGCGCACCATGCCGCCGTACGTCCTTGCGCGCGGCGAAGTAGGCCGCGAGCGCCGTGTTGCTCTTGGGGGCCAGCGACAGGTACTGCGTCGCTTGCGAGAGGGGGAGCACCGCCTCGGGCAGCCCGACGAAGCGCGCCGCGTTCGCTGCAGCGCTGGCGACCACGAGCGCCTGGGGGTCTGCGTTGCCGACGTCTTCGGACGCGAAGATCACGATGCGCCGGGCGACGAACATGAGGTCCTCGCCCGACTCGAGCATGCGGGCGAGCCAGTACACCGCCGCGTCGGCGTCGCTGGCCCGCATGCTCTTGATGAACGCCGAGACGACGTTGTAGTGCTCCTCCCCGGCCTTGTCGTACCGCAGCGCGCGACCGCCGAGCGCCTCGCCGACGTGCGCGGGGGTCAGCGTGTCCTCCCCGGCCGGCACCAGGTCGACCGCCATCTCCAGGGTCGTCAGCGCCCGGCGGGCGTCGCCTTGGGCCGCCCTCCCGAGCGCCTCGAGCAGCCGAGGTTCCGCACGGATTCCGCGCAACCCCAAGCCCCGCGTCTCGTCTTCGAGGGCACGCGCAAGCACCTGGGCGATGTCCTGCGGTCCGAGCTGCCGCAGGGAAAACACGCGCGCGCGGCTGAGCAGCGCCGCGTTGACCTCGAAGCTCGGGTTTTCGGTCGTCGCGCCGATCAGCCTGCACACCCCCGCCTCGACGTGGGGCAGCAGCGCGTCTTGCTGGCTCTTGTTGAACCGATGGATCTCGTCGATGAACAGAACGGTGCGTTGGCCCGCGTCGCGGCGACGCTGCTTGGCCCGCCCGATCACCGCGCGGATGTCCTTCACCCCTGCGCTGACCGCCGAGAGCACCTCGAACGCGGCGCCCGTGGAATGCGCGACGATCCTGGCCAACGTGGTCTTGCCGGTGCCTGGAGGCCCCCAGAGGATCATCGAGGGGATCCGGTCGGCTTCGATCGCGCGCCGCAGCAGCTTGCCCGGCCCGATCACGTGCTCTTGCCCCACGTACTCGCCCAGCGTTCTGGGGCGCATGCGCTCGGCCAGCGGCGTCGCCTCGGGGTCCTGCATGGCCGCAACCTCGAACAGGTCCTGCGCGTCGGAACTCACGGTGCGAAACACCGTACATCAGCAGAGTGTGCGGCGCCGAGATGTCGCTCGCGCCCCGTGGTGCTACCTTGGCGCCCGGATGCAGAGTCTTTCGACCGCGTGGCGCGCAGCTGCGATCGCGTGCGTGCTCCTCGCGGGCTGCCCGTCCTCCGACGGTGAGGTGCACGTATCCGAAGAGCCCGCTCGCTCCGCGCGGCACGGCGATGGAGAGCGCCTCTCGGAGGTCGACAAGATTCGCGCACTCGTCGAGGCGGTGCGCGAGAGCGGCCTGCAGTTCGTGCAAGACGGCGAGACCCACGACAGCGAGGCGGCCGCCAACGAGCTCGAGCGGCGGCTGGCCCGGACCCCCGGCGGCGTCGTCACGGCGACCCAGTTCATCGACAGCATCGGCGCAGGCCTGGCGCGCTCCAAGTCGCCCGACCTCGTCCGCCTCTCCGACGGCACGATGCTGCCCGTCTCCGACTGGCTGCTCAAGCGGCTCTCCGAGATGGAGGGGGCGGTCTACGTCGCGCGCAAGGACGCGGACGCGGGCAACGACGCGGGCGGCGGCACCGTCCCCGTGCGCACCCGCGAGGTCGGCATCCTCGACGCGCTCGCGATCGTCGAGCGCAGCCAGCACACCTTCGTCGCGCCGCCTCGCAAGACCCCGCGCGGCAAGGTCAAGGGCAAGCGCAAGGAGTACACCGGGCCGGAGTTCTCCGAGATGCTGCGCAAGAAGTGGGAGCTGCTCGGCAAGGACATCAACGACCTCGACACGTTCATCGAAGAGATCGCCAGCGACGCGTTCGTCTCCATGACGCCCTACCTGGTCGTCTACCGCGACGGTCGCGAAGAGCCGTTCCGGGGCTGGCTCGAGGCGCAGCTCGAGACCCGTCGCCAAGCGCTGTCCAAGGGAGGCGCACCCTGAGATGAGCGCTCCCATCGAACCTCTCGCCGGCCGGGTGCTCGTCGTCGGTGCCGTCTTGGGCCTGATCGGCGTCGCCGCCGGGGCGTTTGGCGCTCACGCGCTGCGCGACGCCGTCCCCACGCGCGACCTCGAGATCTGGCGCACCGCTGCGCACTACCAGCAGCTGCACGCCGCGGTGCTCGTGGGTGTCGCCGCCCTGGGCCGGACGAGCTTCACCAAGGCGCTGCGCGTCGCCGCGATCGCCTTCGTCGTCGGCATCGTGATCTTCGCCGGCACGCTCGACGCCATCGTGCTCGGTGGACCCCGGGTCCTTGGCGCGGTCACGCCCGTCGGTGGGCTGTGTTTGATGGCGGGTTGGGCCGCGCTCGCGGTGCACGGGCTCGGTCTCGGCCGCGGCGACACGAAGTAGTTCGCGTTCGGGGCAGCACTCAAGGCGGTCTCGCGCGGGCCCGATGTGCAGGGTGTGACCCCCTCCGAGCGCAGCTTCCTGACCGCAGTGATTCGCTTTCAGACCCTGCTGCACGCGGGCGCTGCCAAGAGCGACCCCGAGTTCTATCACCTGCGCAGCTTCCTCGGCTCCGATGCGCCCGACGCCATTCGAGAGGCGGACGACCGTCGCACGTACCGACGCTTCCCGGCCCAGCTCGGAGCCACCGTGCGCTTCGGCGCGCGCTCGTCGACATGCACGGTGGTCGACCTCGGCGGCGGCGGACTCCGCCTCACCGTCCCCGAGCCGCTGGGCGTGGTGGTTGGAAGCTCGCTGCTGCTGAGCGTGCAGACCCGCCCGAGCGTCGAGCGGGTCGACCTCGCGCTCGAGGTCCGCTGCGTCGGGCCGGGCGCGACGTGGCTGGGCTGCGAGTTCGTCGGCGCGCCGTTGACCCTGCGGCAGAGCGCGACCGCCCCGCGGCTCGACGCGCAGGCCAAGACGCAAGAGCTCCGCGCAGTGGCCTGAGCGCGCGCGAGGCTCGCCCCACGAACGAGAGGCGTCCGGCACGTGTCGGACGCCTCTCGTTCGTGGGGGAGGCCGAGGATGCCTCAGGAGCCCGTCTGTGCGGCGGTCGGTGCAAGCGCGGTCGTGCTGACCTGGGCTTCCCGCAGCCGCGCGAGCACCCACGCCGGGGCGCCCGGGTGCAGGGTCAGCTCGCCGCGCAGCCGCTGCACGCCCGCGTCGTCGCTGCGGTTGGCCAGCTCGGCCCCGGCGAGCACGAACAGCTCGTAGGCGTAGGGGAAGCGGCCGAGGATCCGGCGCACGCCCATCACCATCTGCTCGGGCCGCATCCGCGCGAGGCGGCGCAAGAAGCCGTCGCGAATCGACTCGGCGCCGTCGCAGAACCGCCACGCGGCCGCGCTCGCGACGAACCAGGTCTGCGGCGCCTCCACCTCGGTGCGCATCCGCGTCCCGCCGATGCCATCGGGCACCTCGTCGCACCGGAGCACGGACACGCCCGGATCGATTGCGCGCAGCATCGTACGACCCACGCCGCGTCCGGGCTCGTTGGGCTCGCACATGATCACCACGTCGGTCGCGGCGCTCGCCCGCTCGAGAAGCCGCTGCCGGCACAGCGGCGCGGGCTCGAGCGCGTCCTCGATCGACACGACGGCGTCGACGCTGCACGGCCGCTCCCCCGCCGCCAGCTCCAGCGCTCCGGCGACGGCCGCCTCGGGCAGGACCCGCGTGAGCCGGCGCCGGCTGGCTTGGGCGTCCACCCGAACGATGCGTGCCTGATGACGGGCCAAACGCAGCGCGATCGCTTCGGCGACCGGCCAAGGGGTGACGTACGGACCGCGGGCCATGCAACCAGCCGATGCAAGCACCGGGCCCGCCGGCATCACGCAGAAGTGGCCCGCGCCGAGCCGGGGTCCGTTCGAGCAGGCCCGCCGCGGCGCCGCTCAGCCGCGACGCCGCCTTCGAAGCGTCAATCCCAGCAAGGCGAGCGCCAAGAAGCCATGGGTGCCCTGCGGTCGATTGCTGCAGCCGCTGCCCCCACCCCCGCCCTCGCCCTCGCCCGAGGCACCTGCCGTGTCGGTGTCGGTGCCGTCATCGTCGGAGCCCCCGCTGCCCTCGCCGCCGGGCGCCGAGTCCGAGGCCGACGCGGAGCCAGAGCCCTGGCCGTCGTCGGTGCCCGAGCCCGTGCCGCCGGGGCCCGCGGTCGGATCACCGGTCTCGTCCCCGCCCCCGGTCGGATCGCCGCCCGAGCCGCGCCCCTGCGTCACGGTCACGGTGCTCGTCTGCGTGTCGTAGCCGCCGTACGCGTCGAGCACCTCGAACGTGAAGGTGTACTCACCGGGCGGCGGCGAGGTCAGGGTCGTGAAGTCCCAGTCGACCTCGCTGGGGTCGAAGCCGACGCCGGCGTTGAAGTCCTGGTCGCACACGTTGTTCGAGCAGCGCGTCAGGGTCGTGTCCCCACCTTGCAGCTCCCAGCGCACCGCGACGAAGTTGGAGTTCTCCTCGATGCGAGCCGAGACGGTGAAGGCATCGTCGGTGGTGAACGTGCTGCCGTCGGGGGGCGTGATCTCGACGATGCTCGGCGCCTGGTCGTCGGGCGTGCGCGGCCCAAACACCCCGAGCAGCTCCTGGTAGGTGTTTTGCTGCTCGCCCCCGCCGCCGGGACAGTACTCCTCGTGAATGTAGTCGCACTGCGTCACGCCGTCGCCCGTTGCGTGGCTGATGTCCATGCAGTCGTCGACGAAGGTCTTGAACCCGCCGGTGTTGTACGGGTAGAGCAGGTCGGTCGTGTTGTCGGTGTGCTCGAGCCCCCAGTTGTGGGCGGTCTCTTGCGCGGCGGTCTCGGCCGATCCTCCGCAGCTGCCGGGAAACGTCAGCGAGACGTGGTTGCGGCGCAGTCCGTCGCACTGCACGTTGGCCACCCCGCACACGCCCCCGGGCTGGCCGGCGTTGCCCGCCGAACCGCCGATGACGGCCATCGTGTAGGGCATCCACTCGGGGGGCTCGGAGGTGGTGAGCACGATGTCGAACGGCTCGTAGTAGTCGGCGAGCTGGTTGAAGAGCGCCGCCTGCTGCCCTGCGTTGCCTGCCGCGGGAAAGCTCGTCTCCGCGTCGACGAGCGCGCTGCACTTCTTGGCCGCGTTGGCCGTCTCCCCGCCGGCCCCGCAGGGGCCCGTGAGCGTGACGCCGTTCATTGCGACGTAGAGCACCCCCGGCGACGCCTCGTAGGCGATCGCGTGCTGCGGCGGCAGGCCCTGCTGCTCGAGGACCTCACGGGCGCCGCTGTCCTTCGTGTAGAGCAGGTTGCCGTCCCAGAAGGCGTCGACCTCGCGCAGGTCCTCCTCGGCGACCCCGTAGAGCCGCTCGAAGGGCGTCTTGTCCAGATCGTCGCCCGGGTGCAGCGCCCAGGGCACGTCGTCCCGCATCAACCGAGGCTCCTGCGCGTCCGCGACCGAGGGAGCGAGGACGCAGAGACCAACAAAAATCGCGGAGCGGCGGAGCATGGCGAGCGCAAGACTACCGAAGCTATTGCAGCTCGGCCATCAGGCACGCGCGAACGCCCTCAATGCAGCGCTGCTTCGCGGTTGGGCAGGCCCACGAGGCGGGCGGGGTCGATGCCGACGATGCCGAGCGCTTTCGCCCAGAGTTCGGAGGGCGCGACGTCGAACAGCCACGCCGGCGGCACGCGCCCGGCATCCCCTTCGGCGCCGATGGGGACCGCGACCCAAGATCCCGCCGCGATTTCCTCCTCGAGCTGCAGCGGGCCCCACCCTGCGTAGCCGAGCAGGAACACGAAGCGGCCGTCCTCGCCCATCGCCTGCTCGCGGTCGACGCAATCGAGGGAGGTGGTCAGCCACACCCCGGGCAAGACCTCTTGGCCGGTCGGGTCCCACTGCGGCGTGGCGTGCAAGATCCACCCGCGCGAGGGCTCGACCGGGCCGCCCTTGCGCAGCCGGGAGGCGTCCTCACCGGCCCAGAGGATGTCGAGATCGCCCAGGACCGCGCTGAGCGGCTCGGGCATCTCGTCGGAGAGCACCAACCCCAGCGCGCCCTCGCGGTTGTGCTCGAGCATGAGGATGACCGCGCGCTCGAAGTTGGGGTCGAGCAGCTGTGGGACCGCGCAGAGGAGATGTGCGCTCAGACCCCCGGAGACCGTCATGCATCGATTATGCTGCACGCCGCGGTCCTGCGCACGGCCACACCCCGCGCTTGCAACGGGGCCCAACGCTTGCTACATCGAGCGACCTCGCGCCAGAGTGGCGAAATCGGTAGACGCAGCGGACTCAAAATCCGCCGTTGGTGACAACGTCCCGGTTCGAGTCCGGGCTCTGGTATCGCCCCCTGCGCCCCCGCGCAGGGGGCACTTTTTTTTTAGAGCGCACTGAGGCGCACCGAAACGTCGCCCCCGGCTCGAATCTCGACCCGCGTGGCTCCGGTGCCCGAGCGCGCACGGTACAAGCCCGTCGTCGCCGCGCTGAACGCGTCGGTTTGCACCCGGATCCGCCCCGGCGATTCGATGCGGAGGTCGACGTCCGCGTCGTCGCCGAGCACCAGCTCGACGTCACCTCCGGGCGCGAGAATCGTGGTCTCGTCCGCCCCGGCGGTGTGTTCGGCCCGGACGCCGCCGCGCTCGACCCGGATGTCCATCGCCCCGGGGCCTTCGACCAAGACCTGTCCCTCATCGACATGTACGCCGGTCGAGCGCATCTCCCCCTGGATGTCGACGTCGCCGACCTCCACGTCGACCAGCACCGAGCCGGTCATCGCCCGCACCTCCACGTCGCCGAGGCTTGTGCGCACCTCGAGGTCGACGTCCGAGGGCAGCCCCACCCCGTCGAGTTCGAGGTCGACCAAGCCCTCGACCTCGAGCGGCACGGTCGCGCTCATGCGCATCAGCCCCTCGAACGTTTCGAAATCGACGGAGGGTCGCGTCGCGTTGCGGCGCGCCTCGCTGGGCGTACCGCCGGTCGCGTGCCAGCGCCCCTGGACCAACAGCGCCTCCGGGCACGACTCGGGCACGACTCGGTCGCAGCCCCGCACCGCAATCGGCGTGCTGGGGAGGTCGACCGACAACGCCTGCACGCCCGAGAGGTCTCGTTCGACCTCGAAGGCCCCCTGCGCCCGGGCGCCGAGGCTGCAGCCGGCGAGCAGCAGCCCGAAGAGCCAGCGCCTCACAGGTTCACCCCCAACGAGACGCCGAGCTCGATCGTGGGCCCGTAGGCGGGCAGCGCAGCGCCAGCGCGATACCGTCGGGGGCGCAGCGGAACGCCCAGGCGACCCAGCGCACCGACGCTCCAGCGCGGGGCGACGAAGAGTCGGGCGTCGGCGAGCAGGTACGGGACGGCGGTGCCGTCGCGCTGGGTGCTCGCGGTGGGCTCCGCGGCGGGGTCGAGGGCGTGACGCTGCCCTCGACGTGTCGTCGCCTGGCCCAGCACGCCTCCGCCGACCGAGACGGCGACGCGGCGAAGCGGGGCCTGCGGGAGCGGCCCGTACAGCTGCGCCATCGCCCGCACGCCGAGCTGTAGCACGGTCTGCTCGGGCCCGAGCTTCACGCTGGCATCCGAGGCGCCCACGTGCACCCTGGGCGACAGGCGGACCATCGCCGCGAGCGAGAGATCATCGTAGAGCGCAGCGCGGGGCCGGCCGGGCGCCATCGCGACCGCGGTGAGCCTGTCGAAGCGCAGCTGCACGCGACCAGGCACGGGGCGCAACACGGTGCCGCGCTCGACCCGATGCGCGTCGAAGATCTGCCCCACGTAGAGCGCCGAGGCCACGGACGTGAGCGCCGCAAAGCCTGCCAGGCGCGCGTACCCGGGCGAGCGCGCGGCATCCGAGGGCGTAGCGCCGTCGCTGCGGTCGATGCTGCGGCCCATGACGACGGCGCCCGTGACCGACCCGGCCATCACGGCGAGGATGCCGACACCCCAAAGCGGCTTGCCCGCCCAGGCGTGCCCCAGGCCGGGGACGAAGGTCGACATCAGCGGCGCGCGCCAGGCCCGGGGCCGCGAGGGGACGACCGACGCCTCCGCGGGCACGGCAGGCAGCCGTGCGCTGGGCTGCTCCGCCCCCGCCGGCTCGCTCGACGAGACGAGCTGCCCGGAGAGCTCGACCCCGTGCACCTCCCCGGCTTCGACGTGCAGCGCTTCGCGGCGCTCGCCGGTGCGGACGACGTAGTCGCCGGGTGGGACATGGACGACCGCGGTGGCCTGCGGACCCACGCGGGCCCGGGCCACGACGCCGCGCGCGTCCTCGACCACGACGTCGGCAGGCGCCGCGGGGCCCAGCTCGATTCGGGCGGTGTCCGGTGCGTTGGGCGGCGCGGCGGAGACGACGGCCGAGACGACGGCCAGCAGCAGCGCGCTCACCGGCCAATCATAACAGCTCCGCCGCTATGCATAGGGCCGCACGGGCGCAGGCATGGCGGCCCGTCGCGCGAGCGTTCGCTCGAGCCGAAGCATCTCGCGGGCGTCGTGCCGCGTGGCGTGATCGTGGCCGAGCAGGTGTGCGAGGCCGTGCAGCGCGAGGTCGATCGTCTCCGCCTGCCAGGCCAGCGGCCCCTGCCCTCGCCACGCGGACTGGCGCACCGTGAACCCCCACCCGATCACCAGGTCGCCGAGGCTGCGTTCGTCGGCCTCGGCGGGAAAGCTCAGCACGTCGGTCGGGCCCTGCAGGCCCATGAACGTCGCGTGCAGTCGGGCGACTTCCTCGTCGTCGGTGATGCGAAGCGTGAGCGTGGCGTCGGTGACCCCGACGCGGCGGCCCGCCGAGGCGACCGTGCGCACGACCGCCCGCGAGAGCCCGCGGGAAACCTGGCGGCGCACGGTGGGGGCGACCTGCAGCTGCACCTTCATGGAACGACAGCTTTCCAGACCTTCGCGTCGATGAACAGCGCGAGCACGTCCGCGTCGACCTTGCCGCGCTTCGCCTCGGCCTCGAGGATGCCCAGGGCGCGCTCGAGCGGCACCGCGGCCTTGTACGGCCGGTCCGACGCCGTGAGCGCGTCGAAGATGTCGGCCACGGTCATCATGCGCGCCTGCACCGGGATCGCGGGCCCGTCGACCCTGCCGGGGTATCCGCTGCCGTCGAGATACTCGTGGTGTTTTCCGGCGATCTCCGGGATCCGGCACAGGCTCTGCGTCCAGGGGATCCGCACGAGGAAGTCGTACGTGTGGCGCACGTGGTCCTCGATCTCGCGCCGCTCCTGGGGGGTCAGGGACCCGCGGCGCACGCCGAGCGCGGCGACGTCCTGGGGCTCGAGCACGTTGACCTGCCGGCCCTGACCGTCCACGAACGCCAGCTCGAGCAGCCGCGGCAGCTCGGCCGAGGTCTCCTCCGCCAGGAGGCTAGGCTCGTTGCATCGGTCGACCAGCGCCTGGGCGTGACTCAGCGCCGCGAGCCGTTCGCGGTGCTCCGCCGGATCGCGGCCGTCGATGCGCGCCTGCAGGATGTCGCGCTGCACGGCGGTTTGCATGTGTGCGAA
The DNA here is from genome assembly GCA_024742475.1 of bacterium. GTDB lineage: Bacteria > Myxococcota_A > Polyangia > Nannocystales > Nannocystaceae > CAJXVA01. The sequence continues at coordinate 104,196 of JANSYI010000007.1, read as the reverse complement.
GCGCTCCTCGAGCAGCGCGCGGCGCTGAGGATAGAGCTTCTTGGCCTTGACCAACACCTCCTCGCGCACGCCGACCTTGCCGAAGTCGTGCAGCAGGCCCGCGTATTCGATCTCGCGGAGCGCGTCCGCGTCGAACGTCAGGTCCGCAAAGATGCCTGCGCTGCGATCCGCCGCCTTGGCGAGGCCGACCGTCAGGTCCGCCACCCGCTGCGAGTGCCCGCTGGTCGTGGGGTCGCGCTGCTCGATCGCGTGCACGCTGGCGCGGACGAACCCCTCGAAGAGCGCCTCGATGTCGGCGATGAGCCGCGCGTTCTCCAGCGCGACCGCGGCCTGGCTGGCCAGCGCCCCGCACAAGCGCTCGTCCTCGGGCGTGAACGGTCGGACGCGGGTCTCGAAGTCGTGGTCCGAGCGCAGCGGGCCGGCGTCGTCGTCACGCGCGTTGATCAGCTGCATGACGGCGAGCACCTTGCCCTCGGGGGTGATGACCGGCGTCGTGAGCATCGAGCGGGTCTGATAGCCGAGGCTTCGGTCCAGCGTCCGGTCGTGCTGGAACGTGCGCGCGTGCGTCTGCGCCTCGCCGCTGGCGTAGAGGTCGGCGACGCGGACCGTGCGACCCGAGAGGACCGCGGTCCCGACGATCGACGTCTCCGCCACGGGCATCGTGAAGGTCGAGAAATCGATGTCGACCGAGTCGTTGTGCGCCGCGGCGAAGCGCAGGCGGTCTCCGTCGTCCTCGACGACGAACATCGAGCCTGCATCCGCGCGGGCGATTGCGCGGCCGTGCTGCAGGATCAGCTCGAGGACCCGGGCGGGGTCGCGCTCGGCCGCCAGCGCCGTGCCGATCTCCACCAGCTGATCGGCGACCCGGGCTCCCGCGACCGCCTCGGCCATGCGCATCGCCTCGATGACGACCTTGTCGGCCACCCGCGGAGGGGTCGGCAGCGAGAGCAGCTGCATGCGCGGCGTATCCATCTGCACGAGCGCGGACTCGAGGATCTTGGGTGGCCCGGCGAGCAGCAACACGTCGAACCGGTCGGGGACCTCGCCACCGGGCGGGACCACGACCACGCGGGCCCGCGGGCGCTGGATCGTGACGTTGCCGTACGCGTCCAGGTACACCCGCCCAAAGCCTGCCTCGCCGTCACGCGCGAGCAGCCATCGTCGCACCGCCGCGAAGCCGGCGAGTTCATCGGCGAGGGTCAACGCGGCATGATACCGCGCGGGAGTTCAGCGCTGCGGGACGCTCAACCGAACGCGGGTCGTGCCGCCCACGCGGCTGGCCTCCAGAGTGCCGCCTGCACCCTCGGCCACGCGGCGCGCGAGCCTCAGGCTCATCCCCGGACCATCGGCAGCGCTGTCGCTGAGCCCGGTCGCGTCACAGAGCCACCGCATGACCCCCGGCGGCAGGCCATCTCCGCGATCGCGGATGTCGAAGACCACGTGGTGGGTGCCCGGGCCCGCGGGCTCGAGGCTTGCGCGCATCTGCACCTGCCACGGCGCCCCGTCGGGGCGGCGCCTCGCCATCGACTCCATGGCGTTTTGGACCAGGCCGAACAGCGCGGCCTGCAGGTCCTTGGGATCCACGTCGGGGCGCAGGCCGGGCTCGACGACCGACTCCACGCTGGCCCGAAGGCTCACCCGCTCCTCGAGGGTCCGGCGCACCGCCGCCACGAGGGCCTCGAGGCCCGGCTCGCACTCGGGCTTGGCGAGCACGACGAGCTCCGCCGCGGGGCGCTCGGAGCCCATGTGCGCGAGGATCCGCGTGAGCTCGGCGGTCGCGCTCTCGAGGGCGCCCAGCACGTCGGCGATGCAGGCCGCCTCCGCCTCCGAGGCTCCCCGCAGCGCCGCCCGCATCGGACCGGCGAGCATCTGCGCCGCCAGCCGGACGGCTCCGGCGGGGTTGCGCAGCGCTTCGACCGTCGCGCGGAGCCGATCGATCTCGCGTTGGCGCGACGCGTCATCGGCCAGCGGTGAGTCCCCGGCCATGACAGGCGGCAATACGCGTGCAGCTCCCATGCACGGTCTCGTACCGCGCACGCGTCACGCGGCCACGCGCGAATCGGTCCACGTCGCGCGCCCCGAAGTGAGGGCGCGGGCCGGGTTCGGTGGACCCGCGCGGCGACGCGGCTCGAAACGGGGCGCAAAGGCGGCTAGACCCCGCACAGACGCGAGATCCGACGGCTCCGCGGCGGCCGAGATCACGTCTCGGTGGTGTCGGCGGCCTCGGCCTCGGCGGCCGCCGCACGCGCCGCTGCCCTGCTCTTGGCGTCGCCATCGTAGGCCTCGATGATCTTCTGCACCAGCGGGTGGCGCATCACGTCCTCGGAGGTGAACGAGCACACCGCGACGCCCGAGACCCCGCGGAGGATCCGCAGCGCGTGGGCGAGGCCGCTGCGCGCCCCTCCGGGCAGGTCGATCTGCGTCGGGTCACCGGTCACCACGACCTTGGTGTTGGTGCCCAGGCGGGTCAGGAACATCTTCATCTGCTCGCGCGTGGTGTTCTGCGCCTCGTCGAGCACGACGAACGCGTCGTTGAGCGTCCGGCCCCGCATGTAGGCGAGCGGCGCGACCTCGATGATCTCGTGCTCCATCATGTGCGCGACCTTGTCGGCGGGGAACATGTCGTGCAGCGCGTCGTACAGAGGGCGCAGGTACGGGGAGATCTTCTCCTCGAGGGTGCCGGGCAGGAACCCCAGCTTCTCCCCGGCCTCCATGGCCGGGCGCGACAGGATGATGCGGCGACACTCGCGGTCGAGAAGCGCGCGAGCGGCCATCGCCATGGCCAGGAACGTCTTGCCCGTACCGGCCGGGCCAACCCCGAAGGTCAGCGTGTGGCGGCGCATGTACTCGACGTAGCGCTTCTGCGCGAGCGACCGCGGCACGATCGCCTTGCCGTCGCTCTGCTTGACGACGACGGTGTCGTCGAACACGGCGTCGAGCTTGGCGTTGCTGTCGTCGCTGAGCACTGCCAGCGCACGAGGCACGTCACTGGGGTCGACCGGCGAGCCCTGCTGCGCGAGCGCGTAGAGCTGCTTGAGCAGCCGCGAGACGAGATCGACCCGATCTCCCTGCACGGTGACGACGTTGCCTCGCACATGCACGGAGGTGCCGGTCTCGGACTCCAAGAGGGTCTTGTGGCGACCGACGGCTTGCAGCATCAACTGCAGGGGTTCGCGGTCTTCGAAGGTGAGCTTGGTGGGGTCGGTCAACGCGGGCTCGGCTGGGTCCCGGCGCTCGGCGGGACGTGGTAAGTGGAGACGAGGACGGTACCACGTGGCGGACCCCACAGACCCCGACGACCTGGGCGACCTCGCCGTCCCCGACCACGCCGCATTGGGCATCCCCGAGGGGCTCGAGGGCCTGCAGGCGGTCATGGACCGGCTGCTCTCCGAAGACGGCTGCCCGTGGGACCGCGAGCAGACGCTGCAGAGCCTGCGCCACTACCTGGTCGAGGAGACCTACGAGGTGCTCGAGGCGATGGACGACCCCATCGCCCATCGCAACGAGCTCGGCGATCTTCTGTTTCAGATCGTCTTCCAGAGCGCAATTCGGGAGCGCGAGGGTGCGTTCGACCTCGGCGACGTCATCACGGGCATCCGCGACAAGATGCTGCGCCGGCACCCGCACGTGTTCGGTGCCCGCGACGAGCGTGGGCGACCCAAGGTCACCGCGGCCGAGGTGGAGGCCCAGTGGGAGCGCATCAAGGCGGCCGAGCGACGCGCTCTGGGTGCCCAGGACCCCAAGGCGCCCTCGCACCCCCGCCCGCTGGCTTCGATCCCCGCGGCCCTCCCCGCCCTCGCCCGCGCTCGCCGCATGCAGGAAAAGGCTGCCGCGCTCGGGTTCGACTGGCCCGACGTGCAGGGCGCCTTGGACAAGTTCCAAGAGGAGTGGGCCGAGTTCGAGGAGGCGCGCGCAAGCGGAGATCCCGACGCGCTGCGCGATGAATACGGGGACCTACTGTTCGTGCTCGTGCGGATCGGCCAGAAGCTGGAGCTCGACGCCGAGGATGCGCTCCGCGCCGCGAACGAGAAGTTCGACCGCAGGTTCGACCACGTGATGCGGGCGTGCCACGAGGCGGGGCGGACCCCCGGCACGGTGTCGCTCGACCAGCTGGAGCGTTGGTGGCAAGACGCCAAGAAGCTCGAGCGCGGCGACCCCACTGGCGCCGCGTGAGGGCGCAGTGCGGGCTGGCCGACCGCCCCATCGCGGACCCGCGGCGCCCGGCATGGCCCGAGGCCGGCCGGGCTGGCACGGGCCGAGTTGGTGCCTTACGTTGAAGGGGCGGGTGAAAGAATCCGCAGCCCTGCACGTCGTGAACGTAGAGGGTGCCGCGCCCGGTGTTCCGCAATGTCTGCCGCTCGAAATCTCCCCGTCCTGGCCTCGCGCGACGCGTATCGCGCCACCGGCGCGTCGGACGAGCTGCGGGCCGTGGCTGACCAGCATCTCGAGCGCGCGAGTGACGCGCTCAGCATGGCCCTGCTGGCGCTCGCCGGCGAGGGCGACGACGACCGCGGCGACAAGTGGCGGCGGGCCGAGCAGGCTCGTGCGCTGCTCGTCGAGGCCGCCACCGCGCTGAGTCGGGCCAGGGTCTACCGCCCTGGGATCCGCACCCACGCGCTCCCGGTGCTGCTCGACACCGCTGCCACCCCGGGCCAGGAGATCCACCGCCTCCACGCGATTGCGACCCGGCTATTGTGGCAAAATCACAGGCACTTACCGGCCAAGATTCAAGCGGAACCTCTCCCGCCCGAGGAGGAGGCTCAGCTCGCGGTCGTGCTCGCTGGGCTCGCGCGGCACAACCGCATGGGCCGCGCGTTCCGGTCCCGCTGGACGGGCATCGCGCTCGGCGTCGCGGTCAGTGCCGCCATGCTCGGCCTGCCGGTCGTCGGTGCCGCCGCGGGCGTGACGGCGCTGGGCCTCGCCGGCTGGCGGCTCGCTCGCGACCGCGCTCCTGCGTGAGGCGCGACGTCTACTCCGTGGCTGTCGGGTCGGTGGCTGTCGGGTCGGTGGCTTTCGGGCCGCTGGCCTTCGGGCTCGTGCGGCTGGGGGCCGCCACGGCGTTGCTCGCGTGGGTGAACGAGAGCACCAAGAGTTTGTAGCCCGAGCCGCCACCGTCCACGAAGGACACGTCCGGGCTCGCAGCCCGCTTGAGGCTGATCGTCGCCACCGCGTCGCGGCCCCTACGGCGCACCTTGACCGACTGCACCGGCGTCTTGAAGTACGACAGGTCGAGCCGCCGCAGGTTGTTGCGGACGTTGACCTTGGTCCTTCGCATCCGGACCGTGATCACGCCGTCCTTTTGCACGAGCGTGTAGTCGGCCTCGGCGCTGAGCTGAAAGAACACCCGTGATCCCGTGGCCGTCCGCTCGAACCCAGCCCACGTCATGATCGACGGGCCGCTGCCGACCTTCTTGGCCGGGTGCGGCGGGAGCTGGTTGCCCTGCACCGAGACGCCCGAGTAGAAGCCCACCGGGTTGGGGGAGAACACGATCGGGTCCTGCGTGTTGCGGACGTAGCGCGGCCTGGGGCTTCGGGTCCGGGAGTAGCCCCACGCGTTCGACAAATCGACGTCGTCGGGCTCCGGTTCGGGCTGGCTGGTCGTCGACTCCGCGCCCGGCGCCCGCGTGGGAGGAGGCGGGGGAGGAGCGGTGGTGGTGGGCCGCGGGGCCTTGCCCTCGGCCCCGGTCGGCGGCGGCCCCGGAGGCTGCGCTTGCGCCCAGGACACCGCGAGGCCCCAGGCGGCGACCGTTCCGGTCGCGCGAGTCAACCACGACCACAGACGAGTCCGACGCAGCATGCCCATAGTGTATCGACCTCTGCAGCCGCGCTCCAAAAGACCGCGCGGGCGGCACTGAACGGGCGCTCGCGGGCCCGGGACCTCAGCGGGGGTCGCTGGGGTCGGGCGCGTCGCCCTCGCCCAGCCAGGCGCTCATCGCCGCACCGACGAGCCGATGTGACCCGCACACCACGACCCGGCCTCCGCCGGTCAGGTGAGCGCCCACCTTGCGTCGCAGCGCCTCGTCGTCGAGACCATCGGCGACGCGTGCGTTCGGCAGGGCGTGCAGGCCCAGATCGTCATCGACCACAGACCAGCACTCCCCCACCCCACCCAGCGCGTCGGCGAGGGCGATCCCGTCCTTGTCGGCCGCGCGGCTGACGATGACGAGCGTGTCCATCGGTGGCAGGCGCTCGAGGGACACGACCAGCGCGGCCATGGACGCCGGGTTGTGGGCCACGTCGAGCACCCACTCCCCCGCGCCGGCGCTGCGCCGCTCCATCCTCGCCGGCCAGCGGGTCCCCTCGAGGTCTTCGGGGGTGACGGCGGGGTCGATGTGTTGGGCGAGGGCGAGGGCGACCCCGGCGTTGTAGCGCTGGTGCTCGCCCGGCAGCGGGGCTTCGATCGGGTCGGGCAGGCGCAGCGGGCACGGGGTGTTCCACGAGGCGTGCTCGAGCACGGTCCACGCCGCGGGGCTCTGCGGTACCGACCACACCGGGACTCGGTCGCGGAAGACACCAGCCTTCTCGGCCGCGATCTGCTGGAGCGTGTCTCCGAGGTAGCGCTGGTGGTCGAGGTCGATGCGCCCCACGCCGATCGCCTGGGCGTCCACGAGGCGGGTGCTGTCCAGACGTCCACCCAAGCCGGCCTCGGCGACCAGCACGTCGACGTCCGACTGCTCGAACACCACCATCGCCGCGAGCGTCAGGACCTCGAAGAACGACAGCGGACGCCCACGCTCCGACTCGACGCGCTCCATCGACAGCACCTGGCCGATTGCGGCCTCGAGCACGGTGTCGTCGACCTCCACGCCGCCCACGCGCACGCGCTCGGTCACCCGCTGCAGGTGCGGGCTGGTGAACAGGCCCGTTCGATGCCCGCGCGAGCGCAGGGCGTGCTCGGCCATCGCCGCAATCGACCCCTTTCCGTTGGTGCCGACGATGTGCACGGCGGGGATCGAGCCCGCCGGGCTGCCGAGCGCCTCGAAGACCCCCCGCACGGCGACCAAGCCCGGTCGGATGCCGAGGGTCCGCCGGGCGAACAGCGCGTCGTAGGTCACTGCGCGGCCGGCTGGTCCGTTTTGGGCTTGGTACCGAGCAGCTGCAGCATCAGCCCGAGCTGCTCCCGCATCTCGAGGCGGCTGACGATCCGGTCGACCATGCCGTGCTCGAGCAGGAACTCGGCCCGCTGGAACCCCTTGGGCAGCTCCTGGCCGATCGTCTGCATGATGACGCGCGGCCCTGCGAACCCGACGAGCGCCTTGGGCTCGGCGATGATGAGGTCGCCCAGCGTGGCGAAGCTGGCCGCGACCCCGCCGGTGGTGGGGTGCAGCACGACCGAGATGTACGGCAGGCCTGCGGCACGAAGGCGGCCGCGGGCGGCCGATGTCTTGGCCATCTGCATCAGGGAGAGCACGCCCTCTTGCATGCGCGCGCCCCCGGAGGCCGAGAACACCACCGCGGGACGATGCAGCTCGAGCGCGCGCTCGAACACGCAGGTGACCTTCTCGCCGACGACCGACCCCATCGATCCGCCCATGAACTCGAACGCGAAGAATCCGACGCTGACCGGGACGCCGGCCATCGTGCCGACGCCGCTGCGGAACGCGTCACGAGGCCCCGCGGTGCGCAGCGCCTTCTCGAGGCGCTGGCTGTAGGGTTTTTGGTCCGCGAACGAAAGGGGGTCGCCCGAGCGAAGGTCGGTGTCGTGCTCTTCCCACGTGCCCTCGTCGAGCATCGCTTCGATGCGCTCGGCGGTCGGCATCGGCGCGTGATGCCCACACACCGGGCACACGCGCAGGTTCGCGATCAGCTCTTCGGTGTAGGTGATCTCGCCGCACGCCTCGCACTTGGACCACACGCCCTTGGGCACGGAGACCTTCTCCTCGGGGGTTTGGGTCTCGAGCTGCTGCTTCTTGCGCCGCCACCACGCCATGGCGGGGTCTTACCACCGCCCGGCCGCCGCCCGCTACAGGGGCGTGCGCGGGGCATGCGAGGCATCTCGCGGCAGTCCCGCCGCCGGGCCATGGCAGGTCGGCCTGCGGTTTGGTACCCCCACAGACCATGGCGGACACACCCGAGGGCCTGTCGTATCGCGACGCTGGCGTAGACATCGACGCGGGCAACGAAGCCGTCCGCCGGATCAAGTCGCTCGTCGCCTCGACGCGGCGCCCCGAACAGCTCGACGACATCGGCGGCTTCGCCGGCATGATCGGACTGCCCTCGGGCATGAAGTCGCCCGTGCTCGTCTCGTGTGCCGACGGCGTGGGCACCAAGCTGCTCGTGGCGATCGCCGCGGGGGTGCACGACACGGTCGGCGTGGATCTGGTGGCGATGAACGTCAACGACCTGATCTGCACCGGCGCCCGGCCGCTGTTCTTGCTCGACTACATCGCCACCGGGGCGCTGCAGCCGGGCATCGTCGAATCCATCGTCGCGGGCATCGTCGATGGGTGCCGACAAAGTGGCTGCGCCCTGCTCGGCGGCGAGACGGCGGAGCTGCCGGGCATGTACGCCCAGGGGCACTACGACCTCGCCGCGTTCGCGGTCGGCGTGGTCGACAAGGACGCCCGCCTCGATCCCAAGACCGTGCAGCCCGGCGACGTCGCAATCGGCGTGCGCTCGGCGGGCCTGCACTCCAACGGCTACAGCCTCGCCCGCAAGGCGCTGCTCGACCCCGAGTATGGCGGGCTCGCGCTCGAGGACACCTTTCCAGGCACCGACGCGTCGGTCGCCGACGTGCTGCTCACCCCGACGCGGGTGTACGTCAAAGCTCTCGCCGCTGCGCTGGCGCGGGGCGGCGTACACGGGGCCGCGCACATCACCGGGGGCGGCCTGCTCGAGAACCCACCGCGCGCCCTGCCCGAGGACACGGCGGTCGAGCTCGATCTCTCCAAGGTCCCCCCCCTGCCCGTCTTCGAGGCGATCGCCGCCCAAGGCGTGAGCCCCGAAGAGATGCGGCGCACGTTCAATGGCGGCGTCGGCATGATGCTCTTCGTGGCCCCCGACGCGGTGCAGGGCACCCTCTCGGCACTCGAGGGCGCTGGCGAGTCGGGGGTGCAGATGGGCCGGGTCGTCGCGGCGCAAGGCGCCCCCACCGTACGCTTCCTCTGACGGGCCTCTGCGTGGCGACCACCACCAACCACTACGACCTCATCGTGCTCGGTAGCGACGTCGCCGGGCTGGTGGCGGCTGCCTTGGTGGCGCGGCGAGGCAAGCGGGTGCTCGTCATCCCGCACGGCCCGGCCGACGGTAGCTACAAGATCGAGGGGCGCACGCTGCCGCTGCGCATCGCTCCGGTCCTGCACATGGACACCGCGCCCACCGCAAGGGTGTGGACCGAGCTCGGCCTCGCGCAGCAGGTCCGCCGACTGCACGAGGCGATCGACCATCGTGTGCACGTCGTGTTGCCCAACGCGCGCGTCGACCTGACGCCCGCGAGCGCCAACCTGGGCGGCGAAGCGGCGCGAGTCTGGCCCCGCGATGAGGCGATTCCCGAGGCGTGGGACATGGCGCAGCGATGGGCCAGCGCGACCGACGAGGTTCTCGACCCGCTTCTCGCCTCCGACAACGCCCTGGTCGGTGGCGGCTTCTGGGGCCGGCGCTTCCTCGCCCGCGTCGCCTCCCAGCTGCCCGCAGCCGACGTCGACGAGATGCAGCCGCTGCCGGCCGACCACGCGCTGCGTCGCGTCGCTGCCGCGGCCGTGCCCTGGCTGCAGAACCTCCACCCCACCCAGCTGGGCAAGGCGGCGAGCCTGCGCCTGCAGGGGCTTTGGCATCGCGGGCCCGAGGACATGCCCGGCGGGGAAGCGGCTCTGCGCACGCTCCTGCTGCAGCGGATCGAGCTGCACTCCGGTGAGGTCAAGCGAGACCTCCGCGTCGCCGAGCTGCTGCTCAAGCGCTCGCGCGTGGTCGGGGTCAGCCTGCTGGGCAAGCGCGACCGCTACGGTTGCGACCACCTCATCATCGCGACCGACCCCCTGCGCCTGCTCGAGGGGCCGCTGGTGCCCGAGCTGCTGCCGCGAGGCCTGCTCGAGGCGCTCCAGGGCGTCCGGGTCGGCGCGCAACGCTTCGTCATGCACGCCGAGGTCGCCGCCAAGGGGCTCTCGCCGGCCCTCGATCCGATGGCGATCTGCCTGCCCGAGGGCGCCGCGGACGACCCGGTCGGCAACACGTACCTGCGGGTCGGGCCGGGCAGCGGTGAGGACACGCGCCGGGTCTCCCTGTGCCACGTGGTGCCGCCGCAGGCCTCCACCGCGGGCCTCCGCGAGCGGCTGCTCGACGCCTTGGACGCGCGCGGCGTGCTGCCGTTCGTGCACGACCATGTGCGCTGGATCCATTCGCCGCACGATGGTCGTCCGCTCACCGACGCGCACGGCCGCGACGTCTCCGAGCGCGCGGCGCCGGGCACCACCCACCCCATGGACGCGCTCTACGCCATCGCCAAGCCTCCGAGCCTCGGCGTCGGCGTGCTCTCGACGCAAAGCGGCGTGAAGTCCCTGCACTTCGGCTGCCGACTCACCCTGCCCGGCCTCGGCCTCGAAGGCGAGTTCGCGGCCGGGACCGCCGCTGCCGCCGCCGTCGTCGGTCCCGCGCGGTCACCGTTCTCCCGTTCGCCGCTGCTCAGCCGGGCCTGAAGCCACGCAACCAGCGTCACCGCTCGCTCGGGTTGCGCCCCCCGACAGAATGAGAGAACCAAGAGAGCGAGCCGACCCGGAGGGTCGGCGCAGCGGAAGAGACAGCGAGAGGGCGTGGGCAGACGCCGGCCCGCGCAGCCTCCCGAAGCCGCACACCCCCCGAAGCCCTCAGCCGGTGAGGGCCTTTTGGACCTTGGCCAGCAGCTCGTCGATCTGGAACGGCTTGGTGACGTAGAATCGGGCCCCGAGGTTGATGCCCTGGATCATCGTCTTGGGGTCGTTCTTCGCGGTGAGGAAGATGACCGGCAGCTGCTTGGTGTGGTCGTTGCCCTTGATCGCCCGGACGAAGGTCATGCCGTCGAGGCGCGGCATCATGATGTCGACGATGATCAGGTCGGGCCGCAGCGACTCGAGGCGGGTGAGCCCCGCCAAGCCGTCCTCGGAGGTCTCGACCGTGTAGCCCTTACCCGTCAGCGCCTTGGTCAGCAGGGTACGCACCGAGGGGTCGTCTTCGATGACGAGGATGGTTTCGTTGGCCAACGGTCTGCCTCATCCGTCGCCGCGGTCGACGACGCCGCTACGTTCGCACAAAAGCGCCGCTCGCGTCACCTTCGCCCGCCGTTTCGAGGGCGCTGTCGGCCCGCACCGCGGCTGCCTCGTCGACCGGCTCGTTGGGCTGCACGACACTCATCGCGTCGAGGCAGCGTACGCCGCCGTTGCGCCACTGCCGCAGTTCCACCCGGACGAGGCGCTGCGTGTTGGGGTCGCGCTCGACGTACAGGTGCGAGCCATCGAGCCAGCTCCCACTGTTGGCGTAGACCACCTCGCCGCGGCGCTCGAGCTGCCCGTGGTGGCTATGCCCCATGAGCACCAGCGGCACGCCGGTCGCGTTGCCGACCCCCGCGGCCACGTTGAGCATGTCGCGGGCGACATCCCGGCGCTGGCGACCCCGGCGTTGAAACCAGACCCCGGCCACCCCCACGACCCCGGCCACCGAAAGGCCGAGCCACAGCGGCACCCAGCCGGCGGCACGCAGCGCCAGCGCGATGCCCACCGGGGTGAGCAGCATGAGCAGATGATCGAGCGCCGAGAGCTTGAGCAGCCCGCCGACGGTCATCGCCGCCGGGGGTGGCGCCATGTTCTCCAGGGCCGCCAAGGCGCTCATCTGGAGCCCGGCGTTCTCGGCGATCCGCGAGAGCTGCTGGTCGTGGTCCGCCTGGCCCTGCGCGTCCACCCGACCCGGCCCGACCCACAGCGCCAGGATCCGCCCGACCATCCGCAGGTAGAGCAGGATCACGCGGATGACGAACCTCCAGCCGCGGGCGAGCGCCCAGCGGGCATAGTCGGCGGTGCTGAACTTGTCCGGAGCGTCGTAGTCGATCTCCGGCATGACGTTGGCGAAGCTACGGGTGGCGACCTCGGCGACCGTCTGCACGAGCGCCCCGCCCCGGGTCGGCGAGAGCGCCGCAGGCGTCGCGCAGCTGGGGTCGAACTTGTGGCCGTGCTCGATCCAGGCGCCGCCGGGCTCGCGCAGGAACCAGCGCACGAAGCGGATCTTGCCCGCGCGCATCATGTCCAGGCGCACCGTGCCCGTGCGGGTGATGCTCGCGTCGCCCTCCTCGCCGGCCATGGCGCCCTCGATGCGCTCGACCATCGCCCGGCGTACGCCCGCGTAGAGGAGCTCGGCGTCGTGGTTGCCCGTGACGAACGCGATGCCGTGGCCGGCCTCGAGGAAGCGCGCCAGCGAGTCCTCGACGGCGGGGTGCGCGTCGAGGACGGCGTGCAGGCGGCGAACGGCGAGGTCCTCGCTGCTCTCCCCCTCCCGCTCGTCGAGCTCGACGTTCCAAAAGTCGATGAAATCGCCGTTGATGACCAGCTGCCAGCCCACGTCGCGCACCCGCGAGATCTCGAGGTAGTGGTCGGTGAACCGCGGAAACTCCTCCTCGATGCGCGACGCGAGGTGCACCTCTTCGCCGCGCAGACGGGGCTTGAGGTGCGAACCCAGATGCAGGTCGCTGATGAGCAGGAGATCGTGCACGCGCGACCCTGATCCTACTGCGCCTGTGCGTCCGGGGAAAGCGGTCACAGGGCCTTCGGGGGGCCGCTGCAACGGCGCCGCAGGGGACTGCGCGCCCTGTTCGCGGCCCTGTGGTATGACGCGAACGATTTCCGATGAAGCAGATCGTCTTCGCAGTCGTATTCATCGCCGCGAACGCCCTGTTCGCGTTCAACGTCATGAAATTCGTGCGCGTCGCCGCGCTCGGCCGCCCCGCGGACCTCAAGGAGAGCTGGGGTGAGCGCATCGGCAGCCTGATGAAGTTCTTCTTCGGGCAGCGCAAGGTGATGGAGGAGAGCCGCTCCTACCACCACCTGGCGATCTACTGGGGCTTCTTGGTGCTCAGCGTCGCCTCGACCGAGATGTTCATCGTCGGCCTGCTCGGCGATTGGTTCACGCTCGGTACGATTCTCGGCGAGACGCTCTACGGCTACGTCCGGCTGGGCATCGACGTCATGAACGCGGTGGTCTTCGTGGCGATCATGTACGCGTTCTACCGCCGACTGGTCGTCAAGCCGTCCTTCGTGCCGGCCAACCCCGACGCGATGCTCATCCTCGGCGCCATCACCACGCTGGTGCTCACCCACTACGGGCACCACACCTGGCACATGGCGGTGGTCGGCGCGCCCGACCCAATGATGCCGGTCGCGCGGACGCTGGGCTCGGTCACGGGCATCTTCAGCATCGAGGGCGGCGTGCTCACCTCGGGCGTCGACCAGGGCTGGGCGCACGTGGCGGCCGAGGTGCACTGGTGGGGCCACATCGCGGTCCTGCTGGGCTTCCTCAACTACCTGCCCTTCTCCAAGCACATTCACGTCCTGGGCTCGGGCCCCAACATCCTGCTGCGCAACCAAGGCCAGCGTGGAGCGATGCCCAAGCTGCAGCTCTTCGACGGCGAGCCCGACGACCCCGACGCCGCGCCGCTGATGGAGAACTGGGGCGTGGCGAAGGTCGAGGACTTCACCTGGAAGAGCCTCATCGACAACTACGCGTGCACCGAGTGCGCTCGCTGCACCACCTACTGCCCGGCGTTCGCCACCGACAAGCCGCTCTCGCCGATGCACCTCATCCACGATCTCAAGGATGAGATGAAGGACCGCGGCTGGAAGGTCGTGGAGCTCAAGAAGCTACAGTCCGAGCTGGGCATCGACCTCCCCGCGCCCGCGCCGGGCGTCGAGCTGATGGAGCCGATGGAGGGCGAGCCGGGCTTCGAAGAGTGGCAGAAGGCCCAAGAGGCCTGGGAAGCCCTCAAGAACGACGAGTCCAAGAAGGAGCAGGTGGACGCGATCGAGAAGATCAAGGCCGAGCTCGAGGGCATGGACCCGCTCGTCGGCGGTCGCGTCGACGACGAGACCCTGTGGGCCTGCACCACCTGCGGCGCCTGCCAAGAGGTGTGCCCGGTCTTCATCGACCACCCCTTGAAGATCCTGCAGATGCGCACGCACATCGTCCTCAACGACGAGAGCGGCCGGACGCCGGGCGAGCTCACCACCGCGTTTGGCAACATCGAGAACTCGGGCAACCCGTGGGGCCTGCCCCAAGAGGACCGCATGCAGTGGGCCGACGGCCTCGAGGTGCCGACCATCGAGGAGAACCCCGAGGCTGAGTACCTGTTGTTCGTGGGCTGCGCGGGCGCGTACTCGGACGTCTCGAAGAAGCCGACCCGGGCGCTGGTGCGCTGCCTTCAGGCCGCGGGCGTCGACTTCGCCGTGCTGGGCACCCAGGAGAACTGCACCGGCGACACGCTGCGCCGCGGCGGCAACGAGATGAGCTTCCAGACCATCGCGCAGATGAACGTGGATCTCATGAACGAGCTGAAGGTCCGCAAGGTCATCGCCAGCTGCCCGCACTGCTTTCACACCATCGGCAACGAGTACCCGCAGTTCGGCGGCAACTACGAGGTCATCCACCACAGCAAGCTGCTCGCGCACCTCATGGAGACGGGCAAGCTCAAGGTCGAAAACCCGCTGCAGAAACGCAAGGTCACCTACCACGACAGCTGCTACCTCGGCCGGTGGAACGACACCTACGACGAGCCGCGCGAGGCCATCGCCCGTGCGGTCGGCGGCGCCGACAAGATGGTCGAGCTCGAGCGCAACCGCGAGCACGGCTTCTGCTGCGGCGCCGGCGGTGCCCGCATGTGGATGGAGGAAGAGGCCGAGAAGCGGGTCAACGTCAACCGCTCCAAGGAGATCGTGGACGCGGGCGTCGACGCCGTCGGCGTGGGCTGCCCCTTCTGCAAGACGATGATCTCCGATGGCATGAAGCACTTCGACAAGGACGAGGACATCGAGGTGATGGACATCGCCGAGATGATCGCCGCCGCGCTTCCGCCCGAGGCGACCGAGTCCAACGGGGCGCCCGCCTCGTGAGCGGCCCCCAGCCCGGGCCACTGCAGTCGGCGCTCCACGACAAGCTCGTGGACGCGCTGGCCCCCGCGGTGCTCGAGATCGAGAACGAGAGCCACCGCCACTCGACCAAGGTGCCCGAGAGCCATTTCAAGGTGACGCTGGTCGCCGAGGCGTTCGAGGGCAAGTCACTCGTGCAGCGCCACCGGGCCGTCAACGCCCTGGCCAAGGACGAGCTGGCCGCGGGGCTGCACGCGCTGTCGATTCACGCGTACACGCCCAGCCAGTGGGAGGCGCGCGGCGGGGTGATCCCGCAGAGCCCCCCGTGCCGCGGCGGCAGCACGTAGGCAGCACCGTCCGCGCCCAGGGGCTCAGAAGTCGATCCGCACCTCGAGCGACACCGTCCACGGCCGCGGGCGCGAGAGCCGGACGAAGCGGCGGTCGATACGGTTGAGGTCGCTCGTGTTCTGGCCATGGGGCTCGCACTCGTCGCGATTGTCTGGGGCCTGGCCGTCGACCGTGAGGCACTGCTGACCGCGCAGGGCGAACGTCTTGTCGAAGCGGGCCCCGACCCAGACCCGCTCCGAGACCCGCACGGGCACGCCCCCGCCCACGCTCAGCCCCGCACCGTACTCCCAGTACCGGGTGCCTCGGCG
This sequence comes from bacterium, assembly GCA_024742475.1. Lineage (GTDB taxonomy): Bacteria > Myxococcota_A > Polyangia > Nannocystales > Nannocystaceae > CAJXVA01. The sequence continues at coordinate 88,505 of JANSYI010000007.1, read as the reverse complement.
GGGGCCTGGGGCTCGGCGGAGTCCTCGGGCTCAGCCGGTGCAGCCGCGTCGCCGGACCGTTCGGCGGAACCATCGGGGTTGGCCGGCGCCCCCGGCTCGGGCACCAGCTGGGGCGCCGGCGCGCCTCGAAGGGAGATTGCGAGCAGTCCTGCACACGCGATGACGTCCATGTGGGGCGGACTCTACCCAGCCAGCGCGTTCGCGTCATCGACTTCGCGTCGGTGGGTACAGGTCCGCCGCCGCGGTCCCGCGACGCGGCCGCTGCTACGCGCGCGCGTGGGCCAGCGTCTTGCGCCCGGCGCTCTTGAAGAACACGAGCATCTTGCCGGGGTCGGACGTGCCCTCGACGACGCCCATGCCGAACTTGGGGTGCGCGACGCGGTCGCCCGGCTCGAACGTGGTGCGCATCGAGTACTCCTGGATCGGCTTGTCGGTGTTCGCCTCGATGAGCGGGTTGTCGGCCGAAGGCGGGGCCTTGGCGACCGTGCGGCGCTTGCCCGTGATCGTGCGACGCTTCGACCGCGCGTTCGCGTTGATGTCGACCTCGCCCGCGGGCGCCTTGTACCGGTGCGACCCCAGGCAGTTCTTGCACTGCACCTTGGTGACCCGATCACCGCTCATCGAGACGACGACGTGCCACACGTCCCCGCACTTCCCGCACGTGGAGTAGATGTCCTTGCCGACCGCGACGACCATTGGCACCTCATGCTAACGCCTCCGCGCCGGGGCAAGGCGTCCGCGGCTCAGAAATCGACGAGGGTCGCGTTCGGGACGCTGTCGCGGTCTGCGGGGCCGTGATACGAAAGCCGGGTGGACCGAGCCCGGCTCAACGCGGCATCCAAAGCGCTGCTGCGAAGCGACTTCGAACAAGCGGCCGTCGTGGCGTTCCTCGACGCCCTCGGCTCGAGCATCGACGCGGACCGGGCCTACGTGTTCGAACACCAAGTCGTCGACGGGGCGCTGACGACGAGCCAGCGGTTCGAGTGGAACAGCGGCAACGCCGCCCCTCAGATCGACAACCCCGAGCTCCAGCACGTGCCGATGGACGAGGTCCTGCCGCGATGGCAGGCGTCGTTCCTACGCCGCGAACCCGTGTGGGGCCTGGTCCGAGACTTCCCCGCCGCCGAGCGAGAGATCCTCGAGCCCCAAGACATCCGCTCGATCCTGGTGTGCCCGATCATCGCCGACACCGAGGTGTGGGGCTTCGTCGGCTTCGACGACTGTCGTCGCGAGCGGACCTGGTCCCGCGAGGAGCGAGACCTGCTCGCCGGCGCGTCGAGTGCACTGGCCGCGGCCCTGCGCCACCAAACCGTCCGCCAGCGACTCGCCGTGGCCCGAGCCGCCCTGCGGGAGACCGTCGGCCGGCTGGGCGCGGACACCGACGGCTGAGGGCTGCTAGAGAGGCGAACCGCTAAACCACGCGCGCCATAACAGCGCCCCCGAAACGCGTTTCTGCGTTGGTCAGGTCTCGTAGTGTGCCCAACACAGCTTCGCCTTCCCGCCTTGAACCGCGTTCCGCTGACGCCGTTCTGCCCCACGCGGTTTAGCGGATCGCCTCTCTAGAGCGCCAGGCCCGAGAGCGCGTCGGTGTTCTGCCGCACCGACGCCTTGCCCGCGCGACTGCTCGAGGGCGCCGCAGGGGCCGCCTGCGCGGCTTCTTCGAAGTTGCGCCCCGCGCCGTCGAGAGCGCTGAACTGGTCCTCGAATGCCGAGTCGATGCGCGCCTTGTTCTTCTTGGGTGCCCGGTTGGCGCTGGCCGCCTTGCGTCGCCGGATGCGTCCGCGGGTGCGCTCGAGCTTGGCCTGCGCCCCCGCGACGTCCCCGGAGGCGAAGGCGAGGTTGGCCTCGCGCAGCGCCGCCGCCGTCTCGGCGCGCGCCAGTCGAGTCTCGACGAGCGGGTCGAGCGGCGAGACGGCGCCCGGGTCATCGGTCAGCCGCACGGCGAGCGAGCCTTCGCACTCGCCGTCTTGGCGTGGCTCGACCGTGAGGTCTTGGTAGCGCAGCGTCACGTCGGCCACGTCACGCAGGCCGCTGCCCCCACGCGGGAGCTGGACCTCGAAGAGCAGTGACTTGCGATCGCCGGCCGCGAACGCGCCGAAGGGCACGACGAGCGCGCGGCCGCGGCGGGTGAAGGCGCGGTCGAAGACGTGGGTCACCTCGATGCCCGGGCCGAGGTCGATCACGGCCTCGACACCCGCGGCGACCGTGCGCTGCATGGACAGCAGCTCCTCGTCGAAGACCCGGGCGAGACCGGACGGGTCGCGGACGAAGTAGTGGCGACCGTTGCTCGCCTGCGCGACGGCGAGCAGCAACCGCTCGTCGTAGTCGACATCGACGCCGAGCGAGCTCACCGTCACGCCCCGCTGCCGCGCGCGCTCGGCCAAGCGCTCGAAGCCCGAGACGTCGCGAACGCCGGTGTTGGCCTGACCGTCGCTGAGCAGCAGCATGCGCGAGACGGCGCCCTGCCCCCGCGCGAGCTGCTCGAGCCCGGCTTCGACCCCGCACGAGATGCAGGTGTGGCCGCGCGCCTCGATCGTGCGCAGCTGCAGCCCGAGCTCTGATCGGGACTGGGCGGTGATGGTCGTGGGCGGCACCAGCACGGTGCTTTGCGTGTTGTAGACGACCACGCTCACAGTGTCGCCGTCGCTCAGCCGGGCGATCATGCCGCGCGCCGCGGCCAGGGCGTTCTGCATGCGCTGGCCCTTCATGGAGCGCGAGCGGTCGATGACGATCGACAGGTTCGTCGAAGCGGCCTCGGCGGCCCGCAGGTCCTCGGGCGCCTCGAGGTCGAGGTGCACGAACGTCTTCGCGCTCCGGCCCGCTGCCATCGTGCCGTGCCCCAGGCGAGCAGAGACATGTACGGTGCCGCCAGCCTCGAAGCGGTCCTTGGCCGGCTGGAAGACCGAGAGCAGGTCGCTGGTCTCGGGCGCGGGGGGCGTGTACGCGGTCGGTGCGGGGGGTGGTGGCGTCGCGCGCAGGCTCCCCGCGAGCGCCATTCCGGCGGCGGAGCTGGTGAGCAGGCAGGCCACGGCGAGTCCAGCAAACGTCGAGAGCTTCATGCGATCCCCGGCGGGCGGCCTGAAGCCTCACCCGCGTGGCCTGCCTGAACGCGCGAGCCCGGCGGTGGGTCTGCGGCCGGAGACATTTTCCGCTCCCCGGCCCGGCGGACCCCGATCGAGCGCAGGAACGACCAGGGCGCGATCGCCCCGATCATCACGAAAACCGCCTCGGCGGGGATCCGGGCGCCTCCGTCCAGCACCACCGCCCCCGCCTCGACCGCCTCGACGGTGCTCTGCCAGCGAATCTCCAGCCGCCCCGCCGCCTCGGCCGCGCGCATCGCGTCGATGTTGCGGGCCTTGCCGCGGCGGAAGTCGTCCCCTCGGGCGATGACGACGACCGACGTCCCCGGCGTGTACGAGAGCGCCAGCGCAGCCTCCATCGCGACGTCGCCGAGGCCCACGACCACGCAGCGGCGCTGCGCGAACGAGCGCGCGTCGGCCAGGCTGTAGAACACGTGGTCTTCCATGGACGGGTGGAGCGGCGCGGCCAAGCGACGCGGCGTGCCTCGCCGACCGATCGCCAGCACGACCGCCGCGGCGCGAAAGCGCGCCGTCCCCTCGGGCGTCGTGCATTCGACCCAGAAGCCGCCGGGGTCCCGCACGATGCCGCTCACGCGGTGCCGGGTTCGCAGCGGCAGGGCCTCGCTCCGCACGATCCGCGTCCAGTGACGCAGCAGGTCCTCCTTGGTGCTCTCCTCGAGCCAGAGGTCTCCGATGAGCGGCACCGACAGCGGCTGGTCGAAGACGAGCTTGCCGCGGGGAAAGCTGCGGATGCTCTGGGCCAGGTCCCCCTGCTCCACCATCACGAACGACAGGCCCTCTTTCTTGGCCGCGAGGGCTGCCGATAGGCCCGCCGGGCCTGCCCCCACGATGACCAGGTCGAACGCGTCGGGTCGGTCGGGCGTGCGGCCGCTGGCGAGCGCGCTGTGGACCGCCACCGCGCCCTGATTGATCGCGTTGCGGATGAGCGGCATACCCGTCAGGTCGCCGGCGAGGTACAGGCCGGGCACGTCGGCGGACTCGAGCGTCTCGGCCACCGCGGGACGATCGTCGATCGGCGCTCCGTCGCGCACGACGAGCGACCCGTTGGGACAGCGCTCCTGGCACGTCGTCAGGCCGCAGCAGTCGTTCGGACGCACGAGGGTGGCCACGTACCGTTCGAGCGCGAGCACGTCGTAGGGGCAGGCGTCCACGCACGCCGAGCAGCCCAGGCAGGTGCTCGCGTCGATCTGCGGCAAGCGGACCCGCACCGGCGGGCGGACGTCGGGGGCGAGGTCGTCGCGCGCCGTGGATCGCTCGCGCGTGAGCAGGGTGCGGAGCGTCAGAACCGCGAACACCAGCGCCGCCAGGACCCCCCACAGCAGCCCGGCATCGCTCCGACGCGGCCCCGGGGCGACGGGGTCTCGGGCGATGGCCTCGCGGGCGAGCGTCCACAACACGATCCGATCCTGCGCGCCGCCGGTGGCGAGCGTGAGGCCATCGACCCGTCGGTGCTCGTCGAAGCACAGCGTCATGGTCGACGTCGCGTCGAGGCACCGGCTCATCGGGTCGGATGCGTCGCCGGGGTCGTGGCAGCGTGCGCACGCCTGCGCCGGCACCACGGGGACCACCCCCTGCACGCCTGGACCGACGTCGAGGCCGGCGATGGGCTCGGCCTGGCCATGCCCGAACCGCGACGCGGCGCCCTCACCAAGCGCCACGCCTCCGAAGGACCCGTGGATCTCATGGCAGTCGACGCAGCGCAGCGCCCCGGACGCCCGCGCCGTGCGATGACCCGCCCGCGTCGACGGCTGGGGCCCGTGACAGCCCGTGCACTGCTCCTGCGCAGGCTGCTGCCGGTCGTGACAGCGCGCGCACGACAGGCCGGCTTGCGCGTGCGGGCGCCCGATCACGTACCCGTTGGGCGAGCGCGCGGCGCTGTAGGCCGCGAACGCTCCGGCGCCCAGGCTCGCGAGGAGCGTGGCGAGCAGGAGTCCGCGCCGCATCGTCTGGTCGCGACGCGGCGAGACGGCCGGCGCGTGCCGCCGGTGAGGCCCCGCGGGATCGGTCCACAGCGTCACCGCGCCCCCTGGGTCAGCGCGTGGACGACGAGCAGCACGAACCCGACGCCGGAGAGCACCACGTGGGGGGCCAGCCACCCGCGCAGCAGTGCACGCAGCACGCCTCGCGCCCGGCTCGCCCGCGCGGTGACGACCGTGGCCAGCACCTCGCCCAGGCCCTCCATGCGCGCGATCCGTTCGGGACCGAGCGAGGCCTCGAGCTGCGCGTGGAGCCGAGCCCGCTCCTGTGTGAGCGATCGGCCCGAGACGACGAGCCGCATGCCGCCTCCGAACCGGCGGGCGTAGGGCAGCAAGACGGCGGCCGTCAGCCGCTTGAGCGCTTCGCCCCGCCCTCCGACCGCGCGCATCAACGCGTCCGCGGACTCGGGCGCGCGCGCCCGCTCGTCGCCCGCGTCGGCCTCGATGCGGGTCAGCCGGGCCGGCAGCAGCCGGTAGGCGATCAGCCCGTAGAGGCCGAGGCCGACCGCGAGCATGACGACGCCCGCGAACACGCCGGGCTGTCCGACGAAGCGACCACCCCCGTGGGCCCACGCCCCGGCGAGCGTGGTGGCCCCGAGCGTCCCGTGCAGCGCGAGGCCCAGCGGCCCACGTCCGGTGGGAAGCCGCCGCATCGCCGCGTAGGCCATGCTCCCGGCGAGCGCGACCGCGGCGACCCAGCCCATCCACAGCCCCGGGCCCGCGCCGGGCGTCCAGCCTGCGCCGTGCCGCGTTGCCCCCCACGCGCCTGCGGCGAGGACGATGGGGATCGCGACCGCGCCGGTCCACGTCCATACGCGGGGGCGCGCAGAGACCGAGGGCAGCGTGCGGCCCAGCAGCGCAGCCGCCTCGACGACGTCGCGCGCTGCGTCGACGCGCTGCAGCGCCTCGGTCGGACACGCCTGTGCGCACGCCGGTCCGCCGCGGGTCCCGACGCACAGGTCGCACTTGACCGCGATGTGCTCGTAGGGCGCGCCCGAGGCCGGTGGCGGGGGCGAGGGCGTGCCCGGCCGCCGCTCCCCCATCTCGATCGCGTCCCAGGGGCACGCCTTCGCACACGCGCCACAGCCGGTGCACAGCGCGGGGTCGATCTTCACCACGCCGTCTGGGCCCCGCGTGATGGCTGCCGTCGGACAGTCGGGCAGACACGCCGGCGCGGTGCAGTGTTGGCAGGCTTGGGCGAGAAGCCACGGGCTCGCCGGAGCCGTGGGGGCACCCATCCGAGCGAGCAGTCGCGGCCCGGCGCGCCGCATACGAGCGAAGCCATCGTCATGGTTCGACGCGCACGCGCGGGTGCACTGTCCACAGCGGACACAGGCGTCCTGATCGATGACGAGCAGCGAGCGCGCCCGGGCGAGCCGGTGCACGTCGACCGGCGCGGGCCGTGGCCCGACCTGCATGCCAGCCAGCACGGTGGCCCGCGCGTCACAGCGGGCGCGCGAGGCATCCCCCAACCGAGCCGCGGCGGGGCCGAGCCCACCGCGCAGCGCCTCCGCGCGGATCCAGGCGACCTGGCACGCCCCAGCGGCGACGAGGTCGTGCGACCAGGCTCGGCCCTCCAGCGCCGCCTCGACCCCGGCAGCGTCCGAGCCGGTGAGCAGGCGCTCGACCTCGCGGCTGCCCGCCGGGCGCACGTGGACGACCCCATCGAGCACCAAGGCGGCCGCAGGTGCCGGATCCCCCGCGCGCGCGAGGTGGCTGCCCGCCGCGGCCGTCTGCAGCGTCGCGCCATCGAGCAGCACGTCGAGCGCCCATCCATCGAGCGCGGGCACGCGCGCGCGCAGAAGATCGGCGATGACCGCCCGCTCGAGGCGGCGCCGCTCCGCAGCCGCAGCCGGACGCCCGCCGGCCCGCGTCCACGCCCGCTGCAGCAATGACGCGCTGACACCGAAGACCTCCGCCTCGCCCTGCGCCCGCGCCCCAGCCCGCCGCGGCAGGCCCAGCGTGGCCTCTTCCCCCAGCGTGTGGCCCGGCTCCGCGATCCGCAGCACGCCCGCCTCGGTCTCGAGCAGGACCCGCCCGCGAAGCACGACGAAGAGGTCGTCGGCGTCGTCTCCGAGCGCGAACAGCCGCTCTTTGGGGGCGAGCCGGTGCACGCGGCCCGCCGCCTCGATACGCGCGCGGGAGGCCTCGTCGAGCCCGCGCAGGGGGACCGCCTCGAACGCGTTCACGGCACGGTCACCTCTGCGACCGCGAGCTCGACCGCTTCGAGCCGGTCCAGCATGTCGCGCGTGACCAGGGGGCCGCTGGGCCTGAGCCCGCGGGCGGCCTGCTGCGCCTCGTAGTCGGCGAACGCCTCGATCAAGAACGGCGGAAACGCCCGGAACATCAGCCGCGCGCGGACCTTCAGCGGACCCGCCGGCAGCGACAGCGCGTAGGTGTAGCGCTGAGGCTCCCCGGCGACCGCCGAGCGCTCGTCGATGATTGCGTCTGGGCCCTTGGTCAGGCCGCGCGTTGCGTCGAGGGCACCGACGGGGAAGTACACCTCGAGGAACCGCTCTTCTCCCTCGAGGTTGGAGAGGCACGCCCCGGTGTCGATGTCGTAGGCCCCATCGGCGTAGCGGTCGGCGCGATGGCGTCCCTGCCCCGGACCGGGCTGGCACCGGCCCTGCGCGTCGATACGGCCGATGCAGGTGACGCAGCGCTGAAACCCGTTTTGCAGGTTGACCAGCCCCCGGCCAATGAAGGCGTCCCGCCCCACCCGCTCCCACTGCGGCACGTCGGGCCCGTCGACCACGTCGGCACCGAACACCCCCAGCGGCTGTCCCTGCCGGTCGACGAGACGATCGTCCACGTTCACCCGCACGAAGCGTTTGTCCCGAAGGTTCTGCGCCGGGCTGTCGATGCGCCCCACTTCGTAGAGCACCCGCCCCTGCGCGTCGGTGACGGTGAGGTGCACCCAGATTTCCCGCTCCTGGCTGAACCCCGCCGGCACCTTGTGCCCGGCCCCGACGTTCTCGAGCGTCAGCGGAATCTCGACGCGCCCTCGGGCCCGAGACGGCTCGCCCAACGTGAAGCGAAAGGTCGAGCCGAGCAGCAGGTCACGGCGCTGCTCGATGCCCCGCGGGCTGCCGTGCGCGTCGAGGCCAGGGTCGTCGATGAGCCCGGCGGGAAACAGCGGCGAGAGCGGAACGTCCACGCCCGCGAAGGCGTGCGAGGAGATGGCCGTGGCCTGCTCCGATCCCGCCGCTGCCCGGCCGGTGGGGCGCGTGCCGGGCTGCACCGCCGAGAAGCGTGTTCCTGGGGGACAGGCCCGCTCGAGCGCCGTGTAGCGCGTCCCCGACCGGGACTCGAGCGGCGCCGCCTCGTCCGCGTCGACGCAGATCCCCGGATAGAGGCTCATGTGGCAGTCTTGGCAGCTCGCCGCCTGGCGCCCGGCAGCGCGCTGCGTCGCCGCCCAGTCGACCCACTCGCTGTACGCGTTGCGCAGCCGCTTGAAGTGCTCGCCCGTGGCCTGGGCCGCTCGCGCGTCGGTGCCGAACAGGCGGACGTCGTGACAACCTCCGCAGAACTCGCTGCTGCGCAGGTACTGCGTCGCTGACGTTCGCGGGCGCGCGTGGCCTCCGGCGACGATGGGCGGGCCGTCTGCGAACGCGCCGGGCATGACGTGATAGCCGCTGTTGCCGATGCCCGGTCGGCCCTCGCGGTCCTCGGGGCGGGCCAGGAACCGCCGCCCCGAGACCGGCGAGATCCAGTCGGGGTTGCCCTCGTAGTCGCCGCGCGCCGCGTTGCCCGGTCGCGCCGGGCCGTCGACCTGATGGCAGAACGCGCAGCCGATGCCCTCGAGGGTCCGCGGCGGCAGCAAGTCGACCACCGGGCGCCGGGTCGCGCTGCTGGCCGACGTGCCATCCCACGCGGGCATCGCCGGCGCCAGGTTCTCTCCTGGCGCGTGGCAGTTGACGCACCACAGCGCGCCCCCGGTGCCGGTCAGTCGCACGCCCGTAGTGGGCTCGAAGCACGCCCCCGGGCCCGCCTCTCGCAGCGCACCTGCCCCCCCAGGACAGTCGTCGCTCTTGCCGACCTGCTCTTGAATGAGCATCTCGAGGGCGCCGAACAGCGGGCTCTTGACCGAGTGCGCCATCACCGACCCGTGCCACTGCGCGGCGTGCTCGGGGTGGCACGAGGCGCAGTCGTCGGCCCGGGTCGCGTCGCTCGCCATCGGCAACGCGGGCCCCACCGGCACGCTTGGGCGTGATGCCTGGGGCGATCGAGAGCCCAAGAACGCGGCGGCCCCGAGCCCGAGCACCACCGGGACGACCGACCAGCCCCGCGCGCGTCGCTTCGGGGCCTGCAGCGCGGGAGGTTCGGCGTGCGCCTGGGCCACGGCCGCCGCCTCGGGCGTCGGTGCGAATCGGCCCTCGAGGGCCTCGCAGACCTCGGCAAAGCTCGGCCGGGTGTCCGCGACGGGCGAGAGCAGCCGCAGGCACAGCGCTTGAACGCCGGGGGGGAGCGACAGGGCGACCGCGTCGGGCAGCGGCGGGGCGCCACGCTGCGCGCCGTCGGCCAGCCCCAGCCGGCGGCCGCCCTCGAAGGGGTGCACCCCCGCCAGGCTCCGGTACATCAGCAGCCCGAACGCGAAACGGTTGCTCGCGTGACTCCACGGCGCCCCCTGTGCAGGCTCGGGCGGCGTCCAGCGCCCGACAGGTGGCGCCAGCGGTGCCGGTGCGCCGGCCAAGCTCGCGACGAGGGGCTGCGCGACCAGGCCCGCCTCGTCTCCATCGACCCAGACCGTGCGCGGGGTCAGGGGGCCGGGAAACAGGGAGCGGCGCTCGCAGTGGGCGAGCGCCGCGGCCAGCGGACGCAGGACGCGGAGGGTCTCCTCGAACGACCACGGTTGCGGGCCCCAGCGCGCGCGCAAGGTGGGCTCGAGCGGGCTCCGCAGCGCAGCATGGTCGCACGTGGGGTCGGCCGAGAACCGACCGACGCCGCGGGCACCCAGCGCGACCAACCGCGCCACCACCGACGCGGACCCGCCGGGGAACACCCAGCGTTCACGCCCGTCTTCGAGGCGCTCGCGCTCGGCTCGACCCACGGCGGACAGCGACGGTGCGCCGTCCGAGCCCGACATCAGCGGCGGCTCTCCACCCCGGCCGGTGCGTCGCCGAGGACCGCATCGGCGGCGATGCCGAGCCCGAAGCCGACCACGCTGATCACCGCGAGCAGCCCCGCCGCGGCGCGGGTGCCAATGGTCGCAGGCGCCGCGGCGCGCTCGATGAGCGCGATGGTGTCGGTGCTGACCGGCGCCTCGGGGGGCGCGGTGGGCTCGGAGGGACGCAGCGCGGTCGCGGGCTTGGCAGCGGGCGCCGCCGTGTCTGCACGGACGCTCGGCGCCGTCGACACCGAGAACGGCTCGAGCTGCTCCACCACCGCGGCCGCGCTCGCGGGACGATCGCCGGGCCGCTTGCCCAGCAGGGAGAACACCAGCCGTTCGACGCCCTTGGGCAAGCCGGCGCGGACGTCTTCGGGCAGGGGCGGAGGCTCGGCGGTGCAGTGCAGGTTCAGCAGCTCGCGCGGCGAGGCGCTCTGAAACGGCGGGTGCCCGGCGAGCAGCTCGTAGAACACCACGCCGAGCGCATAGAGATCGGCGCGGGGGTCGAGCGGTGCCGCGTCGATCTGCTCGGGGCTCATGTATGAGAGCGTGCCGACCGAGTGGGTCGTGGTCTGGTGCAACGCCTCGAGCACCTTGGCGATGCCGAAGTCGGTGACCTTCGCCGTCTGTCCGTCTGCGGTGATGAGCACGTTCTCGGGCTTGAGGTCACGGTGAATGATCGCGGGCTCCTGCGCGTGGGCGGCCTGCAGCCCCGCGGCGATCTGGCTGACCCAGCGCACCGCTTCGGCCCACGGCACCGCCCCGCGCTCTTGCAGCACGGCGCGCAGGCTCGGGCCCTCGAGCAGCTCCATCGCCATCACCAGCTGCCCGTCCGTCTCCGAGCAGGCCAGGCACCGAACGATGTTCGGGTGGTCGAGATGGGCCAGAATCGTCATCTCGCTGCGAAACAGCCGACGGCCCTCGTCCGACGCCGCGAGCTCGGGGCGGAGCGTCTTGAGCGCGACTTCGCGCCCCGACAGGCGCTCCTTCGCCGCGTAGACCATGCCCATGCCGCCCTCGCCCAGCGGGCGGAGCACGTCGTAGTCGCCGATGCTGTCCATCGCAGCGGGCCAACGCACGACCGCCGGTCTCGGCCTGCCCGGGCCCGAAAAAAAAGTTCGCCGGGCGCTCAGCCGAGCAGGAACTGCAGCGCCGCGGGGTGGTCGAGCCGGTCGACGACCCGATCGGCGGCCTCGAGCGCCGACGCGTCATGCGGGCCCGTGGTCACGGCCAGGCACTGCGCGCCGATGGTCACCGCGGCCGAGATATCCCGAGGCGTGTCGCCGATGACCACGACCCGCGCCGTGTCGGCACCGAGCCGCGCGAGCCCGCGGTCCCGACCGACGGCGAGCATCTGGGCCCGGTCCTCGGCGTCGCTGCCGAACCCGCCGAAGGCGAAGCGATCCCACAGCCCGACCGAGGCGAGCTTGTATCGGGCGCCGTCGACATGGTTGCCCGTGCCCAGACCGACGGCCGCGTGCGCGTGGCGCTCGGCGGCCTCGATCGCCGCGCGAGCGCCACCGATCTCGCGCGGGGGGTTGACGCCGAGCTCGGCCTCGATGCGGCGGAGGTATGCCTCCACCACCCGCTGCACCTGGGCGTCGTCGGCGGGCTGCTCGGCGCGACGCAGCGCCGTGCGAACGATGCCCGGGTCGGTCATGCCGGCGAACGCAACGGACGCCATCGCCTCGGCCTGGCCGGGGCACTCGGCTTCGAACGCCGCCTGCATCGCGCGGCGACCGGCTCCGTGTGCGGTGAGGATCGTGCCGTCGATGTCGAAGAGGAAGACGGTGGGGGTCAATATGCCGCCGCCTTGCCGCCGTCGCGCACCGTGTCGGCCACGGCCCGAAAGCCCCGGCTGCTCGGGTCGACCTCGATGCAGTTCGCGTGGCCCATGGCCGACCGCATGCGGATCTCGTGTCCGAGCGCCTTCAGGCCGGCCTCCACCTCGTCGCCGATCGTGTCTTCGGCCCAGATCATGTCGGGCTGCCACTGGTGGTGGACCCGGGGCGAAGCCACGGCCTCGTCGATCGTCAGGCCGTAGTCGACGATGGCCCGGATCACCTGCAGCACGGTGGTCGTGATCGTGGGTCCACCGGGGCTCCCCACGACGGCGCGCAGCTGCCCGTCCTTGGCGACGATGGTCGGCGTCATCGAGCTGAGCATGCGCTTGCCCGGCTCGATCTTGTTGGCTTCCCCCTGCACGAGGCCGAAGACGTTGGCCGCCCCCGGCTGGGTGGAGAAGTCGTCCATCTCGTTGTTGAGCAGCACGCCCGAGGTCGGCAGCACGAAGCGCGCCCCGAACCCGAGGTTGAGCGTGGTCGTGTTCGAGACCGCATTGCCCGCCTCGTCGACGACCGAGAAGTGCGTCGTCTGGTGGGACTCCTGCTTGATCGGAGCGATGCCCGGGTGCACCTCACTCGAGGGCGTGGCCCGCTGGGGATCGATGTCCCCGAGCCGGCCTTCGACATACGCGGCGGTCATGAGCTGATCCATCGGCAGCGTCACGTAGTCGGGGTCGGCCAGCAGCATGTTGCGGTCGACATACGTGCGCCGGGCGATCTCCACGTGAAGGTGAATCTCCTCGACGCTGCGCCAGGGCTTGGACGCGAGGTCGAGCGCTTCGGCGGCCTCGAGCATCTGATAGAGCCCGACCCCACCGGCCGAGGGCGGAGGCATGGTGATGACCTCGTGCCCGCGGTAGTCGAAGACGATCGGCTCGCGCATCTTCGCCTCGTAGGCCGCGAGGTCTGCGGCCGTCCAAAGGCCCCCTGCGGCCGCGTTCTCGGCCGCCATGGTCTCGGCGATGGGCCCCTCGTAGAACGCCTTGGGCCCCTGCTCGGCGATCGTCTGCAGCGTCGTGGCGAGCACGGGCTGCGTCCACGTCTCCCCCACCGCGTAGGTCGAGCCGTCGGGCTTGGTGTAGTTCTTCGCCGAGTCGGCGTACCCGGCGTCGCGCATGCGCTTCACCCCGCGCTCGATGTCCTGCACGTGAAAGCTGTCGAGCACGTTGCCCTCTGTTGCGAGCTTCACCGCGGGCATCACCACGTCCTTCCAGGGCAGCACGCCAAACGTCTCGTGCGCGAGCGCCAGGCCTGCGACCGACCCGGGAATGCCCGCGGCCTTGGGCCCAACCAGCCGCTCCTTGGTCGGCTTGCCGTCCTTGCCCAAGAACATGTCGCGCGTCGCCGCCGCGGGGGCCTCCTCGCGGTAGTCGATCGCCGCGGTGGTTCCGTCGGCGAGCCGCACGACCATGAACCCCCCGCCCCCGATGTTGCCCGCCGAGGGGTGTGTCACCGCGAGCGCGAAGCCGACGGCCACCGCCGCGTCGACCGCGTTGCCGCCCTGCTCGAGGATCGCGATGCCGACCTCCGACGCGCTGGCCTCGGCGCTGGTCACCGCACCGTGAACGCCGAGCGCGACCCGGTCGCCGTCGGCCTCGCCCTCGGGCATCGCGCGCGCCTCGGGCGGCGTTGGCGTCGCGACCTCGGTCGCGGGGGTCGTCGGCGTCGGGCTGTGGGGCTGCGCGGGCGCCTTGCAGCCCCCACCCAGCACGACGAGCCCGAGGACCGCACTGAACCTGGACAATCGCGTCATCGCGGCGGAATGTAGCGTGTTCGGCGGAAATGAACCCGCTGCAGCGACCTCGTCGGAGGAAGACGAAGAGGACGCTGCAGCGGGCGGTCCGGGCGGGTCGGCGGCCACCCCCCCAGCGCTCCTGTACCGACAGGTGCCACATCGGCGTGTGCTGGGGGCGCGCGGGTGGTCGCCGAACCGGTGCCACTCGTCTGCAGGCTGAGACCGCCGCCCGGGGCGACTTTTCCGAGATCGTCGGACGTTTTTTTCGTGAGCCCCACAAAACCTCAGCGGGGTCGCTATGCTGCACGCGCCCTTCGATGACGTCCGATCCCCAGATGGAGCGACTCTCGCCCGAAGAACTCGGCCTCCCCGAAGGTGCGCGACTCCCCTTCCGTTTCTCACCCGGGCACGCCTGGTCGCCCCTGGTCGTCAGCTTTCCGCACGTCGGCCTGGCGTGGCCCCACGACCTGCGCCCCAAGCCCCAGGTCGACTTTGCGCGGAACGCCGACTACGAGATCCACACCGTCTACCGCGGCGTGCCGTGCCTGGGCGCAGCCACGGTCGAGGCCCACTACTCCCGCCTCGTCGTCGACCTCAACCGGGCCGACGACGACGTCGCCGTGCAGCTCGTGCCCGACCACCCCGCGCCCCGGCCTCGGCTCAAGCCCGGCGTGCAGGGCGGCGCCGCCCCGGTCGGATGGGATCGACCGGGCCGCGGTGTGGTGTGGGCGTCCGCGATGACCGCCTCGGCCGGGACGACCCGCATCCTGCAGCCGCCGCTCCCCTACGAGGAGTTCTCGGCGAGGATCGACCGCTTTCATCGGCCGTACTACCGCGCGCTCGAGGTCCTGCTCGAGCGCCGACGCGAGCGCTTCGGCTACGCCGTCTTGCTCGACGCGCACAGCATGCCCGGGAGCGTCGGCGTGGACCTCGTGCTGGGCACGCTCGATGGACGCAGCTGCGCCGAGCCGATCGCGAGCACCGCGATGGATGCGCTTCGCGGCGACAGCGAGCGCGGCTCGCTGCTCTCGGTCCGCCGAGACGATCCGTACCAAGGGGGGGAGATCGTCCGGCACTTCGGCAGACCCGGCGAGGGCATTCACGCGTTGCAACTCGAAGTGTCGCGTCGCCTGTACATGGATGAGCGGGTGTACCGTGTCCTGCACTGGCCCAACGACTTGCGCCCGCTCCAGTCCGACGACCCCGTGCGGGGCGGCCTGGCGGCGCCCGACCGTCGCCGCTCTCGAGAGCTGCACGAGCTCGTAACCCGCGTACGTGCCCTCGTGCGGTCGCTGAGCGGACATCCGACCTCCGGCGCGTCGACCGACGCCGCCACTCGCACCGCCGCGCCGTGACCCCTCGCGGGCTCTGGGGTACGCAGCAGTGCGCTCTTTCTTTCAACCTCCTACATCAGGCAAGGTCCCACGCGGGACCTGACCACGACGATCACTTGTCCCCAAAACCCACCAAACGGTATGCTCCCGGCGCTGTGGAACCTCGACGCGAGGTTTCCGTGCAGGGGAATCAGGAGCAACGGCTGTGAGCAACTCCAGGCAAGACGCGGACGCGTTTGACGACCTCCTCGGTCAACTCGTGGACGAGTTGGCGATGACGCCAACCATGCCCGACGAACCGGAACCGGATCAGCCGGTGCCCGTTCCCGGCGGCACCACCGTGGGCCCGGCCCCGATGGCCCCCACCACAGGTGGAGCCAACGTCGTCGCCCCCCACCAAGGGGGCGGAGCAGCGGCGGCCGAGTACCCCGAGCCGCAGAAGAAGGGCGGCTTGGGTCTGGGCCTCGGCCTGGGCATCGGCGGCGCGGTTGCGGCCATCGGCGTCGCGGCCATCGTGGTCCTCGGCGGCAAGGACGAGCCCGAAGTCGCCGAGAAAGAGGACAAGACCGAGCAGGAGGCCGACGACAAGAAGGCCGACGAAGCGCCTCCCCCGGCCCCGGGTGCGACGCCTCCAGCGGCGGGCGCTCCGGGCACCGCGGCCGCAGGCGCAGCTCCGGGCACGCCCGGCGCGGCTCCAGGCACCCCGGGCGCTGCACCGGGCACACCCGGCGCGGCTCCAGGCACCCCGGGCGCGGCTCCAGGCGCGGCTCCGGGCACACCGGGCGCGGCTCCGGGCACACCCGGCGCTGCCGCGGACGCGACGCCCGGCACCGAGCCCGCCGCGACCCCGGCCAAGAAGAAGAAGCCCACCAAGAAGAAGAAGCGGCGGCCTCGCCCCGCGAAGAAGAAGACCTCGAGCGGTAGCAAGAAGAAGACCGCCACCGTCAACCCCTTCGGTTAGACCCACATGTCGTTGATGAAAGCCCCCCTCGCCGTCGTCCTCGCCACGGCGCTTTCGCTGCCGTCCGCCGCCTTCGCGGCCCAACCCGCCGGTTCACCCGACCCTGCGTCCATGTCCGAAGAGGACAAGATGAACCACGCCAAGAATCTCTACGGCGAGGCGGACGCGGCGTTCCAGTCCGGCGACTTCGCGACGGCGCTGTCGAAGTTCGAGGAAGCGTACAACTACTACGCCCCGAGCCTGCACCTGTTCAACTTCAACATCGGCGCGGCCGCCTACGAGCTGGGCGACTGCGCAAAGGCGAAGACGGCGTTCCAGCGCTTCTTGGACCTCGTGCCCGATCACCCCGAGCGTGGCACCGCGCAAGAGAAGCTCATCGAGATCGAGCGCTCCGGATGCGCGCAGCCGGCCGCAGCCACGACCGCGCCCCCGGTGACCACCACGACGACCACGGTCGTCGAGGACGACGATGACGCCCCGCTGCTCACCTCCAAGAAGGACGAGCGCGAAGAGGCATCCGAGCGGGAGCGCGACGAGAAGGACGCGAAGAAGACCGACCCGCTCTTCCTCACCGGCATCATCCTCACCTCGGTCGGCGGCGCAGCCCTCATCGGCAGCGGTATCTCGGTGGCGCTCGCACGCGGCAAGGCGAACCGCCTGGCCGACCTCGCCTCCCCGGGCCCCACGGGCTTTCCCGACGGCAACTACAGCGACGACGAGGTGTTCAACCTCGACCAGACCCGGCTGCCCGGCAACAACGCGGCCACCATCGGTCTGCTCGTCGGTGGCGCGGTGATCACCGGCGTGGGCGTCGGCCTCCTGGTCGTGGGCCTCAAGCGCCAAAAGGCCAAGCGCGCCAAGCTCGGCGACAAGAACGCGGCTGCTCCTGCGCCGCACCTCACGGGTATCGGGCCGGCGTTGCTGCCCGGTGGCGGCGGCGCTTCCGCGTCGGTCCGCTTCTAGCCGAGGCTTGCGTCTTGGCCCGTCCCCGCGACCGCGCGCGGCTCCAGATCGAGGAGCGCCTCGAGGCGGAGCACGGGACGCTCGGCCAGGGCCGGCCTGCGCCGGTCTGCATGGTGTACCCGAGCCCCTATCGGGTCGGCATGTCCGCCCTGGGGTTTCAGACCCTCTACCGCATCCTCAACGAAGCCGGCCCCGGCGCGCATCGAGCGTTTCTGCCCGACGCGTGGGAGCCGGCTTCGCTGGTGTGGCCGGCACCCAAGGAGTCGGTCCTCAGCTATGAGCAGTCTCGCCCGGTCTCCGACTATCGCATCCTGGCGATGTCGGTCTCGTACGAGCTCGAGGTGACCGGCGTCATCCGGCTGCTCGAGGGCGCGGGCATCCCCCTGTATGCCAAGGACAGGGGGCCGCGCGACCCGATCCTGATCGCGGGCGGGCCCCTGACGACGACCAACCCAAGCATGCTCCTGCCCTTCGTGGACATCTTGATGTTCGGCGAGGGCGAGGAGCAGCTGCCGCTTGCCGTCGACAAGATCCTGGCCAACAGGCAGCGAAGCACGGCGATAGAGGCGGTGGCCGCGATGCCCCACGCCATGCGCGGCGAGCTCGAGCCGGGGCACTTCGAGGCGTTTCCTCCCCAAGCCAAGGTCGACAAGAGCCAGCTGCCCGCGTTCTCGGCGATCACCACGCCCAACACCGAGCTCGCCGACATGTTCCTCGTCGAGCCCGAGCGAGGCTGCTCGCGCCAGTGCACCTTCTGCGTGATGCGGGGGCCCAGCACCGGCGGCATGCGTCTGCTCGACCTCGAGACCCCCTTGGGCCTCGTGCCCGACACGGCCAAGCGGGTGGGCCTGGTCGGGGCCGCGGTCACCGACCACCCCAAGCTCGAGCAGCTCGTCGACCGCGTGGTCCAGACCGGACGGGGTGTCGGGGTCAGCAGCCTGCGCGCCGATCGACTCACGCCCGAGCTCGTGGCCAACCTCGCGCGCGGCGGGTACCGGCAGATTACGGTCGCCTCCGACGGCATCAGCCAGCGGCTTCGCGACCAGCTGCAGCGGCGGATCAAGGGCGAGTCGATCCTACGCGCCGCCGACCTCGTGCGCGACGACCCGACCGTCCGCGGGCTCAAGGTCTACAACATGATCGGGGTCCCCACCGAGACCGAGGACGACGTCGACGAGCTGATCGACTTCAACCTCCAGATCGCGAGCAAGGTCCGGCTCACGCTCACGTTCTCGACGTTCGTCGCCAAGCGGAACACGCCGCTCGATGGCCAGCCGTTCATCGGCACCAAGCAGGCCGAGGCGCGGCTGAAGAAAATCCGCAAGGGCCTCGGCGGCAAGGTGCAGATCCGGCCGCAGTCGCCCAAGTGGGCGCACGTGGAGTACCTGCTGGCCCAGCGCGGCGCCGAGAGTGGGTACGCCGCGGTCAAGGCGGTCTACGCCGGTGGGGGGTACCGCGCGTGGCTGCGGGCGTTCGAGTCGGTCGAGCCGCTGCCGCGTCCGCTCGTCTACGGGGACGAGGCCCTCAAGGCCAGGCGGGCCCAACGCGCCGCCGAGCGACAGGCCAAGGCGCGCCTCAACGTGCTCTCGTAGGCGGGGCGGCGTGCTCACCCAACAGGGCCCGGAGCGTGGCGTGACGGGCCTCGATGCGAGCGACCGCCGCCTGGTGAGCCGGATGCAAGGACGCGCGGGCGACCGCCATGCGCTGCGGGTCGTCCTGCAAGGCGAGGTCGCTGCGGACGAGCGCCACCGAGAGCCACACGTGGGCAAACACGGCCCCGCCGAGCACGACAACCCCGGCCAGTGACGCCCTGAGAGGGGCTCGCACGCGCTGCAGCCCGGCCTGGGTGCGCACCGTCGCGAGCGCGAGCGGCAGCGCCACCAGCCCCACGAGCGCGGCCCAAACCCTCCACGGGACGCGCCGAGCGGCCGCAGCGTCGCCCCACGCGGAGGCGGACAGCGGGCGCTCGAGCACGACGGCCAGGCCTCGCCAGTCGAGCAGCGCCGCGGTGGTGTCGGGTTCGACGAAGGCCGCGGCCAACAGCAGCGCGCTCGGGACGAGGAGCGCCAGCACGAGCGACGCCACAGCCCGCCGCGCGCCAGGCCGCTCGCGGACCGCTGCGGCCAGCCCCAAGGACGCGGGCAAGAGCAGCGGCAGCGCGTCGAGCAGCTTGCGTGCACCGAAGCTCGTACCGCCCGACCAGGTCCGCGTGCCGAGCACCTCGAACGCGGCGATGTCCCGCATGCCGGCGTCGAGCCAGATCTGGTGGGCGAAGAGCACCGCCAACAGCCAGGCCGCGCGGTGGCGGCAAAGCACCCCCCACAGCAGCGCGGCGATACCGACGACGAGCACTGGAGACCACACGAGCGCGCCGTGGTAGGGCGAGACCAAGAAGGCGCGCAGGTGGTGGGTCGTGCGGGTCGCGTAGTCCCCGAGGTCGCCTCCGTACATCCACAGCTGCACTCGCACGTGCAGCAAGGGCCACGCCGCGGCGGCGAGCGCCGAGGCCCCCACCCGCTTGGAGCGCCCCTGCGTTCGGCCCCACGCGTCCTCGACGACCAGCAGCCACAGCGGTGCGAGCTGCGGCCGGATGCCCGCAGCCAGCCCGACCACACCGCCGAGCACGACCGCGCGCTGCAGCGGTGTGCCCCAGTCACGACGCCACCACGCGAGCATGAACGCGGCCGTGACCGCAAACCCCCACGCGTGAGGGCGCAGCGGCGCTTCGCTGGCGTAGTAGAGCAGCGGCGTGCCCACGATCCACGCCGCCGCCGCGAGCACACCGGCCCGCTGTGAGCCCGCGGCCTCGGCGTGAGCCCGGGCGAGCGCCGAAGCAACGCCGGCGAGCACGAGCATGGCCAGCGTCCGCACGCCCAGCAGCACGACGGCGCCATAGGGGTTCAAGCGCGGGCCCCCTGCCCACGCGAGCGCGCGTGCAGCCCAAAGGCCCAGCCCGTATCCGGGCGCTTGCAGCCACGATGCGCCCGCGGGCCAGTGATTGGAGACGACGCCCTCACCGGTCACGAACGCGAACGTCGGCGCGACGCGCAGCGCTCGATACTCGTCGTCGTAGAGCAAGTCCACGTCGACGAACAGCCCGTGCAGGTGGGCGAGCATGCCGGCCGAGTCGGCGTTGTCGCGGACGATGTTGAACCACGGCGCACAGACCGCCAGGAGCACCAAGACGCGGACCATGGCCCGGAACACGGCCCGCTGCTCACGCGTATGGTTGGGCGGAACCAACGACCCGATGGTAGCGTGACGATGGTGAGTGTGCTGGCCCCCCTCTTGATGCTCAAATGTGCGACTGCACTGGGCGCACTGGACCCGACGCTCGATCCGAGCCGGCTCGAGGACGACGCCGAAGCGGCCGCAATCGCCATCGAGCCCAGCGATGTTCAGTACATCTCGGCCCGGTACCAAGACACCGTCATTCGCGGGCGACCATGGGTCCCCAACAAGCGCGTAGCCACGATCGGCAAGGGCACCCGCCTCGTCGTACGCGGAGAGGTGGAGAGCCGCGACAAGGAGGGCTGCAAGGGCAAGACCTGGTACGCCGTGTGGCCCATGGGCTTCGTGTGCAGCAACCACTTCACGGAGGCGAAGAAGCCCCCCGAGGTCGGCGCCGCGCTGCCGCTCTCCCCCGGAAAGCGGCTCCCCCACGCCTACGCGCTGGTGCGCGCCGACGGGACGCCCGCGTACGGCAGCGAAGACGACGTGCGCCTGGGCGTCGAGAAGCGCTCGCTGACCAAGGGCATGTCCCTCGTGGTCACCGGGGCCACCGAGATCGCCGGGGTTCGCTACGTCACCACGAAGAACGGGCTCATCGTCGCCAAGTCGGAGGTCGGCTGGATGGGCCAGGGCTCACAGTGGCATGGTGTCCGCATCGAGGGCGTAGACGAGCCGGGGCCCTTGTTCGGCTGGGTCCGCTCCAAGACGGCCAAGGTCTGGGACGCGCCCGCCTCCGAAAACGATCCCGTCGGCACCATCGTGCGCCGCCAGCGGGTCCCCATCTTCGAGTCGCAGGGCGCCTACCGCCGCATCGGGCCTGGCCAGTGGGTCGACGAGGGCGACCTCAACGAGGTCTCGATCGTCGCGCCCCCCGAGGGCGTCATCACCGACTTCCGGCGCGGCGAGACCGGCAACGATCAGTGGGTGGACGTCGACGTCGGCGAGCAGGTGCTCGTGACCTATCGCGGCGCAGAGCCTCAGTACGCCACCTTGGTCAGCAGCGGACGCGGCAGCCCGACCCCGCTGGGCAACTACCCCGTCTGGGCCAAGGTGGCCTCGATGGACATGGCCAACCAGGACTACGAGGACAACCCCTACCTCGTGCAGGGCGTACCGTGGGTCGTCTTGTTCCAGGGCCACATCGCCCTCCACGGGGCCTACTGGCACGACCGCTTCGGCAACCGCAAGAGCCACGGCTGCGTGAACCTGGCGCCCCTCGATGCGCGCCACGTCTTCGAGTGGATCGGCCCCACCCTCCCGGTGGGGTGGACGGGCTTCTTGCCCGACGACCTCCACAAGAGCCCCGTCGTGCACGTGCGCGACAGCAGCAAGGAGCCGGGCCTGCAGTTCACGCAGCAGCGCCCTTGGGGCCCCCCCGATCGCACCGCCGAGCGCAAGAAGAGCGAAGCGGCGGCCAAACGCAGAGAGCTCGCGGCGGCGTCGGCCAGCCCCGACGTCGGCGCAGGCGAGTTTCTGCCGCCTCCCAGCGGTGGGACCCGCATCGAGTCCAAGCCCGCCCCGCTTTGAGCCCTAGCGCGTGCATGGGCACCGTTCGTCGCGGAGCGCTTGCCGTCGCGAGGACCCCACGCGTACGCTCCGCGGACATGCGACGCACGTCCCTGGCCCTGGCAGCCCTTCTCGGATGCCTCGCCGTCTCCACCGGTGGCTGCTCGAGCAGCCGCGAGCGCGGCGTTCGGGCGCCGAAGTCGGGGGTGAAGCTCCGCTACGCCCTCGAGGTCGGGACCAGCTTCGACGGCCACCTGCGGATCGGGACGACCCGCAAGGTCGAGGGCCTCTCCGCCCCCCTCACGCAGAGCGTCGAGTGCGACGCCAGGCTCTTCGTCGTCAAGGCCGACGAGGACGGCGCGCGGGTCGTGCGTGCGACCTTTCGCAGCATCGAGCTCGACTGGAGCGTGCCGCCCGAGACGGGCCTGTCGACCGAGGCGTTTGCCAAGCTGGCCGCGACGACGCTCAAGGAGACCGAGATGCGCTTCAGCGTCTCGCCCCGCGGCAAGGTGGTCGTGCTGCCCGGCGGGCCCGAGCGCGTGCCTCCCGAGCTCGAGGGCCTGCTCGACACGCTCGGACGGGCCGCGACGTTGGGCTTCACCGAGGTCCCCGAGCGCGCGGTGGGACCCGGGGACACCTGGGTCGACGAGCCCGCCGTCCCCGGCGCCCGCCGGAGCCGAACGCGGCTCGACGGCCTGGGGCGGCGCGGCAAGACCGGCCCCACGCTGGCCCGCCTGGAGGTGAGCTTCACCTCCGCCAAGGAGGTCGCGACACCCAGCGGGACGCGCCGACGGCAGGTCGAGGGGGAGACGCAGCTGCGCCTGAGCGAACACGGCGTGCCGACCCAGCTGCACACCGAGCTGCGCGACTTCGATCCCGTGCGCGGCACCGCCGTCCAGGAGGTGCACGCCCAGTGGTCACGCACCGACGCAGGCGATCGCGGGGCGACCGACGTCCAGGACATCGACGACCCGTGTGACCCCGACTACGTCGGCACGGCGACCTGCCCCAACGCCTGAGCGCCATGCAGACGCGCACCCTCGGCGAGCTCACGTTGCCGCGCATCGTGCTGGGCACGATGGCCTACGGCTCGAACCGCTCGCGCGCGCAGCAGACGGACACGATCCACGCGGCGATCGACGCCGGGATGAGCGCGGTGGATACGGCGCCGCTCTATCACTTCGGCCAGACCGAGGAGTTGCTCGGCCACGCGCTGCGCGGGCGCGACGTGCAGGTGCTCGGCAAGGTCGGCATCCGCTGGGACGCCGACGCGCGCGGCGAGGTGATGCTGCGGACGCAGATCGCAGGCCGCCCGATCGTGGCCCGCAAGGACGCGCGACCGCAGGCCGTCCGCCGAGACGTCGAAGAGAGCCTCACGAGATTGGGACGTGAGCGGCTCGACCTGTGCCAGCTGCACCATCGGGACGTGCACACGCCGATCGCCGAGACGATGGGCGAGCTGCTCCGGCTCCGCGACGAGGGCAAGGTGGGCGCGATCGGGGCGAGCAATCTCTGCCCCGCCGGGCTTCGAGAGGCCAAGGAGGCGCTTGGCGACGTGCCCCTGTCCACGCACCAGCTCGAATACAGCCTGCTGGCGCCCCACGGCCGCCGGGACGTCGACGCTGCGGTCTCCTTGGGCGTCGGCACGCTGCTCTACTCGCCACTGCATCGCGGCGCGCTGGTCGGAGGCGCCTCGTCTCGGGCGCGCTTCGACCGTCGGGACCCTCGCCGCCAACGCACGCCCTTCCTCCACGCCAACGCGCGACGCATCGACGCGGCCCTCGAGCATGGCGTGGTCCCGATCGCCTCGCGCACCGGTCACTCGGTCGCGCAGGTCGTGCTCGCGTGGCTGCTGCACCAGCCGGGCGTCGACGCGCTCGTCGTCGGCGCGAGCGCGCCCGCCCACGCCGAGGCAAACGCCGGCGCCGCGCGACTCGTGCTCGAGGCCGATGACCTCCGTCGCATCACCTGGACGTTCGCAGGGCTGGCCTTGGACCCCGACGCCGCCCCACGCAGACGGGAGATCCTCGAGGCGCAGGCCCGGCGGGTCGCCGGAGCCCTGCTTCGACGCCTCGGGCTTCGTTAGCCGCCGCCCATCCCCAGCGCGCTGAGGTCCCGCTTCGTCGCGGTCACGGTGATGCGGCTCTGTGAGCCGTCCCGGAGGATTCGCAGCGTCACGTCGTCGCCCACCCGGAAGTGGCTCGGACCCAGCATCGACGCGGCCGTGCGCGCGCCGAGGCTCGCGACGTCCTGGTCGTCGACACCGAGGATCTCGTCGCCCGGAGCGAGGCCAGCGGCCGCCGCGGGTCCCTCCTCGGTCACCGCGCGGACCCACAGGCGCTCCCGCTCGGGGTCGACGGGAGGCTCGTCGTCGTCGGACTCCGCCTCGGGGGCCAAGGGCCGATGCGTCCAGTCGCGCACGGTCGTGCGAAACCCGAGCGTGCCTCGCTCTGGCACGGGCACCTCGCCCGCCTTGACCGCGGTGATCGTCCCCAGGTCCTCGGTCTCGCCCGCACCGACCTCGTAGGCCGCCCTGGCACCTCCCCCCTCGCCGCCATCGGGATCGAAGATCATCAGGTGTCCCTCGCCCGGCGCGACGCCCTCGAGTTCGAACTCGCCGCGGCGATCCGTGCGCGGACCTCCGCCCATGAGCATCTGCAGCCCGTTGCTGAAGTCGGCGGTGCCGCCTTTGGGCTGGGCCATGACGAACAGGCCCGCCAGAGGTTCGCCGGTCGCGCTGAGCACCGTGCCGGTGAGCGTGCCGAAGGGCTCGGCCTCGAGGTTCACCTGCGCCGTGCTGCCTTCCTCGACTTCGACCTCGGCCTTCGCCACGCCCACGTCGGCGCGCGCCTGCACCGTGTACGTACCCGGGTCGAGCCCATCGACGTAGAACTCGCCCTTGGCGTTGCTGACCTGCTTGCTGCGGCCCATCGGTCCCTTGACCGTGAGGGCGTAACTCGGGACCGGCGTCGATCCCTTGGTGAGCTGGCCTTCGATGCCCGCGAGCGTCTCGACTTCGAGCGTCAGGTCCGCGCCGAGCTCGACGCCGTCCTCGGAGACCCGTCGGCCACCGCCTGCCGCTTCGGCGACCACGCGATACGTCCCCTCACGAAGGCCCGAGATCGTGAATCGGCCGCTGCCGTTCGTGAGCACCGGGTCTTCCGCCGCGAAGCCGGACAGGGCTCCCGCGCCGGGCTGACTCGACGGTTCGTCCTGCATCGTGGCTTCGAGCTCCCGGCCGCGACGGGGCCGACGGGCGCGTACGAACTCCTTCATCCACGCCTTGCCGCCGCCTTCGAGCGATGCGGTGACCCACGCGTCGGCGACGGGTGCCCCGTCCGCGTCGATCACGACGCCCGTGATCTCGCCGCCCCGCCCCTCGACGACGAGTTCGACGCCGCGCAGGCCGTCGTCAGGGATCGTGTAGCGCCGAGGTTCGTCCACCTGCTCCCCGTCCCCGAACTTCAGCGATGGCCCCTTGCCCGCGCGCACGGTGACTTCGTATTCGCCGGGCTCGAGACCGCGCACGGTGAACGTGCCGTCCTCGCCCGTGGGCGCACCATCGCCGAAGAGGGGGTTGTCGTTGACCGAGAACGACAGCGCCATGGGCTCGGGGTCCTTGTCCACGCGCGTCACGGCGACCTTTGCATCGGTGACCGGCTCCCCGCCCGCGGTCACCACGGTGCCCTCGAAGGACACGCGGGGCTCCACGTCGACCACGACGTCGTCTTCGCCTTCGTCGCTGACCTCGAGCTTCAGCGCGCCGCGGCTGCCGTCGTCGGCCTCCGCCACGATTTCGAGCTCACCGGGAGACACCGGGCGCAGCTCGAAGCGGCCGTCTTCGTCGGTCCGCGTTCGAACGAGGGCGTTGCCGATCCCCGACAGGACGTCGGTGAGGCCCATCCCTTCCCCGTTGACACGAAGCGAGACGGTGGCGGGACCAGGCGGATCGATACGCCCACGGATCGTCACGCCCGCGGCCATTTCGACCAGAACCCCGGACACGTCCTCGTCCTCGACCGTCGCCGAGGTGCCGGTGAGGTTCGGGAGGTGGTCTTCCCCGAGAGCGGCCACCATGTAGCTTCCTGGCTGCACGCCAGGGATCTCGAAGAAGCCGTCCGCTTCGCTGGGCTGGCGCGCCACGGACAACCCCGGGGGCCGCAGTGAGAGCGCACCGACCCAGACCCCTTCGATCCCTTCGTCCGCTTCGCTTCCTCGAGGGACGACGAAACCGCTGATCGTGTACGCAGGCTCGACCCAGACCACCACGTCGCTCGCCGTCTGGGCGATGCCGACCGACACCTCCGTCATTTCGGCCGAGGCATGCCCGTTGGCGACGGCGTTGAGCTGAAGCAGGCCCGAAGGCAGCCCCGCGAGCCGAAAGCGACCGTTCTCATCGGCCACGACGCGGTGCTCCCCGAAGCCTCGCATCGAAAAGGGCGTGCCCTGGGGGTTCTTCGACGGTGCCGTTGCGACGACGATGGCGTCGGCGACGGCGTCCTCGCTGCCGCGCACCCTGACCACGCCCTCGATGACCGCGCCGGGCGTCACGCGAAACGCCACGGCTCGCGGCCCGTCGGCGATCTCGAAGGTCTTCATCGCCATCACGTAGTCCGGGTGCGTGACCGTGGCGCTGTAGGTGCCATCGGGCAGCGTCATCTCGAACGCGCCGTCCTCGTCGGAGATGCCAGCGGTCGGTGCGTAGCTCTGGCGCAGGAGGTTCTGGCCATCGTGTCGGATCACCGAGACGAGCGCGGCCTCGACGGGCCCGCCCGAGATGTCCTCGACGCGGCCAGAGAGCGTGTGTCCGCCCTTTTTCAGAAGCAGCTCGATGGGCGCCGGGTCTACGCCGGGCAGCACGCGCACCGCGAGGTGGCCGGCCGCGAGGTACCCCTTGGCGCTCGCCGACACCGTGTACCGCCCGACCGGAACGTCGGCGATCGAAAACCCGCCTCCGGCGTCCGTGCGCACGTGCACCGGCTGGGGCCGCTCGCCCGCGCGACCCATGCTCGACTCGAAGCTCTTGGGCGTCAGCAGCACGACCGCACCGGCCAGAGGACGCTTTTTCTCGTCTCGAACCACGCCGACGAGCGTCACCGGGTCGATGTCTGGCGCGTCCGCTCGAAGGGCCATCTTCCGCGACACCCGGTCGTCCTCGACCACAACGCTCGAGCCGTGCTCGGGGGCCTGCTCGGGCCCGGCCGACTCACCGCCCAGCATCCACCACGCCAGCAGGCCCAACAGCAGGGCCCCCACGGCGCCCATGGCGAGTCTTCTAGAATCCACGGACCCTCGACCGGAGGCTCAACGCGTTTGTTCCAGCAGCGAAGGGGTTCATGCCGGAGGCGAACTCACGCGTAGCGTCGAGGCACGCGCTTGCTGACCCCGCAGGTGACCTCGTAGCTGAGCGTGCCCGACCAGTCCGCCATCTCGTGCAGTCC
This sequence comes from bacterium, assembly GCA_024742475.1. Classification (GTDB taxonomy): domain Bacteria; phylum Myxococcota_A; class Polyangia; order Nannocystales; family Nannocystaceae; genus CAJXVA01. The sequence goes on along the minus strand of JANSYI010000007.1, from coordinate 61,306 downwards.
GATCGATCCCAGCCCCTGATCCCCGAGCATGGTCACCGCCTCGCCGGCCCGCACGCCGGGGAGGTCGGTGACGTCGAGCATGGTGACGTCCATGGTGATGTTGCCGACGACGCGGCAGCGGTGGCCGCGGACGAGCATCTGCGCGGACCCACTCATGTTGCGGGGGTAGCCGTCGGCGTAGCCCACCGGAACGATGGCCAGCCGCGAGGGGCGATGCAAGCGGTCGCGCCCCCCATACGAGACCCGGACCCCCTCGGGCACCTCGCGAACGGCCAGGACGCTGCTGCGCATGCTCATCGACTGGCGGAGCCCGCCCAGCTGGACGTCGGGCGCCGACGCGGAGCCGTACAGCGCAATGCCCGGGCGCACCATGTCGAAGTGCGCCCGGCGAAAGCGGACCAGGCCGGCGGAGTTGCAGGCGTGACGCAAGGGCGGGTCGAACCCGGCGGCCGCGATGGTGCCTAGACAGTCCTCGAAGACGCTCAGCTGGCGCTTGGAGGTGAGTTCGTCGCCCATGTCGTCGGCGCAGGCGAGGTGCGTCATGACGCCTTCGAACTGCACGGTGCGACCCCGGTCGCGCGCAAACCAGTCGAGCAGCGGGCCCAGGTCTCCAGGCAGGACGCCCAAGCGGGTCATGCCGCTGTCGATCTTCACGTGCACGCGCGCCTGACGGGCGCCGATCCTTCGCACCGCCTCGCTGAGCCGCTCGAGCTGGGCAACCTCCCAGATGACGGGCGTGAGCTGTCGATGCACGAGCACGTCGGCCGAACCGGGGGCCACGCCGCCGAGCACGACGACCGGGGCGTGAATGCCCCGCTCGCGCAGCTGTACGCCCTCCTCGACCAGGCTCACCGCCAGGCCCCAGGCGCCCGCCTCGATGAAGACACGTGACGCCTCGGCGGCCCCATGGCCATAGCCGTCGGCCTTGACGACCGCGAGGACCCGCGCCCGGTCGGCGTGCGCCTGCACCTGCTGCAGGTTGTGCCGCAGCGCCGAGGTGTCGATCTCGGCGTACGTCGGACGCACCTCGATCGCCGCGGAGGCGCGTGTGCCGAGGTGCTGCGGTGCCGGACGGCCCATCGCTTCGCTTATACGCCCGGGCATTGCGGCTCACAACGTGCGAAGGCCCCCTCGGTGTTCCGAGGAGGCCTTCTGCGCTGCGCAGTGAGATCGCTACGCGGCCGAGGCTTCGGTGCCGCCGCTGACGAGTCGCTCGTCGAGGATCATGCGCCGGCCGCTCGAGCTGACCAGGCCGTTGCGGGCCATGGCGCTGAGCGTGCGTGAGACGGTCTCGCGGCACGAGCCGACCATGCGGGCCAGCTCGGACTGGGTGGGCACCGGCGCGAGGATCCAGTCGCTGCTCTGGGGCGCGCGGCGACCCTGCCGCTGGGCAAGGCGGACGAGCGTACGGCGCAGGCGCTCTTCGACGTCGTGCAGGGCCAGGCTGCTCGCGACGTTCTCGATGTCGCGCAGCTTGGTGGACATCAGCCGCATGAGGCGAACGAGGGTCTCGGGCTGCCGGCGGACGTGCGCGGCGACGACGTCGGCGGGAATGTGCAGCAGCTCGCTGGGCGTCGCGGTGACGGCCGAGGTCGACATGGGGGTGTCATCGAACGCGCAGCCTTCTCCGATGACGTCGCCAGGTCCGAGGCTGCTCAAGATGAGATCTCGCCCCGCGCCCTGGCGCACGAGGTTGACCCGACCCCGCAGCACGACGAATACGCCCTCGGGTGCCGCGCCCTCCTCGACGAGCACGGTGCCGGAGGTCTTGCGCAGGCGAGACGACGCCGCGGCGAGAGCCTCCACCTCCTCAGGGCGCGCCACCGTGAACGGCTCGACCACGGCGATCACTTCGGGGACGGGCAGTCGCTCGAGGGGAATGGCGGGGCGGCGAGACTGGGCGGGGGAGCGCATGTCGAGACCCATAAGCGAGGACCGTGCCAGACCGCACAGCCCGCACCCATTCGCTAACCCACTGGAATCAATGACGATCGAACAAGTGCGTGTTTTTCCTCTAGCAGCCCATGCTGTTGCAGAAATCATACAGTGGTGGAAAGGCACCACGTTGCACCGTGGCACAAAGCCTCAACGCCCCGGCCGAAGCGCAGTCGGCCGCCGTCCGCGCGCGTGACGTGGGCCCCCGGCGTTGGTATCTCGCGATGGTGCAAGACGTCATCGTCAATGGCGAGCCGCACGCGATCGAGGACGGCAGCAGCGTCGCCGACCTGCTGCGCGCCCTCGGTCTCGACGCCCAGCAGGTGGCGGTGGAACGCAACCGAGAGATCGTTCCTCGAGCCGCGCACGCGCAGACGCCCCTGACCCCTGGGGACCGGCTGGAGATCGTCACATTCGTCGGAGGAGGCTGACCGTGACCCAAGCATCGCCCACACAAGACACCTGGACCCTCGCGGGTCGCACGCTTCGCTCCCGCCTCCTGGTGGGCACCGGCAAGTACAAGGACGCGCAGGAGACGACCGCCGCGCTCGAGGCCTCGGGTGCGGAGATCGTCACGGTCGCGCTGCGTCGGGTCGACCTCAAGGCCAAGGACAACCTCCTGAGCTGGATCGACCGCGACAAGTACACGCTGCTGCCCAACACGGCCGGCTGCTACAGCGCCGACGAGGCCGTCCGCACGCTCCGCTTGGCGCGGGAGCTCGGCATCGCCGACCTCGTGAAGCTCGAGGTGATCGGCGACCCCCGCACGCTGCTGCCGGACAACGAGCAGACGCTTCGCGCCGCGCGGCAGCTGATCGACGACGGCTTCACCGTGCTGCCCTACGTCTCGGACGACCCGATCGTCTGCCGCAAGCTCGAGGACATGGGGTGCGCTGCGGTGATGCCCCTGGCTGCGCCGATCGGCAGCGGGATGGGCATTCGCAACCCGCACAACCTGCGGCTGATCCTCGAGCAGTCGAAGATCCCGGTCATCGTCGACGCAGGGGTCGGGACGGCCAGCGACGCGGCCGTGGCCATGGAGCTCGGCTGCGACGGCGTGCTGATGAACACCGCGATCGCGGCGGCGAAACACCCGGTCCTGATGGCCGACGCGATGCGGCAGGGCATTGAAGCGGGTCGCAAGGCCTTCTTGGCGGGACGCATGCCCATGCGAGCCCACGCCAACGCGTCGAGCCCGACCGCCGGCCTGATCGAGTGATCCCGCGGCTGCTGGTGATCACGCCGCCGATGGGCCCGGTGCCTCGCACCGTGGTCGACGTGGCGTTGGAGCACGGGATCGATCTCGCGGTGCTGCTGCGCGAGCCGGCCGGCGATCCGCTCGAGCCGCGAGGCCGTCTGGAGACGCTGCGCCGAGCTGCGGTGGACGCCGGGCTGCCGGTGCTGCTCTCGTGCGCCGCAGCCGAGCTCGACCGCGTGGTCGGCCCCGCTGCAGACGCGGGCCTCTGCGGGCTTCAGCTCAAGGGCGATCCGAGCGAGGAGGCGCTGCTGCGCGCCCGCGCAGCGTGGCCCGAGGCAATCGTGGGGGCGTCGGTGCACGGCGAGCCACGAGCCGTGGCGGCGGACTACCTGGTGTTCGCGCCGGTCTTCGCCCCGCGCACGGCGAGCGCGTGGCGCAAGCAGGCGGCCGGGGTGGCGGCGCTGGGCGCCTGGGCGCGGTGGGGCCGGGTGTTCGCGCTCGGCGGCGTCGAGCCCGACAACGCGGCCGCGTGCGTCGCCGCGGGCGCGTATGGGCTGGCCGCGATCTCCAGTTTCTTGGGTTCTGCGGAGGCCCTCGCCCACACTGTGCGAGCGTTCGCCCGTGCGCTGACGCTCCGCCCCGATGTTCCGCCGCAGACGAGAGGATGAGCCGCCCCCGCCACCGCCGGGTCGGTCGTGGTCCAGCCGGATCGCGTGGTTGACGCTGGTCGGCGGCGCGGCGCTGGTCATGGTGCGGATGAGCTTTGCGACCGTCGTGCAGGTGCACGGCGACGGCATGGCCCCCACGCTGGTCGACAGCGACCACGTGGTGATCACCCGCGATCCGTGGAGCCTCGAACGCGGCGACATCGTGCTGTACGACCCGGGCATGGCTCGCCCGGGCCGCTGGGAGGACGACCTCGACGAAGTCGATCCCCACGGGGTGCAAGCCGAAGCCGGGCACCCCGACGCGCGGCAAGAGCCTCGAGGGACGCTGCGCAACACCGGCATCCCCACGTCGATGGTCGACCGCGAGGAGCTCGACGCGAACTGGCAGAAGGTGCAGTCGCGCAGCGACGGGATCGTCAAGGTCGACCGTGGACCGCTGCGACTGGGCCGAGTCCTCGCGGTGCCCGGGGACACCGTCACCTTTCACGGTCCCGCCGGGGCGCTCGGGCTGTCGATCAACGGCGAGCCGGTCCCCACGAAGCTCGCCGATCCGATCCGCATCCGGCTCGAAGAGGGCGACCCTGCCTTGCGCACCCTGGCGTACGAGACCAGCGACGCCCGCCGCTACCCGGTGCTCGTGCGCACGGCCGACACGCCCCCGACCTGGCCGGGGCTCGATCTCCCACCGGCCGACTTCGGCCCGGTCGAGATGGACGCGCCGGGCTACCTCGTCGTCGCCGACAACCGCGACGGCGGCGAGTGCTGCGACTCCCGCGCGCTGGGCTGGCTGCCCGAAGAGGCGCTACGCGGCCGCGTCCTCCTGCGGCTGACGGGCGACCCCGCAGCGACCCCCGACCTCGACCCCAGCGCCCGCGGCGTCCTGTGGAAGCCCTGAGGCGATTCTCCCGACTTCTGGCTTGACGCGCTGCAACGTCGGTCGTAGAACGCTCGCCACCCGCCGTTGTAGCTCAGCTGGTAGAGCAGCTGATTCGTAATCAGCAGGTCAGCGGTTCAAGTCCGCTCAACGGCTCCAAAATCTTAGCTTCTTATCTGTGCGCACCCTTGGCGCACCCTTCGGCGCCCGCTGAGTGTTCTCGACACCGGTGGGCGCTCGTCATTTCGGGGCGCGCCGTCGCGGCAGATCTCAGACGGACGCGCCGAAGATTCTCGGGGCGATGCGCATCAACCGCGACCCCATTTAGGGTGCGGGTGACTGCGCCGCCGTGTGACGAGCATTGGCGATCGACAGCCCCTCATCGAGAAGCTCGACGGTGCGTTCGAACATGCCCGTCTGAGCCGCCTCGAGTAGCCAGCCGAAGAACCCCTCATCACGCGAAACCGTATCCTGCACGTCAACCGGATCCGAGGTGAGCGCGTCGCCAATCTTGCCGTCACCGATGGCGACCCTCTTGGTGAGCCGCGGGGGCGTGAACGTTGGGTCCGCCTCCTGGAGGACCTCCAAGAGCTTGTCGAGTTCGCAGTGAAGGAGCTTGTTCCTCGCGCGAGTGCACAGCGTCAGGCGAGCCTGCTCGGGCTCGGTACAACTCGTCAGAGGAATCAGCGATGACAGGTTCCCCCGGACGCTTTCTCGTGGGTGCGCCACGCCGACCTGGATTCGGATGCCGAACTCGAAGCGCGCACACGCAGACGCGGCCGCCTCCCAGCGTGCCAGGAACGTTGCAAGCACGGGACTCCCGTAGATGAGTTCGTCTCTCGCCGTCACAGCCCCGTTCTATCAGTCGGGGCTAACGCGCAGTGCGGCCTCTGGCCCCAGGTCGCCGGGCCGGCGCGAAGTAGCTCCGCCGGCTCGACGCGAAAGGCCTGCGCGATGAAGTAGAGGGTCTGCGCCGTCGCCCGGAGCTGCATGCTTCGAGCCGCTGCACGGTCTGCATGTCGACCCCTGCCTTCTCCGCCAAGGCCTCTTGAGACAGCCCGTGGGCCTCTCGCGCCTCACGCACGCTCTCGGCCAGCACGGCAAGGAACTTCTGGTACCCAGGATCCGTCTCCCGCTCCCTGCGACGGCGCATAACCTTCGCGCGCAGGTTCGGTGTCGTCCTCGGCCACGCTCGCAGCGTCTGCGGCTGGCGCCCTTGCGACCACGGCACACGTGCCGCAATGCTTGTCGCCGATGAAGCACCTGCTGCCCACCGTCTTGCTGCTATTCGCAAGCCTCGCGGCGTGTGTGACTGCGTCTGAGCTGGCCAATCCGTGTGCGTCGGCCAACCAGGGACTACACACGCGGGCCCAGAACCAGAGGCTGATCGACGCTTGCCGCAGCGAGGAGATGGCGGCCATCAACGCGGCTCTGCCTGCGTGCGAACCCGGCGTCGATGCCGAGTGCACCATGACCCCGGAGCAGCAGGAGGAACACGAAGCGGAGCAACTTCGGCGCCAGCAGGCTCTGTCGCAGGGGCGAAATCCCGATCAGAAGCCGGTGTCGCAGTCACCGCAGTGTGTCGAGTATCGCAAGGCGAGAGCCGAGCTCCAGGCGGAGGTCGCGAGGGACGCGGAGGTGGCATTCGAGGCCCGGAAAGCGGAGATGCAGGCCGTGGGCGAGGCGGAGTACTTCGAAGGGCGCGTCGCCTACTGGCGTGAGCATGGCGAGACTCTGGAAGCCGCGGTGGTGCAGGCCTGGGAGGAAACTCAGCGACGCAACACGACCCGCGCGGACAGCCGTTCAATGTCCGCGTTCACAGCCCACGTCGACTGCGACTGAGGAGGCGCAGCTTCACCGAGACGTCGGAGTGCTCGATCTGCTCGCGCCGCAGGTCCTCGATCGCCTGGGCGCGGCGTTCGTCGGGGACGACGCCCTCGGCGTAGCAGAAGTCGCAGGCGCAGCAGAACGCGTCCGGATACAACCCGGGGCGAGCCATCGCTTCGACGTAGAATTCTGTGGTCCGCATGCAGCGGCCGCAGTGGAGGAGGCCAGCCGAGTACATGCTCACCACCCCCTCAAGGCGTCGACGTTGACCGCGTGGAAACCGACCTCACCGCGGTTGCAGCGACGTTCGGCGGGGTCACCGTAGACGCCGTACTGCGCGAGCAAGTCGTCGGCCGCCTGCTCGGCGCCTTCGTAGTCGGCGAGGACGTCGAATGCCCGGGCTGCCACTTCGCGGGCGATCAAGGCGCTCATCAGCACATCGGACGCGTGGGACGTGGGGCTGTAGGCCTTCATCCCGGCGATCAGCTCGGCCACCTGCGCGTGCGCGGGCTCGCCGCCGTGGCTCGGCATGAGCCACTGGCCGCTCTCCACTTCGTGGGCGAAGGCCATCATGCCGAAGCGCTTGAGGTGGGCATCGGTGACGATCTTCTGGGTGGGCACGTCGCTGGCGAGGTCTGCCAGCAGGCCCTGCACCGCGTTGCTCTCCACGCCCATCACGCCACCGAAGGCCCGGTGAACGGCTCGCATCTGCTCCACCAGCACGGTGCCGCTCCAGTCACCACTGCGCACGTCGAGGACGCGGCGGGCACCGTCCGCCAAGATGGCGATGGTGGTGATCGCGGAGCGGTCTCGGCCCACGCCCCCGCCGATGTCGACGCCCGAGTAGACCTGAGCGGCGCCAGGCGGGAACGATGTCACCAGAGACAGGCCATCACCCGCACGGAGCGAGCGCTCGATCCCTTCGTCGGTGAACATGGAGGCGCCGGCCCGGGGCGTCTGCGCGTCCACCATGGCCGAAGCGAAGGGGCCCAGCTCGGCCCGCTTGCGGGCCAGCTGGGTCTTGGACATCAGCTCGGGGACGAGCATGCGGCCACCATCTTCGGCGCCGCGGCGAAGCAGGGCCCAGCCGGGCATCTTGCCGAAGACCTCGGGCAGCGCGTCCTGGTGGTGTGGGTTCGAGAGCACGCGCACCTGCAGGCCTTCCACGGCCGCACGGGTGAGGACCGCCGACTGGAACCAGCTGATGATCTTCCTCCTGGAGGTCTCCGTCAGCGAGTTGGCAAACGTCGCTATGTCGTCCGCGATGACGTGGGTGAGCCGTGCGCCCTGGATCTCACCTGCGCCGACGCCGAAGACCTTGAACGTCGGATCGGGGCCACGGTCGGTGCGCTCGACCCGGAAGCTGTCGATGGTGTCGAGGGCCTGGGACGTGCTCATGCGGAGGTGCGGGAACACCCGCCGCACGCGGAGGTCGTCCTTGATGTACGTGCGCAGTGTCGACGCGACGTTGTTACCCAAGCGCTCGGTCGCGCTGATGAAGGCGATCGTGGCGTTGGGGTTGCGGCCGAGGTCCCACAGCAGCCGCAAGGCGCCTTGCACCGACTTGCCCGCCGAAACGCTCGCGTAGACGACGCTGCGGTCGTGCTCGGTCCAGAGGTCCTGGAGTTCGGCGTGGAACCCCTCGCAACTGAACCCCAGCAGGCGCACGAAAGCCTTCGGGCAGGCGCGTGCCTGCTCAATGGCGTTGCGTGCAGCGAGGGCCAGCGGGGTCACGGTGAGGGCCTACTCCGAGGACTTCGCGGGCTTGAAGCTGCTGCGGTCGTGCTTGGGCGCAGGCACTCCGTCCTCGGGCTGCAAGCGCGTCGGGCGGATCTGGCTGTGGCCGGGCTTCGGGGTGACGGGAACCGGCGGCTTCTCGCCGGTGGAGGTGCGGCTTCCAGGGGTGGGGTTGGACTTGGGCATAACGGTCTTTCAGCGGCGAAGCCGCGGGTGGCGGGCGAGCAAATCAAGGCAGTTCTCGCGCAGTTGGAGCCCGAGACTGGTGGTCGCGGCGCCCTTCAGGGCAAGCTGGCGTGCGAGCCCGAGGAGGCCGCGCTGGTCTTCGTCGCGGGTGCTGCTGTGGCGGCCCAGCTGATTGCGCAGGTCGCTCGCGACGACACGAAGCCCACGAGCATCGCCATCGGCGATGAACTGATCCAGCTGCTGGATCAACCGCGTCTCGGTCAGCGAGCGCAGGAAGTCGGCGTTCTGGGCGTCGATGGCCTTCGCGATCTTCTTGCGGTCGGCCATCTAGAATCCGTGCACCTTCCCGCGGTGCTCGAGGTAGGCAGCCCGCGACATCTTGCTGACGTCGACCGGGCCATCGCCACGGCCGCCAGCGCGGTCTTCGTCGCGAAGGCGGCGGAGAGCACGGTCTTGGGAAATGCCCTGGCGCTCGGCCATCGCCGCAGCCTCAGCGCGTAGTTCGTTCTCCGCGTCGCGCTCGGTCTGGACGGCAGCCTTGGCGCTGCGAATGCGCTCCAGCTCGCGCACGGCTTCGGACTCGGCGTCTTCGAGCATCGCGAGACGGTCTGCTCGCGCAGCACGAGCCTTCACGTGAGGGTCTTGATGATCGTGGCTCATTGGTCATTCTCCTGGTCGGACAGCAGCGCGGCACGCTTCAGGTCGAGTTCTCGTTGGGCGCGAGCAAGCTCGGCCTCGGCTTGGTCGAGTTCCGCAAGGCGGGTCTCGCGGTCCTGCGCGGCCAATCCAGACTCCCGAGGGAACCGTGAGGCCAACTCGCGCAGGGCGGCGGGCGACAGCTTGGCCGTCCCAGCCCGCAGCTCCTTCCCGAGCTGCGTTGCGCTGTCGAGAGGTAGGCCCTGCAGCATCTCGGGCGAGCACCAGGTGGGCAAGTTACGCGGCATTGTCAGCCTCCTCCTTGGCGGTGATGGCCGTGGCCATCGAGATCAACTCGTCGATGGGCGTCACGTCGCCGTACACCGCGTCGACGGACTCCACGTCGGGCTCGTCACCGTGCTGCTGAGCAACCGCCAGATGGGCGTGCCACGCCTCCAGCCGCGCGGCGTCGCGCTTCATCAATGCGATGACCGGCCGCCAGCGGTGGCACCACGCGCCGGCCACCTCGGGGACGAGCACGCGCTCGACGTGCTGGAAGCCGGCGCGGGTGTCAGCGTCTTCGAGACCGAGGTCTCGCACCACGCGCCCCGCTAGGACCTCCCAGACGCGTTGCGACTCCGCCGGGTCCAGCGCTTCGACAACCGCCGCGAGCGTCTTCTTGTCGGCGAGAGCGGCCGCGACGGCGCCAGGCGAGGTGGCAGAGGAGTCCGACTCCGCGAACTTCCGCAACGCCTCCGCGGTGCGGACAAGGTCGGAGACACTGACGTCATCTCCAGCCTGCTGGCGCTTGCGAAGGGCGGCCCACGCGGACAGTGCGGCGCGCTTCGCCTCAAGCTGCAGGTCGATAGACTCCAGTCGCTGGTGCTGCGTTGGGAGAGTGGTGGACTTGTTCTTCTTCGCCCGCTGCCGCTCGATGTATCCCCGAACCTCGGGGCGACGAAGGGCGCGGGAGACGGTGCTGGCATTGACGCCGGCGACCTCTGCGATCTGTGCCTGGTCGCGGCCCTGCAGGTGAAGGTCGGCCCAGTGCCGATACCGGGGAACGAGCTTGGCGGCGGCCACTACTGCACCGCTTCCGGGTCTCGAAGGCCTCGGGCGCGACGGTACTCCAGCTCACGCGCGTGCAGTTCGGCGACGACGGCGGCGATCTGGTGCACCAACGGACTCGGCCGTCCAGGGAAGCCCTCGGCCACGAACTGCCGGAACAGCTCGTCGCGCAGGGCTTCCAGCTCAGGGTTGCTGCGCTTCCGAAGCTGCAGCGCATCGAACTCGGCTGCGCGCGAACTGGCCCCTGCGAGGAGTGCCTGAATCTCGGGGGTCATCACGGTGATGCCTCCTCGGCGTCGGGCTGCTCGCGTCGCGCAAGCCACTGCTCGACTGCCTCGCGGGTGACCGCCGACAGCGACTTGCCTCTCTGTCGCGCCTCGCGGCCGAGGCGGGAGGCGAGGCCGTAGGGTGCGTACCAGTGCATCCGGCGGCTGTAGTCGTCTGGGTTCATCGCTGGCCTCCGCGGAGAAAAAGGGCGGCCTGCGACACCCGAACCCCAATCGCCAGGAGACAACGCCACAGACCTAGAACACCGCCACCGAGCCCCTGTGGGGCTTCTTCGGCCCATTCGCGACTATCGCAGGAACGCGGTCGCGGCGGGTGGTGGCTTGCGTACATGCCTCAATTGTAGCCGCGCGGATCGGGGTCAACAACGATATAGTGGAATGATTTAGGGTATTTATAGTGGAGACATAAGGAGCTAGCACCTGTCCCCAAGGATCTGGTTCGGAATCGATCGCTTGCCCGAGAGGCCGCCCAGCGGCCACCACAACGCGCCGGCGACTCACCCCGCACCGAGCAAGCAGCGGACGGCCGAAACGATCGTGTCGCAGGCGTCAGGGGTCTTGTCGATCGTGTCCGACCCCCTACGTCTCGGCGATGAAGCCGTCGGGGCACCGCGACATCCAGCGCGACAGCTGCTTCGCCGTCCACGCTCGCCCCCGCGGCTTCCGGCCCTCGGCGGTCATCACCTCGGCGACCTCGTTCCAGGTGTGCCCCGCCCGCTTCAGCTCCGCGGCACGTCGGATGTTCGCGCGCTCGGTCCAATCGGGCGCCAGCTTCTGCGGGTCCATCGGGTCGAAGCGGTAGCCGAGCGGGGGCAAGTGCGATGTCCGCTCCCGACGGCGGCGCTTGGCTGCGAGTGCAGCTCGGGTGCGGGCAGCAATGAGGCGACGCTCGTACTCACCCACGGCGGCCAACACGGAGCGGATGAGCTTGGCCTCGGCGCTGCTGCCGTTGCCCACGCCGTCGGCAGTGACCAGCCTGCGATTCGTCTTGGCGAAGTCGGCCTCGATGACCCCATGGTCGAGGGCTCTGCGGGTGAGCCGGTCCAGACGAGCCACGAGGAGGGTCCCGGCGCGGTGCAGGTCCATCTCGTGGAGGGCCTGCCCGAAGCCAGCACGCTCGAGGGGGTGAACGCTCCCCGAGACCCCCACGTCCTCGCCCCACGCGACGATCGTGACGCCGTGTCGGGCCGCCCAGTCCTCGATCGCATGGCGCTGCGCCTCCGGGCTGAGGTCTTGTCGGCTCGTCGAGGTGCGGACGTATCCAACACCGCGGTCTAGATGGTGCTTCCGTCGGGTCACCCCTTCAGCATGGCGCCCCAACAACCCAACGGGTAGCGGGCATGGTGAATCCGCCAGGCGGTCGAGTCCGCGCAACTGTGCACGCGCATCTCGCGGTCGCTGTGGCGGCGCAACCGGCCCACGGCCGCCGGTGACGGCGTTGGGGCTGGTGTCGCGCGTGGTTGGCGCTGGGGAGCGCATGCACGAGCGGGCCCCGTGGGAGCGGGGGCAGGCGACCGTGTCATGCCAGATGAAAGGTCATGACCGCCACCCGAACGAAGCTTCCTGCCGCGTGGGGTAGCTCGAACCGGAAGTGAAACATGCCGTCCGACTCGCCCAGGTCCTCACGAAAAGCGGGGTGCCCGCTCGTCTTGGCGCGTATCTCATCGAGCACGTTCTCGATGCTCTTGTTTCGAACGAACAGCAACGTGGCGGCCTTGGAATCCCGCCAGGTCAGGTAGCCGAGCAGCTGGTCGAGGGTGGCATGGTAGTGCTTCTCGCCGCCCCAGAACTTGCACTCCGCCACGAAGAGGTTGTTTCCCTCGTGCTGCAACAGAATGTCGGTCTTCCCGATTCGGTTGAACGTCTCGCCGCTGGCGCTGCCGTCGAAGCTCGCCTTGAGCAGGCCCAGCAGGTTCGCTCGAATGTCATCCTCCCCCATCGCCAGGTAGGTGGCGACGTGTTGTTCCATCGTCCGCGCGTATGAGGCAAGGCACTCGAGGATGTCTTGGTAGGTCTTGTCGTCCAGCGTCGGGTCGGCTGGTCGAACCTTCGTGGTGGAACGGCGCTCCACATGGATCTTCTTCCGCCTGACTGGCGGGGTGATCGTCACAGCCTCTGGGGGACGAGACTTCTGAACCGGGGTTCCGAGTCCTGCGAGGAACTCGTCGCGACTCTCAAGGTCCTTCTTCCTGGCCTGGATCTGTTGAAGTGCCCTTCGCTCAAGCCCGTCGTTCCAGGACTCCACTGCGTAGGCAACCGGAGACAGGAACTGCCTCAAGAACGCGAGGGTACGGTCGCGCTGGCCCACGATCTCCTCCTTGTTCATTGAGAGACTGAGGACCTCGAAGCAGAGCTTGCCGTCATCGAAGAAGATCCGTGCAGGGTTAAGGCTTTGCGTGCTGTCATAGCAGCGGAAGAACTCCTGTTTGCCTCGGTAGGACAGCCGGAAGATCACGGTCTCCTTCTCGTAGAGTTTGCCGTGCTGGGCAGCATAGATGGCGCCCATGTGTTCCCCCAGCACCTGCCGCATGCCCGAGTCGACTCCAACGTCGTCGAAGTCGATGAACGGGACGACAAGCTCATGGCGGCTGGCGACCTCCTGGGCGAGTTCATGCTCGTTGCTAGACTGCAGCGTCTGCCTCGGCAGCTGCTCGACCGACTCGCGAAACTTCGAGCTGAATCGGCCAAGAACATCGCCGACGCGGATGGACGAGAAAGCGAGAAACTCCTGTGGCATCGCGTGGGTAGTCTACCTCGCTCCGTCGCTGGCGTTGGGCGGCTGCGGTGTGATGCACGGGCGTGCCGCGATCGGTCAGGGGGGCGCTGGCTGACGCACTACAGGTGTAGAGGAACGCGCGTCCTACCCTTCGGGTCGGTGTCCGCCATGACAGACGCGCTCAGCTCAGTGGGATCGGCGCCGGGCGAGATAAGAATGTTGAGCTTGCGGCACCCGATCCCGCTGGTACCGAACCAGGTTTCAATGAGGTCAGTGCACTCTTTGCGAACGGTGTCGGCGCCAGCCCGCTCTCCGACGTGGCGCGCGACTCCCCCTGCAGCGAGGTCAACGGCACTGAGCAGGTCGTGGTGCACCATGTTGGACCGATCTTTGAACGGAAACGCCCATCCGAACTTGCCCAACTCGAACGAGCAGTAGTCTTCCAACAAGGAGTAGAAGACGGCGGTAGCCAGCCGGGACAGCTCAGCGTTCGCCATGATCGCGTCGTGGTCGGTCATCCAAAACACCTTCTGCCGGTCGCGCCCAAGCAGGGCCAGCATGTAGGACGCGACGTGAAACACCCGCAGAGCTTTCTGCATGACCTTGCGCTTCCAGAGCTTGTGCTTCGCGGGCGTCATGCCGTCAAGCTCGCGGTGCAGCTCGTCGTCCTCGTCCACCCGCCCGAGGATCAGCCCCTCGACCTCATCCGGGACGCAGATCGTACAAAGAAGGCCGGGCACAAGGTTGTCGACCGCGCGCAGGTAGGGCCCGAGCGCTCTCCTGATGCCTGCCTGCTGATTCAGGTTCTTGTACGAAATCTCTCTACCGACGATCCCGTAGCGTCGTCGAATCTCATCCATCCTCGATTCGAACGGCTGCGGCTGGTACGCGCAGAGCAGGAACCCGTACGTCGAGTAGCCGCTCTTGTCACCATCGCCAGAGAAGTCTGTGTATAGTGCGACCGAATCGAACATGCGCAGGTCGGGCAGGATCAAGGGCACTTGCACGTTCTTGGGCGGCAGTACGGCCTGGAGACACTGACGAACCACCTCCACGATCGGTGGCAAGAACGGGGTCGTCCGGCGCTCCGGGAACGAGGGATTACGTAGTGCGTTGGCGTTGGCGAGCAGCGTCGCTCCCAGGTGCGAGGGACTGGCCCGGTCTGGTGTGGCCCGGGGGGCGGATGGCTTCGGCTGCCCTACGGCCTGCTCGACCATAGGTGCCACGACTCTCCCCGTCGCGTTCTGCCTGCGTTTCGCTGCCCGGCGCATCGCTCGCTGCTGAGCGCGCCGGGCCTTTTTGCGCTTGCTGTTCTTCACGGCGGCGCGGGTTTCAGGAGTTAGGCGCCCTCGTCTACCTGGACGACTACACCGACAAGGACATCAGTGAAGCCCCAGTCGTCCCAGTTGGACGGGGCCTCTTCGCCGCGTGAGGCGAATCTGCTTTCGGCGACTGCCTGTTCTTTGAACGGGTAGGCAACATGCTCGACTCGGACGACCCGCGCCCTCTTCCCGTGAACCTCAAGCGTCTCCCCGATACGGGGAATCTCCCCGATGTAGTGGTGGCTAAACTCATCCCCCGCCCAGTCGTTCGTCGTGGGGTCGCAGTCTCGAACTCGGAATTTTGGACCTGGCATGGCCGGTATCGTATGTCAGCCGGTGCCTCTGATCGCGCCCACTTCGGGACGCGTGTGGTCGGCGGGCCGGCAGTGCGGGATCCTGGGTCGATGTGAACTGTCGTTGTCCTCAGCTGCCCTTCGACCGCTGGTACTGGTAGGTCGACAGCAGGAAGTCGGTGAGCGTGACGGCGGCGTGCACCGCAAGCCGGGCATGGTGTTCGTGCGCGCGTCGTAGCTTCCCGTGAGCATCCCCAGAGCGGTTTCGGAGGGTTCCAAGGCCGTTCACGATGCTGTTCAACCCCGAGAGGATCTCCCTCAGTGGACCGTCCAGGTCCGGCTGCCCCGCGTTCAAGTTGAGCTCGCTCCGCACCCTTCCGTAGAGCCGGTTGAGCTTGCCGTCGGATGGGGTCTCCTTGCCGGACAGCTCCTTGTCGAGCGCCAGCAGGACCGTCTCGACCATCGACCGGGCATTGGTGATCGCACCGTCGTAGTCGCCGAGCTCGATCTTCCTCCGACATTTCTCGTCGTGCTCTTGGACATACTGAAGGCTGAGTGGATCGATAGCTCGGTGCGGCACGGCCGCGATCGCCGGGCCTCCGGGCCCGAGCAGACGCCGAGCCACGGCCTCGGCCTGCTCAACAAGTGCTTTGTCCTCGTCTTCTCCGACCGACCGCTCAGCCCGGCGCTTGAGCATCGCGAGGACGCAGCGGCCGACCTCTGCATCCGAGTGCAGATCCCAGTAGGCGCGCAGCCGGTTGGCCTTGGACGTGCCGAAGGCGGAATACTTCTCGCCGTCGTAGAGCTCGACCCCGAACTCGTCGACGAAGAAGTCGTCCATGTCCGTGTTGCTGTCGAACACGGCGCTCACGTACCCGTTGCCAAGCTCGAAGACCTTCTCAAGCGTCCGCAGTTCCTTTCGGGCCAACTCCGCCATGCACCGTATCGTGCTCGTCGAGTGCCGCCATGCCAAGCGCTCCGTCCACCAGGATTGCAGTCACTCAGCCGGCCGACAGCACGCCCTGACGCCGCGACGCGAAAAACCGCCTGAGGAGCGCCAGGTAGGCGTCAGTGTCGAGTCCCTCGACGCGCACGACGAACTCGCCCACGCCCGTCTCGGAGTCGAACTCGGCGCGCCGGGAGAGTTCGACCCCGGCAGGCAACATGTTCTCGGTGGCCGCTGGCTCGGCAGTGACGAGCGTGGTCTCGGTGGCCGCCAGCTCGACAAGCTCATCCTCGACGAGCTCAAGGTGCTCTTCATCGGCGCAGAGATCGCCGTCGGAGGAGCGGACGAGCATCCCGAGTTCGAGAAGGCGGTGGGCAAGCGCGAGCTCTGCGTGCCCCAGCAGGCGGCCGTCCACGTCGTGGACAGGAACGAATACGGTCTCGCTCGGCATCACTGCGCCGCCGCCTCCAGGAGCTGCTGAGTCTTGAAGACGGCCAGCTCGTCGCGGGCGGGCGGGTACGAACACACCTTGCTCAACTGAACCCTGCGACGCAGCTCCTCCTTGGGCCACCTCCATCGCCCAGGCTGGACCGCGGTGAGTGACGAGCGAAGCTTGTCGGCGTCGTACACGCCGCGCGCCCAGCCAGAGTCCATGAAGACCAAGTTCCCCTGCAGGTCCTCGAACGGCACGCACAGGAGGGACACGCGAAGCCGCATGCCCGCCGACACCCGCTGAAGGGTCGCATTGACGGGGACGCCGATGAAGCTGTCGTAGATGGCGCCGAGCTGCCGCTCAAGCTGGTCTAGCTCCCAGTGCGGCCCGTAAGGGTCTGCCTTCGCGAGAGTGAGCTTCGTCTTCACGTAGGTATGGCAGGCGTTCAGCTGCCGTTCGATTCGGTTCAGGGTTCGGGGGTTGCTCATGATTGGATCCAGTCCGTGACGGTGTCGATGGTTGGTGCCCCACCCGCCTTGCGGCAGTAGGACGTGAAGAACTCAATGGGGCGCTGGGAGGAGTGCTCGAAGTCCTTGGTGAGCACCGCGGCATGGGGCTGGTCGTCCTCGCACTCGGAGTGGAGGACCCAGTCCTCGCCGCGGCCGTGGTCGCCGGCGATCGCGAGGTAGAGCTCGACCACGGTGAGAACATGTTCTCGGGGAGCGAGACCGTGGAGATGGTCACCGTGCTTGTCCTCGGCGAAGAACACAGCGGGGATCTGCAGGCGGTTCAGCTGCCAGCGAAGCTCGTCGATGTGGTCGGGGTCGATGGAGCTCGGCTCTTTGATGTGGATGGCGGCGAGAGGCTTCCCGAGGTTGCGCAGGTGGTCTTCGATCGTGAGGGCCGGGGACCAGGTGGGTGCGGTCTCGTTCTCGCTCTGGCCCGTGGGGGCCGGGGCTCGATTGGGTTCCGGGCTGGGCTCGTCGAGGTCAGCGGGAGTGCTCTCGCCGTCTGCCGGGATGGAGTTCTCCTCGCCGGGCGTGACGGCGGGGATGGTGCCTATAACGATAGGGGCCCCCGATTCAGGGCCCGGTGCCATTTCTTGGGAGCGCGCTTTAGCGCGACGGTCCGCGGTCTTGCGAGCGCGCCAGACCGCGCGCTGGACGTTCTTCCGGCGGAAGGTGACCCAGTCCAGGGTCGAGGCGTTCCAAGCGATCCAGAGCCCCCGCATGGCCAGCCGATCGTCGCGGTGCACGTCGGAGACGCCGTCGATATTGAGCTGCCCTTTGGCAGCCTCAGCGAGGATCTCGTCGACGTCGAGGAGCCCCGCGTCCATCCCGGCGGCGGCAACCCGAGCGGCAACACCACACCCGCGGCCACGTGAGTCGCTGCGGTGCGTTGGCCTTGCGGTGGATCCCCCGGCGGGGCATGTTGTTGGAGTCGTCGGCACGGCTGCATCCGTGGGTCGGCGGTAGGGGCTCGATCGGGACGGCACATCCCATCGAGCCCTGCGCGTTCAGCTAGCCATTGACCGCGTGCTGCTTCGCGTCGACCTCGTGCGAGTCGATCCACTCGCGCACGTCACGGGCGCGGTAGCGGACCGTGCGACGCCCGAAACGGAGAAACGTAGGGCCGCCGCCCCACTGGCGGTACTCCTCGAAACGGCGGCGCGAAATACCGGTGAGGCCGCACACCTCGTCGATGGTGAGCAGGCGATCGGGGTCGCTGAGAGCCCCTGCAGTGTTGTCGGAGTCCATGGATTCCTCCATGCCCGCCATGGTGCGGGAGGAGCCGCAGCGGTGCCCTAACGGGCAATTCGGTACGCCTGCCGGAGCCGCTTCCTTGCGTTCGACACCGCGTTCTCGAAGGCCTGGCGGTCCATCGAGAACCCCGGCCCCACCACGGCCACACTACCCTCCCGAGTCGGTGGACCGAACTTGAGTCCCATGTGCTCCATCACCGCCCTCCAACTGGGCAAGGCAGCCGCCCCCTCGGCCGCGATAACCGCGGCGACGCCTGCGGCCTCGTGCCCGAGGGCAACGTGTTCGGGCAGGTCGATGGCGCCGAGGATGGCGTCGACTGCATCGTCATCGCGGGGCAGCCCGAGAGCATCGAGCACGATCTCAACGACCGCACCCTGGACGCGAAGCTCGCGCGCGCCGCAGGGGGCTCCGCCCTTCACGGTCAGACCCACCGCCGCGAGGCGCGGCCTGAACTTCCGCCACTGGCGACCGCCGAGGGGCGCACCATCCCGCTGAGGATTGCGCAGCTGCCGAGGGAGGTACCGATGATCGTCGTTCAGCGCCGCGCGGTAGAGCGCGAGCCAGACACCACGCACGTCATGCTCAGGAAGCTTCCACGCGGTGGCCATCTCGGCGGCCAGCACTGCGAGTGCATCGCCCACGCCAGCTGCGTTGCGCTCGCCCCAGTCGATGCCGTCATCACCCACCCCGGACCTCGGCGAGCAACTCCTCGAGCCGGTCGACCGCAGAGAGCGCCTGGGTGTCGGTCGCAAAGCTGTAGTGCTTCGTGGTGACGCCCTGCCCTCGGTGCCGCGCCGCTGCCTCGATGTGCCCGTCGGGCACACCCGCCTCACGCATCAGGGTCATCGCGGAGCTTTTCAGGTCGTACAGGCGGAGACGCTCCTCCTCGAACGGCAGGCCGCCCAACTTGGTCACCTTCCCCCATGGACCGCGCAGATCGAACACAGGCCCCCCACGTTCGTCGACCACACCACGAACTCCGAGACGCGTTGGAGCCTGCCCAGGCGCTCCACCATCGACCTAGACAAGGCAGCGACCTCCGGGCGGCTCGACTTGGCGATCCTCGCGCCCTTCGTCTCCGTCGCGGGGATGGTGATCAGCCGCGTGTCGAGGTCGATCCACGACCACCGCAACCTCGTCGTGTCCACCGGCCGCATGAGCGAGGAGAGAACCAGCAGCAGCCCGCAAGCTTCGCAGGCGCGAATCACCCCCTCGGCCTCGGCCTTGTCGACGGTCTCCAGAACGGCCCGCAGCTCGGCGGCGGTCGCAACCCGTTCTCGCGGTCGAGTCGGCGTTCGGCGGCGTCGCCCGATGGCCTTGGCCGGGTTGGCCCGATCCAGTGGGACCCCGCAGTCGTCACGGTCGGAGGCGTAGGACCAGAGGTTGCCCAACAGCCCGACCACGGCCTTGGCTGTGAACGGCGTCGACTTCAGACGGGCGTGCAGGTCGATGACGTCACCGCCGCGGATCTCTGCCATCGGCCGGCGACCGAGCCGCGGCTCGAGGTGCTTGCTGAACTTGTTGCGGTAGTCCTGCAGCGTCCGGGGGTGCAGTCGGTGCTCTTCACTCGCAACGAACCGTTCCCAAACGTCCGCCAGGGTGACCCCAGCCGCCCGTCTCTCGACCGCCTGCTCGTGTGGCTGGGGCATCCCCGCCCGGATCTCCGCCAGCATCGTCGCGGCCTTCTCGCGGGCCTCCGTCAGCGTCAGCTTCGAGGGGTCCGCCGAACGCCGCGCCGACCACTCCCCGAGCGACTTGTACCTGGAGTCGCCGACGTGGTCCGCGTACCGCACGATGAACGACTTCCTGCCGGTCGGGTACACGCGAACCCCGAGGCCAGGGATGCGGTCGTCCCACGTCACATCGCCGCGCCGGCGCTGGCTCTCCAACTTCCCGATCATGCTCGGGGTCAGCGGGGTTCGGTTCGGGCGGTGCGGCATCGGGTCCTCTCTCCTTCATGCGCGTTCGAGACGCGCACCCTTCGTGCACCCTTCAGTGTGGCCGCGCCGCTCCGCAGGCGCCCGCACATACTCCCATAAATCACGCGTTTTCGGGGCCTTACGCGCCAACCCGCGGCACCTCGCGGTTCCCCGCTCATAATTCGTAATCAGCAGGTCAGCGGTTCAAGTCCGCTCAACGGCTCCCAGAAACCCGCCCTCCGGCGGGTTTCTGCTTTTCCGGGGTCTGCGGTGGTCGAGCGGTGCCCCGCACGGACGCGGAGCTGAGCGAGCACTTGCGCCTTCTGGTGATGAACTTCACGGAGCCTAACGTACGCCAGGCCGCACGCTCACCGCCTCGCTTCAGCCCGCGCTCGGGCCTTCCGCTCGTTGGACTAGTTGAGTGATTCACGCGCGGGGGTGCATGTACGAGCCCGCCGCGTCGGTTCGGGGCGCCAGCGCTCCGACGTCACCGGAGTGAGAGTTCCAAGGAGACGACCTCCCCATCCTCCCTGAACGGAATCTCGACTCGGTAGGCTGTGCTCTTGAAGCGGTAGACGAACGGCCGCTGGAGGTCGTACCCGAGTCTTCCATCGAAATGGTCGACCGCCTCCGACTCGACGGGACTGATCGTCTCGCCCGTTGGCCCTTCTCCGATGGTGCACGGGATCATCCACCCCACAGCATCCACAGCCGCGAAATCGCGGCCAATGAAGTCCTGGGGAACAACGAGGTTGAACGCCTCGACGTACGGTGCTTCCTCGCTCCCCGTGTGGCCAAATGCCGACGCCGACGAGCAGTCCGCGACAGTCTGGAAGGAAAGGCTGCCCTGCTCCTGATCCCAATGGACTTCCTCTAATCCATCGCAGAGGCCGACCACCGGGTACCAAGCCGGTGCCTCGGCGAAGAAGTCAGCTTCGAGTTCTTCGAGCTCGGATCCGTATGCGCGCCGAAAGCGGTCCCGGATCCCCTCGATGGTGGGAGTCGGGGTGTCGAACAACATCTTGTAGCGATCCTCCCCTCTGGTCTCGAGCAGCCACCGAGAGAAATGGCCGGAGCCTCTGACGTCGTCCTGGACGCCCTGAGCAGGGGAGCGAGTGTCCTCGAGCAGCGTAGGGTCGTCTTCGAACGCATGCGCAAGATCTTCGGTGAGGAAGTGCTGGGCCGTTCCGATCGTCGGGATTGCTACGGCGTGTACCAACTCGTGAAGCAGTGTGTCGTTCACGGTTACGACTGCCGCGAAGTCGAAGTATGCGGCGGTCTCGAGTGTCTCTGGGGCCTGCTCGTACCAGTACACCTCGATGGGCGCCGGCTCTACGTCCAGTCGGCTAGCGACGTACTCGACGTGGCGGTCGATGCTCCCGAGGGTTCCGCCGCAGATTCGGTGAGGGTTGTCTTCGCTGATCGCGACCCTCGCGTATCTCGTTTCGTGAGCAACCGGGACTCCCCGGATGGCGGGTTCACGGGCCTCTTCGCATCCGAGCACGGTCGTCGCTGCCAGCGCGAGACAGGCGAGCGGCTTCTTGGCGGCTCTCACGGAGGAGCAGGATAGCGTACTCACACCTCCGACCCGGACGAGAGCCGGGACGCATACTCCGAGAGCTTCAACCCCGAAGAGTCCGCGCTCGAGGGCTCGGGATGGACTTGACCTCGACGCCGACCCCGCGAGCGGCACGGACGGGGCGCTTCGATGGGGCGTAGCTGAACTCGCCTAACCGCTCTTCGGCCGCGACGACACGATCACATCTCTGGGAACCGCCCCCGAGCTGATGGCCGGGTTGGACGCCTCCGTTTACGTCTACCCCGCCGGCGGACGGCCAGGGCAACACGACGTGCGCGTCAAGAACTCCAAAGCCGGAGACGTTGTCGTCACAGCCGGATTCTGCAGACACCGCCCTAGGATTCGAGCGCCAACGTCAGCTCGCCCGACTCGAAGAACTCGTCGTGGGCAGGCGCGGCGAGCTGCACGCCGGCATGAGCCCACGCGCGGTCGAGGAGTTCGGCGAGTTGAGGTCAGCGGTTCAAGTCCGCTCAACGGCTCCCAGAAACCCGCCCTCCGGCGGGTTTCTGCTTCTCCGGGTCGGCCGGCCGCTGCGCTACGCTTCCCCCATGGGCATCCGCAACTCCCGGTGGCACGTCGCAGCCGCAGCGCTGACGCTCTCGTGCGGCGCCCCCTCCCCTGCGCCCCCGCAAGACTCCTCCACGGGCGCGGCGGGCAGCGAAGCGTCGACCGGGGCCGTCGGGACCTCGTCCGGCTCGACCAGCGCTTCACAGACCTCCGGTGAGACCGCGTCGTCGTCATCGTCATCCTCCAGCACGGGAGGGGCGCCGACGTGCAACGGCTCCGCCGCCCTTTGCGAGCGGCCCTACGACCAGGTGGTCTTCGCCGGGACGCACAACTCGGTCGCGGCGACGCGCAGCGGGTTCGGGACGCTCAACGCCAACCAGACGCACCCGGTGCTCACGCAGCTGCAAGACGGCATTCGGGTGCTGCTGCTCGACGTCACCGAGGAGCAGGGCGAGACGGTGCTGTGCCACGGGCCGTGCGCGCTCGGGTCGGTGCCGCACATCGAGGTGTTGCTCGAGCTGCGCGACTTCATGCGCTCGAACCCCGACGCCGTCGTCACGATCATCTACCAAGACGCGGTCGCGCCGGCCGAGGTCGAGGCCGACTTCGCCCGGGCCGGGCTCGTCGAGCTGACCTACACCCACGACGGCGGCGCCTGGCCGACGCTGGGCGAGATGGTCCTCGCAGACCAGCGCTTGGTCGTCACCGCCGAGAACCAGGGCCCACCGCCGGCCTGGTACCACCACGTCTGGGATCTGACCTTCGACACCCCCTACACGTTCACCGCCCCCGAGGATTTCAGCTGCGACCTCAACCGCGGGCAGCCCGGCAACCCGCTGTTTCTGATCAACCATTGGCTGAGCACCGAGGCGAACCTGCCCGACCGCTCCGCCGCCCCGCTGGCCAACTCCGCCGACGTCCTCACCGCGCGGATCGAGGACTGCCGCGCCCAGACCGGCCGCCTGCCGACCTTCGTCGCCGTCGACTTCTACGAGGAGGGCGACCTCTTCGACGTCGTCGACGCCCTCAACGCCGGACGCTGAGATGTGCGGGCGTCCGAGGGCACCAAGGCCCAGGAACACATCACGGGGGCGACGAAGCGTGCATCACCCCTCGAAGATCTGCTCCGCGGACGCAACTGTGACCGCACGCGTCAGCCAGTCACGCAGGACATCGAGATCCTGGCAGTCTTCGATCCGCGCGCGAACGCCTTCGGACACGCTTAGCCCTCGCGCTTCGAGCACCGTCAGGACCGAGGTCGCGGCTCGACGGAGTTCCCCCTGGATGACGCCTCGAGCTTCTCCCTCGGCCAACAGCTGTTCTGCGATCGTCATGGTGATGGAGTCCGCGGCGGGTGCTCGCTCCTTGAGAATGGCACGGAACTGCTCTAGCTGCAGGTCCGACGACACGCGGACCACGTAGGACAGGAGGGGTCCTAGCGCGCGTTCACCGCCAGGCGTGCGGGCCAGCTTCTCGAGCTCGCCGACCCAGTCGACGAGCCGCTCGAGGAGCAGCGCGCCATCCCGTGCGTCCCGGAGCAGCCACAGTGCGAGCCGGGCCTGCTCAGCCACGACCCGGTTCTTGAGATCGGCGTCGTCCGTCCGGTGAAGGTCGTCGACTACGTAGGAGAAGTCCGGCAGTACCCTGTCCGCGAGCACTCCAAGGTTCGGCGAAAACAGCCCCGAGAATCGGGTTGCCGCCTTCCAGCCACCGACGACATGGGAGAGCACCGCGGGAACGATCAGCGGCAGCGGCGACGCCTTGTTGCCCTCGTCGCCCGTGAACCGCTCCCAGATGCTGACCATGTAGCTCAGCAGGCGCAGCGCCATCCTCGGCTCCGCCGTCGACTGGTGCTCGAACAGCAGGTAGACCAACACGCGCTCTCCCGAGGTACGCGCCGTGGCGGAGAACAGCAAGTCGCTGTGCTGGTCTGCCAACGCCTCGTCAACGTAGGTGCCCGGCTCGAGTTTTAGTGTCGACCAGTCGATCGCCGCGATGTGCTCGGCCGGTAGCACGTGCCGCAGCTCGGCCGACGCATGCTCCGGCTTCTGGAACACTGACTTGAAGAGTGCGTCGTGCGGCGTGTTCGTCACGGGCACGTCAGGCGATACCACTGCGGGTTGAGTGCCTGCCGTCTCGCAAATGCGTCGCAGCTCGCAGGGGGGTCGTTCGAGCAGCCTCCTTGCGACACCGCTCCCCGGCATTCGGGTTCCCTCCCCTTGCGACGAAATACTGCCGCTCTCGAGAGACGACGAACTCGAGCACAGTCGGCGACGCTTCATGCTCGAGCTGCCCCCCCCCCCGGTGCCGCCTACTGGCCGAGGTAGTCGAGCACCCGCGTCACGGCCCACTGCGGGAGGGTGCCCGAGCGGCGCGGCGGCATCTGAAACTTGTCCCCATCGTGCCGCTGGATCCGATCGGCGATGACGGCCTTTTGCAGGTCGTCGAGCTCGCCGAGCGCCGTCGCGTCGAAGCGGGCTCGTGAGAGCGACGGGTCGAGCGTGCCGTTGTGGCATCGGGCGCACATGTGCGTGAGGATCTGCTCCGCCGTCGCGTCTTGCTCGGGCACCAGGCTCATCTCGCTCATCGCCGTGTAGGCGATTGCGGCCGACGGGTGGACCATGTCCTTTGCGGGCATCGCCCCCGACTGCACCGCCTTGTACGTCTCGATGACCTCTTCGCGAGCCAGATCCGAGGTGATGTCGATGCGGTGCGAGGGCAGCGGAAGCCGCTCACCCGCGATCACCCGGGCCTGCTCCGTGCCCCACGACGACGCCGCGCCCTCGCGCTCCATCGAGGCGCTGTCGAGAAAGAAGTCGTTGCCCGCACCGCTGCCGAAGGCCGGCAGCCGCAGCGCGTCGGGGATGTCTTCGCGAGACCCGACCCACGCGCGCACGAACGTCTCGATGTCCGGGCCCGCCGCCGACTCTTGGATCTGCGTCAGCGGCACGCCCCCGTACGTCGGGTCGTCCCCGTGCATCGCCATGAACTGTGTCCACAGCACCTCGCTCGAGCGCGTACCGTGGTTGCCCGGATCCGTCGGCGGCAGGCCCGTCGTGCCCGTACCACCCGACGACCAGCCACCGCCCTGCTGGGCCGGCCGCACCGGGAACCAGTGCGTCCACGAGTTGCTGATCTCCTGCAGCCGCGGGACCTTCGGCGTGTTGGGCCCCAGGGGCTGGTGACACACGTTGCAGTCGAGCGACGTGTTGACCAGATCCGTGTCCTGGTAGACCGTCCAGCGGCTCCAGTTCGACTCGATCGCGGGCGAGACCAGGTCGGAGGTCTGACAGCCTTCGTCGGTGTCGTTGCACGCCTGCTCGAACATCAGCAGGTAGAAGTTCAGCGCGTCGGTGTTCGGATCGTAGCCGACGAGCTCGACGAGCTGCTCGCCGCGAACGAAGCCCATCGCCATCATCTGCTCGGGCGTCCCTTGCCCGTGCTGGTCGAAGCCGTCACCCACCGCGCCCTGCATCGTCTCCCCGACGATCAACCGGGGGTTGAGCGCCGACACGTCGCGACCCACGAGCGAGCTCGAGTTGGCCGTCATCGAGAAGAATGGCTGGTGGAATCCGAGCCCCTCGACCAGCGCGCTCATCGACGTGAAATTGGCCCCGCTGCACAGAGCCTGCGCCACCCGATCGCCGTTGCCCCGCGCGCAGACCTCGGTCTTCTTGTCGAGGTCGAACGGCACCTCGGGCTCCTGCTGGCCTGGCTCGGGAAAGTCGTCCGGCGGCAGATCGTCGCCGCCGTCGTCATCGGACCCGGTGTCGTCCGTGCCCGTGTCGTCGGCCCCAGGCTCGTCCTCGTTCTCGCCCGCGTCCTCGGGCTCATCGACCATGGGCCCCTCGCCCAAACCCGCCGCGCCCGCGCGCCGCTGCCCGTCGTCACACCCGAGCGTCGTGACCCAAAGGCCCGCAACCATGACCAGCGCCGATGTGCGCGTTGATTTCGTACACATCCTTGGCAACCCCTTCCGTCCAAGCCGAGCGCGCCACAGCACTCGACCTCCGCAAGGGGTGTGCGTCCGGATGCCCCAGAGGTTCCCGGACTCCGACACAATCCGACATGCATCAGCCGCGGGGGAACTGCCGGCAGTACTCGTACAGCGCGATCGAGGTGGCGATCGCGGCGTTGTAGCTGTGGGGCATGCCGTACACCGGAATCTCCACCACGTCGTCGAGCATCGCCAACACCTCGTCCGAGAGCCCCAGCCGCTCGTTGCCCACCACCAGCGCCGTACGGCGCTCGAAGGCGTGCGTGTAGAGGCTGACCGAGCCCGTCGTCTGCTCGAGACCGACCAAGCGATAGCCGTCCGCCTTGAGCCGCGCGAGCACGGGCGGCAGCGTGCGGTGGACCGACAGCGGCAGCGCCTCCGCCCCGTCGCGGGCGATCTTGTTGATCAACTTTGCGGCGCCGGTGAGGATCAATCGCTGCGCCCCCACGGCGCTGGCCGTCCGTGCGATCTGCGAGACGTTTACGTTGCTGCGCATCGGTACGCACGCCACCACCAGCTCGCGTGGACGATCCAGCGGCGTCCCGGGTTTGTGCCGCACGTGCATGAACCCGCCGTCTTCAGCCATCGCCGTCCTCCGGATAGAACACCTCGTCGAGGCAGAGCCCCGACGCCGGGGCCGTGCCGGGCGCAGCGTGGCGGTCTTTGGCAGCCAGGATCGCACGCAGCCGGTCCTGGTCGAACCTCCCCTCCCCGACCTTGACGATCGCGCGCACCAGGTTGCGGACCATCTTGTAGAGGAACCCGTCGGCCTCGATGCGAAAGACGATCTGCGGCGCGTCGTGGGTCAGCGAGAAGGAGGACACCGTGCGCACCGTCGACTTGCGGGCGTGGTTGGCCTTGGTGGCAAAGCTCGCGAAGTCGTGCTCCCCGACCAGCAGCGGCAGGGCAGCCTGCATCGCCGCGACGTCGAGCGCCCCGGGCACGTGCCAGACCTTGCCCTCGAGCTTGGGCGGGAGCTTCGGGGCGTTGTAGATCGTGTACAGGTAGCGCTTGCCCACCGCCGACATGCGCGCGTGAAAGCTGCGCGGGGCCGGCTCGGCGGCCAACACCGTCAGCCCCGAAGGCAACAGCGGGCCCAAGGCCTCGCGCAGGGAGGCCACGTCGAGCTCGGCGGGCACCCGCGCGCTGGCGACCTGGCCGTTGGCGTGCGTGCCCCGGTCGGTGCGCCCCGCCCCGCGGACCTCGACTGGAGCGTCCACGACCCGACTGAGCGCCTCCTCGAGGGCGCCCTGCACTGTGGGCTTGCCCGGATGACGCTGCCAGCCGAAGAAGGCTCGACCGTCATACGACACGGTGATGCGCACGTTCTTGCGAGGCTCGGACACGGGCGCCGAAGTGTATGTCTAATCGAGCGCCGCCGCGATGCCGTCCGCGAACGCCTGCGCCGCGGGCGGGTGCATGCGCAGCCACAGCTCGGGCTCGATGAGCTCGACCTCCATGATGCGCGCAGCGCCCTGCTCGTCGCGCACCAGGTCGACCCGACCGTAGACCGGCGCCGGGCCCCGTGCGGCCATCGCCGCGGTCGTGATCGCCAGCTCGTCGTCCTCCGGATCGTGCTCGTGCAGCGTGCCCCCGTGGTCGTCCTGCACGCGAAAGTCTCCCGCCTTGGCGCGCTTGACCAGGCCGTGGGTGGGCTGCCCCCCCATCGCGACCACCGTGACCTCGCCCCGCTCGAGCACCGACTCCATGAACGGCTGCACCATCATCGCCATCTGGGACGTCAACGCCGCGAAGCGCTCCTCGTGCTGCGACGCGGCGCCGGCCCGGACGCGATACGTGTCCTTGGCGCCGCCGCTGACCGTCGGTTTGAACACCGCCGCCTCGGTCCCCAGCGCATCCATTGCCTCGGCCAGCGTCCTCGTCTCACCGCGCTCGACGAACACGGTTGGCACGATCGGCAGGCCCGCCGCCTCGAGGTCGGCGAGGTAGTGCTTGTCGATGTTCCATCGCAGCGTGCCCAGGTCGTTGATCAGCCGGGGATGATCCGCCCGCGCGTCCAGCCAGGCGGAGAACGCCTCGAATCGGTCGAAGTAGTCCCACGGGGTCCGCAGCACGATCGCCGCGAACGCGCCCCAGTCGACGCCCTCGCGGGACCAGTCGACCCGTCGGGCACGCAGACCCCGCTGCGCGAGCGCCTCGGTGAGGAGCCGGTCTTCCTCGAGGATGTTGGCGATGTAGGGCGTGATGTCGGTCGGCGACTCGTAGCGCCGGGTGGTCACCAGGGCGATCTCCGCTGCCATCGCGCGCAGGGTATCAGCCGTCCGCCAGCGGCTGGGGCGTGGGCGGCTCGAAGACGACGAGCGTCCGGATGCGCTCGAGGAACGAAGTGCGCTCGGTGCCCTCGCCCAGCGCCAACGTGCTCACCGCGACCTGGTCGATGCGGTGCGTCGTGTCGGCGCCGCCCGGACACGGCGTGAGGAACTCGCTGATCGCCGAGATCGCGTAGTCATGGGGGCCATCGGATCCGACGTAGAGCATGATGTGCCCCTTCATGTAGAGCACCACCACGCCGCGCTGCGCCGCCGCACGGATCGCCGCGCGCTTCGCCTCGGGCTCGAGCTCGGACACGTCCTCGTTGCGCACCCCGAGCTTGGCCTGCACGCCGCTGTGCCGCGCCAGCTGCAGGCCGAAGGTGGCCATCGTGTCGCGCAGCAGGCGTGAGCAGTCCCGCTCCCCGGCGCGCCCACCCCAGCCGTAGGGGTCGCGCAGCTCGCTGAAGATCGTCTCGAACACCGCACGCCGGGTCATCGGCGCGAAGCCCTCGGAGACCGCGGCGCCGGAGCGCACGGTGTCCTCGACGGGGCCCTGCGCCCCGGGGACCAGCACCGCGTAGCCCTCCTCCGAGCTCGACAGCAGCGGCACGCTCACGCCCAGTCGCAGGCGCATGCCCGAGGCGGTGGTGACGTCGTCGCGCAGCGGCACGAGGCGCTGAGGGTGCGTCCATGCGTCGATTGCAGACGGGGTGAGCCGGGCGGAGAGCTCGGCGTCCTGCACCCAGCCCACGGTGTGCCCCGCGTGGACATACAGCCAGCGGCCCTTGGGGCCCCGCGCCAGCACGCGCACGCGCTCGCCCGGATGCAGGCTCGCGCACGCGTTGCGGTCGAAGTCGGGGTCCTTGGGCTGCTTGAACAGCCCCCCGCGCAGAGGCACGCAGGCCAGCGGTGTCTCGGCGAGCACGAGGCGCTGGTGATCGACCGCGGTGCTCGCCTCGACGACGGCCTTGGCCGCCGCAAACGCGCCGTCATCGTCTTCGAGCAGCCGGCCCGCCGCGACTTCGCCTTGCAGGTAGGCCATGCGCTCGGCGATCGACGCGTCGATGCTCGCGCGGTCGCCCACCGACGAGGCGTCGATGTCCCGCCAGGCACCGACGACCTGCGAGAACGTGGCGTTGAGGGCGGGCACGGCCTGCGGCGGCACGAGCACGGCGTCGGCCTGGCCCGGCTCCATGCGGTCGATCCAAAACGACGCGCGCTCGTGACGAGGCTCGGTGCCCGGCAGCGCGGTGCCGCGAAGCGGATCCTGAGGGCACGCGGAGACCTCGGGGGTGGGCGCGGGCTCGCGCTGCCCGAGCGTCGGCGTCGCCGCCTGTCCCCCGCACGCGGCCAGCCCCCACAGTCCCATCGCAACCCAGCGAACCTGCACCGCCCGAAGATACGCCCGCCCGGCGGTCGTCATTCCTCACTCCCCGCGTAGAACCGCCAGATCACTCGCACGCGCGTCTCGAACTCGTCGACCGATTGGCGCACGGTGATGTGCGCGTGCTCGGAGCTGCTGCGTCCCTTGAGATAGGTCGGCACCGCGCCCTCGGAATCGGGCGCGCCCTCGCTGCTGCTGACCTGCAGCCCGGCGTCTTCGAGCACCTTGCGGTAGAAGGTCGACACCTGCGCGCGCGCGGCCGGGATCTCGTAGGCGAAGGTGAGCGCCCACGCCTCGCGCGTCTCGTCCCACTTCGTCCCTGCCCGCAGCTGGTTGGTGCCCGGCATGCGCGGAAGCGCGAGCGTGGGTTTGGGCGGCCGAGCTCGAGAACGGGGTTTCGCTGCCATCTGTGGGTCGGAGGGATCGGAAGGCTCGGGCTCGGGCGCGGCCTGCTCGGGGCCCAGCGGTGGCGGCGGCTCGGCGCGGGCGGGCTCGACGTTCGGGGGGCATGTCGGTTCGCTGCCCTGGGCCGCAGGGGGAGCCTCGGGCGGCCGCGGCGTCGGGGCCGGGGTGGACCCGCCGAGCAGGCCGAAGGCGGCGTGTCCGAGCGCGCCGGCGGCGAGCCAGCCGAGCCGTCCGGCCCACGTCCGCGCGGTCCCCTGTGCCACGCCCCGTGAGTACCACGGCGTGTTAGGGTGCAAAATCGGATGAGGCCCCGCCCACAGGACGGTCCGATCGTCGGCCGATATCGCGACTTCGAAATCCTGGAGGAAATCGGGAGCGGAGCGTTCGCGCGGGTCTACAAGGTCCGCGCGCCAGGTCACAAGCGGCCGCTCGCGCTCAAGCTCGCCACCGACACCCGCCTCGCCGAGGACGTCATCAAGCGCGCCATTCGAGAGGTCGCGGTGCTCCGCTCGCTGACCAACCCGCACGTCGTCCGCCTGCACGGCTCCAGCGTCGGCTCGGACCACTTCTACGTGCTGATGGACTACCTCGAGGGGCTTCAGCTCAACGGGTACCACCACTTCGACGAGCCGATGCGCGCCGGCGAGGCGCTGAAGATCATTCTGCAGGCCGCCATGGGTCTGGCCGAAGCCCACGCGCAGGGCGTGGTGCACCGCGACATCAAGCCCGAGAACATCTGGATGACACCCGAGGGCACCGTCAAGGTGCTCGACTTCGGGCTCGCGCGGGCGTGGGGGGTCCCGTGGGCCTTCGGCACCAACGCCACCGCGGCCCGCACCGTCGTCGGCACGCCGCACTATTGCCAGCCCGAACAGCTGCTCACCGACGAGCTCACGCCGGCCAGCGACATCTACTCGCTGGCCACGATCCTCTACGAGCTGCTCTCGGGGCACGCCGTCTTGTTCGAGCACTATCGAGTCTCCGAGGTCGTCGAGGCGCTGATGGACTCACCGGTCGCGTGGCTCGACGCGCACGCGACCCGCGGCATGCAACCCATCGAGCGCTATCCGGGCTGCACGGGCCTCCCCCGATCCCTGCTGACCCTGCTGCGGGAGTCGCTCGATCCCGAGCCCACCAACCGCCCCCAGAACGCAGGCATCTTCGCCTCCCGCGTGGCCGAGATCCTCCACGACGACCTCGAAGCCATCGCGGCCGCATCGATCACCGTGGTCGGCCGCGACGGCGCCCCGCAGCAACACATGCTGCTCCCGGGCCGCCGCACGCTGGGCCGCCGCTTCGACGCGGACATCACCGTGCTCGGCCCCGGCGTCGCCGACACCCACGTGCTGCTCGACTGGAGCGGCGCACCACGCCCCGTGCAGGTGCGGGCCTTCGACGGCGCCGAGCTGCAACACAACGGAGACCCCGCGCGCGGCGTGATCGACGTCGAGCCTGGCGACCTGTTCGCGATGGGCGACGTACACTTCTCGATCCGCTACCCCGAGGCGTAGCCGCCACGCATGCTTCGCTCCTGCTTCCTTCCGTTCGCCCTGTGCACCGCGACCGCGGCGTGCAACATCGACTTCACGGACGACACGCCTCCGGCCGGCGGCACGGGCGTGCTCGACGACGACGGCGGCGACGCTGACGACGACTGCTGCGCCGCGCATCCCAGCCCCGATTGCGAGAACCCGATCCTCAGCACCTGCGTGTGCGAGACCGACCCGCGCTGCTGCGAACAGGGGTGGGACGCGTCGTGCGTCGCGGCCGTCGAGGCGCTCGGCTGCGGCGTGTGCGGCCAGCCCGAGAGCTGCTGCGACGAGACCGACGCCCCCGGATGCGACGTCCCGGCCATCGAGACGTGCGTGTGCGAGTTCGACCCGGTCTGCTGCGAGGAGAGCTGGGACGCGCAGTGCGTCGCGGACGTCTTCCTCTTCGGCTGCGGCATCTGCCCGGGCGCCAACAGCTGCTGCGTCGCCGACGGTGCCCCCGGCTGCGTCGAGACCGACGTGCAGGCGTGCGTGTGCGCCGAGGACCCCTCGTGCTGCGTCGAAGCCTGGGACTTCCAGTGTGTCCAAGAGGTCGAAGCGTTCGGGTGCGGGGCCTGCATGCCCTCTACGGACGCGTCGAGCGGCTGAGCTTGTACCCGCCGGGGACTCCTGGTGAAATGCGGGGATGGGATTGCTTCGTGCTCGGTTCGTGTTCGTCGCTGCGCTGCTCGTGGGGTGCGGCAGCGATTCGGGAGGCGACACCGACACGGACACCGACGCCGACGCCGGGTCGTCTCCGCCGGGCCGCAGCGCCTCGCTCAGCGGCGAGGACACCTTTGATCCACCCGACACGTTCCCCGACACGTTCGACGACGACGACGATCCCAGCGACGACTCGAGCCGGCCGACGTTCACCGACTCCGACCCGACCGCCGACCCGACCGGGACGAAGACCGACACCGACTCGAACACCGACGCCGACTCGGCGTCCGACACCGACACCGACTCCGGCACCGACGCGACGACAGACCCGACAGACCCGACAGACCCGACCGACCCGACCGACCCGACCGACCCGACAGGAGATCTCCCCGACGGTGGCACCTGCTGCGAGGCGCAGGCCCAGGCGCCGGGCTGCGACGAGGAGGCCATCACCAGCTGTGTCTGCGAGCAGGACCCATTCTGCTGCAACGACGAGTGGGACGACGCGTGCGTGGTTGGCGTGGTGATCTACGGCTGCGGCACGTGCGAGGGCGTGGGCGGAGACGGCGACTGCTGTGCGGCCAACGGCACGCCCGGCTGTGACGACGACGTGATCGAAGCGTGCGTCTGCGAGGCCGACAGCGTCTGCTGCCTCGAGGGCTGGGACGAGACGTGTGCCATGGGCGTCGAGTTCGAAGACTGCGGCCGCTGTCCCCCGGCCTGATCCTTTCGGACAGGGGTGCTAAGGTGCGCGGCGATGGTGGATCATCTCGCTGCTCGGCCCTCCAAGGGCACCGTTCTCCTCTACGCCGTCCAAACCCGCGCGTACAAGCGCTGGCTCAAGGGCCAGCCCAAGATCGCCCAGAACTGGCTCAAGAGCCTCAAGCGGCGAGGCACGGCGGGCGAGCTGTCCACGATCCCCGACCGCAACGGCGCCCTCTCCCGCGCGGTGCTCGTCTACGACGAGCCCACGCCGTGGGTGTTTGCCAGCGCCGCGGCCAAGCTGCCCGCTGCGCGCTACCAGCTCGATGGTGACCTCTCGGCCGCCGCGGCCGGAGACGCCGCGCTCGGCTGGGCGCTCGCGACCCGTCGCTTCGATCGCTACAAGTCGTCCAACCGACGCCACCCCACCCTCGTGTGGCCCGAGCAGGCCGACCGTGAGCACGTCGAGCGGCTCTTCCGCGCCACGGTGCTCGGCCGCGACCTCATCACCACGCCCGCCGAGGACATGGGGCCCGCCGAGCTCGTCGACGCGGGCGTGCAGCTGGCCAAGCAGTGCGGCGCCAAGACCTCCGTCATCGTCGGCGACGCCCTGCTCGACAAGGGCTATCCGGCCGTGCACGCCGTCGGCCGCGCTGCCGCCCGCGCGCCCCGACTGCTCGACCTGACCTGGGGCGACCCCAACGCCCCCAAACTCTCCGTAGTGGGCAAGGGCGTGTGTTTCGACAGCGGCGGCCTCGACCTCAAGTCGGCGGCGGGCATGAAGCTCATGAAGAAGGACATGGGCGGCGCCGCCACGGCGCTCGCGTTGGCATCGCTGGTGATGGAGTCCGAGCTGCCGGTCCGCCTGCGCGTCCTCATCCCTGCGGTCGAGAACGCCGTGTCGGGCAACGCCCTGCGCCCCGGCGACGTCATCGACACCCGCAAGGGCCTCTCGGTCGAGATCGGCAACACCGACGCCGAGGGGCGACTCATCATGTCCGACTGCCTCACCGAGGCGTCCTCGGAGTCGCCCGACCAGCTCATCGACTTCGCCACCCTCACAGGGGCCGCGCGCGTGGCCTTGGGCACCGAGCTGCCGGCGTTGTTCTCGACCGATGACGCGTTCGCCGCGGCGGTGCTCGAGGGCGGGCTGAGCACCCACGACCCGCTGTGGCGCATGCCGCTGCACCGGCCCTATCGGCGCCACCTCGACAGCACGATCGCCGACCTCAACAACATCGCCAACGTCGGCCAAGGCGGCGCGATCACGGCTGCGCTGTTCCTCTCCGAGTTCGTCGCCAAGGGCACCAACTGGTCCCACGTCGACACGATGGCCTACTACACCGGCTCCCGCCCTGGGCGCCCCGCTGGCGGAGAGGTCTTTGGCATTCGGGCGTTCTACGACGCGCTTGCGGCCCGCTACGCGCCCGAGCCCGACACCGAAGCCGAGACCGACTAGGCCCAAGGCGACGCGTTAGGTTTTCTGCCCAGCACCCCGCGTGGCGGTGCACAATCATCGGGTGGAGGGAAACAAGCAGTACATCCTCCCGGCACTCGCCGCGATCGTGCTGGTCGTGTTGCTCGTCGCGCGAAACCAAGCCGGTGCCCCCGATTCGCCGACGCCGACGCCCACAGCCGAGGCACAGCGGCCCGCGCAGGGCACCAAGGCCGCGATCCGCGAGGCCGTGCGCGCGGCAGGCTCCCCCGCCTTGGGGCAGGCCGCACGCGCGCCCGTTCGCGACGGCCTCGCGCCCGTGATCGAGCGCTGTCGGGCGTCGCGACCGGGCGCGGCCGCGCTCGCCGTCACCGTGTCGGTCGACGTGCTGGCCGCAGCGGGCATCGGGAGCCTGGTCGAGCGCGCCGAGGTTGAAGGTGAGCTCCCCGCCGACCTGCTCGGCTGCGTTCGCGAAGGTATCCTCAGCGCGAAGCCTGGGGACCTCGGCGAGACCGGGCGGTTCAGCGGGACGTTGGAGTACGCCGCACCATGATCTGGCTCGGACTCACCCTCGCCGCCCTCGCGGCGCTGCTGCTCGCCGAGCGGGCCGACTCGGCGCCCTGGATCCGCCGGCTCAAGCCGCTGGCCAGCGCCGGCTTCCTCGGCTGGGCGCTGCACAACGGCGCGCTGGGGTCCCCCTACGGCACGGCCATCTTCGCGGGCCTGGTGCTCTCGTGGTTCGGCGACGTGTTCTTGATGAGCAAGCGACCCTCATGGTTTCTCGCCGGCCTCGTCGCATTCCTCGCCGCGCACGTGGCCTACATCGTCGCGTTCGTCGGTCTGGACCCGACGTGGAGCCGCGTGGCGGTGGCTTCGGTCGGCTTGACCGTCGTCGCGTGGCGCGTGCGTCGTTGGCTCCGCCCCACGCTCCCCGAGGGCATGAAGCGTCCGGTCGACGGCTACATCCTCGTCATCACCGCCATGGTCGCGACGGCGTACGGAGCCTGGAGCGCGGGCGCGTCCGCCGTCATGCTCTTGGGGGCCGTGGCCTTCTACCTCTCGGACCTCTCGGTGGCCCGTGAGCGCTTCGTCGCCTCGGGCTTCATCAACCGGGCGTGGGGGTTGCCGATGTACTACGTCGCCCAACTGCTGCTCGGGAGCACGTGCTGAGCCCGCCTGCGGCGCTGCGGTGGGCGCTCGCCCTCGCCCTGCTCGGTTCGGGCTGCGCGCCGCCCGAACCGAGCGTCGCACCCGTGCGCGACACGCCCACCGAAGCCGAGCGCGCGAGCATCAGCCGCGAAGACGGACTCGTCGCGTTCGCGCGGCTGTACGCGGTGGTCCGATACTTTCACCCCACCGAGGCCGCGGCCGAGGCCGAGTGGGCTCGAGTCGTGGCCGACGGCGCCCAGGCGGCCGCGACCGCGCGCACGTACGGGGAGCTCGAGCGCGTCTTGGGCCGCACGTTCGCGCCCTACACCTCCGAGCTCGCGCTGTGGGTCGAGCCCGATCCTCCGCCGCCTCCGCCCGGCGCACCCCACCGCCGCGCGCAGCTGGTGTACTGGCAGCATCAAGGCTACGAAGGCACGCCGATCTCCCTGTTCCGCCCGCCCTACGCCAGCGTCCGCGTCACCCCGCAGACCCGCTACAAGCGGCGCTTTGCCGAGGCCCCCGATCCGCAAAGGCCCTACGAGACGCACCTGGTCGGGCCGCTGCGCGCCCGCTTGCCCCTCGTGCTCGAGCCGGACGCGGCCGCGTCCACCCCCGCGCCCCACCCCGCCGAGGTCGACACCTCCGACTTCACCGATCGCGTGGTGCGAGAGGCCCTGCTCATCGACGTGTGGGCCGTCCTGCGTCACTTCTACCCCTACCAGGAGGATGTGGACGTGGCCTGGGAGGAGGTGCTGCGCCAAGCGCTGCGCGACACCGCGGACGACGCGAGCGAGGCCGACATGATCGACTCGATCCGCACGCTCACCCGCGCCCTGCACGACGGCCACGCGAGGGTGGAACGCGACGGTCGACGCGGGTTTGGGTGGCTGGGTGTGCGGACCACGTGCATCGGTGACGCCGTGGTGGTGACCGCCTCCGCGCTGCCCGAGGTCGAGCGCGGCGACGTGCTGACCCACATCGACGGCGCACCGGCCTACCCGCGCGCCGCCGCAATCGCCGATCGGCTCTCGGGGACCCAGCGATGGCGCGCGTTTCGAGCCTGCACCTGGGACGGCGCGCGGGGCCCCGCCGACGCGGCGGTCGAGCTCTCGCTCGAGCGCGCCGGGGCGACCCGGACGGTCTCGACGACCTATCTGCGCCACGAGCCCCTCCCCCCGGACCGACCCGAGGCGTTCAGCGAGCTCGAAGACGGCGTGCTCTACGTCGACCTGACGCGCCTGTCATGGACGGACCTCGCGCCGAGGCTCGAGGAGATGGTGGCGGCGCGCGGCATCGTGTTCGACGTCCGCGGCTACCCGATCCACAACGACGACCTCCTCGACCACCTGATGCGCGCGCCCGAGGACGCCCAGTGGATGCACGTGCCACGCTTCATCGAACCGGGTGGAGACCCCATTGGCTTCGCCGACATCGGCTGGAGCCGCCGTCCGTCCGAGCCGCACATCGGGGCCCCGGCCGTCTTCCTCGTCTCGCCCGCGGCGATCAGCTACGCGGAGTCGATCCTCGCCTACGTCAAGACGCATGCGCTGGGGACCCTGGTCGGGTCAGCGACCGCCGGCGCCAACGGTGACATCGTCCGTCACGACACCCTCGGCGGCTTCTACGTGATCTTCAGCGGCATGCGGGTCACCCGGCACGACGGCACGCCGTTTCACAACGAGGGCGTGCTGCCGGACGTCCCGGTCGAGCCGACGCTGGCCGCGATCGCCGAAGGACGCGACGAGGTGCTCGAGCGCGGCCTCGAGGTGTTGCGTCCTCAGCTCGCCGACGCGCCCTGAGGGTCGCTACTCGGCCGGCACCTTGGGCGGCGAGTCGTCCATGAGCGCGGGCTTCTTCGCCTCTGCAGGCTCGGGCTTGGGCTCGGGCTCGGGCTCGGGCTTCGGCTCGGGCTTCGGCTCGGCCTCGGGCTCGGGCTTCGGCTCGGGGTCCGCGGAGGCGGGCTCGGGGTCCGCGGAGGCGGGCTCGGGGTCCGCGGAGGCGGGCTCGGCGGAGGGCTGCGCCTTCTTCTTTTTCTTCTTCTTTTTCTTCTTCTTGGGCTTCGCAGGCGCCGCAACCGGCTCGGCGTCGGCTTGCGCGTCCTCGCCCTCGTCGGCCTCGGCTTCGGGCTCCGCGTCGGCGTCGGCGTCGGCGTCGGCCGGCTCCGCTCCGGGTTCAGCGTCCGGGGCGGGCTCGGCCTTGGCGGGCTCGGGCTCCTCGGGCTCGGGCTCCTCGGGCTCGGGCTCAGGAGCGTCGTCCTTGGCTGCGACGTTCGCGTCGTCCCCGGCCGCCACGTTCGCCTGGGCGGTGTCCGCCTGCGACGCGCCGCGGATCCGGGCCGCGGCGCCGCCGATGCCCCCGAGCACGTACAGCAGCGACGAGAGCGTCAGCAGGGCCGCGCCGGCCGACGCGACGCTCCCGCGCATGCGCGAGCCGGCCACGAGCAGCAGCGCGAGCACGGCCCCCGCCCCCGAGGCCATCAACACGTACCCGTACATCTGGTCGAGCTCCATCGCCACGAGGATATCCCACCGGCCCCGTCTCGTGCACGACCAACGCGGCGGGATGCGCGGCCGTGCTAGGAGTGCGTTCCATGGCCCGCCGCACGACGTCTCGCGCCCCGAAGACCCCCGACGTTCGCCTCACCGAGTACGCCCAGGCCGCGGGTTGAGCGTCCAAGCTCCGAAGCCCGGAGCTGGCGCAGGTCTTGCGCCGCTTGCCCAAAGTGCTCGACGACAACGTCTTGGTCGGGACCGAGACCCACGACGACGCCGGAGTCTATCGGCTCGACGCCAAGCGAGCTTTGGTCTGCACGACCGACTTCTTCTCGCCCGTCGTCGACGACCCCTATGACTATGGCCGGGTCGCGGCCGCCAACGCGCTGTCCGACGTGTGGGCCATGGGCGCCAAGCCGCTGATCGCCCTGAACCTGGTCGGCTTTCCCGGCAAGACCCTGCCCTTGTCCGTGCTGCACGACATCCTTCGCGGCGGCGCCGACGTGGTGCGGGAATCGGGCGCGGTGCTGCTCGGCGGTCACACCGTCGACGACAACGAGCCCAAGTACGGCCTCGCGGTCGTCGGCGAGGTGCACCCCAAGCGCGTGTTCACCAACGTCGGGGCGCAGCCGGGCGACAAGCTCATCCTGACCAAGCCGCTGGGGTCGGGCATCGTCACCACCGCCATCAAGCGCGGCGAGGCCACCCCGGCCGAGGTGCGCGACGCCGTCGCCGTCATGGCTACGCTGAACAAGGCTTCGGGGGAGGTCTTGGCCAGCCACGCCCGCTCCGTGCACGCATGCACGGATGTCACGGGCTATGGTTTCTTAGGACATCTACGCGAAATGCTCGAGGGTCCGATCGGCGCGCGCATCGACGCGAGCGCCATTGCGACCCTGCCCGCCGCGCGGCGGTTGGTCGCCGCCGGTGTGGCCCCAGGAGGCACCCGCACCAACCTCGCCGAGGCCGCCAAGCACACGCGGTGGGCGAAGGCGCTGCGCGAGGACGCGCACACGCAGCTCCTGCTCGCCGACGCACAGACCTCCGGTGGCTTGCTCGCCGCCGTCGGGCCCCGCGCGTGTCCCAAGGTCCTCGAGGCACTGCGGGCGGTCGCGCCCGAGCCCGGCTGGGTCTGCGTCGCCGGCGAGGTGGTCGAGCGGCCGAGCCCACGCTCCAAGCGGATCGAAGTTGTGGCGTCCTGAGCCCAGACTGCTACGGTGTGCCGCACGTGCCGGCCTCGCGCGTCTACATCCCCCAGTCCACCGATGATGCCTTGGGCCTCCTCGAGGATGGGATCGGCTCCGTCGTCATCCTGCTCGGCGACAGCCGTACCCGCGCCACCGGCGCTCTCCTCGCCTCGCTCGAAGACCTTGCCGCGGATTACGACCCCGACCAGGTGATGTTCGCGCACGTCGACGCGCGGCTGTTGCCTCGCGGCGCCCAAGGGTTTCCCGCGCCGCAGGCCGACGGCACCCCCACGGTGCTGTGCTGCCGCGACGGCGAGGTCCTCGACGCCAGCGTCGGGCGCCAGTGCTGCGGACGCGTGCGACGCCAGGTCGACCGCCTCCTCCGCGACGAGCCCGGCCCGAGCCTGCTCACGCGGCTGTTCCGCTTCGCCTCAGGCGCCTGAGTCGGCCACGGTGGCAGACGCGGTCGACTCGACGCGACCCAGCACGACCCCGGCTGCGAGGATGTTGGGCTTCCCGGCTGCGCGTTCGCCCAGCGCGAGGATCGCCTCGAACGGCAGGTGGTCGATGCGCGCGGCGTGGGCGTAGAAGCGCTGCGCGGGATCGGACACCACCGCCCTGCGCGAGAGGGACGCATGCACGACCATGTCCTCACCGACGATGCCCACGTGCCGCAGGCTCTCGCCGCGCGTCCACACGAAGACCAGGTGCCCGCGTCCGGCGGGCGGCTTGCCGGGCTGCGCACCCAGCCCCCACAGGTCGCCGGTGTTTCGCGGCAGCGCGACGCGCAGCGCCCCCCATGCGGCCCGCTGCACGACCCCGGAGCAGTCGATGGCGTCGTGATCGGTGCCGCCGAGCCGATACGCCGTACCCTCGAAGCTGCGCGCGGCGTCCAGGAACGCGGCGGGGTCGCGCGAGCTCGGTCGCGGCAGCCGGGGAGCCTCCACGGGCGCGCCCAGCGGCTCGCGCAGCCACGCCGCGGTGCCGCACCGATCTCGGACGAGCGAGACGCCCGCCACCCCGCCGAGGCGCTCCACCGGACCATCCTCGGGGTGCAGCACGGTGACGACGGCACCCCCGCTGGCCGAGGCGTACACGACGCGGGCCGTCTCGAGGGCGTACCAAGGCCCTCCCTGGACGACCTCCATCCCGTCGAGCACGGTCCACCCGTCCGGGGCGGCGCGCCGTACCGCAGCGAGGACGGGCGCCCGCAGCCGATCGACCAGCACGTGGCCGCCCACGGTGACCGCCCCCTCGGTTGGCACGAGCGAGACCTCGATGCGGCAAAGCCCGTGGCGCTGCGCGAGGGAATCCTCGAGGCGGCGCAGGGCCTCGCGTGCCTCGGCCAGCCAGCTGTTCACGACGTTCGCAGCCATCGCCTCAACTCGGATCGGTCGCAGAACGGCAGGCACTCGCCGCCTCGGATCTGCCCCTGCTCGTGCCCCTTGCCCGCGACCACCACCACATCGCCCGGCGCAGCCAGCTCCATCGCGCGCTCGATCGCTTCGGCGCGGTCGAGCACCACGTGAACCTCGGCGGAGGTCTCGTGCAACCCGGCCACCAGGGCGGCGGCGATCTGCGCTGGGTCGTCGTCCCGGGGGTTGTCGTCGGTCACGAAGGCGACGTCTGCATGCGCACCAACAGCCTGCCCCATGGGGACACGTTTGTCGGGCGACGCGCCTCCTCCGGCCCCGAACACGACGATGAGGCGTCCGCGGGCCAGCGCCCGCGCTTGGCGGCACGTGCGATCGAGCGCGTCGGGCGTGTGGGCGTAGTCGACGATCGCCACGGGGTCGTGCCCGAGGACCTCGAAACGGCCCGGGACGGGCGGGCACGCGGCCAGCCCGGCCTTGACGGCATCGGGACGAAACCCCGCGCTCAGCCCCGCCGCGGCGGCGGCCAGCGCGTTCTCGCCAAAGACCGCGCCAACGAGCCGCGTCTCGAGCACGCCGCCGAGCGCATCGGCCATCGGCGAGGGCTTCAGCACCACCCGCGTGCCCGTGGCGTCCACCTCGACGCGCGCCGCCGTGAGCTGTGCATCGCGCAGGATCGGGCCCCGCGTCGGGGAGCCGAACCAGCAGCGGCGGACGTCGGGCGGGATCGCCTGGTCGATGAACAGGGCGTGCTCATCGGCGGCGTTGAGCACCGCCGTCCGGCCCGGGGCGAGGTGAATGAACAGCTGCGCCTTGGCGGCGAGATACGCCTCGTAGGTGCCGTGCGTCGAGAGGTGGTCCGCCGAGAGGTTGGTGAAGACGCCCAGGTCGAACCGCCACCGCTTGGCGTAGTGGTCGGCGAGCGCCCGAGAGGTCACCTCGACGCTGGCCCAGGACGAGCCGCCGTCGCGGGCGGCTTCGAAGGCGTCGAAGAAGCCCTTGCGGGTGTGCGGGAGCCCGAGATCGACGTCCCCCAAACGATAATCGACCGTGCTGATCCGAAGGGGCAGGTGCCCCGCAGCCGCGATGACGGCCGCGATCATGTGCACGGTCGATGTCTTGCCGTTGGTGCCCGTGACCCCGAACGTGAAGAACGGGTCCGCCCACTCGAAGGGCGGCGGGGTTGGACGCACCAACGACATGCGTGACGCTGCGCCTCAGCCGGTGGTGGTGGAGCCGCCGCCGGTGCTGGTGCCGAAGCCGCCCTCGGAGGTGGAGCCGGTGCCGAAGCCGCCCTCGGAGGTGGAGCCGGTCTCGAAGCCGCCCTCGGAGGTGGATCCGGTGCCGAAGCTGCCCTCGGAGGTGGAGCCGCCGCTGGTGGACTCGTCGGTGGTCGACTCGGCGGTGTCGGAGCCGCCGGTGCTGCCCGGGTCCGTGGTGCCCGAGGTCGTGCCCGCCGCGGTGGTGCTGGTCTCTTCTTCCTCTTCGTCACATCCGGGCATCATGGGGACGGAGAGGAGGCTGGTCAGAGCGAGAAATTTCTTCAGGTCGATGCGCATGTTGAGGTCTCCGAGGGAGTGAGAACGCTTCTGCCACGTGCTCGGTTCCTTGAAAAGTCCCCGTCAGCCTTTTGCTCCGCGTCGAAACAGGACGATCTGGTTGTTGGCGGGCATGTCGAAGGCGCGCTCGAACGACAACCCGTGAGGCAGCGCGGTCGTTTTGACAGTCTCGAGGTCCCGCACGCCCCAACGCGCATCGCGGGCGCGCAGCGAGGCATCGAACGCCTCGTTGCTCGGAGCCGTGTGCCGCCCTGCGAGCATGAAGGGGCCGTAGATCGCGAGCACGCCCCCCGGGGCCAGGTGCCGGCCTGCGCCCTCGAGGAGCCCGTGGAGGGCCTCGTTCGGCGCGATGTGGATCATGTTGGCGCAAAACATGGCCTCGACCTCGCCCACCGGCCACGACGAGGCCGTCACGTCGAGCGCGATCGGGGCCTGGACGTTGGCCAGCCCCTCCGTCCACGCGCGAATGCTGCTCAGCTTGGATGTGTCGGGCTCGGACGGCTGGAACGTCAGGTTCGGTAGGGCCGAGGCCAAGGCGGCGCAGTGCTGCCCGGTTCCGCTGGCGAGCTCGAGGATCCGGCCCGTGGGGGGCAAGACCGTTCGCAGGATCTCGACGATGGGTCCTGCATTCCGTTCAGCGGCGGGGGCGTGCAACCTCACGGACGCGAGGGTACAAGATTCGCAGTGACCGCCCAGGCCCCAACGTTGGACCGGATTCGGGCCGCCCGCGCGAGGCTGGGCGACGCCGTTCGCCAGACCCCGGTGTGGACGTGGGACGACCCGGACACCCGCGCGGCGTTCGACGCCGGCACCGCGCTCCACCTCAAGCTCGAGGCATGGCAACACACCGGCAGCTTCAAGCCGCGAGGCGCCCTGCTGTGCGCCTGGGACCTCTCGGAGCAGGCGCGCAGCCGCGGACTGACCGCGGTCTCGGCGGGCAACCACGCGGCGGCCGTGGCCTTCACCG
Source organism: bacterium (assembly GCA_024742475.1). Taxonomy (GTDB): domain Bacteria; phylum Myxococcota_A; class Polyangia; order Nannocystales; family Nannocystaceae; genus CAJXVA01. The sequence goes on along the minus strand of JANSYI010000007.1, from coordinate 18,297 downwards.
CCCACACGCTGGGCACCCACGCCAAGGTGGTGATGCCCCGCTCGGCCAACCCCGCCCGCGTGGCCAAGTGCGAGCGCCTCGGCGCCGAGGTCGTCCTGGTCGACGACGTGCACCAGGCGTTCGAGACCGTCGAGGCGATCGTGGCCGACGAAGGCCGCACCTTCATCCACCCCTTCGAGGGCCCGACCACGGCCCTGGGCACCGCCACCGTGGGCCTCGAGTGGGTGCAGGCCAGGCCCGAGCTCGACGCGGTCATCGTCCCGATCGGCGGCGGCGGCCTGTGTGCGGGCATCGCCGCGGCGGTCAAGCAAGCCAACCCGCGCTGCGCCGTGTACGGCGTCGAGCCGGTCGGCGCCGACTCGATGACCCGCAGCCTGGCCGCGGGCGCGCCGGTCTCGATCGAGCGCGTGCAGACGATCGCCGACTCGCTGGGCGCCCCGCATGCGGCGCCCTACTCGTTCGAGCTGTGCCAGCGCTACGTCGACGATGTGGTTCGCGTCGACGACGACGCGCTGTGTGCCGCGATGGTGCGGCTGTTCGAGGGGGTCAAGCTCGCGGTCGAACCCGCCGGCGCGGCCGCGACCGCAGCCGCGTGGGGTCCCTTGCGCGAGAGGCTCGCCGGCAAGCAGGTGGGCGTGCTCGTGTGCGGGGCGAACATCGACCCCGCCTCATTCACCACGTATCTCGGACGCGGCGCGCAGGCGCTCGAGGCTCAGTAGTCGTCGACCAGGTCGGTGATGGGCTCGCCGGTCTTGCAGTGCTCGTCGAGGATCCGGCCGATCTTCTGGGCGTCGAGGGACGGGTAGAAGCCGCGCTGCTCCTCGAGCACGTCGTCGTCGGGGTCCTCGTAGCGCTCGTCGTCGGTCGAGAGCTCGTGCACGAACAGGTTGGGGCCGTCTTCGCAGCGGCCAAAGCAGGTGTAGCTGCACACGCCGACCCGGCCCTGCAGCGCGGGGTCGGCGTCGATGCGCGCCTGTGCGATCTCGACGAGCGCCTCGCTCTCGTGCGTGACCCCGCAGCTGGGGCCGTCACAGACTCGGAGTTGATAGAGCCGCGATTTCGGGGGGGTGCTCTGGGACATCGGGGGTCACCGGCGTGCCGTCTTCGGGCACGCGCGCCCCGATGTAATCACGCAACGCCGGCGCGGTGAAGGGGTCGTCCAGGACCCGTTGCAACAGGGCCTGCTGCTCGGCGTGCGCGACCAAGACGTCCACCGCCGAGGTGAGCGCGGCCGATTCGTACAAGACCCCCTCGTCGGCGTGGTAACGGCGCAGGAACGTCGCCACGCCCTCGAGCGCCTCGGCGGTGCCGAGATCCCCCAGCGCTCGCACCAGCGGGTCGAGGTCGGAGGCGTCGGTGCTGGGGTGGTTGAGCAGCGCCACCAGGTCCCCGACCATCGCCTCGTCCCCCGCGGCGACGGCCTTTCGCGCCAGCACGGCCGCGGGCGGGCGCACGTCCGACAGGTACGAGGGGCGCGCGCGCAGCTCCTCGCGCAGCGCCTCCACCTGGTCGGCCGTCGCGGCGCCCCAAGGCTCGGCCAGCCGCTCGGCAGCGTGCGCACGCAGCGTGGCCGAGGCGACGGTGGTCTCCGTCCGCACGTCTCCGTGGGCGATCCGCTCGACCGCGTGGCGTACCGAGGCGTCCTCGTCATGCCAGAGGATCTCGACGGCGAGCTGCTGCGCGGGCAGCAGTCGGGGGTCGGGATCGAGGATCAGGTCCCGCATCATCGCGAGCCGGAGCTCTCGCTGCGGCGTGGCCGGGCTCGGCGCGCCCAACCGCCGCGGCATGTCGAGCATCAGCGCTCCGCGGGTTGGGCCCGCGCCGGCGATGCGGTCGAGCTCCGAGCCGTCGACGCGGGACACCTGCACCAGCAGGCCGTCCTCGCGCACCAGCACGACCCGATCGCCCTGCACGTCGGCGCCGACGAACTCGGGCCCATCGCTCATGTACGTCCACTGTGCGCTGTGTGGCGTGCCGTGTGCGTCGACCCGCATGGCCACCACCGCGCGGCGGCACACGAAGATCGCGTCGCGGTGCCCCACCGTGGTGGGCGAGAGGTCGACCCACAGGTGCAGCCGCTCCGCGTCGCCGTGCCCCGCGTCGAGCCCCTCGTTGGCCTCGAACACGTCACCGTAGCCTTGCACCTCCTCGAGCGCATCGAGCCGCCCCGACGTGGCCGTGCGCAGGTCGACCCACTGCCGATCGGTGCCGGCGTAGAGCGCCTCGCCGCGCCGCGCCACGCGTTCGACCGCCGGGATGATGTCCTCGCCCTGCGGTGCGGGCCCTCCGAGGTCCAGCCGCGCCCGCTCCCAGCCAGTGCGAGCCCCCAGCGCGACGACTTGGTTGCCGATCGGGACCAGCGCCACCGACCCGACCACCGCGGGCGATCCGAGGCGGGCGTCCGTGCGTCGCATCCACCGCACCGCGCCGTCGAGGGCGGAGAGTCCGATTGCGCGAGAGCGGCCCTTGCGGTGGTCGACCACGGTGGCCACGACCGTGGCTCCGTTGGCCGCCAGACCCGAGAGCGCCTCCCCGGGCAGCTCCACCTTCCACTGCACGACCCCCGTGAGGCGGTCGATCGCCGCGAGTCGGTGCTCGGAGAGCGGCACGAACACGGTCTCGTCGTTCGCCGCGAGGTGGCCTTGAGCCCTCAGCGAGGAGCGCCAGCGATCCGTTGCGGTCACCGGGTCGACGGCGCGCAGGCCGTCGTCCTCGATCAGCACGACCAGCGGGCGATCCTTGTGCTGCTTGTCGGCGCGCTCGCCCTGCTTTGCGGCAAGCGCCAAGAGGTTGCCACCCGGCTCCCCGTGCACGGCGAGCTTTCGCCCCGCGCAGCCGCTGGACGAACCCAGCGCGAGGACCAGCCCCAGCAGCGCCCCGCGGCTCACGAGTCCGACTCCTCGTCGCCCGCCGGCGCCTCGAGCTCCTCCTCTTGGAGTTCCTCGGCCAGCGCCTCGTCCTGGGCGAGCAGCTCCGAGACGACCGCATCGGCGCGATCGCTGGGGTGCAGGCGGTCGAGCGCGACGGCCAAGCGGCGAATCCCCGGGTCGGCGTCGTCCGCCGCGGCCGCGATGGCGTCGACGGACTGCGAGGGGCCCAGCCCAGCCCAAGCCAGCAGCGCGCGGGCACGGATCGCGCTGGCGCGGTGCATGGCCAGGTCTTTGATCAGCGGCTGCAGGTCCTGCCGAGGATGCTCGCGGCAGGCGTCGAGCATGGCCGACAGCGCGGCGGGCGGGAGGCCGTCATCGACCCGCGTCTCGAGCTCGGTCGCGCTGGCCTCGTCGTCCTGCTCGACCAGCTCGATGAGCTCGAGCTGCAGATCCATCATCGGGCTCGCAGACGCGGTGCCCGACCACACACCGAGCATCAGCGCGGTCCCGAGCACCCAGCCGACCCGGCGAGAGGGACGGCGATCCAGCGGAGACTTCCAAAGCGTGACCCGAGACATGTCAGTGGGGTGCATCGGCGGGACACGGTCGAGCTTGAGTGACCCCCTCGCCGTGTCCCGCGGGCCGCGCCTCCCGCGGTCCTCGCCGGTTTTTGGGAGCCTGAAGGTCCGATCTGTACGTTCGTGCACGATGGCCCGCTTGCAAGAGCCTGATGCGCCCCTGCGAACCCGCGCCCGGGACCGCCTTCCGGCCCAGCCTGGGCCGTCGAGTTCGTGCGATCTCCTGCTCGACCTGGGCACCCGTGACCCGGTCGGCGAGCTGCTGGGGAGGTTCGGCGTCAGCCCCGGGCAGCTGCTCGCGGGCCGGCGCGAGCTCGACGGCGTGCTGGGCCCCGAATCGGCCGACTGGCGGCTGCGGCTCGAGGCCCGCGGCGGTGGGACCGGCGACCTCGAGCAGCTCCTGGCGATCTGCCGGACGGCGGAGTGCCACGCCTACCAGCTTCTCGAGCAGGTGGGCCTGCAGTGCGCAGCGCTGCGCCGGGAGATCATCGTCATGCTCCGCAGCACCCAGCGCGCCGTCACGCCGCCCCGCGGCCAGGCGGAATCGGTTCGTCCGGGCGCGGTCCGCATGGCTCGGGAGCGTCGACCCAGCGGCGACCACGTCCGTACGCGTCCGCGTCGCACGCCTCGCACCCCGCCGACCGAGCCCCCCGAGCCCGTGGCGCCGGCGCCCTCTCGCAACACGCGGCGCCCGATCATCCGCGCGGGCGTGCGCGCCTCGACCCTCGAGCGTGCGCCGGCCGAGCCCCGGGCCGCTGCCGGGCCGCTCCCCGAGCCCGATCCTTCGCCCCCCGAGGTCGCCCCGGTCCGCGACGACGTCGACGGGCGCCGCGTCGACCCGCAGCACCTGCCGGGCCTCGAGGGCCGCGCGCGCGAGCTCGATCAGCTGCTCGACGCGCTCGGGCGCCGGGGCAGCCGCGTACCGCTGTTGGTCGGCCCTCCGGGCAGCGGCAGGACGCTCCTGGGTCAGCACCTCGCCGCGCATCTGGACGCGCCCGTCTTCCACCTGCTCGCGCCGGCCTACGACTGCGAGGCGGCGCTGGCCGAAGACCTGGGCGCGGTGGCCGATCGCGGCGGCGTCGTGCTGTTCGACGACCTCGACCGCGTGCCCTCCGAGGTCGCCCCACCCTTTCTCGGCGCCCTGAGCCACGCGTGGACGCAAGGCGCTCGCATCCTCACCATCGTCTCGCCCGAGGGCCACGGCCGCCTGGCGAGCTGGCTGCCCGGCGCGCTGCAAACCGCCGACGCGATCGCGATCGAGCCGCTGCGTGGCGCACCGCTGAGCGCGGCGGTCAAGGCCGGGAGCCGGGCCGTGCTGACGGACCACGGCATTCCTCTGGGCCCGGACCTCCGGCTGGCCGAGCTCACCCGCTGGGCCGAACGGTATCTGACGGGGCTGGCCATGCCCGCGCGCGCCCTCGACCTGCTCGACCTCGCGTGCGCCCGCGCGCGCCGCAGCCCCCAGGCGACCATTCGACGCGAGCACGTGCTGCAGATCGTCTCGGAGCGCAGCGGGCTCTCGACCGCCCGCATCGAGGCGCGCGGCGACCACGACGTGCTCGACCTCGAGCAGCGGCTCGCCGATCAGGTGGTCGGCCACGCCGAAGCCACGGCCACGCTCGCCCAGCTCGTCCGCCGCAACCGGGCAGGGTTCGGCGGCAACCGGCCGGTGCTCAGCACCCTGCTGCTCGGTCCCAGCGGCGTCGGCAAGACCGAGCTGGCCAAGGCGCTGGCCCAGGCGCTGTTCGACGACGACGCGGCCCTGTTCCGGCTGGACATGTCCGAGTACTCCGAGAGCCACGCGGTCGCCCGCGTCGTGGGAGCCCCTCCGGGCTACGTCGGCCACGAACACGGCGGCGCGCTGACCGACCCGCTGCTGCGCCGCCCGCACTGCGTGGTGCTGCTCGACGAGATCGAAAAGGCCCACCGCGACGTGCACCAGCTCTTGCTGCAGGTCTTCGACGAGGGGCGGCTGACCGACGGCCGGGGCCGCACGGTCGACTTCCGACACGCGGTCATCGTGATGACGAGCAACCTCGGCGGCTCGCACCTCGAGGTGACGCCCGAGGGTCCGCGTCTGAACGAGGCGGAGGCACTCCACGCAGCCCGCTCGGCGTTCCCGGTCGAGCTTTGGAACCGCATCGAGGCCCCGCTGGTGATGCATCCGCTGTCGGCGGCGGACTTGGGCCGGATCTGCAAGCGGCTCGCTCGCGCCTCGAGCGACCGGTTGTTCAAGGAGCGCGGCATTCGCTACGCGCTTGACGACGCGGCCGTCTCGGCGCTGGTCGATCTCGCCGGTCGCGACCCCACCCTGGGCGCCCGCCCTCTGCGGCACCTGCTCGTCCGGGAGGTGGAGTCGGTGCTCGCCGACGCGGTGCTGCGAGGCCGCCTGCGGGCCGGGTGCGAGGCGGTGATCACCCGCGGGCGCGGCAAGTTCACCCTCCGATGAGCGCGCCCAGATCCTCGCACAGGCGCGCGTAGAGGCTGCGCGTCGGCTCGTCGAGCGCGGCCAGGTGCGCCTGCACTGCGCCGATGTCCCCCCGAGACATGGGGCCGGTGATGCCCGCGGGGATGCCCAGGTCGTGCAGGTTGTCCATCGCGCTGCGCATCAGCGTACGCACCGCGTCTTCGATGAACGCGGGATCGTGGCCTTGCTGGCGCAGCACGTCGCACGCACGCGCCTCGAGCACGCTGAGGTGGTTGGCCGCGAGCGCGCAGGCGGCGTGGTAGGCGAGCCGGCCCCGCTCGCCCAGCCCGCCGAGTCGCAAGAACGGCTGCGGCGAGACCAACGCCTCGAGGAAGCGGGCGGCCTCGGGATCGCCCTCGAGGCCGAACGTGGCCTCGCTGAGCAAGCTCGGCCACGGCCGCTCGCGCCGCAGCGCGCAGATCGGGTGCAGGCTTCCCACCGGGTTGCGCGGCCGCAAGGTCCCCAGCAGCGCCGCGGCCGAGCGCGCCCCTGCCCCGTGAAACACGGGAACACCCGCGGGCAGCACGTCGGCGTCGGCGAGCCGCGCTCCGACGTCGGCGATGGCACCATCGGAGGTGAGCACCCAGACCGCGGCGGGGACGGTCTGCGGCCACGCGGCACGGCCCGCGACGACGTCTCGCCCCGAGACCCGGCAGACCGCGTAGCCGCGCTCGACCAGCCAGGGCTCCGCGTGCCGGGCGACGTGACCGTGCCCCACGACCCAGACGCAGCCGCGGTCGGGCACCTGCATGAGGTCGGCCACCGCGCCGGGCACCCTGCGCCGCACCGCGTCCCAATCCCCGCGCGCCGCCGCCTCGCGCACGTCGGAGCTCGACACCTCGGGCAAGGCGCAATCGACGGCGTCGGCGTAGCCGGCCCGCGGCACGACCAGCGGAGGGAAGCGCGCCTCGATCTCGTCCCACTTGTGCCAACGCGCCGTCTCTGCGCGACGCACGATGTCCGATCCGATCACGAGCCGGACCTGGGCGCCGCGGTGCTGCTCCGCCACCGCCTCGAGGAGCCGCAGCGAGTAGCTCGGGCGGCTGGGGTCGGCCTCGGCGAGCGAGCGCTCGAGGTCCGTCACCTCGACGAAGTCTCCGTGCATGCGCATCGCGGCCCGCGTCCAGGCGAGCCGCTTGGCGAAGGGGGTCTTGGTGCCCTTGGCCAGCGGATGATCGAACACGGGCGCGACGACCACGCGGTCGACCTCCCCGCGGGCGCGGAGCAGCGCGACGAGCAGCGCGTGCCCGAGGTGCGGGGGATCGAAGCTCCCGCCGAACACCCCCACGGTGCTCGGACGATCTCGCGTTGGAGGGCCTGCGGACATGGCTTTGGTCTGCGGCGCCCCGTCGGACGCCCCCGCCAGGGTGTGCCGCGCCCCGGGCCCCCGGCAAGCCGCTGTACACCGGCGCAGCGCCGTGGGAACCTCTGGGCATTCACGGACGGGAGACCAAGGGAGCCTCATCACCTCGCTTTCATCGCGCGCGATAGCGCGAGGCGCGGCGTTGACACACCTCTTGCCCTGTCACTATTGTTCCGCGCTGGGAAGGCCTGCACACGGACCGACCCGCGCACCGCTTGGCGAACGATCGAGGGACGAGCCTTGAGCACACCGAAGAAACCCGGAACCGACCTGGCCGCACTGAAGGCGCGCCTCGCAAAGAAGAAGAAAGGTGCCGAGCCCGCGCCGGCACCCGCACCCGAGCCCGCGCCCGCCCCCGAGGCAGCTCCCGCGGCCGCAGCTCCGGCTGCCCCCGCGCCCGAGCCCGCCCCGGCTCCTGCGGCCGCACCGGCTCCCGCCGCGCCCGCACCGGCTGCTGCTGCGGCTCCGCCCGCGCAGCCCGACTACGCCGCAGCACCGCCCGCAGCCGCGGCACCGCCCGCAGCCGCGCCCGCGACCGACGACCCGTTCGGCGGAGGCGGCGGAGGTGGTGGGGGCTTCGATCCCAGCGAAGGCCTGATCGACGCGGGCGGCGACGTCCCGGCCAAGGGCAACGCCGGCCTTGCGATCTTCGTGGGCATCCTCGGCATCGGCCTGGGCGCCATTGGAGGCTTCTTCGTCTCCAACATCATGCGCAACGGCGAGACCAAGGAAAACGCGGCCACCAAAGGAAAACAGATGGCCGAGGCCGTCCAGTCGATCTCCGACGCGCGCATCGAAGTCTCCAAGGCGATGAGCGGGTGGGAAGAGAAGATGGCCACCGACCCGGCCGGCACCGCGGCCGAGATCGACACCTTGGTCAAAGAGAAGTTCGCCAAGAAGGTGAACGTCGACCAGCTCTTTGGCTGGCAGCTCGCCTCGATCCACAGCAACGGCGTCAAGCGGACCTTCGAGCTCTACGACGAGGCCGCGCGCCTGCAGAAGGACCTCGGCTACCTCTCGGCCTTCCTCTCCTCGCAGGAGAAGGCGCTCAAGAGCGGCGGCGGTCCCAGCCAGTTCGCGGTGAAGTTCACCGACCGGGGCGCGGTGCTGGTCGCCGCCGTGGGTGCCGTCTGTGCGCCCGCAGAGGCCCCCGAGGGCGGCGAGGTCAAGCTCGCCGACGCCAAGCCCTGCCCCGAGGGCAAGGCCGCCGCGGCGGTGGGCTACACGGTCCTGGAGAACCTGGGCGCCGACCCCAAGGTCTACGGCAAGGGCACCGCGCCCGGGCAGGTCACCCTGCTGCGCGCCGGGGGCCCGATCTACGACTACGCCGTCGGCATGGAGCCCAACCGCAACGCGCTCATCATGCGCAACGCGCTGCTCAAGCGGGCCAAGGACCACCTCGACGGCATGAGCAAGGCCGAAAAGGCGGCGATCAAGGCGCTCGAGAACTACGCCGAAAACCCCAACGTGGATGGCAGCGCCGAGCAACCCGACCCCGAAGCGGGCTGACCCCAAGGGGTCCTCGCGGGCGTCCGAACACGCCGGACGTCTGCCCGAGCCCGAGGCCGACGACGGTCTCGGGCTCGATACGTCTGGAGGTCGCACCTCCGACCCGGATGCCGAGCCGGAAAGCGATCCCAAGGTCCCCGCGGATGCGCATCCCAACGGACCGCGACCCCCGGCGGGGCGGGTCTGGGTCGTCAACCGTAGCCAAGCCGGCTTCTTCCGCTACCTGCTGCGCTTCACCGCGTACGTGGGCGTGGTCGTGCTGCTCGCCGCGGGCGGCGTCGGGGTGGCGGTCTATCGGCACTTCGCCTCGGGACTGCCCCCGGTGCAGGCCATCGCCGACTACAGCGACGCGGCCCCGGGCGTGACGCGGATCTATGCGCGAGGCGGGGCGATGCTGGCCGAGCTCGCGCGGGAGCACCGCGCCTACGCCCGCTACGAAGAGGTGCCCGAGGATCTGGTGCACGCAGTGCTCGCCGCCGAGGACCGCCGCTTCTTCGAGCACGGGGGCCTCGACCACCGCGGGCTGGCCCGGGCGGCGCTGGCGAACTACCGCTCGGGCACGGTCGCCCAAGGCGGCAGCACGATCACCCAACAGGTCGCCAAGTCGTTCCTCACCGACGACCAGACGCTCACCCGCAAGATCCGCGAGGCGATCCTCTCGGTCCGGGTGGAGTCGACGCTGTCCAAAGAAGACATCCTCGAGATCTACCTCAACAAGATCTTCTACGGCCATGGAGCCTACGGCGTGGCGTCGGCGGCGAGCCGCTACTTCGGCAAGGAGCTGGACGAGCTGACGCTGGCCGAGTGCGCCCTGATCGCCGGGCTGGCCCGCGCGCCGAGCCGCTACAGCCCGGTGTCCAACCCCGAGCGGGCCAAGAAGCGGCGCGCGGTCGTCCTGCAGGACATGGTCGAGGCGGGCTACATCGACGCGGCACAGCGGGACGCGGCCAACGAGGAGCCGATCGCGCTGGTGAGCAAGCCCGACGTGTTCCGGGCCCGGGCGCCGCACTACGCCGAGCACGTGCGGCAGTGGACAGAGTCGACCCTGGGCGAGCAGGCGGTGCTGACCGACGGGCTGCAGATCGAGACCGCGCTGGTGCCCACGGTGCAGGCCGCGGCCGAAGCGGCGGTGGACCGCGCGGTCCGCACGCTCGACGAGAAGCAGGGATTTCGAGGCCCGGTGGCAGCCCTGTCCCCGCAGGACGTGCCGGTGTTCATCGAGCGCGCCAAGGCGGAGTACGGCCCCTCCCCGCTCGCCGACGAGACGTACTTTCGCCTCGGCGTGGTCACCGAGGTCGACCGCCGCTACGCCCACGTGACGGTGGGGGCGACCGAGGCGTTCTTGGCCCTTCGCAACATGAAGTGGGCGGCCAAGTACGACCGCAACTCCGGGGTCAACGGGCGCACGCTCGACGACGTGGGGCGGGCGCTGCAGGTCGGCGACGTGATCTGGGTGCGCCGCGCGGCGCAGCGCTACCAAGAGCGGCCCTCGCAGGGCAACGACCGCGAGTCGCCCAAGGTGGAGGTCGAGCTCGGACAGACGCCCCGCAGCGAGGCAGCGCTGTACACCGCCGACCACCAGACGCAGTACGTCGAGGCGGTGCAAGGCGGGGCCGACTACGACCGCAGCCAGTTCAACCGGCCGATTCAAGGCTGCCGCCAGCCCGGCAGCGTGTTCAAGGCGATCTACTACGCCTACGCGCTCGACACCGAGAAGTACACGATGGGCTCGGTGCTCGAGGACAAGCCCTACGAGCCCGACGACGGCGAAGAGTGGAACCCGCAGAACATTCACGGCACGATCGAGGGCCAGGTCCTGCTGCGCAACGCGTTCATCCACTCGCTTAACCTCCCGTCGATCCGGCTGTTCGTGCGGCTGGGCGCCGACGACGTGGTCCGCTGGGCGCGACGGCTGGGATTCTCCACCGAACTCATCGCCGACAAGGCGCTGTCCCTGGGGGCCAGCTGCGTGCGCATGGACGAGATGAGCCGCGCGTTCGGCATCTACGCGCGGCAGGGTCTTTGGTGGGACCCGGTGTACGTGCGGCGGGTGACCGACAAGCGGGGCACGGTGCTCCTCGACGGCCGCCATCCGCATGACGGCGCGATGGATCTGGCGGGGCGCCTGGACGCGATGGCGCGGCTGGGCCTGGATCCTCCCACGCAGATCATCGACCGACGCACCGCGTTCCTCATCGCGCAGATGCTCCGCGACGTGGTCACCAGCGGCATCGGACGCCGAGCGCAACGCATCGGCGTGCCCGCAGGCGGCAAGAGCGGCACCGCGTCGAAGAACGCGTACACCACCGACACGTGGTTTGTGGGCTTCACGTCCCGCTACGTGACCGCGGCGTGGATGGGCGACGACCAGTACGAGCGCTCGATGGGTGACGAGGAGGCCAGCTACACGACGGCGACGCCGCTGTGGGCCGACTACATGGAGTCGGTGGTCACCGAGGTGCCGCACGGCTCGGTGCCGGTCGAGCGCCCGCCGGGCATCCGTAGCAAGTCGGTGACGTACATGGCCGGCGAAAAGGAGCGCACGGCGGCCATGTACTTCAAGTCGGGCACCGACGACTGAGGCGATACGATGGGGCATGCGCCTGCCCCTCTACGTCGTCGATGCCTTCGCCACGCGCGTGTTCGAGGGCAACCCCGCGGCAGTGGTGCCGCTGCAGGCCTGGCTGCCCGACGAGACGCTGGGTGCGATCGCGGCGGAGAACAATCTCTCGGAGACGGCGTTCTTCGTGCCGACGGGCTCGGGCAGCTTCGCGCTGCGGTGGTTCACGCCGAGCGTGGAGGTGGAGCTGTGCGGGCACGCGACCTTGGCGACGGCGTGCGTGCTCGCCGAGCGTGGGTACGAGGCGTGGCCGGTGCGGTTCGAGACGCGTCAGGCCGGGGCGCTGCAGGTGGGCCGGGAGCACGGGCAGTTCGTGCTCGACTTCCCCAGCCGGCCGCCCGTGGATGCGCCGGCCCCCCCGGGGCTGTCGGAGGCGCTGGGGCAAGAGGTGCTCGGCTACGTGCAGGCGAGCAAGGGTGTGGCGCTGCTGCGCGACGCCGACGCGGTACGGGCGGCGAAGGTCCCCTCGGACTTCGTGCGAGGTCTGCAGACCGACGGGCTCATCGTCACCGCGCCCGGCGAGGGCGCATGCGACTTCGTCTCGCGCTACTTCGCGGCGCATCTGGGCATCGACGAGGACCCGGTCACGGGCAGCGCCCACTGCACGCTGGCGCCCTACTGGGCGCAACGCCTGGGCAAGACGGACCTGCGCGCGCGGCAGGTGTCGGCCCGCGGCGGGGACCTGCGCTGCGTGACGCAGGGTGACCGGGTGCAGATCTACGGGCGGGCTGCGGTGTACCTGCGCGGCGAGATCGAGGTCTGATCGACGGTTGGAACGGGCCGTGCAGCGCTGCGCCGGCATGGCAAACATCGCAACCATCATCGGTCCCGGGTTCGAAGACTCCGAGCTCGAGCACCCCCGCCGCGCGCTGCAGGAGGCCGGACATACGGTCACGCTGCTGGGCACCGAGACGGGCGCACGGGTTTCGGGCAAACAAGGCGCGCTCGAAGAACACGTGGAGGTCGCCGCTGCGCGCGCCACCCCGGACACCTACGACGCGCTCCTCATCCCCGGGGGACACGCGCCGGACAACCTTCGCACCAACGCACACGTCGTGGACTTCGTTCGCGCGTTCGCGAAGACCGACAAGCCGATCGCCGCGATCTGCCACGGTCCACAGCTGCTGATCGAGGCGGGAGCGACCTCGGGCCGCACGATGACGTCCTTCCCCTCGGTGCGCACCGACCTGGAGAACTCCGGGGCGCATTGGGTCGACGAGCCGGTCGTGGTCGACCGCAACCTCATCACCTCGCGGACGCCAGACGACCTCGAGCCGTTCTGCGACGCGCTGCTCGAGCAGCTCTGAGCCGTCGCCACCGGGCCCGACGCGCCGCGAGGCTCGATCGCAGGTTGCACGCGGGGCAGGATTCGACAGACCGTCGAAGAGACGATGACGCCCGCAAACCGAGCGCTGGCCAAGCGCACCGCCATCGTCTCGACCGTGGTGCTCGCGATCTTGCTGGTCTGCACCCTCTTCGCGCTCGGCTGGCGCCTGTGGCTGCTGCTGTTCGCGGCGGCCATGGTCGCGCTGATGCTGCGTGGCCTCAGCGGCAGGGTGGCCAAGCGCTGCGGGCTCGGCTCGACGCTGTCGCTGAGCCTCGTCGTCGCGGCGGCAATCGCCACCCTGGTGGGCACGGCGTACCTGCTCGCGCCGCGCGTGGGCGCCCAGGCGCAGGAGTTCGTGGAGCTGCTGCCCCCTGCGGCGCAGCGGCTCGACCGCTGGCTCGATGACGTTCCCGGTGGGGCCTGGCTCGCGCAGAACGTCCGCGACGGGCTCGGCGACGGCGACCAGTTCGAGTCGGCGCGTCGCGTCGCGAGGACGACCTACAACGGCATCGTGGGCATCATCGTGGTCGCCGTGGCGGGCATCTACCTCGCGATCGATCCCCGGCTGTATACCGCCGGCTTCGTGCGTCTGTTTCCGGTGAGGGTGCGCGACGATGCGGAGTCCGTCCTGCACGAGCTCGGCTGCACCCTGCAGCTGTTCATGGTGGGTCGGCTCGCGTCGATGGTCTTCGTCGCGGCGGCCACGGGCGTCGCGGGCTGGGTCCTCGGCGTGCCTGCGCCGGCCGTGCTGGCGCTGATCGCCGGCATCTTCACCTTCATCCCGTACGCCGGGCCGATCGCCGCCGCCATTCCCATCGCGCTGCTGTCGGCGACATCGGGCATGCAGACGTTCGCGTGGATGATGCTCGCGTACACGATCGCGCAGGCGATCGAGGGGTTCGTCATTACGCCGCTGGTCGGCGAGCACACGATCCACATGCCTCCGGTGATCACGATCGCCGCAGAGGTCTTGATGGCGGCGCTGTTCGGCCCGATCGGCGTGATCGTGTCCGTGCCCCTCGCCGCGGCCGCGATGGTGCTGGTGCGCAGGGTGTACGTCGAGCGCATCCTCGAGCGGGACACGACGGAGACGACTGGGTCGGGGCCACAGACGGACGAGACGCCGCCCGAGCGGTGACGAACGGCGCCGCGTTCGACCGCGTTCGATATCGCGCAACTTGCGACAATATGTCGTATTTGAGATCGGCCAACGTGTGGCGCAGGTCCGCGGGGGCGCCGAGCGGCACTGCCGCACGCCATGGCCGTAGAACGACTCAACCCCGGACCGCGGCTGCGGACAGGGGTTGAATCGGTTCGTGCGAATCTCCGCCGAGGTCTACGACACTTTGTCGAAGTACTCGCGGGCTTCCTTGTCGGCTTCGTCGCGCGACTTTCCGTAGCGCTCCTGGATCCGGCCAACGAGGTTCTCCCACTTGCCTTCGACGCGCTCGACGTCGTCGTCGGTGAGCTTGCCCCACTTGTCCTTCACGTTGCCTTTGAACTGTTTCCACTTTCCGGAGAAGACGTTGTTGTCCATGCTTCGGTGATGATTCAAGGTCCGTGCCACCTCGAGCGAAACCGAACATCGCGGAGGTTGGAGAGCGGGGGTTCCAGAGCACGGGCTCTCGGGCTCGGCTGAGCGGCGGCGCACATGCGCTCCGTGCCCCTCGCCGCGGCCGCGGTGGTCCTCGGGCGCCGGGACCGCGGACGGCGCGTGCGCGACACGCCGGCTGTGGGTTCCCTGGTCCCGGCTATGAGGACGAAGCGTGCGTCCGCCGAGGCCAGTTCAGCAATAGGTTCTGGATCACGCGGTCGCTCTGAGGCGTATCGCCAAACCACGATGGGTCGTAGAGCGAGGTGTGAAAGACGAACCCGGGGAAGCAGATCAGGCGATTCCAGCGCATCTCGGTCCGGTCGATCTGTTCCCAGTGCGGGCCGCCCTCGCTCATGAAGTTCTCTTCACCGGAAGGGGCGTCGAAGATGCGCGCGCGGAGCTCGTCGTAGCTTCGCCAGCGACCCGCTCGCAGACCCTCTCGATAGACCTCGTCGAAGCCGAGATCGACGGCGGCCCTGGCGGCATTCGGCGCAACCTCCCATCGAGTCCGAACACGCCACTGCGTGACTCCGGTGCCCCTGTGTCGGAAGAAGGCGGTCCCGCCCCGGCATTGGTCTGGGAGGTTCAGGTAGACCACACCCGCCAGCATGACCGTGTCGATGTGCGGCATCGTCACTCGAGAGCCAGATGTCGCCCCCTTGCAACGCATTCGATGGAACCGTGAACTCACCGGCGCCTCCGGATGGACCTGCGACGAACTCCAGCCGTAGAGGTCGCCAACGTGATGCTCTATGACCTCGGCGAGGTCTCGAACGACTCGGTCCGAGGGGCAGGATGCGCGACCACCGGGACTCTTCGGCCCGAGCGCTTCGTAGTCCAGCGAGAGCGCGAGCTCCCGAACGGCCTCCGGCCTCTTGTAGATGTTGTCGACGACCAACAGGGGGAACCGAGTCCCTGCGATGGGTCGAACCTCGCTCCTGAGGTCGTCCGGGGCGTTGAGCTCGAACGTGTCCTTCATCGGCGACGCCCTCCTCGGACCGCGGGGACCTCCGTCCAACCGCACCACTGCTTCCGCATGCAGCCGAGCACGGAGCGAAGCATCGAGACAAGCGAGACTTCGAAGCGGTCCGCCAGCTCGCGGAGTGTGCGACGACCGTCCATTGCACGAAGCAGCGCGAAGGTCCGCGCATCGAGCACCTCCCCGCCAAGACTCACCACGAGGTCCATCTCGCGGTAGCCCAGTCGACCATGCGCATTGATCTTCAGATTCGGATCGGCTCGTGGCGTCCAGTCGCCCCGATCCGGCAGCTGTACGATGTGGCGACCGAGGACCACGGCATCCAGCTCGGTTGCCGCGAGACAGTGCAACGCGTCGAGCGGAGATTCTACGATCGGCATCCCCTTCAGGTTGAACGACGTGTTCACGACGACCGGGATTCCGCGCAGTGCTGTGTAGGTCTCGATGAGCGTGCGGTAGCTCGGGTTGTCTTCCGCACGGACGGTTTGAACCCGCGCTGTCCCATCCACATGCGTAATACCGGGCAACCGCGCGCGGTACTCCTCACGAACGGGAACCACCTCGAGCATGAACGGAAACTCGCGCCCAGCGGAAACCTCGAAGACCTCGGAAACCCTCTCCGCGAGAACCGCGGGGGCGAACGGCCGGAAGCCCTCGCGAAACTTGACGCGTGTGTTGAGCACATCTTTGATGTTGGGGTCTTGCGGGTCCGCGAGAATCGACCGGTGCCCTAGCGCTCGGGGACCAAGCTCGGACCCCCCCTGAAACCATCCGATCACCTGTCCGCCGGCGATCCGCTGCCCCGCATCCTGGGCCGCGTCCTCGACGCTCCGCAGCGTCTCCACCGTGACGGGCCAACCGTTGAGCGCGGTCGCCACCTCTTCGTCCGAGTACGAGGGGCCGAGCCCTACGCAGCGTTGTCGACGAGTCGTAACCCTCCTCCGAGCGAGTTCAGAAGCGTGTTGGTAAGCGAAATACGCCGCACCGATAGCGGTGCCATCGTCCGTGGCTGCCGGGCAAACGTAGACATCGTCGAAGCCCGACTCCCGCACAATCCGTCGATTGGCGACCGCATTGAGGAAGACACCGCCCGCGAGCACCAGGCGCTTCGCGTCCGTCTGACGGCGAAGGTGGCGAGCCATGTGGACCACCGCACCTTCGAGCTCGCGTTGGACTTGGCACGCCAAGTCCTTGTGAAAGCGCGACAGGGGGCTGGACGAACCTCGCACAGAGAGCTCGACCCCACTCGGCGTGACGGAGACGAGGTTGTGCGCCTCGAGGAACTCGAACGCCTCGGAACAATCGATGGTGCCGTCGGGGCCCAGCTTCATCAAAACGGGCGCCTCGGACAGTGGTGTCCCGTATGGGGCCAGCCCCATGGTCTTTCCTGCGTCATCGAACTTCGTCCCTTGGCTGAAGAAGCCGAGGAGGATCGTGACGATGCGATAGATCTCCCCTACACCAGAGAGCTGGTCCCGGCTCGCCTTCCATCGCCCCCCCGTGACAGGCAGCGGCACGACCGCGTCGTCCGGTTTGTAGTGCTTGAATACGGTGTGCGGCTTCGAGGTGAGGTCCATGAAGTGCAGGCCTGTGTGCTCTTCCCTCTGCCCCTTCACGGGGGTTCCAAAGGCATCGACGACCAACGCCGCCGCAGATGACCACCCCGACATGAAGAACGCCGAGTACGCGTGCGCCAGATGGTGCTCGGGGTGCGGCATATGGACATGTGTCGCGTTCGGAAGCACCTGCCCGAGGATCTCGGTGTTGAGTTCTATGTCGCTCTCGTCTCGAGAGTCGGGCGACGCCACGCACAGGCGGCCGACCTCCGACGTGGTGATTCCTGCCACCTTGCAACATGAGGTAATCGCTCGGAGAACTCCGGCTCGAATCTCCTTGGCGCGTCGAGGATCGACGCCTTCGGCGACGACCGCCCGCTTCACCCGCACGAGGCGTTCCACGGCGATCGCCGAGGCGATGCGGCCCTCGTGCAGCAGGCACACGCACGCGTCGTGGCTGTCTGCGATTCCGATGGACCAGGGGTTCATCGCAACCCCCGACTGGCAGTGTGGACCTCGATTCCAAGCTGCCCCTTGGGGCCAGACCGAGCCCCCCGGTCATGCCAGTGTTCTGGGGGCGCCTCGAGCACGGCCTTCCCCACAGCGTCGAAGATCTCGGTGAACGGCGCGCAGTTGGGCTGCATCATGTCGCCCGTTTTTGCACGCGACTTGAACGCGCATCCGCCTCCGCAGACCAAGGCCCACTTGCACGTGCTGCAGGGTTCCACTCGCGTGACCCCTCTCGATCGCCATCGCGCGACTCGCTTCCTGCCACGCGCGTCGAACGGTAGCCCCGCGGCAACCTGCGAGATGTCCCCGAGCTCGAACGCATCCTGGCCCGCGCCAAACCAACACGCATGTACATGGCCCCGCGCGTCGAGGACGTAGTCACCCGTGGTCGCTCCGCAGTAGCGCATGACAGGCTCCGGTGCCCGACCGGCCCGCAGCGCGTACAAGAACGAGAGCCCATGAAACCCCCAGTAGAACCGGTGTATGAGCGGCTCTTCGTCCGCGGCCTCGGCGACCATCTGTGCCATCTCGTGTTCTGCGGCGAAGCGCATCTTCCCCGAGAAGTCTCGCTCCAACGGCGCGAGATAGGGGTGGAACCGCGGGTTCTCGAACCAGCCCCGGCGCTCGAAATCACGAGACAGGTCCCGGAGCGCGCGGATGTTCCTTTGGTCGATGTTGATCCGCAGGTAGACGGTCATCTGCAGCGACAGGCATGCTTCGACACCTTCGAGGATTCTGTCGAACGAGGATCCCCGGTGGATCCGGATCGGTCGGCGTTTGTCGGTAAGCCCTCTACGGGCCGCCTCGCCCCCAAGCCGGCGCACTTGGTGTAGCCGAAAGGCATGGCGAGTCGACGTCGTAGCAAATCCGAGCGCCGAGAGTGGGCGCGGAAGTTTCAAGCGAGCGGCCTGAGCGGAGCCGAGT
>JANSYI010000041.1 GCA_024742475.1 bacterium | reverse complement strand
GTATGCAGAACGGCGTCATCGCCATGCAGAGCAAGGCGCGAAGAGGGAGCTGGTTGGACACCAGTGACCGATGAGCAACGCCGCTATGCATGGTGAGGGCGTCGTTATGCACTGCGTGGGACTTCTTCCACAGCCTGCTAGGCCTACTCGCTGAACGTCACGACGCTCGACAGCCGGATGCGTCCCCGCCCGCCCTCGACCGGCGCGCCGCCGAACATGCCGACGTAGTCGAGCGTGTTGATCTCCCCGATGGTCACGTCGTCCGTGATGTCGACGACCCAAGGCTCGATCGGCGCGCCCGGGCACCACCCCGCGCGACCGGGCGTCCAGTTGCCCCACTGCCCAGGCACCACACCATCGTCGACCGCATCGCCGCAACGCTGGGGCGAGACCTCGCCGGGGAACTCCCGCAGGTGGACCGCCGTGCCGTTGACCGTGAACTGATGCTGATGCTCGCACCACTCGGCGCAGTTGTTGGCCTCTTGGCCGTGCCCTGAGATCGAGGCGACGAGTTCGACGCGGGTCGTGCCCTGCGGCGGCGTGAACTCGAGCGTGTCCCAGGGGTTGTAATCGTCGTTGAACCCGCGGTTGCCCGAGAAGGCCGGCACGGTCTGGGTGACCACCGCGGCCTTGCCCGCGTTCCGCAGGCGAATGCGGATGTCCCAGACCGAGGGGTTCATGTTCCAGATCATGCCGAACTGCACCCACCAGTCGCCGCCCTCGCGCACCATGCCGAGCATGTGCGAGGCGTCGATGACCCAGCGGCGCGTGCCCGGTCTGGCGTACGGGGTGATCCACCGGGCGAGCTCGTGCGTCTGGCTGTCACAGGCCTCGGTGTCGCAGAGGTTGAGCAGCGCCTCGTAGTCCCAATGCCCGCAGTCGGCGTCGGGGCTCGGCCCGCACTGCGCGGTGATCAGCACCTCCATGGTGTCGAACTCGGCCATCGCGGACGCGTCGGGAAATGCCGCCGGCCAAGCCACCCAGTTGTTGGCGTTGGCGAAGGGGCCGTTGGGCAGCCCCGCACACGATCCGTCGCACTCGGGCTCGAAGGCGTAGTGATCGAGCACGACGACCTCGGTCACGTCGCGCTGGGCCGCGAGCGCGAGGTCTTGGGCATGGCGAGCGTTGTAGTAGCGGCTCGTATAGCCGAGCACGGGAGCAGACGGCGCAAAGGCGCCAGTCGTCGTGTCGCTGGTCGAGCCCGGATCGTCCCACCGCTGCGCGCGATCGATGCCGAAGACGAGCTGGTCGGGTCGGGTCTGCAGGAACTCGCGCACGCTGCCCGACGCGTCGGTGACGAAGTGGACCCGCGTCGACCAATGCTCCTGCGCGTCGGCATCGAGGCCGGCCAGCGCCGCGCCGATGGTGCTTTCCCACTGCTGCGCCCCCGCGAGCGCATCGCCCGAGGTTGTGAGGAAGAAGTAGTGCACGCCCAGGGCGGAACGCTCGAACAGCTCGGCGCTCGCGGTGCTGCGCAGCCCCGACGCGATGGTGCTGCCTTGGTCGTTGATGAAGAGGTAGCTGTCGCACCCGGTGAAGTGCTCGGCCAGCGTCCAGGGCCCGAAGGTCGTCTCGACCGAGAACTCCCCCGCGAGGGCCCCCCAGTCGGTGCCCTCGCCCTCGAGCAGCTCCGCCCGAGGCAGGCCGAGCTCGTCGCAGAACGGATCGACGGGTTCACCGCCAGTCGACGAGGAGCCCTCGCCGCTGCTCGTCTGCGCGGCCGATGTGGCCGACGTGCTCGACTCGGCGACGCCCGTCGTCGAGACCGGCGCCGTTGCGCCCGTCGTCGAGCCGTCGCTCGTCGAGCTGCCGCTCCCTCCATCGTCGCCCAAGGACGGCGGGCCTCCACAGCCTAGAGTCACCACCAGCGCGAGTCCTGAGAGTCTCCACCCCACGGCCGGCAGCATACGGCACGGACCACCGTAGAATCGCCCACACATGCGACGACATCGGCGCGACTACTCGGCGACGACCCAGATGTCGTCGACGAAGAGCGCTGCCTTCTTCGCGTCGTCGCGCAGCTCGAGCACGACCTCACGACCCCCCCACCCCTGCGGGACCTCCCACCGCACCGGGGCCATCGAGAGATGCGTGTCGGGCAGGGGCAGCGGCGCGCGCTGCTGACCCGCCACGACCGTCACCGCCAATCGCTCGCGCTTGCCGACCGCGCCCACGAGCAGCTCCAGCGTGCCGCGCTCGGGCAACACGAAGGGCGCCGAGCGAGCGCTGCCGGTCGCCTTCAGATCGCCGCGCACGCCGGCCGACGAGTAGTAGTACGCACCTCCGACCGGGCCTACCGCGGGGAACGTGGAGTTCACGCTTCGCGTCGCGCGACGGCCGAACGCAGCGCCCTCGGGGGAGAACCCCTCTGCGCGTCCCGACTCGAAGTCGGCGACCACGTGCGCCCCTTGGGGCAGCACCCGAGGCGCGCTGGGGGCGAACATCAGCTGGTCGGCGCGATAGCGGGTGACCATGCCCGCCTCGGACATGTAGCCCGACATCGGCCGCACGCGCTCGGCCCCGTGAAGGCGTCGCTGCAGGCTGTAGCGACGCAGCCCTCGCGCGAGCCAGCGGGGTGGATCGCCCTCGGTCCACACTTGCGCGAACCGGGCTTCTTTGAGCGCTTCGAGCAGCGACCTCTGAATTGCCGCGCGGTCCTCGGGCAGCACGTCGGTGATGCCCATGCTGCCGACGTGGCCCTCGCCGCCCGCGAGGATCGCCCACCACGGCCTCTGCAGCGCGAAGACGGGGCCCGGCGCGCGTTCGATGTCGTCCCGGAGCGCGGCCGCCCTCGCTCGCCGCGCCGCCGAGGGTACGGTCCGCTCCCAACGCTGCCACTGGTAGCTCTTGGCAAGCGCGCCCCAGCCCTCCCGCTGAATCGGCTGGTACGTGGGTTCGACGGCGGTCGAGAACACCAGCTGCAGGGCGACCAACACCCCGGCCACCGACGCGAGCGCGCCCTCGGTCGGCAGCACGACGCCGAGCGCAATCGACCCCATGAGCACGCCGGGGATGAACGCGTTGGGCTCGGCCCACTGCGTCGAGTAACCCAGCGCCGACACGAGCAGGCCCGTGCCGGCCATGAGCCCCCAGTACAGCGGCCCGGCCCCCTCGGCAACGCGCGCCGCCGAGGACCGCAGGCGTCGGGCCAAGCCCCAGAGCGAGACGAAGACGGCGAGCAGGACGAAGGGCCCGGCGTGCATGAACATGCCCCACGTCTTCTTCTCGAACCGCTCTTCGTTGAATGCGTGGGTCTGATGCAGTTCGTAGATGTAGTGCCAGAGCCGGCCGTCGGTCATCGCGTTGCCGAGCAGCACCCCGCCCCCGTCGATCACCGCGATCGTGCCCGCGTACACGGGGAGCTGCCGCGGCGCGACGAGCAGCGCCCCCACGCCGCTGGCGATCACGAACGTGGCCGCCGTCTGCTTGGTCCAAAACGACAGAGCCATCAGCAGGCCCGCGAGCGCGGCCTTGCGGTGGCTCCCCTTCGAGTGGCGCAGCAGCACGAGGGCCCAGACGCACAGCGCCATCGCCATCGTGTCGGGGCGCGCCAGATCCAGCCAGCGGAACGTGAACACGTAGCCGGCCCCGAACAACCCGACGGCGGCGATGCGGTGCGCCTTCGGCTTGCCTTCTCCGGCCACCGCCGTCCAGATCGCCCAGCCGATCGCGACGCTCGAGACGATGCTCAGGACGCGCCCCAGGCCGTAGCCAATGCCCAGCACCTTGCCCAGCGTGCCGAGCACGATCGCGAACAGCGGCGTATAGAGGAACGGCACGAAGTCGGAGCTCGGCGGGGGGTACAGGGCCTGCCCGTGGGCAAAACGATGGGCCTGGTGCAGGACCCCGCCCTCCATCCACTCGAGCTCGAGCGGGAACCCGACACGGAGCACCATCACGCCGAGCACGAGGGCGATGACCGCCCACGACAGGCCGACGAGGACACGACTCATCTGTCCTCCCCGAAGGGCCCGACGACATGGTCGACGGGGCGGCGGCAGCAATAGACGCCCTCGGGCATCGGGTCGCCGTGGCGGTCGCGGACCTCCGGCAGGTCGATGCACGCCCAGCGGTAGCCCCGAGCGTATCCCCGCGGCTGACGGCGCTCGGACGGCGCGCGTGGGCCTCGGTAGCCGACGTGGCACAGCAGGTCCGGATCGCGGCTGCGGATGTACTTTCGAGGCGCCTGCAGCTGATGCCCAGGGCGCGCCCCCTTGCCCGTGTAGGGGCCGGCCTCGGGCATCGTCGCAATGACCGGGTCGACCAGCCCGTACGCGTCGATCGTCGGCAGCTTCGCCGCGTAGGGCACCGCCCCGGCCGCGCCGACCGTGATCCACGTGTCGGCGGGCAGGTTCTCGTGCATCCAGCTGCCCGCCGCTGCGCCCACGCGCGCGAAGCGATCCATGGCTTCAGTGCCTTCCCACATGCCGTCGATCCACTTGCCGCCCTGCGCGACGTCGTGGGCATGGCGGGCGCGCGCCTCTCGGCCGAGCAGCCCCGCCGCCACGACGAGCACGCCGAGCGAGATCCATGACGCCCGCACACCGAGGCTCGGCTCGAGCAGGGCCACGAGGTCCGAGAGCAGCCACCCGACCAGCGTCGCGAAGCACGCCGTCGCGACGATGTAGAAGCGCGAGTAGGCCATGAAGTCGCCGCCGACGTACCAGCCATAACCCAAGACCGCCGCGAGCGGCAGAGCGAGCACGGCGTGGCGCGGCCGCAGCAGGAGCGCGAGCGGGGCCCACCACGCGAGGTGGACGTGCCCGACCCACGCGCTCAGGTAGGCCTGGCCGTAGGTGTCTCGTAGGAGCATGCCGTGCGCCTTGATCGGCCAGGTGTTGGGCACCCATGCCCCGTAGTAGGCGCGACGCCACAGCAGGTGAGCGCCGAGCGGGACCACGAAGGCGAGCGCGGCCAGCCCGACGCGCCTCCAGGGTACCTCCGCCGTGCCTCGCCGCTTCGCGAGGGCCACACCGAGCCACCCGAGACCCAACGCCGCGATGGGCAGCAGAGCGTCGGGCCGCGTCAGCCCCGCCAGCGCCGCAAGCCCAGCGGCGGCCACCAGACGCCCTCGCAACCACGCCACCATCGATGCGAGCACGACCGCCGCCGCGAAGCTCGTCTCCAGGCCGCTGCCACTCCAGACCATCGCCTCGGGCATGGCGACCAGCAGGACCGCGGGGGCCAGATGCAGCGGCCGCAGCGGCGCGGTCCACTCGTCACGCAGCGCCCGAAGCAGCAGCACGCACAGCGAGATCAGGGCTGCGCTCGAGAGCACCGTCAGCGCTGGGGCGAGCGTCGGTGGTTCGATGCCCAGCGCCGATCCCAGCGCCAACAGGGCCACCCACGCGAAGTTGGTATAGCCCTCGACGCGTTCGGGCGGCTCGACCACGTTGAAGACCGGCATGCCGTAGTGCCCCAGGTGCTCGGCGTAGCGGAACGAGATGTACGCGTCGTCGCAGAGAAACGCCCACGCTCGGGCCTGCATCACGAACGCGCCGAGCACCGCGACCGCCAGCACCACGGCGAGCGGCCCAACGCGGGGGGTCGGCGGGGAGGAGGCGTCGATGCGCCATCGTATCAGCCCGCCACCGGCCGTCTACCGCCTCGCCGGCAGCCTTGGTACAACGCCTGGGCACGTCCGTCCGTCATGGCCGACCCCCTCAAGCTGCTGATCCAGATCCCCTGCCTCAACGAGCGGGATCATCTCGGCGGCACGTTCGCCGACCTGCCGCGGAGCATCCCCGGGGTGGGGAGCATCGAGGTGCTGGTCATCGACGACGGCAGCACCGACGGCACGCCCGACGTCGCCCGGGAGCTCGGCGTGCACCACATCATCTCGTTCCCGCGCAATCAGGGGCTCGCGGCCGCGCACATGGCGGGAATCGACGCGTGCCTGCGCTTGGGTGCGGACATCATCGTCAACACGGACGCGGACAACCAGTACCGGGGCGAGGACATCGCGCGCCTGGTCGAGCCCCTCGTCGGGGGCAAGGCCGACGTGGTGATCGGCGACCGCCAGACCGACACCATCGAGCACTTCTCTTTCGTCAAGAAGGTGCTGCAGCGTTGGGGATCCAACGTGGTGCGCAGGGCCTCGGGCACCGACGTGGCCGACTCGACGAGCGGGTTTCGAGCCTTCAACCGCAAGGCAGCCTACCACCTCTTCGTCCACAACCGCTTCACCTACACCCTCGAGACGATCATTCAGGCCGGTCAGGCTGGGCTGGTGATCGGCAACGTGCCTATCACGACCAACCCCAAGACCCGCGAGTCGCGGCTGTTCAGCTCGATCCCCGAGTATCTGCGGCGCAACGGGTCGGTGATCCTGCGCGCCTACAACATGTACTGGCCCGTGCAGACGTTCGGCTTCTTCGCCATCGTCCTGCTGATGATCGGGCTCTTGCTCGGCGGCCGGTTCCTCGTGTTCTACGTGCAAGACCCCGACTACAGCGGACACGTGCAGTCGCTGCTCGTCGGCGTGGGTGCGCTGATCCTCGCGTTCCTCGTCGGCCTCATGGCGCTGCTGGGCGACCTGCTCGCCAGCAATCGGCGGCTGACCGAAGAGCTCCTGCACAGGGTCCGGCGGCTCGACGCCAAGGTCTCGGGCAACGCGGGCGAGGTCGAAGGCGTCGAGTCCACCGGCGCGCAGCCGTGGACGCCACCTGCGCAGACGGAGCCCTCATGACGGACAACGTCGTCGGCAACCACTACGACAAGTACGGCACGCGCAACCCGATTGCCCGCGCCCTCATGTCGGGGTTCATCGGCGCCGCCACCTCGCTGTACCGCCTCGCGGCGGCGGACACGGTGCTCGAGGTCGGCTGCGGTGAAGGCGAGCTCGCGCAGACGCTGCTCGCCAGCGGCCCGGCCCCCTCGCGATTCGAGATCACCGACCTCGACATCGGCCGCGTCCCCTCCGAGCTGCCCGCGCCCCTGCAGGCGCGGCAGGCCAGCGTGTACGAGCTCCCCTACGCCGACGACGCGTTCGACCTGGTCGTGTGCTGTGAGGTTCTCGAGCACCTCGAAGACCCGGAGCAGGGCCTGCGCGAGGTCGCCCGCGTCGCCAAACACCGCGTGCTGCTCTCGACCCCCTGGGAGCCGATGTGGCGGGCGATGAACATGGCCCGCGGCAAGTACCTCACCGACCTGGGCAACACACCCGGCCACGTTCAACACTTCACGCGACGCGGGCTGGTCGAGCTCGCGAGCAAGCACCTGTCGATTCTCCAGCGGCGCCGCCCGCTGCCGTGGACGATGTTGCTCGGTGCACCCCTTCGTTGAACGCACGCGCGCACGCCTGGTGCGGTGGTGGCCGACGCTCGTCGTCACGGCGATCGGCCTCGCGGTGCTCTGGCCGATTCCCAGCGGCCAGATGCCCCTGTCGGCCGACCACACCGTGCACCTGACCCGCACGTGGATGTGGGCACAGGAGCTGGCGAGCGGCAACGTGCGCGGCTGGAGCCCCGTGTGGTTCTTCGGCACCCCGGTCGGCGAGCTCTACCCGGTGCTCGGCGACGCGATCATCATCGCGGTCCGCATTCTCTCCTTGGGCCTGCTCGACTGGCCCGCCGCCTATGCGCTGGGCTTCTCGGTCGTGTTCCTCACCCAAGGCTGGGTGCTTCTGCGGGCCGGCAAGGCTCTGGGCTGGGGCGTCGTCCCGGGCCTGGTCGCGGCCACGCTCGCGCTGATCGACGTCGGCTCCTACCGCGAGGGCGGCTTCATCTACACCGTCTACTACGGCGTGTGGCCCCAGGCCCTGGCCACCAGCTTCACGTGGCTGGGCATCGCCGAACTCAGCGGGCTGCCGCGCGCGAAGAACCCGGCGCAGGTGCGTACCACCATTGCGAGGGCAGCGGCGGCGATGGGCGCCGCGCTGCTCGCCCACCCCATGTCGATGGCCGTCTTCGCCCTCGCAGGCCCCGCGGTCGTCTTCGTCACGGGCCTGGGCGGCTCCCTGCGCAAGTCCACCGCCCGAGGGCTCGTCGCGGGCGCGCTCGGAGTCGCCTTGGCGTGGTGGTGGGTCGGCCCCATGCTCGGCCATCGGGCGTGGATGGCCAGCTACGGGTGGCTCTGGCAGCCGCTCGACGTGTTGGTGCCGCGGGCGCTCGAGGGGCGGTGGGCGCAGTCGATGCCGCCGCTGGTCGGCCACTGCGTCACCGCGGGCATCGTCCTGGTCGCCCTGGTGGGCAACCGGGCGGCGAGAGCGTTCGCGCTGGTCGCCATCGGCCTGTGGCTCATGTCTGCGCGGGACATACCGTGGGAGTTTCGCCTCGACCTCGTCAGCGAGGGTTTCACCCATCTGCAGTACCAGCGCTTCCTCACCTCGGCCAAGCCGGGCCTCTTCCTCATGGCCGGCGCCATGGTCGGTGGGCTCGCCCACCTCGCACGCTTGCTGTGGAGGTTCGGGGGCGTGCGTGCGCGGGCACTCGCGGGGGCGGCCGCGTCACTCGTGCTGGCCACGGTCGTCGCGGCCGCGCAGCAGCACGCCGACGAGGTCGAGAAGAACCCGGTCTCCGAGATTCAGACGCTTCGTGTCCCGCAACTGCCTACGCTCGACGAGGACTACCTGGCGCTGCGGGCGTGGATGGCCGAGCAGTGGCAGGCCCGAGCGCGCGACTATCGATTCGCCGTTCACGACCAGCGAAACATCCACTGGTTCATGGATCTGCCGGTCTTCACCGGCGCCCCGATCCTCAAGCTCGGCTTCACGCCCGGCGACAACTTCGTGCACAAACCCGAGCGAGGGCCGCGCGACCTGCTCGACCGCGCGCAGGTGCGTTACGAGATCCGCCGTGGACAGCGGAAGCGACGTGGGGAGGTCGCTCGGTTCGGCATGCTCGCGGTGCTCGAGCGCCCGACATGGGACGAGACCTCCATCGCGCAGCTGCAGGGCGAGGGCGAGGTCGAGGTCCTCGAGTCAGATGTGAACGCTGGATATGTGCGCGTCAGCGTTCGCGGAGCGACCGAGCCGACCCGGCTGCTCTTTGGCATCGCTGGATTCCCTCGGTGGACGCTCGAGGGACCCGAGGGCCCAGTGGAATGGTACGAGGCTCCCGCTGCCGGGACCGGACCCGGCGTGAGCCAGACCGAGCGACGCGAGGGCGCGTTTCGTGGCGGCAAGGTCGGCGGGGACGACGGCACCGAGCCCACGCTCATCGCGGCCGAGGTCACCGACGGCGAATACGTGCTCACCTACCACCGGTGGCGTGCGATGGACGTGTTGGCCGCGCTCGTCTCACTGCTGGCCTTCGGGGCGCTGCTCATACTGCTGGGTTGGCCGACGCGGGCCGCCCGCATGCGCAGCGCGTTCGATCGACTCCTCGAACGCCTCGCGCCGCTGGGCCATCCCATCGTCTGGACCGCCGCTGCCATCGCGCTCGGGAGTGCGCTGTACGTCAAGGTGCAGCGCGGCCACGCCGACGAGCGGCCGCGCGCCGTCGGGCTCGCGCTGGGGGGCCGCGCCGCGGTGCTTCGCCACGTCCGCCCCGGCTTCACCAAGGTCGACATGCTCATCCGACCGGCGCTCGTGTTCTCCCGCCGCCATCGCGACCCCGCGATCGCCGTGTTCGAGTCGGTCAGGCCCGGTGACACGATCCGCGGCTGGGCGGCGCTCGAAGACGACGACACCAAGCGCAAGAAGCAGGGCACCGTGTCGCTCACCATCGAGGTACGAGCCGCCGGAGCGGACGCCTGGACCTCGCTGTACGACGCCAGATTGCCCCACCGCCCCGGGCGCGTGGCGCTCGAGCTGCCGCTGGGCGACCTCGCGGGAGAACGGGTCGACGTGCGCATCTCGTCGGTCGTCGGCGGCAAGCGAGCCCCCGAGCTGGGCGTCGCGCTCGAGCTCGATGGGGGTGGCCCATGAAGACTCGCTGGGCACGACGCACGCTCGCCGGTCTGGCCGCGCTCGGTGCCATCGAGCTGTTCGTCAGCGCCTTCGTCTACCGCGACGCCATCGACGACGCCGACTGGGACACGTTGGCCGCTCACCTCGAGGCCGACGATGCCGACGCCATCCGCCTCGCCACCGGGTGGCTGGGTCCGCGCGCGCGCATGGAAGTCCCAGCGCTCGCTGCCCCCTCGAGCGCAGCAGGCCCCGACCTCCACGGCATCGAGACCCTCACCGTGGTCGGGCTGGGAGAGGCGTGGTCGGACGCGCTCGACCGCGAGCTCGAAGGGAGCCTCCGGCCTGGCCGGGTCTCGGTGGACGACGTCGGCCCATTCACCGTCGCACGCTACCGCTTCGAGCACGCGCCACGCACGCTCCACGACTGGACTGAGCGCCCGCCCTCGCTCCGTACGCCGCAGGGCTCGTGCCGGGGCAAGGGGCGCGGGTGGGCCTGCAAGGAGGGCAATGTGTCGGTCGCGTTCGCGGAGGTCGACTACGTGCCGCGGCGATGCCTCACCACCGCGCTGAGCGACAACACCCCCCTGACGCTCGAGTCGAAGAACATGGAGCTGGGCACGTCGCTCCGCGGCCACCTGGGCATCACCGACTTCAACGGTCGTCTGCGCAGCGACGCGCCCGTGCGGGTGCAGACGTGGATCGACGACGTGCTCGTGGGCACCTTCACCGTGACCGACGCCCAGGGCTGGCGCACGTTCGTCGTCCGCACCGAGCCCGGGCTGCACGACGTGCGGGTCGCCATCACCGACACCGTCCGCGGCACGTGGGGACGCGCAGGGCTCGATCCTCGGGGGGCCCGCAAGGTGTGTTTCGAGCTGCGTGCGCTGGGGGAGGCACCATGAGAGACGTGCCCGGCTGGGTGCGCAAGCTCGGCCCGCTGCTCGGCGGCCTGCTGATCGCGCTCGTCGTCACCACGGCGCTGTCGGTGTCTCACCGCAGCACCGGCTACGTGCGCGACGAGGGGATCTACTTTCAGGCGAGCCGCAGCTATGCCGCCTGGGTCGACCGACTCGTGCGTCAGCCGGGCAAAGCGCTACGGCGCGAGCTCCGGGACCGCCACTTTGCGCCAAACCACGAACACCCGGCCCTGATGAAGACGCTCGGCGGGCTGTCGGCGCGCTGGGTCGGCTCTGCACCCGCGCAAGAGGACCGCCCGGCCCGGACCGGGCTCATGCCCGAGGGCGCGGCGATGCGACTGCCGGCCCAACTCGCCGCGGGTATCGGCTGCGCGCTGCTGTTCTTGGCGGGGTTCCGTAGGGCCGGCGTGCTCGCGGGCATGCTCGCCGCGGGCTGCTTCATCCTGCTGCCTCGCGTGTGGTTCAACGCGGGCCTGCACGCGTTCGACGTCCCGGTCGCCACTGCGATCCTCGCGGTGGTCCTCGCCTATCGCCGGGCGCAGTCGTCGGCGCTTTGGGGCGTGCTCGTGGGGGTCCTGCTCGGCATCGCGATCGCGGTCAAACACAACGCCTTGTTCGTCGGCCCGCTGCTCGCCACCCACCACGGCCTTCAGCTGCTGCTCGACCGCGCCCGAAGCGGCCGCGTCGCGCCGCGCTCCTCGTGGATCCCGCTGCCACTGGTGAGCATGATGGTGCTCGCACCCCTGGTGGCCTGGCTGTGTTGGCCGTGGATGTGGGCCGACACCCTGCCGCGCCTGCAGGAGTACTTCGACTTCCACCGCCAGCACAGCTGGTACAACATGGAGTTCCTCGGCCGGAACTACAACCAGCCCCCGATGCCGATCGGCTACCCGCTGGTGATGACCCTGGCCACCGTGCCGGCGGTCCTCCTGGTGACCGGGGCGGTCGGACTACTCGTGCAAGGGCGCGACGACGTGTTTGCGCGCGCCGACGGCCACGCGAACGCATCCTTCTGGACGCCACGCCCCGCGAGCCTCCCGCCCCGCGACGCTCTGCTGTACGGCCTGTTCGCGGCCTTCCCCATCGCGCTCATCAGCCTCCCCTCCACGCCGATCTTCGGAGGGACCAAGCACTGGATCACCGCCTACCCGTTCTTGGCGCTGCTGTGCGCCGAGGCGTGGTGTCGCCTATGGCGCCTGGCGAACCTCCCCCACGCGCGGCGGCGGTGGATGCAGCCGGCCCTCGTGGTAGCCCTGCTCGCCCCGGGCGCGGTGGCCATCCGCGACGCCCCCACCTTGGGCCTGTCTCAGTACGCTCCGCTCGCAGGCGGCCCTCGGGGTGCTGCACGTCTGGGCCTCAACCGAGGCTTCTGGGGCCATGCGATCAGCGGCGTGCTGCCCGAGGGGCCCTCCCGCATCCATCTACACGACCTGCACGAGCTCGCCCGGCGGCAATACGCCCGGGAGGGCCGATGGCCGCAAAACCTCGAGCCCGCCCCCCTGCGTCGCGCCGAAGCGGCCCTGCTCTTTCACGAGCTGCACATGACCACCCATGAGGTCGACGCGTGGAACCGGTTCGGCACGACGGCCCCGCAGGTCGTGCTCGAGCTCGACGACGTGCCGCTGACCAGCCTCTACGCCGCGCCGCAGTGAGTCGCTACTCCGCGTATGCGGTCTGGAACGCGAACTCGGGCTCTCGAATCTCGCAGGCGCGCTCGCGGTCGGGTCGGTACCAGACCCCATCGGGGAACGACACTACGAACTCCGAGGCAACGATGCCCTCGCCGACCTCGAGCGCGCCGCCGAGAAACAGCCCGGGCGCCTCGAACGCGTCGTTGCCGTCATGACCCGAGTCGCCCGCAGTCGAGAGGTACAGCTTCACCGTCTCCTCGGTGCCGTCCTCACCCGAGACGTCTTGGACGTGGTCCCCCGCGCACGGGTTGTCACCATCGACGGACCACTGGATGTGGTCGCTCATCGTGATGATCACGCAGGCGTAGGTCCCCTCGGGCGGGAGCGTCGCGTCGACCAGCTCGGGGCCATCGGTGAAGTCGACGTAGTGCGGCTCTTCGGGCGTGCCCACCAAGATCGGGTCGCTGCAATCGTCGGCGAGCGAGAACTCGACCTGGTGCACCAGCACCGAGAGCGAGCTCGGCATGTAGACGGCCTCGGGCTCATCGTCGTCGTGCTCGCACCACGCGTCCTCGGGGTGCTCGCTACAGTGCGCGTTCCAAGCATCCCCACACGCCTCGTCCGTCGCGTCGGGGTCGAGGCAGACCTCGCACGGCGGCCACGAGGGGTCCTCTTCGCACGCCCACGTCTCGCCGTCCGGTGGCGGCTCCTTGCCTCCGGGTTCGCCGTCCGGTGGCGGCGGCTCGCCAGGTTCGGAGTCGTGGTCGCAGCCAGGGTCCTCGGGGTGCGCATCGCAGTACGCTTCGATGATGTCCTTGCACTCCGCCGAGCCGGGGTCGTTCATGCAGACGTCGGCGTTGCACGGTTCCGCGCTCGGAACGAACGGGCATCCCTCCTCCGCGACCGCCTGTCCCGCGTGGGTCAGACCACCACGGTTCGTCGCCGCCTCGGCCACGGAGACGGTCCGCCCCAAGATGGCGTAGCCCCCCTCGGCTTCATCGTCGCTGGGATCCGCGTCGTCACCGTTCGATGGCGCGTCGGGCTCGGGATCGGCGTCGGTGCCGTCGGACGGGTCGGCCGCTCCCGCGTCTCCTTCGGGGGCCACCGGATCTTCGACGGCTCGGTCGCAGGCCACGGTCGAGAGCGCGAGAATGGGCAACACCAGTGCAAGTCGTCGAACGGTCACGATGGG
Organism: bacterium; assembly: GCA_024742475.1. Taxonomy (GTDB): domain Bacteria; phylum Myxococcota_A; class Polyangia; order Nannocystales; family Nannocystaceae; genus CAJXVA01. Next base: position 61,365 of record JANSYI010000041.1, on the reverse strand, counting down.
CCGCATCGTCCGAACGCGTCCAGTCTTGAGCCCCGACCCCCACCCGGCGGCCCCGACCGGGTCGCCGGCGTGTTGCAGCGGGTGGGATTCTCAACCGCCGAGGGTACCGGGACACCGTTTCCTCGGCGGGTTCACCGTCCCGCCCCGGGGTGCGCGCAGCCCGAGCCCCTCCATTGCTCGAGCGCTCACGCGTTCGCGCGCCACCATGCCTGCAGCGCGCGCTTGCCCGCGCGGTCGAACGCGTTCCTCGGGCGGTGGGTCTTCGCTGCGCCGCCCCTCATCGACTTCGACACCTATCGCAGCGGCCATCTAGCGCACCACCGCCACGCAGGCACCCGCGAGGACCCGGACCTCGCGTTCGTCCGCGCCTATCCCGTCCCCAGCACGAGCATGCGACGCAAGATCATCCGGGACATCTCGGGCCGCACGGGCCTCCGCGATGGCCTCTACCTGCTGATGATGACCCTGCGCCACCGCAGGCCTGCGCCCCTGGTCGCGCACGTGGTGATGTTCGGCGCGCTCTGGCTCGCGCAGATCCCCTGGGCCTACGCCGCGTGGTGGGTGGGGTTCCTCTTCGTCGTGCCGCTGTGCCTGCGCCTGCGCGTCATGGGAGAGCACGGCGCAGTGCCGGATCTGCTGCATCGTGACGCGCGACGACACGCGCGCACCACCAAGGCGGGATGGCTCGCGCGAACGTTGATCGCGCCGCACCACGTCAACTACCACTGCGAGCACCACTTCTTTCCCACCGTGCCCGGCTACAACTTGCCGCGGCTCCACCGCCTGCTCACGGCTCGAGGCTTCTACGCCGACCATCCTGATGCGGTCGCGGCCAGCTACGCTCAGGTGTTTCGCGCGTGCGTCGGCGGGCGCTCCAACCGGCCCGACTTCGGCGACGTCGGCCGCGGCCGCGCATCGCTCGCGAACATGGCGTAGGGCCAGGTCGCCCGGCCGGCCGGGAACGGATCGGGCTGCGTCGGTACGGACGAAGCACCTCACGGACTCGTCATGTTCAAGCTGTGTATCGGACTCCTCTTCAGTGGGCTGCTCATGGCCCCCACTGCCCCCCAACACTCGCTGCCCAGCCCGGCCACGGGCCACTTTCCCAAGCACGCGAAGCCCACCAAGAAGCCCACCAAGAAGCCCGCCCAGCAACCCGACGACTTCGCGGCCTCGGAATACCAGGGCGTCATCAGCTCGATGCGCGTCGACGCCGGGGGCAACATCGAGCACATCTACTTCAAGCTCGCCGGCAACGTCCGCACGATCCGCATCAAGGGCTGCGGCACCAAGAGCACGAGCCAGCCCCTGCTCAACTGGGCCTTCACCGAGCGGCGGCTCGTCTCTATCGTGACCAGCGCCAACCAGTGCTTCGCGGCGATGTCGGTCAAGCGGTAGCGGCAACATCAGGGAGCAAGCTCACAACATGAGCGTTGCGCCCCGAATCAGGGCCCCCGTACAGTGCGCTGTCGGTCTCCCGAGGGAGGCCCAGCAAGGCAGCGACGACCCGTGACGCAAGCGAGCAGCGACCTGACCACCCACCCCAAGGGCCTTCGGGTCCTGTTCCTCGCCGAGATGTGGGAGCGCTTCTGCTACTACGGCATGCGCACTCTGCTCACGCTGTACTTGGTCGAGTCCCTGCTCATGGGCGACAAGGCAGCGTTCGGGGTCTACGGGGCCTACACCGCGCTCGTCTACGCAGCCCCGGTCATCGGCGGCAAGCTGGCCGACAACCTCCTGGGCTATCAGCGGGCCGTCGTCCTTGGCGGCATCATGATGGCGATCGGCGAGTTCGTGCTCGTCGGCCACAAGGTCATCGACCCGAACAACATCGACCTGGCCAAGACGCTCATGTACGTCGGCATGGGTCTGATCATCGTCGGCAACGGTTACTTCAAGGCCAACATCTCCTCGATCGTCGGCAAGCTCTACGACGACCGTCCGGGTCTGAAGGACTCGGGCTTCACCATCTTCTACATCGGCATCAACATCGGCGCGCTGCTGGCGACCACCGTCTGCGCTTGGGTGGGTGCCGAGTACGGCCGCGAGTACGGCTTCGCGCTCGCGGGCGTGGGCATGCTCGTCGGGCTCGGCCAGTTCGTCCTCGGGCGCGGCCTGCTCGAAGGCGCGGGAGAAGCCCCCGACGAGAAGAGGCTGCACGAATCCTACGCCGGCCCGCTCAGCCGCTGGCACGTCACGCTCATCGGCAGCTTCGCCGTCGCCATGGGCTTGTACTTCCTGCTCACACACGCCGACCTGGTGGGCTGGCTGCTCGCCGCCACCGCCATCGTCGTCGCGTTCTTGCTGGTCCGCGCCTCCTCCGAAGAGGGCAAGGTGCAGATGCACCGCACGCTCGCGCTGTTCATCTTCATGGCGATCAACGTCGTGTGGTGGGCGCTCTTCGAGCAGGCCGGCACGTCGCTCACCCTCTTCGCCGACCGCGCGGTCGACCGCTACATCGGCGGCTGGGAGATGCCCGCGGAGAACACCCAGTTCTTCAACCCCTTCTTCATCGTCGTCTTCGGCTCCGTCTTCTCGACGATGTGGGCCAGGCTCGACAAGGTCGGCAAGAGCCCCAACATCCCGATCAAGTTCGGGCTCGCGTACCTGCAGCTGGGCCTGGGCTTCTACATGCTGGTCATCGGCTCCTCGTTTGCGGGCGACGACTTCAAGGTGCCGCTGACGTTCCTGTCGCTGCTGTACCTCTTCCACACCACCGGCGAGCTGTTCCTCTCGCCCATTGGCCTGTCGATGGTCACCAAGCTCGCGCCCAAGGGGCAGACCGCCTCGGTCATGGGCGCGTGGTTCCTGTCCTTCGCGGGCGCGAACTTCGTCGGCGGTGAGATCGCCAAGCTCACAGGTGGCGAAGGCGGAGGCGAAGACGCCGTCCCCCAGACGGCCGAGGCCGTCATGAACGCCTACGTCGGCACGTACGCCAGCTTCAGCTACGCGATCTTCGCCATCGGCATCCTGATCCTGCTGGTGAACAAGCCGTTCAACAAGCTGATGCACGGCATCAAGTAGCCGGCGCCAGAGCAGCCCGGGTCAGTCGAGGGACTGCGCGGCCATCATCTGCGCGATGACATCGTTCGCGCTCACGTCGGTGGTGCTCGCGCCAAACGTGCACGTGGGGTTGCCGAACCAGCAGTGCCCGCCGCCCTCGACCGAGCACAGGGTGACCTCGACCTCGTCGTCGCACCCCACGTACGTCTCGCACAGGGCGTCTCCCTGCTGGTGACTGACGTTGGGCACCGGCGCGCAGCCGTTGCGCGCCGCCCAGTCGTCCATCATGTCCTCGACGGGCGGATATCCCGGGCCGGCGCCATCGTAGCGCACGATCGTGTCGGCGGTGCCGTGGAACTGCAGCACGGAAATCGGCCTCGACGGGCTGCACTCGAGCATGGTCAACACCCCGGTGACCGAGGCGACCCCTGCGAAGACGTCGGCCGCCTCGCAGGCCAGGCGGTGCGCGATGTGTCCGCCGTTGGACATGCCGATGGCGAACACCTTGGACGGATCGACGCAGGAGCCCAGCCCGATGTGTTGCACGAGCGTGCGGGCGAACCCGACGTCGTCGACGCCCGAGGTCTGCGCCGCGCCGCAGCAAAGGCCCGCGTTCCACGAGTTCGAGATGCCCGCCGGGTAGGCCACGATGACTCCGGCTTCCACGGCGGCTGCGTCGTACTGGGAGAACATCGCCTGCTGGGCCGGGTTGCCATAGAGCCCGTGAAAGTTGATCACCAGCGGCGAGGGCTCGGTGACGTCGACGGTGGCCGGAATGTAGAGGTCGTAGGTCCGCGTCTGCCCGCCGTGCTCGAGCGTGACGCCCGGATATCGCCCCGGGGGGAGCGTTCCAGCCTGGCACGCGGCGACATCGGGACCTGTGCTCGTCCCACCGGAGCCTTGCGCCGTGTCCTCGCCGCCCCCGCTCGAGCCGACGCCGCTCGCACCCGTGGCCTCGGCCGCGGTGACTGAGCTGGTGCTGGTGCTCTCGGGTCCGGTGGACGCGCCGGTGCTCGTCCCACCCGTGGTGTCGGTGTCGGCAGGTCCGGCTTGCACATCGTCGCATGCCACCGTCACCACCCACAGCGACGCGATGATCCAACTCCGCATGGGTGAGCAAGTGCGCCACACAACCAGAAAGGTTCCCTCTAGCAGCCTGTCGTGAAACCCGGCGCGGCGGATCGCGAAGGATTTTTTGCTCCTGGGTAGGAGCCGAAACGCCGCTGTACCGGGTGTACTGCAAGTTTTGGCGACGCCGCCAGGAGCGAAAAAGACGAGTGAGACGTCGTGTTGGGTTTCACCACAGGCTGATCTAGGGGCTCCAGTCGGGCTTGGGGGGCACCTGCCCGCCCGCGGTCTTGCCCGACATGCGGTGCGCGACGAAGTCGGCCACCGTGCTCAGCTTCAAGTACGGGTTGCTCTGGAGCTGCGCGTCGAGGGTGGCCGTGGGCGTCTGCCCGTAGTCGTGCCCGGGATACATGGTCGTCTCCGCCGGGAGGTCGTCGATGAGCTTGCGCAGCGTCTCGTACATGACCTGCGGGTCGCCACCCACGAAGTCACACCGTCCGCAGCCGTCGACGAACAACGTGTCTCCCGTGACGAGGTTGTCGCGCACGCGAAAGCACGCCGAACCGGGCGTGTGCCCAGGCGTGTGCAGCACGTCCACCTCGACGCCTCCGACGCGGAGCGTCTCTCCGGGCGAGACCGGCCGGAGGTTCTCGCAGCGAAAGCCCGAGAAGTCGATCTCCTCGCGCAGCATGTACACGGGCACGTCGCGCTCCTTCAGGAGGTGCTCGACCTGGTCGACGTGGTCGAAGTGGCTGTGCGTGCACAAGATCGCGTCGATCTTCACGTCGAGCCGCCCCTCCTCGTCGAGGATCGACTGCAGGTGCCATGCGGGGTCGACCACCGCCGCCACCCGAGCGTCGCGGTCACCGATGAAGTACTGGAAGTTGTCCCAAGGACCAAGTGGATACTGGTGAATGAACATGCGCGCGGCCCTTAGTCGAAGAGGACGACCGAACGAATCGACTCGCCGTGATGCATGAGGTCGAACGCCCGGTTGATGTCGCTCAGCGGCATCGTGTGCGTGATGAGGTCGTCGATGTTGATCTTGCCGTCCATGTACCAGTCGACGATCTTCGGCACGTCGGTGCGCCCTTTGGCGCCGCCGAACGCCGTGCCTCGCCAGTTGCGCCCGGTGACCAGCTGGAACGGGCGCGTCGAGATTTCTTCGCCCGAGCCTGCGACTCCGATGATGACCGACGTGCCCCAGCCCTTGTGGCAGCACTCGAGCGCGTCGCGCATCACCTTGACGTTGCCCACACACTCGAAGGAGAAGTCCGCGCCGCCGCCGGTGAGGTTGACCAAGTGCGGCACGAGTTCGCCTTCGGGCACCTCCTTGGCGTTGACGAAGTGCGTCATGCCAAACGTCTCGGCCAGCGCCTGTCGGTTGGGGTTGATGTCGACCCCGACGATCATGTTGGCGCCCGCGATCTTGGCGCCCTGAATGACGTTGAGCCCGATGCCACCCAGCCCAAACACGACCACGTTGTCGCCCGGCGCGACCTTGGCCGTATTGATCACCGCGCCGATTCCGGTGGTGACGCCGCAGCCAATGTAGCAGATCTTGTCGAACGGGGCGTCCTCGCGGACCTTGGCGACCGCAATCTCGGGCACCACCGTGTGCTTGGCGAACGTCGAGGTGCCCATGTAGTGGAACAGCGGCTCTCCGCCAACCGAGATGCGGGAGGTGCCATCGGGCATCAGCCCGGCGCCCTGCGTGGAGCGGATCGCCTGGCAGAGGTTCGTCTTGCCGGACGTGCAGTAGGAGCACTGCCGGCACTCGGGCACGTACAGCGGGATGACGTGGTCACCGACGGCGAGCGAGGTGACGCCCGGGCCCACTTCGACGACGACGCCGGCCCCCTCGTGACCGAGCACCGCGGGAAAGAGCCCCTCCGGATCCGCGCCCGACAGCGTGTACGCGTCCGTGTGGCACACGCCGGTCGCCTTGACTTCGATCAGCACCTCCCCTTCGCGGGGTCCGTCGATGTCGATCTCCTCGACGCTCAGCGGTGCTCCTGCTTTGTGCGCGACAGCGGCCTTCGTCTTCATCGCGCCCACCGTACCGCAGCGAGGGCCGGACGACCGGCCTCCGGAGCGTGCGACATCGTCCCACCTGCGCCGAAAATTTTGGGTGTCCGAGACGACGCTGTATTCGAGGAACAAACGCCCATGAACCGCCTCGCTTCACGACTCGTCTTTGCGTCCCTCCTGCTCGGCGCGTGCTCGTCCTCGGGCGGCGGCCCCGTCGAAGACGCCGAGCTGGTCATGGAGGAGCGCCTCGTCGGCGGGTGGGACGGCGCGTCCACCACGAAGACCTCGGTACTGCTCATTCGCGAGGGGCTCACGGGCACCTTGAGCACCACCCGTTTGACCTCCGACGAGGAGGAGTACGAGCTCAGCTTCTCCGTCAGCGGCGAGGTCTCCGAAGACGACGACGAGATCGTCGTCTTCAACCTCGCGTGCGACGAAGCGCGCGCTCGGCCGCTCGCGGCGCCGGATGCTCCGGACGAGGACCCCATGGGCAGCGCGGACACCGACGACACCGCAGCCGAAGCCCCCGCGGTCGAGACCCGAGACTGGGACGGCCTCGACTGCGCAGGTTGGGAACTGCAGCTCGAGTGCGGGGTCGCCGGCGAGTGCGGCAGCGCCGACTGCAACCTGTTCTGCGACATCGTGTACTTTGGCGACGCCTTCGCGACCGCGTCGATCGAGCTGGCAAGCATCGAAGACGAGCTCGACCACTGGCAGCGCGTGTAGTTTCGCCACGCGGCGCTAGACTCCGCTCGTGAAGTTGATCCAACTGGTCGAGGCCTCGACCGACGTGGCCTCGACTCGGGGGCGCAAGAAGAAGGTCGAACGGCTGGCTGCGGTCCTGCGAGGCGCCGAGCCGCCGGTGTTGGGGCGCAGCGCCCAGATCCTCGCGGGGGAGTCTCCTGCGGGCAAGGTCGGGGTCGGGCACGCCCTCGCGCAGCGGGTCCGCTCCGCCGCAGTCCCCAGCCCCAGCCCGTCGCTGTCGGTCACCGAGCTGGTCACGCGAATGGAGGCGATCAAGGCGATCTCCGGCAAGGGCTCCACCGCCAGACGTGAGCAGGAGCTCGGGGCGCTTCTCTCGGCGTGCACCGACGCCGAGCAGAGCTTCGTCGTCCGACTCCTGCTCGGTGAGCTCCGCCAAGGCGCCCTCGAGGCCGTCGTCGTCGACGCCATCGCGGTCGCCACCGAGACCGACCGCGACGCGGTCCGCCGCGCCGTGATGCTCAGCGGCGGCATCGCCAGGGTCGCCGACGCCGCGGCACACGGCGGAGACACAGCCCTCGGCGCGTTCGAACTCGAGCTCATGCGTCCGCTGCAACCGATGCTCGCGCAGCCGGCCGGCGACGTGGACGAGGCGATGGCCGAGCTCGGCGAGACCAGCATCGAGCTCAAGCTCGACGGCGCCCGGGTCCAAGTCCACAAGGACGGCGATCGCATCGAGGTGTTCTCGCGAAAGCTCAACCGGGTCACCGCGGCCGTCCCCGAGGTCGTCGAGGCGGTCCGGGCCATGCAGCCATCGAAGCTCGTCCTCGACGGGGAGGCGATCGCCCTGCGCGAGGACGGGCGCCCTCACCCGTTTCAGGTCACGATGCGTCGCTTCGGCCGCAAGCTCGACGTCGAGGCGATGCGGTCCGAGATCCCGCTGAGCGTTCGCTTCTTCGACTGCCTGCGCGTCGACGCCGACACGGTGCTCGACGCGCCTGGGCGGGTCCGCAACGCCGCGCTCGTGGACGCCGTGCCCGCGTCGCTGCTCGTGCCGCGCATCGTGCCCGCGACCGCGCAGGAGGCCGACGCGTTCCTGCGGGACGCCTACGCCCACGGCCACGAGGGCGCGATGGTGAAGTCCCTCGACGCGCCCTACGAGGCAGGCAAGCGCGGCAAGGGGTGGCGCAAGATCAAGCAGGCGCACACGCTCGACCTCGTGGTCATCGCCGCCGAGTGGGGGAGCGGCCGCCGCCACGGCTCCCTGAGCAACCTTCACCTCGCCGCCCGCGGCCCCGACGGCACCTTCGTGATGCTGGGCAAGACGTTCAAGGGCCTCACCGACGCGCTGCTCGCGTGGCAGACCCGCGAGCTGCTCGCGCGCGAGGTCGGCCGCGACGGGCACATCGTGCACGTGCGCCCCGAGCTCGTCGCCGAGATCGCGTTCAACGACGTGCAGACGAGCCCGCACTACCCCGCCGGCATGGCCCTACGCTTCGCCCGCGTGCGGCGCTACCGTGACGACAAGACGGCCGCGGAGGCCGATACGATCGAGACCGTGCGTGGCTTGATGCCCGCGTAAGCGCAGCCGGCTCACAGCCACCGCGAGGTGTGCTCGCCGAGCTTGGGCGGGTCGGCTTCGATCGCGGCACCGACCGACCACGGGCCGCGAATCGGTCCTGCGGTGGGCTGGCGCGTACGCAGCTGCAGGTCTTCGACCGCCTCGTCCACGGTGAGCACGGGCGCCACGGGCACGCCAGCGTCGCGAAACCGCGTCAGCCAGGTCGCCAGCGGCTCGGTGGAGATCTTCGCCGCGATGCGGGAGCGCAGGGGCGCGGCGGCCAAGAAACGCCCCCACAGCGGCAGTCCGCCGGCCCCTGCGAGTTCCAGCACCTCACACGCCGCCCGCCAGAACTTGTCCTCGTCGACCACGCCGATGCTCAGGTAGCGGTCGTCGGAGGTTCGATAGACCGTGTAGTGCGGCAGCGTGTGTAGGCGCAGCCGCTCGAGGCTCTTGACGCGCTTGGTCTTGCGAAGCGTCTCGCCCACCCGCTCCAAGGTGGCTCGACCGCGGCCTGCCGTGAGGCTGTCGGCGAGCTTGCCCACGATCGACCCCAGCCCACCGGGCAGCGCCTCACCCGCGCGGCGCAGCGCATCCGCCGTGGGTTCGGCGGCATCGGCCAGCGTGGCGTCGCCGGGCGTGAGGCCCTCGGTCCAGACGTACGTCCAGCTGAGCAGCGCGTCGACGATTGCGACGTCGATGACCTGGCCCCTCCCCGTGCGCCCGCGTTCGATCAGCGCCGCGAGGATCGACGTGACCGCGGTCATCGCAGCCGAAAAATCGCCGAACGGCAGCGCGCCCCCCAGCGGCCGGTCCCTGGCGTCGCGCAGCATGTGGCACACGCCGGTGAGCGCCTGGAAGTTGAGGTCATGGCCCGGGTGGTCGCGGTAGGGCCCGTCCTGACCGTAGCCGCTGATCGAGCAGTAGATCACCTGGGGACACGCCTCGTGCATGGCCTGCGGCCCGAGCTCGAACCGGTCCATCACCCCCGGCCGGAACCCCTCCACGACCACGTCGGCCTCCGAGACCAACGCTCGAACGGCCTCGCGCGCGTCCTCTTGCCGCAGGTCGGCGACGACGCTGTCCTTGCCCGCGTTGAGGATGTCGAACAGCCGCGGAAAGATCCGCGCCGGGTCACCGCGCGGTGGCTCGACCTTGACGACTTCGGCGCCCATCGAGCGCAGCAGCATGGTCGCGTAGGGACCCGGCAGGTTCTGGGTGAAATCGACAACGCGGATTCCGGTCAGCGGCGCCACGGGTCGGAGAGTACGGCTTTTTTGGGAAACGCCGAGCGCTCGGCTACGCATGGAACATGCGCGACGACACGCCCACCGGTTTCTGGCCGCTTCGCCTGCTTCCGACGCTCGCCGCCGTACTCGGCGTGGCCGGTCTCTTCGTCGCGCGCGGTCCGATGATCGGGGTCGCCGGTCTCCTGCTCGCGGCGGCCGCAGCGGTCGAGCTGCTGGGCTGGGGCAGCTGGGTCCGAACCCGCGCCCGCGCGCTCGGCCTCGCGACGCTCGCCGGAGCGTGTGCCGGCGGGATTGCCCTCACCGCGGTCGCTGCCGGCGGTTCGAGCGTGGTCGAGCCCGTCATCGCGCAGCGTTGATTGACGAGCGCCCCTCGGCACGGCCACTCTCGGTCGGCATGGCGCAGGACTCCGACGCACCCAACCGGGCACTGGCGGTCCGAGAAGGCGCGCAGCAGCCCGTCGAGATGAAGCTGTCCGACTCGCTGCGGTCGGCGGCTCGCGACGAGTTCGTCTACGTCGGCCGCAACGGGGAGGTGCGTCCGGTGTGGCGCTACAAGGCCGGTCGAGCGGTCGCGCTGGGCATGGCGGGCACCCTGGGCCTGGCGGGCATCGGGCTGTGCTTTGCGGTCGGCATGCCGTGGCTGAGCATCCTGTACGTCGGCGCCCTCGGGGTCGTCGGCAACGCGTGGCGACACGGTGAGCGACTCAAGGCCGCCGCCGCGTTGGTGGCGGCCGAGCGGCTCGACGAGGCCGAGGTCCGGCTCCACGACCTCGTCCGCACCCGCACGGCCTCGAAGATGGTCAAGGCGCTGGCGTGGCACAACCTCGGCGGCGTCGAGCTGCGGCGCAGCAACCCCAACCTGGCCCTCGAGCACGTGCAGCGGGCACGTGCGCTGCTCGCCTCGACCCGCAAGCGAACCGCCGGCCCTTGGCCGTGGATCAACCGCTTCACCGAGGCGCTCCTGCTCGCGCAGACCGGACGCATCGCGGAGGCCGGCAAGGCGATCGAAGAACTCGGGGCAGCCCCCGAGGGCGAGTACTTCGAGATCCTTCACATCAATGTCCGCTTGATGCTGGCGTTCTCGGCCGGGGATGTGGCGTTGCTTCCTCCCGACATTCACGAGTGGACGCGGCTCGCGCTGGACACCACCTCCGCCGAGCTCGCCCTGACCCTGCTCGCGTGGGCCCACGACCGCCGCGGCGATGAAGACATGCGCGGGCTCCTGGTCGAGCAGGCGCTCGATCGCATGGACGAGAGCCTGTTCCGGCGGCTGTATCCCAAGGCCTACGCGTGGCTCACCGCGCACCGCCCAGCTGCATGAGCCGGACGTCCTCCCGCGGTCGCACTGCGGGCGCCTCGAGCATGGCGCGCACGTCCTCTCTCGTGCTCGACAGTCGCGCCTGCCAGATCTCGGCCCAGCGCGCGTCGGGCAGCCTGCCGTGGGCCAGCATCGCCTCGGCGTCCGCTCGTTCGACGAGCACCTGCTTGTCACGGCTGACCGCGGTCGGACGCGGGTAGCGGTCGAGCCTCGCCAACGCACGCTCGATTGCAGGTCGAACCCGCGCAGGGTCGCGCGCCAACACCCAGCGCAGCACCTGCCACGAGAAGTGAGCGTGCGAGCGCTCCTCCTCCGCGATGATCTGCAGCACCCGCAGCGTCGCCGGCTCACGGCAAGCCCGAGCACACGCGGCCGCCACGTCGGCGTTGTAGTCCTCGAGCAGACAGCCGTCTTCGAGGCTCTCGACCGCCAGCGTCACGAGCGGATCGTCCCCAAAGTCCATCCCGCACAACAGGTCCGGCATCGCGTCGACGGTGCGAGAGTGCCCGGCGTATCCAGCCGCAAGCGCGAAACACAGGCGCGTATGTTCGATCTCCTCCATCGCCGCTCGGTGGGCCCCTTCGAGAAGCTCCGCCGGGGCGCCCACCGCCGCCAACATCCACGACACCCGCGAGAAGGCCGGAACCGAGGCGTGCTCCTTCTGCGCGTCGTGCAGCCACAGCGCCGCCAGGGCAACGCGCGTGGCTTCATCGAGCCCGTCGGGGCAGGGCTGCTCGCCGCGCGTCCAGTCGGAGCCCTCGCGCAGATTGGGATGCAGCTGCCGACCACGGACGCGAAGAGGTCGCCCCCACGCGCCGCCGAGCCCGCTGAGCCCGACCGCGAGGATTCCGCCAAACCATCCGAGCGGAGCACCGAGCATGGACAGGATCCCCAGCAGCAGCGGGCCGACCCCACCTTGCTTGCTGCGCAGCGCCATGATGCCCATGACGATCGCCGCCACGGCGAAGCCGAACTGCGCCATCGCCAACGCGGTAAACACCACGAACGCCGCGTCGTCGAACACGTCAGGGCCCAAGGCGAGAAACAGCCCGAAGTTCGACAGGCCCGCGACGATCGAGACGCCGAACATCATCCACGCGCGCCGCCGTCGGTCGGGAGCAGGCGGCGCGGGTGTGTCGGGCTCGAGCGGCGTCATCGAGCCATTGTACGCCACGGTCTGCCCGTCCCGAACTTCAGGTCCCGAAGATGCCGCGAACCCACCGCATGACGGGGCTTCCCTCATCGCCGTCCGGGGCCTCGCATGCACGAAGCATGTCTGTCAGGGACACAGGATCGACACTTCCAGGCGCGCCGATGAACACCAGCCGGGACGAGGGCGTCGCGTCCCCCCAGGGCGCCCCGAGCTCGAGCTCGGCACGTCGCCCGACGACGTGGAGCACCGCCTGCCGCATCCGTTCTCGCGCGACCTGCACGACGCCCTTGACCCGAAAGATCGTCGGGGGGAGGCCATCGATCACGCGCTTGAGCCGACGAGGGGACAGCGGCACCTCGGTGGTGTAGCTCCACGTGCTGAACGTGGCGCCGTGGTCGTGCTCGGGCGCATGTGCATCGGCGCGGTGCAGGGTGACGCCGAGCTGCCCAGCTTCGGGCACGACGTCCGTATGCAGCCCGAGCAGCAGCTGTGGCGGGACCGAGCCCGACTCGGCCGGGATGACGCGAGCGCGAGGCACCGCCTTGCGAACCTTGGCCAAGACGACCTCGACGTCGGCCGAGTCGAGCAGGTCGACCTTGCTGAGCACCACGATGTCGGCAGCCTTGAGCTGGCCGCCAATGACGAGGCGCTCGCGGAAACCGGCGGCGAGATACGCCTCGGCGTCGATGACCACCACCACGCCGTCGAGTGACACCGCCTCCTGCATGCGAGGCGACGCGATGGCGCGCGCGATCGCAGCGGGGTCGCTCACGCCGCTCGCCTCGACGACGAGGTGCTCGGGCGCATCCGCGCGTCGGGTCATCTCCACGATCGAGCGCGCCATGTCCTCGCGAATGCTGCAGCAGATGCAGCCGCCGCCGAGGCTGATCATGTCCCCGTCCACGCCGACCACCAGATCCGCGTCGATGTTGATCGCGCCAAAGTCATTGACCAGGACGCCGAGCCGCCGGCCCGCGCCTTGGCGAATCAGGGCGTTGAGCAAGGTCGTCTTTCCGGCGCCGAGAAAGCCACCGATGACCGTCACCGGAGTTGGAGCGGAGCGAACCATGACCGAGATCGGATGCCTATCAACGGGTGACCTCGAGGGTCAACCCAGCGATATACTCTCCAGGTGGCCGACCCCGCCGGATCCGCGCTGGAGCGCCTCGTTCGTCGCCTGACCGGGCGCGAGGCTCAGCCGGGCAAGCCCGACGAGGCGGCTCTGCTCGCGCAGCTCGACGCGGTCGCCCACGTCTCGGGACGCGAAGCCCTCGACGTGGCGCTCGGCGCACTCATGCGGCAGGTCGGAGCCCAGCGTGGCTTCATCGCCGTCCGCGACGAAGCCGGCGGTCTGCGTTTCGTCGCAGCGCGCGCGTTTGCGTCGCTGCGCATCGAGACCCCCGAGGCCGAGCTCTCCCGCTCGATCCTCCGCGCGGCCTTCGAGGACGCCGGGCTGCTCGTGGTCGAGGACGCCGCGGCAGACAACCGATTCGCCGACGCCAAGAGCGTGCAGACCCTTCGCCTCAAGGCGGTGTTGGTCGCTCCCCTCAACCGAGACGGCAAGCCCTTCGGCGTCCTCTACCTCGACAACCCCGCCGAAGCGGCCGCGTTCGACGACGCCCGCCGGGCCTCTGCGAGCGCGTTGGCCGAGCTGATCGCGCCCGTGGTCGCGCGAGAGATCGAGCTCGACGACCTCCGCCGTACCGTCGCCGCCGGCGTCGAGGCCCTCCGGTCCACCTTCGACTTCGAGAACATCGTCGGCGAATCGGCGCCCATGCTGGCCCTGATGAAGACGATCACCAAGGTCGCGCCCACCAAGGCGACCGTGCTCGTTCGGGGCGAGACGGGGACCGGCAAGGAGCTCGTCGCCCGCGCGGTGCATGCTCAGTCTCGGCGCGCCGATGGCCCCTTCGTCGCCATCAACTGCGCGGCCCTGCCGGCCGACCTCGTCGAAGCCGAGCTGTTCGGGCACGAGCGCGGCGCATTCACCGGGGCAGACCGGGCGCGAATCGGGCGATTCGAGGCCGCCGACGGTGGCACCCTCTTTCTCGACGAGGTCGCCGAGCTCCCGCTGGACGCCCAAGCCAAGCTGCTGCGCGTCCTCGAAGAGGGTCAGTTCGAGAGGGTGGGCTCCTCGGAGCCCAAGACGGTCAACGTTCGACTGATCGCGGCGACACACGCCGACCTCCGCGACCGGGTTGCCCTGGGGTCCTTTCGCGAGGATCTGCTCTTTCGCATCCGCGTGCTCGAGCTCGAGGTCCCTGCCCTTCGCGAGCGCGACTCTGACGTGCTGCTGATCGCCGAGCGCCTGCTGGCCCGCTTCGCGTCCGAGTACGGCTCGCCTGCCCGAGAGTTCGACCCCGCCACGCGCCTGGCGCTGCAAACGTACCTGTGGCCCGGCAACGTCCGCGAGCTTCGCAACGTCATCGAGCGAGCGGCAATCCTCGCCACGCAGCCCATCGTCGACGCGAGCCTGTTGCCACCTGAGATCGCGGGCGCGGCCGCAGACCCCGACGCGCCCCCGCTCGATATCAAGAACGCCGTGCGCGAGTTCAAGCGCCGCTTCGTGCAGCAGGCCCGGACCGCCGCCGGGGGCGACCACAAGACCACCGCGGCGCTCCTCGGCGTCAACGCGAAGTACCTCTATCAGATGCTCAAGGACCTCGGGCTGAGCACCGACGCATCGTCGTGAGCACCCTCGACGACCCCCAGATCGCCTCCGTGACGCCGCGCAGCCGCGACCGGCTGCAAGGCGGCGCCGTGCTGGGGCGGTACCGGATCCTCGCGCCGCTCGGGCGTGGCGGCATGAGTGAGGTCTATGCGGCGTACGATCCCCAGCTCGATCGCTCGGTCGCCCTGAAGGTCATGAAGCTCGAGCGTGGTCACGAAGCGCAGGCTCGGCTCGCGCGGGAGGGTCGAGCGCTCGCGCGGCTGGGACATCGCAACGTGGTCGTCGTGCACGACGTCGGCGTCTTCGAAGACGAGCTGTTCGTGGCGATGGAGCACATCAAGGGCACGCCTTTGGGGCCGTGGTCTCGAGCGCCCCAGCGCACGTGGTCCGAGGTCGTCGCAGCGTTTCGGCAAGCCGCCGAGGCGCTCTCCGCGGCGCACGCAGCGGGTGTGATTCACCGCGACTTCAAGCCCGCGAACGTGATGGTCGAGAACGTCACGCAGCGCGTCGTGGTGCTCGACTTCGGACTCGCCCGGCTCGCCGACGCCCCCGCTGCACCGCCCTCCGAGCCCCACACGCATGTCCCGACGCCGAGCGGTTCGGCCACGCACAGCGCGGTCGGCACGCTCGGCTACATGGCCCCCGAGCTGATGAACGGCGATGGAGCCTCCGAGTCCACAGACCAGTTTGCGTTCTGCGTGTCGCTGTACGAAGCCCTCTACGGCGCGCGACCGTTCGTCGGCCGGCACGTACTCGAGCTGCTCGACGCGATGCGAACACCGCTGTCTGCGCCTCACGACCGCCGCAACGTCCCCGGGTGGGTGCACGCCGTCGTCGTCCGTGGTCTCGCCCTCGATCCGACCGACCGGTTCTCTTCGATGCGCGCGCTGCTCGAGCGGCTCACGCCTCGCGAGCGCTTGCACGGCGCACGGTGGCTCTTCGGCTCCGGCGTCGTCGTGGCGGCCGGGCTGGGCGCGTGGGGCCTGTGGGAGTCGCCCCGCGACCCGTGCGCCAACGCTGGCCACGACGCGATCGAGGCCTCGTGGGATGCACAGCGGCGCGACACCGCCCGAGAGGCGATGCTCGACAGCGGGCGTCCCCATGCGGAGGACTCGGCCGAGCGCGTGCTCGCGCGCATCGACCGGTTCGCCGCCGCATGGTCCGACACCGCCACGACGGCGTGCGAACGCCGAGCCCACGCACCGACCGCCCACGCGAACGCCATGGATGCCTGCTTGTCACGCGGCCTCGACCGTCTGGGCGCCGCGGTGTCCATGCTCGAACGCGCTGGGGGCGACCCCACGGTGGCCGATCGAGCGCTCGACCTCGCGCTGAGCCTCCCGCCGATCCGCCGATGCCTGCACGAGGTCCCGCTCTCCGAGGGGGCGGATGCAGACGCCGACGCGGCGGTCTCGGACGCGATCGCGCGCAGCGTTGCCGCCCGCGTGCTCGGCTCGCGCGAGGATGCCGAGGCCGCCAGCGAGCGCGCCGTCGCCCGGTCGAGCACCGCCTCGGCACAGCTGCGCGTCGACGCGCTGCTCGAGCGTAGCCGAGTCGCCGACGCGCTCGCACGATACGACGACGCCCTCGCCGACGCCGCCGCTGCGCTCGCGCTGAGCACCGAGCGCGAGCTTCCGATGCGGCAAGCCCTTGCCAGCCTCGAGATGGTTCGCATCACCGGAGACCGCCTTCGCAGGTTCGACGAGTCCGCGCGGTGGGAGGCGCTCGCCCGCGCCTCCTTGGACCGGCTGCCCACCGACGCCGACCTCGAGGCCAAGGCGCGATGGGTCCTCGGCACGGTCCGCTGGCGCTCTGACGAGCTCTCGGAGGCGTCGGACCTGCTGCGCGAAGCCGCCACCGCGTTCGAGGACGCGGACCTGCGCCAAGAGCAGTCGGGCGCGCTCACCGAGCTGGCCATGGTGACCGCGCAACGTGGCGACCACGCTCGCGCTCGTGCCCTGCTCGACCACGTTCTCGAGCTCCGCACGGAGCTGTACGGGTCGCGGCACCCTGCGGTCGCGGACACGCTCGCCGACATGGCCTCGGTACAAGGCCGAGCCTCCAACACCCACGAAGCGCTCGCGCTCGGCAAGCAGGCGCTCGCGATCTACGAGGACTCCGTCGACCCCTCGCATCCCAATGTCGCGACCATCGTCATGAACATCGGCCTCGAGCACCGCACACAGGGTCGACACGACGAAGCGCTCGCAGCGTTCGCCCGGGCGGAATCACTGCGCCGCCAACACTTCGGAGACGACCACGTGCTCGTCGCGGCGGTGCTCGACAACGCGACGCCGAGCTTGCTGGCGCTCGATCGCCTCGACGACGCGCGCGTCAGCTTGAACGAAGCCCTGAAGATCCTGGACGCCGCCCATGGCCCCGACAGCGCGGAGTTGCTCGCTACGCTCACCAACCTGGGCAACCTCGACGCCGCGCAGGGCAACCTCGACGCCGCGCTCGAGCATCACACCCGCGCACACGAAATCGGCCTGGCCAAACTCGGACCCGAGCACCCATCGGTGGGCATCGGCGCCCACAACATCGGCGACCTGTGGGTGCAGCGCGGCGAGTGTCAAAAGGCGCGCCCCTACTTCGAGCGCGCGCTGGCGATCTTCGAATCCGCGCTCGGGCCCGAGGTCCCCGAGGTCGCCTACCCGCTCACCGCCCTGGGCGAATGCGCGACGCGAGCCGGCCGGGCCAAGGACGGCGTCCGCATGCTCGAGCGAGCGCTCGAGGTCCGCACGCGCAACGCCATCGACCCCGCCGACCGGGGCAAGACCGCGCTCGCCCTCGCCGCGGCCCGCCACGCGCTTGCGCCTGCGAGCCCGCAGGCGTGGGCGGCAGCCGAGCAAGCCCTCGTGCTCTTCGATGAGGCCGGAGCGGCAGGAGACGGGTTGGGCGAGGGGGCGCGCGCGTGGATCGCCGACGAGCTCGGCGAGCGGCCGCGGTCAGAAACCCCTGACTCCCCGGCCGCGACCGTCGGCGTAGACTGACAGCGCTCCGCGGGATCGCGTCGGATTCGCCGGCACGAACCTTGCTCTGCCTCGAGCCGATGTTCGATCCCCGACGGTTCCTCGCTTGCCTGCTCCTCTCCTCCGCCCCGGTTGCGTGCGACTCCGATGAGTCCGACACGGGCGAAGACACGATGAATGGTTCGGGCGGACAGATGACGACCGACCCGACCGGCGACTCGGGCAGCCCGGACGAAGGTCGGTGCGCCCCTGACATGGCCATCGTGACCTGCGATGCAGGCGACTGCGCGTTCGACCCCGCAGAGGTCGACTGCGCCGCCGCGTGTGCCAACATCGCGGCGCTGTGCGCCAGCAACGAGTGTGACGCGCAGTGCAGCGGTCTCGAGAGCGACGCCTCGACCTGCGCCGCCGCCTGTGAAGGCACCAAGAACCTGATGTGCTCGAACGTCGTCTTCGGCTGCTACACGTCGAACTCGGGCTGCGACGACGTCGGCGCCTGCGTCGACGTGAACACCTAGCAGGCTAGTTGCAGCGGTTGTCGATGTCGTCCGAGGGCTGTTGGAGCATCGTCGGCGGGATCGTCTCGTGTTTGCCGTCTTCGCCGATGGCGGCGACGAGCTTGAGCTCGGCACCGTGCGCGGCTTCGAAGTACTCGACGACGAGCTCGTAGGTCCCAGGCTCGAACAGCATCTTGCCGGTGCGGGTCCTCGGCGAGTGAGGGCCCCAGTTGTCGATCAGCTTCTCGTCGTCGACGAAGAGACGACTGCCGTCGTCGGAGGTGAGCCGAAAGCGGAACTCGGCCTCCTCCTCGACCACCAGGCACGTCGTGTAGATCGCCGACCACTTGTCCTTGGGCATGCCGCGGAAGGGCCGGTCCTTGCCCCAATCGAACTCGAGCTTCCGCGTGTAGCGAATCTGCGGGTCCCCTTCGAACTCCTTGCCCTCGAAGTATTCGCCGAGCCAAGGCCCGGTTGGCCCGGTCGTCGCCGAGCGAGCGAGCGCAACGGCTTGAACGATGAGCACCACGCCGATGAGCGTGAGCCCGACTCGGCGCAGGAGCTTGCCGACCGAGGCGTCGGGCCTCGCGGAGGCGGTCTGCAACGCGTCCGAATCGCCACTGCGAGGTGGGGCCTCGGCGGCAGCGGGCTCGGGCCCGGACTCGGGAGCATCAGGGTCGACGACGTCGTCCATGCAGCGGTGACGCTATATAGCAGGGTGTGGCAGCACGGACGAGCGATGCGCGTGAGATTCACCGCTGTGCGCCACGCCGTGGTACCTCTTTGTGTGCGGTGAACGGCGATCTCCTCGATCTCGAAGCGCTCTCGTCGCTGCCAGATGGCCTCATGGAGGCGTTTCGGCACGCTCTGCGCACCGCTGGGTACGACGGGCGCATCCTCGGGCAGGCCGAGGCGATCGCCCCCCGTCAGTTCGACGCCGTCCGCCTGCCACTCGTGCATGCCTGGCTCGCGCGCCAACCTGGGGCCGCGCCGCTGTTGGCTCGGCTCTTCGCCTACCGCGACGGGGTCCCCCGTGAGCAGGCCTTCGACGTGCTCGGACGCGAGGTGGGCGGGGCCCTCGAAGCCTGCGGCGTGTTCGTCCCCGATGACGACCGCATCCGCTGCTCGATGCGCCTACTGCCGTTTGGGCGGGTCTGGATCGCCTCCGACGACGCCGACGCCCGCCACGACCCGGTGATGGGACCGGGCGCGACGACGCAGGAGCTGCTCACGACGCTCCCCACGCCGATGCCCGCGCGGGTGCTCGACGTGGGCTGCGGCGCAGGGTCGTTGGCGCTCGCGGCCGCGCGCGCCGGGGCGGCGTCGGTCACCGCCATCGACCTCGACCCGCGCGCGGTCACCCTCACCCGCTGGAACGCCCGCCTCAACGATCTCGAGGTCGCCGCGCACGCGGGGGACCTGCTGGCCCCCGTCCGTGAGCGCCAGTTCGACCTCATCCTCGCGCAGCCACCGTTCGTCCCGCAGCCGCCTGGCGTCGAAGCGACGACGTATCTGCACGGCGGGTCCCGCGGCGACGAGCTCGCGCTGCGGCTGCTCGGCGAACTGCCCGGGGCCATGGCGCCCGGCGGCAGAGCGCTCGTGCTCGTCGACACCGCCCCGCCGGCGGGTCAGGCCACCATCGAGCGAATCCGCGACGCCCTCCCCGAGATCCCGCTTCAACTCTCGGTCATCACCGCGATGGGACACGAAAGCCACGCGCTCGCGATCGGGTATGCCGCCGCGGCCGACAGCACGCTGGGCCCGGCCTTCGCCGAGGCGGCCCAGCGCTACGCTGCGCACGTCGAAGCCCTCGGCATCACGCACACCCGGCATGCGCTGGTCGTGCTGCGCAAGCCGCTTCCCAACGAGCCGAGCTGGGCGGTGAGCGTGGAGCCCCGCAACCACACCCTCTACGGCGCCCCCCTGCTTCGGCGCCTCGACGCCGCGATGGCGCTGGCCACCCTCGCACCGGACGACCTCGTCCAGGCCAAGGTCCAGCCTCCCGCGGGCGCGGCCCTCGTGCAGTCCCACCCGCTCGATGGCCAGGGACCGACGACCTTCCGCTTCGTCAGTCCCGGGGGTCGCGCCCCGGACCAGGAGCTCAGCTCGGCGGCGCTGCTGCTGCTCGACCTCGCGGCACAAACCGACACCGTCGCAGCGTTGGTCGAAGCCTACGCCGAGGCCTGCGAAGACGACCCTGCCCGCGTCAAGGCGGCCGTGCTCGACTTCCTCCGCAAGGCCCTGGTCTCGGGCATGCTCGAGCCGCGGGAGGATTCCTCATCGTGAGCAGAATTGGGCGCCTGTTCCGCTTCCTTCGGCGGATCTTGGGCAACTTTCGCCGCAACAACGGCCTCATGCTCGCCGGCGCCCTCGGCTACAACGCTCTGCTCTCGATGGTCCCGCTCATTGCGCTGATCCTCGTCGTGCTCTCGACCGTCTTCGACGAGCAGCAGTTGATGACCACGCTCGGCGCCCAAGCCCAGACCATCCTCCCCGGTCGTGCCGAAGACCTCACTTCCGCGTTCGAGGCGTTCCTGGGCCAGAAAGAGGTCGTGGGGACCGTCGGGCTCGGGGCGATGCTCATCTTCAGCTCGCTCGCCTTTCGCATGCTCGAGGACGCGATGGCCAGCATCTTCCATCGCGACCGTCCGAGCGACCAACGAAGGTGGTGGGTCTCGGCCGTGCTGCCTCTGGGCTACGTCAGCGTGATGACGGCGGTCATCTTCCTGCTCACCGGGTTGATGGTCGCGCTCGACACTCTACCCCGCGCGGGCATCATGCTCTTCGGCCGACAGCTCGGCGGCCCCGAGATGAGCATCCCGCTGATCAAGCTGCTGGGCTTCGGCGGGCTGGTCCTCCTGCTCACCTCGTTCTATTGGGTCCTGCCCGGCGTCAACGTCAAGCTCCGCCGCGCGTTCGTCGGAGGTACGGTCGCCGCCGTCCTGTGGGAGGCCGCCCGCTCGGCGCTCGCGTGGTACTTCGCCAACCTCTCCTTGGTCGAGGTGATCTACGGATCGCTCACCACGGTCGTGGTGCTGCTTCTGAGCCTCGAGGTCGCGGCGATCATCGTGTTGATCGGCGCCGAGGTGATCGCCGAACTCGAACGCAACGATCTCGTCGGCCTGCCTTGGTATGACGTGCCGGGGCCCGGACAGAGTCACGCGTCGCTCGAGCTCGGTAACACGCGGAGCTGAGCGTTGCATGAACCCCACACCCCGGGTGCAGTGGATCACCGTGTGCTCCACCTCGCTGGCCGTCCCGCAGGGGGCGCCGCACCTTTGCTCTCGATGGTGGCACGACGTTGGCTGGTCCTTGGCCTCCTCTTGTTCAGCGCAGGCTGCACGAGACGGGTCTACTTTTCACAGTCGATTCGCGACGGCCTCGAAGGCAGCGCGGGCATGGAAGACGCGACGAAGCGCGAGGCCGCGGAAGACTCTCTGCAGTACTTCGCCGCGCATCGCATCGTCCTCGAGCGCGACGCAAAGTCCCGCGACGAGAACATCAGCGGCGGCCGCATCATCGTGCGGCGGGGCCGACTGATCGAGCAGGTCGTCATCCGTCGAGGCACCCCGGGCATCGCCACCGACTGGGGCGACGACTGGATCGCGGTGAGCTTCGAAGAGGGTACGTCGCTGGTGTTCGAAAAGGCGGCGGCCGACCGCGGGGGGTCGGTGCTCTATCGCCTGCGAACGAGCGCCGGTCCGCTCGGTGCCCCCGTCGTCGACTTCAACAACCTCGGCTGGAAGCTCGCCTCTGCGCACTACAACGCCACGCTGCAGGTCAAACGAAACGCGGCGGGCAAGAGGAAGAAGCGCCGCCGCGTGTTGCAAGGTCGAAAGCTCTAGCTGCTAGCGGAACACTCGCACCACCAGCGGCTCGATCTCCCCGCTCTGGTCGCCGTGGAACTCGGAGCCCAAGTGGCCCTGTCCGAGCTGGCCGAGATCTGCGCGGCCCCAGCAGCGCAAGCGTGCGTCATCGGTGCGCGCACAGACGTGCTCACTGCCGGCGTCGATCTGCGTCGCCGCCCGCGAGAGCTTCACGGGCCCGAAGCCGTCCCACTCGCGCGGCAACTCGTCGTCGCCAACGCTCTGCGCGGACCCGTAGCCCAGCTGGCCGTTGTCCCCGCGACCCCAGCAGAACACGGTGTCGTGGGTCGTCAGCGCGCACGTCGAGCTGTCGGAGAGCGCGACGGAGAGGATCTGCTCG
The DNA here is from genome assembly GCA_024742475.1 of bacterium. Classification (GTDB taxonomy): domain Bacteria; phylum Myxococcota_A; class Polyangia; order Nannocystales; family Nannocystaceae; genus CAJXVA01. The sequence goes on along the minus strand of JANSYI010000041.1, from coordinate 38,933 downwards.
GCCCCGAACTCGACGCCGAAGTCACCCAACGCCTCGTTGTCACCGACGGATTTCGTGTGGCCGAGTCCGAGCTCGCCATGGGCGTTCGCACCGAAGCAGTGGAGGCTCCGGTCCTCGTGGGCGATCAGACACGAGTGCGAGGCGCCCGCACCGATACCACCGACGGTCGCGTCGAAGGCCACGACGCCTTCGCGTGCTGGAGCCTCGTCGATTCCGACCGGGTCGGGGCTCGCGTTGCCCAGCCGACCGCCGGACCCCTCGCCCCAACAGTATGCGTCACCGAGCGCGTCGACGGCACACGTGTGGTCGAGTCCCGCGGAGAGCGTACGGATCACCGCGCCGTCGAGCTCCACCGGGGGCGCGTCGAGGACGTCGGGATAGGGCGCGTCGCCCGATCCGACGATGCCTCCGAAGCCGTCGCCGTGGCCGAGCTGCCCGGCATCCCCGGCGCCCCAGCAGCGGACCTCACCGCCGTAGAGCAGCGCGCACGTGTGCGACGCTCCAGCAGCGACCCCCGAGACGGCCCCACCGAGGTCGACCCGAAGCGGGGCCTCGTCCACTTGGTCGGCCCAGTGGTTGCGGTGGCCTTGACCGAGCTGCCCCGACTCGTTGGCGCCCCAGCAGTAGACGTCGTGGTCGACCGAGATGGCGCAGGTGTGGTTGCGGCCCGCGGAAAGCTGGGTGATGCGCGGGAGCTTGACCAAGTAGTCGGACTCGAGCGGCGTCTCGTCGTCCCCGATGGTGTCGGTGTGGCCCGCGCCGAGCTGGCCGAAGGTGTTGTCGCCGAAGCAGCGAACGGTGCCTTCGAACGAGAGGGCACAGGTATGCGCGCCACCAGCGGAGAACGCGGCGACACCGATCGTCTCGGTGCAGTCCGATTCGCAGCCATCGCCCGATTGCACGTTGCCGTCGTCACACGACTCGCCATCGTCAATCAGGCCGTCACCGCACGCCCCGTCGACGTACTCGCCGCCGGTCATGCCCGACGAGGACTCTCCGTCTTCGTCCGGTCCATCGGAAGACGCACCGCCCGCGCTGCCGCCGCTGGTCGGGTCTTCCGACCCTCCCGTCCCGTCAGCGTCCCCCGAGGCCGACGGGTCGACAGCACCTCCGGATCCGCCTTGGCCGCCCCCCAGCGGCTCATCAGCGAGAGGTGCGTCCCCGCAACCAGGTAGCATGAGGAAGGCCCAGGCCAACGACGGCAGCGCGCGATGCATGTCTGGGTCATCGTCCGGTACCACGCCCCTTTCAGGCCGAAGACGGGCCACCCTCGCGACGGATCCGCGCTCGATTTCGACGCGCCGCCGAGGCGATCTCGCTGATAGACTCCAGGCACCGCGCTGACCGGCCGCCGCGGTGCTCAACTCTCGGAGTCCCACGCATGGCTCGATACGCGTCACCACCCCTGCCCCAGCAGCAGTCCGACTTCGAGGTTCACATGGCGCAGGCCGCCTCATTCCTCGCCCAGGGCCAGACCGCGCCGGCCATTGGCATGTACCGGACGGCCGCCGCGCGGGCCGAGGAACGTGGCAATTTCCGCAACGCGCTTCGTGCCTACGCCGAGATCGTGCGCCTCGAAGGTCCGCTCTCCGACACTCAGCTCAAGGTCGGCGAGATGCAGTACCGCTCGGGTCGCCGGCGGGAGGCCGCCGCCACGCTCGACCACGCCGCCAATATCGCGCTGCAGCACGGCCGGGTCGAGGTCGGCCTGCACGCCTACCGCCTCGCCGCGCTCGCCGAACCGACCCCGGCCCGCTGGCGGCAGGTCCTCGACTGGTACATCAACCTCGGCAAACACGGCGAGATGATGAAGTGCCTCGAGGAGGCTTCGACCGAGCTGTTCCGCGACGAAGCATGGGATGGGTTCGTCTTCGTCGCCGAGCAGCTGCTCGAGCACCGCCCCACCGACGTCGCCACGCTGCGCATGCTGATGCGGGCGCACCTGCAGCGCAAGGATCTGCACCGGGCCGCCATGACGATTCAGCGGCTGCTCGATGAGCGTCCCGGCGACGCCGACGCGCTCGAGAGGATGGCCGAGACCTTCGCCGAGCTCGGTCGCAAGGACAAAGCCGCCGAGGTCGTCGCTCGGCTGGCCGTGATGCTCTCCCAGCAGGCGTCCAAGGACGAAGCCAAGCGCCTCGTCGAACGCGGCCTGGGATGGAATCCCAACAACGCGCGCCTGCTCAGCGTCAAGCGGTCCTTCGACCCGCCTCCGCCGCCGCGTCCGGCCGTCCGCACGCGCGACGAGGACATCCCGGCCCTCGATCTCTCCGAGTTCGTCGAGGTCGTCCCCGGCGATTTCGACGAGCCCGACTACACGATGGTTCGCGAGCTCGACATCCTCGAGGTCAGCGAGCTGACCATGGTCACCAAGCAGTTCAACCTGCGAGACCTCGCCGACCTCTAGAGAGGCGAACCGCTAGCGCTTCTGCTTTGCGCGGTCGAGCGCCACGGTGAGCCGGCGCGTCGATGACGGCACGACCTGCATGACGCGCGGCTCATAGCCTTCGGCGACGATGCGGAGCTTCACGGGCGTCTCGGAGCGCGGAATCTGCAGCGGCCTCGCGTCGTCTTGAACACCGTCGACGAAGACGATCGCGTCCTTGGGCGTAGTGTCGACGAGGATGAGCACCGGCTCGCCGGAGGCCGAACCCGAGCCAGCCTCGATCAGCTCGGCCGAAGCCCCCGTCAACGCGTCCCAGTTGAGCCAGGCCCCCACACCCACGCCCGCCAGGACCAAGACCATGGCCCACCAGCCCCAGTTGATGGAGCTGCGTCGTCGCGGCTGCGCCCTCGGAGGCGCCGAGTGACCAGCCTGCCAGTCGTCGGGCACGTCGAGCTCCAGCGGCTGCGCGCCGCCGGTCGTCCCCGTCTGCACGTTGTGCGTGGACTCGGCGACCGACGTCAGCGTCGGCCCAGGAACGTGCGTGGGGACGGGCGCCGCTGGGGTCGGAAGCGTTCGCTCTCGCGGGAGGTCGACGTCGGCTTGCACCGACGGTGGCCCGGCCGACGTGAACGCCACGCCCTCGGCGAGCTTCTTGCGAACCTCTGCCAGCGCGAGCCTCATCTCGCGGGCGCTCTGGTAGCGATGAGCAGGCTCGACCGCGAGCGCCTTGGCGAGGATGGTGTCGATGTCCGGTGGAGTCGCCGGGTTGATCGAGGACGCCGGCTCGTAGCGTCCCTCGAGGAGCCTCGCGAGCACCGCCATCACCGTGGGCCCGGCGAACGGTGACTCGCCACAGAGCATCGTGTAGAGCACCGAGCCCGCAGCGTGAATGTCGGCGCGGGCATCGACATCCGACAGCGCCTTGGCCTGCTCGGGCGCCATGGCGCGCGGCGTCCCGATGATCTGGCCGGTGCCCGTGTGATCGGTCGCCGCCACATCCTCGTTGAGATCCTTCGAGATACCGAAGTCGAGCACCTTGACGCCGATACGACCGTCGCGCCCTGGGCTGAGCATGAGGTTGGCCGGCTTGAGGTCGCGGTGCACCAACCCCTTGGCGTGCACGGCCTCGAGCGCGTCGAGGAGCTGATCCATCCACGGCAGCGCTTGGTCGAGCGGCACTCGGCCCCGCTGCACCCGGTCGTGCAGCGTCTCCCCCTCGAGCAGCTCCATCACGATGAACGGGCGGTCGCCGGTCCAGCCCATGTCGGTCACCAAGGCGATGTTCGGATGCCCGGTCGCGCCTGCGGCCCGGGCCTCGCGAATCATCCGGCCGACCATCGTCTTGTCGGACGCGTACTCGGCGACGAGGACCTTGATCGCGACCGGCTTGTCGAGCAGGAGGTGCGTCGCGGCGTACACCTCGCCCATGCCGCCGCGACCAAGCAGCCGGTCGACGCGGTACTTGCCCTCGAAGATTCGGCCAGGCTCGAACGTGCCCGTCGTGGAGTCCGCCACCGCGGATCACGATACCGCACGAGGCCAACGAAAAAGTTCGCCGCGGGCAGACCGAATCGGGCTGCCATGCGTGCCGACACCCACGATGGACAGCTCGAAGCTCCCAATCACCGGTCCCTGCCCCATCGACCTCGATGCGATCGGCTACGACCGGGGGTCGAAGGTCAGCCACTGCAGCCATTGCAGCAAGAACGTCCACAACCTCTCGACCATGACCGAGTCGGCCGCCCGCGCGTTCCTGCGCGAGCACGCCGGGGAGACGCTGTGCGTGACCTACGCTCGCGACAAGAACGGCGTCGTGCAGTTCCAGCCCGACCCGCAGGTCGTCCCCCTCACTGCGCTGCTCCGACGGCCCGCCGCCGCAGCGGCCGGGCTGGGCCTCGCCGCCGCACTGGCCGCATGTACACCCCATGGCGACCAGGAGCACGTGGTCGGCGAAGCCCCGATCGTCGATCCGATCGAGATCCCGGCCGGAGGCATGGTCGCCCCCGATCTCGACGAGAAGGAGCCCTGCAACAAACCGGACACCGAGCCGCTCGAGATGGTCGAGGGCGAGATGCCGATCGAAAAGGTCGAAAAGGCCCCGCCACCGCCGCTCGCGGGCGCCATCGAAGTTCCCGAGCCCGAGCAGATGTACGACGGAGAGATCGCCGTGCCCCACGAGCCGAAGCCGGTCGATGCCAACGCACAGGTCCTCGGCGGGCAGATGAAGGCGCCGTAGCTCGATTCGCCACAGCTGTTTCGCCGGGGCGTGACGTGGCTGTCACCCGCAGCAGCCAAAACCCAAGTCGTGCTCCCGTTCACCCGAGAGACCCCGGCCCGTACTTGGCTCGGCTTCGTGAACGAGGCTGACGACCAGCCCGCCTCGACGCTGATGACGCGCGTCCTCCCCGTGCTCTCGCTCGCCGGGGTCGGGCTCTTGGTGCTCAGCGGCGGAAAGCAGCCGCACGAAGACACACCGCCCCCCTCCTCGGCTGCCGCCGCACGCATGTCGCTCGCGGCCGCGGCCGACGCCCCGAAGTCCCCGGACGCTGCCCAGGACGAAGCGCCCCAGGTCGAAGCGCCCGAGGCTCCGGTCAGGCCGGCACCGGTCGCGCCCGAGCAGCCCGACGCATCGATCCTCACCCCTCCCCCTGCCCCGGCCGTCGCCGCCAAACCGAAGCGAGCGCCGAAGCCGCCCAAGCCGCTGTCGGCCGCCGCCGCCCGCAGAGCCGCCCGCGCGGCGTCGGGGTTGCGCAGCGCGCTGGCCGACGGCCGAGTCAAAGCCTCGCGCGAGAGCTTCGCCACCCTCTCGGGCGGCGGAGAAGAAGCCGGATGGAATGACGCCAAGGCGGCGTGCAGCAGCCTGCAGATCGACGGCGTCGGTGGCTGGCGACTGCCCTCGCGCGGCGAAGCGCGAGAGATTCAACGCGGCAAGGCGGCCCCTTCCGAGGCGTTCTGGACGCGTCAGCGTGGGCCGCACGGCGACACGATCTACGTACACGATCCTCGCACCCGCCGCTCCGCGCCTTGGCTCGACCAGGAGATCGCAAGGGTGGTCTGCGTGCAACCCAAGCCGCGCTGACGGTTGCCCTCGCCGGGCAGGTGCGACAGGGTCGGGGTCATGTCGACCCTGCAGCCTGGCGACCGCGTCCTCGTGACCGGCGGTTCGGGATACATCGCATCCCACATCATCGAGCAGCTCCTCCGGGGTGGCTTCGAGGTCCGCGCGACCGTGCGCAACCCCGACGACGACGCCAAGACGTCGCATCTGCGCGCGTTCGAGGGCGCCGACCGGCTCGAGCTCGTGGCCGCCGATCTGATGAAGAAGGGCGACTTTCACGAGCCGGTCGCGGGCTGCAAAGCCGTGGTGCATGCGGCCTCCTCGGTCCGCCTCAACGCCAAGGACCCCCAGCGCGACATCGTCGACGTCGCCGTCGAGGGCACTCGCAACGTGTTCGAGGCGATCGACGCGGCGCAGGGCATTCACACCGTGGTCGTCACGTCCTCGATCGCGGCGGTGATCGACGACGCCAAGGACCCCTCGTACCGATTCGACGAAGACGACTGGAACGAGTCGGCCACGGTGCACACGGCCCCCTACCCGCTCTCCAAGGCGATGGCCGAGCGCATGGCCTGGACGCGCGCCGAGCAGGGCGACTACCGGGTCGTCACGCTCAACCCAGGCCTCGTCCTCGGCCCGGTCTTTACCAAGGGCCACATACGCTCGTCCCCCAACGTCCTGCACGACCTGCTCAGCGGCAAATTTCCGCTGGCGCCGCGGTTTCGATTCAGCGTCGTCGACGTTCGCGACGTGGCCAAGGCACACCTCGAGGCGCTGCTTCGACCGGGCGCGCAGGGCCGCCACATCATCTCCAACCGCAACGTTTCGATGCGCGAGCTCGCCGACATCCTACGCGCCGAGCACCCTTCGCGGCCCGTCCCTCGGTTCCAGATGCCCAACTTCGCGATGTATGCGGTGGCCTTGTTCGACAAGCGCCTCAGCTGGGATTTCCTTCGTCGCAACCTCGACGTGGAGAGACGCCTGGACAACACCAAGTCCAAGCAGGCGCTCGGCATCGAGTACCGTCCCGTCGACCAGACCATACTCGACACGGCCCGGTCCTTCGTCGACGCGGGCTTGCTGTCGCTGCTCAGCGCGGTCCGTGGTTGGCCACGGTCGTGGGAATGATGGGACCGGTCGCCTGCTTCGAGAGCGCCTCGGGGTTGGCTCGGTAGTGCTCGCGAACGACCTTTGCCAGCGCGCGCTTGCGGGGCTCGTCCACGGCGGCGAGCGGCTCACCACCCAGCGCCTCGGCCAGGCCGTGGACGAGCGGCACCTGCACATCGGGGACATGCTCCGCCCAGGAGCGCAGCAGCGTCGCGTCGACGACGGCGGGGAGCGATCCCAGAATGCCCACGTCGTTTTGGTCGTGAATCAGCAGGCCCGACGTCGTGCCTCGGTCGAGCGTCAACACCTGGAAGAGATACGCGGTGTGATAGGCCCGCTGCGCCGCGACGTCGTGCTCGGTGAACTCGCGCCCCAGCGCCGGTTCGAGCAGCGCGACGTAGCCGTCGGTGACCGTGTCTCCAAACGCGCTCGCAAAGGCGAGGTCGTCGTCGAAGTCTCCCGAGTCGTATCCCTCGAGGTAGACGTGGGCGACCCCGCGGTGCCGAGCGAGCGCCGGGATGTAGAAGTAGGCGTCGGCGTTGTCCTTGGCGAGGTCGTAGTGCTCGCCGGCCGCGCGGCGAAGCACCGCCTCGTAGGCATCCCGGTCCGCGTCGTCGAGGATCGACGGGTTGAGATCGGCCATCAGGCGCCAGTACGCCTTTCCATCGCGCATCGCCGTCCAACTGATGTGGATGTGCACCGAGGGGGCGCGCGGATTCGACGGGTGGACGATGGTGGACAGCGCGGTCGCCGAGCTGAGCCGCCGGCTGGGGAGATCGTCGTAGTGCACCTGCGACACGTTCACCGACGCGCGGTTGAACGCCTCACAGACGGGCGAAACGAGCCGTTCTCCGCCTCCGTGCCGGCCCTCGTCTCGCAGCCAGGTGACCGATTCGTACGTTTTCGCGCCCGGCAGCGCACCGAGCCCGTCCGCGAAACGGGTTTGCAGTCTCGTGACGAGCTCGAGCGCTCGGCCCGCGCGAGGCTCTGCGGCCTGCGTTCGTTGCATGCCACCACCATACAAACCGCACATCGGCCGCGGCCCGCGTTTTTTGCCGTTCCGGGTGCCCGCTCACAGATCATGGTCGCCCCTTTGCCCACACTGGCACCATGAGACGCTTCTCGATTTTGACTTGCCTCGCGGTGGGCCTCGCGTCGACCGCCGCCCACGCCTCCGAGCTTCGCTTCCGCGAGACCGCGGCGGGCAACGTGATCGCCACTGGCAACACCCTCGGACTGAGCAAGGCGCTCGACCAAAACGGGCCCGGCACCGAGGACTCCATCGGCACCTTCCTCACCCTCGACCGAGCCAGCGTCGACGACTTCCCCGCGAGCCCCGTCAACCCCTGGGGCGCGGGCACGACCAACGACTGGACGCTCAACGGCTCCGACGCCGAGCTCATGTTGCCCGGCGACAACACGCAGGTGCTCTACGCCGAGCTCATCTGGGGTGGCAGCACGCTGTACGGCACCGAAGACGTCACCGCAGATCTCGACAGCGCGGTCACGCTCTCCTTCGGTGGCGACTCGATCGTCGTCGAGCCCGACCCGGTGACCGCCCTGACCCTGGCCGAGGTCGCGATCGACGGCTTCGCGGTCAACAACTACATGCGCTCGGGCGAGGTCACCGACTTCGTCGCAGCGCACGGCGCGGGCTTCTACGCCGCCGAGGGCATCCCCGCCACGCAGGACTCGCTCATCGACGAGCTCAACACGGCCGGCTGGACCCTCGTGGTCGCCTACCGCACCGGCGGAGAGCAGGTCCGCAACCTCACCATCTTCGTGGGCGGCTCGTTCGTCGACGAAGACTCGACCGAGGACTACGAGTTCGAGGGGTTCTGCACCCCGCCTGCGGGCGACTTCGACGGGTACGCCGTCGTGAGCGCGATGGAAGGCGACGCCGACCGGGAAGGCGACAGCTTCGCGATCGCGCCGAGCCTGGCCGGACCGTTCGTCAACCTCAGCGGCCCCAACAACCCCGAGGACAACTTCTTCTGCTCTCAGCTCAACGACTCCGACGGCATGCTCGACATGGCGGGCACCGCGGGCGATGCCAACCACGACGCCATCGCAGGCAACAACGTCGAAGGTGGGCGCCAAGGCTGGGACATCACGCGCGTGCCGCTGTCGGCCTCGGACGACCAGCTCGTCAACGGGCAGACCGGCGCCGTCATTCGCACGCAGACCAGCAGCGACTCGTACATCCCCACGGTCGTCGCGTTTGGCATCGAGGTGAACGCCCCGGATCTGTCGGGCGCCTCGGCAGCCGCCGCCCCCACCGAGCTCGCGCTCGAGGAGACCTCCACCGTCACGGTCGACATCGAGAACCAAGGTGAGGTCGACGCGGTCAACCTTTCGTTCACCGCCGAGCTTCCCGACGGCCTCGGGCTCGACAGCTTCGCCATCGACGGCGCCGACGGTGACATCGACGGCAACGCGGTCGACGCGGCAGGTCTCGCCGGTGGCGTCGCCATCGGCGACATTCCGGTGGGCGGCAGCATCCAGCTCGAGTTCGTCGTGCGCTCCGAGGGGGCGCCGGCCGACGACACGTACGTGATCACGCCCCAGTGGTCCTACGACTACGTCAGCTGCACGGGCGAAGACCCGCTCACCGAGCCGCAGTTCCTCGCCGACATCGTCATCGACTTCAACGGCGACGAGGATCCCACCGACGGCAGCACCAGCGATGGCATGGGCGACAGCACCGGCGATGCCTCCGACGGCAGTACCAGCGACTCGGACTCCGACTCGTTCGGGGAGACCTCGGCCACGCTCACCGACAGCGACGGTGACGCCACCGACTCCGACACCGACAGCGCGTCCGACTCGATCGGCTCGGGCGCGGATGAAGGCGACGACGGCTGCGGGTGCACCACCGGCGACGATGGTGCCCCGGCCGCCTTGGCGCTGTTTGGCCTGGTGCTCGGTCTTCGCCGCCGACGAAACCGCTAGAAGCCTACAGCATGACCGGGCCGCCTTTTTCGGCGGCTCGGGCGTAGGCATCGCGCGCGCTGATGGTCTCGAACCACGCGCGCGTCTTTTGTTGGTTGGCCTCGACGTTGCCCCGGGCGAGCAGCGCCTCGACCGGGTAGCTCATCTGCACGTCGGCGGCGGAGAACTCCGCGCCTGCGAAGAAGGCGTGCTCGCTCAAATGGGCCTCGATGTACGCCGCGTGACGCTCGAGCTCGGGCGCGGTGAAGCCCGCCTCCACCTTGCCCACGATGCCCTTGGCGATGGGCTTGATGAAGAACGGCAGCGGCGCGCTGCGGACCTTGCTCATCACCAGGCGGAGCAGCAGCGGCGACATCAGGGAGCCCTCGCCGTAGTGCATCCAGTAGCGGTAGCGATGGTAGTCGGCCGTGCCGCGGTCGGGTCGGAGCCTGCCCTCGGCGAGCTCGTCGACGCAGTGCTCGAGGATTGCGCCCGACTCGGCGAACGTCTCGCCGTCGACCTCGAGGACCGGCGCCTTGCCCAACGGGTGCACCGCTCGCAGGCTCTCGGGTGCGCGAATCGTGACGGGGTCGCGCTCGTAGGTCTTCAGCGCGTAGGGCAGCTCCAGCTCTTCGAGGATCCAGAGCAACCGATGCGAGCGCGACTTTTCGAGGTGATGAACGATGATATCGGCCACGGCGCGCACAGTAGCAGCGTCATGGAGCGTCGACCTTGGTCGCGACGACGGGGTACTCCGCGTGGGTGCGCCACGGAAGCTCCGGCCACCAGCGCTCCTGCTCGAAGGGCCGGGTCGGCTCGACGCTCTGCCCCGGCCGCGGGGTCAACACCGTGACCCCCGCCCGCTCGGCCGCTGCCAGCACCCGCTCGACGGGCTCGGTCCACCCGTGGTTGGCCAGGTTGAACAGGCCCCAGTGCACGGGCAAGAACACCTCGCCGCGCAGCATGCCGTGGGCCCGCACGGCTTGGTCGGGACCCAGATGCCAGTCGGGCCAGGCCTGATCGTAGGCGCCGACCTCCAGCATCGTCACGTCGAAGGGTCCGAGCGTCTCGCCGATCTCGGTCATGCCGGGGAACAGCCCGGTGTCTCCCGAGAAGAAGACGTTGTGCTGCGGAGAGCGGATCGCGTAGCCCGCCCACAGGGTGCGGTTTTGGTCGAGGATCTGACGGCCCGATGCGTGGCGAGCCGGCGTGGTGGTGATGCTCAGCTCGCCGAGCGTGTGTGCGTCCCACCAATCGACGTCCTCGATGCGCTCGGCCGGCACGCCCCAAGCCTCGAGATGCTCTCCCACCCCCAGCGGCGCAAAGAACCGGGTATCCCGGCCGGCGAGCGCGACGATCGTCGGGTAGTCGAGGTGGTCGTAGTGGTCGTGTGAGATGAGCACCGCGTCGAGCGCGGGCAGGTCGCCGAGGGCCAGCGGCGGCGCATACCAGCGCTTCGGCCCGAGCCACTCGACCGGCGACGTGCGCTCGCCCCACACCGGGTCGGTCAACAGGACGTGCCCGTCGATCTCGATGAGCACGGTCGAGTGGCCCAGCCAGGTCACTCGCAGCCCCGAGGGCGGCGGCGTCTCGAAGCGCTCCGCGTCGACCCGCTCGACGGGGAGAGGGTCTTCGGGCGAGACGTTGTCCTGAGGGGACAGGAAGGTGGTGAACATCCCGGTGGGGTCGTTCCACAGCGGCTGAGGGTTTACGAACACGCCCTCACGCCACTGCGGCGACGCCCGGACCGCTTCGAGGCGCGCGCCCGTCGGGGCGTAGCCGATCGCGTGCCAGCCATCGAGCAGCACGATCAGGCCCAGGGCGACGAGCGCCACGAGCCCCGCGCCCACGCCAAAGCCCAGCCATTGCAGCACCCGCCGCCACAGCGGCCTGCGGGGCCTCGGTGCGTCGCTCACCCGGGGAACAGGCATTCCGCGCCCAGGCTCTGGGCGCCGTTGTTGTCCTCGACGCACTCGGCGACCGACCCGTCGACCACGTCGACGCCATCGACCGCGACGAAGAAGTCCATCGCGGCATCGCCCTGGACGAACGGGACCTGCCAGGAGATCTGCGTCTGCTGACCCGGCAGCAGCGGCCCGGGCGTGAGCTCGGTGCCCACGAGCGTGCCCGAAGCGTCGGTGCCCTCGAAGAGGCTCACCTCGATGCCCGCCGGGACGCCCAGAGCGCCGATGTTTCGTACGGTGGCGACGACTTCCAAGAAGCCGTCATTGCACATTCCCAGCTCCGCCACCAGGTCGACCGACATGTCCGGCGCGTTGAAGACCCCGGCGCCCTGGACGTTTTGGCGGTAGTTGTTGAGCCCCGGCTCGGTCCAGTTGTCGGCCTCCATCGTCGGGGCGTTCCCCGCCGAGGTCGCGTTGGTCACGTGATAGGCATGCGAGGTCCACACGCGGCGGGTGCCGACCCACTGGTCGAAGCTGTCTCCATAGACGAAGACGCCACGACGTTCGGTGTAGCCGGGGATGCCGCTGCAGTTGTTTCCGCTGTCGTTGGCGACCACGAGGATCTCGGAGTTGCCGTCGTCGTCGACGTCGACGACCAGCGGGTACTCGTGAATCGTGGCGCTGCTGCTCTCGACCTGCAGCAGCACGTCCCCCGAGGCGCCGTCGTACACCCGCATGTAGCACTCGTCGGCGTAGACCACCTCGGCTGCGCCGTCTCCTTGAAAGTCGAAGACGCTGCTGCCCGTTGCGTTGCTGCTCTGGTCTTGCGTCACCGCCGACCAGCGCTCGAACACGTCGCCGAGCATCGGCGTGGCGCCAGCGACGATCTCTTCGCCTGGCCGATAGATGTCGTAGACCGTGTACGAGCCCCCACCCGCGGCCGCCAGCTCGGGACGACCATCGCCGTCGAAGTCTGCGACCGTGGGCGGCCCGCCCCGACCACCGCCGGGAATCGACACAGGGGAGGCCCAGTCGGCTCCGGTGGCGCCGTCGAGGACCCGCACCTGGCCGCTGGCGACGAGGACGACTTCGGGGAGGCCGTCCTGCTCGATGTCGACGATCGCGGGGTATCCATCCGCGGTGCCGGCATCCCACAGCAGCGAGAGGCTCACGACGGGATCGGGCCCGGGCATCGACACCCAGTCGACGGACCAGGCGTGTTGGCCCGAGACGACCTCGGGAACTCCATCCCCCGTCAGGTCCGCCAGTGCGGAGATTCCTCCGGTGTAGCCGTTGTTGGTGCCGAACGCGGCGCCGTTGCCAGACTCGTTCCAGACCACGAGACCATCGTGGTCGAGCACCGCCGCACCGAACACGACCTCGGCTTCGTCGTCATCGTCGAAGTTCGCAAACGAAGGGGCGCCGTTCTCTACGTTGAATCGCTGCACGTCGCCACCGGCATCGTGTGAGCTCCAAAGCAGCGTCCCGTCGCTGTCGATCGCGACGATTCGCGAGAGCCCACCCTCGGGGCGCGCCGCGTAGATGATGTCGGGTAGCCCGTCACCGCTGACGTCGGTCAGCCCCAGCGTGGAACGACCGTGCGCGCCCCAGCTGTCGTTGTTCGGGTCGTGCGGCACCTCGAGCTCGACCGCGCCCGTCTGCCCGTCGAGGACGACCACGTTGCCGCCGGGCCAGCCCAAACCGTCTTGCTGCGTGATGTTGACGACAACCTCGGGCACGCCGTCGCCGTCGATGTCGGCGACGACGGGAATCGAGATGATCTCGTTGGCTTCGTAGCTCCACTCGAGGGTCACGGAGACATCCTCGAACTCTGGGACGACCTCGCAGCCCACCGGATCGAACTGCGGGAGACACTGGTCGAGCGTAGGCTCGCAGAACTCACCGCCGTCGCAGTCGAAGGAGTCGATGCACGCGCCCGTCGGGTCCGCACACTGCTCGCCGAGGCAGACCTGACCTGCGTCGCAGCAGATGTCCTGCGCGTCCCCACATCGCACCCCCGAGTCGCACGCCTCCAGGCACGCTCCGAGCACACACTCCTGCTCGCTTTCACAGCAGACCTCGGCGTCGCCGCAGAGCACGGTCTCGCACACCCCCTCACCACCCGTGGTCGTCGACGAGCCCTCGGGCTCACCGCTGCTCGAGGTGCCGGGCCCCTCGGATGTCGAGCTGTCCTCCCCGTTCGATCCGCCGGTGCCCGTACCCGCTGAGGTCGTCGAGCTCGTCGGAGGGTCGACCGCCCCCGAGGACGCCCCGGTGGCCGAGATCGAGTCGACGCCATCGGTGCCGGCGTCCGCGGCGGGGGCACCGTCGCCGCACGCGACGAAGAGAACGGGAATCAACGTGGCGGAGACAGGCCAAGCCGGCAAACGCATCAGACGCTCAGACACCGCCACGCTCAGGGATTTCCGAACACGTTCAGTGTTGGCCGTACGGACGATTACCGTCGATGCGAGGCATGCTATGCAGCGCGTCTAGCGCGGCCGCCGACGCATCGGTGAGAGCCCGGCTGCGGAGGTGGGTCTGCCCCTTGGAGCGCACGAGCAGCTCGAAGGCGAACGCGTGATGGCGCCGCAGCGGCAGGACCGCGAACGCGTGGCCGATCGCCGCTTGGTCCGCCGGGCGGCCGGCGATGTAGCGCATCTTGGGGTTGAACCGCGCTTGCGCCTCGCTCCACCACTGCGCGATCGCGCCGGGCTTGGGGATCCGCAGCTCGTCCTCGGGCCTGACCTCGAGGTCGTCGTCGTCGTCGTCCGCGTCGAGCTCGGCGTCGAGGTCCTCGTCTTCGACGTCGGTGTCGTCGTCGTCCTCGACATCGTCCCAGTAGGCGTCGTCATCAAGCGGGAGGCCGGTCATGGACGCAAACGCTTCGCCCGCGAGTGGCCCCAGGCTCTCGTGGGCCAACAGGGGCAAACACGCCTCCATGGCACAGCGGCGCCCGCTGTAGCCCAGGGCGTGCACGAGCGCGGCGCGATGCTCCTCCTCGTCGTCGCTGAGGCGGCCACACATGCGCTCGACGATTCGCGCGTCGGCGAGCGTTGCGAGCAACACCATCGCGTCGGGGTCGGGTTCGGCCGCGAGCCCGAGCTTGCCCACACTCTGCCACGCGGGGCCCGAGCCCATGATGAGCCCCGACCGAAGCGCGGCGCGCCGCAGCTGCGGATCGGGGTCGGCGAGGCAGTGCTCCACCCAGTTGAGGTAGCGGCGGTCGCCGAACGCCAGCATCGAGATCGCCGCCGCCTTCGCGGTCGGGTCTTCACCCTGCAGGAGGTCGTCGACGCGGTTGCCCGGGTTCACGCCCCGATTGCCGCCGACGGTCGCCAGCGCCGCTCTGTGGGCGAGGTCCCCGTCCTTGGCGAGCGCATCGGTGATGCGCACGTCGATGTCGGCGCGTGGCGACATGCTCAACGCGGCCACGATGCCCTCGCGGACCTCGTCGGGTCGCTCGTCCAGGCCGGTGAAGAGCCCGGCGGACACCTGCGATGAGGGCGTCTCGAGCAGCGCCAACGCGGCCGCCGCCGCCCGCCAGCGCTCGGTGTCCTCATCGGCGAGGGCCGCTTCGAGCAGCTCGGTGCGGACCTCGTCGCCGCCGACGACGAGGCCGTCGACGTGCGCCATGAGTCGCTCCTGCGGTCCGCTCTCGAACTCGTCGCGAAGGTAGGCAGGCGAGTCGAGGTTGACGTGCCAGACCTCGGCCAAGAACTCGGCTTCGTCGAGGTGCTCCTCGACGACGTCCCAGAGGATGTCTCCCATGACCTGTGGCCTCTAGTTGATGAGGACCGCGCCGCCCTTGATCCGGTTGCGGCCGGTGGCGCGCGACTCGACCTGCACGCCGCGAATGACGACCCGCCCGTTGCGTCGCATCGTGATGCTGGACTTGCCGCAGCGCAGGACGATCTCGTCCTGGCCCTCGAGACGAACCTTCTTGCCGTCGACGATGGCCGAGGCGCCTTCGGGCTCGTCCATCGTGCCCTCGATGACCGGGTTGGGTTGGCGTAGGCCGAGCAGCACGGGGTTGGGGGATCCGGCGACGAACATGAGGACGGCCTCGCGCCGGTCGGCGATGGCGGCCTCGAGCTCGTCACGGTCGAACACCGCCACGCTCAGCGCGAGCATGGGCCCGGTGTCGTTGTCCTCCGCGTCGACCCAGATGCCCTCGTCGTCCACGCGCACGACCCATCCCAACGCCGCCCCCTCGGGGATCGACGCATCGGGGGCACGCTGTAGGACGACGACCTTCTGCTCCGCCATGACGCGAAGCATACCAACGACGGCTGCATGTGGCCGGACCCGGCGCTGACGTCCTGATTGCAGCCCGATGCCACGAGGGCTGGAACTGTGCGGCTCGCTCGTCGTACCACTGCTGCGTGCGAGCCATCGCCGCCCTCCCACTGGTCCTGTGCCTGCTCGCCTGCGGCAGCTCCGTCCCCATCACCTCCTCGGGCGACACCGATGATGACGTCGGCGTGCAGCCCGACGAACCGGGCGCGGTGTACTCCCCATGCGGCGAGCCCGATGCGTGCAGTCCCTTGCCCTACTGCGTGTTTCCGTCGGGCGAGCAGGGGTTTTGCACCGCAGAGTGCACGGCCCCCGACGACCCCAGCGGCTGCCCCGACGACCCCGGAGGCCTCGGCCGCGCGATCTGCCTCGACATCGGCTTGCCGAGCGGCCAGCGGGTCTGCGCAATCGGCTGCGACGACGGGCTGCCCTGCCCCGAGGGCATGCGATGCGAAGAGGTCGACACCGAAGCGGGCCCCGAGCGGGCTTGTTTCTGACGATGGGGAACGGGGGTCTCTCGGCGCCTGCTCGAGCGAAAACCTGAACTTGACGTCGAGTTCTAATTCCGTCGATGCTTTGCAGGATGGATGGTCCCAGCCGCCGCGTGCCCAAGCAGGAGCGCGCCAGGGCGAAACGGCAAGCCCTGCTCGACGCGGGTCTGCGCGAGTTCTCCGCGCGGGAGTACCCCGAGGTGACCGCGCGAAGCATCGCCAAGGCGGCAGGGGTCTCGGTCGGCACGTTCTACGAGTACTTCGACAGCAAGGACGTCCTGCTGCGCACGGTGCAGGAGCGGCTGCTGCGGACGTTCATGGAGCGCGTCGTGGACGACGACGCTCCCGACCCCGCCGAGGCGATCCGTCGGGGTCTCGCGCTCACCTATGCGTTTCACGTCGAGCATCCTCGGCTGCACGCGACGGTGGAGTACCGGCGGCGGTTCGACCCCGAGCTCGAGGCGCTGATGCAGACCCTCGACGCAGCGATCGCGCAGCGGATCCGCAGCGCGCTGCAGCGTTGGAAGGTGCCCGGCGATGAGGCCGTCGCGTTCACCATCGTCGCGATGGCCGAGGGCCTGGTCCATCGCATCGTCTTCGGTGACCCGCCCGGGGACCCCGAAGGCCTGCTCGAACACGGCGGGCAGCTCATCCTCGGAGCGCTCGGCACCGGAGGCGACCAATGAACGACCGCTGGGACACCCTCATTCGCAACGCCACGATCTTCGACGGGCACGGAGGCGGCCCGACGCGAGGCGACATCGCCATCGCCGACGGCAAGATCGCCCGACGCGGCGTAGGGCTCGACCCCGCGAGGGCGGACGAGATGCTCGATGCGGACGGCCAGTGGGCGATGCCCGGGCTCATCGACATCCACACGCACTACGACCTCGAACTCGAGCTCGACCCGGGCCTGCGAGAGTCGGTGCGCCACGGCGTGACGACCGTCGTCATGTCGAACTGCTCGCTGGGCATCGCCTTCGGGTCGCAGCGGAGCAAGGGCGAGGGCGTCGACCCCATCGTCGACTGCTTCGCCAGGGTCGAGAACATCCCCAAGCACGTGCTGCGTCGCGCCGCGGACGTCGCCACATGGTCCGACGCGCGCGGCTATCTCGACCATCTCGACACGCTGAACCTGGGCGCCAACGTGGTCCCGATGATCCCGCACTCGATGCTGCGCATACAAACCATGGGCTTCGAGGCGAGCGTCTCGCGGCATCCCGACGCTGCCGAGCTCGAGTCGATGAAGACGGTGCTCGCCGAGGCGCTTCAGGGGGGGTACGCGGGTTTCTCGACCGACGCCCTCCCCTTCCACTACCTCGCAAGCGCACCCAACCTGCACAAGAAGATCCCCACCCAGTACGCGCCGTTCCGCGAGATCAAGGCGCTGACCCAAGTCACTCGCGAGCACGACCGCGTGTGGCAAGCGACCCCGCCCAAGGATCACCCGCTGCAGGTGATTCGCAACCTCCTGCTGACCAGCGGGCGGCTGTTCGGACGACCCCTGCGCACCACCGTCGTCGCCGCGCTCGACGTGGTCACCAACCGCATGCTGGTGAGGCTGGGCCTCGCGCTCACCGCCATCCTCAACTCGAAGCTCTTGCGGGGTCGGTTCGCACTGCAGTCGCTGCCCGCGCGGTTCAAGGTCTGGAGCGACGGGCCGATCACGCCGTTGGCCGAGGAGATCCCCGAGCTGCGCCAGCTCAACGAACCCGACCTCGAGGACGTCGAGGCGCGCATGCGCATCCTCGAAGACCCCGACTTCGTCCAGCGCTTCCGCGCGATGTGGAACGCGGGCAAGGGCGGGTTTGGCCCCGCCCGCCTTCGCCGAGCCCTCCGCCTCGAGGACTACGCGCTGACCCGCCGCCTCGAGGACATGATGGTCGAGCGCTGCCCGGTCGAGGCGTGGGCAGGCAAGTCGCTCGCGGAGATCTACCGACGCGCCGCGCAGCGGAGCGGGCTCGAGGAGGCCGAGCGCGAGATCTTCGAAGGCTTGCCCGAAGGCGCGGACGAGGCTGCGTTCCTCATCCACCTGTTCAAGCGTCTCGACACGGATCTGTGCTGGTACACGGTCACGGCCAACCCCGATCCGGCGCTCACCCGACGCCTGCTCATGCACCCGAAGATGCTGCCAGGCTTCAGCGACGCCGGGGCGCACCTGACCAACATGGCGTTCTACGACTGCAGCCTCCGCGCCCTTCGGTTGGCGCAGGCCGGCTCGGATGCCGACGTGGGCTTTGCCGTCCAGCAGCTCACGCGTGCGCCCGCGGAGTTCTTCAACCTCGAGCGGGGCACGCTCGATGAAGGGTCCGTCGCCGACGTCGTGCTCATCGACCCCGAGGCGCTGTCGACCTACGAAGGCGAAGATCACGTGCAGCGGATCTATCGCGACGCGTTCGAGCACCATCAGCTCGTCAACCGCTCCGACGGGGTAGTCCGCGCGGTCTTCGTGGGCGGCGCGCTCGCTTGGCACGGCGACGGCTTCGTCGAGGACTTCGGGCAACGCCCATTCGGCCAGCGACTCGCACCTCGCCAGGCGGTCGCATGATCTCGGCCCGCGACTGGTACGCCAACCCCACGTTCGTCGAACACCGGGGCCGCAAGATCTTCTACACCGAGGCCGGCCACGGCGAGCCCCTGGTGTTCCTGCACGGGTTTCCGACCTCCTCCTGGGACTGGGTTCAGATCTGGCCTGCCCTCACCGAGCGCTACCGCTGCATCGCGTTCGACTTCCTCGGGTTCGGCTACTCGGACAAGCCCACCGACCACCGCTACACGATGCACGAGCAGGCCGACATCACCGAGTCGGTCCTCGCGCACGCAGGGGTGGAGCGCTTCGAGCTCGTCGCACACGACTACGGCGTCACCGTGGCCCAAGAGCTGCTCGCCCGACAGCACGAGGCACCCGACTACGCGATCGCGTCGGTCCTGCTCTTCAACGGAGGGCTCTTTCCCGAGACCCATCGCGCTCGGCTGATTCAGAAGCTGCTGCTCAGCCCGGTGGGGCCGCTGCTCAACCGCATGCTCGGCTTCTCACGGTTCGCCAAGAGCTTCAGCGCGGTGTTCGGCCCCGACACCCAGCCCAGCGAGCACGAGCTGCGCGAGTTCTGGCGGGTGCTCAACCACCCCGACAAGGCCCGGGTCACCCACGCGCTCATCCACTACATCACCGACCGACGCGAGCATCGAGAGCGGTGGGTCGACGCGCTGCGGCGCAGCTCGGTCCCCATCCGGCTGGTCAACGGCTCGGTCGACCCCGTCTCCGGAGCGCACCTCGTCGACCGCTACCGCGAGATCGTAGACCCCGACGTGGACGTGGTGGCACTCGAGCAGATCGGCCACTATCCGCAGGTCGAAGCGCCGCAGGCGTGCATCGAGGCGATGCTCGAGTTCTACGACGCCCAGCCTCTACCCTCGGGGCGATGAAGCTCGTTCAGCTCGCCTACCTGCTGCTCGCGATCATCGGGGCTGTTGGAACGTGGTGGTTCAACCTGCAGATGGACGACCTCTCGGGGTTCTTCGCTCAGGTCTGGGACACGCCGCTGTCGAGCTCGCTCGGGGTCGACCTCGTGGTCGTCGTGCTGGCGTTCTACGTGCTCATGGCCACCGAGGGCCGACGGCAGGAGATGCCGACGGCCCTCTTGGTATTCCTCGGCGTGCTCGCGTGGCTGGTGGCCGTGGCGTGTGCACTTCCGCTGTTTCTGCTCTTCCGCGAACGAGCGATCGAGCAGCGAGGCTAGGGGTCGTCGAGCCGTTCCTGCTTTCGCAGGGTTGGGCTCGCTCCCACGTCTCAGAACTTCACGGTCCGCAGGAACGCAGCCAGTTCCTTGTACTGGCCTCCGCCGCTCCCGTACTTCACGAGGTTCTCAGCCGTTCTGAGCCACTCGACTGTGGAGGGCTCGGTGTCTCGGACGGCGGCCAGCAGGTCGGCGTCCCGCATCGGTCGCTCCG
The DNA here is from genome assembly GCA_024742475.1 of bacterium. Classification (GTDB taxonomy): domain Bacteria; phylum Myxococcota_A; class Polyangia; order Nannocystales; family Nannocystaceae; genus CAJXVA01. Next base: position 18,809 of record JANSYI010000041.1, on the reverse strand, counting down.
TGCCGCCCGAGAGGATCTCGTCGAGTACGTGTTCCTTGGCAAGTTCGATCATCCCGTCGATGTCGGCTCCGGACGCGTTGGGAGATGCCTCGGCGAGGCGGCGGAAGTCCAAGGCTTCCGTCGGAATATCGAACAGCTTCACTCGGAACATCTCGGCGCGGGCCGAGGCGTCCGGAGGCGGCACGAACACCTGCCGGTCGAAGCGTCCGGGCCGCTTCATCGCCGGGTCGACGTCCCAAGGCATGTTGGTCGCCCCGAGGACGAGGAGTTGGTCGTTGTCTGCGTCCATTCCGTCCAGCTGGGCCAAGAACTCGTTGACGCGGGTGCGGCTGTGCTCGGACCTGGCCTTGGAGCGCGAGAAGGCCAACGCGTCGAGTTCGTCGAAGAACAGCACCGCAGGTCGCTCGGCGCGGGCGCGCTCGAAGAACGCCGAGAGGAGTCGCTCGCTCTCGCCGATCCACATGTTGAGGACCTCGCTGATCCCGACGCCGATGAATGTGGCATTGCACTCGTGTGCGACCGCGCGGGCGAGCATGGTCTTTCCGCAGCCCGGCGGGCCGTAGAGCATGACGCCGCCTCCGCGCTTTTTGCGGAATCGGGCGAAGAGACCCGGGTTCTTGAACGGTTCGATGATTCGAAGGCGGACCGTCTTCTTGACCTCCTCCATGCCGACGATGTCGTCGAAGCCTATGGTCTCGTGCTCGACCTCGGCGGAGGCAGCCGCGTCGGCAGGGACGAGATGCAGACCGCTGGCTGCTGGCACGGCGGCGTCGGACGGCGGAGCGGGGAGAGGTTCGCCCAGCAGCTCGAACTGCTTGCCAGCCTCAGCGACGCGTCCGGCGCCCATCAAGGCCTTGGCGTAAGTGCGTCGTCGCTCGGTGTCGAACGGATGCTCGAGGAGTTCCTTCTCCAGTCGATCGAGGTCGTCCTTCATCGTTGCCTCTACCGAACGCCTCGCGCTCGAACCCACCGCTGCATGACCTGGATTCCCGTCCACGACCACACGACGATCAGGATCCAGGCGATGGCGGTCCACATGGCCGCGCGCGTGTAGCCGTGCTCGTTCAGCTGGTGGATCGACACGATGCACGCGACGTAGACCGCGAACATGCCGACCATGCCGACCCGCTGCGCAGTGCGGCTGATCCACGTGAGCGGATGCGACATGGCACGCAGCCGGATCACCAGGTCGACGTAGTCCTCGTCGTTCGGGCTCGTCCGGAGCAGCCGTTGAAAGACATCCAGCGCTTCAGCGTAGCGGCCCTGCTCGACCAGCACGAGGCCGATTTGATTGAGCAAGACTTCGCTGTCGGGATCGTCGTCGAGGGCGCGTGCGAGGGCGGCTGACGCAGCGTTTGCATCGCCGCGCGAGAGCGCCGACAGGTTCGCCACCAGCTGCCCAATCGTGTTTTCAGCGTCGAGCCGTAGGGCTTCTCGCCCGAGCGCCTCCGCCTTCTCGACGTGCAGCGCGTAGAACATCAGCAAGCCGTAGTAGGCGATAAGGTCGGGGTCGTCGGGAAAGTCGCGAATGAGCTGGAGCAGCAGCCGCTCGGCTTCTGGATATCGACCCGCATCCTTGAGGGTGAGCGCGAAAAGGAAACGCGTCTCGTAGTCGTGGGGCGCGACTGCGAGGGCTCGTCGACCGACTTCGAGGGCGCGCTCCGTGTTCTCGACTCGGCGCTCGAAGCGGATGGCCAGGGCGAGCGTGCCCGGATCGTCCGGATCAATCTCGAACGCCCGGCGCAACAGCTCCCGAGCCTCGGCGTGTCGGTCGACGTCGAGGCACGCGCTGACCTTGCGTTGGAGGATGTCGAGCTCGTCGCAGCGGTTCATCTCGTCCACCTCGGCCACGTCAGCCTCCGAACCCTGCTCGGAGCACGACGACGACGAAGGCCTGAACCACGGCCGCGCCGATGATGGTCAAGATGCCGGCCTTCCAAGGGCTCGGCCAGTCCTCCGGCGACAACTCGGCAGCCCGGTAGATTCGCCGCAGCGGCATCGTCAACCACGCCCATACGGCGACGGCGACCACGCGCGACAGCAGTCGGACCATCTGTCGGTCGAGCGTGAGCACCTCGGTGGAGAGCGCCCATGTTAGGCCGGCGAAGTAGGCGACCGTGAGGACCAAGGCGACCGGCAGGCGATTCTTGTCGACGTTGCCGGTTCGGTTCCCGTTGAGAAATGCGAACCCGATCGCGGCGAAGGGACCCCCGAAGAAAGCGACCATGAAGGACGCCAGCTTCGAGTAGGGCAGGTCGCCCGAATGGCCCTGGAGAGAGGGGACGAAGAGGTCTTCTCTGCGCATCGGGAACCCGTAAGCAGGTATACCGCACATCTCCGCAGCTACGCAGGCCGCGAGACTCGCGGGAACGGCGGGCGCGCGTCATCAGCCGCTGCTAGGTACGTCACAGAAAGCCCCTCGCGAAGGCCTCCGTGGGGTCCAGGCCTGGCGAACTTCCCAGCTCTGCGCGTTCGTGGTTCGTGACTCGTTCCACGGAACTCGAACCCGTAGGTTTGGGAAGTTCAGATGAGACAGAGCGCATGTGAAGCCGCTCGGAGCCGGGTCGGTGCTACGATCGAACGCGGCCGCGTCAGACGGCGCTCGCGGTCGCGAAGTCGAGGTCGAACTTCGCCAGGTACTTTCGCAGCCGGTCGGCGTCGTTGACCGAGCGCCTCCGTGCCCGTGAGGCCGCGAACAAGACGCGGCCGGCGGCCGACAGCGAGGGCGCTTCGGCGCAGACCCGCAGCACCTCCTCGAGCTGCGCGGCGTCGAAGCGGTCGAGGTCCGCGGCCGCGGCCCCCAGCGCGGAGGCGACGCGCGGAAACTCGGCGTGCTCGGCCCTGCCCCAGCGCTGCTCGAGCCGTTCGACCTCCTCGCGGACGACGGCGGGTGTGATGCGCCCCTTGGGGGCCAGCGTCGCCATCCGCGTCAGCGCACCGGCGAAGTCGCGAAAGTTCCCCGGCCATCGCGCGCGGGCCGACGCCGCAAAGTCGAGGAATCGGGTTCGAGCGGTGCGCGTGAAGCTGGCGCGTCGACCATGCGCGGCGGCGAAGCGGTCGAGCTCGAACTCGAGGTTGGGCTCGACGTCCTCAGGGCGCTGCGCGAGCCCGGGGAGCTCGAAGGTCCACAGGTCGATGCGCGCGAGCAGGTCCTCTCGAAACGTCCCCTGAGCCACGCAGGCTCGAAGGTCGCGGTTGGTGCCGGCGATCAGCCCGAAGTCCGAGTGCACCTCGGCGTCCGATCCCAGCGGCATGAAGCGGCGATCCTCGATCGCGCGCAGGAGCATCGCTTGTTCGTCGAGCCCGAGCTCTCCGACCTCGTCGAGAAACACGACGCCTCCATCGGCCTCGGCCAGCACTCCGGCCCGATCGCGCACGGCGCCCGTGAACGCCCCGCGCTTGTGCCCGAAGAGCGTGGACATGGCCTGGTCTCCGCGCAGCGTGGCGCAGTTGACCTCGACGAAGCGCCCATGGACCCGACCCCGGTCACGCAACAGGCCGTAGATCCTCCGCGCGAGCTGGGTCTTGCCCGCGCCGGTGGGACCGGTGAGCAGCATCGGCGCGCGCGACCGCATCGCCACGGTCTCGATCTGATCGATGAGCGCGTTGAACCGGAGGTTCCTGGTTTCGATGCCGCGCTTGAGGAACGATACGTCCTCTCTGTGCTGGGCTTCGAATCGAGAGCGAATCGCGCCGTAGGAGGACAGGTCCAGGTCGATGATGCGCACGTGCCCGGGTCCGGCGTTGCCAGCCTCGGGCGAGGTCTGCAGGATCCGCCCGGGCACGAAGCGCGCCTCGGTGAGCAGGAACCAGCAGATCTGCATCACGTGCGTTCCGGTCGAGATGTGGACGAGGTAATCCTCGGAATCACGAAAGGTGAGACCGCGGACGAAGTCGAGTAGGCCCGTGTAGACCTCCTCGAAGTCCCACGGGTCCTCGAAGTCGAGCCGGTGCGTTCGCACCGTCGTCTCGGGGGAGACCGAGGCGATGTCCTGCACCACGGCTGCGGCGAGCCGTTGGCCCTGGCGAGGGACGATGAGCTCGAGCCGGTCGACGAGCAGGTCATCGTGACGGTGCAGGTCGACGGTGGGCCGCCAGCGATTCCATCGGCGAGGGCCCGCGCCCTTGTCCAGCGTCGAGCCGAGCATCGACAGCACTACGGTCTTCTTCGGCACGATAGGATTGTATAAGTAGGTATCGACTTGTATAGAACAGCGTCATCGCCCCGCACGCAACCTCCTGGAATCCCACGCCTTCGCGTCCTGCACGCGTCGTGCTGTCATCGAGACCCATGACCATGTCGCCCACCTACGAAGTCGACCACGTCCCCGGCAGTGTTCCCGTCAAGCGGTGGACGCGGGGTGTGCCGGTTGAGGACGCCGCGCTTCGACAGCTCGCCAACATCGCGCAGCTGCCGTTCGTGCACAAGTGGGTCGCGGCGATGCCCGACGTGCACTGGGGCATGGGCGCGACGGTCGGCAGCGTGATTCCGACCAAGGGTGCGATCGTGCCTGCGGCCGTCGGCGTGGATCTCGGCTGCGGCATGATGGCCACGCGGACGAGCCTCACCGCCGGCGACCTGCCCGACTCGCTCGGTCACGTGCGCGCGGCGATCGAGCGTGCCGTCCCCCACGGTCGGAGCAGCGGCCGCACCCGCCGAGACCGCGGGGCGTGGGGAGACGTGCCCGACGTCGTGGGCCAGGCCTGGACGTCGCTACAGCCGCGCTTCGACGCGATCGTCGAGCGACACCCCAAGGTCGCCAAGAGCAACAACGTGCACCACCTCGGCACGCTCGGCACGGGCAACCACTTCATCGAGGTCTGCCTCGACGAGTCACAGCGAGTGTGGGTGATGCTGCACAGCGGATCCCGCGGGGTCGGAAACCGCATCGGTTCGTACTTCATCCAGAAGGCGAAAGAAGAGATGGAGCGCTGGTTCGTGCACCTGCCCGACCACAACCTCGCCTACTTCCCCGAGGGTTCGCGCTACTTCGACGACTACGTCGAGGCGGTCGGCTGGGCGCAGGACTTTGCGCGGCTCAACCGCGAGCTCATGATGCGGAACACCCTGCGGGCGCTGCAGGGCGTCGCCGGCCTGCCGCCGTTTCGCGCCGACCTCGAGGCGGTGAACTGTCACCACAACTACGTCGCCCGCGAACACCACTTCGGCGCCGACGTATGGGTGACCCGCAAGGGCGCGGTTCGAGCGGGCACGGACGAGCTGGGCATCATCCCCGGAAGCATGGGCACGCGCTCGTACATCGTGCGTGGCAAGGGCAACGCGGACAGCTTCTGCTCGTGCAGCCACGGCGCGGGTCGAGCGATGTCGCGGACCGAGGCCAAGCGCCGATTCTCGGTCGACGACCACGTCGAGGCGACTCGAGGGGTCGAGTGCCGCAAGGACGCGTCGGTGATCGACGAGACGCCCGGTGCGTACAAGTCGATCGACGCAGTGATGGAGGCGCAGCGCGACCTGGTCGAGGTCGTCCATACGCTTCGGCAGGTCATCTGCGTCAAGGGCTGACGATGACGACCCCCGTTGAAATCGACGGCAGCGAGGGCGAGGGCGGAGGGCAGATCCTCCGCACCTCGCTCGCGCTCTCGGTCATCACCGGCGTCCCGGTGCGGCTTCGCAACGTCCGCGCAAAGCGAGCCAAGCCGGGCCTGCGCCGCCAGCACCTCGCGGCCGTGCGTGCGGCGGCCGTAGTCAGCGGAGCCAAGGTGCACGGCGACGCGGTCGGGAGCACGTCCGTGCGCTTCGAGCCCGCAGCGCTCGTCTCTGGGCACCATACATTCGCAATCGGCACGGCAGGCAGCACGACGCTGGTCCTGCAGACCGTGCTCTGGCCGCTGTTGCTCGCCGAAGGCCCGTCCGAGATCTTGATCGAGGGCGGCACCCACAACCCCATGGCGCCGACGTTCGAGTTCCTCGAGCGCACCTTTCTTCCCCAGGTCCGACGGCTCGGCGTCGACGCAGACCTCGTCCTCGAGCGGCACGGCTTCTACCCGGCCGGCGGCGGAAGGCTCCGGGCGTCGCTGCGCCCCTCTCGCCTGCGACCGTTCACGTGGAGCGACCGAGGTGAGGCCCGAGGCGTCGACGCCCGCGCGCTCGTCTCCAACCTTCCCCCCGGCATCGCGAAGCGGGAGCTCGGCACGTCGCTGGCCGCCCTGGGGTGGCCGCGGCAGGCGGGCACGTCGCTTCGGGTCGAGTCGGGCGGCCCGGGCAACGCCTTGGTGCTCGCGGCGAGCTTCGAGAGCGGCTGCACCGTGGTCTCGAGCATCGGCAGCAAGGGCAGACGCGCCGAGGACGTCGCGCGCGACGCCGCGCGCGAGATGCAGTGCTTCCTCGACCAAGGGGCGCCGATCGACGAGCATCTGGCAGACCAGCTGCTCATCCCGATGGCGCTCGCGCGCGGCGGAGCCTTCGTCACCGCGGCGCCGTCGCTGCATACGCGCACCAACGCCAGCGTCATCGCGCGCTTCCTGTCCGTGCAGACGTCTTTCACCCAGCGCGAAGACGGGCTTTGGCACGTCGAGGTCACCGAGACTGGCGCCGCGCCGCCCGGCGATCGATAATTGCAGCCATGGGTGAGCCCGCGCAGCGACCCGCGACGTACGCCGACCTTCGGAAGGTACCCGCGCACGTCATCGCGGAGCTGATCGAGGGCGTGCTGCACACGCAGCCGCGGCCCAACGCCGCGCATGCCCAGGCCACCTCGACCCTCGGCGAGGAGCTCGGCCCGCCGTTCAAGCGAGGGAAGGGCGGACCCGGCGGCTGGATCATCCTCGACGAGCCCGAACTCCACTTCGGAGCAGACGTACTCGTGCCCGACCTGGCCGGCTGGCGCCGCGAGACCATGCCAGAGCTTCCCGACGTCGCGCACTTCGAGCTTCGGCCCGACTGGACGTGCGAGGCCATCTCCCCCATCACGGGTCGCCACGATCGCGTCCGCAAGATGCCCTTGTACGCCAAGGCCGGCGTGCACAACGTATGGATCCTCGACCCCGCCGCCAAGACGCTGGAGGTCTACAGGCTCGACGGCGAAACGTACCGGCTCGTGTCCACGCACGGCGGCGACGACCTCGTGCGTGCAGAGCCATTTGCCGCCGTCGAGCTCGAGCTCGGCGCGCTGTGGATGCGCTAGCCTGCTTTTGCCTGCAACCGGAGCCGCCCATGCGCGTCTGTCGTGCGAGACTGCTCGCCATGAGACTTACGCTGGGAACTATCGGCCTCTCGCTCGCCCTCTTTGCCTGCGGAGATGACGGCGGCGGCGCCGATACCGACACCGACGGCGCGAGCGACAGCGCGTCGACCGGGGATTCACAGGGCTCCTCGCAGTCCGACTCGAACGGCAGCGCGAGCAGCACGTCGGCAGACCCCAGCGCGTCCGACTCGCTCTCGGACAGCGACTCCGATGATGCGACGGGCACCGACGAATCGGGCACCGACCCCACCATCGATCCCACGGCGGACCCTACCGGCGGCGGCGATGAGCCCGTCCTGCCCGCGGCCGACGGCGCGTGCCCGGAGTTCACCACCGGAGACCTCGACTTCCAGCCCGGCGAGACGGGTCCGCGTCGCGCTCGCGTCTACTTCGACCCATCCACCGGGGGCGGCGGGCCGCTCGTGTTCTGGTTTCACGGCACCGGTGGCAACGCGGGCTCCTCCGAGGACGCCCTCGACGACCTCGACGCCATCGTCGCCATGGGCGGCATGCTGGTCATGCCCTACGCCGACCCGGCTGCGGGACAGTTCCCCTGGCACCTCGTGCTCTCGCAGAACGAAGCAGACCTGCACCTGATGGACGAGATCGTCGGCTGCGCGGCGGCCGGCCCGGGCATCGACGCACGGCACATTCACGCCGCAGGCTTCAGCGCCGGAGGCCTGCACGCCTCGCAGGCCGGCATCCGCCGCGCGTCGTACATCGCCTCCACCGTGCCGATCTCCGGCGGCATCTACGACATCAACACGCCCTCGGACGCACCCGACCAGGTCATCTCGTCGATGATCTTTCACGGCGGGGCCAGCGACAACGTCGCCGGCTTGGCGTTCTCGGAGTCCAGCGAGGTGTTCCGTGCCGCGGTCGAAGCGCGCGGCGGGTACACGCTCATGTGCAACCACAACAACGGGCACCAGTACACGAGCGACCGCCACGTCGCGTTCGACTTCATGATGGCGCATCCCTTCGGCACCGACCCCTCGCCCTTCGAGAGCGAAGGCGTGCCCAGCTGGGTGCCCGACTACTGCGAGTAGGTCACCGCCGGGCCACGAGGCGCTCGAACAGCAGGTCGAGCGTCGCGCCCAGGTCGTCGCTGAGCCCCGCGTGGACCTCGGACACCACGAGGATTGCGCTCCGCGGGTGGACCAGCCAGTGAAAGCGCTCGCGCAGCGGGAGCGCGGCGACGGGGTTGCCCCGCGGGTCCCCGCCGCACACCCACCGCACGCCGTCGAGGTGTCGCCGCAGCGTGCCCAGGTCGAGCGCGGGCGCCATCGCGGCGAGACAGGCCCGGGGCATCTCGATGCGGCACGCCAAGTGGTCGACCTCGGGGGCGTGCACGATGACGCCCAGATTGAGGCACTCGCCGCGCTCGACATCGGGCACGACGCGAACGATCGCGTACTCATAGGGCTGCGCGGGCATCGTCCACCTCTCGAAGGATCTGCTCGGCAGCCGAGCGACGCTCGCAAAGGAACCGGGCGTAGGCCGACGCGGGCGCGGGGAGCCATGCATCGGGGACCTGCCCGACCGCCTCGGCGATCGCCGCCTCGGTCAGTCGGTCGAGCAGCGCCCGCCCGTGTCGCCCCACCTCCTGAGCCAGGGGCAGCAGGACGTGGTCGCGCACCATCGGAAAGGGACGGTCGGTGCGCTCCACCGTACCGTCCCAACCGTGGTGCCAGTACAGCGCCGCTCCGTGATCGATCAGCCACAACCCGTCCTGCCACCACATGAGGTTCGGGTTTCGCGGCGTGCGATCGACGTTGGTCACGAACGCGTCGAACACGACGATCTGCGTGGCGAGCTCGGCCGCGATCGGCATCGCCGCGGCCGGATCGTAGTTCAGCCCGCCTCGCAGATACTGCATGCCCAGGTTCAGGCCGTCGCTTGCGAGCAGCAGGTCGCGAATCTCGGCGTCGCGCTCGTTCCGGGCGATGACGGGGTCGAACGACAGCGTGCACAGGAGCGGCATTGGCAGGCCCACGGCACGCGCGAGCTCCCCGACGATGACCTCGGCGACGAGCGCTGCCGTCCCCTGGCCCGCGCCACGCCACTTGGCGACCACGGTCTCGCCGGTCTCGATCTCGACCAGCGCGGGCAACGACCCACCCTCGCGGAGCGCCGCGGCGTAGCGCGTGACTCGATGCTCTTTCAAAGGCACGCGGTCAGGGTACCGCTCTCAGGAGGACAGCACCGCCTGGACGATCCGGGCGAACGCGGGTGCCGCAACCGTGCCGCCATAGGCGTCATCCGGCACGTCGTGCACGGCGACGCCGATCCAAACGGTCGTCTCGCCCTTGCTCGCCCGGCCCACGAAGACCGCGCCTTGAAGGTCGCCCTGCCTCGATGTGCCCGTCTTGCCCAGCACGTCGAATCCGGGGACCGCGGCGCGGCTTCCCGTGCCGTCTTCGGTGACGGCCAGGCGAAGCATGTCGAGCACCGCCTCGCCGTGAGGCTGCCGAGCCATGGACGCGTAGGCACGGACGAGCGCCTGAAGCGGCACGGTGGAATGAAAGCCGTCGAGCTGACCGACGGCGTCGCGCAGCGACATGCCGGTCGGGTCCGGCAGGCCGACCATGGCATCGACCCTGGCGTAGACCGCCTCCCACGAGACGGTCTGCACGGCCCGCGCGACGGCGATGTTGGACGACTTGGCGAGCGCCATCGGCAGCGAGAGCACGCCGTTGTTGCGCGCGTCGACAATCGTGTCGGCGCCGATCTCCAGCGGCGCGGAGGCATCGATCTCGAGATCCGGGTCGAGCCCCTCGGCGAGCGCGGCGAACACGGTCAGCGGCTTGATCGACGAGCCCGTGGGCGTGGGCGTTTCGACGTCGCCGTGGCTCGCCAGCATTTCGCCTTGGGGATCGAGCACGACGATCCGCACGGACGCGTCGGAGAAGGTCCTCGACAGAGCGTCCGCCTCGGCGTCGACGGCGGTCTGCCAGTCGACCGCAGGCGCGGGCGGGACTTCGGACCCGGCCGGGGCGATGGGTTCAGCGACGGCGGCGGGGGCCGAGCACGCCACGAGGGCACACAGCGAGAGCAGCAGCGGTCTCATGATGGCGCCAGGACGCACGAGCGCTTGGCTCCATTCCCCCGGAGCATCACTCTTTGCAGCGCTCGTCCTTGGGCGGGCAGCCGTAGCGGACGTGAACATGGTCGTGGTGGTTGCGGATGTGCTGGACCAAGCGCCCCTTGGCCCAGTGACCGTCGGGGTAGCTGAAGATCGTCTTCAGTCGCTTGGCGCTCACGCCCTGCTTGCGGGCGTGCTTGTAGATCCGCCTCTGGACCCGATAGTCGAGGAAGATCTTCGTGGGGCCGCCGGGCTTCTTCGACTGCTCGGCGAGCGTGTCGATGAGCGTCCACATCGCGGCGACGTCGAGCGTGCCCTCGGAGGCGGCGACGAACTCCTTGGGATACCCCTGTGGCCTGCCGATGAAGTAGAACCCGAGGTCGACGTCACGGCCGGACTGATGGGAGTTGTGACCGGAGAGGAAGCCCCCGTCCTCGTCGGACAGGTCCCCGACTGCGAGCCGACCCGCCTTGGGGTGCTTGGCGGCCACGGCCTCGACGGCCGCGGTGACCTGATCGACGACGTGTGCCGCGGCATAGGTCCGTGCAAGGCGTCGTCGATAGTACTTCTTGCTCTGCGGAAGCCGCTCGGGTTCGACCAGCTTGCCGCGCTGCGGCGAGCCGACGCTCTGCCCCTTGACCATCCGAATCGTCGGCACCACCGCCGCGGCACCCGAGGGCACGCTCAGGCGCTGCCCCACGCGAATGACGTCGGAGTCGAGCCGGTTGGCCTGGCGCAGTGCGTCGACGCTGACCCTGTAGGCCTTGGCGATCGCCGAGAGCGTGTCGCCCCGAGACACCGTGTGCGTCCGCGCCGGCGCCGTCTTGCAGGTCGGCAGACGCAACCGCATGCCGACCTTGAGGTCACCCGGCTTCAGCCCGTTGGCCTTGCGCACCTGCGCGACCGTACAGCCCCGCGCCTGCGCCAGATCCCACAGCGTGTCGCCCTTGCGCACGACGTGGGCTCGCCCGTCCCCGTGGGGCGTGGCGGCCATGAGCATTGCGCACAGCGCTGCGATCGGGAGGTCGAACACGGCCCGTTCACCATGACCCGATCCGGCGGCTGAGGAAAATTTGGTGCACGAGTCACGAGCGTGCGGGGGGGTTGCGGCGACTTGCTCCAACAGCGCCCGGAACCTCGGCGCCCCGGGGTTGTCTCCTTTCCGTGCGCTCGACGATCGCCCCCGCGCTGGCACTCCTCGCGGCCCTGTCTGCCGTACCCGCCCGCTCTGCGACGCCGCGCTACGAGCCAGCCGCACCCAACGTGCAGGCCGACGCGCTCAGCCTGCTCGACGCTGGAGCCACGTACCTCGAGGGCGTGGACCTGCCCGGAGAGACCGCCGGCCCGTCGGCTCCGTTCGAGGAGATCGACGCGCCGCTCGCAGCCTTCCTCGAGTACCCGAACATGCAGCCCGCCGTGCAGTTCAGTTGCGCGGTGATGGCGACGCCCGGCGAAGCGCGGTTGGCCAAAGCGCTCGAGGCCAAGGACGACGCGCGGGCGCTGCTGGCTCTTGCGTCGCTCATGCACGTGCACTCCCCGAGCACCGTGCAGGCACAACACGACGCGCTCACGCGCCTGCGAGCGCGGCGCCCGAAGTGGAAGGCCACGTTGGCACGCCTGAGCGCTCGCTTCTCGCCGAAGGCCCTGACCCGCGCGCTGGCCGAGGACCCTCCCGCGGACGACCGCTACGGCGACGCCCCAACGCTCGAGTGGACCATTCGAGCCGTCGGCGTCCGCAAGCAGAAGAGCGCACTGCCGCGGCTGGCGACGCTGTGCGTCAGCGACCACCTCCACACCAGCCTCGCCGCCGAGCGCAGCATCGAAGACTTCACGGGCCCACAGGCGCTCTCGGCCCTCGCGGCGTGCGTCGAGGGGTGGCAGTACGACGCCGCCGACCGAGCCTTGGGCACCCTGCGCGAGCGCGACCCAGACCTGGCCCGCAGAGCGCTGGAGACGATGCCCATCCCGCCCGCCGACTCGCTGTACCGCTACGACAACGCCCTGCGCAGCGTCGCCGCGCCCTCGACCGTGCCACGACTCGTAGCGATCCTCCCCGACCTCGAGCGGCCGAGCGCCGCAATCGATGCCCTCGAAGATCACGCTCGGCCCGAGCACGCGGACGCGATCGAGGCGCTCATCCCCAAGCTCGACGCGACGCATGAGGAGCGGCTGCGGGCGCTGGTGCAGCAGCTGCGGGACTGAGCCCGAGGCCCCCGCCCCAAAAAGAAAACCCCGCCTTGCAGCGGGGTCTTTCAGTGCCCAGGCGCGGATTTGAACCACGGACACCCGGATTTTCAGTCCAGTGCTCTACCAACTGAGCTACCTGGGCAGGTTGCGGTTGGGCGGTGTATGTACGCGGCCTGGTCCGAGGCGTCAAGCGGGGGTGGTCGAATTCGTGCGTTTTGGTCTCTGGCGCCGCTGAGGGGGGTGTAGCGGCCCGCGGAAAAAAACCGGAGGTCGGCTGTAAGCCCATCGCGGGGGTCGGGCGTTCGGGGTGGCATGAAGCGCCTGCCCGTCCTTCTCGCCCTCGCCTCCCTCTCCGCATGCGCCTCGAAGAACTCGGCGGCGCCCACGTCGGATCACGCCGGCGGTGACGCGGTGGCCATGTCCGCGGCGGAGCCGTCCGCTGGAGCATACGCCCCCGGGTCGAGCGCGGACTACGACTACGAGTCCGACGCCAGCGGCGACGACGCCTATGCCTACGGAGACGCCGACGGTGCCGCGGCCCCGCCTCCCGCCGAGCCCGCGCCCGTGATGGCCGAGGAGTCCATGCCCGCCGACGTCCCGCCCGCGATGGACTCGGCCGGTGACCGCGCGTTCGGGCGCAGCGAGGGCCGACGGAGCCGTCGCGCACGCAAGTCCAAGGCCGCTCGTGCCCCTCTGAAGAAGACCGCCAAGCGGGACAGCACGCGTCGTCGACCCAAACCCAGGCCCGATCCCGAGCCCGACTTCGACCGGCAGCTGCAAGCGGGTCGCCTCACCGCCGGTGCGTTCGATGACACGCTCAATCCCGACGTCCTCAGCCGCTTCGCCGAGCGCATGTCGCAGCAACGCGACACCCGCGAGGTCGCCGAGCGCGTCATCGGAGACATGACCGTGGTCCGAATCGTCGACGCCAGCGGCCGTCCCGTGCACGACGCCAACGTCAGGCTCGACACTGACCAGCGAGGCGCTCGCGTGCCCACCGGCACCGACGGCCGCGCAGTGTTCTTCGCCGGCTGGGATCTTCCCCCCGAGCACATGCGCCAAGGCAAGGTCATGGCCAGCATTCAACACGGCCGCGAGCGCATGTCCGTCCCCGTCCGCGAGGGCACCATCAACACGATCACCATGCGCAACGTGCAGGCCGACTCCGTCGACGCTGTCGACATCGCCCTGGTCATCGACGCCACCGGCAGCATGGGCGACGAGCTCGAGTACCTCAAGGTCGAGCTGCGAAACATCGCACGCACCATCGAGCGATCGTTCCCCCGCGTCGACCAGCGCTTCGCCCTCGTGGTCTACCGCGACGACGGTGACGCCTTCGTCAGCCGATCGTTCGACTTCACGACCAACTTGAACCGCTTCGAGGACTTCCTGGGACGGCAGAGCGCCGGCGGTGGCGGGGACTACCCCGAGGCGATGGACGCGGCCCTCGAAGACGCCGCGGAGCTCTCCTGGTCGCAGGACTCGGCCAAGGTCGTCTTCTTGGTCGCCGACGCGCCCCCGCACCCCGAGCAGATGGGCAACACCATGGACGCCGTCGACGACCTCCGGGCCATGGGCGCGGCCTTCTACCCGGTGGCCGCCAGCGGCGTCGCCTCCGAGGCCGAGATCGTCATGCGTGCCGCCGCCGCCGGCACGGGCGGCCAGTACGTCTTCCTCACCGACGACTCGGGCGTCGGCAACGGACACGCCGAGCCGCACATCCCCTGCTACGAGGTGCAGTCCCTTCGGGACGTCATGATCCGCATGGTGCACACCGAGCTCGCCGGCGAGCGCGTCACCGCCGACAGCCGTCGCACCATCCGCAGCGTGGGTGTCAACAACGAGGGCGTGTGTGAGGTCCGCGCCCGACCGCGATAGCCCGTAGCGCCACGAAGAACGCCGCGCTCTCTCCAGGAGGACGCGGCGTTCTCGCGTCCGGCGTCTCGCTCAGCCGCGGATGGTCACTTGGACCTGCTCCATGAACTGCGACCGCACCGCGGGGGCATCGTTGAGCAGCTGACCGAGGCCATCGACGAGCAGCGGGAACGTGTAGGTCGATGGGTTGCAGCACAGCAGCCACTCGCGCAGCTGTTCGCGGATCATCGACTCGCTCTGGTCGGGCGTGTAACCCGCTCGCAGGGCGTGCTCACGGAACTGCGCACGAATGCGCTGAAGAACCGGGCCAAGCTCCCCGCGGAGGATCCGCTCGATCTCCTCTTCGGTCTCGTCGACCACGTCGACGTCGAGTTCCTCTTCGCCCTCGGTGAGCAGCGAGCGCAGGGCGTCGAGCTGAAGGCCCAGCACTCGCCGAACCGGGGCGACCGCTTTGTCGCGCTCGAGCAAGCTGACGACCGTGGCGTCCTCGGTGACCGGCACGACCATCATCCGGGCGGGGCCGAAGTTGATGAGCAGGTCCTTGAGGGGGACCCCGACCGTGGCCGAGGCGACCGTCATGCGCCGGATCGTCTTGGCGACGTCGTTGGCCGTGGCCATCGGCATCGAAGCGGCTCCGCTCGAGGCGATCGCCCCATCGGCCGTCGCGATCAGGGCCGCGCGCACGCCCGGAACGGCGCCGAGCTCTTCGAGCAGCTCGAGGAGCTGTTCTCTGGCGTCCATCACTCGACCCCCATCACGGCATCACGAACTGCCTCGGGGTCGGCCCCGGGCTCGACGGACAACACCGCCGAGGCTGCGCCCATGCTGACCATCACCATCTGCTGCCCCTGGACCGACCGCGCGACGACGCCGTCGAAGACGTTGTAGCCGAGCGTTCGTGCGATGCGGGCCGCGCCGCGCATGTAGAAGCCAGCAAGCGTCACGAGGGAGGAGTTGTTGCGCATGTCCTCGGCGAGCACCTTGCCCGTGGACGAGATGATCGCGACTCCGTTGATGCCGTCGAACTGCCAGAACTGATCGAGCATCGCGGTACGCGTCTCGGGGTCCTCGAAGACGGCTTGGCCGCCGGAGACCTGGCTGTGGTCCTCCTGCGGCTGGGGTTGCGCGGGCGCCCGCCCGATCGCCGCTTCGACCTCGGAGATCGAGCCCATCATCGAGTCGGCGGGCCCGAGCTCCGGTCCGCCCGCCGGCTCGACGCCTTCGAGCTGGATCGCGTCGCTGACCAGCGCGACGAAGTCGTCGTCGGGGACGGCCTTGCGCGCTGCCGCGGCCAGCATCGCCCCGCTCGCTTCGGCGTCGGAGATGACCGGAGGGTTCGGGCCGGTCGGCGTACGCGTCGCTGGAGGTGGCGGAGGAGGCGAGGGCGCGGCGGGGATCTTGTGTTCGCCGGTCTCGGCGTCCTCCATGAGATCGCCAAAGGACGTCTCCTCGTCTTCATCGCCGACGCCGGTCTGGCCGAGCGTCCCCTCGTCGGTCTGGCGCGCCGCCTCCATGAGGAGGTGCGTGCTCGAGCGAACGATCGTGCGCTTGGACGGAGGCCTCGGGAGCGCCTCGCGGAACGTCCCGCGGCCTGCCGCGAGCATCTTGTAGAACGCGAGCTCTCCGCGGAACTGATCGAACTCGGCGTGCACGATGTCGCCGTGCTCGAACCAGATCCGTCCCAACCCGCGCAGCGTATCGACCTCCACCAGCTTGTCGCGCCCCGTCAGCGCGACCATCTGCACGTAGTCGAACAGCTCGACTTCGATCGTGTTGCCGAAGAAGCCCCGACGGACACCGAGACCTCGAAGCACCTCGACGAGTCCTGCATGATCATCGGGGTCGGGGACGGTCCGAACTCCGAGCGCGCCGAAACGCTCGGCGAGACGTGTCGCCGAGCCGAGCACGACGACGCGCATCGACGGGGAGCAGCGCCCGACCCATGCGATCACCTCGGCGGCCAGCTCTCCGGGCGAACGGCTCTCACACACGACCGCGTCGAACATCTCGACGCGAAGTCGATCGAAGGCCTCGGCCGGACGGCGCACGCCGACCGCAGCGAACCCAGCGGTCGCGAGGAAACGCCGTACCGCCGCGCTGCGGGATGAATCGTCGTCGACGACGAGGACGCGAGCGTGCGCGCTCTTCACTGCGAGACCGTCATCCGGCACGGGGCCGCATGGTAATGGCGAAACGCCGAATCGCCGAAGAACCTTGGCGCTTCGACGCACGTGGGGGGATTCACCCCCACCCTCACGGGTGTTTCCGATCAGAGAAGGCCCGATGTCGCGCTCGGCTCGCGCTCGGCGCTGACGGCTGGCACTGATAGTGGATTGACCATTGTGCACTTTCACGCATTGCCCGACTAGCGGGGTGCTGAAGCGCGCATAGGCGGTCAGTGTCGCGCATTGAGACACTTGCGCGTTGGGCGATCGGCGCATCTTCGCCCCTGAGTGCCCGTTTTCGAACCCTACGTGATCCCACGAACGATACGCTGCCACTCGCACATACAGATTCACCTTTGATCGTATCAGTATGAGACATCACAATAAATGGCTTTCCCACCAGCGACTTTTCGCATAAGCTCGTGACATGCCGATCCTTCTGGAAGACCTGAACCTTCGTAAAGCCGAGCGCACCCTCTGTCACACAGCCCTGCAGAAGGCGGGCAGCATCGTCGAAGCGGCCCAGCTGCTGGGCATCACCAGGCACGCCCTCAAGCGGCGCATGATCAAGCACCAGATCGAGTGGCCACCGCGCGCGCCGGAGCGCCAACCCCGCGTCTCTCCGCCGATGGACGCGCCGGTCTCCATCCGACCCGAGACCCCCTGAAGCGTCGACCCCGCTCGCAGCGGACGCGACACGCTCCACGTCGAGGGCCGGCTAGGGGGCTAGTCCTCGAGCACGGAGCGTGCGGCCGCGTCGAGCGCTGTGACGACGGCAGCGACGGCGCGGTGCAGATCGTCCGAGGCGGACGGCAAGGTGAGATCGGTCCGACGCACCAAGTCGAGCGCGTTGGTCCAACCCGAGATGTACGCGGCAACCTGGGGTGCAGGAAGGTCTTCCCCATGAGCCATGAGGGATTGAGAGACGAGGCGACGGAGCGCAGCGCCTCGGAGTTCCTGGCTGAGATAGTCTGACGGAGAATCCACGGCTGTTTCCGTCACCATTGCGGTGAGTCGTCAGTCTATCGGCGCCGCGTCGCGGACTCCAAGAACGGGTCACGTCCGCGCGACTGCTGACCATGCGACGACCGATCCGTTGCGCGGTGCTATCGTCCGCGCATGTCCGGGAACCACGACGAGCGGGTCTTGGCCAGCGCGATCGACGACATCGTCGAGTCGTATGCAGAGCACGGAAACATCAACCACCTCGATGGGTTGAACCTTCCCTCTCGCTCCGAGGTCGCCACCTTGCTCGACGATCTCATCTCGATCGTCTTTCCCGGCTACTTCGTCCGTCAACACGTCGACCAGCTGACGTGTCGGTACTTCGTCGGAGAGCGGTGCGCTCGCGCCCTGCGGGGCCTCGAGCTCGCGCTCGCGCAGGCGTTCCGGGCACAATCGGGTGATCCATCGGCCGCCAACGACTCCCACCAAGCGCGCGCGCACACGTGCGCCATCGAGATGATCCGCGCGATCCCTGCGATCCGTGCAGTCCTCGACACCGACGTTCAGGCCGCGCTCGTGGGTGACCCCGCGGCGGGTAGCGCGTTCGAGATCATCACTGCGTACCCGGGCGTCGAAGCCATCGCCGTGCACCGCATCGCGCACACGCTGTGCGACCTCGACGTCCCGCTGATCCCCCGCATGATGTCCGAGCAGGTGCACAGCCGCACCGGGATCGACATCCATCCAGGTGCGAGCATCGGCGAGAGCTTCTTCATCGATCACGGTACCGGCGTGGTCATCGGTGAGACGACCGAGATCGGCGCGCGCGTGAAGCTGTATCAGGGCGTCACCTTGGGCGCGCTCTCGGTTCGCAACGGGCGCGACAAGTCGAGCGAGCGACGCCATCCCCGACTCGAGGACGACGTCACGATCTACGCGGGGGCGACCATCCTCGGCGGCGACACCGTCATCGGACGCGGCTCCACCATCGGCGGCAACGTCTGGCTCACCCACAGCATCGAGCCCAACACCACCGTCATGCTCGACAAGCCCTCCTTGAAGTTCATCAAGGAAGGCAACCGCGTCAATGCGGCGAAGCATCGGGACCCGGAGTATTAGTCTTTAGAGGGGCCTTTCGAAAAGGCCCCTCGCTGCGGCCGACGAGTCGCCCTCCGCTTCACCCCAAACGGCCGCCTCTCGGCGCCTGCCTTCGTTCGAGGCGCCTTTCGAAAAGGCCCCTCGCTGCGGCCGACGAGTCGCCCTCCGCTTCACCCCAAACGGCCGCCTCTCGGCGCCTGCCTTCGTTCGAGGCGCCTTTCGAAAAGGCCCCTCGCTGCGGCCGACGAG
>JANSYI010000024.1 GCA_024742475.1 bacterium | reverse complement strand
GCAGTGCATAACGACGCCCTCACCATGCATAGCGGCGTTGCTCATCGGTCACTGGTGTCCAACCAGCTCCCTCTTCGCGCCTTGCTCTGCATGGCGATGACGCCGTTCTGCATACGCGCGACTTCTTCCACAGCCTGCTAGAAGCGCATCCCCACGCCGACTTGCGCACCCTCGGCGCTGGCGCTTGCGGTGAATCGCGCCCGGCGCTTGGCCCTGCGGTGCTGGTTGTACATCCGCGCTCCGATGATCGCCATGGCGAGTGAGCCCGCTTGCAGTCCGCCGTTGACGGCCTGCCAGTACTTGCGGCGGGCGGAGTTGGTGAAGTGCATCGCGATGAACGGCCCCGCGACGGGGATGAGGAGCGCGCGGCCCCGGTTGCGGGTCATCTTGCCGTCGCCATCACCCCAATCGCTGCGCCCGATGTCGCGCGCCTTGTCGATGGTGGCGGCGCCGGCGTACGCGGTGAGTCCGTACAGCGCCGCGAAGCTGCCGAGGCCGACGGCGAGCAGTGGCTCGGCGCGCTTGTCGAGCTGGGGTCCGGTGGGCTGCGGCGGGGGCGGGGGCGTCTGGGTCACCTGCGGCGGGGGAGGTGCCGGTGGGGCGGCCTCGAACGACGGTGCGGCCGGGGCGAGAGCGGCCTCGCTGGGACCCTCGGGTTGGGAAGCCTCGGGCGCGGCAGCGTCTGGCTGGGCTGGGGGCTGCGCTTCGACCGGGGCGGCGGCCTCGCTGGCCGCGGCAACTTCGGCGGCGGGCGGCGACGCGGGCTGCCAGGCCAGCGCGGTGGAGGGGATCGTGAGCGCGCAGAGAAGGGGAGCAACAAGCCAGCGGTTCATCTCACCTGGTAAGTGACCAGCAGCCCCCCCTCGATCATGAGTCGGCCCCAGAAAATCGCGCAACCTTTGGGTTGCTTTTCATGCGGGCCCAGTCTATATGCAACTGCAAGGTTGCATATGAGTGCCGACGTCATCGAGAAGGTCATCACCCTCAACGCCCCAATCGCCCGCGTATGGGCAGCCATCGCGGACGCAGAACGGTTTGGGGTCTGGTTCGGGGCCCGGTTCGAGGGCCCCTTCGAGCTCGGCAAACGGGTTCGGGGGCGCGCGGTCCCCACCGAAGTCGACGACGAGCTGGCGAAATGCCAGCGCGAAGTCGAGGGCATGCCGTTCGTGTGCGAGGTCGAGACGGTGGACGAGCCCCACGTGTTCGCGCTGCGCTGGAACCCTCGGCACGAGCACGCGACCGATCTCGACGAGCACCCCACGACGCTGGTCACGTTCCGGCTCGAAGAGGTCGACGGCGGCACGCAGCTGTCGATTCGCGAGTCGGGGTTCGAGCAGTTCGCACTCACCGACCGAACGGCGATTCGCGATCGCAACGCCAACGGCTGGGACATTCAGGCCCAGCTCATCACCGCCTACCTCGCGCGGGAGGCCTAATGAGGCGCGAGGCTGCCGTCGCTCCGCTCTTCGCAGCGCTCGGGGACGAGACCCGTCTGCGGATCGTGTCGCGTTTGTCTCGACAAGGTTCGCAGTCGATCTCCGAGCTGTGCGACGTCGCCGACGTCTCTCGGCAGGCGATCACCAAGCACCTCAACGTGCTCTGTGACGTGGGCATGATCGTCGGCGAGCGCGTCGGTCGCGAGCGTCGCTTCACGATGCGACCCGAGCGGATCCAGGACGCGCGCGAGCATCTGCAGCGCATCTCGGCGCAGTGGGACGCAGCCCTCGATCGGCTGCGGGCGATGGTCGAGGAGTAGAAAACAAACGAAGAAAGGCCCGGCGAGGTGCCGGGCCTTTCGCTCGAACAGCGCGCGACCTACTCGCAGACGATCTGCGGGTAGGTGGCGGTGAGCGCCAGCCGGGCGGGCGAGTTGTCGAGGTACGCCGTCTTGTACGCGATCGGCACGCCCGGGGACTCGGAGGAGTAGTTTCCGCCTTCGAGGATGTACTGGATCATCTGCTCGGGGCCGAGGATGGTGGCGACGGCGTCTTCGGCGTTGCCGCCGATGACGGTGGCGGTGATCTTGGCGGCGTTGAGGATGTCCTCGGTCTCGGCGTCGAGCTCGACGCCCGCGATGCCGTCACCGAAGGCCGCATCGATGGCTCCGACCATGACCTCGAGCGTGTCGTTGGACTCGATCGCGAACAGGACGCGGCGGCCGTAGCTGACCGACTGCAGGTACATCGGCGGGTCACCGACGCCCATGTAGAGCTGGGCGTCTTGCACGTCGACGAACTCGCCGAACATGTCGGACGGGCGGGCCGGCGTGTCGAGGTCGGCCGTGTAGTACGTCTGGGTGAAGTCGATGAGGTACTGGTTGGCGAACTCGCCCTCCTCGAAGCTGAACATGCCCTCGAGGTCGATGACGCCCTCCCAGCCGATGTCCACGCCCACGCTGAGCGCGAACTGAGACTTCGAGAAGACCCGGTTGATCTCGTAGCTGATCTGCGCCGCGGTGTTGCCCTGCGTGCCGGCCTGCAGCATCTCGTTGCGGAGGTTGCGGAACTCGGAGAGGCTGGGCGACTCCATCGTCGCGCTGGGCGAGGCGTTGAGGTTCTCCAGCGACAGACTGAACGTGGCGGGACCACGCTCGAGGCCGATCGGCGAGAGCACGCCCTCGGGCATCTCTCCGGCGCGCAGCAGGGCTCCGGGCCACAGCGCGGGGGAGTCCGGCGTGATGGCGATGAACGAGTCGATGTGGTCGGTGGTGGAGTAGTAGAGCTGGTTGCAGGTCAGCTCGCCCTGCGTCCAGGGGTCGAGGCACTCCATCATGTCGGGATCGCACACGACCTGGTGCGGGGCCGCGACCGGATCGATGGTCAGCTGCCCGAGGCCGAGGATGAACGCGTCGAGCTCGTCGTGGTCGGCCGGCTCCTCACCGCCGGTCGACTCGTCGCTGGTGTCCTCGCCCGTGGTGCCGTCGGGCTCGGGCTCGGGCTCGGGCTCATCGCCGGTGCTGCCGCCGCTGGGGTCGGGGAACGTGCCCGTGGTGGGGAAGGCCGCGGTGTTGTCGTCTTCGGCGCAGCCAGCAGCCGCGAGGGCGAGGCCGAGGCCGCAGGTGATGGCTTGCAGGGTGTAGCGGGTCATCGTGGTGTCCAATCCGTTCCGTGCGTGTCCGTGGTGGCCGGAGGCGTCAGTCGATGCTGACGCGAACCGTCACGCCAACGGTTCCTTGATCCGAGAACTCGAGGTAGTGGTCGCCGCCCCAGCCGTTGTCCAGCAGGATGGGTCCGTAGGTCTGCGTGCCGAAGGTGTCGTCGTCGCAGAAGAGGAAGCAGTCGTCGACTTCGCGCAGGCTTCCGCGAATGCACAGCTGGTTGTTCTTCAGCGGGTCGACCTGGTGGTCGTAGATCGTCTTGCCGTCGTCGTTGTTGTTGATCCACAAGACGGGCAGCTGCATCCCGCCGCCGCCGCGCTCCCAGATGGTCTGCCAACCGGGTGCGTCTTCGCGGCACGCGTTGGGCTCCATCGCGGGGGCGATGCGGAACTGGATGTTGCCCTTGACCTGTACCGCGCCGGGGCCGTCGTCGTTGCCGCCGAGGTACTCCATCTCGGCAACCTTGGCGCTGACGTCGATGAAGTTGTCGTAGCACTGACGCTCTTGGTAGTCGGCCGCGAAGGCCATCTTGACGCCGGTGTTGTCGAGGTAGGCGAGCTTGTAGGCGATCGGGGCGCCCGGCGAGAGCTGCGAGTACTCGCCGCCCTCGATGATGTACTCCATCAGCCCGTCGAAGCCGCCGATGGTCTTGACCGCCTCCGCGCCCGAGCCCCCGATGACGACCGCCTTCATCTGCGAGTTTTCGAGGATCTCCCGGCTGTGCACGTCGACCATCACGCCCCCGCTGACGAGGCCGGCGTTGAAGGACGCGTCGATGGCGGTGCGGACCTCGTACTCGGAGTAGAAGCTCTCCAGCGAGAAGAGCACCTTGCGGCCGTAGGTGATCGACTGGACATACATCGGCGGGTTCTCGAGACCGGTGAAGTTCTCGAGGTCCTCGACGGAGACGTCGTCGGTGAACAGGTCCGAGGGCAGCCCCGGGGTGTCGACGTCGATCGTGTAGTAGGCCTGGGTGAAGTCGACGAGGATCTTGGTGCTGTCGATCGTGTTCGAGAAGTCGAACATGCTCGAGAAGCCGTTGCCGAACCAGTCGACGCCGCCCCCGACTGCGACCGCGATCTGGTCGAAGTCGTGCACGCGGTCGATCGAGAACGCGATGTTGGCGGGGGCTCCCCCGACCACGTCCTTGAGGATGTCGTTGCGGTGCTCGCGGAACTCCGAGAGCGAAGGCGTCTCCATGGTGCGCGCGGGCGAACCGTTGACGTTCTGCAGGGAGACGGAGAACGTCATCGGCTCGCGAGGCAGGCCGATGGGCGTGAGCTGACCCAGCTGCGCATCGTCACCGCGAACGACGTTGCCGGGCCACAGCGTCGCGGAGTTGGGCTGGAACGCGATGAAGTCCTGGGCGTGGTCGGTCTCGGAGTAGTGGATGTACTCGCACCACTGGTCCTCTTCCTGACCGTTGCCGTTGCACGCGACCTGGCAGTTGGTCTGCGTCTTGGGGAACCACTCATCGAGGTCGAGGTGCCCGAGCCCGAACACGTAGTCGCTGAGGTCGTCCGACTCGATGCCACCCGAGGTGTCGGTGTCGTCCCAATCGCCGCTCTCGCCGTCGGCGTCGGTGTCGCCGTCGTCGGCCTTGCCCGGGTCGGTGTCGGCGGCGGTGTCCGAGCCGAGGCCCGGAGCTCCCCCACCTCGGCGGCCGTCCGCATCGCACCCGGTGGTCGAGAACGCGATGGCGAGCAGTGCCGCCATCGAGCCATGTACCCATCGAAGATCAGTGTTCTCCGCCATCCGAAACCCGCTCTGAGCATACGACACCTTGAGCCGGAATTTTTCCGCAAAGGTAGGGAAAAGGTTCCGAAGTGGACCTTCGTGGGGAAATATGCGTCTACCTGCGCGCACCACCGCGCCAGCGCGGCACCGCCGCGTCGGTCCCGCGGGTGCGAGGTGGGGGAAGCCCGGATGTTGGCTGCACTACGGCGCGTAGGCCCCGACGAGTCGGAGGTTGTCGAAGTAGGCGTCGCAGTAGTCGCCGCTGGACTTCTCGCAGTGGAGGTTGATCCGGACCTGCTCCGTGCCCGCGGGTGCCGCCTGGACGTCCGTGAACTGCGTCCACGTCGTACCCGATTGCCAGCCGGAGTCGAACTCGCTCAGCGCTGTTCCGCCGGCGTCGAGGTAGCGGACGCGCGCCCGATAGAAGTCGTTGTTCGTGTCCCAGGTGCGCGCGAACCCGCTGAAGGCAAACTCCATGGCGCCGGTGGAGATCGCGTTGGCGTAGGTCGTGACGTCGATGTTGAGGCGATAGTTGAACTGCTGGTCGTTCGGTCCCTCGCCAGAGGAGAGGTAGGCGTTGCCCTGCTGGGCGGGGATCCCCTCCCACTCGACGCCGCAGTACCAGTCGCCCGGACCGACGTCTTGCCCCGCCCCGGGTGGGCAGGTCTCGAAGCCGCCGTCGACCACGATGTTTCCGGTGTCACCGATGACGTCGACGCTCAGCGGTTCGTCGTCGAGGCCACCGTCGAAGACCGCCTCGAGCAAGCCGGTCGCCGGTCCGAGCTCGTTGCCCTGGTGGGTCACGCTGGCCGTGCAAGACGCCCGCGGAGTCAGGGTGGCGGGGCAGTCGGTGCTTGCGAGGCCGAAGTCGCCAGAGACGCTGACGGCGACGCCCGTTGCGTCGTCATCGCCGATGTTGGTCACCGTGAAATCGCGCGTCTCATTGCTGCCTGCGTCGATGGTGCCAAACGCCTCTCCGCTGATCTCCAGGGCCGGACCTTCCGCCGGGCCGCTGCTCGAAGACCCGACGGGGTCGGTCGGATCGTCGGTGGGGTCGGTCGGGTCGTCGGTGGGAGCGTCCGTCGGATCGTCGGTGGGGTCATCGGTCGGGTCGCCCGTCGGATCGTCGGTGGGGTCATCGGTCGGGTCGCTCGTCGGGTCGGAGCCCTGGGAGGTGCCCGAGCCGCTCATCCCCGTCGTCGTGTCGGCGCTGGTCTCCTCGCCCGACGTCTCGGTGTCCTCGCCCGACGACGCTCCGCCGAGGTCGCCCGCACCCGCGCCCGCGGTATCGAAGCTGCACGCCGCAACCGTGGCGAGGCCTGCGACGCATGTCCAACCCTTCCAAGACATGCCCTGAGGATACCAGGGCTGCTGGCTCAAGCGCTCGGGGATCGGCGTTTCAGCGCGGCCTGAGCGTGTTCCCGGTCGTCGAAGTGGATCTTCTCGGTGCCCAGGACTTGATAGTCCTCGTGCCCCTTGCCCGCGATGAGGACGAGGTCGTCGTCCGCGGCTTGCGCCACTGCGCGCGCGATCGCGTCCTCGCGAAGGACGACCCTGTGAACCTCGGCGGCTCCATCGGGGACGCCGCTGAGCATCGCGTCGACGATCGCATCGGGTCGTTCGGTGCGGGGGTTGTCGGAGGTCGCCCAGAACACATCGGCGCCGCTCGCCGCAGCGTGACCCATCAGCGGGCGTTTCGTGGGATCGCGGTCTCCCCCACACCCGAGCAGGACGTGCACGCGGCCGTTGCACAGAGGACGCACCGCGGCAAGGGCTCGCACCACCGCATCCGGTGTGTGTGCATAGTCGACAACCACCGTCGGTCCCGTCACGGCGTCGACGTGGATACGCTCGAGTCGTCCCGGCGCGCCGCGGGCGTTGGCGAGCGCCGCGATCCCCTCCTGGTAGGACACGCCCAAACCCCACCCCATCCCGAGCGCGACGAGGGCGTTGTCGAGGTTGTAGGGCGCGATGAGCGGGGTCTGAAGGCCAAACGTGCCCTCGGGCGTGCGGACCCGTGCGCGAGTGTGGCGGGGGCCGTATTCGATGTCGCTCGCGAGGATCTCGGCGTCGGGCTCCGCTCCGCGGGACACACGAAGGCGCGCTCGGGCTTCGGACGCCTGGTTCAAGAACGTGATGCCCGCGGGTTGGTCGTCGACGGCTGCGACGGCGACACCACCTGCGGCGAGGTAGTGGCTCGCGAGGCGACACTTCGCGGCGAGGTACGCCTCCATCGTGGGGTGAAAGTCGAGGTGATCTTGGCTGAACGAAGTGAACCCGATCGCGTGAAACCGAAGGGGCTCGACACGCCCCTGCGCGAGCGCGTGGGACGACGCCTCCATGACGACGTGGCGGCCTCCGCGGTCGACCGTGCGACGCAGCAGGCCCTGCAGCTCCAGGGGAAACGGCGTGGTGAACGTGGCCGACTCCTCGCGGTCGACGACCCAGTTGCCGGTCGTGCCCAGGCGAGAGAACCCCGCACCGTGGTGCTCGAGGATGGACCCCAGGAGGTGGGCCGTCGTCGTCTTCCCGTTGGTGCCGGTGACTCCCGCCAATTGTAGAGATGACGCGGGGCGGCCCATCGCGTTCGCGGCGAGCTGTGGGTGAGCCGTGGCCGTGTCGTCCATCCACACGTGCGGGCCGCCCGGGGCATCGATCGAGCCCCGCTGGACGATGACGACGCGCGCGCCGTCCCGCACGGCGTTGGGCACGAATCGATGCGCGTCGACGGTCTCACCCGCGGTCGCAAGGAACGCGCAGCCTGGTGTCGTCGCGACGGTGCGCGAGTCGACGCAGAGGCCCTCGACCTCGGTCTGCGGATCGCAGCCGACGAAGTCCGAGGGGTTGACCGGGAGTCCGGCGAAGAGCTCTTCGAGCTTCACGGGGTGCGAGAGTACGTCACAGCCTCGGCGTCGTGGGCCGCAGGCTCAGCTCTTGTCCGCGTCTTCGTCGGCCTTGGGTGCTTCGGCGGCGGCGTCCTTCTTCTCGCCGTCGGCCAGGGCCTTGTCCCCCTTCTTGGCCCCGCACCCGCCGGCGCCGCACTTGCCTTCGCCGCACGCCATCTCGCCCTTGTCTTCGGCTTTGGCGTTGGCTTTGTCCTCGTCCTTGGCGTCGGCCTTCTTTTCGGCCTTGTCCGCCTCTTTGGCAGGTTTCTCGCCGCTGTCGCAGGCGGCCAGGGGCATGCCGGTGCCGAGCAGGGCGAGGGTGGCGGTGATCGTCTTGATGTCCATCGTTGGGTCCTCGTGAAAGAGAGCGTCGATGTTACTCCGCCACGGCGGCGCGAGCGAGCGCGAGCAGCCGCGGCGCTTCCGACACCAGCTTGTCGACATCGATCGTGCGCTTGGAGTGGTAGACGAAGCCGTAGAGGTGGTCACCGTCGCGCCAGGTGATCAGGTAGCCGCGCTCCTTGACCGACTTCTCGTTCGAAGACTCGTCGAGCTGCTTGAAGCCGAGCGTCAGGCCGTCCACCACTTCGGTGCGGGGCATGTCCGCGATGGCCGCGTCGACCTCGCCAGCCTCCCCTTCGGGGATCTTCTGGTAGATGGGCTCGATGGCGGTGTCGCTGTCGATGGCCGATGAGACCGACTGGGCGATCTCGACGGCGACCGGGGCGATCTGCTTGCCCTCGCTGATCACGGCCTCGATCGTCTGCTCGTCGGTCGCAGTGGCCAGCCAAGCCTTGGCGGTGTCCGAGAGGTGCCCGGTGCCCGGAATGTCGGCCCACGCGCGCGCGGCCGAGTCGTAGAGCGCTTTACCTTTGCCCGCCGCGTCTTTGCCAGCGGTGACCACCTTCTCGGTGGTGCGCTTGGTCGAGTCGTACGCTTGCTTGCTCGAGTCGTACGCGTCCTTGCTCGCCTTCGATGCGTCATCGGCGAGCTTCTTCGAGGCGTCCGCGGCGTCGGATGCCTGCTGCTTGATCGCGGCGACCTTCTGCCCGGCCTCGTCGGCATCGCAGGCGTTCGTGGCCAGCAGGATTGCGAGCAGGCAGGTCGGGCGGCGCATTGAGCAAGGGTACCGCGATCGGAAGACGCTCATTCCGTGGCGTCGGGGATGGCGTCACACCTTCGCGCAGGGCTACTGCCAGACGGGGGCGCCGGGGTTGGGGAACGGCTCGAGGCAGTTCTCCCGGCAGACGGCGGGGGGCTGTAGGGCGAACATGCCGCGCGGGGCGAGCTCGCTCAGACCCTCGCTGCTCGCCCGCCAGACCGACGTCTGGTCGGTGCCGTTGCCGACTTGCACGAGAAGGTCGTCGCCGTGTCGGGCGACGCGAAGGAAGCTTCGCTCCCCGGAGCCGGTCTCGGAGGCGATGACGGTGCCCGGGCTGTCGAGCACCGTCATCTCCCAGCTCGAGCCGCACGGCCCGTTGTCCGTGACGAACGCGCGCGCTCCCGCGGAGAGCGTGCAGACCTGCCACGCCGCGGGGCGGTCGCCGTCTGGATCGTCGCGCCGCTTCTTGGGCTTGCGCCGCCGCTTCTTGGGCTGCGCTGCTTCTTTGGCGGCGTCGAGCTCGGCGAGCACCTCCTCGGTACCCACGGTGCACCCCTCGATCGTCTCGTTGAGGGCGGGCGGCTTTCGGCGCAGCTTCTGCGGTTCGAGCTTCCACTGCTCGAAGTAGTCCTGGCCAGCGCGGAGGTCGGCACGGAACGGGGTCTGTCGCCGTCGGTACTTGCCCGGTTCGGCGAACACGCCGTTGAGCCGGGTGTCGAGCTTGCCCTGGTAGCCGATCGCGATGCCCTGACCGTCCGCCGTCCGAAAGGTGTCGCCGCCCACGCCGTCGAGGTCGCCCAGCGGCGCGGTGACTCGAGTCTTGGTGTCGAGCATGAAGAAGGTGCCGCGCGGCGCGTCGCACTCGCCTTGCCCCGAGATTCGCTCGATGAGCAGAAGCCGGTCGCCCTTGCGTCCGCGAAGCGCCGTGCCCTCGACCAGGCGGTGCAGCGTGCCTTCGCTGTCGGTCCAGTGGAGGAACATCTCGTTGGTGTCGTAGGTGGAGCGTGCGGACTTGCGCCACGGCGAGCGCGTCGGCACCACGACGACCGTCGACGGGTCGATGTCGAGCGGCTCTCGGGCGACGCCTGCGACCCCGTAGACCTCGAGATCGCTCAGGTGCAGCTTGGGCTCCTTGCTCGAACCGGGGAAGATCTCGAGCACCTCGATCACGAGGTTGCGCGTGGACACCGGCTCGGCAAATTCGATGAACTGTGGCGCGTTGGTGTCGGCGAGCAGGGCGTCGGTGAAGCCCGCTTCGGTGTGAACGCGCACGCGCTTGGGTCTCGGGTAGAGCTCGAACTCTCGAGTGGCGGCGAACAGACGGATCGAGTGCGCCTTGGCGACCGAGGGAAAGTGCATGCCCACGGCGCAACGCTCTTCGCCGTTGGGGACGCAGGTCCACGCGGTGTCGATGTCGTCGTCGCGAAGCAGCCGCGGTCCTCCCTCGTGCGGTGCGGACCACGGGGGCACCTCGATCGCGCCGGCCAGGGCGTAGACGTCGGCGAGCTGGTCGATGCGGAACCCCATGTTCGCCGCGCCGTGTCCGGGGAGCGGGAGCATCTTCTGGGAGCGGACCAGCGGAAGCACGGCGGTCGGCTCGATCTCACCGCCGCCGACGTCGAGCGTGGCCTCGCCCGCACCCACGTCGAACCGCGTGGGGTCGAGTTCCTCGTCCCAATCGGTGTCGAACGCGTCGGTGCCCCCACCGGGAAGCGGGCGGTCGATGCCGAGCAGGTCGTAGGCCGTGTCGCTGACGACCTGGCACCCTCCCAATGCGAGCGTTGCCGAGTAGATCGCCGCGATCGCAGTCATCCGAACCCGCGCCATAGCCTCGCCATTGGTACCACGGCGAGGTGCCCTGCTACGATCGCCGGGAGTGTCGACTCGGGCCGCGCCACAACTCCTCCTGGTCGGCCTCATCCTCGTGGTCACCGCGGCCTCGCCGTATTTCAGCCGGTTCATGAACGCCAACGAGCGACCTCGGCTGCTGCAAGGCATGGCGTGGGTCCTCTCGGGGACGTCGGCAATCGACGGGCCCGGGACCGAGCACATCGCCCCGGGCATCGACGTTTCGCGGACCCCCAAGGGGTCATTGGTGCCGAACAAGCCTCCAGGCGCCTCGGTTCCAGCCGCTGCGGCATTCGCGATCACCCGGGCGACCGGCGGCGACACGCTGCACGTGTTCACGCGATGGGCGCGGATGCTCGGGGGCTGGCTGCCGATGGTCGTGATGCTGGCGCTCGGGCGGAGGCGATTCCCGGGGAGCGGTGGGTCCTTTGCGCTCGTGGCCGTGGCGCTGGGGACCCCGTGCCTGGCGTACTCCAGGCTCCTGTACGGGCACGTCCTGGCGGCGAGCTGCTTGTTCGGCGGAGTCTTGGTGCTCGAGCGTGCCGAGCGTGCGCAGCGGCTCGGGTTGGCGGCGCTCGGTGGCCTGCTCGCCGCATCGGCGGTCGCCGTGGAGTATCTTGCGGCGTTTGCAGGCCTCCCGATTGGGATCTGGCTGCTGCTCGGGGCGAGGCGCAGCCGGACCCCGAAGGTCGCGCTGGCGGCGTTGGGTGGCGCGCTCGTGCCGATCGCGGGGCTGATGGCGTACCACGACGCGCTCTTTGGCAGCCCGTGGCTCACGCCGTATCACTTCGTCGTCCGGGAAGGGTTTGCGGAGATCCACGGACAGGGTCTGCTCGGGCTCACGTTCCCCTCGTCGACGTCGATCTTCGAGCACCTGCTCTCGCCGTGGGGGGGGCTGCTGTACTGGGCGCCGCTGAGCGTGCCCGCGATGTGGGCGATGGTCCAAGGCGTGCGCAAGGGGGAGGCGGATGCGCTCGAGCGTCTCTGCCTCGCAATCTTCGCGCTGCTGCTCGTCCTCAACTTGTGTCTGTCACAGACAGGTGGGTGGCGCGTCGGGCCGCGCTACCTCGTGGTGGCGCTTCCGTTTCTGCTTCCCGGTCTCGTGCGCGTGCACGGGTGGCTGGGCCAACGCGCCAAAGGACCGCTCGTCATCGCCTTGTCGGCGTGGTCCTTGGCGGTGAACTATCTGGCGGCCGGGCTCTTTCCGCACTTGGTGCCCGAGGGCAACCCCCTGCGCGACCTGTTGCTTCCGCTGTGGGCCGAGGGGCTGCGCCCGTACTCGGCGTGGGGCCCCTGGGGGTTGGGATTCGCAGGCGCGGGAACGCTGGTGCTCTGGGTCGTCGTCACTCGGCCGGTCGATGCTGCGTCGAAGCAGGCGTGGGTGCTCGGCACGCTGGGCGCGATCGCCATGATGGTGGCCGCGATGTTCGTGCCTGGCAGCCCGGCAGCAGAGGACACGCTCGCGTCCATTCGCAGCATCTGGGAGCCCGGCGGCGAACGCTCACCGCTCGTCGTCCCGCTCGACCCCTGACGAGGCTCAGCGCTCGAGCAATGCCTTGGTCTCATCGACGATGCGGCCCAGCGAACCGCTGAGCCGGTGGTCGTCCTCGACCGCGATCAGCCGGGCATCGTGGGCCCGCGCGAACGCTTCGCTTGCGGCGTAGGGGCAGACGTCGTCCGCCGGAGCGTGAATGATCACCGTTGGGGCAGGGCAGGCGCGGGCGACCGAGAGCCCCTCGGGGTTGGGGAGCGCAAGCGCGGGGGCGCACATCAGCAAGCCTCGGATGGGGTGTCCTCGTTCTTTGGCGACCAGGCTCGCGAGCAGTCCGGCGATGCCGCCGTAGCTCGATCCGACCACGACCCGAGGCTCGTGCTGCTCGATCGCCGCGGAGAGGAGGGCGACCCTCTGTCCGAGGTCCTTCTCGCGGCAGTCCGGGGCGATCACGCGCAGGCCCGCGTCGACGAGCGCGTGGTACTTCGCGCCGTGCGGCGCGCTCTCGAGGCCGTGGCAGAACAAGACGTCCACGGGTGCACCCTACCGTGTCGAACGATCGCGCGACATCGATTGCCCATCACGCGCTCGTCGGCGACGCTCGCAGCGATGTTCGGTACCCATCTCACCGCCGTCGGAACGCTCGGACGGATCGTCTTGTCCACGGTGGCGCTCTGGATGGCTGCGTGCCAGAGCGAGCCTGCTGCTCCGCACAGCCCGGCGGTCGAGGCCTCGAGCCCAGCCCTCGGGTACCTCGAAGTCGTCACGACCGACGTGGAGGGGACGGTCGCTCTCCAGGAGCGCATGCACGGCCTGTCGTTCGGACCCAAGGACGCTGCGATGGGGAACGCACGCATCGCGGAGATGCGCGGGGGGACGCTGATGGGCGTGCGGGAACCCCTCGCGGCCCATGAGACCTCTGTGGTCCGCGCCTACGTCGCCGTCGATGACATCGAGAAGGCCACCGCGGCCGCAGGCGCCGCAGGGGCGACCATCGCGTACCCGCCGACGAAGCAGGCGGGGTATGGCACCTTCGCGATCGTCATCAAGGACGGGGTCGAGCACGGGCTGTGGCAGCGCTAGACCGCGGCTCTCACCGCTCGCGCAGCTGTTCGATCTGGCGCCAGGCGACCTCGGCGTAGGGGTTGTCGGGGTCCTCGTCGCGCATGCGCTGCAGCTCGGCGAGCGCCTCTCGGCCATGGCCGGCGCGGTCGGCTGCGACGACGCTCTGGGCGAGCGCGTGCGGCCATAGCCATCGGTATGCCAGGCGCTCGATGAGCGCATCGTTGAGGCCCCCGCGCTCGACGTAGATCAGGGCACGTCGGCTTGCGTGGACGAGCGCCCACTGCGGGTTGGTGTCGAGGTGGGCGAAGGTTCCCTGCATGGGGGAGTTGTCGACGATGACGAACCCGAAGCGGTGCTCGGCAGCTTCTTCGGCGAAGACGCGCGGGTCGTGGGCGCTTCGAATGTACCGCTCCACCATCTGCGGCGTGTAGACCAGGTCGGTGCGCCCATCGATGTAGACGCGATGCTCGGGCCACAGGTGGAACAGCAGGAACCCGCCGTATCCGAACTCGTTGAACATCCGGCCCTGCAGCCCTTGCGACTCGATGAACGCGACGCCCTTCTCGGGAAAGTGCGCGGGCGCGAGCCCGAACGATGGCGGCGGCAACGGGCGGCCCATGAGGTAGAGCAGGGCACCCAACGCCGGCGCGATGGAGAGCAACGCGCTCAGCCGGCCCTCCCAGATTCGTTGGCCCACGGCGGCCCACCCCGAGGCGGCCGGCCCGGCGCCGAGCAGCGCAATGTAGGGCAAGTGGCGGATCGACTGCAGCCCCAACCCGAGCGCGAGCACCACGACCGCAGCATCCCACGGGTCCCGTGACGTCCACGCTCGAGCCGCTCCGCCCACGGCGACGAACGGAATGAGCACCAGCGTCGCGGGGCTCAGTCGCTCGACCAGCCCGTACTCGACCGGTGCCCACTCGGTGATCAGCGGCGAGTGCTGGCCCATCAGCTCGATCGTCGTCGTGATGATGCGGATGCCGAACGGTGTCACCAAGATCGCGAGCCCGCCGAGCGCCGCGACGAGCATCGACCGCCTCCACGCGCGTGCCCGCCCAAATCCCTTGGCCTCGACGAGCTCCACGCAGGCCAGCACGCCGAGCATGACGGGCACGAACAGCACCCCGCGGTGAATGTTCGCGTTGAGCACCACCAAGGGGACGATCCATCCGAGCCCCGGCTTGCCCGCGCGATGGCGGTCGATGAGCAGCACGATCGCCGCGACGATGACCAGCGATACGGTCGCGCCTCTCTCGGAGAACCGAAACGACGCAGCGCTCATGCACACGGCGACCACCAGCGAGGCGGCCGGCAGCGGTACACCCCGCGCTCGCCTCACCTGCACCCACTGCAGCGCCCCGGTGCCCACGAGCATCGAGCCCTTCAGCAGCACGAGCGCTGTCACCCCTCCGAGCGACCACGTGCCGTACAGGAGGAGCGCGGTGCCCCAGTCCTTCCAGGGCCACGGGGTGCCGAACCGGGTGTACGAGAACACGTCGGAGGGGACGAGGCTCGAGGTCTGCACCATCAACTCGCCCAGGCGGATGTGCCACCAGACGTCGAGGTCGGCGAGCGGTCGCAGCCCTTCGAACGCCAGGGCTGCGGTGAGCAGCACCATGGTCGCGATGACGACGGCGCGCCCCGGCTTCGCGTCGGTCACGGCCTCGCCGTCCACACGCCGACGCTACCAGGGCAGCAGCACGAGAAGAAGCGCAAACAGCCCGTCGAGCCACGCGAACAGGTCCCCCCACGCGCTGCTCGAACGGTAGTGGTGGTGGCTCACCTTCGGGTTCGTGGTCGCCATGACCCGGTAGTGGTCGGCGTCCATCTTGGCCTTGTGAGCCTCGCGCTTGGCGTCGCGTAGCTCGCGACTCTTCTCGAGGGCGAGCCCGCCGAGCTTGATGAACGCCTCGATCGCCTCGAACTCTCCGGGGTCGAGGTACATGCCGTGTCGGCGGCACTCGTCGACGATCACCCCGCTGTGCGTGCCGAAATTCCTGCGCTCCATGACGGCGCTGCAGCGCGGGCACTTCCGATACCGCACCGGGCCGGCCGTGACCTGTACGTTCTTCATGCCCTCGCGCAGCGTCGCGACGTCGGCCGTGGCGGGCCCGGGGTCGTCGACCATCGCGTCGAGCTCACCGGGGTCGAGCCAGAGCCCGGCACATCCGATGCAGCGGTGGATCTCCACCCCGCGGTCGAAGTCGACCTCCATGGGATCGCCACAGGCCGGACAGTCCACGCCCTGGCGGCGCCCCGTCGCTCTGGGGGCCGAGGGCATCGGTCGGTAAGGCGTCCCCGCGGGGTCGGCCGGCGCCTCTCTGCCCTCGCCCGGTGGCGGGGGGAGATCGTCCAAGATCCCCTCGAGCGCGGCCGCGATCCGTGCCGCGCGTGCCTTCGATGCTGCAGTCGCTTGGGGTCGGCGCGGCGGCATACCCCACCGTACCGCAACGCACCGGCGCGCATTTCACCGTTGCACGGACGCAACTACAGGTGTAGTACTACGCCTGTAGTACTACAGGTGTAGTCAACCCATGACCGACCCGATCCAGCTCAGCGACCTACAACTGGAGGTTCTGCGCGTGTTCTGGGACCGCGGAGAAGCGACCGCGGCGCAGGTTCACGCCGACCTCCAGCGCACCCGGGACCTCGCGCCCACGACCGTCTCCACGCTGCTGTCGAGGCTGGAGAAGCGGGGCCTGCTGCGTCACCGCGCCGACGGTCGGCAGTACATCTACTCGGCGTGCATCGCAGAGACGGAGGTCCGCAGCTCCATGCTGCAGCGGCTCACCGAGTTCTTCTTTCGCGGTGACTCCAGCGCGCTGCTCACCCACCTCGTCGCCTCGCGCGACTTCGACCCCGATGAACTCGACGCGGTGGAGCAGCTGATCCGCGCGCGGGAATCGAATGACCTGGACGACGGTAACGCGTCGTCCGCCGACCCAGCCGGAGAAGACCAATGATGATGACCGCGTTCGTCTGGATTCTGACCTATGCCGTGCACAGCACGGTGCTCATCCTTTTCGTGTGGGCGCTGACCAAGCTCTTTCCCAAGGCGCCCCTTCGGCTCCAGGAGTCGCTGTGGCGCGTCGCACTCTTCGGAGGCATCGTCACGGCCACCGTCACGCAGGTCGCCGGCGTCGAGCCCTTGGGCGGAAGGATGTCGCTGCCAGCGTCGATGCAGGGCCAACCCGTCGTCGAGGCTTCGTCTTCCACCCCGGTGGCGACGAACGAACGAGTCGTGCGTCGAAAGATCACGCAGCACGACGCGGGCGACGTTCGCATCACCACGGTGCAGGAGTCCAAGCCGGCGGCCGCGCCCGTCGCTGCAACCCCGAAGAAACCCGGCACGCCCGGAAAGTGGCCTTGGGTGATGCTGGGACTGGCAGGCTTCGGTGCACTCTTCGCCCTCGCTCGCCTCGGCGTCGCTGCACGTCGCGCGCACGCGCAGCTTCGCGGCCGCCGCGACGTGATCGAGGACCCGATCCTCGAGAAGTTCTTCGAGCTGTGCGACGCCGCTGGCTTCCCCAAAGAGGGCAAGAAGCGGCTCCGTCTCACCGCGTCGAGCCACCTTCGCTCGCCGGTGGCGCTGCTTCGGCGCGAGGTCGTCATTCCCGAGCGCGCGATCGAGGCGCTCACCCCAGCGCAGCAGCACGGCATGGTCGCCCACGAGATCGCCCACCTGCGGCGGCGCGACCCACAGTGGGCGCTGGTGACCGCGGTCTTCGAGGCGGCGTTCGTCTTCCAGCCCCTCAACCACCTCGCCCGTCGAAAGCTTCAAGAGCTTGCCGAGTTTCAGTGCGACGACTGGGCTGCGACCACCACCGGTGGCGGCACGCACTTGGCCAAGTGCCTGGCCGAGGTCGCGTCATGGCTGGATGACACGCGGGCTCCCGCGGCGCTCACCGTGGCGATGGCCGACCGCGACTCCCCCGTCGTTCGACGCATCACACGCTTGCTTCATGGCCGGCGCAAGGCCGGTACCGGCGAGGTGAGCCCGATGCTGCGCGTGGGCACCGGGCTCCTCCTGCTCGGGAGCGGGGTGTTCCTCATCCCGAACATCGCCCCCGCATCGCAGACCCCGACCGACGCCGAGCGGCAGGTGACCACCGCCGAAGAGGCGCCGCTGTCCACGGTCACCGTGCACGACCTCGGAGGTGAGTCCGGACCCCGACGCTCCGCGGTCACGATCGATCGCGAGGACGAGACCGTGCGCGTACAGGTCGATCGAAAGCCCGAGCCCGAGCCACGCCTCGTACCGGAGCCGCCGCGCGGTGGGGACCGCATCATCATCCGCGGCTTCTACGGCGACTCGTTCCCGTTCGGTGAAGGCTGTGGGTCGGTCGGTGTCGACATCGACATCGAGGGACTCGAGGCGGAGATCGAAGGCGCGTTCGGACTTGGATTTCCGTTTAGCAGCGGCTGCGAGCGCCAGCGACGAACGCTCGAGCGCGGTCGCGAAAAGCTCGAGCGCGGTCGCGAGAAGCTCGAGCGCAAGCGTCGCAAGCTCGAGCGCAAGCGACAGCGGTGGGAGCGTCGGCACGCGCCTGACGTCGAAGCCGAGCAAGGCGTCTTCGAGCTGTAGGCGGGCGTCTTCGCGCGGGTCGCTGCCCCCGGTGCCGTGGTGAGGTGTAGAGACCCGGACGACAGCGCGGCACATCGCGCGGTCGCGGGAATCTGCCGAACCCTCCCTGCGGCGCCCTGCGCGGCCCGGAAACCGTCCGTTCCGTGGCGGCTGGCCGCCACGTGGCGTAGCGTGGCAGATGCATGGGCGCGGCGGAACAGCCCGCGAGCCCGGCCGCCGAGCGGCTCATCGGTTCGCGCTACCGCATCCTGGACACCCTCGGGGAGGGCGGCATGGGAGCCGTCCACCGGGTGGAGGACATCACGACCGGCGACGTCGTTGCGCTCAAGATGATGAGCCGCGATCACGATGGCCGTGGCTTGCTCCGCTTTCGACGCGAGTTCCACTCGCTGGCTCGGCTCGAGCACCCTCGCATCGTCGACGCATACGAGTTCGGCGTGGATGACAGCGGCCCGTTCTACACGATGGAGCTGCTCGGGGGCGCCGACCTCAAGGACCTCGGCCAGCAGCCATGGCCACGGGTCTGCGCCATCTTGCGCGACGTCGCGGCCGCCCTCGCGTTCCTGCACGCCCGGGGCATGATCCACCGCGACATCGCGCCGCGGAACGTCCGCTGCACACCCGATGGACCCGCGAAGCTGTTCGACTTCGGTCTGCTCGCCACGGTCGGGGTGGCCGGAGACGTCGCGGGGACTCCGGCGTGCATCGCCCCGGAGAACCTGCGGGGACTGCCCCTCGACGACCGAACGGACCTGTACGGCCTCGGCACGCTGGCCTACTGGATGCTCGCGGGTCGCTACCCCTACCAGCCCAAGGGTCTGCAGGACCTCGAGACGCTGTGGCGCAAGCCCCCGCCCGCGCTCGACGCCTTCGACCCGAACATTCCAGAGGCGCTGCGCGACCTCGTCCATCGCATGCTCTGCCTCGACCCGCTCGGACGGCCCGCCAACGCCGCCGAGGTCATCGATCGCCTGCAGGCGATCGCCAAGCTGCCCGAGGAGCCCGAACTCTCGATACGCAACGGCTATCTCGCCAGCGCTGCGATGGTCGGTCGCCGCCGCGAGATGGAGCTGTTCGAGCGCTGCGCGATCCAAGCTCGGCGCGGGGAAGGGCGCGCCGTGTTCGTCGAGGCGCCTTCGGGCACGGGAAAGAGCCGGCTGATCGGTGAGTTCGGCCTCGCCGCGCAGCTTGCAGGCATGACCGTGTTGTCCGCCAGCGCCGAGTCGACGCGCTGGGATTCGTACGGCGTGATCCGAGAGCTCGTCGAGGCGGCGATCGCCGCCCGCCCCAAGGACATCCCGAAGCTACCGCGCCACGCCGCCTCGATCCTGGCCCGGGTCTTCGACGACCTCGCGCCCAGGCTCGGGGAGGTTCAGGCGGTCGAGGCCGTGGCCGAACCCGCCGAGGAGCGACTGCGGATTCAGGGCGCGATGACCCAGTGGTTCACCGCCCTGGCCAAGGTTGCGCCGCTCGCCGTGTTCGTCGACGACGTTCAGCGCTGCGACGAGGCTTCGGCCGCCGTGCTCGCTGCGCTGGCGCGCGGCGTCGAGGCCCATCCGCTGGTCGTGGTCGCGGCACTGCGTACGCAAGAAGACGTGCGCGCTCCGTCGGCGGTCGACGCCCTTCGGGAGGCCGACGTGTGTCTGCGCCTCGAGGGTCTGCACGCCGCCGAGGTGGCCGAGCTCGCGCGCTCCCTCTTCGGCGACGCGCGGCACGTCGAGCGATTGGCCGAGTGGCTCCATCGCTGTGCAGGAGGATCTCCGCTGCATTGCACCGAGCTGGCTCGCATGCTCGTCGACGAGGAGCGAGCTCGCCTCGTCGACGGCGAGTGGCTGCTGCCCACCGACTACGAAGACAAGTCGATCCCCCCTGGCCTCGTTCAGGCGATGGACCAGCGGATCGCCCGGCTCGATGCAGACGCCCGCCGCATCGCCGAGATCCTCGCGGTGACCGGACGGGACTTCGACCTCTCGTGGATCACCGGCCTGCTCGGAGAGGACGAGCACGACACGTTGTTCGCGGCCATCGACGCGCTCGTGAGCGAGTCGGTGCTCGTGGGCGACGGGCATCACTACCGCTTTCGGCACGACGGCCTACGCGAGGCGGTGCTCCGCGGTGTGTCCGAAGAACGTCGCGCGTCGCTCCACCTGCGGGTCGCCAGCGCGCTCGAGTCGGCCCTCGCGCGGGGAGAGGCGCAGGGGCGCGAGGCCGAGATCGGCTTCCATCTGCTGCGCGGCGGCAAGGATGAAGCCGCCGCAGACTACCTGTATCGCGCGGGGACGCGGCTGTTCGAAGACCAAGCGCTCTCGGACTGCGTAGCCCCCCTCGAAGCCGCCCTCGAGACGTACGCGCGGGTGGACGCCAACCGGCCCGAGCTCCTGCGGCTGTACTTCATGCTGGTCGCGGCCGGTTGGATCAGCGACCGCGGCGCCGCCGAGCGGCACAAGATGCAGGCGGTGTTGCGTTGGCGTGAGCAGGCCGGCATCGCACACGCCGACCGAGCGGGTCGCTACCTCGGGCGGCACGTCGGGCTGGTCGTGGGATTCACTTGGGCCTCGATCGCGTGGCTGTTCACCCGACGAGGGCCCTCACCGTGGTCTGCGGTGTCGACGTTCGCCGTGACGATCGGCTACGCATGCGCGCTCGAGTACGCCAACCACTCCCTCGAAGGGCTGCAGCGCCTCATCGACCTCGTCCGCCCGCTATCGGTCTACAAGAAGTCGGTCGGCTACGCGGTGCACCTGGGGCTGACGGCCTTTCCCGACCTCCTCATGGGCAGGCTCGCCAAGGCCAACGACAAGCTGGTCGCCGCGCTCGAGCTGGTCGAGACCGACACGTTTGGCGTGCTGTCCGACTTCGAGCAGCGGTTCTCCGTGGCGGGCATCCGATCGCTCATCGCACAGATTCAGGTCACCAACCTCGACCCGGACCTGGGCGCCAACCTGCAGGCGATGCGCGACCTGAACTTGATGTACCACTCGCTCGTGGCGGACACGTTTGCAGCGGCTGCGCTTCGCTTTCGCGGTCGCGAGCGCGAGGCCCGGGCCAAGCTCGACTCGCTCGAGGCGGTTTCGGTGCAGCTGGGCTCCTGGTCGACCGACGTGCAGAACGTGCTGTTCAGCCACCCCGGTTACGGCCTGTGCGGCGACGTGCTCGGTCTCAAGCGCATGGCCGACAAGCTCGAGCAGCTGTGTGACCGCGGCTTCGACTTCCACGCGCGTCTGCACCTCACTCGCGGTGAGTACCATCGTTGTCGCGGCGAGCTCGACGAGGCTCTCAGCGCGCTCACGCGAGCGCTGGATGTCCTGCACCACGACGAGATGCTGACCCGGGTGTGGATCGAGAGCG
Organism: bacterium; assembly: GCA_024742475.1. Taxonomy (GTDB): domain Bacteria; phylum Myxococcota_A; class Polyangia; order Nannocystales; family Nannocystaceae; genus CAJXVA01. The sequence goes on along the minus strand of JANSYI010000024.1, from coordinate 116,912 downwards.
CCTTGGCCGAGGTCTACCTCGAGCGGGACGAGCCGGCCAACGCGGTCGAGATGGCCGAGCAGGTCCTCGACCGGACCGACACTGGAGAGCTGTGTCAGCAGTCGGTCGCGCTGCGAGCAAGTCGGGCGCTCGCGCTGGCCGAAGCTTCGCAAGGCCTGCTCGCCGACGCGGCGGCCCGCCTCGACGCGGCCATCGACATCGCTCGCGACGCCGACGCGGCGGCCTCGGCGGGCCTGTGTCACGAGGCTCGCGCTCGGGTCGCGCACGCTGCCGACGACTATGCCTCGTTCATCATGCATAGCGCCGAAGCCAGCCGATGGCTGCGACCGACCGGCAACCCCGCGCTCATCGCGGTGGCCGAGAAGCTGGTGGAGCTCGCGGCCGGGTCCGACACGGACATCGCGGTCGACCCGGCTGTCTCCGACTCGACGACCGCCGTCACCACGACCGGAAGCGGGATCGGTGGGGGCGAGTCGTCCGTCTCTGTGCTCGACCGGCGAAGGACGGTGCCGTGATCTCGCGTCTGCGTCACCGCGTCCGGGCGGCTGCCCATACCGTCGCCGACGAGCTGCTCACGCGCGTCGTCGGGGGTCCCAAGATGTACGCCGGGGGGTTCGGATCGCTCGAGGAGCTACAGTCGCTCGTCGCGCGCGTCCGCGACTACGACCCAGCGCAGCCGCCCGAGCGACTGGAGATGGTGTGGGGTCGAAGCTGGACCACCGCGCGGGCTCACGTGCGACGGGGGACGTTTCACAGCCCCGCCGCAGGCATTCTGCCTCCGCAGACCCGCACCGGACACGTCGAGCTGTACGAGCCTCGTCGCGGCCAGACCGGCCGCGTCTGCTTGCTGCTCGCGGCGACCGGCGAGGAGGGCTACGCCTTGCGGCGGCGGTTGGTCACACCGCTGCTGCGCGAGGGCGTTGGCGCCCTGCTGCTCGAGAACCCCTTCTACGGCACCCGGCGCCCGCAAGGGCAGACGCTCTCGCTGCTCCGCACCGTTCGTGACCAGTTCGCGATGAACTGTGCGACCGTCGACGAGGCCAGGGCGCTGCTGTGCTGGCTGCGCGATCAGGGCTTCGTGCCCGGTGCGGCCGGGTACAGCCAAGGCGGCATGATGACCTCGTTCGGCACCGCGCTGTGCGACTTCCCCGTGGCTTCGGTGCCCTGCGCGTCGGGATTGCGCGCCGGCCCGATCTTCACCGAGAACGCGCTGCAGCGGCGCTTCGACTGGAGCGCCCTGGCGCGAACCTTTGGGAGCGAGTCGGCAGCACGCGCTCACTTTGCAGCGTGCCTCGAACCGGTGGACGTGGGCCGGTTCTCGCCGCCGCATCATCCCGCCTCGGCCATCATCGTCGGCGCCCGCTTCGACGGCTACATCCCCGAGGACGAGGTCGAAGCGCTTCACGAGCACTGGGCCGGGTCCGAGCTGCGCTGGGCCGAGACGGGGCACCTGACGGGGGCGGTGCTGGCCAAGCCCGCTCACGTGCGGGCGATCGTCGACGCGTTCGACCGCATGCCCTGAGGTAGGGTCGCCTCGTGTTGCCGCTCGCCCTCGAATCCGGGACCGCGCTGTGGGTCGACGCCGCGGGAACGCTGCTGCAGCCGGCCTGTCCCGTGGCCGAGGTCTACGCGCGCAGCGCAGGGGTGTCGGTCGAGTTCGTCAGGGCTCGCTTCGGCCCTGCGATGAAGCGTCATCGCCCACTTCGACTCGGCGACCCCACATGGTCCGCGTTCTGGAAGGCGGTCGTCGCCGAGAGCACCGGGGACGCGTCCGCGAAGTGCTTGCAAAGGGTCCTCGCCCACTTCGATCGCCCCGACGCGTGGAGGGTTGCCGAGGGTGCGAGGGACTGCCTGGCCTGCCTGCGTGCCCGCGGCGTGCGGACGGCACTCATCTCCAACTGGGACACGCGACTGCGACGCACCCTCGGGCAGCTCGGTCTGACCTCCGCGTTCGACACGATTCTGATCTCCGGCGAAGAGGGGGTCGAAAAGCCCGACGCGGAGATCTTCATCCGTGCGGCTGAACGCCTGAAGGTGCCGGCAGGACGGAGCCTGATGGTCGGCGACGACCCGATCTCGGACGTCGCCGGGGCCCGCTCCGTCGGGGCGTTCGTGATTCAATTCGGTATAGATATCAAGGCGTTCTCCGACATCATGGATTCGTCGGGATGATAATTGCCGATCCGTGACGTCGCCGCGTTGATGCTGGGGCTAGGTTCGAGTTCACCTCATTCGAGGAAGGTTCGACCCATGTCCAAGATCAAGTTCATCCTCCCCCTCTTCCTTCTTGCTGCCCCCGCTTGCGACGACGCGGCCAAGGACGCGAAGGACGGTGCGAAGAAGGCTGGCGCAGCTGCAAAAGACGGCGCGAAGAAAGCCGAGGACGCTGCGAAAGACGCCGGCGACGCGGCCAAGAAGGCCGGTGCCGAGGCAGCCAAGGCCGGTGAAGAAGCTGCCAAGGCCGGCGCCGAAGCTGCCGCTGCCGCGGGCGACGCCGCCAAGGCTGCCGGTGCCGCAGGTGCCGAAGCTGCTGCCGACGCCGCCGAAAAGGCCGGCGACGCTGCCGAAGCTGCTGCCGACAAAGCTGGCGACGCTGCCGAGAAGGCCGGCGAAGCTGCCGAAGCTGCTGCCGAAGAAGAGAAGAAAGAGTAAGCACCGCTCGGTGCTCACACGAAGAGGGCGGGCCCATTGGGCTCGCCCTTTTTTCGTGCCAGAGCCCCGAGCCTACGCGGGCGGCTCGAAGAACACGGTCACCGCGTGGGTGCCCTGCTCCATCGGGCCTGGCGGCACGTCTTGCATGACGGCGATGCCGGTGCCCTGAGCGAGCAGCTCGACCCCGGCGCCCTCGGCCGCGTCGAGGGCCTCCACCAGGCTCAGGCCCGTGAAGTCGGGCAGGCCACCGTCGACCGAGATCGGCCGCGTTCCGGGGAGCTCGGGCTCCACGTCGCCGATGGGCGCGAACCCGTCGACCAGCTTGGTGTTGTTGGTCATCAGCAGCAGGGGGTCGGGCGTCGGCCGTGAGCCGTCGTCACGCGGGACGCCCAGGTGCAGCATCACCCGCTGGGCCAGCCGGGCGAAGGTCGGCGCGGCGACCTCGTTGCCGTAGTGGCCCCCGACCGGGTTGTCGACGCTGACGAGGATGACCACGCGCGGATCCTTGGCAGGCACCGCGCCCACGAACGACGCGAAGTACTCGTCCTCCGCGTAGCCGCCCGACTTGGACGCCTTCTGGGCGGTGGAGGTCTTGCCGGCCACACGATAGCCGTCGATGCGGGCGTTCTTTCCGGTGCCCTTCTTCGAGTGCACGACCTGCTCGAGCATCTCGAGGACGGTGTTGGCGGTGGCCGTACGGATGAGGCGCTCGGGCTCGGGTCGGTCGAGCGGCACTTCGTTGCCGTCGTGGTCGAGCACGGCCCGGACGACGGTGGGTGCGTTGTACGTGCCCCCGTTGGCGAGCACGGCGAAGGCCGACGCCACCTGCAGCGGGCTGGCGCTCATGCCCTGGCCGAACGAGATGTTGGCCCCCTGGATGTCCGACCACTTCTCCTCGTCGTCGACCTTGCCCGGGGTCGCGCCGGGGAGCTCGATTGCGGGCCGCTCGCCGAAGTGGAAGCGACGCACCCACTTGTCGAGGTTTCGTCGGCGCAGACGGTCGTAGATCTTGGTGGTGCAGATGTTCGAGGACACCGCGAGGATCTCGGCGATGCTCAGCCACTCGAGCGGCTTGGTGTCTCGGATCGCGTGTTTGTCGGTGTACTGCCAGCGGCCGTTCTCGCAGAAGAAGCTCTCGTCGCGCCGAATGACGCCTTGCTCGAGCGCCGCCGCGACCGTGATCGCCTTCATCGTGGAGCCGGGCTCGAACGCGCGGTTGACCGCGTAGTTCACCGTCTGGTCGATGTCGTCGATCTTGTGGTTCGGGTCGAACGTGGGCCGGCTGGCCATCGCCAGCACTTCGCCATTGCGGGGGTCGAGGACCAGCACGCTCGCGCTCACCGGCGTCCAGTTCTGGACGAGCGTGTTGATCTCTTCTTCGGCCATCGCCTGCAGGGCGGAGTCGAGGCTCAGCACGACCGTGTGGCCCCGCGAGACGCTCGGGTCGGGGTGACCGTCCACCAGGAGCTTCTGCCCGCGCGCGAAGTAGGCGGGGCTCATCGCGTCTCGCCCCTTGAGGAACTCGTCGAGCCCGTACTCGATGCCGAGGTTGCCCGAGCCCTCCGCGCTCACGCGGCCGAGGACCTGCGAGGCCAGCAGCTTGCGAGGGTAGACCCGATGTGGCGTCGGCTCGAGGCGCACGCCGGGGAGCTTGGCGTCGCGAATCGTGCGTGCCTGTGCGTCGTCGAGGCGCATACGCAGCATCCGGTACGCCTTGTCGCGGGAGAGCTCGTCGCGAATGTACGCCGGGTCCTCGCCAGGAAAGAGGCCCATCACCGTCTCGTAGACCGCCTCGGTCGCACCTTGGGCCGCGATCAGCCGCGGGTTGAGCACGACCTTGTGCATGCGGTCGGTGACTGCCAAGGCGATGTAGTTGCGGTCGACGATGTCGCCACGACTGGCGCGCACCCGATACGTGCGCAGCTGCTGTCGGTTGCCCAGGTCGGCGAAGTGCTCGTGCCGCACCACAGCGACCTGGTACGCGCGCCAGACCAAGCCGAGCATCGAGACGCCGAGGACGGCCGCGACGACCAACGAGCGCAGCCGAACCGACCCGAGGTCGGTGGCCATCGGCTTGACGATTTCCTTGTGGCGATGGAGCAGGTTCATGGCGATGCGGCCTCCTTGACGCGGATCTTCTGCACGAGCTCAGGGGAGACGGGCACCATGCCCAGCTCGTCTCGGGCGACGCTGTGCACCTGCTGAGGGTTCCGCAGATACGCACGCTCGGCCGAGAGGCGACGCTTTTCCTCGAGCAGCGCCGCTTGCTGCTCGGAGAGACGCGTGATGTCGCCGCCGGCCTCAAGCACGGCCGTGGTGGACTGGATGCGAACGATGCCCATCGCCACGAGCACGGCGACGCACAAGAACAGCAGGAAGGATGTCCCCGCTGGCGCCCGCATGCGGTCGCGGACGCGCTCGACCGAGCCGCTGGCCGAGGGCTGGTCGCTCTGGCGCTTGTGGCCGTGGGGGAAACTGACGGTCTTCTGCTTGCGGCGGCGTTGAGGACGTTGGGTCATGCGACGCGCTCCAGCACACGCAGTCGCGCGCTGCGGGCTCGGGGGTTGTGGTCGGTCTCGTCAGGCGCTGCGGTGACGCCCTTGGCGAAAGGCTTGGGGAGGGAGTAGGGCGCCTGGCGCTCGGACTCCGGGATCGGCAGACCGGGCAGCGTGTCGGCCGGCCTGGAGAGCTTGCGAAAGCGCTGCTTGACGCGGCGGTCCTCGAGCGAGTGAAAGGTGATGATGGCGAGACGACCGCCGACGGAGAGGGACGCGGGTCCATCGGTCAGCAGCGTGTCGAGCTCGCCGAGTTCGTCGTTGAGGTGGATCCGGATCGCCTGAAAGGTCCGCGTCGCGGGGTGGATGCGCAGACCGAGCTTGCGGCGCTGCTTGTGGCTCATCGCGTCGGCTACGGTCTGCGCCAGGGCGCCGGTCGTCTTGGGCCTCGCGTCGAGGATTGCGCGGGCGATTCGCGGGGCGTCGGGCTCCTCGCCGTACTCGCGGAGGATGCGAATCAGGCTGGGGAGGTCGAGCTCTTCGAGCAGGTTGGCCGCGGTCTTGGAGCGGCTCTGGTCCATGCGCATGTCCAGCGGCGCGTCGGCGCGAAAGGAGAACCCGCGCGCACCCTGATCCAGCTGCATGGAGGAGACGCCGAGGTCGGCAAGGATGCCGTCGGCTTGCACGCCCTCGGCCTCGAGGGTGGGGCCCAAGGCGGAGAAGGGTGCATGCACGAACAGGATGGGGGTTGCGGCGTCACACAGTCGCGTCCGAGCGCGCTCCAGCGCGGTCTCATCTCGGTCGAAGGCGATCACCCGCGCGGGCGAGAACCTCTCGAGAACGGCCGCGATGTGCCCTCCAGCGCCGCATGTCGCGTCGACGTACACGCCGTGGGGCGTCTCGCCGACGCGGGGCAGCGACGCCTCGAGCGCGTCGCAAACCTCTCGCGCGAGCACCGAGATGTGGCCTTCGCCCACCTCAACACCCCTGCCAGGCTCGGGCCAGCAGGTCAAAAAAGCCGCGCGTTTGCTGAGGTTGCGGCAACCGGCCCCTCGCCCGTAATCCTGGGGTGCTGACCGTTGATATTCTTCGCGCCGGAGACGGGGTGGGGAGCGGTTCGACGCATCTTCGTGACGTGAGCGTTGGTTCGCAGACGCCGGACCTGGAGGTGGTGTCGCTGCATCCTGCGCTCGCGGGGAGCGCACCATCGAGCCGGCGGGTCGGGCGGTACATCACCATCGAGACGGTCGGTCGGGGCGGCATGGGCACCGTCGTGCGGGCCTATGACCCGAAGCTTCGGCGCGAGGTGGCGCTCAAGCGCCTGCACTCTCGCTCGCTGGACCGCGAGTCGGCGGCGCGGCTGGTCCGTGAGGCTCAGGCCCTCGCGCAGCTGAGCCACCCCAACGTCGTCGCGGTCTACGACGTCGAAGCCGAGAACGAGGACGTCCTCGTTGCGATGGAGTTCGTGCGAGGCACGAACCTGGCGGGCTGGCTTCGCGGGGAGAACTCCTGGCGCGAACGTGTCGAGGTGATGATCAAGGCGGGGCGCGGCCTCGCTGCGGCACACGCCGCCCACCTCGTGCATCGCGACTTCAAGCCGAGCAACGTCATGGTCTCGGATGAGGGCGAGGTAAAGGTCACCGACTTCGGGCTCGCCAAGGTGGGCTCGCACGGTGCGTCGCTGCACGACGAGAACCGCGTGTTCGCGAGCCATCACCCCTCGATCGATCCCGACATCGCCGAAGCGACCGAGGTCCCCACGCGCGACGATGTGATGCTCGGCACGCCGCCGTACATGGCGCCCGAGCAGCACGCGGGGACCGCCAGCTCTCCCGCGACCGACCAGTACGCCTTTTGCCTGTCGCTGTGGCATGCGCTCGTGGGCAAGCGGCCCTTTCGAGGCAACGTGCGCGAACTCTATGACGCGAAGCTGGTGGGGCCTCCGAAGTGGCCACGGCATGTCGGCGTGCCCAAGCGGCTCTCCGACGCGATCCGGCGCGGCCTGGCCCCCGAGCCCTGCGAGCGCTGGCCCTCGATGGAGGCCCTGCTCGAAGAGCTCGAGCGTTCCCTTCGCAGCCGTGGCCCTCGCGTGCGACCGTTGGTGGCCGCGGGGGTGATCGGTGGCGCAGTCGCGTCGGCAGTCTGGGCGCAGACCGATGCGAGCACGCCGTGCGAGAGCGCCGAAGCGCAGATCGCCCAGGTGTGGGGACCTCGAACGCGGGACTCCGTGCGCGCGTCGATGGAGAGCGCGGGGTCGATCTCCTGGCCTCGTGTCTCGTCGCGCATCGATGCGTTCGCGGACCGCTGGGTCGCCGGCTACCAGGATGCGTGTGAGGCCACCTCGGTCCGGGGCGATCAGTCGGCGGCCACGCTCGACCTCCGGATGGTCTGCTTGAACCGCGCGAAGCGGGCTCTGCACGCACGCGTCAGCCGTCTGCTCGAGGTCGACGCCCGCTCCGTCGCCCGGGCAGTGGACGTGGTTGGGGAGTTGCCGGACCTCGACCGTTGTGACGATGTGGAGGCGCTCGCCAGCGACGCGCCGCCGCCCGAAGATCCCGCACAGCGAAAGGCGCTGGCCCAGCTACGAGAGGGCCTCGCCGACGCGATCGCGCTGCATCGGCTCGGACGCTACGAGGAGGGCCTGGAGACGATCCAGGCGACGCGGGCCGCCTATGCGTCGCTCGGGCTCGAGCCGCGGACGCTCAGCGTCGAGTTGCTGGCCCAAGAAGGCCTCGCGCTCGAGCGGGCCGGTCGACATGACGCCGCCGAACGGCGCCTGCGCGAGGCTGTGTCGGTCGCCCTGGCGCTCGGCAGTCAGCGTCCTGCGATCGTGGCGCTCAACGACTGGTCGTACGTACTCGAGTCGCGGCTCGACCGGCCCGAGGAGGCGCAGCTGTCTGCCGAGCTCGCCCATCAGCTCGCCGAGCGCCTCGGAGATCCCGTGCTGATCGCGGAGTCGACGGGACGGCTGGCGGTGGTGCTCGAGGCCCGCGGAGCGTTCGAGGAGTCCGAGGCGCGCTTCCGGGAGGCGATCGTGCTGTTCGAGCAGCCGGGCGTCGAGGAGCCCCTGCAGCTGTCGGGCACCCTCAACGAGCTCGGGTCGTTCTTGTGGTCCCGCGGTCGTGCCGACGAAGCGGTGCCCGTGTTGGAGCGTTCATTGCGGATTCGTGAGTCGCTGCTCGGTCCGGATCACCCCTACGTCGGGTCGACGTTGTCCAACCTGGGCAGCGCCTACGTCGCGCTCGGTCAGCGAGAGGAGGCACAGGACGCCCTCGTGCGCGCGCTCGACATTTGCGAGCAGGTCTACGGTGCCCATCACCCGTTCACCTCCACGGTCCAAGGCAACCTCGCTGCGGTGGTGCTCGAGACGGGGGATCTCGACCGCGCTGCCTCGCTGCTCGAGGAGGTGCGCAGCGCTCGTGTGGCGCTGTACGGGATGCGACACGCGAAGACGGCGGAGGTCTACAACAACCTCGGCGCGCTCGAGCACCGGCGCAACCGCTTGGAGAAGGCGCTGGAGTTGATGGGGCGGGCCGAGGAGATCTGGACGGCCTCGCTCGGGGAGCGACACCCGCAGCTGCGCGCGGTGAACTACAATTTGGGCCTGATCGCGTTCGACCTCGGTGACTTCGACCACGCGGTGACGCGCTTCCGCCGTGCGTTGGAGGTCGCCCCCGATGCACCGAGCGACGCGCTGGCGCACGCGCGTTTCGAGCTTGCCCGCGCGCTGGCGAAGGTCGGCGAGCACGACGGCGAGGCACGCGAGCTCGCGAGCACGGCCCTCGCGACGTTCGAAACCTCGGGTGATCAGCGGTCGATCGATGAGGCGCGGGCCTGGCTGGCCGCGCAGTCTCGCTGAGCGTCCGCAGCCTCGGTTGGTGCCTTCGCTTACGTATTTGGCCACGGAGTATGGCCAAGATCGCCGGTCAGCCGAGCCGTGACGTGGCGCGCATCCACGATTTTCGCTGGAAAATCCAATACTTGGATCATCCCGCCTTGACCCCAGGCCCCTCGATCAGTAGGGTCCGCGGTCTGTCGATGCGGACCCCGTCCAGGAACTACCGTCAGCTTCACGAATCCTCGGAGCTGCTGTGGGAGAAGCTCGGGATGCTCTCGCCGCAGCAGCGCGAGCGCTTCAACGAGCGTTTTACGATGTCGTGGATTTATCACGACTTCGCTCTCGAGGGCACCGTGCTGACGATCGCCGAGATCAAGGCCGCCATCGATCCCGAGATCATCTCGGCGCCGAGCCTGATTCCCGCCTACAACCACATCATGGCGGTGCGCGATGGCATCAACTTCATCGTCGCCTCGCGGGGTCAGCCGCTCACGCTCAACCTCGACTGGCTCAAGCGGCTCCATCAGGTGCTGTTGCCCGCTGACAAGAAGGATCAGGTCCAGTACCGCAAGGACAACCCGATCCACCGGATGTACTTTCACGACCTCGCGCAGGCCGACAAGATCAGCTACCGCATGCGGAAGCTGACCGACTGGTTCCGCACCGAGGAGTGCAAGCGAGCCCACCCGATCGAGCTCGCCGTCGAGGTGCATCGCGAAGTGATCCGCGTGTTCCCGTGGCCGGAGATCAGCGGTCGCGTGGCGCGCCTGGCGATGAACCATATCCTCATCAACGAGGGATACTGGCCCTCCACCATTCACGCCATCGACCGCCAAAAGTACTACGACGTGCTTCGGCTCGACCAAGACCAGCTGCTCGAACTGGTCCTACGCAGCGTCGAACAGGGCATTGCCTCGTCGAGCAAGCTCTACCAGGGCATCGTTGACGCGATGCGTGTCTACTGACGCGCGCGTCCCGATGTCATGACTGCCAAGGCACTCCCCACCATGGTCACCGTTCGAGAGCTCGCCCGGGGGAAGCTCCCCACCGCGCATGGGGAGTTCAGCATCGTCTCTTTCGAGGGCCCCGAGGGCCCGCTCAATGATGTCGCCCTGGTGCGTGGTGACGTCGGCGCCAACGCGGTGATCCCGGTCCGCGTCCACAGTGAGTGCGTGACGGGGGACGCGTTCGGCTCGCTTCGCTGCGATTGCGGCGAGCAGCTCGCCGAAGCCCTGCACCGCCTGGCCAAGGCCGACCACGGCGTGCTGCTGTACATGCGCCAAGAAGGGCGCGGCATTGGCATCGCCCACAAGGTCAGGGCCTACGAGCTCCAAGACGGAGGTCTCGACACCGTCGAGGCGAACCTGCACCTGGGCTTCGACGACGACATGCGCAGCTACGACGTTGCGGCAGCGATGCTGCAGGCCATGGGGACGCGGCGGATCGAGCTGCACACCAACAATCCGCACAAGGTCGAGGGCCTCGAGGGCGCGGGCATCACGGTCGTCAAGCGCGTGCCGCTCGAGGTCGCCGCGCGCGCCGAGAACCGCCACTATCTCAACACAAAGCGCGATCGCTCCGGCCACCTGATCGCGGTCGGCGACGACGACTGAGCGCGGGCGGCGTCGTCCGGTCCGCCGGCCCCGAAACGCGAAACGCGGCGGAGGTGGTGGGGCCCTCCGCCGCTGGTCACTCCGGGACGACCCGGTTCTGTTGGTTGCGGCCGCGGTCTTGCGACCGTCAGGTGTGATTGGGTTGCTCTGAGCTCGTGAGGTGGATCGATGAGCGGTCCGATCCCGACGTCCCCGGGGGTCCCACGCGTTGGCCCGCGACGTCATCGTGCAAAGGCGAGTGGCTCACTCACCATCGTGGGCGCACGCGAGGGGGCGGTGTCGTCTCCCTCGCCCCGGCGACGTCATCTCGCCGAGCGCGCCGAACGTGCGTCGTTAGGACGTCCCTCCTGGCCATTTCGATGGCCCGCGTGTGAAGTAGAGCTCGGTCGTGGATTGATGCTGTTGCATAGGCATTGTTCCTCCCTTGCCGGCGACCTGAAGTGACGCTGAAATCCTAGCATCGCTCAGCGTTCCGCCCAGTGGTGCGGGACCGTTGATTTTCGCGGCCGGACGTGGCAGTCGCGGTTGCATGACGTCGCAGGCCCGGCCCGACCACGTGTGGGTTCAAGAAGTACCCGAGCGGTTTGCCTTCCGCTACGAGGGCAAGCGTGGCTTCGTCGAGGGGGTCAGTCTCGACGAGATTGCGGCCGCGGTCGGCACGCCGACGTACGTCTACAGCGCAGGCCACGTCGCCCGCCGCTACGAGGCGCTCGAGGCCGCCGTGTCCGGTCGGCCGACGAAGATCTGCTACGCGGTCAAGGCCAACGGTTCGCTGGCGGTGCTCCGGCACCTTCGCAAGCTGGGCGCAGGCGCCGACATCGTCAGCGTGGGCGAGATGAAGCGCGCGATGGCGGCCGGCATCGCACCGAGCGACATCGTCTTCAGCGGCGTCGGCAAGACCGACGACGAACTCGACGCGGCCATCGAAGCGAGCGTCCGTTCGATCAACGCCGAGAGTGCGGAGGAGGTCAGTCGCATCGAAGCGCGGGCCAAGGCGCTGGGCAAGACGGCCAACGTCACCCTGCGCGTCAACCCCGACGTCGACCCGAAGACGCACCCCTACCTCGCGACCGGGATGCAGGAGGCGAAGTTCGGCGTCTCGATGGACGAGGCCGGCGCGCTCGCCCGCAAAGTGCACGCGACCCAGGGGCTTCACATGGAGGGCATCGGCTGCCACATCGGCTCTCAGATCGCCGAGGTCTCGCCATTCGTCGACAGCTTCGATCGGCTTCGCGCTCTCGCCAAGGGGCTGCGCGAAGACGGCGTGGCGCTTGGCCACATCGATCTCGGCGGCGGGTTCGGCATCGCCTACCGCGAAGACGAAGCCGAGCTCGACATCGCGGCGTGGGGGAGAGCCGTAGTCGACGCGAGCGCAGACCTCGACGTCGAGCTGATGATCGAGCCGGGCCGCTACCTGGTGGGGCAAGCCGGCGTCCTGCTCTCACGCGTGATCGGCAACAAGCGCTCGGCGACCAAGGGGTTCATGATCGTCGACGCGGCGATGAACGACCTCCTGCGTCCCGCGCTCTACAAGGCCTACCACGCGATCGTTCCCGTCTCGAAGCCCGCGGAGGACGTGCAGACGTCCACCGTCGACGTCGTTGGCCCGATCTGCGAGTCGGGCGATTTCCTCGGCCTCTCTCGCCCGATGTCGGCGGTGCCCACCGGGGGCCTCGTCGCGGTGCTCAGCGCCGGCGCCTACGGCATGTCGATGGTCAGCAACTACAACACGCGGCCCGCCCCGGCGGAGGTGTTCGTGGACGGCGACCGGTGGACCGTGACCCGGCCCCGCCAGAGCGTCGATCAACTGCTCGCGGCGGAGCAGCTGCCCGATTGGACCTGACGCTGGACCAACACGCATGGGACTCAAACGTATGTCGCCCGCCATCATCCTCGTCGCCGCCCTTGGGTTGGGCGCGCTCTTCTTCCTCCGTCAGCGCATGACGTCCGAGTTCATCGAGCCGGCGCAGGCGCACGCGCTCGTCGCCGACGGGGCTCACCTCATCGACGTTCGGTCGCCCGAGGAGTACGCCGCCGGTCACGTCGAAGGGGCGCGCAACATCCCCCACGGCGAAATCGGGGCGCGGGCCTCCGAGGTCGGGGCGAAGGACGAGCCCGTGGTCGTCTACTGCCGCAGTGGAGTGCGCAGCGCCAAGGCCAAAGCGACGCTCGAAGCGGCCGGCTTCAGCGAGGTCCACAACCTCGGCGGCATGGCGCGTTGGTGATGCGGACGCACGCCTGAGGGCTCAGCCCGGCGGGATGAAGTTCTCGCAGGCCTGCTCGATGACGGCGGTGGCGTTGGCGAACGCGGGGCCGTAGTCGGGCTGGCAGATGCCGGCAGTGAAGCCGTTCTCTCCGAAGAGTTCGGCGAAGTCGACGATGTTGACGCCGTCTTCCCAGGTGGCAGTGGGCGGGCAGGGTCCGCCGTCGTAGTTGGTCAGGACGAGCGCGGCCGCGTTTTCGGGGGTGTCGTTCTTGGCAGCAACGACCGACTCGTACCAAGACATCGAGTCTCCGGTGGAGCTCGCGGGAGGTGGGCCTTCGCTGTCGCCGGGTCCATCGGACTCGTCGGTGATGACGACGACGACCAGCAGCGCTTCGTCTCGAATGAAGCCTTCGTTGCAGGCCCCCTCGGCGTTGAGGTCGTCGCTGATGGCGGCCTCCATCGCGTTCATGGTGAGCTCGAAGCCTGCGCCGGAGGTGCCGACCTGCGCCGCGCACTCGAAGGACGTGCTCAGGTCGTCCTGCTCGGTGATGAAGTTGAAGCCCTCGGTGTAGGGGCCGCACACCGCGTTGCTGGAGTCGAATCCGGCCGTCGAGGTGACCAGCGCGCCGAGCTGGCGGCACTCGGGGGGGTTGCTGGGGGTGAAGCTGTTGTGGTCATCGGTGGTGATGACACCAACGTGGTAGCTCTCCACGTCGGTCAGCGTGGCCTGGATGCCGTCGATGAAGGCCGGGAAGTTCGCGATCAGGTTGTTTTGGGCCGAGAACATGCTGCCCGAGTTGTCGATGACGAACAGGAAGTCGACGGCGTTGCAGCCGTCGTTGAACTCTCCGAAGTCGGGCACCGCGCCGAAGTCGAAGTTGACGGGGGGCTCGGGTCCGTCGTCTTCACTGTCGTCGGTGGGGTCATTGGTCGGGTCGGTGGAGGCACCGGTGGAGGCGCCGGTGGAGGTCGAGCTCGCGTCGGGCTCGCCCGAGGTCGTCGATACGGCGGGATCGCTGCTCGAGGTCGGCGCGTCGATGCCCGACTCGCCGCTCGCGGTGCCGTCGCTGTCGCAGGCGAGAAGAGCGCCGAGGATGAGGAGAGAAGTCCAGGTACGCATGCTCAGGAACGTCCGATCGCAGACCGAGAGACTCTTATAGTCGAACGGAGCGCGATTGCCACATTCATGGCGGGGGCGCGGTCATCCTTCAGCGACCGAGCTGGGCTCAGCGTAGCGGCATCGAGATCGCGTCGCGGCGCTCGATGACGAGCTCGGTGCCCGCCCACGCGCCCACGTCGAACAGCGAGGCGCGCGTGCGGCTGGCTTCGATGCGGACGGCGTCGGCGTCGGCTGCGAACCCGAGGGTGCGGAGGTAGCCGAGCTCGAGGCGGGTCTGCCCGAGGTCGCTGACGACGCAGAGGAGATCGTCGCCCAGCGGCTCGCCGCCGACGCCACCGGAGAGCGGCGTGAGGCGCATGCCGAACGCTTCGGCTTCCGCATCGTCCCTATCCCCGTCAGCCAGACGAGCGTTCCAGCGAAGCACCAACGCGTCGTCGTCGAGGGACGCGAGATCTTCGGCCGTATAGGAGAGGTCGATCGCGTCGGGCAGCGGGCTGTCGACCGAGAAGGGCGGGAGGTCGTCGGATTGGCCCCCGGCGGCGGCAACGACGACCTGGTCGGCCTCGTCGAGGGCAGGCGAGGACTCGGAGAAGTACGCGTACTCGACCCCCGACATGTACGGGAGGAGATCCGGCACGAGGGAGAGCGGAACGTCGAGCCGCGTCTCGCCCAGCTGAACCTCGAGGTCGCCCGCGTCGACCAGCACGAGCTCGTGCCCTGGCTCGGCGGGGATGTCGTCCAGGTCGGTCGGCCACAGCGCACTCTCGACTGCGCACTGGCCCGGGCTCAGCATGTCTTCGAGCAACTCGGGCATGTCGGCCCGGGCACGAACGAACTCCTCGTCGAGACCTCGCACCATCGCGAAGCGTGCGGTGAGCTCGAAGGCGTCGTCGGTTCCACCGTCGACTTCTGGCTCTGGCTCTGGCTCTGGCTCTGGCGTGCTGAGCACGAGGTGCACGCGTCCGAGACGAAGCGCATCTGCTTCGTCGTCGCCACCTTCACCCGTGCCTTGGCCGGGCCCTGCGTCGGAGCAGGCGGTGAGGCCCACGGCGAAGCCGAGGGCGAGCATGACACTTGCGCGCACTACCAACACCGTACAAGACCGTCGACAACGTGTCACGGGACACCGCTGAATCGGGACGCGCTGGCCCGCGGGATCGCCGCGCGTAAACGTCCGGCGGCTGGTGACGTATCCCCTCCACGTGCCGTCGCTGCTCCCTCCCGCGCCGTGGTTGCCAGGCCTCGCCCTCGTCGTCGTCGTGGCGCTGGCGGTCCGCAAGAGCCGCACGTTCGGCGCGTTCGCCGGGGTGATCCTCGGTGTTCCGACCTACGTGGCGGTGGCGTTGGGCCCGCACCTGGCGTGGGGCTGGCTCCTCGGTGCCGCGCAGCTGCTCGCCGCCTTTCACATCCTGGCCTTGGTCGTCCGGCCAGCCATGCGCCCGGCGTGGTTTCGACTGAGCGTGAGCATCCCGGGGCTGTGGTTCGTGGCGGGCTCCTTGCTGGCGCTCCCCTGGGCGATTGCGGCGTCGTTCGGTCTTCATCCTTGGGGTGCCTGGGCTCCGTTCGGCTTGGCGGCGTTCGGTGTGTTCCAGTCGCTGTGGACGCGAGAGGAGACCGTCTCGCTGCGGTTGGACGTCCCGGCGTCGGCCGAGCTCGCGCCGCACCCCGAAGCCATCGCGACGGGGCAGGGTCGTCCGTTGCGGATCGTGCAGATCACCGATCCGCACCTGGGTCCCTTCATGCCCATCGAGCGGCTCCGGCGGATCTGCCAGCGCGCCGTGGAGCGCGAGCCCGATCTCATCCTGCTCACCGGCGACCTCATGACGATGGAGTCGCACGACGTCGGTGTCGTCACCGAGGCGCTCGCGCCGTTGGCCGGCATGCGCGGGCGCGTGTTCGCGTGCCATGGAAACCACGACCACGAGGCTCGTCGCGTGGTCGAGCAGGCGTACGCCGCCCATGGCATCGAGCTGCTGGTCGACGACGCGGCGGTCGTGAACACGCCGGCAGGTGCCGTGCAGATCCTCGGGCTCGACTTCGTTTGGCGAGGACGTGCGGCGCACGTGGCGAGCGTGGTCGAGAGGCACCCGCGCCTGAGGGATGCAACACGCGTGTTGCTGATGCACGACCCGGGCGCGTTCACCCATGTCCCCGATGGTGAGGCCGACCTCGTCTTGTCGGGGCACACGCACGGCGGACAGCTGGGGTTGCTGAGTCTGGGTCTGCAATCGACGATCCTGCGATGGATCACCAAGATCCCCGACCACGGACCTTGGGCCAAGGGGCGCAATCGGTTGTATGTTCACCGAGCTCAGGGGCACTACGGGTATCCGGTTCGCCTGGGTGTTCCGGCCGAGCAGAGCCTGCTTCAGGTGTATCCGCGGCAACGGTAGGGGCGGGGCGGCTCGTCCCCATCTGGACCGCGCTGAGCCGCGACACCTGCGATACTCTCAGTCCATGCCCGTCGAGCGCAGGTCTGCCCGCGACGCGAGCTCTCCCTCGAGCCGCTACCGGGTGCTCCTCATCGACGACGACGACGAGATCAACCTCTTGCACCGGCGTGTCCTCGAGCAGGTGGGCGGTCCCGTGGTGGTGGAGACCGCCCCCGACGGCAGAGCCGGGCTCGAGCTGCTCCGGCATCGGGTCAGCGCCGCAGGGCCGCTCCCCCATCTGATCCTCCTCGACATCAACATGCCCCGCTGGACTGGGTTCGACTTTCTCGAGGGGTATGAGTCGCTGCCCGCGAGCGCGCGCAGTGGCGCTCATCTCGTCGTGCTCACCACGTCCGTATTGCCCGAAGATCGCATACGGGCGCTGGCGCACGAGGACGTGCGAGGGTTCCGATCCAAGCCTCTGTCCCACGAGGACGCGGGGGAGCTGCTTGCCGGCATCGTCCTCCCCGAACTGC
Source organism: bacterium (assembly GCA_024742475.1). Classification (GTDB taxonomy): domain Bacteria; phylum Myxococcota_A; class Polyangia; order Nannocystales; family Nannocystaceae; genus CAJXVA01. Next base: position 100,080 of record JANSYI010000024.1, on the reverse strand, counting down.
AAGAGAACGACGCGTCCAGCCAGGCTCCGACGGCGGTCGAGGAGCTCGTCCGCGGCGACGCTCGGCTCCCCCTGTCGGCGCTCGAGGCGGTCGACACCGCAGCGTGGGTCTGCATGGTCGAGGACTCCCGCGTCGTCTGGGCCAACCGGCGCGGCCTCGAAGTCTGGCGGGCTGCCTCGCTCGAGGCGCTCAGGGGTCGAGACTGGAACAACAACACCCCCGCGGTTCGAGCTGGGGTGCGGAACATGTGGGAGGTTGCGCGGCGAGAGGGACGCTGCCCGTCGCGTTGGACGCTTCACCCGGCGGGGGAGCCCGTGACGGTCGACCAGGTCGTCACGGCGTGGAAGACTCCGGACGGCCGCGAGGCCCTGCTCGTCGAGGCGCGCGTCGTCACGGAGCTCGACCCCGACGATGTCACGCGACGCCGCGCGGAAGTCCTGCGCTACGCGCCCACCCCCATCGCGATGTTGGACGAGCGAGGCGTCGTCGCCACGTGCAACCCGGCGTTCCTCGAGGACTTCGCCCCCGATGGCCGAGCGCGGCTGCCCCTGGGCGAGGACGACGCCGAGCGACTCCTCTCGGCAGCGTCCGAGAACCGCAGGATCGAGTTCGAACAGGACGTCGAACACGGCGGCGCGTCCCGGTCCTACCTGATCCGCTGCGACCCTGCCGTCGATCCTGTGACGAGTGGGCGCGCGGCCGTGGTTTCGTTCACGGACTTGTCCGACATGGCTCGGCACCGACGAGCGTTGGCGGCGGCTCTGCACGATGCGCAGCGGGTTCAATCGATCCTCGACGAGCGGCGTCGCGAGGTCGAGCGTTCGAACCGCGACCTCGAGGCGTTTGCACACGTGGCGAGCCACGACCTCAAAGCGCCGGTTCGCCGCATCGCTTCGTTTGCAGAGCTCCTGCGAGAGGAGTGCGGCGACAACCTCGGAGAGTTCGGCAGAGAGTACGTCGACCTCATCGTGCGTGGATGCGGGACGATGGACGCGCTGTTGTCGGGCCTGCTCGAGTTCTCGAGCGTCGGACGTGACCTCAAGTGTCACCGCGTCGCACTCGACGACGTCCTGGCCGACGCGCTCGCAATGCTCGAGCTTCGGGACGCCGAGATCGACAGCAAGCCGCTCCCCGAGGTCGTCGGCGACCGGGCGGCACTGGTGCGCGTGTTCACGAACCTCCTGGGGAACGCGCTGAAGTTTCGCGGTGAGATGGCGCCGCGCATCGAGATCTCGGCGGTCGAGAAGCCTGACGCCTGGGAGGTCTCAGTTCAGGACAACGGCATCGGCTTCACGCCCGAGGAGGCCGCGCTGATCTTTGCCCCGTTCCGGCGCCTGCACGGCGCATCGGAATACGAGGGATCGGGGCTGGGGCTCAGCATCGTCCGTCGCATCCTCGAAGCACACGATGGCCACATCGAGGCGCACGGCCAAGAGGGCGCGGGCGCGAAGTTCGTCATCACCTTACCCAAGGGGTGATGCTACGCGCCGGCACCTCGGACGATCACCGGAGAGGCTTCAGCGGAGCGGTCAGTGTCCCCAGGGGCACGTAGGCTCGGTCCTTCATGATGATGAAGGGACGATGCTCGAAGATGAGCCCACCCTTGCCGTCGTGCTGGATGATTTCGAGCTGGCCCATGCCGTAGCCCATCGGTCCGCGTGAGTAGTAGTTGGCCTCGAAGCGGTACGGAAAGCCGGTCGGCTCGCCCTCGATCGTGAAGCACTCGGGTCCGTATCCGGTCGTGACGTCGGCGTAGAGGTTGCCGCCCGAGTCCAGAGCCTTGTCGCCGAAGTAGGCGTGTCCGCCTTCGCCGTCGTGGATGTGAAAGTCGACGTCGTTGGAGTCGGTCTCCCAGCTCATGACGAATCGAGTCGATGCGCCGTCTTCGATCTTGGCGCCATGCTTTGCGAGGCGCCTGCCGAGCTTGTTCGCGAGGCTGGGGTCTTTCGAGAGCGCCGCCGCGGCGATGATGCCCATGTCCTCACGAAGGATCTTCGGCACGCCCGCGAATCGCCCTCCGGGGTACGAGGTCGTGATGCCGGTCTCGATGGCATCGAGGGCGTCGTCGACCTGGCCGTTGCGCAACAGGGCGTAAGCGAGCAGACGGTGGCTGTTGGGGTGGTCGGGGCGTTGCTCGACCGCGTGCCGATAGGTGTCGACCGCGAGCGCGCGCCCGGCCTCACCGACGCGGCCGAGGCGATACCCGGCATAGCGACGCAGGTCGGCGCGGGATGGGAAGAGGTCGATCAGCGAGGCGTAGGCGCGTGCGGCTTCTCGTGGCTCGTCCATCGCCTCGAGTGCCTCACCAAGCGCCACCAACGCGAGCACGTCGCCCACGGACTCGTCCCTCCATTGCAGGGCAACGTCGAGTGCCTTGGGGGCGTCGCCCTCGTCGAGCAGGGTCATGACCTCGAGCATCTTGCCCTCGTAGCCATCGAGTCGCTTCTGCTTGGCCTCCTCGGCCAGACGCTTGGCTTGCTCGCGCGCCCGCCTCTCCTCCTCGATCCGCTCGCGCTCCTCTCGGGCTCTGCGCTCCTCGTCGGTCTCGGGCGTGAGGGGCGTTCCCTTCCCGTCGCCGAGGACGAAGGGGTAGGAGACCTCGACGCTCGCGCCTCCTCGCGGTTTGGGGAACTTCCAGCGCTTGACGGCCTTGGCGATGCACTTGTTGACCTTGCGGTCGGCCACCGTGGTCGATGCCTGGGAGACCTTGCTGACGCGGCCTTGTGCGTTGATCGTGAACTCGACGGTCAGCCTGCCGCTGAGGTTCTCGTCCCGCACGAGCCCTTGGTTGTAGCAGTAGCGGACCTCGTTGATGTGGGCGCGGACGATCCGGCGAATGATGTCCTTGTCGAGGGCACCGCTGACGACGGCCTTGCCTTGGCGCACCCGCGGGACGCTCCGTCCTCGGCCGCCGAACCCCGATCCGCTGCCGCGGCCGTACCCGCTGCTCGCTCCGCCGCCTCCGCCCGCACCGATGAGCCCGGTGTTGCCCAGCCCGATCGTCCCTTTGCCGGTTCCACCTCCACCTCGCCCGGTGCCGATCAGGCCCAGACCGCCCGAGCCTCGGGCCTCACCGATCTCGGACCCTGTCAGTCCGCCCCAGACGTCCTCGTCGTCGTTGCCGAGAGCCTGCGCTCCATCGCCCCCCATGAACCCTTCTTCGAGGGCGAAACGCGGCAGGCTATCGGGCGGCAGGTCGATGGTGTCCTTGCGTTGTAGGAGGGCAACACCGCCGGCATCGACCGTGAGGATGTCGGCGAGCGCCTTGCGGTCGATATCGAAGCGTCGATAGTCCGCTTCGGTCTCGAGCACGAGCAGCGCCGTGAAGTCCGAGAGCACCCGGTGCTTGGTCGAGAGCGCGACGATCTGCTGGGCCAGCGCGCTTCGACCCGCATCGTCGTCGGTGGGGAGGGCGGAGCGCTCGAGTGTCTTCGAGGCGATGCGGGCGCTGACGAGCGCTCGCTCGAGCAAGGGCCGTTCGACCTTGGTGAGCAGCGGGGTGGACTCGGCGATCGTCTCCTCGCCTGTGAGCGTCACCGTCATCGCGGCGCTCTTTGGCAGGTCGGCGTAGACCAGGACTTCGTCGCCCGGCTGAACGCCGCTGACTTCGGTGGGCCAGACGAAACGGCTGCCCGGTACGACGACCTTGACGTCGGTGTAGGTGGCCTTGGTCAGCTTCGAGACGATCTGGCCGGTCCCCAGCGCACCATCCATGACCACGCCGGAGGTCGAGAGTACGGTCGTGAGGGACTCGAGGACCTCCTCGTCGCGCAGTCCGCCATCGACGACGGCGTCGAGCCGCTCGAGGCCAGCTTTGCCAAGCTCCTTGATGGCCGCTTGCAGGTCCACAGCCTCGGCTTTGCCCGCGGTGGCGATGCCGTCGGTGACGAGCAGGACTCGGCTGCTGACGCCGGCGAGCTTCAGCCGCTCGAGCGCGTGCTCCAGATCCGACGCGCCCATGGCACGTCGCGAGTAGAGCGCCTCGATGTGGCTGTCGTCGAAGTCGTTGGCGTCGCCGTCGAAGATCTTGGCGACGTCGTTGTCGAAGGCGATGACGCGCAGGTGGACGTCGGAGCCAGCCGCGATCGCATCGACGAGATCGGCCAGGCGCCGGACCTGCGCGTCGAAACCCAGCGACCTGGAGGCGCTGGTGTCGAACAAGATCGTCAGGTCGTCGATGGGTTGGGGCGCGCGCGAGCCCGCGACCGGGACTCGCGCGACGGCGAGGCCTCCGCTGCGTAGACCCACGGCGGCGGCCTTGGTGCGGCTCTCCACGCGGAGGTCGTCCGTCGGCATGTAGTGCTCCTTTCGGAGCTTGATGACGCGCCGGGTGGCCTCGACCCCTCCGACCGAAGTCGCCGCGTTGCCCTGCTCCGCCTCGTCGATGATGACCGCCACGTCGAGGGACTCGAGCTCGGGCAGACCGGCGAGCAGCAGCGAGTAGGGTTGGTCGCCGTCGGGGAGCTCTTGTGAGTAGGAGACGATCAGCTCCTTGCGACCCTTGGCAGGGATCGGGAAGACCCGCGCGCTAAAGCGGTTGCCGGCTTGTTTTTCGAGCAGCGCCGGATCTTGCTTGCGATGCAGGAAGTCCTCGTAGACCTTGCGCGCGGCCTGGCGCTCGACGACCTCGCCCTCCTGCCAGCCGGCGGCGACCTTCATGGCGAAGCGCGAGATCGCGGCGTTGGGTGGGAGATCGATTTGAAACCGGCCTTCGATGGTCCGCGCCTGTGGGTTGTCGAAGGTCAGATGCAGCTCGGTGAGCGCGAGGGGACCCTGCACGACGGCCCTCGCCTTCAGCGAAACGACCTCGAGCCCGGTTCCGTCGCTTGCCGTGAGCTGAAACGGGGGTGCCTTGGTGGCCCCCGGCTCGGGCAGCGTCCTCGCGGGGAGCTCGGCTTCGACGACGTCGAGCGGGCGCTCTGCCAGGGGCGCTGGAGCGTCGTCCGTACCCGGCGCCTTGGGCTTTGCCGTGCACGCGGCCACGAGGACGGCACCGAGGAGTGAGGCGCGGACGGGCATCAGCGCTTCAGACAGACGCGGAGCGCGGAGGTTCCCGGCGGGCCGTTCATCGGCCAGATTTCGCGCTGTTCCGGCTCGAAGGACCACCCATGTACCCTCTGGCTCGCATGAGATTCGAGACGCCCAGCCCCGAAGCGCTCGAGGCTGCCCGCGATGGCCTGCTGCCCGACGTGCTCGCCGACGACCTCGACGTGCTGTTCGTGGGCATCAACCCGAGCCTCTACAGCGCCGCGGTGGGGCACCACTTTGCTCGGCCCGGCAATCGGTTCTGGCCTGCGTTGCACCGCGCTGGCATGACGCCGCGTCTGCTGCACCCCTCGGAGGACCACCGTCTGCCCGAATGGGGCGGGGGGCTCACCAACCTCGCCGCGCGGCCGACCGCCAAGGCGTCGGAGCTGTCGGCGGCCGAGCTGCGAGAGGGTGGTGCGCTCCTGGAGGAAGCCGTGGGGCGCTATCGCGTGCGCGCGGTCGCGGTGGTCGGTGTGACTGCGTATCGCCAGGCATACCGCCGCCCCAAGGCCCAGATCGGGGCGCAGGATGAAACGCTCGGTGGTGCGCGACTGTGGGTGCTGCCCAACCCCAGCGGCCTCAATGCGCACTACCAGCTGCCCGAGCTCGCTGCGCTCTACGGCGAAATGCTCGCCGACGTTCGCACATGACTCTAGGCGCCGACCACGGGCACCCGGGGGCGGTGACGCGGTCCACACCACGGCCCTTGTGCAACGTCTCCGAGCCGCGCATCCTCCGTGAATGCTGACGACGATCGTCGCTGGACTTGGCGTCGTGGCCGCCCTCGCCCAACCCGCCGAGGCCGAGTCACCCGCGGCTGCCGAAGCGCCTGCGCCCGTACAGCGCCCCGGCGAGGTGGATGCCGCGCTACCGCCCCCGGCGACCACGGCACCCGCTCCGGCTCGAACCACGGCGAGCGCGCCTGCGGTCTCGGACGCCGCGTGGGACGCGTTGGTGGGCCGCAACGTCGAGGTGCAGACCTCCGGCGGTCCGTTCCAGGGCGAGCTGCTTCGCAGCGACGGGGCCCAGGTCGTGCTGGTCAAGGCAGACGGCAACGTCGTCACCATTCCCAAGGCGAACGCCACGGCCGTGCGCGTGGTGCAGCCGCCCCCCGCCGCCCAGCCCCAACAGGAGATCGCGGCTCTCGAGGCGCCTGCCGACCCCGTCCCTGCCGACGAGGAAGAGGACGAGGGCGACGAAGAACTCACCGAGGCGCAGAAGCGCCGCAAGGAGCGGCGGGACAAGCGGGAGCATGCCCTGCTCGGCGCGTTCACGATGCACGGCGCGACCTACTCGCACTGGCGGGGCGAGGGCGTCAACGCGGGCCACGCCTCGTACGCGATGGACTGGGGCGTGGGCTTCAACTTCTCGAAGAACTTCGGCCTCTATGCGCTCGCCGGCGGCTTGTTTGGCGCGAAGATCGGGGGACCCGACGACGAGGCCGGCAACGCCACCGAGATCAAGGCCAACTATGGCCACGTCGGAGGCGTGTTCGCCTTTGGCGGCCAATGGTACTACTCGACCATCGGAGCGGGCGCCGCGTTCTCCCGGCTCCGCTACGCCGACGGCACCCTCGAGCGCGACAAGGGGCTCGCGATCCCCAGCAAGCTGATGGCTCGCATCCCGCTGGGCAAGGGCAAGATGAAGAAGTACTACCTGGGTATCGGGCTCACCTACGAGCTGGCGATGGTGCGGAACTTCAACCGCTACATCAACGCCATCGGCGGTCAGATCGTCTTCGGCCGATGGTAGCTCGCCGCCTCCTCGCCATGCTCGCGCTCGGGGTCGGCTGTGCGTCCGCGCCCGCACCCCAGCCGGCGCCGAAGCCCTCGCCCGCGCCCGCGCCCGTCGTCGCCGAGGCACCGCCGCCGGCGCTCGAGCCCGAGCCGCCCGCGCCCGCCAAACCTTCACCTCCCGCCGCCGAGCCCACGCCCGAGCCCGCGTTCGACCCGCTGACGCTCGACGCCGAGCAGATGAAGCGCGCCAAGAAGGTGCAGCCGCTCGTCAAGCAGGCCGCCAGCGACCATGGCGTCGATGCCAACCTGATCAACGGCATCATCTGGGCCGAGAGCAAGTTCAACCCCAAGGCCCGCAACCGCTCGGGCGCCAAGGGGCTCATGCAGCTGATGCCGATCACCGCCCGCGGCATGGCCAAGAAGCTGGGCCGACGCGTTCGCGTCTACGACCCCGAGTTCAGCATTCAAGCAGGCACCAAGCTGCTGTCGATCATGCTCGGTCGCTTCGATGGCGATGTCGAGCTCGCGCTGTTCGCCTACGGGCGCGGAGGTGGTCGCGTGCGCTCGTGGCAGGCCAACGGCGAGACCGAGATGCCGCAGGGCGTGCAGAAGTTCATCGCGCGGGTCCGCAGAGGCCAGCAGACGTTCGAGAGCCTGGGCTTTCCCGACGTGTGAGCGCTAGTGTGGGGAGCTGCGCTCCTGCGCTGGCGTCATGTCGTCGGCGAGATTCGAATCGAACGCGGTCCCCGGGTCGCTCGCGCGCTCGGGCAGGTTCTTGGCAATGTCTCCACCGGCCAGCAAGGCGTAGACGGCGGCTCTTCGCCCAACCTCCTGATCGCTCTGCGGCAGGGGCCCGGGGCCTTTGCCCTGCTGCGCAGACTGCAGCGCAGACGGAGGCTGTTCGGCGGCGGGCTGCTCGGCGGCGGGGTCCGGGCGGGGCGACTCCTTGGGCCGACTGTGCGGCGTGGGAGGGTCGGAACACGCGCAGAGCAGCGCCAGGGCGGTGGGGAGCCACAGATGCTTCATCGTTCGACCTCCCCGGCCACAGGGAGTGATGGGTCGAGCACGGAAACGAACGTAGCGAGGGCCTCCCGACGCTCCGGGCTCAGGGGGCCGCCCGTCTCGGGCACGAGCACCACATCGCCAAAGCCGTCGCGGCGTCGCTTCTGGTCTTGAAACGTCTGCAGCTGAAGGGAGCCCTCGGGCAGTAGCCCGGACAGCTGGGTCCCGGCCGCGCCCAGGATCCTGTCGCGTGCGTCCGGGTAGCGCTTGCCTGCCCTCCACGGACGAACCCAGGCGGAGCCGGCGTCACCTGTGTGAACGGCGACGGGGACCATCGGTTCTGCGCCGACGTACCAGACCTCGAGGAGTCGGGGATCCTCGCTGGGGGTCTCGGGCGCCCGAGGTTCGAGGTAGGGGTAGTAGGGCAGCGGCGCGTCGAACGTGATGCGCAGCGTCTCCGCGTCCATGCTGACGGGGCCTGCGGCGGCGTCGCTGGCGGGCGGCTCGTAGCGGAGCGCGACGTAGTAGAAGCCGAGCTGGACGTAGTGCTCGAGCCACGCCTGAGCCTCTGGGGGGGAGTCGAAGCCGTTGTCGGTGAGCCAGGTGGCCAGCGCGGACTGGTCGGTCGCGGCGAGGACGAACGCTTTGAAGCTGCCCACCCTCTGCACGTCGAGGACCTGCACACCCTTGCTGGGTGGGGGCGCCCCTTTGCCGAGTCCTCTCGCAGCCTTTCCGCGGGGCTGGGGACGGAAGGGGAAGGCCTTGCGCAGCGCCGTGAACGGCGTGGTCTCGACGGCGTGCACCGTCGGCTGGCTCGGCGTGGGGACGACGAAACCGAACGGATCGCCCGCTTTGTCGAAGACCACCTCGCGCACGAAGTGCTCCACGCCCGAGGCGGCATCGTGCACGATGAGCACCTTTTCGCGAGACAGGGTGGGGCGCTCTTCTGGGGCGAGCTTGGGCGCGAAGATGCCACATGCATGTGCCGCAGCGGGTTGCCACAGCGAACCCGCGAGTGCGCCGAGCAAGCTCAAAGCGGCCGCGGCTCCCAACCATCGGGTACGTCGAGTCGAGTTCATGGAGGCTAGTCCTTGCGCTTGCCTTGGGGTTTGGCGTGCCAGACCCTGCGCGCGAGCACGAGGCCGATGATGGCGACGGGGATCATCGCCACGGGCCAGGCGGTCCAGTTGTCGAGCACCGCCTGCGCCTCACCCTCGGGGAGGATCGCGCCATAGGTGAACGACATGACGGCGGTGCCAGCGTAGACGAAGCCGTCGATGATGCCGACGGCCACGCCGACGTTCTTGCGACCTCCAAAGTCCATGCTGGCGGTGCCGCTGAGCATGCCGTGCACCCCGATGACGCACATCGACATGAACACGATCGTCCACGGCAGCGCAGGCGAGCCGATCAAGAACACCAGCACGATGGCGCTGACGAGCATCAGCGCGTACAGGACCGCTGCCACGGGACCCCGTCGCGACCCGAAGACGTGGTCGGAGATGGTCCCGGCGAACACCCCTCCCATGATGCCGGCGCAGCAAAGCAGCATCCCCCAGTTCTCGTACACGAAGCTGTCGGTTTGGCCGATGCCCTTCGCGTAGGTCCGGTACCACTGCATGATCGCCTGACGCAGGAACCCGCTGCAGAACTCGATCGCAGCGATGGTCATCACCACCGAGCTGCTGAGCATCATCTTGAACACCTGCACGGCCGGCAGCCGCGGGCCATCGTCACCGGAGGATGCGTCCGCGGTGTCGAAGTCCTCGTGCCCAGCTTCTCCGGGGGTGTTCTTCACCGTGATGATGACCACCACGCCGACCACGGCGAGCAGCAGCGACGGGGCGAAGAAGACCCACGGGAGGTCGAACGCGTCGACGATCATGCCTCCGACGTCGAACGCGAAGTAGATGCCCAGCGAAATGAGGATGCCGAAGATGGCTCCGAAGACACCCCGCTCACGGACGTGGAACCACGGCGCGTTGATCTTGACGATCGAGACCGCGCCGAAGCTCTGAAAGTACATGTTGACCCCGTACAGCACGGAGAACGTGGCCACCAGATTCTCCGTCTCCCCTTGCAGGGTGACCCAGCCCATCGCCGCGTTGGCGAGCAACGAGCCCACCGCCCCGATGAGGACGGCCTTCTTTCCGCCGATGCGGTCGGTCAGCGGCCCATTGACCAAGAACGCCGTGCCGTAGACCGCGGTGCCGATGCCGAAGATCGTGCCGAAGTCGCTGTTGGTCATCAGCTCGCCAAAGGCTCCTTTGGCGACCGTGAGGTTGTAGCGCCCCATGTACAAGAACGCGTAGAGCAGCCCGACCGGGAGCCAGTTGCGGATCCTGCGGGCTCGGAACTCGGGCGTGTGGCCGACGTCGATCTTGGGCAGCCGCCCGATCGTCACCGCGATCACGACGAGGAGGATCAGGATCGGGCTGAAGTCTGAAAGCCACTGCGGCATGACGGGGGTCCTCGCTCAGTGGGCCTAGCGGAGAAGGTCGCGGACGATCGCCGGAAGCTCGGCGACGCTGCCCACGATGTGATCGATTGCGCCGCCCGCCTTGGTTTCGGTCACCCATCGGGGCGTGTGTGCGTGCCGACGCAAGCAAAGCGTGGCCGGAGCTTGACGCTCGCCGCGGCTGCGCATCACGTGCGGGAGGGCGAGGTCGAGCGAGAAGACGTCCCCGATGATGAGGTCGGGGTTCTCAGCCTCGATGGCGGCGCGGTACTTCGGGCGGTCGACGTGGATGCGGCGGCCCCCGACTTCGATGGCGTCGTCCCCGTCCCCAAGGAACCACTTCATGGCCGAGCCGCGCAGGCGCAGCGCGTGCCCTTCGCCTTCTCCGGCGTCGACGCCCGCGGACTGGAACCAGTGGGCGATCTTGTCGGCGCCCGAGTTCGAGATGATGACCACCTCGGCGCCAGCGTCTTCGATCGCCGCGAGGAGGTTCGCTGCGTCGGGCACGATGCACGGCGGATGCGCGTCTCGAAAGCTGGCCGTCGCGGTTCGAAAGCACCACTCGCTGAAGTCGGCCAGAGACGCGTGCCCGGCTGACTTCACCGCGTCGACATAGCGTTGGCCTCGCGGGTCCGTGCCTTGGGCGAGCAGCCGAGTCAGCGCGCTCGACTCCACGAGCGGGTCCTCGTCGAGGTAGGCCGAGATGCGGCCGTCGGGCGCCCACCCGTGCTGCGCCGGCGCGTTCTTCATGCCCGCGCACAGCGCTCGCAGCTCCTCGTTCGCCTCCGGAGCAGGGACGCCGGAGAGCTCGCCGAGCTTCCCGATCATCCAGTCGAGCAGGAGAGATGCTTCTGGACCCTGGTTGGTCCAGACGCCGTCGAAGTCGGAGAGGATTTTCAGCCGTCGTGACATACCGAGCGCGAAGCGCGTGGAGCGTATCAGCGCGGTTGCGGCGTGCGCTCCTCGGTCACCAGAGCCTCCTCACATGGTAGGAACGCGACGTGTTCGATGCCGAGTCCTACGTGCGCCCATTCGTGCTCGATGAAGCGGGACTGACGCTCCGCGTGTTGGACCAGCGAAAGCTGCCGGACGAGGAGACCTGGATCGAACCGCGCGACGTGGAGGCGGTGGCGGTGGCGATCGAGGACCTCTATGTCCGCGGCGCGCCCGCGATCGCTTGTGTTGCGGCGTTGGGGCTCGCGGTATGCGTGCGGGCCTTCGACGACGAGCCGCTTCGGTTTCGAGCCCAACTCGAGCAGGCCTGCGTCCGGCTATCGAACACCCGCCCGACCGCGGTGAACCTCTTCGTCGCGCTGCGGGAGATCCGCGAGGCCATCGCGGCGCTTCCGGCCGACGCCGACGCGGCGACGATGCGCGCGGTCGTAATGAGCACCGCCAAGGCGCACGCCGAAGGCGACCTCGTGTCGTGCTTGGCGATGGCCGGTCATGGCGCGCCCCTGCTGCCTGACGACGGCGCCGTGTTGACGCACTGCAACGCCGGCGCGCTCGCGACCGCGGGCTACGGAACCGCCTTGGGTGTGCTTCGCCGCGGGCGCGAGCTCGGCAAGCGCTACACCGTGCTGGCCGACGAGACGCGCCCCGTCCTTCAGGGCGCTCGCCTCACGGCGTGGGAACTGCAGCACGATGGTGTGCCCGTCGAGGTGATCGCCGACAACATGGCGGGGGCGTTGATGGCCGCCGGAGAGATCAAGGCGGCCGTCGTGGGTGCCGACCGCATCGCTCGCAACGGTGACGTCGCCAACAAGATCGGGACCTTCACCGTCGCCGTGCTGTGCAAGCACCACGGCATCCCGTTCTACGTCGCGGCGCCGTGGACGACCATCGATCTCAGCCTGCCCAGCGGCGATGAAATCCCGATCGAGCAGCGAAAGCCCACCGAGGTCATGTGCCACGGCGGAAAGCAGCTGACCCCGGCGGGCGTGGGCGTCCGCAACCCTGCCTTCGACGTGACCCCCGCGGCCTTGATCACGAAGATCATCACCGAGACGGGCGCGTACGATCCGCAGGAGATCGCAGCCGCCGCGAGCGAGCGCGGCTGATCGCGCCCAGGAGACGCTGACGCCGTGAGCACCGAATCCTCGTCAACGGACGACCGCATTCGCAGCCTGGTCGCCCAAACGCGCGCCTGGCTCGTCGACGCCGGCTTGCTCCCCGGCCTGTCCGAGGCCGCAGTCGACGCCAAGGCGGAGGTGATCTGCACGTTTGCGACGCTGTGCGCGCCCACGCCTGCGAGCGCGCGAGGGCAGCGGCTCGCGGCGCAGCTGACGGGGGTGTTCTTCTTTCTCGATGACGCCGAGCCGGACGTGCTGCGCTCGACGATCGACGAGATGGTCCCGGTGTTGCGCGATCAGCCGCCGCCCAGTGCGCCCTCGGGTCCCGCCGACGCGTTCTTCGCGTACCTCGCCGAGGTCTCGGCCTTGGGTCCTGTGCACTGGTTCAAGGCCCAGTTCCTCGCGTTCCTCGAGGCCCTGCTCGAGGAGGCGGAGCAGCTGGCCGATGGACCTCTGTCGATGCAGGGGTACCTCGCGCTGCGTCATCGGGTGATCTTCGTCGAGGAGTACATCTGGACGTGGCTGCTCTCCGAGGGCCGTCCGATGGACGAGGCGGGGGTTCGCGGTACTGCGCTCTTGCGCCGTCTGGCCAGTGAGGTGGTCTATCTCGTCAACGATCTCGGGTCCGTCGAGCGCGAGCGAGCCGCAGGGGCTCTCGACCCGAACTTGGTGTTCTTGCTCGAGCGGGAGGAGGGCTGCAGCGAAGCCGCCGCGGTGGCTCAGGTGGTGCGGCGACACGACGACGCGGTGGCGCGCTACACGGCGGAACGCGAGCGGCTGTTGCAGGACCAACCGTTGGCGTCCGTTTCCGCGATGGTCGGAGTGCTCGACGACACGCTCGCTGGCAATCTGGAGACGACGCTGCGGCTCGTCGCGTCGCGATATCCGGGTGCAGCCGAGGCGCTGGGGCAGCTGCGCGCCTACCCGGACCGACTGCGCGGGCATGCTCCCACCTGACTGCGAAGATGCCCGAAATCGGACGGCCACACGGCCGAACGATCGCCTATAGTGGTGGTCGTGGAAGGACTGAGCGAAGTCATCGTCGAAGGCGAGCGCGCGATCCTCTCCGTCCGTGGTTTTCACAGCGTCGAAGACGCCCAGTCGTGTGCCTCGCGGCTGGAGCGGTTTGCGAAGCGACACCGCGACGACGGCGGTGAAGTCTTCGTCGACATCAGCGGCATCACCGGCTTCTCGAGAGACGCGCGCCAGCGCTGGCAGGACTGCTTCAAGGAGATCCGAGGCGGCGTCCGCAGCATCACCATCGTCGGCGGAACCCCGATGGCCCGCATGGCCGGCGCGGTGGTGTGCCTCTACGCGGGCATCAGCTTCAACACAGCGGCCTCGATGGACGCCGCCCTCGCGGGCGCCGACAAGCGGGCCGGCTGAGCCGTCACCGCTTCAGACCTGGGCCAGGGTTTGCCATCGAGCGAGGACCTCGTCCAGCCATCCTCTGGGCGTGTCCGAGGCGGCGATGTCGACATCGGTGAGCGCGAGCACTGCGAAGGCGGTGGTCTGCGCCGCGGAGCCGAAGTACACGCGCGGCGAGGACGTGCCGAGCTGGAACAGCGGGCTGAAGTCTCGCCATGCGCCGTCGTCGTCTTGGCGGTCGACCAATCGTGTGAGCTCGGCCGTGGCATCTTCGCCGAGGCGCCGGCGCGTGAGCGCAGCAAAGGCCAGGTCGAGGCTGTTGCGGTCGGCGCTGCTGCGGTCCTCGAGCGCCGCAAGCAGGAGGTCGCGTAGCGGGAACGCGTCGCCGACTTCGGGGAAGTGCGCGAGCAGATCGGAGAACCCGAAGAGGAACGCCTCGGGGGAGGCGTAGTAGCGGGTGCCCTCGCGCCACGCACCGGAGAGGAGGTGACCGGTGGCGTAGGCGAGGTTGGCGGCGACGATGTCGGCGATCTCCGCGTGGCCCGTGCGAGCGAGCGGCCGACCCTCGACGTACTCGTGGAGCCCGATGACCTCGGTTGGGCTGCGGAGGCCCGTACGAAGCTCGAGCAGCACGGGGTGCAAGGCGTTGAGCACGACCACCGCGTCGTTCTTCAAGCCACGGTCGAGCTCGGCGCCCTGCACGGCGTGGTCGTCGAGATAGACCTTGAAGACGTGGCGTCGCAGCTCGCCGTTGTTCTTGCCGTGCGTTCGGTTGACGTTGGGATCGACGTGACCCGCCGCTGCGCTGCCGAGGATGCGGCCGGTGATGCGCCGAAGCTCGGCAACGCCGGGCAGGACGCCGAGGTCGATGTCGCCGAGCTGCAGCCGAGCCCGCGCGGCCACGGCGGTGCAGTCGACGTCGCAGGCGAAACGCATCGAGACGAAGAAGTGGTACAGGCCCCGCACGTCGCTGGTGCGGAACGTGGGCAGCAGGCCGCGTGCGGTCGCCGCGATGTGTGGATCTTCGAGGCGGCCCAGGTGCGCGCAGAACAGCATGTTCGAGAACAGCTCGGGCTCGAGCACGAAGCCCAAGCGCCGCTCGACCTCCGCAACGATGCGAAGCCACCGTGGGCTGGTCGTCTTGGCGCTTCGCTCGAACTCGGCGGGCAAGGTGCTCGACGTGTACGCGTCGGAGAGGTCGGCGAGGTCGACGGCGTCGGCGCCGCTGGGATCGGTGGCGATGGAGGATTGAATACCGATCTTTAGGCCGCTCGCGTCGCGTCGCTGCGGTAAGCGTTCGCGATGGAGCCAAAGCCCGCCCGTGATGCGAGCGTGCTCGAGCGCGAGGGTGGTGAGGTTGTCGCTGCCTGCGCCCTCGAGTACGAGGTCGATGGCGAGCGCCGAGCTGGAGCTGTCGGGGGGCACTGCCACAACGGCTCAAGCTAGCAGCTGCGATCTCCGGTCCGCCCGTGGCCGCGACGCAGGGGACAGGGTGCCCCTACCAGCCGGCCCGTAGCTTCGCGGAGCGCCGGTGGCCTGATTCGGGCCAGCTCGGCTCGCCCCCCGCCCGCAGCGCGCGCAGCCTTAGGATGCGCTAAAGTGCCCTCGAAGCGCTGCGAACGTTGATTTCCTGCGAATCCGCCGAAACCTGGGTCCAACGCAGACCTGGCCCGAGCGACAGGTTCACGCCCGCAGCCGGCGCCACCCGATGCGCAGCGCGATCCTGCTCCCGTCGCGCACCGTCCGCAGGTGGCTGCGTCCGCTCGTGCGGGCGCGCCGGGTGACGGGGACCTCGATGATGCGGCCACCGGCTCGAAGGATCGACGTCACGAGATCGACCTCGACGTCGTACCCCGTCGCGGCGACGTCGGCGGAGAGGAACCGCTCGCGCCCGATGGCACGGAAGCCAGCCTGGGTGTCGGTGAGGTGCGCGCCGAACAAGACGTTGACCAGCCGCGTGAGGGCTTTGTTTCCCCACGCGTGCAGCGGCGTGATCGCGTCGGCCTCGAAGCGCCCCATGAAGCGCGACCCGATCACCATGTCGGCGCGTTCGAGCGCGAGCAAGAGGACGGGCAGATCCTCGGGATCGTCCTGCCCGTCGGCGTCCATGAACACCAACACATCACCGCTGGCCTCGATGGCACCGCGCCGAACCGCGACGCCCTTGCCCCGATTGCGCGACAGGCTGATCACCCGCGCGCCCGCCCGAGCCGCGATGGCTGCGGTGTCGTCGGTGGAGCCGTCGTCGACGACGAGGACCTCGTCGACGTGCGGCAAGCAGCCGCGAACGACCGGACCGATGTTCGCAGCCTCGTCGAGCGCGGCGAGGATGACCGTGACGCTCATCCGCCCGACAGCTTTCGAAACAGCCACTCCGCGCCGTAGCGGTAGTTGACCCGCTCCCAGAACCACGCGGCGACGAGGGCCGCGAAGAAGAACACGAACACGACCAGGAGCGACATGTTTGCGTCGAGGTTGCGGAAGATGTCGATCGCTTCGAGCCGGCTGATGCGGCGAAACAGTGGGACGTGAATCAACAAGAGGGTCAGCGAGATCCGGCCCAGGGTGACCATGGGGTTGCGTCCGCTCATCGAGCGCCGATTCTCCCAGGTGCTCACGCCCGCGATCAGGAGCAGCGCGCCGCCGAGCAGCAGGCCCGCGATGGCGACGCTGGCGGGGAAGAAGCCCAGGTGCAGCTCGAACGCGCGGTAGAGGTAGACGTCTTGCCGGGTGAACACGCCCGCTTTCAGCAGCGCGTGGCCACCCCCGCCCACGGCGATGAACGACAGCCCGAGCAGGGCGACACGGCCGGTCCGCTCCTCGCGGAGCCATCGTCCCGAGACGAACCCCGCCAGGTAGAACGTCAGCCACGGGAGCACGGGGAACTGGCTCTCGGCGAACGCGAGCCGCAGGACGCCGCCGGGTCGTGACGTGTCGCGCATGAACGCGTTGCCCACCGAAGGCGGCGTGTCGAGCCAAACCCGAACCACGACCGTGGTCACGAGCACGACCGCGCAGGTCGCCAAGATCGCGGCGTTCGACATGCGCCGCCAGATGGGAGCCAACGCCATGGCGAAGCCCATCATGTGCAGCACGAACCACGAGCCCCACGAGAACCAGCCGGGATCGTGCTCGTCGATCACCATGCCGAGGCCTTGCATGGTGAGGTTGAGCGCCAGCCCGAAGCCCATGAGGACGAGACCTCGCCGTACCAGCGTTTGGTCGGTGCGGGGTCGCTTGGCCGCGACGAACATCGCGCTGCCACACCCCGCCAGGGTGACGAACAACGGCGCGGCCATGCCCCCGAGCGCGTTGAAGCCGACGAGCAGAGGGTAGTCGAGCTGCGTCGTGCCGGGCGCGGGCCCCTCCCACACCCAGATCCCCACGTGCTGCTCGATCATGAGAAACACGGCCAGGCCTCGAAGGAAGTCGAGCGCGAGACGACGGCGCGGCTTGGGCGGAGCGTCGGTCATCGGTCGGCAGAGCGTACCCCGGCCGCGCTTGGTACAACCGAGGACGGCGGTGATTTTTCATGTCGACATGGACGCGTTCTACGCGTCGGTCGAGGTCCGCGAGGACCCGTCGTTGCGCGGGAAGCCCGTGCTCGTCGGTGGGGATGGGCGCCGCGGGGTCGTTTGTGCGGCCAGCTACGAGGCGCGGGTGTTTGGCTGCCGCTCGGCGCAACCCATGGCCGTCGCGGTACGACGTTGCCCTCAGGCCATCGTGTTGAGGCCTCGGTTCGAGCTCTACGAGGAGGCATCGAACCGGGTGTTCGAGGTGTTCGACCGCTACTCGCCGCTCGTGGAGGGGCTGAGCATCGACGAGGCGTTCTTGGACATGTCGGGGTCCGAGAAACTGTTCGGTCCGGCGCGGGTCGCCGCCGAAGCGCTGCGAAAGGATGTGTTCGAGACGACCGGGGGCCTCACCTGCTCGGTCGGCATCTCCCGGATCAAGTTCATCTCCAAGATCGCCTCGGCGATGAACAAGCCCGATGGGCTGACCGAGGTCGCCGCGGGCAGTGAGCTCGAGTTCCTGGGCCCGCTCCCGATCGGCAAGCTGTGGGGCGTGGGGCCGAAGACCCGCGAGCGGCTCGCGGAGATCGGGGTCGAGGTGGTGGGCGACCTCCGGCGGTTCGGGAAGGAGGATTTCGTGCGCCGCTTCGGCGAGCACGGAGCGCATCTATACGCGCTCGCGCACGCCCGCGACCCACGCCGGGTGGAGACGGGGCGCGAGCGCAAGGGCATCAGCCACGAGGACACGTATCACCAGGACGTGGCCGGTACGACGTCGCTTCGAGCCAAGCTGCTCTCGCAGGCGACACGGGTCGCCGATCGACTCGTGCGAAAGGACCTTCTGGGCCGCACGGTGAAGCTGAAGATCCGGGACACCGACTTCAAGACCGAGTCCCGTCAGTGCACGCTGCCCGAGCCGACGAACCGGGCCACGGTGATCTACGAGGCGGCGTGTCAGCTGCTCGAGTCGGTCGACCTCGAGCGTCGCCGCTTTCGGCTCACGGGGGTCGGCGTGACGCAGCTCGAGGGCCGAGGTTCCGGTCCGCCTCGACAGCTCGATCTGCTGGCCAGCCTCGAGAAGCCCAAGGACGACAAAGGCGACCAGCTGCAGGCCGTGCTGACGGCCGTGCGCGGACGCTTTGGGCACGAGGCGCTGTTCCCCGCCGCGGCGGGTCGGGACGCGCGCGCGGGGGCCAGCGGCGCGACGAGCAAGACCCGGGACGACGACGGATGAGCGCGTGGGTACTCGCGTGGTTCGCTTTGGCGCCGAATGCCGATGCCGAGGCGCGGCTGCGCTGGGACGCGCCCGCGCAGTGCCCGGGGCGCGCGGAGGTCGAGGCCGAGGTCGAAACCCTGTCTGGCATCACGCTCGCGGAGGTCGAGGCGATCACCGTGGACGCGGTGGTGCGCCGCCGAGATGACGGTGGCTACCAGCTCACGCTGCGCATCGAGACCGAAAGCGGCGCGCAGTCCCGAACCCTCGAGGCCGCCGATTGCCAAGCGTTGTCCTCCGTCGCCTCGACGCTGGTCGCAGTGACGATGCAGGAGCCAGAGCCAGAGCCAGAGCCCGAGCCCGAGCCAGAGCCAGAGCCGGAGCCGGAGCCAGAGCCGGAGCCAGAGCCGGAGCCGGCATGGCGCGGCATCACCGGGTTCGCGGTCGGCCCGGGCCTGGGCGCACTCCCAGGTGTCGCCGCCGAGGGCTCGGTGATGGTGGGCGCCCGCACCGGCAGGCTGTCGATCGAGGTCGATGGCAACGTCTGGTTTCCGCGGTCGGTCCAGGTCTCCAGCGCGTCGGCCACCATGCTGCTGTGGTCGAGCGGAGCGCGGGCGTGCGGCCTCCCGTCGACGGGCCCGGTGACGTTCCCGCTGTGCGCCGGCGCCGAGGCTGGCCAGCTGCGGGGGCGGTCCACGGGGGTCGCCAACGCGCGGCGCGCTGCCCTGCCTTGGTTCGCCCTCACCGCGCGGGCGGGTGTGCGCGTGCCCGTGACCCGCCGTCTCGCTCTGCGTGCCGATCTCGGCCTGCGCGTTCCGGTGCTGCGGCCGGGTTTTTCGCTCGAGGGCTCGGGCGTCCTGCACCGCGCCAACCCAGTGGTCGGGGCCGCCGGGCTCGGCCTCGAGGTGAACTTTCCATGACCGACGATTTCACGACATGGAAACGGGCGCCTCTCGCCAATAGGTCGTCGGTGGTCACGCCATCCGACAGCGCCGAGCAGGGCACGCTCGAGGACCTCGAGGGCGTCTTTCGAGCGCACCACGCGTTCGTCTGGCGCAGCCTCGTCCACCTGGGACTGCCGGGGCCCACCGCCGACGACGCCCTTCAGGACGTGTTCTTGGTGGTTCACCGCCGAATCGGGCACTTCGACGGCCGGACCTCGCTGCGAAACTGGCTCTACGGCATCGCCCGCCGGGTCGCGAGCGAGTATCGCCGAGGGACCCGGCGCGCGATTCGCACGCTCCACGTGGTCCCCGATCCCGACATCCACGCTGCCCCCGATGTGCTCTCGTCGAGGGTGTCGGCGGCCGAGCAGGTCCGACGCATCCTCGACGAGATCGACGCGGACAAGCGTGAGGTCTTCATCCTCGCCGAGCTCGAAGGCATGACGGCGGTCGAGATCGCCGAGGCCCTTGGGCTCAACGTCAACACGGTCTACGGCCGCCTTCGCGCGGCTCGACAGCGGTTTGCGCGGGTGCTCAAGCGCGTGCAGGCCGAAGAAGCTCGATTGGAGCGCCGCGAATGAGCGACGAGATGCAGTCCCTCCTGTCTGCCTACAAGCGTGAGGTCGAAGGTTCGGTGCCCGACCGCGACCGCGATTGGCGACGGCTCGTGCAGCGCATCGACGCCGGAGCCGAGCCGCTCCCGGTCGAGCTCGATGCGCCAGCGCGCGGCCGCTGGCTGCCGTGGGCATTGGGCGCGGTGGCTGCGGTCGTGTTGGCCACGTGCGGGCTCACCCGCATGGGCCGGGGCGCCTCGGCCGAGGTCGTCGAGGGCGCTCAGATGGCGCGGGACGAAGCCGACGCGCACGCTACAGATGGTGCGCTCGAGGTGAGCCCGGCCGAGCACGGCGCACCCACGCACGGGGCTTCGCCTGCGCCCGCCGAGTTCGAGGAGGTGGGGCCCGAGCCCGAGCTGGAGCCCGAGCCCGAGCCCGAGCTGGAGCCCAAGCCCGAGCTGGCCCCGAGCACCTCGCAGTCGCGTCGCCGCCGACTCCGACGGCCCGAGCCCGTGACGCCCGAACCCGAGCCCCAGACACAGGCGAGTGAGTCGCCGCTCATCGCCGAGGCGCGATCGTTGCGCCGGATTCGCGCGGCGCTGCGCGATGGCCGAGGCCGCGCGGCGCTGCGGGCTGTCGCGGCGCACGAGCGTGCGTTCCCCCAAGGGGCGTTGAGTGACGAGCTGGTCGTGCTCGAGGCGGACGCGCTGTGTCAGGTCGGCCGTAGGGGCGAGGCCCGCACGGTGGCCGATGCGTTCGTGCGCCGCCACCCCGACTCCCCGTTGGCCGCCCGGGCTCGAAGGATCTGCGCTTCGCCGTGAGCCGGCACCGATTCGCAGCGGGGATGCTCGGCCTCGCGCTGGGCTGCAACGTCACCGCGTCGCTCGGCGGCGGTGAGGCGTCGACGGGCGCGGCCGTCGACGCGCACAGCAGCGGCGGTGAAATCGACCAGGCGACGTCATCGAGCAGCACGGCGGCAAGGGGGACGGGCGGGTTCGACTCCACCTCTGGTTCGTCGTCCGGCGTGGTGTCGACGGAATCGAGCGGCAGCACAGCAGATCCGAGCAGCTCCTCGACGAGCATCGACGAGGGGGATCTATGCCGTGCCGAGCCCGATGGGACCTGCTTGGCGTGCATCCAGAGCAGCTGCTGCGAGGCGTTGCTCGCATGCGCCGAGAGCCCGGGCTGTGCATGCCTGCTCGGCTGCCTCGAGTTCGCGCCCGACTTCCTCAGCTGCATCGGCATCCCGGCGTGCCAGGGCGGGATTGGCA
Organism: bacterium; assembly: GCA_024742475.1. Taxonomy (GTDB): domain Bacteria; phylum Myxococcota_A; class Polyangia; order Nannocystales; family Nannocystaceae; genus CAJXVA01. The sequence continues at coordinate 78,922 of JANSYI010000024.1, read as the reverse complement.
CGCAGCCGCTCGCCGTCTGTGCGGGGTTCGAATGCACGCAGCCCTGCGGGTTTCCCGGGCCCCCGGACGCGGATCCCTCGTTTCCGCTCCATCGTCGAGATCGTTGAAATTCGTCTCACGGATCGACCGGCCTGGCCGCCAAGGAACGTGGTGTCGCGCTCACCCTGCGGTCGCGACGGGACGAACCATGAAACGAAGCCTACTCACTGCACTCAACGTCTTGGCCCTTACGGTGCTGCCGCTCTCGGCCGGCTGCGACAGCCTGACTGACGAAGCCGACACGGACGCCGACACGGACGCGGACACGGACGCGGGCGGCACCGATTCGAGCGACGCCAGCTCCGAGACGAACGGCGGGCCAGACAGCGACTCTGCCGCGGGCAGCGACTCCGACAGCGACAGCAACGGCACGAGCGACTCGGAGTCCGACTCTGCCTCCGACACGAACGGAACCTCCGACTCCGACGCGACCGACTCGGATACGGATACGACCGACGGCACCACGGGCGCCGACACGGACGGGACCGGTGGTGAAACCGAGGGCGACACGGATTCGGGCTCCACGGGGGGCACCGGCGACATGGGCAGCACCGGCGGGGAGAGCTCGAGCGGGGGTGAGACCGCCGACTGCGAGGGCCTGAGCTTGCAAGAGTGCTTTGCGACCGAGGGATGTAGCTTCCAGCCCGGCGGGCCCGGTGGCGGGTCGTGTCAGCCCGACGACGGCGGCGGCGACGGCGGTAGAGGCGTGTGCGGAAGCATCCCGGCGCAGTTCTGCGACTCCGTGCCCGGTTGCGTGGTCGAAGACGGCATGTGCGTCGGCGAGTAGACGGCGCTACCGAAACACGTTCTCTCGGTAGAACTTCAGCTCGGCGATCGACTCGCGGATGTCGTCGAGCGCGCGGTGGCTCTGCCCCTTGGGCGGAGCCTTCACGTCCGCGTACCAGCGTCGGGTCAGCTCCTTGACGGTGCTGACGTCGACCATGCGGTAGTGGAGGTACGCGTCGAGCTTGGGCATGTAGCGCGAGATGAAGCGCCGGTCCTGCCAGATCGAGTTGCCGCACAGCGGAGACGTGCCGGCCTCGGTGTGCGCGCGCAAGAACTCGAGCGTCTGCGCCTCTGCCTCGGCGAGCGAGATCGATGAGGCCTTGACCGCGGCCGTCAGCCCCGACTCCCCATGGTGCGTCGTACACCATTCGTCCATCGCCTCGAGCACCGCGTCGGGCTGATGCACGACGATGTCGGGACCTTCGGCGACGATCTCGAGCTCCGCGTCGGTGACGAGGGTCGCGATTTCGAGGATCTTGCACGCGTCCGGATCCAAGCCGGACATCTCCAGGTCGATCCAAACGAGGGGTGCGGGCGCGCTCATTTCGGGCAGGCTAACACGGCGCTCACGGGGATCCCTCGCGGTCGATGGCGGCGATCGCCTCGGCAGCGCGGACCCGATCGGGGTGGTCGTCGCGCAGCGTCAGCGCGAGGATCTCCTGCGCCCGGACACACTTGAGCCGAGCGCTCGCGTCGTCTCCCCGCGCCCGGTCGAGGTCGGAGGCGGCCAAGAGGGCGCCGGCGGTGGCTTGGTGTCGAAGGCCGTAGGCCTGTTCGAACAGGGGGAGGGCCTCGTCGAAGGCCGAGGCCGACGCGTCGAGGTTGCCCAGGACCAGGTGAGCGCGCCCGAGCAGCAGCTGACCCCTCGCCGATTCGGGGTGGACCTCCGGGACCGAGCGGGCCAAACCCCGGCGGCCCGTGTCGATGAGCTCGAGCGCCTCTTCGGGCCGCTCGAGGAGGAGCAGCGCTTCACCTCGGTAGAGTCGCAGGCTGTCGACGCTTGGGTGGGAGTCTCCGACGGTGTCTCGCCACACCTCGAACGCGTGCTCGAGCAGGGGGAGGGCTTCGTCGCCTCGGCCCTGCTCGAGGTAGACCAGGCCGAGGTTGCGCATGGCAGCAGCGGTGATGGGATGGCGAGGGCCCAGGGTCTGCGACCGCAGCTCCACCGCCCGCTCGCCTCGCGCGGCGGCTTGCTCGTAGCGGCCGAGACTTCGGTCGATCGACATCATCAGATACAGGCCCTCGGCTTCGTCGAGTCGGCCCGGGTCGGGCTTTCCGCCGGAGACGAGCTCCGCGTGTCGGGACCAGACCTCGGCTTGACGAAAGCGTTGGAGCTTGCCGTTGGCCATGACGAGCGAGCGCGCCGCCCGAAACGCGAGCTCGTGGGATCCGGCCTCCTCGGCGGTGAAGAAGGCCTCGGTCAACAGAGGCTCGGCGCGACGCCACTGACCGGCCTCGAGCAGGGCACGCCCTTCGGTGAAGAGGCTTGCGGCGAGCACGGGTGGCCAGTCGAGCGATTCTGCGGCGCCGCGAGCTCGATGGGCGATGTCGGCGGCGTCCAGGGGGTCTCCTCCATGGCGAAGGCTGTCGCTCTCGATGAGCTGTGCTCGCACGTCACGGATCTGTTCACGAATGTCGGCCGGCGGCGCGGGAAGACGATCGATGAGGTCTGGGTCGAGACAGGCATCGATGGGGTCGAGATAGGACGCAATTCGAACCGCACGCCTCGCCGTCGTGGCGTCGCCCTCGGAGATCTGGTCGACCGCGGCCGCAAGCTGCCCTCGGCGGTCCTCGAAGCACCACATCGCTCGGTCCGCCCGCTTGGCGCTCCACTCGGCGTTCACCGAGCTTCGCACGCACGTCTCGAACTGGCCCCGTTGCCAGGCGTCGGTGTACGCATCGAGCCACGGGATGAGCGTGTCGGCGCTGTCGTCCGCGAAGCTCACGCCCGTCGCTCGCAGCCCAGATCTGAGCCGCTCTTGCGCGTCCTCGCTCCAGACCTCGCGAATGGATCGTGCGTCCTCCTTGCACGCCGCGATGGCCCGCTGGACCGACTGGCGCTCCTGACGGCGTTGGCGCGCAACGAAGGCCAGCGAGATCGCGAGCGCGGAGGCTGCAGCCACGGCGAGCTTCCAGCGCCACTGCGTGCGGCCTCGCTCGAGGGCTCGAGCCAGCGCATCGAGTGAGGACCATCGCCGGTCCGCGTCCGCCCGCAGTCCCTTGGCGAGCACGCGTCGCAGCCAGCGAGGGACCCGGCGATTGCTGGGCATCTCGCCGAAGCGGCCCTCTGCGGTGTTGCGGAGCAGCTCGGGGTACGTGGGCCCATCGAACGGGCGCCGGCCGTAGAGCGCCTCCCAAAGGCTCACGCAGAACGCGAACTGATCTGCCGCAGGGCTGAGTCCGGAGGCGAGCGCCTGCTCGGGCGCCATATAGGCCGGGGTGCCCGCGACGCGGCCAACCGTGGCCTCGGTGAGCAGCGAGCCCGACAGATCCTCGAGCGCGTCGTCCCCTTCTCGCTGGGCCTCCGTAGTGGGCCGCGCGAGGCCGAAATCCATCACCAGGACCCGGCCCGAGTCGGCGATCATGACGTTGTCGGGCTTGAAGTCGCGATGGATCAGGCCGCGGCGGTGCGCGGCCTCGAGTCCGCGGCACGCTTCGAGGAACACGTCGAGCACGCCTCGCCAGCTGCGGGGCGCAAGCGCCAGCCATTCGCGCAGGGTGACACCCTCGACGAGCTCCATGGCGACGTAGACGTTGCCGTCATGCTCGCCGACGTCGTGCACCGCCACCACGTTGGGGTGGGTGAGCTTTGCAAGCGCCTGCGCTTCGCGGAGCAGCGCGAGTCGTCGCTTTGGGCTGTCAGCGCCGAGCAGGAGCTTGAGCGCGACCTTCCGGTCGAGCTCGGGGTCGTAGGCGAGGTACACGGTGCCCATCGCCCCTGCTCCAAGCGTGCGCACGACGATGTAGCGCCCGAGCTCCTTCATGCGGGGAGACAGGGACGCCGCCGAGGGGGCGTTCGGGGCGAGGGTGCGGAGCGCATCCTCCGTTGCCACCGACGCGCTGTTCGGGAGGTCCGATTGTGACTCGATCGACAGCGCTCCCAGGATACCGCAGGCCTTGGACGCGCCTCAGCCGAACAGGTCGGAGAGGATGCCGCGGACCCACTTGGTGTGGTCGTAGTCGACCGAGTCCGACAGCTCGCGTGGGGCGATGACGCGGACGACGAGGTGGTCGGCAGGGTCGTGCTCCTCGGCCGTGCGCTCGACGAGGTGGACCTCGGCCTCACCGGCGCAGCGCTCGCCGCACTCCTCGACGTGCGCACCGCCTTCGCCATAGGCGGCAATGACGTCGTCGATGTCGACGGTGACCGTCTCGGCGAGCTCGACCGCGTATCCGGTGGAGTCGAACTCACCGAGCTGGACCATCTGGCGCGCGAGACCGTTGAGCAGGTCGGTCGCGCGCTGCAGCAACTTGGGGTCTCGAGGCAGGCCGTCGAGCTCGAGGTCGGGGCTGCCGAAGCGTCGCATGCCTCGTGTGGTCAGCCGGATCGCGTCGGTGTGCATGCGGTCGGGGAAGGGGACGACGGCGATCTGGTCGGCGATGTTCGAGAGCGACGACTTGAGCCGCCGCTGCGTGAAGGTGTTGACGCCCATCGTCTCGCCCGTGTCGGGGTCGTGGATCAGCGCGTCGCGATCGCGGGCCACTACGCGGGTGAGCGTCTGCAGCAGGCGCAGGCCCCGGACCGCGTACTGGTTGCGATACTCGGCCCGAAGCAGCAGGGCTTGGCTGCGGCCGCGGAGGCTCGCGCGCTCCTCGTCGGAGAGCAGGCGGGTGAGAATGGGATCACCCAGCGCCGCGTCTCCCACCGCGCCCTTGGGCCCGCGAACGGGGAGGACGTCGATGTTGGTGCCCAAGAGGTCTCGCGTGGCGCGGGGCGTGCCGTCGCCGGGACCCGCGTTGAGATCGACGGTGGGCTCGGTTTCGATCAGCTCGAGCAGGAGGGCAAGCTCGGGCTCGTCCGCTGCGGTGGCGAGCTTCGCCTTGACCAGGGTCTGCAGGTCCTCTCGCGTGGGGACGTCGTGTTCGCCGGGTGGCAGCAGCAGCAGGTATGCCTGCGACGTGCGGTCGGCAAACACGACCAGGTGGGGGTCGCCCGCGGGCTCGCTGCTGTGTGGCTCGCCGGGGTCGGCCTTCCGTTCGGGCTGCGCTGTGGCGTCGGCCGGCTGTGACTCGTCCTGGGCGGGCTGCTTGGTGCAGGCGGCGACCAAGAGGAAGGGGAGAATGGAGAGGCGAGGCTTCATGCGTGCTCCTGCAGGAGGCGGGCGACGGTGCTGGGGTCGACGTTGCCACCGGAGAGCAGCACACCCACGTTCGCGGGCGAGTCGGGCAGTTGTTCCCGCATCGCCACGGCCAACGCCGCAGCGCCCGAGGGCTCGAGCAGCATCTTGTGACGTGTGAGGACGTGGACCAGGCCTGCACCCATCTCGGAATCGTTCACCCGATGGCTGTCGCGGACCACGTGTCGGGCGACTTCGAAGTTGAGCGCCCCCACCCGCACCGGCTTGAGTCCGTCGCCGAGCGTGGGTGCGGGCTGCACGGCAACCCGCGTGCCCGCCGCCAAGCTCTGCGCCATGGCATCGCAGCCGTGGGGCTCGGCGGTGTACACGTCGATGCCCGCCGCCGCACAGACCACGCATGCGCCCGCGAGAAGGCCCCCGCCTCCGACCGGGACGACGAGCGCGTCGAGGCCGGCCCCATCGGTCCGCGCGCGCACCTCGCCCACCAGCTCGAGCGTGGCCGTGCCCGCGCCCGCGACGATGTGCGGGTGGTCGAAGGGCTCGATGATGGTCGCTCCCGTCTCCCGAGCGATCGCTTCGGCTCGCTTCTTGCGCTCGCTCGACGTGGTGCCCGCGAACTCGATCGTCGCGCCGAGCTCGCGCACGCGAGCGACCTTGACCGCCGGCGCGTCGGTGGGCATCGCGATCGTGGCGCGAATGCCGAAGCGGGACGCGGCCAGGGCGACGGCCTGCGCGTGGTTGCCCGAGCTGTAGGTGACCAGGCCGCGGTCGCGAACGCGCGGAGGGAGCCGGCCGACCGCGTGCAGAGCTCCCCGGGCCTTGAACGCCCCGATGTGCTGGAGGTTCTCCGCCTTGAGCCAAAGCGTGACGCCGCGCTGTGCCTGGCTGTCGTCCCTGAAGACCGGAGTGCGGCGGACCTGCCCGCGCAGGCGCTCGGCCGCGTTCTGCACGTCTTCGAGCTGGACGGGGAGCATCGCTGCAAGGCTACCCGCTTTTGCGGTAGCGTTCCCGCCGCTTGGCCTCGTCGCTGAAAACCTGGCTCGAGGCCCCGCGTGTCTGGGCCGTCCTCGCTTGCCTCACGGTCGTCGTGATCTACAGCCTCGCGATGTCGGCCTCGGGTCCGTGGGACCCATGGGAGACCCACTACGGAGAGGTCGCGCGCAACATCATCGTGCGCTCCGACCCGATGGATCTCTGGTGGCAGGGCGGCAACGGTGGCCCCCACGCGACCGCCGAGCGGAGCTTCGCATCCAAGCCGGCGCTGCCGTTTTGGTGCATGGCCCTGTCGATGAAGCTCATGGGCGTCGGCACGGGCGCGGACCCGGCCGAGATGGTGCAGCCGTTTTGGCCCGAGTTCTCGATCCGCTTCCCCAGCATGGTGGTGGGTCTCGGGGCGACGTTCTTCCTCGGCATGGTCGCCTGGCGGCTCAAGGGGCCCCGGGCGGGAATCTTGGTTGGGCTGGTGCTCGCGACCATGCCGCAGTGGGCGATGGCCACCCGGCAGGCGCTGACGGACATCTACTTCGTGGGTCCGGTGGTCGTCGCGGGCGGAAGCTGGGCGATGGCGTGGCTGCAGCCGGACCGAGACCTGCGTCGTCGTGGATCGGGGTGGAAGTCGCTCCCCTACGATCGGGCCTACGTGGCATTCCTCGCGGCGTTCGCCGTCGCGGCCATCGCCCCGCTCGCGGTCGTGCACCAGCACGCGTTCGACCCGCTGACGTGGAAGTACTTCGGTGCCGACAAGGCGTTGGCCAAGGGGCTCAAGGACATCCAGGTTCACATGTTCCTCTATTGGGTCATCGCGGTCGTCGTGTTCGTGCGCAGCCTGCGATGGACCCGGCGGTCACAGGCCTGGATGGGCATCCTCTACCTCGCTGCAGGCCTCTCGCTGATCGGCAAGGGGCTCATCGGTCCGGGCATCGTCGGCGCGGTCGTGCTCGCGCACATCGCCGTGTCGGGGCGCTGGGGGCTGCTGCGTCGCTGCGGCCTCGTCATCGGCACGCTCTTGTTCGTGCTCCCAGGGTTCCCTTGGCACCACGCGATGGTGCTCTACCGTGGCGATCGCTGGGTGAACGAGCTCATCATTCAAAACAACCTGCAGCGCTTCTCGACCGGCGAGCAGAAGCAGGCCGTCGGCGGATTCTCGTTCTACTTGGAGACGCTCGGCCTCGCGGCGCTCCCGTGGTCGATGCTCGTGCCCGCCGGGGTGTGGCGTGCGCTCGAGGCGTTCAAGCGCGGCAGCCTCGACACCGAAGATCACGGCGCGGCGGCGCTTCACCGCTTCGCGTTCCTGTGGTTCGTCGTCTCGCTGCTGGCGATCAGCTACAGCACGACGAAGTACTACCACTACCTCATCCCCGTCTTGCCACCGCTCGCGCTCATGCTCGGGCTTTGGCTCGACGATCTGCTCGAGCGATCGCAACCCTCTCTCGGGGTCACCGCGTGCGCCTTGGCAGGCTTGGCCATCGGCGTCGCCGTCGTTCGTGACGCGATCCTCACCCCCACGTGGATCGCTCACTTGACCACCTACCTCTACACGGGCATGTGGACCAAGGGCGCACCGGACGTGGAGCGCCTGGGCATCGTCGTGCTGCCGTTCGCCGTGGGCCTGGGCGCGTGGATGCTCGCTCGTACGGCGCGGCTGCGTCGGTTCACCGTGGGCGCCTGGGTGCTCTCGGGTCTGCTGACCACGGGTTGGCTCATCGCCGATTACATCCCTGCGTCGTCCGAGAACTGGTCGCAGCGCACGGCCATGCGGATCTACTTCGACGAGCGCGGCCCGAGCGACCGTCTGATCAGCTGGTGGTTCTACTATCGAGGGGAGACGTTCTTCAGCAAGGGCGACATCTGGGTGATGAAGAACCCCGACCGTGGTCGGCTCGCCGACCTCATCGCCGAGAAGGAAGGCCAGGACGCGTCGCTTTGGTTCCTGACCATCGAGCCTCACGCGAAGCGGCTCTCGTCTCAGCTTCCGGCCAAGTACCGTGACTCCCTCGAGGAGAAGTACCGGAGCTTCCACTACGTGATGATGAAGCTGCCGCTCGAGTGATGCTCGGCAAAGAGCTGAGGCCGGCGGAGCGAACTCCGTCGGCCTCATCGTAGGCGGAACTGGATTTGAACCAGCGACCACCGCGGTGTAAGCACGGTGCTCTAACCCCTGAGCTACCCGCCTGCAGGGATGGCGGAGGCTAGCGGGGTGGGGCGAGCGGGTCAACCTCGAGTCGCGCGAGCACGGTGCGGTCCGTCTCGGGGAGCGCGGCGAGGTGCTGGGCCAGGCTCGCGCCATCGAGGACCAGCGTGGGCGCGAGGTCGACCATCGGGACGAGCACGAAGTCCCGCTCGAGCATCGCGGGGTGGGGCAGGCGGCAGTGCCCGTCGTGGGTGACCCGCGGGGCCGCGTCCTCGGCTTCGAGATACAGCAGCAGGTCGAGGTCGAGGGTGCGCGCGTCCCAGCGAACCCTGCGCTCGCGGCCGTGCGCGCGCTCGATGCGGTGCAGTTGCTCGAGCAGCTCGGGGGGTCCCAACGCCGTGCTCACCTCGACCGCCGCGTTGAGAAAGGGCTCCTTCGACGGGCCCACCGGCGTGGTCTCGTAGATGCCCGAGCTGCGAAGGACCGCCACCTCGTCAGTGGCGTGCAGCGCACGTACGGCGCTGCGCAGGGTGGCGAGGCGGTCGCCGATGTTGCCGCCGAGCGCGACGTAGGCCTGCGCGGGCATCACGGGGTGGCGCCCGGCGACGGGACGCCGGGGGGACGCAGCGAGAGCGTGCCGCCGCGACCCTCGGCGGTGGCCAGCGGTGCGACGATCGTGAACTCGGCGAGCTGCCCGCCCACGTGAATCGACGCCTCGACCTCGATGGGGGCGGGGTCGGGGGCAGGGGCAGGGGCGGGCGCTTCGGTGGTGCCCTCGGCGGGCACGTCGGACGCAGCGCCGGGTCCGGGCGTCGCGGCGGGTGGAGGCGCAGGCGGAAGCTCGACGCCCAACTCGTCCTCGCCGGGCAGGCCAAACTGGACTCGGCCCTGCGCGTCGGTGTTCGCCGACGCGGTCCACGGTCCGATCACGATCTCCACCTCGGTGGCCGAGCGTGGCCCGCTGGGCGAGATGCACGGCGTGGGGTGGCCCGAGGTCAGCCGGTATGCGCGAGTCGTCTGCACGCTGTCGCGGCTGCGCACCGTGTCGTAGACGCCAATGCCCACGACACCTGCACCGAGCGCGGTGAAGATGCCGCCGAGGCGGTAGCCGGTCGTGGTGTCGCGCGATGTGTTGCCGCCTTCGTCGACCGCTCGATTGGAGAACGCCTCGGGCCGAATCAGCGCCGCCAATCCGACGGCGAGCAGCGCCGCGCCGATGCCGTACTCCCAGTAGAGCCCGCCGTGTTTCACGGTGTGATCGATCGACTCGACGCGATCGACCGGCTCATGCAGTACGGCGCGACAGCGTCGCGATTCGTGCACCTCGAACTCGAGCGTGCTGAGCGACTGTGACCACTGCACGGTGAGGTCGCGGCCGACCACCGTCTTGGCGTTGCCGAGCCACTTGGGATCCAGCTCGGGGCGCGGCACGACCTCGACCGTGGTCGTCGTCTCGAGCTGAGCGCAGCCCGTCGACAGGACGAGCGCAAGACTGAGCCCGCGCTTCACAGCGCCACGTCGATCCCGAGCTTCTCGCCGACGGCCTTCGACACCGTGGCCATGAGTTCGTCGTCCGTCTTCGCGGCGACCCACGTCTCGGAGTCCTCCTGGTAGTCGAAGTGCCAGGCGCTGCGGTTGGCCGCCATCCACACCTGGCCGGCAGCGCTGTGGGCGTTGATCACGAACTGGGTCCCGTCCGCGAACTCGAGCGTGAGTACGTCGCCGGCCAGGTCGACGTCGAGGGTCTCGTGCTCGAGATTGACGAGGCCATCCTCGATGTGTTCGAGGGCGGAGGTTGCGGCCTTGATGAACTGCGCGCGTTCCATCGCGGGCACCTTAGCCGACGACGCCGCTATTGCGGCTCTTTCGGAGCGTCGGCCTCGTTGGCGGGCGCCCCGGCAGGTGGGTCGGGGATCTCGACACCCATCGCCTTCGCTTCGTCGGGCGTGATCTCGATGATCTTCATCTCCTGGCCGTCCGGACCCGCGATCGTGCGGACACGGCCCGGAGGGGTCTGCTCGGGCTCGGGCGCGGGCTGTTCGTCGCCGCCGGCGAAGAACGCTTTCCACGACAAGAACCCGATGATCGGGAGGTAGATCGCCAGGCGGATCAAGATGCCCTTGCGAGGCAGCTTCATGAGGCGCAGCGTGGCAGCAGAGCGCCTCCGGGGCAATCGCCGCTACGGCGTGGACTCGAAAAGCACGATGCGGAGCACCTGCGCCTCGACGAAGCCCCCCGGGGCGAGCTCAGCGGGGTAGTCGCCGCGGGAGAACCGGCTGACGACGTAGCGCGCGTCGCACCGCAGGTCGCCGTCGTTGGTGAGGGTCCCGGCGGGGATCGTCCACATCCCCGTGTCGTCGACGCGGATGCCTCCGACGCCCTTGTAGTCGTGAGTCGGGTCCTCGGACACGATGCATCGCCCTCCGCCGAGTTCCTCTTGAACTTCGATCTGCAGCTCGCCGCCTTCGTTGGGCGGCTCCCAGGTGAGTACGAGCTCTTCGGAGCGGGAGATCGAAGCGCCTGGCTCGGGCGTGAGCATGGTGAACCGTGGAGGCCGCTGTACGCTCGCCACGACGACGTCCTCGCCGGCACGCTCGAGCTCGACGGTGACCACGTCGCCCTCCTCGCCGTCCAGGGTGCGCGCGTATTCGGTGCGGTCTTCTTGCTGAGCTTCGCGGGCTTCTTGCCCGTTGATCAGCACCCGGTCGCCATCGCAGATCCGCCAGGGGATCGGCAGCCGCGCGCGGTCGCCTGTCGCGAAATCGACCCCGACCCGGACCTCCTCTCCCTCCTCGGGGAGGATGTCGACCGCGCGGACGACCATGGACAACTCGTCGTTTCCCACCTTGCAGCGGTCTGGAGTGCACCCAGACGCCAACGCAGTGGCGAGCGGGAACGCGAGAACGAGGGGGCGCATCGCAGTCCCCACAGTAGCAGGGAGTGCGGGCACGTACATCGTCCCACCCCGAAGGCGACACAATGGCTGCGATTCGTCGGGAAGGACGGTACGGTTGGGCGGGGAGCCCAACGGGCTGTATGTCGAGCGAGTCGAGCAACGTAAAGGATCGGGTCTCGATCGGGCGGATTCCACTCAAGCAAGTGCGAGTGAGCCGCAGCGATCACAAGGAGGAGGCGCCCAAGGCGAACCCGATGAACAAGCTGGTTCCGTACCTCGACTTGTTCTGCCGCCTCGACGACGACGAGCTCGCCCGGCTCGCGGGCGTCGACAAAGACGTCTGCGCGTCGCTGCGTAGCCAGGTCGACGCCATCAACGCCGGACTCGCCGCCTATGCGGACTTACTTCCGCGACTGAGCGACGTCGAACTCACCCGGCTGACTGGGGCTAGCGATCGCACCATCCGCTTCTGGCGGCTCTGCCAGCCTCGCGGTGGTGTATCGCACAGCGCTCAGCAGCAGGCCGCGGCGTCCGAGCCAGCGGCGCCATCCGCAGCGCCCGGTGTTCCTGGCGAGAGCCAGCGGGTCCCGACGGCACCGCACTCGGTGGTCACCGAATCGCTCAGCAGCGAGAGTGGAAAGTTCCCCGCGGACGCGACGCCGGACGAGGACGCGGCCGGGTACGTCACCCTCAGCGGCGCGCCCTTCCCCGGGTTCGACACCGAAGGTGAAGAGGCCGCCGAGCCTGCGATCGAAGGCGTCTCGCTCGAAGAGGTCGAAGGCGAGCCCGATCCGCTCGGCCTCAACAACCCCTGAAGAGGCTGGCGCGCGCTCAGGTCCCTGGCGTGTGACCGAAGGCGGTGATGTGCAGCCGTGGTCCGAGGCGAAATCCCCGAGCACAGCAGACGGCGCTGATCCGCTGGTATCGAGCCTCCAGCTCCGCCGGGTCGATGCACTCGGGCATCAACAGGACGCGATCGGGCTCGTCGATACCCAGCGTCTCCAGCATCCGATCGATCTCCTCGACGTCGTGCGCGAGCACGTCCTGCGCATCCGCCCGCACGACGAACTTGAGCTGCCACTCGAACCGCATCAACGCGCGGACCGTGTCCGGCTGCCACCGTAGGCTCTCGTGCCGTTGCGCCAGCGGGAGCGGCTGCGTCGGGGTGCTGTGGGCGAGCTTGGGGCTGAGCGACATGAGGTCGCAGTGCAGCCCATCTTGGTCGACGGTGCCGGCGGTCTCGATGGTGACGTGGTGCCCGGTCTCCGACAGCCGCTGCGTGAGGGTGCTGACACCGGGATGGAGTAGCGGCTCACCGCCGGTGACCACGACGTGGCGGGGCCCCTGCGCGCACCAGCGGAGCAGCGCATCGAGCTCTATCGTCTCGCCGGTGGGACGCCAGGAACTCAGGGGCGAGTCGCACCACGAGCAGCGCAGGTTGCAGCCCGTGAGGCGGACGAAGCTGCTGGGGACCCCCGCGAGGACGCCCTCCCCCTGCACGGAGACGAAGCGCTCTTGAATGCGCAGCGTACGGCCGGTCGCGCTCACGGCTGCATGCTACATTGCCGCCCGCCATGAAGAGGACCCGCATCGCGCATGCGTTGACACTGCCTGCTCCTGCGTCCGGACTGCTCCTCAAGGGGTGGATCCGCACCGTTCGCAACGGGAAGAACGTCTCCTTCATCAATCTCAACGACGGCTCCAACATGAGCGGCATCCAGGTCGTGGTGCCAGGCGAGCTCGACGGCATCGAGGCCGTCCGCAAGCTCACCACGGGGTCGGCCATCGAGGTCGTGGGCGACTTGGTCGAGTCGCAGGGCAAAGGGCAGTCGGTCGAGGTCCAGGCGACGAAGGTCACCACGGTCGGCCGCGCCAACGAGGACTACCCTCTACAGAAGAAGGGCGCGAGCTTCGAGTTCCTGCGCTCCATCGCCCACCTGCGCAACCGGTCCAACACGTTCGGCGCCGTGTTTCGCGTCCGCAGCAAGCTCGCGCAATCGATTCACGCGTTCTTCAGCGACCGCGGCTTCGTCTACGTGCACTCGCCCATCATCACCGCCTCCGACACCGAGGGGGCGGGCGAGATGTTCCGCGTCACCACGCTCGACGTGGGCAACCCGCCGCGCACCGACAAGGGCGAGGTCGACTGGAACGAGGACTTCTTCGGCAAGCCGGCCTACCTCACCGTGTCCGGCCAGCTCAACGCCGAGGCCTTCGCGCTGGGCATGAGCGACGTCTACACCTTCGGTCCCACCTTCCGCGCCGAGAACTCCAACACCACGCGCCACGCGTCGGAGTTTTGGATGATCGAGCCCGAGATGGCGTTCTGCGACCTCTCGGAGAACTGCGACCTGGCCGAGGACTTCGTCAAGCACCTGCTGCGGACCGTGCTCGACGACTGCCAGGAGGACCTCGAGTTCTTCAACCTGCGCATCGACAAGGGGTTGCTCGAGCGCCTGACGCACGTCGTCGATTCGCCCTTCGAGCGCATGTCCTATCGGGAGGCGGTCAAGCGTCTGAAGGACTCGGGCCAGAGCTTCGAGTACCCCGTCGAGTTCGGCGTCAACTTGCAGGCCGAGCACGAGCGCTTCCTGACCGAGAAGCTCGTCGGGCGGCCCGTCTTCGTCACCGACTACCCCAAGTCGATCAAGGCGTTCTACATGCGCCGCAACGACGACGGCGAGACCGTCGGCGCCGTCGACCTCTTGGTGCCTGCGGTCGGCGAGCTCATCGGAGGCTCGGCCCGTGAAGAGCGACTCGACGTGCTCGAAGATGCGATCCGCGAGCTGAACCTCGAGCCCGAGGACTACAGCTGGTACCTCGACACCCGCCGCTTCGGCACCGCGCCGCATGCCGGCTTCGGCTTGGGCTTCGAGCGCATGGTCATGTACGCGACGGGCATGCAGAACATCCGCGACGTCATCCCGTTCCCCCGCACGCCTCGCAACTGCGAGTTTTAGTCTATATGGGGAACCTCTCGGTTCCCCTCGCTGCGGGGGCGGAGCCCCCTTCGCTTCACCCCTCCAAGTTCGGGCGCGGGGCGCCCTGGCTCGCTCGCCTTCGGCTCGCTCCTTTGCGTTCGGTTCGGCGGTGGGGCGGAGCCCCCTTCGCTTCACCCCTCCAAGTTCGGGCGCGGGGCGCCCTGGCTCGCTCGCCTTCGGCTCGCTCCTTTGCGTTCGGTTCGGCGGTGGTGGGGCAGGTCGCCCCGACGGGCGGATCGGCGTTTGGTTGCACCGTGCGGCGAGGTGACGCATTCGCGCTCGTTGGGGCGGGGGGCAGATTGTTGGCTGCGACGGTTTTGTTTGGGAGCGAACTTGGCGGGGCGGGCCGGGGGAAGCGCCGGGTGATGGTTGTTCGCTCGAAAAAGTCTCTTGATCTCAAGGGCCTACAAGGAAGTGTGTTGCGAGTTCCTGGTCCGGCTCGGGCGCCGCGGCTAGCCTGATCCGTTGGATGCACCTCGCGCCGCGCCAATGCCCCTGCGACTTCGGTCGACTTCGTTCGTCAAAAAAGTGCCGACGAGCGGTGAAGGTTTGCACCGGGAGGTCGTCAGACCCCACGCAGACCGGGCAGGCACGAGGCACCCCACTCCCCTCTTGGTCTCACACGAAAAGGAACTAGACATGTATCTGCGAAGGAACAAGGTGCGCTGCGGCGAGACTCGCCGAACCTATCTCTCCATTGCCCACAACGTTTGGTGGTCCGGCGACGGCACGAAGAAAGCCCAAAGCCGCCCCATCGTGGTCGCGAGCTTCGGCGTCGAAGACAAGGTCGACGTCGACCTGGCCCGAGACCTCGTGCAAGCCGTAGAGAAGTGCGCGCCTCGTTACCCCTCGCGCCGCGGCGAAGGCAAGCAGGTCACCATGCGCATCGCCCAGGAGATCCGCAAGATCGAACCGTTCCTCAAGATGCTCGCGAGCCGCAAGCTCAACCTCGCCGAGCACCTTCCCCCGCATCCCGAGCGCGCGATGGTCCTCGAGGCCCTCGTCCGCGACCGACTCGCCGAGCCCACCACGGGCGCACGCGAAGAAGAGATCATCGCCGACCTCAAGACGCGCTTTGCGATGTAGCGCGCACTCGCAGCCACCACGGAAGCCACCACGAACGAAGGCGTGATCAGTCACTCGACTGGTCACGCCTTTCTTCGTTGGCGGCGGCTCGGTGCGTCAGCCCAGCAGCTCGACGATGAGGCCTTCGGGCAGCGGCATGTCGGGCTTGCGCGAGACGAACACGTGGGGCGCCGACCCGGTGCTGATCAGCGAGCCGTAGCCCAGCCGGGGCCCGAGCACTTCGGCGATGCGGACCTTCTTGCCGCCCAGCTCTCGCTCGGTGGAGATCTCGAGGAACTGCGGCTTGGACAGGGGGGTGCTCTCGATGAACACCTCGCTGAGGAAGTCGACCTTGACCGCGACGTCGATGCGCTTGCCCTGGAGCGTCTTGTTGAGCTCTCGGCTGATGCCCTCGGGCACGTCGCCCTTGAGCGCGCCGACGATGAAGGGGCGGAGCTGGTCGGGTTCGGAGAGCTCGGCGTCGGGCGCGACGATGATGCCGAGGTCGTCCTGAGAAGACCGGAGGCCGGACTGAATCTCGGCCGCACGGGCCGCTGCCGCCGCGGCTTCTTCGGCTTGCTCGCGAGCCCGGCGCTTCGCGTCTTCGGCCGCGATCTCGGCTGCCGACGGCTTCTTTGGCGCGGGCGCAGCCGCCGGAGCGCCGGGTCCAGCGTCAGCGCCTACCGACGCCGGTGGGGGCGCTCCCGTGACGCCTTCGGGCCCCTCGCCCGCCTCAGCAGCGGCCTGCGCCGCCATCTCCTTGGCGAAGAGCTCCTGAAGCAGGGCCTGGTCGTCGGCGGCGCTGGGTTCCATGAGCTTGACGGAGACCTGAGGCCCGTCCGCAAACGAGGTCTCGAGATCTTCGCGCGGAAGTCGGAGCTGCTGGCAAAGCTTTGCGAGCGGCCAGTCCGAGTCTGGCGCGTCGGCGGGCATGCGGTCGGTGCCCACGTCGTCGCCGGCGATCATCTGGCCCTGCTGCGCCACGATGAAGCCTTCGCGGCGGTCGGCCGGCGTCTCGCCGGGGTCGGCGTAGAACATGATGACCTGGCGTGGCAGGGCCCGGCTGGCCATCTGCGCCAGGTCGACGTTCTCCCGCCAGAACGTGGCCGGGTTTCCGTCGATCACCGAACCGGTGATCTGCATGAGGAACAGCGGCGCCTCGGGGTGACGGGTCACCACCAGCTCGGCGTCGAGGATGTTCCGGGCTTTGCTAGCGAGCAGCTCGCTGAACATCGCAGCGAACTGAGAGATCCGGAACATGTCCAGAGGGACGAGGAGACCTGCGGTCGGGGAGCTCATGGTCGTGCCTGAGTCAGAACCTGCCAGTCCGTGCTCGCTTTGTCACCCCGCCCGATGGCGGGATGCGATCTCGACGCGCTGGGCGAAGGACGCGTCGCGCGTCAGGTGCATCGGCTTGATCTGCGAGTCACTCGCCCCGGCCGCGGTCTTGGCCTGTCGCAGCCGGGCGTAGGTCCCCGGTTGTACGACCCACAGCTCCGGAGCGGCCAGGCGCTGGGATCCGCGCTTCGACCCGTACTCGATGTTGTGCCGGTCCAGGGCCTCGTCGAAGGCCTTGGGGAACGCGGCGAGGGCCTCGGCGGAGGCCTGGTTGCGCAGCTCGACGTAGGCGACGTAGCGGGGGAACCCCTCGGGTGCCGGGGCGACGGTGAAGGATTCCACCTCGAGCGTCAGCGCTCGCGCGCAGTCTTCGATCGCGTGGGTGACCTGGCTCTCGGTGAGCTTCTCGCCGGTCAGCGAGCAGGTCCGGCCGGCGCGGTGGAGGAACTCGATGATCGGCGCCTTGCGCTCGAACCCCGAGATGCGGACCACGTCGCCGATGTTGTAGCGGTACAGCCCCGAGCCGTTGGTGAGGATGAGGACGTAGGTCTTGCCGACCTCGACCTGGTGCGGAAGCAGCACGGTGGGGTTGGGCGCGTCGATCTCGTCCTCGGGGACGAACTCGTAGAAGTGCAGCCCGACCCCGCACACACCACCACTTCCGCCGTCGCGCAGCGGTACGCCCATGATCCCCTCGGACGCCATCATCATGTAGTCGCGGCCGGCGACGCGGTCGCCGAAGTGAGGGTCCAGCAGCTTGATGTACGGCTCGAGCATCGGCGAGCGCCAGCAGATCGCGAGCGACAGCTCCGGCCAGATGCGGTGCGCGAGCAGCCCTTCGGTGTCGCCGGCCAAGGCCCGCAGCGCCTCGGCGCGCGCCGGGTCGCCCCTGTAGCTCTCGCGCACGTACTCGCGGACCACGTCGCTGACCTCGACCTCTTCGCTGAGGGTGCCGTGTTCGATGTCCCGCAGCAGGGGCTCGGAGAACTCCTGGATCTTCTTGAAGAGCAAGAGGATCGTGCTGGGGTTCAGCGTCATGATCACGCTGAAGGACTCCTCGAGCAGGATGCGAGCCAGGGTGTAGTAGCGGGCGTTGGAGTCTTTGATCTGCGCGACCGGCTTGGGGATGATCGGCGCCTTGCTCAGCGCGGTTGCACGGGTGACGCCGGCCCAAAAGGAACTCTCCGAGCCGCACTCGATGCCTCCGGGCGTCGTGCCCGGGACGCCCGAGTCGGAGAAGTTGGTGATCATCCTGCCCGCCTTGGCCTGGGGGTGGTCGGCGAACACGGACGCCCAGTAGATGCCGAACGCGCGCGATTTGGTCTGAATGAACCGCGTGGTGACCGGGATGTACTTGGGTTCCGAGGTCGAGCCCGAGGTCATGAAGAACCGCTTGACCCGGTCCTTGGTGAGGATGCCCTGCTCGCCGTCGTTGACGATGCGTCGGATCGAGTCGGCGAAGCCGTCGTACTTCTGGATGGGGACGGCCCGCTGGTACTCCGCGATGGAAGAGATCTTGTCGAAGCCGTGTTTGCGGCCAAACTCGCAGTCTGCGTTGGGCCCGAGGGTCTTCTTCAACAGGACGGTCGTTTGCGTGGCCTCGGGGTCATCGAGGCCCTCCAGGAAGGTCTGCGCTTCTCGGGATGCGAACATGACGAAGGGGGCCCACGCACTCGCATGGACCCCCCGAAGTTACCTCAGCTGAGGTTCTAACAGCTGCACTCGGCGCTGTTGTTGGCCGCGTTGACACACGCGGCATCCCAGTTGCTGTTGCAGCAGAAGGGGTACTGGTCGCACACCGCGGTGACGCACGGCGAGCACCCCGGGACGAGCGCCTCGCCCGTGCTGCACTCGTCGTGGCCGCACTCGTTCTCGAAGTCGGCACCCTGCGCGATCCACTGGATGATCTTCTGCATGTCGGGGTGGTCGGTCGTCGCGAACGCGTTGACCGGGTGCGCGTCCGGAGCGTCGGGCGGGTCGGTCAGCGGGAAGGTGACGAGCTTGGAGTTGAGCACGTCGTCGGTGCAGATGCGGACCGGGTCGTCGGGGTTGGGACAGGTGGTGCCCGGGCCGACGAGCAGGTTGTAGACCTCCTCGGGCTCGAGCGACCAGTCGGCGTTGAAGCCGGCCGTCACTGCATCGGGCGGGCCGCCGTCGGTGTGGCAGGCCACGCAGCCGTGAATCTCGAACAGCGGGTAGATGTCCTCGACGAAGCTGATCGCCGCGGGCGGCTGAGCGCCCTGCTCGATCCACTCGAGCATCACCTGGACCTGGGGGTCTTCGATCGAGTTGAAGATGTCGACCGGGTGCACGTCGGGCATGCCGACGGGGTCGGTCAGCGGACGCTGGATGAACAGCGACGCCTCGGGGTCGTCGGTGCAGATGCGGACCGGGTTGTCCGGGTCGGGGCACTCGGTGCCCGGGCCGACGAGCTGCTCCCAGACCTCGCGCGGGGTCAGGCTCCAGTCGGCGGTGAAGCCGTCTCGAATCGCGCCCGGAGGCCCCCCGCTGCTGTGGCAGCCATCGCCCGTGCAGCCGTAGGTGTCGAAGAGGGGGTAGATGTCGATGGCGAAGTCGCGTTCGATCGGCTCGTCGTTGCGCAGCAGCTCGACGATGCCGATGTTTCCGCTCGACGGCAGGGTCGTGTAGGCCTGGTCGAAGCCGGACACCGAGACGCTGAGCGTTCCCTGGCCGAAGCCGCTGTCGTTGCGCAGACGGAACATGACGAAGCGCCCCGTGTCGTTGGAGACGTCCTGGCCGGTGCCCACGAACGTGCCCGAGCCGGCGTCCTCGTCGAGGAAGCAGACCTCCGTCGGCGAGTCGTCGGTGTCGAGCAGGTTCGCCTCGAAGTTCGCCCACTCACCGATGCGGGCTCTGATCGCCGCCTTGGAGACGGTGGAGACGCCATCTCCGTTGCTGTCGACGAGCTGCCCCAAGACGGTGGAGCGCTGCACGAAGTACGGGTTGATGGCTGCGCCGGCCTCGTTGTAGAGGGCGTCCTCCAGCGTCGCAAAGATGCCGCACTCGAACGCCACCTGTGCGAGCCACTCGTAGGGCACCACGGGGACGTCGAATTCGATGGGGTGGTCGTTGCTGATCGAAGCGCTGACGCGGGCGGTGACGGCCGCAGGCACCACGACGGGCGCGTTCTGATCCCACAGCGGGTTGAGGTCGACGAGGCTGCCGGGGACGAGGCCGTCGAGTTGGTAGCCGCCGTCTTTGCCGGTCGGCTCGGCGGTGGGCGCGTCGATGACGTTGGTGATCTGGACCGTGACGTCTTGCAGCGGAGTGCGGTCGATGGTCGAGTAGTCGTACGCGATGCCGCGCAGGGTGACGGCCTCGAGCAGGCACTCGCCGTCGGTCTGGCAGATGCCGCTGGGACATTGGTCGTCCTCGGTGCACACGACGCACTCGTTGTCGACGCAGGCGGTCTGGGAGAGCTCGCAGACGGAGACGTCGCTGTCGTCACACTCGAGGCAGCGACCGTCGGAGCCGCAGACGGGGGTGTCTTCGTCCACGTCGGCGCACGTCAGGCCCGTGCAGTCGACGCAGGTGCCGGCCGAACAGTATGGCGTGGCCTCGGGGCAGGCGGTGTCGATGGCGTTGTCGGCCGAGCACTCATCGCCCTGGGTCGTGTCCAACGAGGGATCCGTCGTCGGCGCGTCGGTGGTGCTGCCATCGGTGCCCATCGACGTTGGCCCGCTGGTGGGCGTTGCGGTGGACGAGGCATCGGGCCCGTCGGTGTCGGTGTCAGCCTGCGCCGGGGGTTCGGGGTTGAAGCAGCCAGCAAGCAAAGTTAGGGCGCCGACACCCCCAAGTGAGGTGAGGCGTCGATGGTGCGTCGACATCCCGACAAGCCTACCGCAGAAAATCGTTCACGCGGTCACGGTCCGATTGCAACGCGGGGGGGGCTGCTAGATCGCTCCGAGCACGGCCACCGAAACCTGCCACCGGTCCGTATCGGCGCGCGGTTGCAGACGTCCGACAGCCAGCGTCGAGCCTCCGTCGACGGTGCAGGTCTGGAGGTCGAGGTCGCCCTCGGCGTCGACCCACGGGCGTTCGCACAGCCTCGCCAGAGA
The DNA here is from genome assembly GCA_024742475.1 of bacterium. GTDB lineage: Bacteria > Myxococcota_A > Polyangia > Nannocystales > Nannocystaceae > CAJXVA01. Next base: position 58,310 of record JANSYI010000024.1, on the reverse strand, counting down.
GCGGCGGGCCTCCGCCGCCAGCTCTTCGCTCTTTGCCGCGTCGAGCTCCGGGGCGACGAAGCCGACGATTCCGTTGCCGCTCAGCTCGAGCGTCAGCGCGACACCCTTTACGCGAACGGGTGGGTAGAGGTAGCAGACGCGGACCTCGCCGTGGGTGGTCTGGCGTGGGATCGGTTCGACCTCGCACCACTTCGTCGCGAGCTCGGCGAGGGTCTCGGGGCTGGGCGCGGTGACCAGGACGTCGATCGTCAGAGCCAGGAGCTCCTCGACGCGCTCCCATCCGACCTTCTGCGCGACGACGCCCGGGCTCGAAGGTCCCCACTCGTCGGGGCCCGACAGCAGGTCGCCAGGCACGTTGGAGGTGCCCGGGTCGGCCTCGTTCCAGTTGCGGCGAACGCGAGCCTCGCGACGTGCGGCGCAGCCGGCGAGCATCGCCCCCGCGGCAACGAGCGCGAGCGTCGACCCGGCGAGGGAGCGTCGCGAGCGACCGCGCCGGGGAGCGTCAGAGCATCTCGCGGCCATGGACCACCACTTGTCGTATTGGAGCGCTCGTGCCGGCGGTGAACAACGCGTCGAGCGCGTGCGCGGGCGGGACGTGTTCGAAGAACGGGTCGTCCAGATCCACCACGACGGCGTCGAACGGCTCGCCTTCCTGCAGGCCGCTGCTGCTGGCCCCCAGCGCGACGGCACCTCCGCGCGTCGCGGCGTGGGCGAGCACGGGCCCGAGCGCGCCTTCGTCGTCGTTGAGTCGGCACCGGGCCCCGCGCGCGAGGCGGTCGTTCATCTCCAGTAGACGGGCCTCTTGCACGAGATCGATGATCGCGTTGCTGTCGCTGCCAAGCGAGAGGGAGGTCCCGGCGCTGGCGAGGCGGGGCGCGTCGAGAATGCCGTCGCCGAGGTCGGCCTCGGTAGTCGGGCATGCACAGACCGACTGCGTTGAGAGTCGCTCGAAGTCGTCCTCGTCCAGGTGGGTCGCATGCACCGCGGTGAACCGGCGCGGTCGGGCGAAGGCGCCGCAGCGCTCGAAGGCGCCGGCGGGCGTGGTGCCGTGCTCGGCGCGACACTCCTCGTTCTCGCGGGGCTGCTCGCTGAGGTGGGTGTGCACGACCAGGTCGTGCTCCTGCGCGTAGGCGACCAGCTCTCGGATCTGCTCGATCGAGGCCGCGCGGATGCTGTGGGGGGTGATGCCGACGTCGACGCCTGCGGCCCTGAGCGTGTCGACCCGGGAGAGGTAGGCGTCGACGCTGGTGTCGCAAAAACGCCGCTGCTGAGGCAACGGGGCCTTGCCCGCGCCGGCTCGGGCGTAGAACACCTCGAGCAAGGTGAGCCGGATGCCCACGTCGCGGGCGGCCTGGACCACGCGCCACGAGAGCTCGTTCGGGTCGTCGTAGGGGGTGCCGTCGGGCTGGTGGTGTACGTAGTGGAACTCGCCCACGTGGGTGATGCCCGCGCGGAGCATCTCGGCGAACGCAGACCGGGTGATCGCATAGAGCCCGTCGGGATCGAGCGCCTGCGCGGCCGCGTACATCGCGGTTCGCCACGACCAGAAGCTGTTCTCCCCAGGGGCGCGTCGATGCGTCTGCCCTCGAATCCCGCGCTGAAACGCGTGGGAGTGGGCATTGACGAGACCCGGCAGCCACAGCGCGTTGCCCAGGGTTCGACGCAGCGGCTCTCCCCGCTCGTTTGCGTCACCGACGTTCGCGATGCGGCCGTCCGCATCCACGTCGAATCGGACGTCCCGCCGAAGTGCGCCGCCGGTCCATGCCCACGGCGCGACGTAGGCGGTCTGGATCAACCGGCCGACCCCGGGAAGTGCATGGTGTGCGACTGGAAGTCGAGCACGAACCGGCGCTGTCCCAGGACGCCCAGTCCGATCATGCCGTCGAGGCGGAAGCCGTCGCTGGACTGGGTCTGCTGGAAGTACCCCCAAGCGGACTCGAGGTCATTCGCCGAGAAGCTGTCGCCCAGGGCAAAGGTCTTCACGCGGGCCATCGGCGCCTCGCCGGCTTGCAGAGGCGGGGTGCCGACGGCGGCGTGGCGGTAGGCTTGCTGGTTGGCGGTCATGTCGGCGCCGCGCATGCCCGTGTTGACCAGGTAGACGCCCTCGGCTCCGTTCATCGAGCCCAGCACGTAGATGTAGTGGGTCTCGTGCATCCAAAACGGGACGGACGGACCCTTCACGAGGGCGCTGCGTTCGGCCTTGCACTTGCGCTCGTTGGACACGAGCTCGAGCGTGCCTGCGGGGACGTCGAGGGCGACCGCAAAGTCGGTGAGCATACCGATGCCCATCACCGCGCTGACCCGGTCGGACTCGTCGCCGGCCATGTCGGCGATGGCCGCGTCGTCGAACACGTTTGCGGGCACGTTCTTCAGGGTGAGCCCGCCGACCGTGAGCGATGGAATCTGGCCGTGCCCGACCGGCGGCATGCCCTGCGCGATCTGAGAGCTCGCGGTGATCTCCATGCCCAGCTCTTTGGCGAGGCTCTGGGTGATGATGAGGTCTGCGGCGCCCGTGTCGAAGATTGCGCCGACCTTCTTGTCGCCCAAGGTGACGTCGAGCGTGGCCAAGGGGGCCCCGGTGGCCAAGGGGACCTCGAGCGCGCAGCCTCCGCCTTCGATGCTGGCCTGCAGCGGTGTGCCCTCGAAGGAGCGGTAGCGATCGGCGAGGTCGGTGTTGCCCCCGGTGGCGAGGTCCGTGGCGAACTTGTCGTACTTGCGCTGACGCAGGTGCATCCAGCCGTACTCGCGTGCGAGCACCTCACCGCGGACGCTGGCCTTCTTCGCCTGCTTGAGAATCTTCTCGGCCTTGGCGTAGTCGCCAAACAGGATCGCCATGCGGGCGGAAAGCAGCAGGGCTTCGGGCTCCTTGGCGTCGAGCGCGAGCACCTTGCGCAGCGCCGTGCGGACCTCGTCGAAGTGGGCGGCGACGAAGGAGATGCGGGCGTAGTCCATCCACGCGGTGACGTCCTTGGGCGCGGCCTCGGCGGTGCTGCGCATGCTCGCCAGCTGAGCGAGCAGCGCGTCGGGCTGGGCCGTAGGCGCGGGCAGCTCGGGGATGGCGAACTTCGTGGGGTCGATGGCGTCGTGGCTGACGCGTTGCACCGCGAAGTCGATGCGCTGAACTCGGCCTTCGAAGCGGTTGACCACGCGGATCATGTGCGGGACCAAGACGCCGTCCACCTCGCGATAGTCCTCGTAGATGACGACCTGCGTGGTGCCGGTCTCGGGATCGCCGCTGGTCTCCTCTCGACGCAGGCCGGTTTCGCGGTCGAACCACAGCTCCTTTTCGATGCCCGCGCCGGGCACTCGCCAGACCATGCCGTCGAGGACCCGCGGGTTGCCGTCGGAGTCTTCTTTGCGCGGCGCGACGAGCTCGGTCTCGACGCCTCTGTCCTCGACGTCGAGGTACCAGTGCAGGATGGCTTCCTCTCGGTTGAGCTGCTTCTCGTCCTCGTTGTCGATGCGCAGCGTCTCGGGGGCGAAGAAGGCCCAGCCGACCTTGCCGTCGAAGCCGCGCTCCTCGAGCGCGTCGCCCACGACGTTGCGGCGGTAGAGCCGACCGTCGGCGGTGCTCTGGTAGAAATACGAGCCCGTCTCCTCCTCGCTCGCGGCGCAGAAGGGGTCTTCGGGAGACTCGCAGCCCTCGCCGGGGTAGAGAACCATGCGCGCTTCGAGGGTTCGGGCCGAGAGGCCGCGGAGCGCCTGCTCCCCGCCGAGCGCGTCGACGTGACGGGCGAGCAGCTCGGCTGCGGTCGCGGGGGCGACGGCCGCGGCGTCGGGCTCCTCCGAGAGATCCTCGGGGACTTTCAGACATCCGGCGGTCGAAACGCCGAGCACGAGGGCGAAAGCTGCGTAGCGCATGTCGATCTCGGAGGGAGGCTGGCCCGCGCGCCTCTCGGCGTCAAGACGCGTAACCGGGTGTAAGTCTGGGCGTATATGCTCGTTGAGACCCGCAGACGCCGACGAGACGTCGCGTCCTCCTCACGATGTTGCTCGCGGCAAAAAGAGCGTTGTTCCCCACACTTGTGGCCCTGGCGGCCTCGGGTTGCGCTGGGATGGGAGGCCCGGTGCACGAACGACACGAGCCACTCTCGGCCGTCGCACCCTCGGCCTTGGCCGATCAGGTCGCGGCGCGGGCGGGGGAGACTTGCGGTGCATCACTGCACGATCAGCTGACCCGGGGGGTCGCCAGCCCCGGTGATTGCAGCGCGACCGAGTCCTCGGCCGCCCGCGCGACCATCCTGCACAACGGGGTGCGCTTCGGCATCGTCGACCACCGTCAGGTCGAGCTCGACAGCGTACGGCTGCGGCTGAGTGAAGCGCGCTTGTGTCGAGGGTGGCCGCTTCCGCTCGAGGAGGACCAGGGCGTGGTGCTCCATCAGCGCGACGCCGATCGTGCCGGATGCATCGTGCGCCCCTACGGCGGCCAGCTCGAGCTCACCGCCGTCGACGCGCAGGGGCAGCGGCATCACGCCGCGACCGTCGACGTCGACAAGGACGGGGTCGCCACGTTCGAGTTCGCCGAGGTGGACGCGAGCCTGCGGCGCAGCGTTGGGCAGGGGCTCGACGCGTACCGCTGGCTGGAGCTCGGCGAGACGGCGTGGGCGGGCACCGTCAACCTCGAGCGCATGCGTGGCTTCATCGCGGACTGGCACTTCGTCTGGGTTGCCCGTGGTCGCGGGTCGGCTGCGCTCTTTGCCGAGCGTCACGCCGAGCATCCGCGCAGCGGCGACGCCGAGGCCATGGCACTCGAAGCGCGCCTCGATCGGCAGCGCAAGGACTTCGACGCCGTCTCGGCCGGTCAGATGACCGCGTCGGCGTTTCTCGAGCGACACGTGTGGTCGCCGTTCCGCCGCGCGGTCGAAGACCTGAGCGTGACCGCGGAGTAGCGCGCTACCTGGGCCTTGGGGGGCGGCCCACTGGCGGACGTCGGCCGCTGCCCATCTTGGCGGGATCGAACTCGTGGATGATTCCGTTTTCATCGGTGCGCACGCCGGGCATCATCGGCGGCGCGGGGCCGAGCGCGGTGTAGTCGGCCGCTTCCTTGGGGGCCTCGGGGTAGAAGCCGACGTAGTCGATGCGGGCGAGGTTGCCGTAGACCCGAAAGCGGAACATCAGCTTGTCGTCGCCCGACTCGTAGTAGGCCCACATGGGCTCGGCCCCCGAGCGCATGCGCTCTTGCACGCCCATGAGAAACGAGGTCGGGTTCACGTACTTGGCGCCCTCCTCGAAGCGACTGGCCGCTGCACTCACGCCGTCGAAGAACTCGATGAGGTTGCCGTCCTCGAACACCGGACGCTCGTGCGGACGGCGTGGGTCGGGTCGGCCGAACGTGGCCGTGGGGGCGAGGGTGTATTGCATCTCGTCGACGGCGCCGCGCGCGAGTGAGGTCAAGAAGGCGGCGATCATTCGCTTGCTCTGAAACGGCAGCTGCCAGGCGGTGCTCTCGGCCGCGAGGCGGTCGCCCGCGGGGATGGCGAGCTTGTCGGCGGCGAGGTCGCGCGCGCGGAAGTGCTGGAGCAGCGTGCGCGACTGTCCGTCCTCGCCTGGATCCACCGCGTCGCGGGCAGGGAGCTCGGCTGGCGCGACACGTGCTTCCGTCTCCGGGGCCTGTTGGGGGGCACAGCCCACGGAGAGCAGAACGCAGCCCAGGACGATGCCCAGGCGGGTCGAAAACGCTGCCATGCTTGTGACTTAGACTTCCCGAAGGCTTCGGGCAACCCCCGCCAGCGCAACGGGCTTGCGGGCCACGGCCGATCTGGCACGATTCGGGCCCGCATGTCGGAACCCAAGGACCGTTCCGGCGACACGCCCGGCAAGACCTTCGACGAGGCCTGGGAGTCGCTCCCCGAGTCGCCCCCCAGCGCGGACGGAGGGACGCGGGCGTGGACCGAAGAGGTCCGGGGTGCTCGCAAGCACGACGCGCCAGCCGAGGAGGGGGCCGAGGCCGACGAAGCACCGCCGCGGCCTGCCGACGCGACGCTGGCGTGGACCGAAGAGGTGCGCGGCGCGTTGAAGAAGGATGCGCCCCAGTCCAGCGCGGAGCCGATGCCGAAGCAGGCCGAGCACGAGGAAGATGAGATGGATCGGCTGATGAAGGCCGAGCCCGCCGACGCGCCGCCCGAAGAGGACGACGAGGTCGCAGCGTCTGCGAGCACGTCGACGCTCTCGTTCAGCGCGCTCGAGCTCCCGGAGAAGAAGCCGGACGAGTCGATGATGGACGCGCTCATGGGCGCGACGTCACAGCCGGCCGTGAGCGCCCCAGAAGAAGAGGAAGAAGGCGACGACGAACCGCCGCCGCCCCCGATTCCACTTCACCCCAAGAGGCGCCCGGAGCCGGAGCCGGAGACCAAGTCGGAGCCGGAGCCGGAGCCGGAGACCAAGTCGGTCGAGTTCTCCCCCAAGCGTCAGAAGAGCCGTGCCCCGCTGTTCGTCGGAGGCGTGGTCGCGGCTGGCCTCGCCCTGTGGGTGTCACGCAAGCCGAGGATGCCGCCGCCCAAGGACGCGCGGGTCTTGGGGGCCACCGCCGACCCGGCCGAGGCCGACGTCGCCGAGCGTTCCGAGCTCGCGCCCAGCGAGGCTGCAGCAACGCCCAAGCTCGACGTGCCAGCGCCCGACACGTCGCCGCCCGAGCGTCTGCCCCCCAAGGTCGATCCCGACCGCGACCCCCGAGAACCCCCCGAAGGCACGCCGCCGGAGATCGCCGCCGTGTTCAAGAAGCTCCCCGTCAGCCCGGCCGATCGCGCACCCGTGGGCGGCGTCGGCAAGTCCGGCATCCACATCGATGACGTGTCGATGGGGCGCGGCTATGAGCGCAGCCGGTGCACGGGGGGCGAAGGTTCGTTCTCGGTGTCGAAGGATGACCTTGCCAACGTATGCCTTCGTGTCGTGCATCAGCGACAAAAAGAAGAGCTGTCGGTCCTGTGGCAGAAGCTCGAAGGCAACGCGCGACGCGGCAAGATCGTGGTCAAGCCGGCGCATGCCTACCGCACCCGGGCGTACCTCAAGCTGCGAAGCGAGTACGTGGGCGAGTGGGAGGTGAAGATCTTCTCGGACGACGGCGTGGAGCTCGCGCGCTACCCGTTTACCATCGTGCCTTGAGTCGGCGCGCGCTCAAGACAGCAGCTCGAGCAGCTCATCGCGGGTGATCGCGGTTGCGGCACCTCCGTCGCCGACGGCCGCGTCGGCGAGGGCTCGCTTCTTCTCTTGCAGCGCCAAGATGCGCTCCTCTACGGTGCCGCGCGCGACGACGCGGTGAACGAGCACGGGGTTCTCCTGCCCGATCCTATGCGCTCGGTCGGCCGCCTGATCCTCGACGGCGGGGTTCCACCAAGGGTCCATGAGGAAGACGTGGTCGGCGGCGGTGAGGTTGAGCCCCGTCCCGCCGGCTTTGAGGGAGAGCAGCATGACGCTAGGGCCCGATGGGTCTTGAAAGGCGTCGACCACGGCGCCGCGGTCTCGGGTCGATCCGTCGAGGCGGTTGAAGCGAATGTTGGCGCCATCGAGGTGGGGCTCGATGAGGTCGAGGAAGCTCGTCCACTGCGAGAAGACCAGCGCCTTGTGGCCCTCGGCGACCGCGGTCTCGAGCTGGTCGAGCAGCACGCGGACCTTGGAGGACGGCTCGGCGCTGGCGGTGGCCTGGCCTGGCAGCATCGCGCGGTGGCAGGCCGCCTGGCGTAGTCGCAGCAGGGCCTCGAGCATGGCCATCACGTTTCCTCCGTCGCCCAGGCGCTTCATGATGTCGCTCTGCGTCGCGGCTCGAATCGCGTCGTAGGTGCTCTGCTCGTCGTTGTCGAGCTCGCAGTGCAACACCACGTCGGTGCGGGGAGGGAGCTCGGTGGCGACGTCTCGCTTGAGGCGCCGCAGCAAGAAGGGCTTGACCCGGTTGCGGAGCGCGCCGGCTGCGTTGGCGTCGCCCGACTCGATCGGCTTGACGTATCGGTCGCCGAAGTCGGACCGACCACCGAGAAGGCCGCGATTGAGGAAGTGGAACTGCGACCAGAGATCGTCGAGGCGGTTCTCGACTGGCGTACCCGTGAGCGCAATCTTGAACGCCGCTTCGATCTCGAAGGCCGAGCGCGCCACCTTGCTCTCGGGGTTCTTGATCGCTTGCGCCTCGTCGAGCACGACGGTGTCCCACTGCACGCTCTGCAGGGCTTCGAGGTCGAGCCTGAGCAGGGCGTAGGTGGTCAGCGTGATGTCGGCCTCGGGGTCGAGGACGCGTCCGGGTCCGTGGTAGACGGCGCATCGCAGCGAGGGGCGGAACTTGGCGACCTCGGCTGCCCAGTTGGGCAAGACGCTGGTGGGCGCGACGACGAGCGTGCGGCCTCGGACGGCGCAAAGCGTCTGGAGCGTCTTGCCCAAGCCCATGTCGTCGGCCAAGAGCGCGCCCAGGCCCGCGTTGCGCAGGAACCCGAGCCACGCCACACCCTGCTGCTGGTAGTCGCGCAAGGTGGCGGTGAGGTCGGAGGGGAGCTGTGGCTCGGGCAGGCCGTCGAAGTCTTCGAAGAGCGCTCGAAGCCCCTCGAACGAGGGAGGGGCGGGGTGGTCGAGCGCTTGGCACAACGCTGCGACGTCGGGACCGGACCACGCCGGAAGCTCCTTGCCGGCCTGCATGGCTTCGCGGGCCGAGAGGAGAGCGACGAGTCGATGCCCGTGCTGCGCGAGCCATCCGGTGGGGACGCGGCCAAAACCGCCACCGGAGAGCGGCGCAAAGGTGTCGCCGCGCTCCCAGGCCGCGACGACCGCGGCGGCGTCGGCGGTGCCCTTGGCGTCCGGCCCCTCGGCGCCGAACCACACGTCCACGCCGCCGCCGTCGCCAACTTCGAGGTGGGCGTCGAGCTCGCCTGCGTCGAAGTAGGCCTCGTGCGCCTTGCCGTGAAGGGCGACGCCGTCGTCGTCGCGCATGCTGGCGGTCAGCGCGATCGCGTCGCCCGGGGCGAGGGTCGTCTTCACGCCCGGCTCCATGTTGCGCCCGGCGAGCTGCTCGACGAGCAGCGCCTCGAGCCTGGCGTTGCGCAGCGGCACGTCGCCCTCGGTCAGCATCGTGAGCCGGTCGCCGTCGACGCGCGCGATCGCAGGCTCGCCGTAGAGGATGGTGGGCACGACGACGAGGTCGTCGCCGTCGCGAGAGGTGTTGAGCACCAAGCGAGGCTTGACCGTCGTGCTGCCCGGGAGCTCGATGTCGGAGATGACGTGCAGCTTTCGGCGCAGCTTGGGCAGCCAGTCGCCGACGAGGGTGCCCAGGTCGGTGCGGTGGAAGACTCGACCCCGGCGCATCGAGTCGTACTCGCCCGGGGTCAGCCCGTGTTCGCCGACCGCTGAGAGGACGTCACCGCGCAGCGCCGCGCCGTTGTCGAAGATCTGGTCGAGGCTGGTGTCCTGCTCGAGTCGGAGCACGTAGCCATCGCGTTCTTCGCAGACCCGCACCGCCAGGCCGCTGATCGGCGCGCCGGCGCTCACCTTCTTGCCGTCGAGCGTGACGTGATCGACGGCCCGCAGCGCGCCGAGGACCTTGCGCATGAGTGGCTTGGGGATGAGGCCACCGCCGAAACTGCCGAGCTTCTTCTCGAACTCGAGGTCACCTTCGGACGCGACGAACTTGGGCCCCTTGACCTTGCCCAGCGCGACCTGAGCGAGCGAGCCGTTGAGCTGGTGCTTCTTGTCGCCCGCGACGATCAGCCGAAACAGCGCGAGCTTGCCCTCGTGATCTTGCAGGACGTACTCGAGGTGGCCGCGTGCGGGGCCCTGGGCCTTGGCCTGGCCCTCGCCCGGCATGCGCTTGCCCTCCGCCCACGCCTGCTTGAGCGCGATGGCGCAGGCGGCCACGTGCGCGCAGGCGTCTTCGCGGCTGTTGCACTCGCAGGTCCAGTCCTCGTCGTCGGGAAAGAGCACGACCTGTGGCGAGACGAGCCCGCCTTTGGTCGCGACCCGCAGCGCGATTTCGTCGCCGTCGTCCTCTTCGCCCACGACCTGACCCGAGCGGGCGAGCTGGACGCCCCGTGACCACGTGCCGGGCGAGCACGACTCACGGATGGCTTTGAGCAGGTCGTCGATGGCCATTGCCTAGTAGCGGGGAATCGACGGGTCGACTTGTTGCGACCAGGCGTCGATGCCCCCGACCACGTTGTAGACCTTGGTGAAGCCCTGCTCGAGGAAGCGAATCGCGGCCTGAAAGCTGCGATGGCCGTGGTGGCAGTGGAACACCAGGGGGGTGTCCTTGGGCAGCTCCATCATCTCGCCGACGTTGTCGCCATCGAGGTGGATGGCGCCCTCGAGCTTGGCGATGGAGCGCTCGCGCGGCGTTCGGACGTCGAAGAACTTCACGCCGTCTTCCTTGACCAACGCTGCCGCTTCTTTGACGCCGATCTGCTGCACCTGCGCGGGCGCGTTGGGGTTGTCCATGCGGAAGCCGACCTGCGGTCCCTCGACGTGGTCGATGCGCAGACCGTTGGCCCGACGCGTGGTGCCAGGGTCGACGAGGATCTTCAGGCCGGCGGCCTCGACGACCAGGTCGCTGGGGCGCGGGAGGTCGAGCGCGAGCTCGTGCTGGAACGTCGGCGAGACGACGAGGCGAAGCTGCTCGTCGCCTTCGGCCTCGGCCATCGCCTGCTTGAACACCGCGGCCGCCGCTTCGGTGATCTCGATCGAGGGCGGCTCGGGGGGCTTCGCGGCGTCGCCGAGGGTCGCGATGAGCTCGCCTTCGTCGTCGAGCTGTCGGACGATGTCGCAGCCGCCGACGAACTCGCCGTCGACGTACAGCTGCGGGATGGTGGGCCAGTCGCTGAACTCCTTGACGCCTTCGCGGATCTCGGGGTCGGCGAGCACGTTGACCGTGGTGTAGTCCGGGACGTACTGGTCGAGGATGCCTACGACGGTCGCCGAGAACCCGCACTGCGGCTGAGCTCGGTTGCCCTTCATGAACAGCACGACCTTGTCGGACTTGGTGAGGGCTTCGATGCGCTGATGCGTTGCGGATTCGGCCATGGGTCTTGTCCGCGGCGGATGGTACAGCGGCCCCGGGGGGCGGTCCACGGCCGTTCAGGGAGGTTCCTTCTGCGGCGCCCTCGCCGCTGGTAGGGTACTGGGATGAAGAAGGTCCTCCTCGGCCTCGTTGGGCTGTTCGTCGCAGTGATCGTGGGCGTGCTCGTCATGGCTTCGATGCAACCGGACATCTCGCACGTGGAGCGCTCCGCCGTGATCGAGGCGTCTCCCGAGGCGATCATGCCGCACCTGACCGACATGAAGCGGTGGGTCGAGTGGAGCCCGTGGGCGGAGCGGGACCCCAACGTGAAGTGGACGTTCTCCGATCCCGCCGAGGGCAAGGGCGCCTGGTACGAGTGGGAAGGCAACGAAGACGTCGGCAAAGGCCGGATGGAGGTCACGGCGGTCGAAGACGACGCGGTCTCCTACGATCTGCAATTCATCGAGCCGTTCGAGTCGGAGGCGACCGTCACCCTGCGCGTCGGCGAGCAGGACGCGGGTACCCAGGTCACCTGGGAGATGGACAGCGAGAACGCCTTCATGAGCAAGGTGTTCATGGTGTTCATGGACTTCGACGCGATGCTCGGGGCCGACTTCGAGCAGGGGCTCGGCAACCTGGCCAAGAAGGTCGAGTCGTAGCGCGGGATTGACGCGTTGGCGCCGTACGGGCGGCCAAAAAAGATTGTCACAAGACCGAAGAGGCCTGCGTTGGTCGGGCGCATGAACGACGCAGCCCTTCAATCCGCCCCCATGTCTCACTCGATCCCCTCGTCCGGAGGCGTGCTGGTCACGACCGACGGTCGACCGCTTCCGCTGCGGAGCGCCCGACTCTCGGGGCGCCATCGCGGCGGCCTTGGCCGCCTCAGCCTCGAGCAGACGTTTCACAACCCGCACGCCGAACCGCTGCGGGTGACCTATCAGCTGCCGCTGCCCGAGGACGGAGCGGTCAGCGGGTTTTCGTTCCGCATCGGCGAGCGCGTCGTCGTGGGCGAGGTCGACCGCAAGGACCGGGCTGCAGAGCGGTTCGAGCAGGCGATTGCACAGGGGCGCACGGCCGCACTCCTCGAGCAGGAGCGGGCGAGCCTGTTTACGCAGGAGGTGGGCAACGTTCCGCCGCAGACCACCGTCGTGGTGACGATCGAGATCGACCAGCGCCTTCTGTGGATACCCGACGCTGCGGCGGGGGTTGGCGGCTGGGAGTGGCGTTTTCCCACCGTCGTCGCGCCTCGGTATCTCAGCGAGCCGGGTCGCGTTTCAGATGCTGCGCGTGTCGCTGTGTCGGTCGCAGATCGGCCTCGCCCGATCGCGATGTCGATGGAGATGACCATCGCCGACGACCTGCCGAGCGGTGCCACGCCTGGAAGTCCGTCTCACGCAGTGATCGCCGGACGAGCGGGGCTGGTGACGTTTGCCGAGGGCGCGGTCGGTCTGGACCGGGACATCGTGATCCGGTGGCCGGTCGCGACGCCCGGTGTCGGTCTCTGTGTCGATGCCGCGAGCGCGCACGGAGACGTGTTCGGCCTGCTCACCGTGGTGCCGCCGTCGGGCCCGGCGGAGGCGGCCGTATCTCGCGACCTCGTCGTCCTGCTCGACACGAGCGGCTCGATGGGCGGCGAGCCGCTCGAGCAAGCCAAGCGTGTCACCTCCGCGCTCATCGACGGCCTGACGGAGCGGGACACGATCGAGCTGATCGAGTTCTCGAGCCGCGCGCGTCGTTTCGCCCGCAAAGCGAAGGCTGCGACACCTCGCGTGCGCACGAAGGCGCTCGGTTGGGTCGCGTCGCTGCGGGCAGGTGGAGGCACCGAGATGGTCTCGGGCATTCTCGCGGCGCTCGAGGGCCTTCGGGCCGAGGCGCAGCGACAGGTCGTCGTGATCACCGATGGCCTGATCGGCTTCGAGCGCGACGTGGTCGCCGCGATCCTCGAGCGGCTTCCGCCGGGGTCTCGCGTGCACACGGTCGGGGTGGGATCGGCGGTGAACCGATCGCTGACCGGTCCGGCCGCGCGAGCCGGTCGCGGTGTCGAGGTGGTCATCGGCATCGGTGAGGACCCCGAGCGCGCGACCGTTCGCCTACTCGAACGCACCGCACAGCCGCTGGTGGTCGACCTGCAGCTCGAGGGCGACGCGCTGCTCGACCACGCGCCGCAGCGTCTGCCCGACCTCTATGCGGGCAGCCCGGCTCTGCTGTCGGTCCGACTCGCGCGGGCGGGGACGTTGAAGGTCTCGGGGCGCACGGCCGCGGGCACCTGGCAGGCGTCGGTCGAGGTCCGCGCGCCGGTGGCTGAACACGGCACCAAGGGAGCGGTCACCGCGTTCGCTCGGGAGAAGGTCGAGGACCTCGAGCTGGATCGAACCGCCGGTGCCGACGCGACGCAGACCGACGAGGCGATCGCCGCGCTCGGGGTCGACTTTCAGATCTCCACGCGCATGACGTCGTGGGTCGCCATCAGCGAGACGCTCGACGTGGACGCCAGCGATCCGACGCGCCGCGAAGTGGTGCCGCAGGAGCTTCCCTACGGGATGTCCGTGGAGTCTCTGGGTCTTCGTTGCGCAGCGGCGCCGATGCCTGCCGCGGCGCCCGAGTTCGCCGCAGCGACTCGTGCGGTGGGAGGGCGCGGTGCTGCGCCGGGTCGGCCGCAGGCCAAGCGTCGCGCAGCCCCGAGCGGGTTGCGGCGAAGGAGAGCGCAGGTCGACGAAGGCGCGAGCGACGACGCGCTCGCCCTCCCCGAGGCGCTCATGCCCCCGGCGCCCCCGTCCCCGATGCCCGCCAAGGAAGAGCAGGCGTCCTCGGGTCGCGCCGACGCGATGGAACTCTCGGACGACGCCGAGGAACCGCCGGCTTCGTTCTCGCTGCACGGAGCCGTGCTGTCGAAGACGGACGACACGTGGATCATCGAGGTGACCATCACGGCGCCGCTGACGTGGGACCCGAGCGAGACGATCGAGATCGAGCTCGCCGACGGCAGCACGGTGTCTGCAACGCTCGTCCGTACCGGAACGACGCGCCGCGGAGACGTCGCGGCCGGAACCCGGGTCCGCCTCGTCTTGGCGCCTCGGGCATCGTCGTCGCTGCAGCCCCTGACGCTCACGCTCGGCAATGACGGCCAGCCGCTCGTGGTCGTACTCTGAGGTGTCGGTGCCGGACCTCGACGCACACTTGCCCAACATCGTCGCCGGCGACCCCGACGCGTTCGCGCGCTGGGTCGCCGGGGCCGAACTCCGCGTCCGCGCGAGCCTGACCTCGGTGTCGGGCTCGGTGGACGTGGAGTCCGTCGTTCAAGAGACGCTGCTGAGGGTCTGGCAGGTTGCACCGCGGGTGGAGCCGGACGGTCGGCCCAACAGCCTGCTTCGTCTCGCGGTACGCATCGCCCGAAACCTCGCGGTGAGCGAGCTTCGGCGTCGACGCGTGCGCCCCCAGGTGGCCGCCCGGCTCGAAGCCCAGAGCGTCGACGACGTCGTGGAGGCTGCGCCACCCGATCCGATGCTTCGCAAGGCGATCGGCGAGTGTCGGGAGAAGCTGCCCCGCAAGCCCGCGACCGCGCTCGACGCTCGGCTGCACGGTCCTGGCACACCCGACAAGACCCTCGCGATGCAGGTCGGCATGAAGCTCAACACCTTCCTTCAAAACGTCACCCGTGCCCGCAAGCTGCTCGCGCAGTGCCTGCAGCGGCGCGGCGTCGACTTGGACGTGGAGATCGCATGACCTCTGACGACGAACGAGAGCTCCTCATCGAGCAGGTCGTTTCGGCCTGGAGGCCCGAAGGACGCGACGGCGGCGTTGCGGGACACCCGGCCTGGCACGATCTCGACGAGGCGGGGCGAGAAGAGGCGGCCGCTCGGGCGATGCAGGCGCGGCGCATGGAGGCAGCGCTCGACCCTGCGGGCTTGAGCACGACAGCCCACCGCGTGCTGGCGAAGATCCGGGGGGACTAGAGCAGGTACGCTTGGGCTGTGTCCGAGGGGAACGATCGCGAGAGCGTGCGCTACGAAGATGTCGAGGACGCGTACTTCGAAAAGCGCGGTCTGAAGCGGTACGCGCGGGTGTGGTCGCTGTGGGCGCTCGGCGTGGGCGCGGTGATCAGTGGCGACTTCTTCGGCTGGAACTACGGCCTGGCGGCGGGAGGCTTCGGCGGGATGCTGCTCGCCACGGCGATCATCACGGTGATGTATGGGGGCCTGTGCTTCTCGATCGCCGAGATGTCGCCCGCGCTCCCGCATACCGGGGGCGCGTACTCGTTCGCTCGGACTGCGATGGGCCCGTGGGGTGCCTACGTCACGGGGCTCGCCGAGAACATGGAGTACATCCTGACCCCCGCGGTCATCGTCGTCGCGATCGGAAGCTATCTCGGGGCGATCTTCGGCACGCCCGATGCGATGCAGCCGCTTTGGTGGCTGCTCGCGTACGCGCTGTTCGTCGGGCTCAACATCTACGGGGTCGAGGCGAGCTTCCGCTTCACCGTCCTCATCACGCTGCTCGCCCTCGGCACGCTGGCGGTGTTCTTCGTCGGCGCTGCGCCGCACTTTTCGTTGACCGCTGCCCTCGACATCACGCCCGATCCGGGCGAGTCCACGTGGCTCCCGCATGGCGCCTCGGGGGTGCTGCGGGCGCTGCCGTTTGCGATGTGGTTCTACCTGGCGATCGAGGAACTCCCGCTGGCGGCCGAGGAGGCGCACGACCCGGCAAAGGACATGCCCAAGGGCATCCTCTACGGGCTGCTCACGCTCGTTGCGACGGCGTTCCTCACGCTCGTGCTCAACACGGCGATGCCTCCGGGCGCCGAGGCGCTGGGCAAGAGCGACGAGCCGCTCTTCGACGGCTTTCGCACGATCTTCGGTGATGGCATCGGTGCGCGCGTGCTCGCCCTCATCGCGGTCACCGGCCTCGTCGCCAGCTTTCACTCGATCGTCTTCGCGTACGGCCGGCAGATCTACTCGCTCTCGCGCGCGGGGTACTTTCCGCGGGCGCTCAGCGTCACGCACTCCGAGCGCAAGACGCCGCACGTCGCGCTCGTCGTCGGCGCGGGGCTGGGCTACGGGGTCGCGCTGCTCGTGCACGTGCTCGGCGACGGCAGCAAGGTCGGCGCCGCGCTGCTGAACATGGCGGTGTTCGGCGCCGTGATCTCCTACGTGCTGCAGATGGCGTCGTACGTGCTGCTGAAGCTGCGGCACGGACACCTCGAGCGTCCCTACGAGAGCCCGCTGGGCATCGGCGGGGCGGTCATTGCGGCGCTCATCGCCGCGGTCACCCTCGTGGCCATGTTCGTGGTCGAAGAGGCGTACCGCTACGCGGTGATCGGCGCGGCGATCTGGTACGTCGCCGGGCTGCTCTACTTCGCGCTGTATGCCCGGCACCGGTTGGTGCTCTCGCCTGAGGAGACCTTCGCCGACGCGCAGCGCAGGGGGTGAAGCTCGCGGGCTGCTACAGCTCGACGACCTCCGCGTGCGTGTAGGGCGTCGACCCGCGCGCCTCCGCGTACACGCGAGCCCACGCGGCGGACTCCTGCGCGGCGCCATGTCGAGCCACGACATGGGCTCGCGCCGCCGCACCCAGCGCGTTTCGTTCGTTCTCGGGCAGGTCCAGCATTTCGGCCATCGCCTCGGGAAGCCGGTCTAGGTCGGCGAGCTCGAGAAGGGCACCCGTGCGACCGTGGTCGATGATGTCGATGTGGCCGCCGACCGCGGTGGCCAGGACGGGACGCGCGGCGGCCATCGCCTCGAGCACCGCGTTGGGCATGCCCTCCTGCAACGAGGGAAACACCATCGCCTCACACAGCGCGAGCAGCCTAGACAGACGCTTGGGGCTGCGGGCGTAGTCGACGACGTGCACTCTCTCGTAGGCTTCGGGGGCCACGCGGGCGAACTCCTCGAACGCTGGCTGCGCGTCGGCCCGCACCCCACCGATGAGAAGCAAGCGAGCCGGTCGCTGCTCCACCAGCTTCGCGAACGCGGGCAGCAGGAAGCGCATGCCCTTCTTCTCTCGCAGCTCGCCGCTGTAGCCGAAGACGGGATCGTCGCCCAGTCCAAGCGAGGCGACCAGCGAGTTGTCCCGAGTCTCTGGTCGGAAGCGTTCGGCGTCGACCGAGTTCGCGATGAAGTACGCGCGCCGGTCAAACACGCCGGAAGCGAACTGACACAGATGCCGCGTGACGCCCGTGACGGCCGTCGCGCGGGCAAGCGCGTGGGAGACGAACGGGAGATCGGTGCGTCGGTACGGCGCCCTGTCGCCATCGTTGCCTCGGAGGCTGACGACTGAGGCGCAGCGCAGCCGTGCCGCTGCCACCGTCGCCGCGTAGCCGGCTCCGACCGCGTAGATCCCATGGACGAGCGTTGCGCCGCTGGCGGTGGCGACGTCGACGGTGTGCTGGGCGAGGGCCGCGAGCGTGTCGTGCTCCTCGGGCAGTCGCCCGACGAAGTTCATGTGCACGCCGTCGTCGAGGCGGTGCACACACGCGCCTGGTGCGACTTCCTTCGACAGCACCATCATATGAACGTCTTCGCCTCGAGCTCGCGCTTGCTTGGCGATGCGCGTCGTTGCGACAGCGAGCCCGCCTCGGCTCGGCATGGCTCGCTCTGCAACGATGACGACGGTCTCGGACATGGTGGGAAGCTAGCAGCCTGTGGTGAAACCCGACACGACGTCTCGCTCGTCTTCTTCGCGAACCGCCGCGCGGGGCTTCTAGCAGAACCGCTCGTAGACGTCCTTCAAGGCTCGAATGCGGTGCTGCCACGTCGCATGTTGCTCGACCCACGCCCGCGCGGCTCGACCCAGACGGCGGGTCCCCTCGGCATCATCGAGCATCGACAACACGCTCTCCGCGAGCCGTTTGGGGCGCGGCGCGTCGATCAAGACGCCACGCGTTTCGTCGACGATCTCGCGGGTGCACGGGAGGTCGGTGGTGAGCAAGCCCCGGCCCGCAGCCATGTACTCGTAGAGCTTGATCGGGCTGCAGCCCTGGTTCTTGTTCCGCATGTCTCGGCGTAGCGGGGCGACGCAGACGTCGGCTGCAGCGATGCGCCGAGCAAGGACGTCGCGCGGGATCGGGCCGGTGAGTTCGACGACATCTTCGACCTTCAAGCGACGCAGGTGGCGCTCGAGCTGCTTCTTCCAGCGGTTTCGGACCGGGCCCGCAAGCACGAATCGAACGGGACGGACTCGGTTGCAGCGCCGAGCGGCCATGAGCAGCTCGGCGACACCCTGCCACGGGGCGAGCGTGCCCGCATAGAGCACCTGCGGGGGCCCGGGGCGCGCGTTCGTGTCGGCGAGCGGGACGACATCGGCACCGTTGGGGATGACGAACGCGGGGGTGTTCGGACGAAGTCCGCGGCCCCGCAGGAACGCGAGCGTGGTCTCGCTCTGCGTGATGACGACATCCGCGGCTTCGAGCGTCTGTGCCTCGAGCGACCGCAGATGTCCGAGCATCGACATGGAGCGACCGACCGCTGGGTAGTGGTACTGCAGCTCTACGCTGGGCAGCCCGTTGGCTTCGAAGATCGCCGGGATGCCGCGACGCTTTGCGTACGCAAGCGCGGCTTGCCCTTCGAAGACGCCGCGAAAGTGGACGACGTCCGGCCTCGAGGCCTCGAGGTTGCGCCCGACCGCGTCGCGGAAGGCGAGCGCTCGTTCGAGGTAGTTGCGCTCGAAGACTCGAACCGGCCGCAGGTGGACGCCGTCGGGCGCAGTGCCGACACTCCGCGAGGGCAGCGAGATGAGCTCGACGTCTCGACCGGCGGACCGCAGGGCTCGGGCGGTGGCTGCCATCCGGGTCCCGGACCCCTTCGGACTCGGAAATGGTTCGAAAGCGATGAACGCGACCCGGCTCGACACGGCTGCCACGACATACCATCGACACCTGGTATCCTGGCAGGGTGGTTGATCAGCGCGGGGTGTTCGGCTCGAGTCTCGAGCTGCGAGATGCCAACAAGACCGTGACCTACAGCGGCTCTCCAGAGGAGATCGAAGCGGAGTGCGAGGCTTTGGACGCGCTCGACAAGGAGACCGAGATGCGCAGGACCGCTGCCGCCGTTGCCGCGTTCGCCACGGGGGTTCTGTGCATGATCGGGTTCGTCACCGACAGCTTCTGGATGGTGGGGATCTGCTTCGCCCTGGCCGTCGCGGCCCTGGTCTATCGAGCCTCCATCGGCTCCGACGACATCGAAGACCGAAAGCTCGCGACGGCGCGCGAGCTGCTCAGCGCGCTCGCTCCGGAGTTGAAACGAGGCCGCCCCGTGAAGCTCGACCTCGACTTCCGGCTGTACGACAACGACCGCACCGATGGGGTGTGGATGACTCTGGCAACGACGCTCGAGGATGGAACCGGGCTCGCGCTCGACGTCAGCACTCACTTCAAGCGGAAGACTCGCGCGAAGCGGAAGTACACCAAGATCAAGGACAAGATTCACGAGCGCCTGACGCTCACCTTCACACCGCCCAAGGGGCGGCGCTTCGTCCCCGACGCGAAGGCTCGCATCGCTCCGACCCGCCTGCCCGCGCTCGCTCTGCGTGCCGTGAAGGTGAGTCCCAAGGCGACCACGCTCACGTTCTCCAGCCCGCAGATGCTCCGGGTGCGTGGCCGCGGCGGGTGGAACAATGGAGGGCTCACGCATCTCATCGATGAAAAGGCGGCCCTGTTCGCCATCATCGCGTCGTATCGAGCGCTCGCCGAGTCCGGTGTGTCTCAGGCGTCTTGAGCCGAGACCGCAGCCATGTACGACGTCGACACGATCGTCAGCACGCCCGAGATGACGGGCCCGCTTGCCGACGCGGTCAGCTCGGGGGCGCCTCCTCCGTTTCTGCGGTCGGTCAAGATCAAGCTCACCGCTCGGTGCAACCTCACCTGCATCATGTGCCGGTACGGCAAGGGGTGGCGGCCACCCGAGCTCGATGGCCAGCGCTGGATGACGCTGCTTCCGCAGATGGCCGCACAAGGCTGCCGGAAGGTGCACTTCTCCGGTGGCGAGGTTCTCGTGCGACGAGACTTCGAGTTGATTGCGGCCAGGGCGGCCGAGGTCGGCATCAAGGTCACGATGACCAGCAACCTGACGTTGCTGACGAAAGACCGCGCCAAAGCGTTGATGCGCACCAAGATCAGCTCCATTTCGACGTCGCTCGACGGAGCGACCGCGCGGATGCACGAGTCGGTCCGAGGAATTCCCGGGAGTTTCAAGCGCACGCTCAAGGCCATGGGCAGGATCGGCCGCGAAAAGGAGCGGCGTGGTCGAAGGACCCGGCTGCGTGTGAACTTCGTGATGATGCGGCGCAACGTCGCGCACTATCCCGAGCTCATTCGGATCGCGGCGGAGCACGGTGCGACGGACGTGGTCCCCATGCCGGTCGACACGAAGCGTGACGATCTGCGCCTGACCAAGCAGCTGATCCGTCGCTACAACGAAGACATCGCGCCGGAGGTGGCCCAGATGCGCGAACGTTACGGGATGTCGATGGACACCCGTCTCATCTACCCCTTTGGCCGCCGCAGCGGTGCCGTCAAGGCGTCGGTTCAGGGGCAATACGCTGCCGACTTCTATCGCGACCATGCTTGCTACGCGCCCTACATGCACATGTTCGTGGCGTGGGACGGCAAGGTCTACTTGTGTTGCATGACCAACGGGCGCATCGAGCCGCTCGGGGACCTCTCGGTTCAGAGCGTCGAAGAGGTGTTTCATGGCGAGGCGTTCGCGAACATCCGGTCGCAGATGCTCGAGTCCAGGCTTCCTTCGTGTCACGCCTGCGACATGTACCTCGAGGAAAACGAGGCCCTCTCTCGCGTGCTGCCAGGGCCTTCCTCGGTGTCGAGCAATCGCCGCCTTCCGGTGGTCTGATGCTCATGCGTCCAAGATGAAGCGCGCGACATCCTCCGGGTGATGGCGAGGAGTCTGCAGTGGAGCGCTGGCGCCTCGGCAAAGCTGTGCGGCGAGGCGTTCGAGCGCGTAGGGGGAGCGAACGACCTGGGCTACGGCTTCGGCGCGCTTGAACTGGTCGTCGTGCGAACGCGGCATTGGCAGGGCGATGTGCCAGATGCCGAGCGCCCGAGCTTCGTAGGTCAGGTTGAACCCGGCAGGGCCCACGAGGACGCGCGGGCGCAACCTCTCGAGGTCGAGGGGAAACGAGGTGCCGTCCTCGACACGGACGTTCAACCCCAACGCGCGCAGACGCGGCTCCAGTCGCTGAGAGAAGCCGAGCAACCTCGCCTCCGAGGCGACGACGAGCACATCGAGCGCGTGCTGACCGTGCTCCGAAGGGGTCGCCGAAACACGCGTAATCGGGCCCAGACTCGGCACCCGCGCTTCGAGCCAGTCGAGATGTGGCTCGAGATCGACCGCTGCCTCGACGGCATCGACGGCCGCACGAAAACTGCGAGCGGTTGCGTCCTTTCGGCATCGCAGCAGTGCCACGCGTCGCGGGCCCGTCCAGCGCCCGCTCAGCTCGCCCAGCAGCCCCTCGGGGAACGTATCGATGACGAGCGTGTCCGCGCCGAGGCGCTCGCAGTGGGCCAGGACCCGTGGACGAAGAACCTCGGGGCGCAGCGTTCGTGGACAGACGTGGTGCGCAACGCCGAGCGCCTCGGGCACCTCGGGGCTTCGCACCAAGACGGTGGCCTCCGCACCTGCAGCCTGGAGAGCCCGGGCCACGATGGAGGCTCGAACAGCGTGGCCTCGCCCTCCGCCGAGCGCATACAGGGCGATGCGGCGCTTCAGGTGCCTTCCCACTGATCGGCGACGTCCGATGCGAAGGTCGCCCCTGCGTCGTCGAACAACGAGAAGTCGGACTCTCCGTACGGGTCGGCGATTTCGCTTTGGTAGTACCAGAAGAAGTAGGGGTCATCGTGCAGGTGCGCATAGGAGCGGCGCCCTGAGGGATGGTCTTCGATCGACGCGCGTGCGCAGGAGATGCACACCTCTTTGTCTCCGAGGATCCTTACGTGAACCCGACAGACCGGCTTGTTGCAGGATCCACAGTTTTGCGTGGAGGGGTGCTGGCACCGTTTCTTGAACAGAATCCCGGCTGTCTCTCGGCAGCGGCTCACGACTCGTGCTCCTGGACGAACACCATCGCCGCAACCCGCTGCGCCATTGGAAGTTCGGTGAGGGCCAAGAAGCTGGCCGCCTTGTCGGAGAAGTCCCCGCTCACCGCGCCGACCTTGGCCCCGCCGCGCCGAACGACTCGTTTGCCGCCTTCGAGGACGACTTCGACCGCATCTCCCGAGAGCTCACCTTTGCCGGACTTGGTCGCGAGCTCGCCGACCGCTGCGCCCTCGGCGGTTTGAATCTTGAACCCGGCGCCTTTGCGCTTGACCTTCATGACCGCGGTCTCGTCGTCTTTGTAGATCTTGAAGCCGTAGTCCTTGGCCTTCACCTTCGCGGTGGTGCTGCCCGCGCTGTCCTTGGCCTTGACGCGGTCCGGCTCGATCGAGAGCTTGCCCGACTTTGCCCCCCCGGCTTCGAGGCGGTACGTGCTGCCCTCGGGCGTCGCGGATGCCCACGCGTTGCCCCCTTCGTCTTCGACCTCGAACGCAGACCTCGACGCGCCTTGCTCCGCGGTTCCTGGAGAACCAGCCGGTGACGGGTCATTGGATTCGCATCCCGCGAGTGAGGCAACGAGAGCCAGGGCCCAAAGAGAGCGGCGCACGGTTCGAGTGTGCCCGACTTGGCGACTTGCGTGAACACCTTTGGGTGAGATAGGCCCCCGAGTCGTGACTCGGCCCGGCAGACGCGTTTTGGTCACCGGAGCGTCCGGATTCATCGGCCGCCACGTCGTTGCTCGTTTGGCCGAGGAGCCTGGTGAGGTCGTGGGGCTCGACCTGCGCGAGTGGCCCAACGCTCCTTGTGCGCTCCGACGCGCCGACATTCGCGATCGCAGGGCGATGCTCGAACTGTTCGCAGCGGTCCGGCCGGAAGTCGTCGTCCACCTCGCGTCTCTCGTGGGTGTTCGGGCGTCGGTCGAAGAACCCGACGCGTATCGCGAGACGAACGTCGAGGGCACAGCGAATCTCGTGCATGCGGCAGCGGAGCATGGTGCCCGCCACATCGTCTTCAGCTCGTCGAGCTCGGTCTACGGCGCGACCACACTGAGGCCAAGTCGCGAAGACGACCGGCTCGAGCCCCGCTCGCCGTACGCGCAGAGCAAGCTCGAGGCGGAGCAGCTCGTCCGCGAGTTTTCCGGTCGCAGCACCATCGCCCGACTCTTCACCGTGTACGGCCCAGGCATGCGGGCCGACCTTGCGCTGCATCGTTTCGTCGTCGCGCTCTCGAGCGGGAGACCGATCACGATGCTGGGTGATGGGCAGGGGTGCCGCGACTACACCCACGTGGCAGACGTGAGCGATGGTCTCGTCGCGTGTGTTCGCCGCGGTGGGGATCGGCAGCTGACGTGCAACTTCGGCTCCGGCCATGCGGTGTCGCTGACGGACATGATCGGGTTCCTCGCGCAGTGCGTTGGCCAGCGCGCCACCGTCGTGGAGGCGCCTCCGCACCCTGCGGACGCGCTGCACACCTGCGCGAGCCTCGAGCGTGCGTTCGAGGCGCTCGGCTACGTCCCGAGCGTTCGCTTCGAGGACGGCGTGCGCGCCCTCGTTCGAACGCTCACCCGAGACGGTCGCAAACCTGCGCTAGAGCAGCGGCCTTGGGTGGAGTAATCGCGCTCGTCGTCGGCGCAGGGCTCGGCCGCGTAGTTGCGCTGTTCGTGGACGTGCTCGGCGAGCTGGTGACCGAAAAAAGTCCGGAACGCATCCCCGGCGGCGGAGACTGCCGCAAGCGGTATGAAGGATCCCAAACTGCTGACCGTTCTGGCCTGTCTCGTCGCTGCGTGCGGTGAACCGGCAGTCGACGCGGCGGACGCGCTCGATGAGACCGTCTCTGCGCGCGACCACGACTGCGAGGAGCCCGTCGAATACACGCTCGAGCCCGAGTCGTACGGGGCGCTCTGTCCGTTTCACGCCGACGAGGTCCCGCCTCCCCCACCGTTCCTATCCGTCATGAATGGCGACCGTGAGTTCGATGGCAATGGGCCCGAGATCACGATCGACGTGTCGATCGAGGCGGTGGGCAACGCAGTCGTCGCCGACATTCATTTTCTTGCTCGGGAAACCGACGGCGGCGACAGCTCGTTGGAGTTCCGCCCATCCTACAAGCGCGTCATCGGCACGGTGCCGAGCCACCTCGAGATCGCGGGGTTCGTGAGCGACACCAGCTCGACGATTCAAGTCGTCTCCGAGAAGGCGGGCTGGGAGACGTGGGGAGGATGCAATGATGGAGACGTCATCATGGCTGGTCCCGCAGACATCTCCGGTGGTCTCGTCGCGAGCGCGCAGTTGATCGGGGACACCGGTTCGGACGACATCAGCGACGACGCCAACTGCAGCTGCGACATGCGAGTCGACGACATCGTCTTCAACGAGATCGAAGTCCTGGTGCGCGAAGCCGGTTCATGCGACCCACACGAGGACCCCGTTCCGACAGGCGGCCCCACCCCGGGCAACGCATGTGGCGAGGAGTGCGAGTCGGACGATGACTGCTCGTCGCGGCAATGCGAGGGCGGTGTATGCGTGATCGACTGTGAATCCGACGCCCCGTGCACGGTCTCGAGCAACCAGGGCATCTGCCGAAGCGGCGTGTGGGAATGCGGCGAGTGCGAACGCGAGTGCATCACACCCCAGCCGCAAGAAGAGGTCTGCGACAACGAGGACAACGACTGCAACGGGATCGTCGATGACATCGATCCACAGGAGTGCCAAAGAGCGCCTGCGGAGTGTGGCGCGCTCGAGTTCGAGGGCGAAACGGCGTGCAGCGGCGGGGAGCAGTACTGCAAGCTCGTGGCCGGGGAGGACTACTGTTCGGGCTGCGACAACGCGGGCTGCGGCATGTGCGGCGCGACGGGCTGCATCCCCAGTGCGGACGCCTGCATTCCCAACCACTGGTGCGGTGGCGAGGCTGGCTTCGAGAAATGCCAACTGGACCCGGCATGCGACAACCCGCTGCCGCAGTGCTACCTGCCCTCGGACGTGGGCGTGCCACCGGACCACTGCTACGACCCTGGAAGCTGAGCATTGCTCGGTGACACGGCTCGACCGTGGGAACCTGTCCGAGCCGCTCGTTCGTGTCCGCGAACGGGCACTCGTCGCTTCGAGGACGGCGTTAGCGCCCTCGTTCGAACGCTCACGCGAGACCGTCGCAAAGCTGCGCGAGCAGCGGCCGTGGGTCGACTAAGATGGGGCCGTGAGAGCGATCCAGGGGCTCCTCGAGAGCGTCATCGAGCACATGCCAGCGGACTGGCTGGACCTGACCACGCACCGTCTGGACATCTACGACGAGCCGTTGGCCAAGACCCAGTTTCTCGAGCGGTTCGAGGCGCTCGCCCGGGTGGGGAGCGTGCAGCAGAGCGCCCTTGCGGAGCTGCCGACGGCGTTCGACTACATCCGGCTGGGGCATCCGCTCTCGTGCGTGCTCGAGTGGGCGATCGCCGAGACGTACGGGCTGCAGGCGCGCGACGTGATCGCGTTTTCGTCGCGCACCGCACCGCTGCTCGCCGTGCTGCGCAAGAACTTGGGCCACGCGCAGACCCTGATCGCGCACCAGGGCGAGCTGCCGAGCTTTCTCGACGAGGACGCGCTGCGGAGGGTCTACGGCTACAGCTTCGAGACGATCCGCGTGCAGAGCCCCGCGGACATTCCGTCCTTCGCGGGCCGCATCGTGTTCCTGGCGGAGACCGACGACATCACGCGCTTCGACATTCGCCCCGGCGTCGACTTTCACGTCAACGTGAGCCGTCGGTGGGGGAGCATCATCGTCGCCAGCGGTGACGACGCCGCCGCCGACGTCTCCGAGATTCAGCACACCCGTCGTCGCGAGACGATCGCGATGACGCCGGTCAACTGCCTGGCCGTGCTGCGGGGCATGGTGGGCAAGCCTGCTGTGGCGCCGCAGCGCGACACGGCTGCGAACGAGGCGCGCGTGCTCGACACCATCCGCGACATCACGGGGACCCACGGCCTCGCGCTCGTGGGGTCCAGCGGGCTCTCGGTGCAGTACGCCATCGTCATGGGGCTCATCGACGACGCGCTGACGCACCACGCGGGCAAGCCGATTCGCCTCGTCGTGCCCACCAACTGCTACGGCGGCACCAACGACCAGGCCCGGCGCGTCGCGTCCTGCCGCGATGACGTCGAGGTGGTCGACCTCGCCGTCGACGGGGGGCGCAACATGGTCGAGAGCACCGACGAGGTCCTGCAGCAGGTCGCCGACGAAGACGCCGTGCCGCTGATCATCGCCGAGATCCCCACGAACCCGCGCGTCGAGGTCCCCGACCTGGAGGCGCTGCGCGACGTGCTGTGCAAGCCTCGCCGCACCGCTAGCGGCGCCGAAGCGGTCGCGCCCGTCTTCGTGCTCGACCAGACCTTCTGCCCGAACGTCCGCTTCCTGGGCGAGGGCGACGTGCTCGCGCCGGTGCAGACGATCGCGTACGTCAGCGGGTCGAAGTT
This sequence comes from bacterium, assembly GCA_024742475.1. Taxonomy (GTDB): domain Bacteria; phylum Myxococcota_A; class Polyangia; order Nannocystales; family Nannocystaceae; genus CAJXVA01. The sequence continues at coordinate 31,854 of JANSYI010000024.1, read as the reverse complement.
CCCCAGCGGCGGGCGCTGCACGGCCGGCTACTGCGTCGCCAACGTGCGAGGCGAGCGCTTCATGCCGACGATCGGCCGGCACCTCGCGCTGTGCGACAACGAGGCGACCGAGCACCAGCTCGAGGTCCTGGCCGAGCAGCTGCCCTCGATGCTCGAGCGCATTCATGCCGCCTACCTCAACACGCGAGACTTCGTGAACTTCGTCCACGAGGTGCTCCCGCAGGCCAAGATCAACTTCGTCTCCGAGGAGCTCGCGAGCCAGGGCTTCACGCCGTCGGTGTTCTCGCTGGACCTGCCGACGCGCGGTGACACCGAGGAGGAGCGCGAGGCGTACAAGCGCTCCTCGAACCTGACGCTCATCGAGTCGATGATCCGCGAGATCCCCGACGAGAGTAAGTTCTGCGTCAGCTATGGCCAGCTGAAGGGGTGCTACTGGACCGTCCCCGCCACGTCGACGCAGGGCACCACCAAGGAGGGCGACAAGGACTACATCGTCCGTGTCGCGGTCTCTCCGGCGCTCGACCTCGAGCGGCACAAGGCCGTGTTTCGCGACTTCGTGGCTCGGGCCTGACGCTCTCTACTCCGCCGGTGGCGACTCGGGCTCGGGCTCGGGCGCCTCGGGCTCGGGTTGCGGCGCCTCGGGCTCGGCTGTGGGAACCACGGGCTTGGCAGGCGCGGGCTCGGGAAGCTCGACGTCGCCGCCTTCGATCGCCTCGCTGGCCATCTTCATGTAGCGCTTCTCCATCTCCTCGAGCAGCGCGCGATCTTCGGCCGAGAGCTCGCGGCTCTCCCCGGCCGAGAGCACCTGCGGAAGGCCGGTGCCGTTGGCCGTGTTGGGAAGCACCATGACCGTCTTGTTGGACGACGCCGCGAGCGCTCGGTACGACTGCACGGCCATGCGCTGCACGTAGATCGGGTCGAGCGTCGAGCTGATGATCTCCTGCTGCTTGGCGACCTTGAGCGCCTCGAGGACCTTGATGCCGGCCTCCTTGCGGGTCTTGGCGCGCAGGAACTCTTGGCGCTGCAGCTCCTGCTCGGTCGCAATCTTGCGCTCGATCGCCTGGGTGACCTCCTTGGGGAACTGGATGTTGCCGATGTCGACCGAGAGCAGCTCGATGGGGGTCTTCGCGTACAGCTCGACCGACGCGTCGAAGATGCGCGCGCGCACTTCGTCGGTGCGCAGCTGGATGTCGGTGGCGCTGACCTGGGTGATCTCCTGCCGCACGACGGTGCGCAGCGGCTCGCGAACGTTGCGTTCGTACCAGTCGGTGCCCCACTCCTCGACGATCTCCTTGGAGCCTCCGGGGCGCACGCGCAGCCGGGTGTTCACCTCGAAGGCGACCGAGAGGTTGTCGCTGGTCAAGAGGCTGAACTTCTCGCTCTGGCTCTTGGCCCGCATGTCGACGTTCTCGACGTACAGCCGCCACGACAGCCCCGTCGACGAGGGGCCGACGAGCGTGCTGCGGTACTCGGACGATCCGAAGATGAGCGGCACGTGATAGACGTAGCCTTCGAAGCCTGCCGGGGTCTGCGGGTTGGTGCAGGCCGAGGCGCCGAGGGTGGCCAGGAGGAGCCAGCGTTTGAATGTCTTGGGCATGGCGTTCACTCCTTGAGGTCGAGGATCAGCGGCGCGTTGCCGGACTCGGAGGTGGGCATGATGACGAAGGTCGTGTTGGGCGACTCGGCGAGCTCTTCGACCGCTTTGAGGGCCTCGTACTGAAGGAACATCGGGTCGAGGCTGGTCCGAATGACGCGCTGGGCGTCCGCCACGCCCTGTGCCTCGGCGATGCCGATGTCGATCTGCCGCTGGGCGATCTCGAGCTCGATGTCCTTGCGCTCGTTGTCCTCGTTGGTGACGAACTTGCGCACGACCGACTGCACCACGACCTGCGGGTACTGAATGTTGCCGATGTTGACCGAGAGAAACTCGACCGGCGTGTCGGCGTAGCGACTCTGCAGCTCTTCGAGCGTGTCCTGAGCGATCGAGCCCATCTGGCTCTTGACGTCGAAGGCCTCGAGCGACTGCACCTTGCTGCGCACGATCGAGCGGAACTGCTGCTGGACGTTGGCCTCGTACCAGTTCTCGCCGCCGTAGTCCTCGACGAGCGACTTGACCGAGTCGGCCCGCAGCTGGATGCGCGCGTGCGCGGTGAAGTGCAGCTCGAGCCGTTCGGCGGTGAGGATCTTCATCTCCTCCGAGAAGGTCCGCGCCCGCATGTCGATGTTCACGACCTGCTGGCGCCACACCATGCCGGTGGACGTGGGCCCCGTCTGCACGCCCACGAACTCGGCGGCAGTCACGAAGGGGTTGGTACGGAGGTAGCCTTGGTGGCCTGCCGGCGTGTGGTGGTTGCCGTAGCCGACCGAGCCGACCGCGAGGCTGACCCCGGCGAGGCCAAGGAGGCCGACCGCGGCAAACAGCCACTTGGGCGGGGACTTGGCAGTTCCTTGAATGATTTCCATGGGACCCGTGGGCACCCTAACAGGGCCCCGGGCGCGTTTCTTCCGAAGGGCCGCTGCGATGCGTCAGGAGGCGGTCCCGGTGACGTTCGAGTCGACGCGCCGGGTCAGTGGCACGCGGTCGAGACCGGGAACGCCGCGGCAGGCAGGTTGTCTCCGTCCGAGAGCCACGGGCCCGTCGCGCCGTCGTCTTCGTACTGGAAGAAGGCGACCTGCCCCGGCTCGCCTTCGGGGCTGCCGAGGACCGTGGTCACGACGACGCCGTGCGTCCAGTCGCGGCACGCTGCGCCGTCGGTTTGAGCGAAGCCGATGGGCGTGCCCGCGTCGTACTCTCGCAAGAAGCAGCCGAAGCCCTCGTGGTCCTCGCACCCGGGCTCGAGGTCGAGCGGGCCCTCGCCGCTGAAGGTCACCAGCGTGGCCGAGGGCAGGGTGCCGTTCCAGGCGGCGGCGGTCATGAAGACCAGCGTGTCGGTGGGGCTGGGCAGAGGCGTGAACGCGTCGAGGATGCCGGGGCGTTTGGCGATGTCGACCGAGAGGTCGAACGGATCTGCGACCGCCTCGAGGCTGAACTGCGCGACGTCGCCGTAGCCTTGACCGTCGCCGGGAACCGCGGCGGGATACTCCATCACGATCAGCTCCGAGTTGGCGCTCTGCGATCGCGCGGCGTAGAGGCGGGCGTTCCACGGGTCGAGGGTGAGCGCGCGAGGCTGAAACGCCGTGCTGTTCTCCTCGGGGTAGGGGACGCGCAGGTCGACAGGCTCACCGAGCTGAACGGGTTCGTCTCCGCGGACGTCATAGGCGAAGACTTCGTCGGTCTGACCGTGGAAGAGCACGAGCAGCTGCCGCGGTCCGTCCACGTCCCACGACGTGCTCGCCGGTACTGCGACCTCGGAGATGACGATGGGCATCTGAGGGTCGGCGAGGTCGACCGTCGAGAGCAGCATCATGTTCGTGCCGCCGCGCGTGTCGTCGGCGAGAATGTAGAGACGCTCGTGGTAGGGGTCCACGCGAACGAATCGAGGCGCGGTCGCAAGGTCGATCGAGCCGAGCGGGGCGGGATCGTCGATGACGTCCTCGGGGCCTTCGGGGCGGTCGAGCGAGAACAACAGCACGCGACGCGCGACGTCTTGTGCGACGACGAGGCGATCGTTGACGCGGTCGATTGCGGTGTCGTGGGTGACGTCGCCGAGGTCGATGGCGCCGCCCGCCGTGGGGGCGTCGCCGTCGGTCCGGTACCAGCGAAGCTCGTTGGACAAGAAGTGCGCGACATAGGCCACGCCCGCCGTGGCCTCCGGCTCGGGCAGGGTGCCGGGCGTCGGCTCGCCGCTGGAGCCGCTGTCGTCGGAGCCACCGGTTGGATCTGCGTCGCCGGTCGCGGCACCATCGGTGTCACCGGCGCTCGAGGCGACCGTGGGATCCGTGGGTCCACCGCTGCTCCCACCTGCGGTGAACGAATCCGAGGCCGTCGCTCCCGAGTCGGGGCCCGAGGTGTTCTGCGCCGTTTCTCCGTCGGCGGCCACCACGCCATCGTCGCTGCACCCGGCGACTGCGCAGACCAGCAGGCACGATGACAACATCCGAGTCCACACCATGGACGTCCGCTTAGCACGTCATGCTTCCCCTGTGTCGGGAAATGTGTTCTGCCGTTGGTGTTTGCTAGCCTGCGTTCATGGCCCTTCGTCGCCTCTGCCCGGGCGCGGTCTTGTTCTCGGTGCTCCTCGGGTCGTTCATGCTCAACCCTTCCACCGCCAGCGCAGCCGCACCTTCTTCTCCTGACTCCTCGGTCGAGGTTCCGTTCGAGCGGTACACGCTGGGCAACGGCCTCGAGGTCATCCTGCACAGCGATCGCTCGGTCCCGCTGGTCGCCGTGGACGTCTGGTACCACGTTGGAAGCGGCGACGAGGAGCCCGGTCTGTCCGGGTTTGCGCACCTGTTCGAACACATGATGTTCCAGGGCGCCAAGCACATCGGCTCCGACGTGCACTTCGACACCCTGCGCAAGATCGGGGGCACGAACGTCAACGGCACCACGAACAAGGACCGGACGAACTACTTCGAGGTGGTGCCGAGCCATCAGCTCGAGACCGCCTTGTGGCTGGAAAGCGACCGCATGGGCTACCTGCTCGACCTGCTCAATCAAGAAGCGCTCGACAATCAGATCGACGTCGTCCGTAACGAACGCCGCCAGCGCTACGACAACGTGCCCTTTGGGGCCGAGCGGTTCGCCGTCGCTGCAGGTCTGTATCCCGAGGGGCACCCCTATCGCTACCTGACGATCGGCAAGCACGAGGACCTCGAGAACGCGAAGCTCTCCGATGTACGCGCGTTCTTCAAGCGCTGGTACGTGCCGAGCAACGCCACGCTCGTGCTCGCGGGTGACTTCGCGATCGAAGACGGCAAGGCGCTCGTCGACAAGTGGTTCGGCTCCTTCCCCGCCTTCGACAAGCCCGACCACTCCGCGCCAGAACTGCCCGCGCTCACCCAAACGCAGCGGGTCGAGCTCGACGACCCGTTCGCAAAGTTCACGCGTCTGCACTTTGCTTGGCACAGCCCCGCGCGCCTGAAGAAGGGCGACGCGGAGCTGACGGTGCTCGCCCGCGTGCTCGGGTCGGCGGGCTGGGGGCGCCTCTACAAGCGCCTCGTGCTCGGGGACGAGCTCGCGCAGCGCGTGAGCGCCTACCAGAGCGGCAGCGGCTTCTCCGGAGAGTTTCACGTGATCGTGGACGTCAAACCGGGCGAGGACCTGGCCAAGGTCGAAGCCATCGTCGGCGAAGAGCTGCGCCGCGCCACGTCCGAGCCGATCTCGGACGTCGAGCTTCGGCGGGTCGTCAACGGCTTCGAGAGTGGGATCGTCTGGGGGCTCGAAGAGGTGATCGGCCGGGCCGAGCGCCTGCAGTTCTTCAACCACTATGCGGGCGATCCGGGCTACACCGAGGCCTACCTGCAGACCTTCCGCGACCTCACGCCCGAGGCTATCCTCGCGCAGGCCAAGTCCACCTTGCCCGCGCATCGCGTCGAGGTGCTCAGCCGCCCGGGCAAGGGCGGTGACGAGTGAAGAGGCTCTTGCTCGCAGCCTGCGTCCTGCTCGGCTGCGCTCCCAAACCTGCGACCCAGACGCCCTCCGCGTCGGGAACACCCATCGCCATCACTGGCACCGCCCCGACGGGAACCGCTGTGGTCTGGCCTGACGAAGACTTTCGCTATCAACAACCGCAACCTCAGACGCCGCGGGATATGAACATTCCTGCGGCCGAGCGCTTCACGCTGCCTTCGGGTCTCGAGGTCGTGCTCGTCTCTCGCACCGATCTGCCCACGGTGTCCGCGTGGCTCTCGTTCCCTACCGGGGGCGTCACGGACCCCGCCGGCAAGCGGGGCCGCACGAGCGTCTGCATGAGCCTGCTCGGCGAAGGCACCGAGTCTCTCGACAAGGTCGCCTTCGAGGAGAGACAAGCGGACCTCGCGATCAACGTGTGGGCCAACTCGGGCTCCGAACGCGTGAGCACGGGCATCTCGACGCTGGCGCGCACGCTCGACCCCGCGCTGGACCTGTGGATCGAGATGCTGCGCTCTCCGGGCATGCGGCAGGCCGACCTCGATCGCCTGATCGCGTCGCGCAAGGCGACACTCGAGCAGAACCGATCGGCACCCCGCAACCTCGCGCGACGGCTTTGGCCCTCGGTGGTCATGGGGCCCGACCACCCCTACGGACGCCTGACCACGGCGCGCGACTACGGGTCGATCACCCGGAAGGACTGCCTGAAGTTCGCCGACTCGCTCGGTCCAGGCAACGCGACCTTGTTCGTGGCCGGCGCGATGACGAAGCCGCAGGTCATCGACGCGTTCGAGTCGCGCTTGGGCGACTGGAAGGGGGCGACGCCGACACCCGACGTGCCGCCGCCACCAACACCTCGCAAGGCGGGCATCCACTTCGCCCACGTCGACGGAGCCAAGCAGTCTCAGCTGTACGTGGGGCACCCCGGACCGATGCGCAACGCCGAAGACTACGAAGCCAACCGGCTCAACGCCGCGGTGCTCGGTGGCAGCTTCAGCGGGCGGGTGAACATGAACCTGCGCGAGGACAAGGGCTACGCCTACGGGGCCCGCGCGCGGTTCTCCTACTACAAACACGCCGGCGTGTTCGCCATGACATCGCAGGTGCGCGGCGACGCCACCGCCGACGCGATCGGAGAGCTGCTCTTCGAGCTTCGCCGAATGCGGCGCGAGCCCGTCACCGCCGAAGAGCTCGCCCGCGAGCAGGATGCCGCCATCGCGAGCTTGCCCGCGCTGTTCGACACGTCGCGGCAGCTGCTCGCGACGTACGCCAACCTGAACTTCTACGGCCTTCCGCTCGACTACTACGCCGGGTTCGTCGGCCGCATCTCCGCGCAGGGCGTGGCGGACCTCCGGACCACGGCGCGCAACAACCTGCGCGACGAGAACCTGTCGATCCTCGTGGTTGGCGACGGCGACGCAGTCCTGCCCAGCCTCGAGGCGCTCGCCAAGAAGGAGGGGCTCGGCCCGGTCATTCGGCTCGACCCCGACGGACGCGTGCTTCGGTCCAACTGAGCACGATCTCGGCTTCCCACCGCCGCGGCCGCGTGCAATCGTTGGGCCGTGCCCGATCGCGACGCGGCGAGCATCTGTCCCGATGAGGAGCAGATTTCCGCCTACGTGGCGCGTGGCCTCGATCCCGCGGCGCACGAGCGGGTCGAGCACCACATCGACGGGTGCGAGGCTTGCTCGCTGCTCGTCGCGGATCTGGTGCGGATCTACTCCGACGACTCAGGCGCGCGCTCGGTGATGTCGTCCGGGTCGATGACGAGGACCGAGGGGGAGGCTCCCGAGCCAAAGCACGAGCCCGAGCTGCTTCAGCCTGGGTCGGCCATCGGCCGCTACCGTACGCTCGAATGCGTCGGTATCGGCGGCATGGGCGTGGTCTATGCGGCGTACGACCCTCAGCTCGACCGCCGCGTCGCCCTGAAGCTGCTCATCGACGGGGAGGGGAGCAATAGCGAGCGCAAGCGGGCTCGGCTGCTGCGAGAGGCCCAGGCGATGGCCAAACTCACCCACCCCAACGTCATCACCGTGCATGACGTGGGCGTTTGGCAGGGGCAGGTCTTCGTTGCCATGGAGTTCGTGGAGGGCGGGACGCTCAAGTCGTGGATGCGAGACGCCGAGCGCTCGTGGCCAGAGGTTCGCCAGATCATGACCGCGGCGGGGCGAGGCCTGGCGGCAGCGCACGCTGCGGGGCTGGTGCACCGCGACTTCAAGCCCGACAACGTCCTCATCGGCACGGACGGCCGCGTGGTGGTCACCGACTTCGGGCTGGCACGTTGGGAGGACGCAGCGACGGGCAGCGGCCAGCAGTTCGCCTCCAGTGGCGCCGACGGGACCCTGTCGCTCGACGACCAAGACGTCCTCAGCGCGGAAGTCTCGCTCACCCGAACCGGAGCGCTGGTCGGCACGCCCGCCTACATGGCGCCCGAGCTCTATCGGCACGAGGTCGCCGATGCAGCGACCGACCAATACGCCTTCTGCGTTGCGCTCTACGAGGCGATCTACGGGCGCAGACCGATCTCAGGACGGACGCTTGCCGAGCTCGCGGCCGCCATCTCTTCGGTGGAGCACATCGAGTTCCCAAGCGGCGTCTCGGTGCCGCGACACGTCAGGGGCGTGATCCGCCGCGGACTGTCGCGGAGCCGAAGCGACCGGTACCCGACGATGGCTGCACTCCTGGCGGCGCTCGAGCGCAGGGGGGTCCGTCGATGGAAGCTCGCGGTCTTCATCGCGGTGCCCCTCGCCGCGGTCGGGCTGGGCGCGTGGGTGTCGAGGTTGGATAGCGCTGGTGACGACGCATGCCGCGATGCGGGCGGGCCGATCGAGGCGGTGTGGACACCCGAACGTCGCGCGAGCATGGATCGGGCGTTCTCCCGGTCCGCGTCGCCGCTAGCGTCGCAGGCGTCCATCGTGCTGCTCGAGAGCGTCGATGCCTACACGCAGGAGTGGGCGAGCACCGCACAGGCCACGTGTGAGGTGCAGGAGGCCGGAGGCCGGAGCGCGTTCGTGGGTCTCTCGCAGCGGTGCCTCGCGCACAGCCGCGTGGCGCTGGACGTCGCGCTGCAAGGGTTCGAAGAGGTCGACGACGCCGACATCTCGCGTTCGATGGGCTTCGTCGACTCCATCCGCCGCGACTGCGCCGACGAGACCGCGCTGCTCACCGAAGCGCCTCCCCCCGCCCCTGACGAGCTCCGCGAGGACGTCGAGCGCGTTCGCCTCGACCTGGCCAAGGTCGATGGCCACCTCGCCGCAGGCAACTACGACGCAGGCGTCGAGCTCGCCAAGCAACTCGACGTGGAGGCGGCTTCACTGGGCGTCAGAGCGCTCGAAGCCGAGACCAAGCTCGCGCTCGGTCGGCTGCTCGACCTCGCAGGACGCTTCGAAGAGGCGTCCGAGACGCTCGAGCGCGCCGAGCTGTTGGCGATCTCGAGCCGCTTTCATCGGGTGACGGCCGAGGCGCTCGTCTACGGGGTGTACGTGCAGGGCGTGATGCTCGAGCGGGCCGATGCTGCGCGCGCGCTGGCGCGTCGGGCCGAGGCTGCCGGCGCCGCGGCGGGGCTCGGCGACGAGTTTCGGGGGGCGCTGCTCTTGAACCGAGCGTCGGTCGAGTACGCGGCCGGCAACTACGAGGAGGCCGAGTCCGCCGCCGCGCAGGCGCTCGCGCTGAGCGACCGACGCGAAGACCCCCTGCGCTGGGCCGACGCGGCGTTCAACCTCGCATCGATTCGAATCGCGCGCGGTCGAACCGAGGCTGCGATCCCGACCCTGTACCAATACATCGAGACGTACGAGGCGGAGGTCGGCTTCATGCACCCCGACGTCGCGATCGGCTACCACACGCTGTCGATGGCGCTCATCGAACGAGAACGGACCGAGGACGGAGAGGCGGCGCTTCGGACCGCGCTGAAGATCGTGGCGGAGACCTTGGGCCCCGACCATGCGAACAACGCGGCTCCGCTCTCGGAGCTGGCCTCACTCGAGGCGAGCCGGGGGCACTACGACGAAGCCATCGCGTTGGCTCGGCGGACCTCGGCGATCCGACGTGCGCACGGGTTCGAGCCGTTCGCTGCGGCCGGAGACCGTCGCCGCATCGCCGAATGGTTGGCGCGGTCGGGGAGGCTCGACGAGGCGCTCGAGGAGTTCGCGATCGCCGAGCGCGAGGCGTTCGACGCCACCGGGGACACCGAGCATCCGCATCTGTCGGAGTTCTTCGAGGTCAAGGCGTTGCTCGCTGCACGCTCGGGCGACCGCGAAGCGACCGACGCCGCCATGGCGCGCGCGGAGGCCCTCATGGCCCCGGTCTTCGGGCCTGGGAGTCGGCAGTGGTGGCGGCTGAAAGCCTCGCACGCGGCGTTGCTGCGCGAGCTCGGCGACACGGACGATGCCATCGAGCTGCTCGAGGACGCGCTCGCGAACACGTCGGGGGATGACACCGACGAGCGTGCGGCACGGGCCCGGTTCGAGCTGGCCAAGCTGCTGCATGCTCGGGACCCGGGCTCCACCGAGGCTCGCTCGCTGGCAAACGCGGCGCTCCGTGGCTACCGCTCCGCGGGCGCGGGGGAGTCGGCCAAGCGCGTCGCGGACTGGCTCGCCAAGCACTGAGGCGAAGAGGTATCGTGCACACATGCGAGCGTTCTCTGCATGGATGGCACTGGGCTTGGTCGCCCTCTCCCCTACGGTCGTCCTGGCGGACGTCATCTCGGACGAAGAGGGGCAGTGCCGTTCGAAGAAGGAGGGCGACGTGTGCGAGATCGGCGATGAGAAGGGGGTGTGTGCCAAGAGCTCGTGCGCGCGCAACGACTACAGCGAGGGCGTGCCGCCGAAGACGAAGCAGGTCGAATGCCTGATCTGCGACGTCACGAAGACACCGCAGCCTACCGCCGAGCAAGCACCCGAGGCCGCGCCGGACGAGGACGAGGCGTCGAAGGACGGCGCGAAGAAAGCCGAGGCCAAGGACGACGGCCCCGCGGCGAAGAAGGCGAAGTCGAGCGGGTGCTCGGTGGGCGGAACGTCTCCGGTTTGGGCGCTGACGCTGCTCGCGCTCGCGTTCGTCCGCCGGCGCTAGCGCTCGACTAGAGCAGCAGGCCCACGCCGAACGAGCTCGCGTTCGCAAACAACGAGAGCGCGAGGGCTCGGACCGCGGGGAGCCGCAGGAGCAGCGCGTAGAGGACGGCCTCCGCCGCGGTCACGGCAGCTTCGATGCGCAGCGCCTTGCCCTCGGGCGTCAGCGTCGGCGTGTGGGTGATCGAAAACTCCCAGGCAAACGGGTGGGTGACGAGCGTCGCGGCTGCGGCTGCCAGCACCCACGCCCACGCCTGCCGCTTCGGCATCCAGCCGCGCGCGTAGCCCAGCCCGAGTAGGCAGGTCGTCTCGATGCCGATCGACAGCGCGAGCGCGGGCATCTGCTCGAGCACCCGCGGAACCTACCAGCTGCTACGCTGGTCGCAGAGCCGTGGATTCACTACCCCTCCCCCTTCTCGTCTTCCTCATCGTCGTCGCCGTCGTCGTTGGACTTTGGGTCGGGGCCCGCGCCAACCGCGAGCCCCAGAAGCGCCGTTCCGAGGACAAGACCCTCGGCCAACGAGCTCGCGACGGCGTGATGGGTGGTGTGGTGTCCGTGCTGCGCTGGAATCGAGACCGCAAGCGCAAGGCCAGGGCCAGGGCCAAGGAACGGTCGAACGACGAGGGGTGATGACGATGGACACCCCGGCCTGGGTCACCGACTGCCCCGTCGCGCACCGCGGGCTGCACGACGACGCCCGCCCCGAGAACTCGCTCGCGGCGTTCGAGGCCGCGGTGGATGCGGGTCTCCCGTTCGAGCTCGACGTGCATGCAAGCGTCGACGCCGAGGCGGTGGTCTTTCACGACGAGTCGCTCGAGCGCATGACCGGGTTCGCAGGCGACGTCCGGGCGTTGCCGTTGCATCGGCTGCGCGACATGCCGCTCGATGGCACGACCGAGCGCATCCCGAGCCTGGCCGAGGTCTTGTCGATGGTCGACGGCCGGGTCCCGGTGGTCATCGAGGTCAAGAACCCCGGCGCCGTCGGGGTGGTGGAGCGCTCGGTCGCGCGCGTGCTCGACCACTACACAGGACCGGTCGCGGTGCAGTCGTTCAATCCGCTGTCGGTGGCCTGGTTCAGACGCAACCGGCCCTCGATTCCCAGGGGGCTCCTCGCCGGGGACATGGACGAGACCGACTTCGGTCTCGCCAAGCGCGTGGTGCTGCGGCGACTGCTGCTCGCGCCTCATGCCCGGCCGGCGTACGTCGGCTACGACTTGCGTGCCCTGCCCGAGCCGGCCGTCACGCTCTTGCGGCGTCTGGGTGTCCCCGTGCTGGCGTGGACCGTGCGCACGGTGGACGAGCGGTCACGCGCGATGCAGCTCGCCGACAACTACATCTTCGAGTTCGTCGACCCGCTTCCCGTGGCCCCATGAAAAAGGACGCCGGCCGCGAGTGCGACCGGCGTCCGACACAACCCAGCGCCTTCGCTAGCCGCGTCGGCGGCGGCTCCAGAATCCGAAGATGACCATGCCCGCGAAGAACAGGGCGCCGCCGCGACGGTTGCCGCCGACGCTGCAGCCTTCGGCGTTGCGGTCGTGGTCGACGATGCGGGACGCTCCGTCATGCACGGCCTCGCCGCAGTCGTCACCATCGACATCGATGCCCTCGGGCACGAGGCGGAGCGCGTCGAACTGCAGCTGGCGGCCTGAGGCGCCCTGCTTGTCCGAGAGCCTGACTTGCTGGTCGCCGCCCTGGTCGAAGTCGAACGTGCCGAGCGTGATCCATCCTCCGTTCTTCTGGTCGATGGTCGCGTCGTCGGTGCCGTCCGCCGAGGTGATCTCGTACGTTGCCGAGGTGGCCGTCGTGTGATCAGGGTCGATGTGAACCTGAAGGGTGTAGCTGCCCGCGTCTTCGAAGTTCAGCGTCCACGTGCCGAAGTTGTACTCGGATCCGGTCGTCGTTCGCGTCCACGTCAGATCGCCGCCGTGCCCAGCGTCCTCGTCCCGCCAATACTGCGCCGGACCGGCCAGGTCGAAGCAGTCGTCGCCGTTGTCGATGATGGTGGCATCGTCGGCCGCGACGAGTCCGCAGCCGACATCGACGTCGTCGTCGCCGGAGTCGTCACCCGCCCCTCCACCGGGCCTGAGCGAGCGGAGCATGTCCATCGTGCCGTTGAACTGGTTGGTATCCGTCGGCCCGTTGACTCCGGAGATCGAGCCGCTGTCGGTGAACTGCCAGAAATCCCAGTCTCCCCAATGATTCGGGATGTTCGGGCAGTTGTTGGTGTAGTGGGCGAGCCACAGTGAGTGGTCGTTCCACTCGTCCGAGTCGACATAGTCTTGCCAGAAGTAGCGACCCGTGTAGACCACGGGCTCGTAGCCAAACTCTTCGACGCGGTCGATCCACGTGCGGACAGCGTTGCGCATCTGCGTCTTCGACCAGCCCGAGGGGCGGTGTTCGACGTCGATGACCGGCTGGAGATCCATGTCGGTCACCGGACAGGTCCGCGCAGACATGTCGCAACCCATCTTCTCGAGCAGGTAGTCGGCCTGGCCGAGCACCGACTGGTTGGGTCGGAAGAACTGGTAGACCCCCGTGTAGATCCCCGCGGCCCGCGACTCCTCCCAGTTGGCGTCGAAGTATTGGTCCTTGGTGTTGATGCCGTCGGAGACGCGGACGAACGCGAACTTCACGTCATCCGCTGCGACCGCGTTCCAGTCGACGTCGCCCTGCCACTTCGAGATGTCGATGCCCTTGAGCGTGGTGCCGTCGGCACACGTCACGTCCGGAGAGGGCGGGGCGTCGGGGTTCTCCGCCGGCTCGGTCAGCCGAAGGCCGTCACCCATCTGTGCATCGTCGGGAGGTTGAGGGGTGTCGTCGGACGCAAACTCGGTGGGTCCGACGAGCAATACGAGTGCTGCGATCGTCGTGAACATTGGGGTCGCCTGGGGTGTGGCCCCACACGACGCGAAGGTTCCCGACCCCGGGGAAATCGCCCTAGGCTCTGGAAGTGCGAGATTTCAGTGCAGTTTTCGATGGCATGTAGTTTTCTGGAGGACATGTAGGGGGTCGAAGAACCCACTGTAGTGACCGCTGCAAAGCGATCTGGAACCTTTCCGTTCACCGTCGCACGAAGACTGTGAGGTCGTGGCTTCGCTGCGATGCGGGGATGGGCGTTGGCCCTTCGTCGACCCCGTCTCGGACGAGCTGGACCTCTCGGTACATGTTCACCGTGGTGCACACGTGCTCGGGGATCAGGGCGACGAGATCGCCGGGGCGTGGCGCGTCGCCTTCGACGGCGCACGGGCGATGCTCCTCGCTGGCGGCGAGGGCGACGAGGTCGGGGTATCCCACCGCGGCGCAGGCGGGCGGCGGGCAGTCGGGGTTGAGGGCCTTGCTGCCGGCGTCGAGCGTGATTCGGCCCGGTTGCGTGCGTGAGACGACGCGACTGAGCACGAACGCGGCCTGCTGCAGCTGCAAGAGCTCGGCGGCGCGGGCCGAACGAAGGTCGCTCAGCACCAGGGTGCCCGGGGAGACTTGGTGCGTCCACGGGCCTTCGGTCAGCGCCGCGTGGGCGAGCGCGTGGTGAAATGCGTGCGTGCCCGACGTGACGATCCACTGCACGTCGAAGCGCACGTGCGACGCGAGCTCGAGCAGCGCCCGATAACACGCCTTTGCCACGTCGGCCTGAGGCCAGCGCACGTGCCCCTCGTATCCGTGCAGCCCCACCAGATCGAGATGCTCCGCGGAAGGGCTGCCCCAGCGGTGCGGCGCGGTCCCGGTGCGATGCATGCCGACGTCGACGTCGAGCAGCGCGGACAGGCGTACGGGCGCGTCGCGAAGCGCGTGGTCGAGCGACGCGAGGTGCTCGGGGCTGTCGGCGAGCAGGCGGACGGTGCTGTGGGGATGCTGCAGGGCGATGTGCGCGGCGGCCCTCGCCATGGGCCCGGTCACGGGATAGGCCAGCACGACGTCGACCTGCGCACCGACCTCGAGGAGCATCACCAGCTCGTCGAGCGTTGCGCACTTGAAGTCGCGGACGCCCCCGTCGAGCAGGCGCCGGACGACCTCGGGGTGCTTGTGCGTCTTGACGTGCGGGCGCCACCGTCCCTCGCCCGCGAAGCTGCGCATGGCCGCGACGTTGTGTTCGACGGCATCGAGGTCGAAGACGAGGGCTGGGGTGATCAGGTCGTCCAGGCGTGGGCCCAGGCCGCGGATGATGGCGGCGACGCGCCGTTCATGCTGATCGCTCACGCGACCGAGGATACGCCTCCGGCGCGCTCACGCGGCCTGCGCTGGCGGGCTCGCCTCGCCCATGAACTCGGTCATCGTCGCCTGCCCCTCCTCGCTGATGCCGTCGCGGCGAAGGGTGACCAGGACCGTCTCGAGGACTATCTGCAGGTCGAGTCGCAGGCTGAGCGATTCGGTGTAGCGGACGTCTTGCTCGAGGCGCTCGGGCCAACCGAGCGAGTTGCGACCTCGGACTTGGGCCAGCCCGGTGAGGCCCGGCCGCACGTCGTGGCGACGTTGCTGACGGTCGTTGTAGCGAGGCACGTACCGCACGTGAAGCGGGCGTGGCCCTACCAAGCTCATGTCCCCGCGCAGGATGTTGAGCAGCTCGGGGAGCTCGTCGAGGCTCGTGCTGCGCAGCCACTTGCCAAAGGGGGTGAGTCGCACGTGGTCGGGGAGCAGCTCGCCGTCAGGACCGCGCTCGTCGGTCATGGTGCGAAACTTGATGATCTCGAACGGCACCCCGTCACGGCCGGCGCGGCGCTGGCGAAAGAAGACCGGTCGGCCGAGCTTCACGGCCACGGCCGCGGCGACGGCACCGAGGACTGGGGCAGCCGCGGCCAGCCCGGCCGAGGCGAGCGCGACGTCGACGCTTCGTTTGATCCATCGTCCGTACAGACCCATCGCCTCTGTACATGCCGTCGCGGGAGGTGTGGGGCCAGTGGCGTGCCGTCCCACCTTGGCACCGCGCGGCCGGAGGGCGCCGTGGCCCAGCTTGGGCCGAGTCGCTGTTGAAACTTGCGCGGCGCGTTCGGGCTTCCCAAGAAGGCTCGGACATGGGGCGACGAGTCGTAATCATTGGCGCTGGCGGTTTCGCACGAGAGGTCCGCTGGCTCATGGAGGAGATCAGCCGAGCGGGGGGCGAGCAGTACGCGTTCGTCGGCTACGTGGTCAGCGACACGGCGAAGCTGGGCGAACACGACAGCCGAGACGAGGTGGTCGGTGACATGTCGTGGCTGTCCGAGCACCGCGACGAGTTCTGCACGCTGGCGATCGGCATCGGGTCTCCGGCCGCCCGGCTGTCGATCTACCGCGAGCTCCAGGCGGAGTTTCCCGCGTCGTACTGGCCTGCGCTTCTCCACCCCAGCGTCACCGCAGACCGAGGCTCGTGCTCGTTCGGGCCGGGTTCGATCATCTGTGCCGGCACCATCGCCACGGTCAACGTGTCCGTGGGCGCACAGACGGTCGTCAACCTCGCGTGCACGCTCGGTCACGAGGCCGTCATCGGCGACGGCTGCGTGCTCAACCCCACGGTCAACATCTCCGGAGGCGTTCGCGTCGGCGATGGCGTGCTCGTGGGCACCGGCTCCCAGGTGCTTCAGTACGTCACCGTTGGCGAGGGCGCGACGGTCGGCGCGGGTGCGGTGGTCACCAAGCCGGTCGCGCCCGAGACGACCGTCGTCGGCATGCCGGCCAAGCCGTTCGTACGTCGAAAAGCCGCGTGAAGCGGCGGCTTCGAGGCCTACTCACCGGTGGTGGGGACCCCGTACTCGGGCTCCCCGATTCCGGTGCTCGCTTCGCCCGATGATCCGCTGGTCGCCTCGCCTGTCGAGCCCCCGGTCGTGGTCCCTCCGGTGCTGCCCTCGCCGGTGGTGGCTCCGGTGGAGCCTCCAGTCGACGACGTCTCGTCGCTGCCCGAGGTCGTTCCCCAGCCTTCGGTGACGGGGCCGCCATAGTCGGACGCTCCGCCACCGTTGGTCGCAGGGTCGGGTTCCCACTCGTCGGTGGTGCTGCCCTCGGAGCTCGAACCGCTCATCGCGGCGCTGTCGTCTCCGGAGTCGCCGTCGTCTGCAGCCGGGCATGCCGTGAGAGCGAGGCCCATCAACACCGCACCGGCCGTGCGAGAGACGAGGCCGCCCTCGTCTCGAAGCTGGTGGCCACAGTGTGGGCAGCTTCGTTCGTTTCCGCGGACGTAGACGCTACAGGACGGACACGCAACAAGGAGCATGACCGCAGTGTAGCGCGCTCATTTGCGGCGGTAACGGCCGAGCCACTCCTTGCCTTCGCGGCCGGGGTTGCTTTGCTCCACCGCAGAGACGCTGATCGGCACGAGGATGGGCGAGACCAGCTTGGTCACGAGCTCGGGCGACATGGGGTAGGGCGGGCCCTCGTTGGGGTCGGCGTCGGGTTTGACGGGGAAGATCAGCGCGGCGAGCTCCCCATCGGGGTGGAGCACGCGGTCGATGAGCTCGAGCCACTGGGGGCGAAGCTCGGGTGGCAACGCGCACAAGAAGGTGTAGTCCCACACGAGGTTGAAGGGCTCGGCGGGGCTGTAGTCGAACGCGTCACCGACGACGAAGTCGACGCGGTCGCGGTGCGGGTGGCCTTGCGCGAACTCTTCGAACTTCATCTTGGCGACGGGCGAGAGATCCAGGCCGACGACCGAACGCGCCTCGCTGGCGAGGGCGAGCACGTCGTATCCGCTCCCGGCCCCCGGTACGAGGGCGCGACCTTCGGGGAGGGTGTCGAGGATCGAGTGCAGAACGGGCGCGGACTTTCCCGCATCCCAGGGCGTACGGCCCTCTTCCCAGGCGGCTTGCCAGGTCATTCCTTCTTGCCCTTCTTCTCGTCCTTCTTCTTCTCGGCCTTCTTCTTCTCGTTCTCGAGGTAGCGCTCCCAGGCCTTTTCGCGGCCTCGCAGCGCACTCCACCGACGGATCTCGACGTCGGCTTTGGGCAACCCGTGACGCTCGCGAATCTCGTTGACGAGCTGTGCGCCCACCTCGGTCTTGCACCGCGCGGTGTAGATCCGCTTCTCCTTGCCCGTCTCCTCGAGCCGCTTCCACGGGTCGTACGCGCCGTGCTTGAAGACGTACTCGGGCGTCGGGATGGTGTAGGTGATGTTGACCAGCTCGACCTTGCGCGGGATCTCGCCGTCGTGGTTCTTCTGCCATTCGCGGCAGTAGTAGCGAGCGTGCCACTTCTGGTACCAGCTGCCGTGGCCACCCTCGCTGCCGCCGATCCTGCGGTTGATCTTGCGCTGGCGCGTGTACCAGATCCACGGGTGCGGTCGCATCTCGGGGGCATAGATGTCGGTCCGCATGTCCCAGGTCTCGCCGTCGGCGTCGGTGACCAGCACCTTGAGGAAGCGGTTGGCCCGCGGGGGGTTGGGCGCGAACATCTTCCAGCCCTGAGTGGTCTGGGTGTGTGAGAGCCACCAGCGGAACGGCTCGTGGGTGTGCTTGCGCCACTGGAAGCTGTCCTTGTCGGGCAGCAGCCAGCAGGCGACGCCGACGATCTGGAAGATCGCCAAGCAGTTGGCCAGCAGGCGACCCAACGGGCCGTACGCCCACGGCTCGGTGATCTGTCGCGGCTGCAGCTTCCGCGGTGCGCCCTCGTAGGGGTCGCCCAGGACCTCGCAGTCGGGCGCGCCGGACTTGGCCTCCCGCCACATGGACCCGGCCAAGAACGCGAACAATCCGACCAGCGTCCAGCCGTACGAGAGGATGTCGCGGTACTGCAGGAAGACGCCCGCGGTCGCAATCGTCAGGCCGATGACCATGGTGGACATCGGCAGGGCGGCGCCGTCGCGATGCAGATGCGGCAGCGTCGGATCCTCGGGAGGCGTCGGGCCTTCGCCGTCTTGCACCCACTGCGGAATGACCTTCTTGAGCCCCGGCAGCCGGCTGAACGCGCGAGCGAAGACGGCGCCGATGAGCGCCATCTCGGTGCCGCTGACGAACGCCAGGAAGCCGGTGCACGCGCCGGCCTGGAACCAGCCGATGTTCATCAGCACGAACGCATGCAGCTGGAATACGAACCCGAGGAAGACCCACAGGCGGCGCCCCATGGTCCACTTGATGAACCAGTCGAGGTCGAGGGTGAACTCGCGGCCGCGAATCTTCACCTCGAAGGGGCGGTGCCGAAGGCGTCGCCAGCCCCACGCGATGATGAGCATGCCGAGGATCCAGCCCACGCCAAACACCCACTGGGCCTTCTGCAAGGTCCACCAGCCGGCCTTCCACGGCGCAAAGCCGGTGACGGGCTTGCCGCTGCGCGCGAAGTGAACCGGCCAGAGCACCTCACACAGCACCAGGGCGCCGAGGCCGAAGGCGACCCAGGCGACGGTATGGACGCGCCGGGTGGTCTTGGACCACTTCGGCAGCCGCTCCCGCATGCCGAAGCGGACGAACATGCCGAACACGACCACGGGGAAGAGGGCCTCCCAGGCGTGGGTGATCCAGGTGTTGAGCTTGAAGAGCGTGGTACCCAGCGCTGCCGAGAGCTGCTGTGGCGGTAGTCGGTAGAAGTGGTCGAGGTTGAGCGCGTAGTACATCGCGTCGCCGCGCCACCACACCGAGCCGTTCTTGACGACGCCCGTGTAGCAGTAGAGCGCTGCGACTTGCAGGATGACCAGCATGCGCGGCCACGACGGGATGCGGCGGTAGACCGCCTCGAGCCCCTTGGGGTGGTCGTCGTTCGGCGCGACCCCGGCACCGTTGCCCGGACCTCCGCGGACCGAGAGCAGGCCCTTCTTGCGCAGCCTCCTGCACCGCAGCCAGTTGTCCACGCTGTACGCGTGCCCGCACTTGGAGAGGCACAGGTAGAAGAAGAAGCACCGGTAGACGTTCTCGGTGCCCTCCCAGAAGATGTTGTTCCGCAGGATGATGCTGTGGAACAAGAACGCGGAGATCCACTTCGTGTACTTGGTGGCGGCGCCGAAGATCAGCATCGTGATCGACAGCTGGAAGGCCGCCCAGTGGATCCAAAACGCCTTGGGAGAGTCCCAGAAGAACAGCAGCGAGTACTTGGGACCCTCGAGGAACTGCCACACGGCGCGCCAGTCGAAGAACCCGTACTCGTCGCCCGCGAGGCCGTTGCCGAACCCGCGGAACTGCTCGCGCGCGTAGACCTGTCGGGCGACGTCGGTGAGGAAGATGCCCTCGTCGGTGAAGAGGTACTCGAAGAGCTCCCACAGGCCGTTGATGTTGCACATCGCGCAGAACGCAAACGCGATGCGAAACACGGCCATGGACCGAGGGTCTTCGGCCTTGAGGAAGGCGCGGCGCCACCCCTCGCGGTTGATGATCAGGATGAGCCCCGCCGTGAACGCGAGGAACAACATGATCCAACCCGCGGTGGGGGCGAGGGCTTGGGCGTCCTCGTTGGGGATGCGTTCAAAGAACGCGAGCAGTG
Source organism: bacterium (assembly GCA_024742475.1). Lineage (GTDB taxonomy): Bacteria > Myxococcota_A > Polyangia > Nannocystales > Nannocystaceae > CAJXVA01. The sequence continues at coordinate 11,910 of JANSYI010000024.1, read as the reverse complement.
AGCCGGTCACGAATCAGTCTTCTCGCTTGGACTTGGAGGAGGGGCGCTCGACGTTGGCGCGTGCCGTGGTCTTCTTGGCCTTCTTGGACTGCGCCGTGGCCTTGGTCTTGGCCTTCTTCTTCGACTCTTCGTTGGGATCGCGGCCTTCGGCTTCGGCGCGCTCTTTTTCGAGCTTTCGCTCCCACTTGCGCTTCTTGTGCTTGAGCCATGGCTTGTACTTCCAGCCGGCCTCTTCATCGAGCGGGGGCAGTCCATGACGCTCGCGGATGAAGTTGGGCAGCTGCCCCATGACGGTGCGCTTGCAGTCCTCGGTGTGCTCGAGCTTCTCCGCACCGTCGCGCTCGAGGCGGTCTTCGGGGTCGTACCAGCCGTGCCGCCAGGTGTCCTCGGGTGAGGGCATCCGGTACCACATCTTGACCAGCTCGACCTTCTTCGGCGCTTCTCCGCCGTGCTCGAGGGCCCACTGGCGGCAGACGTAGCGCGCGTACCATTTGCGATACCACTGCGTGTTGCCCGATTCGCCGCCGATGATGCGGCGGTTCATCTTGCGCATGCGGTCGTTCCAGATCCACGGGATCGGCTTTCGCTCGGGCGCGTAGACGTCGGACTTGAGGTCGAAGACCTCGCCGTCCTGATCGGTGACGAGCACCTTGAGGAACACGTTGGTGCGCGGAGGGTTGGGCGCGAACATGCCCCAGCCCTGGTCGGTCTGGGTGACCGTCAGCCACTTGCGAAACACCTGGCGCGCGTCGTTCCTCCAGGTGCTCAGGCTGTCCTTGTCGGGCGTGAGCCACGTGGCGACAGCCGCGATGTGCCACACCAAGAGCGTGCTGATGAGGAAGCGTCCCGTCGGGCCATAGGCCCAGGGCATCTTCGGCCCTGCGGGGTCGCTCTCGACGTTGTTGCCGTCGGGCGCCGCGAAGCGCTCCTCGTCCAGCTCGCCGGCGGGCAGCGTCTTGCCGCGAGCGTTGCGGGCCACGACGAAGCCGACGCCCGCGAGGAAGGCGACGCCTGCAACCCAGATCCATCTCCACTCCCACTCGGGCTGCACGCGGACGCGCACGAAGATGCCGGCGACGATGACCGCCAGGCCCACGAAGAGGGCCCACTCGGGCATGCGCGCGGCGTCACGGCGGTGATGGGGGAGGGTGGGGTCCTCGGCGGGCAGAGGCTCCCGGTGCTTGGACAGCTTGAGCTTGAACAGCACCCACGAGGCGATCCACGCCGCCTCGGCGCCGTACAGATAGACGAACGTCTGCGACAGCATGCCCGTCTGGAACTGCCCGATGTTCATCAGGGTGAAGATCCCGAGCATCAGCGCGATGTGCCACGTGACCCAGATGCGGCGACCGAGGAGCCAGGTGGCGATCCAGCGTTGGCCGACCTCGTGTTTGTCGTCGAAGAAGTCGTCTGCGGCGGGGCCGTCGATGCGCGCGAGCTTGCGGACCTTGGCGACCACCGAGGGCATGAACTTGATCGTCGCCCACGGCACCACGATGCCGATGGCGGTCCACGCGGCGAGGATGCCGACCTTGCGCCAGATCCACTCGGGCATGAGCCGCTGCTTGGCGTTGAGGAGCGGGAAGGTCATGAGCCAGAGCATCAAGTCGACGAAGGCGACGAAGCCGACCCAGACGATCCACATGCCCGTGCGTCCCTTGATGTGTAGGGGCTTGCGCCCCAGTCGCCACCAGACGCCCCACATGCCGAAGAAGCCGAGCACCCACAGCGCGACGAACAGGTCGCGGTGAATGTTGGGGGTGAAGTGCACGTGCCAGGCCGTGTGGATGATGGCCGCCGAGGTGCCGATGAGCGTGGCCCAGCAGGCGCGAACGACCCACTTTCGCCAGCCCTCGGCGGGCTTGACGTTCTCGGACATCGACCACTTGATCAGCACGCCGATCGTGCCCAGGAAGAAGAACACCTCACCCCAGTGCGCGAACCATGACGAGAACCGCAGCAGGTTCGTCCCGAACATCGCGGCGATGCGCTGCGGGTAGAACCGGTAGAAGTGGTCCATGTTCCACGCGTAGTAGACCGCGTCGCCCTTGGCCCAGACGCTCCCGTCCTTGAGGACCCCAGTGGTGATGTAGGTCGCCGCGAGCTGAATGACCGCGAGCCGCCGAGGCCACGCGGGGATGAGCCTGTAGACCGCTTGCAGGCCCTTGGGGTGCTCCTCGGAGGGCGCGACACCAGCGCCCCCGCCGGGGCCGTTACGCTCGGAGAGCAGCCCTTGCTTGCGAAGCTTGCGGCAGCGCAGCCAGTTGTCGACCGAGTAGGCGTGTCCGCTTCGACCACAGATGAGGTACGCCAGGAACACGCGATAGACGAGCTCGGTGCCTTCCCAGAACAGGTGGTTCCGGAAGAAGATCGAGTTCATCAGGAAGAACGTCAGCACGCCCATCAGCCGCGTGCGAAAGCCGATGATGAACATCAGCCCGCACAGCTGGAACGCGGCCATGTGGATCCAAAACGCCTTGGGGGAGTCCCAGAAGTAGAGCAGCGAGTACTTCGGGCCCTTGAGAAACTCCCACACCGCGCGCCAGTCGAAGAACCCCGCGGGCGAGTCTTCGGTGAAGCCGTCTCCGTACCCGGCGAACTGACCCGATGCGTGCACCTGCCGCGCGACGTCGGCGGTGAAGATGCCTTCGTCGGTGAAGAGCATCGTCCAGTACTCGAAGAAGTCGTTCATGTTCGCGATCACGAAGATCCCGAACACGATCCGGTACAGCGCCAGCGCGCGAGGGTCCTCCATCGTGAGCCACCAGCGCCGCCACCACGCGTTGCGCACGATGAGCATCACGACCAGCGCGAGGGCTGCCGTGAGCATCAGCCACCCGATCGTGGGGGCGATGGCGACGGCGGCCTCGTTGGGCACGTCGTCCTTCTTCAACATCAAGAACGCGTTCAGCGCGTTGCCCGCACCAATCACCGGCGCGGATAGTCCAAGCAAGCTGGGCATGAGAAGGTCGGAGTCTCCGGTCAGAGCGCACGGCGACGCAACCGTGACGCGATGATCCTCTTAGACCCGCGGGGCCCCAGACCCGGCAAAAGCTGCGCTCGGGCGTGTGCAGCGCGCTTCCTCACAGCGGGCACGCGGTCGGGGACAGCGTCCCGAACTCGGCGACCTCGAGGGCTCCGGACTGCGAGCGGAAGTCTGCCCGGATGCGCTCGGCCGGGAGCACCTCGTCGCTCACCCGCACTTCGTCGATCGCCCCGAGCAGCGTGCCCCACTCTCCGCGACCGAGCTCGAGGGGCCGCGGGCGAGGCTCCGTGTCGAGGACGGCGCCGGACTGATCGCTGGTGTCGTTGTCCCACTCGCCATCGATGTAGAGGGTGGTCCGGTCTGCGGACGGGTCGCGGACGAGGGCGATGTGCACCAGCGTTTGGGCGGGTAGCGGCGACGAAGACCCCACGAAGCTCGTCTCTCCACCGACCTGGTGCTGGCATGCCAGGCCCAGGCTGCCGTCGGTTTGGTGCCAGCACCGTGGGTAGAAGAAGTCTCCGTTGAGCCGCTGAAAGGGCGTGCCGCGAGACTCGCCCGCGCCCTCGTCGGCCCTCAGCCACATCGAGATCGAGTACGCGTCGAGGCTACCCTGAAAGCTCGCCGCGATCTGCACGACGTCGTCCAGGCCGTCGAACTCGAGCGCGGCGCCAACGGCTCCGGCGATGCGCTGCTCGGGCTGCATGCTGCCCCCCATCGTGCCCGGCTCGGCCTCGTTCACCGAGTTGTGCACGAGATCTCCGTCGAGGCCCGTGGGAGCGTCGTTCATGTGCCAGACGCCCACGTAGTGGTCCGACCATAGTGCGGCGGGGTCGGGCGCCGACAGCCCAGGCCCGACGACGACGCGAAGGGAGAGGGTCTCGTCCGCTTCGAACGCTGGAAGGTCGATCCAGACCGCGGGGCGGCCGTCGAAGCGGTCCTCGCGTTCGTAGGCGAGCGGCATCCCGTCCGCCGCGCTGATGAGGAGATCGTTGTCTCCGGAGGCGAGCAGGTCGGCCCCCTCCCACGCGTCCAGCGAGATCCACAGCGGAAAGCCATCGAGGCCCGCGCCGGGCGAGAACGTGCCGGTGGGGATCTCGACGGTGCCCTCGAGACACTGTGGGTCGGTCGCCGTGCTCGACGACGACGGCGAGGGGCCGCTCGTGTCGGAGGGATCGTCGGTCGTCTCCGACGACGCTGGCCCCGAGGTCGTCGTTGCCACAGGGCCGCTCGTCGCTGGAGGTTCCTGGTCGATGCAGGCGCCCGGCGAGTTCGCGGCGTTGGGCGAGCGCGCCCAGCCGCTCTCACATCGGCCGCTGTTCTCGGGATACGCACACGCGGCATCGGCGAGGCACCGCCCCGCGTTGCCCTCGCGGTTGCAGTCCTCGTCTCGCTCGCACTGATAGGTGCCGATCGACGGGCAGCCGGTCAGACCGAGCAGGCAGAGGATGACCGACGTGCGCGGCACGGCTGCAAGACTACCGCACGGGGCGCGTTCACCCGATCAGGCCATCGATGATACCGGAGACTTCGCCCATCTCGTGGTTGATGCCCAGGGCGCTCAGCGCCGTGTTGACCACTTGCGTGGGGTGGCTCCCGGGGCTCGAGATGTGCACGCCGCCGCCCGCGTTGAGTCCGCCGACGCGGCCGGCGAGCAGCACGGCCATGTTCTCGCTCGAGTGCACGCTCAGCGCGTCACCCGACTCGGGGTCGAAGCCCCAGCCACCCTCGAACAGCAAGACCATCGCGGTGTGGTCGAGCACCGAGCTGCCATCGAGCTCTTGCGTGTCGCGCAGCTTCTGTACGAGCCGCGCCCAGTGGCCGACGTGCCACGCCACGCCATCGCTGACCGCGTTGAGTCCAACTTCGCCACCGCCCACGCCGTAGTGGCCGAGCTCGTGAATGTCGCTGGGCTGTCCGAACAGCGGGTTCGCGTTCAGGAAGCACTGCGCCATCGTGTACATCAGGCTCGCCGAGCGCGTGAGGTCGCAGGTGAACGCCATCGCGACGAGGTCGGTCATGACCGTCGCGCGCAGCTCTTCGTCGGAGTAGGCGCCGCCCGAGGCGTAGCCGTTGGTGTCTCCGTTCTCGACCGTGCCACCGATTGCCGGGTCTTCTCCCGGATCTGGGAGCAGCGCACAGGCACCTTCGGCGGGCGTCGACACCTCGTCGAGACGCCGCTCGAGGTCGCGCAGCTCGTCGAGGTGACGCTCCATGCGAGTCTGGTCGGCGCTGCCGAGCTTGGTCATCAGCGACTGGGCGTCTTCGAGGACGAGGTCGACCGCGGAGCGCCGACGCCGAAGCGCGGCGAGGGCCTCGGCGGCCTCGGCGGGATCGGGAGGGACGAAGCCAGTGAACAGCGACTCGTAGGCGAGCCGCGGACTGCTGATTGGGTCGATCGGGATGATCGAGCCGCCTTCGTCGCGGTAGGTGATGCGTCCTCGGTTGCCCCCGTCGCCGTTGCTGCCCCGGTAGTAGGCCGCCTGCACGCGATAGGCGAGGTAGCGGTGCAGCGTCTCGTCGCCACCGAGGGCGTCGGCGGCGACGACCTCGGAGGTGGCGCCGGCGGCCGCCTCGTTGCTGCCGCTGATCGAGCGCACGCCGCTGATGAGAGGGGCGGTCGAGTGCGCGTGCCAGCCGATGTGCCGTCCACCGGCGGGGATGCTGCCCTCCTCGCCCCAGGGGATCTCCAGGTCGGTGACCACCGAGACTTCTTCGCGCACGCCGAGGTCGGCGAGCGGCGCGAGGGCACGCTTGATGTCGTAGCCCACCCCGGTCGCGTCGGGCTTGAGCAGGTCGTAGTCGAAGGTGGGAAAACCGGTGGAAGTCCCGGCGAAGCCCAGGAAGTAGCGCCGCGGAATGTCGGCACCCGCGTGGGCGGTGCCGCTCATGATCTCGAGCGCGGGGAGGGCCATGGCAAACCCCGCGGTTCCGCGGAGCATCGATCGGCGTGAGAGTCGAAAACGAGGCATCGTGGGGATCTCCTATTGGGCCGCCTCGTTGCGGCGGTAGCGGAAGGCGTCTTCGGAGACGAAGGCGAGGACGAGCGCGGCGAAGTCGAAGTCTCCTTCGGCGCCGTTTTGCTCGACCACGAAGTCGATGAAGGAGGCGTCGACGGGGGCGAGCTCGGTTCGCCCCATGGCGAAGCGATAGAGCTGCTCGGCGACGCAGCGGTTCAGAGATCCCGAGTCGATCAGCAGCTCGGAGAGCTCTGCGGGGCCCGAGAACGGCGAGCCGTCGAGCTCACCTTGGCCGGTGATGACGCAGCTCTCGTCGTCGTTCTCGACGGTGCGGAAGGCTCCGGTGTGGTCGTAGTTCTCGAGGCCGAGCCCGATCGGGTCCATGAGCGCATGGCATGAGACGCACCCGGGCGCGTTGAGGTGCTGCTCGACGTAGAAGTCCTCCTTGCAGGTGCCCTCTTCGGGCTCGACCATGTCGACGTCGACGGTGGGCGGTGGCGGCGGGATCACCTGGCACATCAGCCGGGTACGCACCAAGATGCCGCGCTTGGTGGGGCTCGAGTCGTCGATCTTGGACATCGCCGAGAGGAACGAGCCGTGCGAGAGCAGGCCGCGGCGTCCGCTGTCGGCGTAGTCGACCCAGCCGGGCGTCGCGGGCGCGGGCAGGCCGTAGTGTTCGGCGAGCGTGGTGTCGACGTAGGTCTCGCTCGAGCGCAGGAGCTCTTGCCACGGCATCGCGTCGTCGAAGATCACCTTGTCGATGAGGGCCTGGGTTTCGGCCTGCATCGCGGTGGTGAGGTCGGGGCTGTGCGGCAGCGTCTCGTAGCCGAGCCACAGGGCGTGGAAGCGCCCCACGCGGGCCTTGGCGCGCTCGTCGAGCAGCATGTCCTCGGCGGCGGCGCGAATCCCCTCGGGGTCCGACAGGCCGTCGTCTTCGGCCAGGTCGAGCAACGTGTCGCTCGGCGTGCTTCCCCACAGCATGTACGACAGCCGCGTCGCGACCTCGTAGTCGTTGAGGGCGAAGACGTCCGGCACGCCCTCGAGCGGGGTGCCGACCTCGATGCGGTAGAGGAACTCGGGGTGCTGCAGGAGTGCCCGAATCGCGACGTCGACGGCGTCGTAGAAGTCGCCGGTCTCCTCGGCCTCCGAGATGAGGGCGCCGTAGCGCGAGAGGTCGTCCTCGGACAGCGGTCGCCGCAGGGCACGACGACCGAAGCGCGCGAGGAACTCTTGAAAGCAGGCCGCGTCGGTGGGGCCGGCGGGGGTGCAGCCCACGGTCGCGTCCCGAAGGCCCGGCTCGAGGGCGAGCCCGGCGACGTCGGCCGCCAACAGCTCGGCGCCGTCGATGAGCGCCTGGCTGGCGTTCTGAGTCGTGTAGTCGTTGTCGAAGGGCTGCCGCCAGTCTTCGGGCAAGAGCAGCGCTGCGTCGACGTCGACGCCGAGCAGGTCACGCACGGTGGCGGAGTACTCGGCCGCGGTCAGCCGCCGCATGCCCAGCTCGCCCACCCGCTCGAGCACCTCGACCGGCGGCGGCTCGGTCGGGTCGCCGCTGTCCGAATCGGAGTCCGAGCCTCCTGAGTTCCCCGAGTTCCCCGAGTCGTCCCCCGTCTCTTCGCCAGCGGAAGGGTCCTCGTCGGCGGACGACCCGACGTAGCAGCCCGGTCCTCCGCCCAAGACGAGAACGCCCACGGTCCACCGCGCCCAGCGCTGTCTCCACGTTCGGTTCACGCAGACAAGTTGGACTGGAGGCCAAAACGTCCCACTCTTTTTTATCGGTTTTTTTGTGGGGGCGCCTACATCTTCAGGGCCGCGTAACGCGCCAACCGCCGTCGGTGGGATCGGCCGTGGCGGCCAGAAACCGCGTGTTATCGTACTTCCACGCAGTGATGGGGGAAGTGACCGACGCACAGCTCCTGGAGCAGTGGCGGCGCGGTGACCGTCAGGCATCGGAGCGGCTCGCCCGTCGTCACTACGGGTCCGTGCTGCGATACTTCGAGCTCAACGCCAGCTGGGCTGCCGACGATCTCGCGCAGAAGACCTTCATGGCGGCGGTGGAGCGCGCCGACCAGGTCCGCGATGGGGCGGCGTTTCGGGCCTACCTCATGGGGATTGCGCGCCGTCAGCTGGCGATGCATCTGCGCGAGCTCTCCCGGCAGTCTTCCGTCGACGCGTACGACGCCTGCGACGGTGGGCCACCGCGGACCAAGCTCTCCACCATCGTCGCGCGGAGCCACGAGCAGCTCCTGGCCTTGCGTGCGCTGGCCAGCTTGCCCCGGCAGCCGCAGCTCCTGCTCATCCTGCACTACTGGGAGGGCGTGAAGACGCCGGCGCTCGGCGAGCACTTCGACGTCCCCACGAGCACCATTCGCACGCGGCTCGCACGCGCCCGCGACAAGCTCCGCGGGCGCATGAAGGTGATGGCAGGGCGCGCGCCGCAGCTGCCTGCGACTGACGCCGACCTCCAGGCGCTGTTCGCCGCGCTCACCGTGGACGATGTCGCGTCAGCCGTCGCGGCCCGAGGACGCGCATGACCGACGACGCCCCCGGACTGCTGCGGGTCGGGAGCCGCCTGGGTCGCTACCAGATCATTCGGCGACTGGCGCTGGGCGGCATGGCCGAGCTCTACCTGGCGCGGCAGCTCGGAGCCGCGGGCTACGAGAAGGTCGTCGCGCTCAAGCGGGTGCTGCCGCACCTGGCCGAAGACCCCGCGTTCGTCGAGATGTTCCTCAACGAGGCGCGGCTCGCCGCGGGCCTCAACCACTCCGCAATCGCGCAGGTCATGGACTTTGGCACCGACGCCGGCGAGCACTACATGACGCTCGAGTACGTGCACGGACGCAGCGTGTTCCAGCTGCTGCGAGAGGCCGGCCGAGCGCTGCCACGGGCGGTCGCTCTCACCGTTGCGCACGAGGTCGCCGGAGCCCTCCACTACGCCCACGAACGCTGCGGGTCCGACGGTCGGCCGCTGGGGCTGGTGCACCGCGACGTCTCGCCGTCGAACGTCTTGGTCAGCTACGACGGCGACGTGAAGCTGGTCGACTTCGGCATCGCCAAGGCCACCGCGCACAGTCACGCCACGCAGACCGCCGCCATCAAGGGGAAGATCGCGTACATGGCTCCCGAGCAGCTGCGCGGCGAGGCGCTCGACCGCCGGAGCGACGTGTTCGCGCTGTGCGTGGTTCTGTACGAGATGCTGCTGGGCAAGCGCTGCTTCTCTGCGCCGGGGGAGTTCGCTCTGATCAATAAGGTCGCCGAGGCCAAGTTCGTCAAGCCCTCGAAAATCGACCCCTCGTTCGAGCCGGAGCTCGAGGCCTTGCTGGGCGAGGGGCTCAGCGCCGACCCCGAAGGCCGACCCCGGTCGGCGCGCGCGCTTCAAAGCCGCCTCGAATCGGTCGCGAGCGCGCATGGGCTGCAGCTATCTCGTGTTGCCCTCGCCGAGTTCATGGAGCACACCTTCGGCCAGGTCGACTTTCCGCGCACCGACTGCCTGCCGCTCCCCGAGGTCGCGGCGGCGCTGCAATCCGACGACCCTCCCATTGCGATCCCCTCGGCGCCTCCGCAGCGCTCGATGTGGCCTTGGATCGCGCTCGCGCTCGTCGTCGGTGTGACCGGGGGGGTGGTCGCGATGCGGATGGACCGCGCCGATGCGGCGGATGACGTGCCGGCTCCGGCGGCGGTGGCCGAGCCGTCCGAACCCGAGCCCGAACCCGTCGGACCGCCGACGTCGAGCCCCGCCGCGGTCTCGGCGGTGGCCAACACGCCCGAGCCCGAGCCCGAGCCTCCCGAGTCCGAGCCCGAGCCTCGACCCACCAAGAAGAAGCGGCGCCGCCGAGCGCCACCCAAGAAGAAGGCGCAGCCCAAGCCCAGCCTCGATGCCGACTACTTGCCCCCGTCGCGGCGCGCGGACTGACGTCTGCTACGGTGCGGGGCACTCGTGCGCGCCCGCGTCTCCAAGGCTTCCGTGGCACTCGTGCTCGCCACCGCGTTGATTGCCTCGTCGGCGAAGGCGGCTCCCGATCCCGAACAGGACCCCGTCGAGCTGATCCGGCAGGGGCGACATCTCGACGCCGCCGACGCGTTCGAGCGGCTCTACGAGCGCACGTCCGACCCTGCGCTGCTTTTCGCGAAGGCGACCGCGCTTCGACGAGGCGGCGACTGCCGCGGCGCAATCGAGGCGCTGCAACGATTCATCGCGACCGACCCTCCCGAGCCCGACGTCGACGCGGCGCGAGAAGTGATCGACGTCTGCACCGAAATCCTCGCCGACGACGAACCCGAGCCCGCGCCGCCTCCACCGATCCTTCCGCAACCCGACGTCGCGCCCGAGCCCGTCCCCGACACGGCGAACCCACCCTCGAACGCGTGGACCCGTGACGCGCCCGGCGGCGTCTTGCTCGGCAGCGGCGTGGTCGTCGCCATCGGCGGCGCGGTGGTGCTGGGCATCGGTGCCGCCCGGACCCGAGACCGTGAGGAGAGTGAGGCGGGGTTCGAACGCCGCGAGCAGTCGGTGCGCACGCTCGGGGCGGTCGGAGGTTCGATGGTGGCCGCGGGGGCGGCCCTCCTCATTGGAAGCATCGTCCGCTACGCCGTCGTGGCACGTCGCAGCAACCGCAGGTCTACAGCGAGCGTTCGACCTCGCTGAGACCCGCCGACGTCCACCCGGAGGAGCGAAATCCGGCCTACGTCCGGCGGCGGACGAGAAGGAGGGCACCGCCGCAGACGGTCAGCCCGACACCGACGACCTGCTGTGTATGTATTCCTAGGTCCCACACGAGCGCGTCGAGCCCGACGCTCAGGGGGATGGCGACGTAACCGACGACGGCGACCCCGGGAGCTCGGCCGCGGGCGTAGGCCCGGCTGAGCATGAGCTGACCTGCGATGCCGCACCCTGCCATCCCGCAGAGGTACCCAAGCGCGAGGGGAGCCTCGAGTGTCGCGGGCGGGCCCTGCAGCGAGCCCGTCGCGAGCCCGACGACCAGCGCGACGAGCGTGACCCACCCCGTAAAGTGCAGGACGACCGCGTCTGGCAGGTCGCCATCGTCCCGGGTCGTTCTGCGTATGAAGATATGGGCCGTCGCCGCGCTGCTCGACGACACCAGGCGCACCAGGGCCGGAACGAGCGGGATCGCCGCAACGCTGGACCAGGCCAGGCCGCGTGAGGGGCTGGGGCTGAGGACGAGGCTCGTGCCTGCGAGCGCGAGCGCGAACGCCACGAGCACCGCGCGGTTGGCTCGTTCGCGCAGAAGCCAGGGCGAGAGCATCGCGACGAAGATCGGCTGGGTGAGCGCGATCGCCGAGTTCGTAAACAGGCTCAGCTGCGGGATCGCCCAAAAGTACGTGGTCATCGCGGTCGCCCCAAAAGCCACGCGGGCGCCGAGCTGCCGCGGTCGCTTCGGCCTCCAGGTCCGACGTTTCCGGTAGAGGAGCCAGGCGGCGACCGGGATGCCCGGACCCATCCTCCACACGATGACCTCGCTCGTCGACATGCCCGCCTCGCGGAGCAACTTCACGAAGAGCACCATGAGCCCGAACGCGATCACCGCCCCGAACATCCACACTGGGCCCGGCGCCCTTCGCGATCCGATCTTGTGTTCAGGATCCATCGTCGGTATCGCGCTCGGAGATCGTGTGGAGCGCTGGAGGCGCTCGACCGTGGGCAGCCCGGATCGGGCCCCAAACGTCGCCGGTCGCCAGATTCTTATCTAATTTCAACCGCTTCTGCACATCTCGATTTTTTCGTCCCGATCGAGAAAAACCCCTTGCAACTCGAACGCGGATCCGTACGATACCGCCTCCAACCGACGGGGTTTCACACCGAAGCCCGCCGGGACGCTCCCTGAAAACTGGATAGGAGAATAAGGACGAACCGTCTGACGAAGAGCCTCTTTGGAGGCGAACGTCAGAAGCGTGTGGGATTCGCAAGGCGGTAACGCTTTGCATCCCGTCGGCAGGAACGGACCCGAGAGG